>NZ_RLII01000037.1 GCF_004102745.1 Acetivibrio mesophilus | reverse complement strand
AGAGAGTCGGGGTTGGTGAAAGCCGATACATTAGAGTACATATATAGCTCATCCCGGAGTTTTGATCCTGAAATAAAAGTAGGGGTTGACGTTAACTACGTTATAGTTTAGTACAAATAGTACTTAAAAATGAGAGTATGGTTGTTATTCATACTGAATCAGGGTGGTACCGTGGAGAGTAACCCTTCGCCCCTGCATATATTTGCGGGAGCGGAGGGTTTTATTAATTTAATAAGTTTATTCAAATGAAAATTAGTTCCGGAACGTGACTTAAAATTATATTAATATCGAAAAGACTATGAAGGGAATAAAATGTACTTGATTGTTACAGAGAGTCGGGGTTGGTGAAAGCCGATACATTAGAGTACATATATAGCTCATCCCGGAGTTTTGATCCTGAAATAAAAGTAGGGGTTGACGTTAACTACGTTATAGTTTAGTACAAATAGTACTTAAAAATGAGAGTATGGTTGTTATTCATACTGAATCAGGGTGGTACCGTGGAGATGACCCTTCGCCCCTGCATATCTTTGCAGGAGCGAAGGGTTTTTTGGTAGGTAAAAATAATTGTGTATTTAAAAGGAGGACAACAAAATGAAAAGAATCAGGATATTTGACACGACTTTAAGAGATGGTGAGCAAACACCAGGAGTAAATCTTAATATACAGGAAAAAGTAGATATTGCAAAGCAACTGGCACGTCTTGGAGTAGATGTTATTGAGCCGGGTTTCCCATTAACATCTCCGGGCGATTTTGAAGCTGTACAGAGAATTGCCAGAGAAGTTGAAGGGCCGTATATATGTGGTTTTTCAAGGGCAATTATAAGGGATATTGATGAGACATGGAAGGCGATAAAAGATGCTCAGAAAAAGTGCTTTCACATTTTTATATCCAGTTCGGATATACAAATTAAGCATCAGTTGGGAAAATCAGAGAAAGATGTACTTGAAATTGTAAAAAATACTGTATATCATACAAAGCAATATACCGACGAGGTAGAGTATTCGCCGATGGATGCTTCGAGGACGAGGATAGAGTTTTTGTATGAAGTTATCGAAGCAGCAATAGAAAACGGGGCAACAGTTATAAATATTCCGGATACAGTTGGATACTCAACTCCAATTGAGTTTGGAGAACTTATAAAAAACATTAGAAGTAATGTAAGAAATATTGATAAAGCTATAATAAGTGTCCATTGCCATAATGATTTAGGTATGGCGGCAGCCAATTCTATTGTTGCAGCCATGAATGGTGCCCAACAAATAGAATGTACCATCAATGGTGTCGGTGAAAGGGCAGGAAATGCTGCTTTGGAAGAAGTTGTTACCCACATTGAGGCAAGGAAGTCTTATTTGGGATTTGAAACGGGAATTGATCTTTCGCAATTATACAAAACAAGTAAAATCGTTAGTAGATATATGGGATTACCTATACCGGTAAATAAACCTATAGTCGGTAAAAATGTATTTACCCATGAGTCGGGAATCCATCAAGATGGTGTGTTAAAGGAAAGATCAACTTATGAGGTAATTGATCCAAAGGTTGTTGGTAGAGATGACAGCGGGATTCTTCTTGGTAAGCATTCAGGCAGACATGCGCTCAAGATAGAAGCCCAAAAGCTGGGATATGAGTTGGATGAGGAACGTCTCACTAGGCTGTTTAGCGATTTTAAAAAGCTTACCGACAGCAAAAAGAACATAACTACAGCGGATTTGGAGTCACTTATAACTGAACCTGTGGCGAAAGCTGTGGAAGAGACATATGTACTTGACAAGATAAAAGTTGTTAGCGGTAATATAGACACCCCTTGCGCAAAAGTAGTGATTAAAGATGCAGAGGGCAATATGATCGAAGCTGAACAAAATGGAAATGGACCGGTTGATGCTGTTTTTAAAGCTATAAATTCTGTTGTTAAGGAAGCGGAAAATCTCATATTATACAAATATAGCGTGTCGGCTGTGACAGAAGAAATGGATGCGTTAGGAGAGGCTTCGGTAACACTGAAGGCGAATGAAAGATTGTATACCGGTATAGGTACACATACCGATATAATCACTTCAAGTGCTATAGCCTATATTGACGCAATTAATAAATCTATTGCAGCAAAAGCAGGCAGGTAATAATTAAAAACTACAACCTTTATATCCTGTGATTTCCTGATGGAAACGGATGATATGAAGGTTGTAGTTTTATTTTAGGGCAAGGAATTCCTGCTATTCATCCATGTTGTTATATCTCCTATTACTTCCTCTCGGTTGAGTTCATTAATCAGTTCATGTCTTGCATCTTTGTAGAGCTTGTACTCGACATCTTTTATGCCGATTTTGCTATACTGCCGGGCAAGAGAGGGAATATCACTGCCCCAATGGCCTATAGGGTCTTTATCACCGGAAATGATAAATAGGGAGGTGTTTTTTGGTATTCTTTCAACGTTTTCTGTTCTGTGCACTTCCCTAAGGCCACATAAAAACTCATAGAAGAAATTGTTTGTGCAGGGGACACCGCAAAAAGGATCGTCTATAAATTCTTGAACTGCTTTATCATCTCTAGATAGCCAGTCAAAGTTGGTTTTGGGTCTGTCAATTTTAGTGTTAAAGTTCTTAAAAATCATTCTATTTATGTAATAACTTCTCTTTTTTTCTCCTCCTCTATTTATTAGCCTTTTAGCTATAAGAATGCCTGCATTAATAAGGAGTTTCTCATAAATACCGGTTCCGGCAACAATGGCACCGTCAATCCTGTTGGGGTACTCATACAAATATTGCCTTAATAAAAAGCTTCCCATGCTATGTCCGAAGAAAAATACAGGGATATGAGGATTTTCTTTCCGGATAATCTCTGTTAGTCTCCAAGAGTCTTCAATCATCAAATTCCAGCCGTTGTCTCCAAGATAAGTAAGTTGAACGGGAGTGTTAGCAGTTTCTCCATGACCCCTGTGATCGTTTGCATAAACCATGTACCCGGACTTGGAAAGATCCTTTGCAAAGCCTTCGTACCTTCCTGCATGTTCTCCTACACCATGGGCAATTTGCACAATACCCTTAATACTCCCCTTTGGGATCCAATTATAAACGAAGATATCAATGTTGTCTTTGGCCTTAAAGGTGAAGGTTTGAGAAATCATAAAGACACCTCGCACAAATTTTAGTTTTACAAAATGTCAAGGATATATATAACGACCACTATGTTCTGAAACGCTCTTTTTTTAGGTTTCCAATCGCCTCAATTAGCTTTTCTCTTGTGTTCATTTCAGGGGTATCGAGCACAATGTTATACAGTTCTTTTAGTATTATCCCTATTTCTCGGCTCTGCTCAAAACCCATTGCAATAAGATCATCCCCGTTTAGCGCAAGGTCCTTGAGGGTAAGGATTTGCCCTTCCTTTTCAATATCGAAAAAGATTTCCCTTATTTTGCTTAGCGCCTCAAGTCTTACTTCCAGATACTGAGGATTTTGTCCCTTTTTATCTGCTTCCTGAACCTTTAGAAGGTCTAGAAAAATATCTTTGCCAACGATACTTGCAGCCTTTCGTACCGGCTTGCAATACGGCTCAATACGCCGGTCATGGTGCTTTATGAGCCTTAGAACTTTGTTCATGGTTTTATTGTCAAATCTCAGCCTTTTCATTATTTTCTCTGCAATATGCACGCTTTTTTCGGGATGACCGTAAAAATGATCAATTCCATTTTGGTCAGTTGTTTTTACAACCGGCTTCCCAATATCATGAAAAAGCATAGTCCACCTTAAGACAAGATTGTTTTCAATATTTGCTATTGCTTTTAAGGAGTGCATTCCCACGTTATAAATATGATAAGGATGATTCTGCTCGGTATCGAAGCATCTTTCAAACTCCGGAAGCACAAATTTAAGAAGGCCGGTTTCCTTTAGAATGACAAAATTCATTGGTCTGTCCGAAGTCAGAATTTTTGACAGCTCATCCCGGATTCTTTCTTGACTTACTCCTTTTATCAGGTCGCAGTTTTCCTTTATGGATGAAAGAACCTGGCTGTCAATTTCAAACTCCAATATTGAGCTCAAACGTATAGCCCTTAGCATCCTTAGTGGGTCTTCGCGAAAACGGTCTTTGGCTGAACCTACTGCACGAATGATAGATTTTTCTATATCTTGGATACCGGAAAAGGGATCTATTATACCTTCGTTGGGATGGTAAGCTATTGCATTTATTGTAAAATCCCTTAACCGAAGGTCATCCTTTAGGGTAGCAGTGCTAATTGATGAAGATGATCTGAAGGTAGTAATTTCATAATTGTAGCTGTCTATGACGGCAGTAACTGTTCCATGTTTGATGCCTGTCTCAATAATTTTACCGAACATGAGCTTTACATTTTCAGACTGTGCATCGGTAGCGATATCCCAGTCTTTCGGCGCTTTGCCTAAAAGAGAGTCCCGGACGCAGCCTCCCACTAAATAAGCTTTAAAGCCATTTTGGTTAAGTGTATTAATAATATATGCCACATCTTGGGGCATATTAATTTGAATTCTGTTATTCATTGCTTTCTCCTCATGTGAAAAACTTATCTGTAATATTATTATACAACAATTTTGCAATAAACATTTTACATTGATTTTAGATATTGGTATCTAAATGAATATTTATTATAGGGCGAATTATTCATATTTTACGTATAGGATGTATATTTTAATACACAAATGGGAGACAAAAACAGTTGACTAAAGAATTGGAAATTAAATTATTTGGCCAATAGATAAAAAAAGACCCCGTGCATTCCAATGAGAGAAGGGAGAATGCAACGGGATTTAGGGGAGTAACTTTTAATAAAATTACTATAATTAATATACATCAAATTGCTAAAACATGAAACATAACGTGATAATATTACAAAATTCGACAAAATATTTTGCTAAAAGCATCAAAGTGAATTATGTAAATTAAGAAAATGTCACAGATAGTTGATTCAAGGGGGCTAAAAAGGCTATTTCTGGGCATAATACAGAACAAACGCACTAAAAGGTTTCAAAAAAATTTAGTTGAAAAAATTCGAAAGGCTATAGAAAAATATTGATTAGAAAAATACTAAGGAATAATTTGGTGGAATAATAGAAAAACAACAGTAAAATACCAGAATTAATTTAGTAAAATGACAATGAAAATGCTCCTTAGATAGGATAGAAAGAGCCTGCAAAAAAAAACCTCATTTATTACTATGAGGAAAAAAGAGTATTACAAATCTCAATTTAATTATAACATATATCGAAACTGAATTCTATAGTTTTTTTCATTTGTGTTACAGAATTATTACATTTATATTAAAAAACAAAAGGTTCAGGTATTAGCAAGGTTCTTGACTGTTTTTGAAAAACCTGATATTGTAATTTCAAAGGGATTTTGATTTTGCTTAGAATTTTACAGGAGTTGAGGCGGTTATGAACTCTAAAATTAAGGATGAGTTGACGGATAAGCTTTTTGAGGCCATCCTGCTCCTTGATAATATAGAAGAGTGTTATGATTTTTTTGAGGATATTTGTACTATTTCCGAGATAAAGGCCCTTGCTCAGAGGCTTGAAGTTGCAAGAATGCTAAGGGAAGGTAAAACATATACGGAGATAAGTGAGAGAACCGGAGCGAGTACTGCCACAATAAGCAGAATAAACAGGGCGTTAAATTACGGCGCGGATGGTTATAAAACCATTCTCGACAGAATGTACGATGAAAAGTAAGGTCTTTGCCAAAAGATAAAGCTACGTTTGTTTATGTAGTTGATTATATTTTCAAAATCAGATATTATTACTATATTGATAGATATATATTATAGATATAAGAGGAAGGTAAAAATGTTCAGAAGGCTTTTTATCAGCTTGCTGATTTTATCTACATTGACTTCGGACGGAACTGTAAATATAGCTGGATACCTGATTGACCTTTGCCAGTATGATGGGGCAGATTTGGATCTTATTATACTGGATAGCGGTATGCCCGAAAAGGATCTACTTGAAGATATTGAGGATAGTGACTTGCTTTCTTCGGTTGTCTGCTGCATAACTTATTCGGATAGTTCGGAAGAGGACAATAAAAACAATTATAGTTTCGTGCTTTTTAGTAGCGAGTTCAATTATAATCCTTATTTATATATTCCCTCAATACAATGGATTGGGGCAAAAAGCTCCTATTCTTGTGTCAGCAAGGATGTAAGTCTGTACATGTCGGATTTATCTCCTCCTGCATTTAGAGCTCATATCGCTTGATATGGGGATTTTTCTTGCGATTTTAAATAAGACATCTTAATAGTGTTTATGTGTGAGGTGATAGCTTGCTTTATCTAACTGTCGTAGTTTTAGCTTTTGTTCTGGCGCTGACAGTTCAAGGATTGAAAGGGAAGTTTTGTGGGTTCCCGGATATCAAACTTCGCAAAACATGGCTCGCAGTAGTTGCTTTTGCCCTGCAAACCATTACAAGGCTTTTGGGGATTAGAGGAGTAGAAAGTGCGGTAAAATACAGCTTTATTATTCAGGCTTTGGTATTTGCCTTATTGCTTGTCTGTCTCTGGTCCAATAGGGAATATGTCGGCCTGTGGTTTATCGGGCTAGGTGCATCTATGAATGGGCTGGTAATGCTTATAAACGGAGGGAGAATGCCGGTAAGTCTTGAGGCAATGCAAAAGGCCGGTATTAAGGAAGTGACTGATATGATATTGTCCGGGGCTGATAATAAACATGCTGTCATAAGTAGCACTACAAAGCTTAAGTTTTTAGCCGATGTTATCTACCTGCCCGGATTTATCGGACGAGGTATGGGGGTAGTAAGTATTGGAGATCTGGTTGTCGCATTGGGATTGTTTTTATTCATATATGAACTGTTTACGCGACCGATGATAGCATTAAAAAAGAAAAATGATCAATAATATATCTGGAGGTTTTTATATGTTTAAATTATTCGAAAAAGTGTTTGGAAGTTATAGCGATAGGGAACTTAAGAGGATTAAGCCCATTGTTGATAAAATAGATGAGTTGGAACCGCAAATGCAGGCACTCAGTGATGAACAGTTGAAGGCCAAGACACCTGAGTTTAAAAAGAGACTGGGCGAGGGAGAGACCTTGGATGATATTCTTCCGGAAGCTTTTGCAGTGGTGAGGGAAGCATCAAAGAGAGTTTTGGGGATGAGGCATTTTAGAGTCCAACTTATAGGAGGAATTGTACTTCATCAAGGTAGAATAGCCGAAATGAAGACCGGTGAAGGTAAGACTCTGGTCGCGACTCTTCCGGTATATCTGAATGCCCTTGAAGGAAAAGGAGTGCATGTTGTTACCGTAAATGATTATCTGGCAACTCGTGACAGTGAATGGATGGGAAAGCTGTATAATTTTCTGGGGTTAAGTGTTGGACTTATTGTTCACGGACTAAACAATGAGGAGAGAAGGCAGGCTTATAGCTGCGATATTACCTATGGGACCAACAATGAATACGGATTTGATTATCTAAGGGACAACATGGTTATTTACAAACAGGATATGGTTCAGCGGGATCTCCACTTTGCTATCGTGGATGAGGTTGACAGTATTCTGGTGGATGAAGCTAGGACACCTCTTATTATCTCCGGAGCTGGAGATAAATCTACAGACCTTTATACCAGAGCCGACGCTTTTGCCAAAAGGCTCAAGGTTAAAGTATTTACGGAACTGGACGACAAAGAGCAGACGGATGATATTGAAGCCGATTATATTGTGGATGAAAAGGCCAATACTGCAACTTTGACGGCTGGTGGAATGAGAAAGGCAGAGGAGTTCTTTGGAATTGGAAACCTGTCTGACCCGGACAACATGACCATATCCCATCATATAAATCAGGCATTAAGAGCCAATGGACTTATGAAGAAGGATAAGGATTATGTAGTAAAAGACGGCGAAGTAATTATTGTAGATGAGTTCACCGGACGTCTGATGTACGGAAGAAGGTATAGCAACGGCCTTCATCAGGCTATAGAGGCAAAAGAAGGGGTAAAGGTTGAAAGAGAAAGTAAAACCCTAGCGAGCATTACATTCCAGAACTATTTCAGAATGTATAAAAAGCTGTCCGGTATGACAGGTACTGCTCAGACTGAAGAAGAGGAGTTCCAGAGTATTTATAAACTGGATGTTATTGTAATACCTACAAACCTACCGGTGGCGAGGGTGGACCATCATGACAGCGTTTACAAGAATGAAAGAGGTAAGTTTAATGCCGTCATAGATCAAATAGTTGAGTGCAACAAAAAAGGTCAGCCGGTACTAATAGGTACCATATCCATTGAGAAATCGGAGCTTTTGAGCTCTATGCTTAAGAAGCGGGGGGTTTCCCATCAAGTGTTGAATGCCAAATACCATGAGAAGGAAGCCGAAATAATTGCTCAAGCGGGAAAATTGGGGGCTGTTACCATTGCAACCAACATGGCCGGTCGTGGTACCGATATTGTATTGGGTGGTAATGCTGAATACATGGCAAAGCAGGAAATGAGAAAGAAAGGCTTTAGTGAAGATATTATCAATCAAGCTACAGGATTTAATGATACCAATGATATGGAGATTCTTGAAGCGAGAAAAGTATACCGCGGGCTTTATGAAGGATTCAAGGAGATCACCAATGCCGAACGGGAAAAGGTGGTTGAAGCTGGCGGACTGTTTATTATAGGTACTGAGAGACATGAGTCAAGGCGTATAGACAATCAGCTGAGAGGACGTGCCGGACGTCAGGGAGACCCTGGAGAATCAAGGTTCTATATATCCTTGGAAGATGACTTGATGCGACTTTTCGGTTCGGACAGACTTACGGGAATGGTAGAGGCATTGGGATTGGAAGAGGATCAGCCTATTGAGCATAAAATGCTGACTGGTGCCATTGAAAATGCGCAAAAAAGAGTAGAAGGCAAGAACTTTGGCATAAGGAAGAATGTTCTCCAGTACGATGATGTTATGAACAAGCAGAGAGAAGTTATTTATGACCAGAGGAAAAAGGTACTAAATGGTGAAAACATTAAGGAAAGCATTATAAAGATGATGCATGGTATAGCAGACAATATCGTTAATCTGTTCTGCAGTGAAAATCCTCACCCGGATTTCTGGGATTGGGAAGGCATAATCTCTTATGCCGAAAAGGCTTTTGTTCCGGAAGGAACTCTGAATTTCCCTAAAGATGAGATGGAGGATCTCAATAAAGAAAAACTTAGGGAAGTAATAATTGACAGTATGCTCAAAAGATATGAGGAAAAAGAATGGGAATTTGGTTCGGAGCTTATGAGGGAGCTGGAAAGGGTTGTCCTTTTAAGGGTGGTAGACCAAAAATGGATGGATCATATTGATGACATGGAGCAGCTTCAGAATGGTGTAAGGCTTAGAGCCTTTGGACAGAAGGACCCTGTCATAGAGTACAAGATTGAAGGCTTTGAGATGTTTGAGGAAATGAACAGAAATATTCAGTCGGATGTGGTAAGAATAATACTGAATACGCATATTGACCGCAATCGCATGCCGCAGCGTGAGAAGGTGGCAGAACCTGTCACTGCTTCCCACGGTGGTGATGAAGTCAAGAAACCTGTAGTAAGAAAAAATAAGGTTGGACGAAACGATCCCTGCCCATGTGGTAGTGGCAAAAAGTATAAAAAGTGTTGCGGAATTGATGAGTAGTCTTATGAGGGGTTTTGCAAAAGGAGCATAACCCCTTTTTGCAAAGCTCAAATGGCTGGAGGTAAAAATATGAATTATGGACAGGCATTGGAATACATACACGGAGCACTGAAGTTTGGCATAAAGCTTGGTCTTGATAACATTCAAGAACTTCTTGAATTGATGGACAATCCGCACAAGAAACTTAAATATGTACATGTTGCCGGGACTAATGGAAAAGGTTCAACCGTTGCTTTTATCAGCAGTATACTGAAGGAATCCGGTTATAGAGTGGGTATATACACCTCGCCGTATATTGAGCGTTTTACAGAAAGAATTAGAATTAACAGCGATGAAATCTCAAAGGAAGATCTGGCCAGAATCACCCAGTATGTAAAGGAAAAAGTTGAGTTGATGGCCTTACGGGGAGGAAATCATCCTACAGAATTTGAGATAGTAACGGCAATTGCTTTTCAATATTTTTATGAAAAGGGTTGCGATATTGTTGTGCTGGAGGTGGGGCTTGGAGGAAGATTTGATTCTACCAATATAATAGATGCCCCTTTGGCGGCGGTTATAACCACTATAAGTTATGACCATATGGCACGGTTGGGAAATACCCTCGAAAAAATAGCTTTTGAGAAGGCGGGAATTATAAAGTATGGTACCGATGTGGTGTTATATCCTCAAGCGCCGGAAGCAGACAGGGTTTTTGAAGAGGTGTGCCGCGAAAGAGATTCCCGACTGCACAGGTTATTTTTTGAATCTGTTAACATAAAAGACTTTTCGATAGATGGGCAGGAGTTTGACTATGGAGAATTTAAGTCTTTAAAGATAAGACTTTTGGGAGAGCATCAGGTAAAAAACGCTGTGGTGGCTCTTGAGGCGGCTCTGATTCTAGCACAGAAGGGCTACAGTATTTCCGAGGATTCGATAAGAAAAGGGTTGTCTGATGCAAAATGGCCCGGAAGGCTTGAGCTTCTAAAGAAAGAACCGATATTTCTTATTGATGGAGCTCACAATGCTGAAGGTGCGCAAACACTTTCTGGGTTTTTAAAAACATATTTCCCACACAAAAAAATAGTATTTATTATAGGTATTTTAAAAGATAAGGACTATATGGCAATGATAGAGGAGTGTGCACCTCTTGCGGAGTACATAATTGCTGTGTCGCCCAACAGCGATAGAGCTTTACCCGCAAAAGCGCTCGCACAAAGTTTAGAATGCTATTGTAAAAATGTATTAATAAGTGATACAATTGTAAATGCAGTTGCAAAAAGTCTTGATATTACTCCAAAGGATGGTTTGATTTGTGCCTTTGGCTCACTGTATTATATCGGTGAGGTACGGAACATGCTATTAAGCCTCGAATAATGAATTGAATAAGTGGTGTAAAAGTGTTATTTATAAGTTATTCGTTTCACAAGGCGGTGGAGTACGATTGAATGAAATGGAGTTCCAATAAAAATTAATGCGGGGGTTAATTTTATGATGGATTTCAAAAATGAGCTTCAAAATTATTCAATGATTGATTTGGATAGGTTATCGGAATCAAACCCGAACATACCTGATAATATAAAAAACTCTATACTGCTCTATAATAAAGCTCTAGAGGATTTTCGTGCAAAGAGCGAGGATATAGCCATAATTGAGCTTAAGAAGGCTATTTCGCTAAATCCGGATTTTCATGAAGCAATAAATTTATTAGGTATCTTTTATATGTATATCGGAGAAAACGATAAAGCTGCCCAAACCTTTCAAAAGGTTATAGATGCTGAAAAAAACAGCATAATGGCGATGAAATATTTAAAGGAAATCGATTCCGATTACGAGCCTTATATAAATAAACGGGAAAAGGATAAAAAGGTCAAGAATAAAAGGGGCAGGAATAGAACGTCAAATCAGCTTTCGGACGGAGTTGGTAACAAGAGCATTTCCCCATTTTCTCTCAAGAAATTAGTGAAAATATGGGAATACAAACCCATGGATACGGCAAGGTTGTTGATGGGTTTTATATTTGGTGTCCTACTTGTTTTTCTCCTAAGCTATAAGTATTACTTTAGAGAAGAGGATAATGGGCCGTTAAATCAATTAATGGCGGAAAACAAAGCAGTAATTGAACAAAGGGATGAAATTGAGAGAAAATACAATGAATTAGATGAAAAATATCAGGGATTAAACGGTAAGTTTGAAGAAGTGAAGAAACAGGTTGACTATTATTTAAATACTTCTAAACTTCTTGAAATTGAGAAATATGTATCGGAAAACAAATACCGTGAAGCGGCCGATCTGATATTGTTATTGAAAAATACTAACTTTACCGGAATTGAGAAGGAAAAGTATGATAAATTGTCACAGGATATCATGCCAAAAGCTGCCCAAGATGAGTATAATCAAGGAAGAGAGTTGTACAATAGAAAGAATTACCAGGAAGCCGTTGAGAGGTTTGAAAGGTCCCGGTCTTACAGTGGCAATTGGAGGTATTCGGTAAATAATCTCTATTATCTGGGAGTATGCTATCAGGAGCTCAATAACAGCACAAAAGCTCTAGAAGTGTTTGAGGAGATTGTAAATAAATATCCGACAACTGCATATGCAGGATATTCGAAGGATCGTATAAACCAAATACGCAACACTCAGCAATAAAGACAAAAAATCCTAGATTAATATTTATTGATTTTAAATAATATATATAACTTAGTTATAATCCTTTGAGAGGCAGTTTTAGCATGAATAAAGACAGAAGACTGGCAAATCTTGTATTGGGGGGCGGAGGAGTACGAGGCATTGCATATATTGGAATGTTTGAAGTGGCAGAAGAAAAAGGATTCTATTTTAAAAATATTGCAGGGGTGTCTGCTGGGGCTTTGGTTGGGGCTTTTATGGCCGCAGGATATGACCCTTGTGAATTGAAGAAAATATTGTATGAGTTTGAGTTTCAAAAAATAAAGCTAACTGATATTTCCCGGGAAATACCGGTGATAAAAAAATATATAGAATATAATTCCAGAAGTACATTTCAGAGTAACAAGAATTTTAGGAGTTTTCTAAATATGCGAACCGCAGATGGGGAAGATCATTGCAATTATACAAATTATTACAAGTATACTGAAAAGGATGAGGAGTTTACAGGGTACAGAAGGGATTTATTGAAGAATATTGTCGCTTACAGCAAACAAGGATGTCTTTTTGACGGAGACTATCTTGAAGAATGGGTATATAAAATACTAAGGAGAAAAGGCATAAAGACCTTTGCCGATTTGAGGGCGGGCAAACCCGACTGGTCAAATCCAAACGGTTACAAGGTCAGAATGACGGCAGTGGATGCAAATCGCGGAAGAATTGTAGTTCTCCCGGATGATATGTCCTATTACGGCATAGAACCGGATCGACTCGAAGTGGCAAAAGCTGTAAGGATGAGTACCAGCGTTCCCTTTGCTTTTAAGCCGGTGGAAGTCTTTAGAAAGGATGGCAGTAGTACAAAAAAGCATTACCTGATTGACGGTGGGGTATTGGATAACTTTCCCGTATGGCTTATTCAGCCTTCCGTATCAATTCCGTTGATAGCCTGTGAGTTGAGGGGAAAGAATAAAGTGCTTAACGTTTTCACACCTCTTAACATACTAAAAGGTCTTATATCTGCTGTACATGATTTCGGTATTCCCAGCACAAAGCAATACAAAAACAGCTTTCTCGTGAGCATTAATACAGGGGATATCTCTTTTCTGGATTTTGAATTAAGCGACAAGGAAAAAAAATATCTTATTGATGCCGGGAGGATGGGTGCTCTTTATACGCTCCGAAGAGTATTCCGAGAAAAATATATGCAAGGATGCGGTTTTATTTGCGTTTTGAGGAGGATTCTGGGATTGTATAATTGATTATAGTTATTTTATAGATTTGTAGAAAATATTCTTTATTTTTTTTGAAATTTATTATATTATTAAAGTTAGTAAACAATCTGCTGATCCATTTTATTGTGCATTATATCTTGTGATTTATAAATAAATTATCGGCTTGGTTTTTCACTTGTACTGTGCTTCCAAACGTACTTAACTTTGTTATTGGATGATAGAATTGTTTTGTACGATTTAGAGTATATACGATTTACAATATTTAGGAGGAAATGAAATGTATTATGAGAGTACACGAGGGGGATTAAAGTCTGTATTATCCGCTGAAGCTATAAAGAGGGGTATAGCGCCTGACGGCGGCCTGTTTGTTCCCGAAAAAAACATAAGTCTTACCAATGACGAAATAAGCGCCATGGCTGATATGAGTTATCAGGAAAGGGCGTTATATATATTAAAGCACTATCTTACCGATTACTCCGATGAAGAAATCGCAGATTGCGTTTATAGTGCCTATACCGATGAGAAGTTTGGGGATAAAAGGATAGCTCCTTTGACTCGACTTAATGAAAATGTCAACATCTTGGAGTTGTGGCACGGACCTACATGTGCGTTCAAGGACATGGCTCTTCAAATTTTGCCCCATTTCCTTGTAAAGGCAGTCAGGAAGACTGGCGAGACCAGCGAAATTGTAATTTTGGTTGCAACCTCCGGAGATACCGGAAAAGCTGCTTTAGAGGGATTTAGGGATGTTGAAGGTACAAGGATAATTGTGTTTTATCCGCAGGACGGTGTAAGCCAGGTTCAGAAGATGCAAATGGTTACGCAGGAGGGTAGAAATGTTTGCTCCATAGGAGTGGAGGGAAATTTTGACGACGCTCAAAACGGAGTAAAAGCAATTTTTACCGATGAAAGTCTTAAGCTCAAGATGGAGCAGGAGAGTTTTAAATTCTCATCAGCCAATTCCATTAACTGGGGAAGGCTTGTACCTCAAATAGTATATTATTTTTCGGCATATGCGGATATGCTAAAAAGCGGTGAAATAAATCAAGGAGACAAGATTAACTTTGTTGTTCCTACGGGGAACTTCGGAAATATTCTTGCGGCTTTCTACGCAATGCAAATGGGACTTCCTGTAAACAGACTCATTTGTGCTTCCAACGACAATAATGTTCTGACCGACTTTATCAATACGGGAGTATATGACAAGAACAGGGAGTTTAAGAAGACCATTTCGCCTTCGATGGACATATTGATATCAAGCAATTTGGAAAGGCTCCTTTTCGAGCTTACCGGACATGATCCCGCTCCAATAAACGATTGGATGGACAGTTTGAGAGAGTCCGGCAAATATAGTGTTGATTCTGCAGTAAAGAAAAGAATATCCGAAATATTCTGGGGAGGATATTCAAGTGAGGTCGAGACTCTAAAGACCATAGAAGCAATATACAAGGAATACGGATATGTTATTGATACCCATACTGCTGTCGGTGTTGATGTTTATGATAAGTATGTAATTTCAACCGGTGATATGACAAAGACGGTTATTGCATCAACAGCAAGCCCCTTCAAGTTTAACGAGAGTGTGGTAAAGGCAGTACTGGGGGATGAAGCATTAAAGGGAAAAACGGAATTTGAACTCCTTGATATTTTGTCTAAGGAGTGCAAGCTTAAGATACCGGTAGGGTTGAAAGATTTGGATAAGAAGCCTGTTCTTCACAAACAGGTTTGTGGCAAATTTGATATGAAACAGCAGGTTGAAGACATCCTTGGATTATAACAATTGATTAATTTTCGGGTTTCACTTATGTGAAACCCGAGTCCAATCAAGATTGCGCTTATAATGTAAAGAATTCGTAATATAGCATTTCATGATTTATTTCTAAAATCTCAGTCAAATAATCCTTCATTTTCATAAAATAATATTTAGAGGGAATTAATAAAGACTATTTTTGTATAGATATATAAATAAAAATACAAATAGAAAAATAAATAAAAAGAATAGAGGTGTTGTGCAGGATGGAGAAGACAAAAATACTAGTCGTTGATGACGCCTTTTTTATGAGGAAACTTTTGGGCAATACCCTAAAGGATATTGGGTATAGCAATATTGAGTTTGCTCAAGATGGTTATGAAGCTGTTGATAAGGCCAAAGAAATGCAGCCTGAGGTTGTGACCCTTGATGTTTCAATGCCGGGTATGGATGGACTTGAGGCAATTAAGAAGATTTTACAGGTGAGCTCAGACAGTAAAATAATAATGGTATCGGCAGTAACATCTGACCGAGTGATACGACAGGCCATAAAACATGGAGCGGTAGGTTATATTCCAAAGCCCTTTAGCCGAAAGGATGTGGAAAATGGCCTTAAACAGCATATACATACATAAAACGAAAGATAAGAAATACTGATAAATTTTATGGGCGCATCTATAAATTTTAAGAAAAAATGCGCCCATTTATTTAGCCTTTTGGAGTGAAATGAAAGAGGCAAAAGCGGAGGAACTCCATGTCCCGAGCTTTTATGGCTACTACTGAAGGAAAGGATGTATCTTTATTTCATCATCTGCAAATCCTAACTGTCTTGAGGGGGCTGCTTCGTCCACATACATAATTTCCTTAAGAGATATTGAATCCAAAATATCAAAAACCATTTTGACATCTCCATACTCCATCTCGGGGGTTACAGATATTTGCTCTGTGCCGTTTATTGCGTTGTAGTAGTTTAGGAGCTCATTATAAAATCCCCTTTCCGGTGTAAAGTTTACAAGCTCCGAAGTGCCATCATGATATGACACATTTATTATTCCGCATTCTTTGTCTTCAAGATATATTTCGCCTTTGGTACCGAAAATTCTAAAACCTACCGCAGGCTTTTGAGTTTCAACTCCCGATGGATAGTACGTATAATAGCCAATAACCCCGTTTTTGAAGAGAATATTGGTATTTACCGATACATAGGGATTAAAGTCTTTTGACTGTGGTTTTCCAAAGGCTTGTACACATTCAACAGCTCCGAAAATATGCCTCATTGCCGCAATATCATGTACAGCGGCATCTAAAAAAGCACCTCCGAAATATTTGGGATGCTGTCTCCACTCGGTAGCAGCAAAGGTGTCCTTCGTCATTTCACATGGGAAACATGATATGTTGTTCTTAATAAAATATACCACATCTCCGATTTTTCCACTGTTTACAATATCCCTGATTTTATTGTTCTCATCATTGTATCTGTAGTTTTCAGCTATCATAATCTTGACATTGTACTTTTTTGAGAGCTCCAAATATTTTTTTGCATCTTCCCTGTTTGAGGCAAGAGGTTTTTCACAAATAAAGTCCCTGCCTGTCTTTGCAACCGCTTCCGAAACCGAGTAGTTGGATTCTATAGGGACAAGAATGTCTACTGCATCTATATCCTGCCTTTTTAGCATTTCATTGTAATCATCGTATACGTTATTCAAGTCAAGATTTATTTTCCCGGCGAATTCTTCGGCATCCTTCCGGGTTCGGTTGCATAATGCAACTACTTCATATTTATCCTCGAGTTCTTTAATAGCAGGATAATGAAGTCTTTCCCAGGCCATTCCCGTACCTATTACAGCAAGACGAATTTTATCCATTTCCTACCTCCTGTTATTTTGCTCGAATACTTTTGCATTGCTTTTTTTAAAAGCAACGCAAGCATCTTGATAATATTATCTCGAATAAAAATTTAATTTATTCGAAGGATGTCCTGACTACTTAAGTTCAAAATTTCTTAGAAAAATATTATCTGTAATAAATCTTGTGAAAAAGTCGATATATTTATTAAATAATAAAGATGTTTGAAGTTTATATAGCGAGGCGAGAAAGGTCCCTCACTTCTATAAGTGATGATTATAGATTTGTCTTTCAGGCGGAGGGCTATCTTGGGCTTCGTTGAAAAACCGCTGAGGTAAGGAAATTTTACTACAACCGGAAAATTTTCTTTGAACCGAGGTGTTATAATCATTCTGAATTTAACGTATTTAGTTTGATTTTATGATAAAAGTTTTGCATCGTGGATTTGAGCTTTAAGGGAGGGTATGGTGTGAGAAAAACCAGGATTGAAACGTCCTCGGACATTAAGATAATTGTGGTTGATGATGAAAAAGGTATATTGGATTCTTTATCGGTAATCATAAAGCGTTTGGGATATCAGTATGCGGGAGTAAACAATCCTCTTGAAGCAATTGAGAGGGTCAAAGAAGAAGATTTTGACCTTATGATACTGGATTTTTTGATGCAGCCCATACTCGGGGACAAAGTGGTAGAAGAGATAAGAAAATTCAATAAGGACATATATATACTGCTTCTAACCGGTTATAAGGATGCAGCTCCTCCGCTTAAGGCAATAAAATCCCTTGATATACAGGGATATTGTGAAAAAGCTGATAATTTTGACCAGTTGATACTTCTAATAGAATCTGCAGTCAAATCAATCAATCAGAAAAGAACTATCAAGACTTTTAAAGACGGGTTGAATAAAATTCTTGATACTGCACCGGATATATATCGGCTTAAGTCAATAAATGAATTGCTTGAGGAAGTTCTCACTCATATAATGTCATTTGCCAAGTGTAAAAATGCATTTATTATCATCGATAACTTTATTTGGAACAACAAAAATGAAAGCCTTTTTAAAGGAATGGGTACGTATGATGTAAGTCTAGATAAGTTTATTGAGATGCTTGAACCATCCTTCTTGGAGGAAATGGGACGTACCAGAGCTTCGAAACAGGTTGTTAATCTTGAAAAAGGAATTATCCTTCCTATTATGAGCGACACTATCCAGACCCTTGGGGTTGTTTATCTTGAGACTAATCAGGTTCCCGTTGAAATGGAACTTCTTAAGATATATGTAGCGCAGGCGGCTACATCAATAAATAACGTATACCTTCATTCTGTTGTAAGCATGAAAAACGACGAGTTGGACAGAACATACAACGAGCTTAAACAAAGATACATGGATGCAATACAGGTTTTGCGTCTTGCGGTTGATGCAAAAGATGTGTATACGAGGGGACATTCTGACAGAGTAGCATATTATGCTGTTAAGATAGGCAAAAGCTTCAATTTGGATGAAGAATCATTGGAAAAGCTTAAAACAGCAGGCATTTTCCACGATATAGGGAAGATAGGGATTGCCGATGACATTCTGTTTAAGACTGATAAGCTGAATGATGGCGAATACTCGGAGATTAAAAAGCATCCTTTAAAAGGTGCTAACATATTATCGGCAGTTTCCATGTTTAAGGATATTGTTCCTCTGGTGAAATACCATCACGAAAGGATAGACGGACGCGGTTACCCCTTTGGACTTAAGGGAGATGAAATACCTTTTCTTGCAAGAATCGTATCCGTAGCAGATGCCTTTGATGCCATGACCTCCGACAGACAGTACAGATCCAAGCTGAATCTGTCAGAAGCAAAAAATCAGATTATAGCCAATTCCGGAACTCAATTTGATTCTGAGGTGGTTGAAAAATTTTTGGTACTGCTGGATGATTACGAAACCATGCAAAAGGAGATAGAGTATACTTTTGGCCCAAAATAGTGCAATATTAAGTGTTATGTGAATAAGGTTTAATGTACAAAGCATACATAAAAGTCGGAGAACATTAAAAGTGGGAAAATACCCTAATTATGGGGTATTTTTTTGTTTATTAAATTTTTAACAAAGCTCTTGAAATTATTTTTCGATTATGATACTATTACACAATAGAAATACACTTGTTCATATCACAAGGACACGGAGGGAGTATGAAGAACACATCGAAATATTATTTGGTGGATGCTTCAGTTCTACCGGAGGTTTTTCTAAAGGTTGTTGAAGCGAAAAAGATATTGTCGAGCGGAACAATCAAAAATGTAAATGAGGCAGTCCGTAAAGTCGGTATCAGCAGAAGTGCCTATTATAAGTACAAGGATCATATATTTCCTTTTTATGAGACTTCGCGGGGAAAGGTTATAACTCTTTTTTTTACTGTGGAAGATTATGCCGGAATCCTGTCTAGTATTATAAATAGGATTGCCGATTCTAAGGCAAACATTATAACTATTAATCAAAACATACCTATAAACGGTTTGGCAGACGTTACTATTACAATCGAGACGGGACAGATGATAAGGGATATAAAAGACTTACTGGATGATATAAGCAATATTGAGGGTGTTAAAAGACAGGAAATTCTTGCAAGAGAATAGAGGAGGTTTTTTTATGATTAATATAGCAGTGTTGGGATATGGAGTAGTCGGCTCAGGAGTTGTTGAGATTATCAAAAAGAACAGCGTCAGTATATCCAAAAAAGCAGGTCAAGAGATTTGTGTAAAAAAGATACTAGATATAAGAGATTTTTCGGACAGCCCTGAAAGGGATTTGTTCACAAAGAACGCAGATGAAGTTTTCGATGACCCGTCAATAGGCATAGTAGTTGAGACTATCGGCGGGATAGGTGCTGCGTATAAATTTACAAAGGAGGCTTTAAGCAGAGGAAAAAGTGTTGTAACCTCGAACAAGGAGTTGGTTGCAACCCATGGCCCCGAGCTTTTAAAGCTTGCAAAGGAGAATGGGGTAAACTACCTGTTTGAAGCAAGTGTAGGAGGGGGAATTCCCATTATCAGGCCTCTAAACCGTTGTCTTGCTGCAAATGAAATGTACAGTATAATTGGAATACTCAATGGGACAACAAACTATATATTAACTCAGATGAAAAAACAGGGGAAAGATTTTGATGAGGCTTTAAAAGAAGCACAGATGAAAGGATATGCAGAAGCAGATCCTACTGCAGATATTGAAGGGCATGATGCCTGCAGGAAGATTGCCATACTCTCATCCATTGCATACAATGAATTTGTTGATTACAAAAAAATACATACGGAAGGTATAACAAAAATAAGCCTTACTGATATGAAATATGCCGAAAGCATGGATTCAACCATTAAACTTATCGCCATCAGTGAGAAGATTGGAGACGGCATTATGGCAAGAGTAAGTCCTGCGATAGTAAATAATAGCAATCCCCTTTACAGTGTCGAGGATGTATTTAATGCAATTGTTGTAAAGGGCGATGCGATTGGAGAAGCAATGTTTTATGGTCCGGGAGCAGGAAAGCTTCCTACAGCAAGTGCGGTTGTGGCAGATGTGATTGAAATTGTGAAGCACTGGGGTACTTGCGGTAGTTATGACTGGGTTGTAAAAGACGGCGGCAACGTTATTGATCTGGGAGACACTAGGACAAGGTATTTTGTAAGACTTAAGGTGGAAGATGAGTCTGAAGCCAGAAAAGCGGTGGAAAATACTTTTGGAAACGTTGAGTGGATAAAAGCGTGCAACGTAAGTGTAGAGAGCGAAGTGGCATTTGTTACTGCCGATGGATTGGAAAAAGAACATCTCAATTCTCTTGAGTTGCTTAGAGAGAATAAAGCTGTAAAGCAGGTGGCGAATACCATAAGAGTCTTGGATTAATATTATTTACAGGTGCATATTAACATAAATAAAGTTAGATAATTATAATAATAGTAGGAATAATTATTTTGTGTAAAAAGTCCGCAATAAATGCAGGACATGGAGATTTGGACTATACTGTTGCAGTTATTGCATAAATGTGAATTGGAGGTTTTAATTATGAAAGTTGCTAAATTTGGTGGTTCGTCATTGGCCGATGCAAATCAAATAAGAAAAGTATGTGATATTATTTTAAGTGATAAGGATAGACGTCTGATTGTTGTTTCTGCGCCGGGCAAGCGCAGTAAGGAAGATATAAAGGTTACAGATCTCTTGATTGCCTTAGCAGAGAAGTATTACAAAGATGGAAAAGCGGATGCTGAGCTTGACGCTGTTATTAATAGATTTGACGATATTGTAAAAGGTCTTGAACTTTCTTCTGATGTTACAGAAGTAATTGCCGATGACCTCAAGAGACGTCTTGAGTGCAGTAAGGGCGATAGGGAGAAGTTTATGGATACTATGAAAGCGGCTGGAGAGGACAATAATGCTAAAGTGGTTGCTTCTTATCTTATAAGTAGAGGAATTGATGCTGAGTATGTAAATCCCCGAGATGCGGGACTTTTGCTCAGCGAAGAATACGGAAATGCAAGGGTATTGCCGGAGTCTTACGAGAATTTAAAACTTTTGCGGGAAAGAAATAAATTAATGATTTTCCCGGGCTTTTTCGGATATTCAAAGAATGGAGACGTTGTAACATTCCCGAGGGGAGGTTCGGACATAACAGGGGCAATACTTGCAGCGGCATTAAAGGCTGATGTGTATGAGAACTTTACGGATGTTGACTCGGTTTTTGCTGCGAATCCGAACATCATTGATAATCCAAAACCGATTTCAACCTTTACATACAGAGAAATGAGAGAGCTTTCTTATTCCGGTTTTTCAGTGCTTCATGAGGAGACCCTTGAGCCGGTTTATAGAATGGAGATTCCTGTATGTATAAAAAACACCAATAACCCAACTGCACCGGGAACTACTATTGCTCCGACAAGAAAACTAGACAATGGACCTGTTATAGGAATAGCAAGCGGTACTGGTTTTTGCAGCATTTATATAAGCAAATATATGATGAACAGAGAAATTGGCTTTGGTAGAAAAGTGCTTAGTATTTTGGAAGATGAGGGACTTTCCTATGAGCATATTCCTTCCGGAATTGACAACATGTCCATTGTCATTGAACAAAAGCAGCTTGACAAAGTTAAGGAAGAACGTGTTGTGAAAAGGATAAAGGATGAATTGAAGGTTGATGATATAAAGATAGAATATGACCGTGCCCTAGTCATGATTGTTGGTGAAGGTATGATGAGCACAGTAGGGATTGCGGCAAGGGCTCTAACTGCTTTGGCAAAAGCCAATGTAAACATAGAAATGATAAACCAAGGTTCATCGGAAGTAAGCATGATGTTTGGTATAAAGGCTGTGGATAGTGTTACGGCGGTTAAGGCGCTGTACGATGAGTTTTTCAACTAAATTCTATTTTTGAGTCTAAAGGGTTGTGACTTGAGTCATAACTCTTTTTTTAATTGAATTTTTAAGCAACTAATGGTATAATCTTCATAATTAATATTAAATTAGTTTTGTAAGTAGGGGGCTGAAATTAGATATGCAGATAAAAATAACGCCTGAAGAGATGACAAGGATAGCTAGCAACATAAAACAATTATCCGACAAGTTTGAGGATATAGCACAGGATGTAAAAAGAATAGCAAGATCCATTGACTGGGAGCTTAGAAGCAGAGAAGGAATAGATGGTAAGGCATCGACGGCTCAAGCATCGGCAAAAAAGATAGCCGACGGATTCGACACAATGTCAAAAGACCTCATAATGGCAAGAGATCGATTGATAGATGCAGACAATAAGGCTGCGTCCAAAGCGAGAAAGATGAAGACT
>NZ_RLII01000036.1 GCF_004102745.1 Acetivibrio mesophilus | reverse complement strand
ACATACTACTATGACGCATTTGGTAATATAGAAGAGGAAAAGTACTATGATGCCAATGGAAATCTGACAACAACACCGATCAACAACAACATAAGGTATGCCGGTTATCAGTATGATGAGGAAACAGGGCTGTATTACCTGAATGCAAGGATGTATGATCCGAAGATTGCAAGATTTTTGCAAGAGGATACATACAAAGGTGACCCAAATGACCCGCTTAGCTTGAATCTGTATGTGTACTGTAGGAACAACCCAATAATGTATGATGATCCTTCAGGGCATTTCTGGCACGTAGTAGGTGCGGCATTACTGGGTGCAGTTGTAAGTGCAGCAATAGATGTAGGCACACAAATGATTTTTGAACGTAAGAGTTTCAAGGATATTAATTGGAAATCAGTTGGAGTAAGTGCTCTGGAAGGAGCAATATCAGGAGCTATAGCATCAGTAACTGGAGGAGTATCTCTTGCTGCAGCAGCTGGAAAAGGAGCGGTAAAAACTACAGGTAAGCAAATATTAAAGAAAGCTGTTCAAACAGCAGTTGTAGAAGGTGTAGTTGGAGCAGCCGCCAATGCGACAGCCCAGAAGATAGTAAATAATGATGTTGACTGGAATGAGGTTGCAATATCAGGAGTAGCGGATGCTATATCCGGCGGAGTAGGATCAGCTTTATCCGATATTAAGGTTGGTAAAAAGTTATTAGATGCTGGAAAAAAAGTAAAGCAAAAGGTTGGAGATTTTGTTTCATCGGTAGGAGACAGTATAAAGAATCAAGTAGACAACATAAGTAGGCAAATAGACAACGTATTTAGCCCTAAATTAGCAGTAGCTGGTGGAATAGATGTCGACATAAATTATCCCAATAATTTGGTTAAGAATACAGGAGGAGTGCCCAAAACACAAACACAGATAGAATACAATAATGCAATAGAGAATTTCAAAGCAAAACAGAGCGTTGATGTAAATGCGGGAGTTGGTAAGGGGGGAAAATCACAAGTTGTTATCAATAATGAAGTTGGAAATTCGTTTGATACATATGTTGAAGGAACTAAGTTAAAAGGAGTTACTGAAAAGGGATTATTAGAAACACAAGAGACTTTCCCTGTTAAAAATCTTGGACAAAAAAGTGTAAAACCAGATTATTCAATATACAATACAAATGGTGAATTGTCAGCAATTGGAGATGCAAAATCTGGTGCTATTGTTTTTGATGACCAAGCTAAAGGATTTGTTCAGGTTGCAGCACAACAAACGACTTCAAAAACGGTAATTTACTATACTCCTTTAGGCAATACACCAATCCCAAGAGAATTAATGGCATATGCAGCACAGAACAATGTTAAAATAATTCAGGTAGGAGTGAAATAAATGGATTATACTTATCCCTCAATAGGCTTTAATCTTATGAGTTTGAAAAATTTTCAAGACAGAGGGTTTGCAACTAAGGTAATATATAAGATTAACGAATATGGTAAAGATTTTATACCACAAAAGTTTGACATTTATCAACCTTTAAAAAGAAAATATAATCCCAATAATGTAAGCGAGGTTATTGATGTATGGATGAATGATACAATTAATCAAGAGTGTTCGAAAGATGAGTACGCAGAAGGGCTTCTCTTAATGAAAGCAACAGGGAGAAGTAAAGCAAGTTATATGGTAAACTGGAAAAAAGATAATGTTATCAATTTCAATACATTTAGTTGTTCTGTAAATATTGAATATGTTAAATATAAGGATAATTTGGACAAATTTATTAATTTGTGCAAAGAACTGATAGATTTAATTGAACCAGTACATGGAAAAATAGTAAATGAAAGTTTTGCTGGTGCTTTTGAGCCAGTAGAATTGACAATTAGACATCCTGAATTGCAATGGATGAATTTTTTCGGAAAACCATATATTAATTTATTTGGAAGAGAGAAACTTTTATCTGTCCCTGCACACAATGTAGAATCTATAGGAGATAAAGTAATAGCCATACAAACTACAGATAACATATTCGAGCCTATACCAAATGATATTCGAGAAAAAATAAAGAAACATTTAGGCGAAAATGCTTTTGTATGGGATGGGAAACGTGCTTTAGTGTATAAAAATAAAGAAGAAAATATTGTACCTAAATTTGATTTTTCGGAAGTTCTATTTGATAAGACTAAACCAATTATTGAACCGCAGATTAGAATAAGAAAGAGAAATTAAACTTGTGGGCATGTTTCGAAAGCGGCAACTTTACCCCTATAAAAATTGGTACGGCTAGTAGAACAAAAATCTAACTTTGAATACTAAAAATTACAGTTCAGAACCATTTAAAAGAGGGTGTTGCAAAACTACTGGGAGTATAAATAATTCCGTGTATGGAGTTTTATGCAATCCTTCTAGGCAAGTAATTTCAAGTTTTTAAGGTTTACAGAAAATAACTCCGAACCACCTTTGTGTTATATATTATTGCCAGTTTTGCTAAGTTTTATACATAAACTTGATTTAATCTGGCAATAATTATTTATAATGGTATATTCCGTCCATTTTTCTGCCCACTTTTCAATTTGTGGGGTCTAGCCCGTCCGGCAATGAGGACGAGCCCTTGAGGGCGGTGGGGGTGAATGCTTCTATATATAGCTTTCCAATCTACCTGGATACTGGATCATTAATTGGCTGAGTACTTGATCCCAATTCTTATAGCGTTGAGTCCACTTTTTTGTCACATTCATCGATGCTAAATACAACATCTTTTCAAGTGAACTATCGCTTGGGAACATTGTTTTTGTTTTTGTAACTTTACGGAACTGCCGATGCAGTCCTTCAATGATATTGGTGGTATAAATTATTTTTCTTATTTCCTCTGAAAATTTGTAGAATGGGCTTATCACATCCCAGTTATTTTCCCAGCTTCTTATCGCATAAGGATATTCCTTTCCCCACTTGTTCTTAAGTTCACAAAACTTCTCTAGTGCTACTTCTTCGTTAATAGCACGGTATACTTCCTTAAAGTCATTGCTAAAAGCTTTAACATCCTTATATGACACATATTTAAAAGAGTTTCGAAGTTGATGTATTATGCAACGCTGCACCTCGGCCTTTGGATATGCTGCATTAATTGCTTCCTTTATGCCTGTTAGTCCATCAACGCAAAATATTAGAGCATCCTGTACGCCTCTGTTCTTAAGGTCATTTAAAACTCCAAGCCAAAACTTAGATGATTCGTTATCACCAATCCAAATCCCTAAAATATCTTTACTTCCTTCAACAGTAACACCAAGAACAACATATGCTGCACGGTTTACTATTCTCCCGTCATCTCGTACTTTATAGTGAATTGCTTATCGAAAGAATAATTTTATCGAAAGTTTATCTTCCAAGCTCGCATATTATGTAGCTTTTCTTGAAATATTCTTTCTATAAAATATACCATATTATATACTGTCTCTAAAAAAGGAGACAAAAAATATGGTAACCATTTCAATTCATGATTTTGAGGCTCTCATTAAGATAGCCGAGTCTTATTTATCAACACAGAGGTATTCACCTATAACAGCAGGTAATTATACTCGAGTTTGGCGACAAGTTATGGATTATGCTATCAGCAAGAAAGCAACTCATATTACAGACAAAATTCTTAATACTTTTGTTAATGACAGATATGGCATTAGTGAATACAAACATCCCAAAGGTAGCAAAGAACGCAGAATATCACGACCTTTAATATCTATTCTGGATTTCAAGGATACAGGAAGGTTTAGTAAGTATTATAGCTACCAAGCTAAACATCATGTTAACAGTGCATTCCAAGAAACTATAGAAATATATAGAAAATGGCTTGTTGATAAGAGACAACGTATTAATTCAATTAACATAAAACTGTTTCGTTTAAAAGTGTTTTTCCGTATAGTTGAATCCTATGGAATAAGGAATCTTAAGGATATCTCATATGAGGTTTTCATCAGCTTTATGGATTCAATGAAATACAATATGACTTACAGAGCAAACATACTTCGCGCAGTTAAAGACTTTGCCTCGTGTCCTCAAATCCACTCAATATACGTGCTTCATGTCCCCAAAATCCATTTAACCCGTGAAAGCGAGCTTCCGTCATTTTTTACAGATGAAGAGTCAACCCGTATCCTTGCTTCTGTAAAACGCGATACTATCGAGGGGAAGAAGGATTATCTTATGTTGCTCCTTGCATTACAATATGGAATTCGAATTTCAGATATACTAGCACTTAAAATATCAGATATTGACTGGGAGAAAATGAAAATTGGATTCTATCAGAAGAAAACCGATAAGTATATTTCTCTTCCCATAACAGAGATAGTTAAATGGGCTATCATTGATTATCTTATGAACAGCCGTTGTCGTGAAACCACATATGATCTTCTTTTTCTTAAGTCAAAAGCACCTTATACCCCTTACGCTGATAATTCAGTCATGTATGCTATGATTTCAAAATATGTGAAACTTGCAGATATTGATACTGCCGGAAGGCATCATGGAATGCATTCTTTAAGACATAGCGCTGCAACTAGAATGCTTAACAGTGGTATCCCAATAAATATTGATTCAGAAACACTCGGACACAAGTGCATGGAAGTTACCCAAAACTATCTAAAAATCAGCTTGGAGCAGCTAAGGTCTGCAGGACTGGAGGTATCGTATTATGTACAACAATAATAAAGATATCTCCTTTGAACCTGGTAAATATACTATCCTTATTAAAGAATATATTAAACACTTAGATGCTACAGGCTATAAAACAGGAACTTCATACCAGTACTATATGCGTGACATATGCCGCCAGCTTAACCAGCTTGACAGCAATACAGATTCTGTACCTAATCTGACAAAGGAATTGGTTGAGATGATTGCCATGAGACGAGGCAATGAGAGTTCGGGAACACAGATGAACCGCATAGGACGCTTGCGCAGGTTCGCTTGCTTTATGCTTCAGAAAGGTTACTCCGCATACATATACCCTTCTATTTCCATTCCAAAAAGAAATTTCGAATTTAAAGCTTTTGTCTTTGATCGCGATCAGATAAGTTCCATATTGAAAGAAGCTGATAGTATCGGATACTTGCCAAGATCACCAAAGGCAGAACTAATATATCCTGCTATGATAAGAATATTATATTGTTGCGGCCTTCGGTCATCTGAAGTTCGAATGTTAAAGCGTTCTGACGTTGACTTAAATACAGGAGTTTTATATATATGTAAATCCAAAAATGATGTAAGCAGATATGTCCCTATTTCAGAGTCGCTACGGCTTTATCTTTTAGAGTATACACAAAAGATGATGTTTCAGTCCCAAGATATCTGGATGTTTCCGTCACCAAGAGGTGGCTACCTAAGTGCAGTTGCTCTTGGTCATATGTGTAAAAAACTTTTTGAAAGAGCAGGTATTCAAGTTCTTGCTACTGGGAGGTATCCACGTGTGCATGACTTTAGACATTCCTATATTGTCCATGCTTTAGATCACATGGTTAAAGATAAGGGAATGGATATATATGCAGCATTGCCTATCATATCTGCTTATGTCGGACACAGTGGGATAAAGGACACTGAATACTATATTCATCTTTCATCTTTCCACTATGAACAGATAATTTCTGCAGGTGAGGAAATTCTTGGGCGTTCAGAGGATGGTGACAAGGTATGAAGACGCTTATGTTTTCCGATTGTGTACAAAAATATCTTTTAAACTATCTTCCCCTTCAAAAAGGTGCCTCAGAAAATACTAGGGCAGCATACAGTCGATCGTATCTCGAATTTTATGCTTTCTGCAATATAAAACTGGGAATTCGTCCTGCAAAATTAGATTTCAAGGACATAAACCGCCATCTGATAGAGGAGTTCTGTGTTTGGCTAGAAGATACAAAGAACAATACTGCACAAACAAGGAATCTTCGGCTTTCAGCGATACATTCTTTATTCCGGTATATTGAACTTGAATGTCCAGAGTATGTACCTATATGCAGAGATGTTCTAAGTGTATCAATGAAGAAAACTTTAGTGAAACCACCGTCATATCTTACTAAAGATGAAATGAAACAGTTGCTTGCACAACCTAATACTAACAGCATGTCCGGGCGTAGAGATTTATCGATACTTATGACACTATATGATGCAGCTTTACGTGCTGAAGAACTTCTTGCGTTGAGGGTTGGAGATGTTTTCTTGAACAGTGCACCTACGATAAAGGTTACAGGAAAAGGGAATAAACAACGAATTGTTCCCATAACAAAAGTAACCGCTGAAGCACTTCGAAGTTACATAAAAGACAATGGATTGTCTCAAAAACCAGATTATGTTCTCTTCACAAACTCAAGTGGTAATGCACTTACACGTATGGGAATTACATATATTTTAAAGAAATATGCCAAATCAGCTGAACTCCCTATGATATACATTCCAGGTGGGAAAATATCACCTCATGTGATCCGCCGCTCGAAAGCCACCCATTTGGTGCAGTCTGGTGTAAACATTTATTACATCCGAGATTTTCTAGGACACGTTTCTATTGCAACAACTGAACGTTACCTTAGGAATGATCCAGAAACTACTAGAAAATCGATCGAAAAGGCTTCATTATCTTTAGTAATAGACGACAACTGTTATACTAAATCACAAAAAGAAAATATGATTGATTTTCTAAGAACTTTTCAAAAGCATAAATAATTATCGAAAGCCAAAAACCCTAAATCATTCATAAGCAAAATGGTTTAGGGTTAGGCTTTCGATAAAATTATTCTTTCGATAAGCAATTTTATGAAAAGCTTTCGATAAAATTGCATCCATAAAAATGAATGTATATATGGGCTCTAGCGGTCTTTGCTGCCACTCCTTGATCTCCGGCGCTATCCTGTCTGTAATCTTACTAACCATTTCGGGAGACAAACTAAAGCCGTAAAGTTCTTCAATCTGTTGACTAATGTCCCGTGTAGACATTCCTTTTGCATATAAAGCTATAACTTTTTCTTCTATTCCGGAAACATTTCGCTGGTACTTAGGTATAATTTGGGGACGAAACTCTCCTTTACGATCCCTCGGTACCTGGATATCAACTTCTCCAAATTCACTTTTTATAGTCTTTGGCGAATACCCGTTTCGGCTATTATCTGTATTTTTGCTTTCCACATCATCTTTTGCATACCCTAATTTAGCTTCAAGTTCTGCTTCAAGAAGTTCTTGAATAATATCCTTAAAAATATCTTTTAAGTATGCACTCACATCTGAAACGCTTTGAAAATTATTTCCCCTAATTAATTCCTTTACCTGTTCTTTCGATAATGTTGACATAAAAAATCTCCTCCTTGGATATTGTTTCTATAATTCTTGCCAAGAAGGAGGCTTTTGATTCTCTTATACACAAAAATTTAAACATTCTCTATTGAAAAATTCTGGTTAATGTATTATAATCGACGGTGTATGAATGCAGTGTAAATATATAAATAATTTGTAAATTGATGAAAAATATTAATTAATTTAACTACTAGCAGAAATATACTATCAAAATTATTAATATTTACTTTGGGGAGTAAAAATGAAACTAAAAACAGGTCTATTTTGCTATGTACTGATTATTTGTATGCTTATGGGAGGAATATCTACCGAAGCCACCGGGGTAAATATCCAAACAGATAACAATCAGAGTTCTAAGTTAAATGGAATTTATTCACAAACGTTTTCAGATATAGAAGGACACTGGTGCAGAGAATACATTGAGAAGTTTTTAAACAGGAACTGGGTTGCAGGCTATGATGATGGATTATTTCGTCCAGATAGGTTTGTAACCAGGGCAGAATTTACTGCTATGGTTGTAAATATTTTTAGGAAAGTAAATAGTACAGAGAATTGCAATTTAACAGATGTAAAGGAACATGATTGGTTTTACAATGCAGTAAGTTATGCTGCTTCCGAGAAGCTTGTAAACGGCTATGAAGACGGAACATTCAAGCCAATGAATAACATGAGCAGACAAGACGCTGCAGTATTGGTGACAAAACTTTTTGACGTAAATTTCTTTGATGGAGCAACCGAAGTTAGATTCGCAGATGAGGATATATTCCCAGAATACTCTTCTAAAAGCATAAAAAACCTTGCATCTCACGATATTGTGAAAGGTTATCCCGATAAAACCTTCAGACCCTTTAACTTAATAACCCGTGCAGAGGCTGTTAGAATGCTTGATGTGGTATTGTTGTATGTTGAACCTGTGGAAGAAATCCCTCAAATACCACCTGTAAGTGCAAGTCCAACAGTAACGGTAACAACGACTGCTACACCTATAGCTAATAATAGTAGAGATAAAGGTGGCAGTAATGTTAAAGATAAGCCAATATCAACACCAACATCAATTTTAACTGTATCACCGACATTCACTGCAACACCGACATCAATTCCAACTACAGTACCGACACTTACTTCAACACCAACATCAACTCCAATTGTAACACCAACATTAACACCAACATTAACACCAACACCAACACCTTCGCCAGTTTTTATAGGGGATTTTGTTGCTAAATCTATAAATACAACTAGTATATATACAGATCCTCTAAGTCTTGAGATAAGTGGAAGCGTATGTGTAGAAGTGTATAATGACGGACATATGGATTTTGCAGGGAATATAGAAGTGCTTTTCTTTGAAGATACAAATCTAAATAATCTCTATGATGAATATGATACTATCTTAGGCAAGACAACAGTATCTTCCATTCCGAAAGGTAGAACTGTACAAGTGCATGGAGAGATTTTTGGCAAGGTTCTATTTAGAGACAACCTGATATATTTTTATGTTGATAGCTCAAATAAAGTTATCGAGACAAATGAGGAAAACAATATAATACATAGTAAGGAGGGGTGTAATTATTATCCTCCTGTAGGAAGTTTTAATCCTGTTATTGAGTGGAAATGGGATAGCTCTTCTGTCATACCTAACTATACCAATGTTATAACAACACCTTTAGTGATAGACCTTGACGATGATGGTATACCGGAGATTGTGTTTGGTTCATATGGTCCATATAATGGTGGTGTTAGTACATATGGCGCATTAAGAGCTTTACGTGGTGATACAGGGGAAGAACTTTTCACTGTTACAGATTCTAATTGCTTGATCAATGCTATATTTAGTTTGGCAGCAGGAGATATAGATAATGACGGAAAGCCAGAGATAATTGCAGGGGATACTACATTAACTCGAATTCTTGCCTTTGAAAATGACGGAACACTTAAATGGAAAAGTGAAGCTTTAAATATATTAAACGCTGGTATACCGGCAATTGCGGATATTGATGCAGATGGAGAGGCTGAAATAATTATTGGAAGGCAAGTAATAGATAACAATGGGAAGATAAAATGGACAGGCAAAGGAGGAAGTGCAGATCCCTATGGTGTTGGAGCTATATCTTTTGCAGTGGATATAGATATGGATAACTCCCTTGAGGTTTTATGCGGAAATACAGTATATGATAACAAGGGTGAGATACTATGGAAAAATGAATCGGTGCCTGATGGATTTAATGCAGTAGGTAACTTTGATGAGGATGAATACCCGGAAATTGTATTGGTTAGTCGTGGGAATGTATGGATATTAGAACATAATGGAGATATAAAAATGGGACCTGTAAGTATACCAGGAGGTGGAAAGGGAGGACCGCCTACTGTTGCTGATTTTAATCAGGATGGAAAGGTTGAAATAGGTGTGGCTGGTCAGGCTAGGTACGCTGTGTTTACGGGAGAAGGGGATATTTTATGGGCTGTACCTATAAGTGATTACAGTTCAAATTATACAGGATCATCAGTATTTGACTTTGAGGGCGATGGTTCTTACGAAGTTGTTTATAGGGATGAGTATAATCTGAGAATTTATAATGGTATGAATGGTGATGTATTATATGAAATACCTATGACTTCATTAACATCTTTTGAATATCCTGTTATTGCAGATGTAGATAGTGACGGAAATGCTGAAATTGTGGCTTATGCAAATGGTATCATCAGAGGAATATACGTTATTGGAGATGCAAATGATACATGGGTTAATACAAGGAAAATATGGAATCAACATGCCTATAGTATTACTAATGTAAATGACGATGGCACTATTCCTAAAATTCCGGATGCCAACTGGACAATCTATAACAACTTTCGATGCAATCAGTCACTCAATTCCAATGCTTGTGTTGATTTATCCGTTTCATATCTTGAAATAGTTGAGCAGTCTGAAAAAACTGTTATAAAGGTTAGGATCGGTAATTGCGGAGCTATGGAAACACCTAAGCATGTACAAGTAGCTTTTTATGATGTTGAGTCAACAAAAAAAGAGCTTTTGGGTACAGTAGATATTAATAAACAGTTATACCCTGGAGAATATACGGATGTCGAATTTTCAATCAATATAAATCTTTCAGAAAAGCACACGATAATGGTTGTTGTTGATGATAATGGAACAGGGACGGGGATGGTGCGTGAGATAAATGAGACTAATAATTGGTTCGAGGTAGAGTATAAGTTTTCTTCACAGGCAACAGTACCTCCAATAATTGAGCAGGAATCTGTTCAGGCGAAGAATGTCACGGTACAGGAAACTATTGAAATGATTAAAGATGATGATGTTGTTATCATAGATGTTCGTACAAGTACAGAATACAATGAAGAACATTTACCTAATGCGCTTAATATAGATTTGAATACAGAAGATATGAGAAATCAAGTAAGTAAATTAGATAAATCAAAGAAGTATTTGCTTTACTGTAGATCTGGGCAGAGAAGTCAAATTGCTTCAAATATTTTTATAGAATTAGGAATTAACAAAGTATATTTATTGAAGGGTGGGATTGAAGCATGGAAAGATGCTGGCTGTTATATTTATTTAAAAGTTTTTTAATCTTTTGTACTTATCTACAAGAAGCAGACACCAATATAATTTCAGGAGGGATTAAGTAATAATGAGAGCGAAAATGAAGTTTATATCCTATGTATTAATTATTGTTATGTTGATGTCCTCTTTTTCCTATGCATCTACAGGGTTTGAGGCTGGCATAAGTCAAAATCAGAAGAAATCAGCTTTTGCAGATATTGAAGGCCATTGGTGTAGAAATTTTATTGAAAAGTTTTTAAGCAAGAATTGGGTAAAAGGATATGACGATGGAAAGTTTTATCCGGACAAGTATATAACCAGAGCAGAGTTTACAGCTATGGTTGTAAATATATTTAAAAAGCAAGAAAAAGTAGAAGATATTAGTTTTAGCGATGTTAATAAAGATGATTGGTTTTATAATGTAGTAAGTTATGCAGCTGCAGAAAAGCTTGTAACAGGCTATGAAGACGGAACATTCAAGCCAATGAATAACATGAGCAGACAAGATGCTGCAGTATTGGTGACAAAACTTTTTGACGTAAATTTCTTTGAAGGATCAACTGAAGTTAAATTTGCAGATGAGGACATATTCCCTGAATACTCTTCTAAAAGCATAAAGAACCTTGCATCTCACGATATTGTGAAAGGTTATCCCGATAAAACCTTCAAACCCTTTAATTTAATAACCCGTGCAGAGGCTGTTAGAATACTTGATGTGGTATTGCTGTATGTTGAACCTGTGGAAGAAATCCCTCAGGTACCAGCTGTAAGTGCAAGTCCGACAGTAACAGCAACGATAATGCCAACAGTAACACCGACACCTAATAACAGTAAAGATAAAGGTGGTAGTACTGTTAAAGATAAGCCCCTATCAACACCAACACCTAACATAACATCAATGCCAACAAATGTTGTAACACCAACATCAACGCCAACAGATTCTAATCCTATGCTTGTTACAGCAACCCTGCAAGAAACCGTTGAGTATGGTGATAAAGCTATTCTTTCAGTATCGGTAACAGAAGAGGTATATAAGCTAGATGTAACTTTAGATGATATACCAATAGTTTTGGATGAAAATTATAAATATGAATTTAATGCGACAGTACTAGGGAAACATGTTTTTGATATTAAAGCCAGTGATAATGCTGGAAAATCCCAGTCTATTTCAAAGAAAATAACGGTGGTTGACACTAAAAAACCGGAAATTGATGTTTCCTTTGAGAAAGAAAAGTATTTTGAAGGTGATGACGTTGTCATAACTGTTAAAGCTACTGATAATGTTGAAATATCAAAGTTAAGTGTGCAACTAAATGGAAAAGACATTTCATTAGATCAGCATGGAAGGTATATTATTGAAGATGCTGAGATTCAAGAAATAGAAATAGTTGTTACAGCATGGGATACATCAAATAATAGCAGTCAAAAGGAATACCGTACGTCTGTAAATATGATAACGGTTGGAAGGAAATACAAAGATAAAGCAGATTTTGATGAAGGAGTAATGAAAGATCTTACATACGATGAAGTTAACGGACAGATTATTTTGAAAGAAAAAGACGATTATGTAGTAGACAATTACGTATATACATCAATGGTATTTACCATAGATAGCATATTTATTTTTGGATATTACAATAATACAGAATGTATGATTTTGAATTCGAAAGGGGATATACTTTGGCAAGGTGTAGTGAATTACGGAGAGCATATAGTTAAATATGTTAATGATGGTTCATTTGAAGTACGGGGAACAAAACCTTTTGCAGTGTTGACTGGAGACCCGTTTAACTATCCGAATATCGGCTTTTATGCAAGGGATCAACATGGTAAAGGCTTAAGCAATGAGATCTTTACATGTGTTGCAGCAAATGGTAGCAATAACCAATTTATTATATTTGCTTATGAAGATGATACAGAAGTAACTGCTAAAAATAGCGATACAAAGCAAACAATTTGGAGCGGAACGCTCCAAAAAGGAAAAAGTAAGTCTATAAGTGGTCTTGGTGGTATGTATATACAGGTTAATGCGACTAAACCTGTATCAGCTCTCACATGCTATGACGAAGCATATTATGCACCATCATCAGATGGAAATTGGATTGGAACAGAATTCTATACATACTGTGGTGCACATTACTGGCCATACGATTTGACTATAATGTCCTATTCAGGCGATGCTTCTGTCGAAATTAAGGATTCAGATACCGGAGAATTAATTTGGTCTGGAACTGTGAAAAAGGGAACAGGGCATGTAATCTTATCTTCAGAAGTACATAATAAATATATATATGTTACAAGTGACAAACCGGTTGCAGTATGTTTGCAAACCTGGGAGACTCACAAGACAAGCCACTATGAGGCTACTTATGTAGTTGATAGTTCAGGTACCGGTATTGGTACTGAATTTATATCAAGTTCCCAAGATTACGGCTATGTTTGTGTTATTGGATATAATAACAACACAAAAGTAAATTTATACAATGCTCAAACAGGGGAATTTGTAAAAGAATATACTGTTAATAAGAGAGAATATATCAATGTAAATCCGGGCTCCGGCCTATGGAGAATTACAAGCGATAAAGAAGTCGCTATCTATTCCGGATATGGAAATATAGCAAATGGAAGCTTTGCGCCTGTTAGAGTAGGAATTCCTCAGGAAGGAACATGGTCCACAGTATTTGATAGTGGAAGAAACGGTACACGTTGGGGGAATATAAGCTGGAAAAGCGAAATATATAACGATGGAACCGTAGATGTATATGTATCTTCAAGTGAAAATAATGTTATATTTACTGAACCTGTAAGGGTAACTAACGGAGAGAAATTCTCGATAGATAGTGGCAGATATATAAAAATTGAAGCCAGATTAAAGAGATCAAGCGATGGATTAAGTCCTGTACTGAAGGAATTAACTATAGGTTCAAAAGGTTATGAAGTTGATAAGTTTATTAATCAAGCCCCAAAGGTTGAGGTTGAGGATATTGATTCGGTATTGAAAAATGCATTGGTGCATCCGAAAGTTAAAGCTATCGATGATTCAGAGCAATTAACTTTTAAATGGAGTTGTGAGAATAACAGTGAAAACGTAAGTTTTAAAGATGAATCTGTGTTTAATCCAAAGGTAACGTTTAAAGAAGTGGGTGTTTATACTTTATCATTGACAGTATCAGATGGGGAATTATCATCAGAAGCGAAGATTACTGTTAATGTTACAGAACCGGTTTTTACAAAAGCAACAAGTAAGATAGTAGTTAATTGTGATGAATGGGCAATAAGTGATACTGGTTATGTTAAAGGTGATGGAAGAAAATTTGCAGAGAATATTATTAATTATTTTATTAAAGAAGGTAGTGGAAAATTCCTTGCGTATACATCTGATAAGGCGTATGAAAACTCCTTTATAAATCAGGTTAAGGCAATGGGCCATACAATAGAGAAAAGAACAGATATTGAGCTTACTCTTGATGTACTGAAAGAGTATGATGTTGTGTTTCTTGCCGCACCCCAGATCCCTGACAATGATCTGCTTATACAGTATGTTCTTGAAGGGGGCAACGTATATTTAAGCGGTGCAACGGGCAACAGTAATGAATTCAAAGGTTGGAATACTTTCCTAAATAGATTTGGATTGAATTATCAGGAGTACTATAACGGAGTTCATGATGTTTTGGATATAAGTGGAACTCACGAACTTTTGGAAGGTGTACAAAAACTCTATTTTTACAATGGACAGACTATTGAAAAACTTTCAGGACCTCAATATAAAAAGGGAGCACATATTATATTTAATTATAATAATATGGGATTTCTGGCTGTTTATGATGAGGACTATGTTCCGAACAATGAACTTGTAACAGCGACCCTGCAAGAAACCGTTGAGTATGGCGATAAAGCTACTCTTTCCGTATCGGTAACAGAAGATGTGTTTAAGCTGGATGTAACTTTGGATAATGTCTCTATATCCTTAGATGAAAACAATAAATATGAATATAGTGCAACAGTACTGGGAGAACATGTTTTCGATATTAAAGCTTACGATAATGATGGAAGAACCCAGTCTATTTTAAAGAAAATAACAGTTGTTGACACTAAAAACCCGGAAATTGATGTTTCCTTTGATAAAGAAGAGTATTATGAAGGTGATGATGTTGTCATTACTGTTACAGCTACTGACAATGTTGAAGTGTCAAAATTGAATGTGCAATTAAATGGAAAGGACATTACCTTAGATGAGCATGGGAGATATATTATAAAAGATGCCAAGGTTCAGCAAATAAAAATAGTTGTTGCAGCATGGGATACATCAAACAATAGTCTGCAGAAGGAATACCATACAGCTGTTGGTGTGGTAACAGTCGGGAAAAAATATAAAGAAAAAGTAGATTTTGATGAAGGAGTAATGAAAGATCTTACATATGATGAAGTTAACGGACAGCTTACTTTGAGAGAAAAAGACGATTATGTAGTAGACAATTACGTATATACATCAATGGTATATACAATACAAGACATAATAATTTTCGGCTATTATGATAATACAGAATTAATGATTTTGAATTCAAAAGGAGATATAATTTGGCAAGGTGTAGTGAATTACGGAGAACGTATAGCTAATAAAGTCGAGGATGGTTTATTTGAAGTACGGGGAACAAAACCTTTTGCAGTGTTGACTGGAGATCCATTTTCCTATCCTAATATCGGATTTTATGCAATGGATCAGAATGGAAGAGGCTTAAGTACTGAGTTCTTTACATGTGTTGCAGCAGCTGGCGGCGGTGATTTTGTCATATTAGCCTATGAAGATGATACAGAAGTAACAGTGAGAAATAGCGATACAAAACAAGTAATTTGGAGCGGAACACTACAAAAAGGAAAAGGTAAGTCCATCAGTGGTCTTGGAAGTATATATATTCAGGTGAGTGCAAGTAAACCTGTATCAGCCCTAACATGCTATGATGAAACATATTATGTGCCATCTTCAGACGGGAACTGGAGTGGAACAGAATTCTATACTTATTGTAGGCCTCATGAATTGGAGTACGATTTAAATCTAATGTCATTTTCATACGATGCTTTTGTTGAAATTATTGATTCCGAGACAGAAGATTTAATTTGGTCTGGAACAATTGAAAAAGGAACTGCACATGTTGAGGTAGTCTCAGCAAAACATGGTAAATATTTGAAAATAAGTAGCAGTAAACCAATTACAGTGTCTTTACATTCATGGCAAGATGGAAGAAATCGTTGGGATGCAACATATGTAGCCGACAGTAAGGGAACAGGTTTGGGAACGGATTTTATCACAGCATCAACAAACCTCGGCTACGTGTATGTTATTGGATATAATGACAACACAAAAGTGAATTTGTATAATGTTCAAACAGGGGAATTTGCAAAAGAATATACTGTCAATAAGAGAGAATATATCAATATAAATCAAGGCTCAGGATTGTGGAGAATTACAAGCGATAAAGAAGTCGCTATCTATTCCGGATATGGAGATATAGCAAATGGAAGCTTTGCGCCTGTTAGAGTGGGAATACCTCAAGAAGGAACATGGTCTACAGTATTTGACAGTGGAAGAAACGGTACACGTTGGGGCAATATAAGCTGGAAAAGCGAAATATATAACGATGGAACCGTAGAGGTATATGTATCATCAAGTGAGGATAATGTTATATTTACTGAACCTGTAAGGGTAACAAACGGAGAGAATTTCTCAATAGATAATGGAAGATATATAAAAATTGAAGCTAAATTAAAGAGATCAAGCGACGGATTAAGCCCTGTACTGAAGGAATTAACTATAGGTTCAAAAGGTTATGAAGTAGATAAGTTTATTAATCAAGCTCCAAAAGTTGAGATTGAGACTATTGATTTAGTATTGAAGAATACACTGGTGTATCCAAAAGTTAAAGCTACCGATGATTCAGAGCAATTGACTTTTAAGTGGAGCTGTGAAAATAACAGTGAAAACGTAAAGTTTAGCAATGAATCAGTAGTTAACCCAAAGGTACTGTTTAAAGAAATCGGTGTGTATACTTTAATGTTATCAGTATCCGATGGAGAATTATCATCGGTAGTAAGGACCATTGTTAATGTTAGAGAACTAGATGAAGAAAATCCTACAGTAAGGATAGACACTGATAAGGATACCATCGAAATAGCAGAAGAACTGCTTATAAAAATATACGCAGAAGATAATATTGAAGTAAAAGAAGTAAAGTTAAAAGTAAATGGAAAAGATGTAGTACTTAGTAAAGATAATACATATATTTTAAGAAGCGATAAAGTTGGTCAAGTAATATTGGAAGCGTATGTAGAAGATGCTGCAGGCAATTTTGCTTTAGCAACAAAAACTATTACTGTTGTGGAAATTGATAAAACTCCACCGGAATTAGTAGTAGGTGATCTCCCAGCAAGTATATATTTAGGAGAGACATTGGAGATAAAGGCAACAGCAACTGATAATAAGGGAGAAGCAAAGATTACAGTAAAAATAAATGGTATAGAAATACCGATAACAGAAGGTATATCCAAATATACACCAACAGAAACAGGAATATGCGAAGTAGTAGTGAGAGCAACGGATTTGGCAGGTAATTGGGTTGAAAATACATATAAGATTTCTGTAGTGGAAAAAGTTGAAGTTGATGAAATACCCCCGGAATTAGTGGTAGAGGACCTTCCTGCAAGTATATATTTAGAAGAGTCGTTGGAAATAAGGGCAACAGCAACCGATAATAAGGGAGAAGCAACAATTGCAGTAAAAATAAATGGTGTAGAAATACCAATGACAGAAGGTATAGCAAAATATACACCAACAGAAACAGGAATATGTGAAGTGGTTGTAACAGCAACGGATTTGGCAGGTAATTGGGTTAAAAAAACATATAAAGTTTCTGTAATAAAAAAGGAAGAGGCTACGCCTGATGTAAGGGATTTTATTCGTCCTGTGGTGGATGTTTCAGTTATACCTCAAGTTTTAAAAGTTGGTGAGGCAGTAACGATATCTGTATTTACATCGGACAACAATGAAGTAGTATCTAGGACACTTACCATAAATGGCGAAGAAATTGACTTGGATGAGAAAGGTAATGCTACTTATGTTTCAGATAATGCAGGTGTATTTGAAGTTGTTGCAAAAGCATATGATGCTGAAGGAAATGAAGGGTGTGACACGGATTCGGCTACTTATATTGCATATGGAGATACAACACCACCAAATGTGAGTTTTGGTGCCCCTGTCGAAAATTCAAAGCTTTATATGCCTGCTGAAATTATTGGGACTGCATATGATGAAAATCTAATGATATATAAACTGGAATACTCTTTAAAAGGGGAAAACCAATTTATTGAGTTTGCAAGAGGAACATCATCAGTAAATGACGATGTTTTAGGAATACTTGATCCTACAATGATGAGAAATGGATTGTATGATATAAGACTTTCAGCAACTGATAATAGTGGAAATATATCATATACTACATACACTTATCAAATTGATGGCAATGCAAAAGTTGGGAACTTTAGTCTGAGTTTTGATGATATGGTAGTTCCCGTATCTGGAATACCTATAACTGTTACTCGTACTTATGACAGTAGAAACAAAGAAAAGGGTGATTTTGGAATAGGCTGGACATTAAGTATGAAGGATGTAAAACTTAGTGAAAGCAGTGAACCATTCAAGAATTGGGATGAAAGAGTATCTGGTGTAGGGTTCCCCAAATACTATTTAGTTGAGACAAAACCACATATTGTAACAATTACTTATCCAAATGGCAAAACGGATGAATTTGAAACTGTGTTAAATCCTAATGTGAGAAGTTTACTTTCTTTTATAGATAGTGGTATTCCTGTTTTAGTATCTTATAAGCCCAAGAAAGGAACATATTCAAAGCTTGAGGCACTATCAGATAATCAATGTTATGTATTCGATGAAGGTGATGGAGAAATTGCTTTATATAGCCAGTCTTCTTTACTTCAATATAATCCAGATAGATATAAACTTACAACTCAAGATGGAACTGTATATATAATAAATCAGTATACGGGGCTCGAGAGCATTATAGATATAAACGGAAACACCGTGACATTCAATAAAGATGGAGTAATTCATTCTTTAGGGAAGAGTATTGCGTTTGACAGAGACTCGGAAGGACGTATATCAGCGATTATAGATCCTATGGGTAACAAAGTTAAATATGAGTATGATTATTATGGGGATCTTATAAGTGTAACAAATCAAGAAGGCCATATAACTAGATTTGCATATAATTCAAATCATGGACTTGTTGATATCATAGATCCAAGAGGTGTAAGAGTAAATCGAAATGAATATGATGATAATGGGCGGTTGATTGCTCATGTTGATGCTGATGGCAATAGGATTGTATATAAACATGATATGGGTTCAAAGCAGGAGGTGGTAACGGATAGGTTGGGAAATGTTACTGCTATATATTATGATGACTTTGGAAATATATTAGCAAAGACAGATGCGTTGGGCAACACTACCTCATATACTTATGATGAAAGAGGAAATATGCTTACCAAAACAGACGCTTTGGGAAATAAGGTAGTCTATGAATATTATGATGATAATGTAAAAAGCATTACAGATCCATTAGGAAATAAAACAGAATATACGTACAATTCCTTTGGGCAGGTATTAACTGAAAAAGATGCATTAGGTCATATCATTAGAAAGAACTACGATTCCAAAGGCAATCTAGTTGAGGTGATTGATAAGAAAGGTAATATTTACAAATATTCTTATGATGACAAAGGAAATATTCTGACGGAAACCGATAGAGGAGGTAAGGTTGTAACATATACATATAATGACTTTGGTTATGTGGAGTCAGAAACTGATCAATATGGCAATAAAACCATATATAATTATGATTTAAACGGAAACCCGCAAAATAGAACAATTACATATAAATACGAAGAAACGACAGAAACATACAAAGATACGCTTGTGTATAATGCAGTAAATAGGGTGACAAAAATAATTGACTTAGATTTGAACCAAATAGATATTGAGTATGATAAAAGTGGGTTGGAGTCTAGAATAAGTGGTCCAGTAGGAACAAGCGTTGAACGTGAATATGACGTTTTTGGTAATCTTATTAAAGAAAAGTATTCTGATGGAACAGAACAAAGTTATACTTATGATAAGGAAGGAAGAAGGAAATCTATAGTAGACTGTAGTGGATTGACTACATATTTTGAGTATGACAAAGTAGGAAGGTTGACAAAAACCATATACCCAGATAATACATATACTCAGACTGTATATACTGCCACAGGGCAAGTGTGGAAAACTATTGATGAAAGAGGCAATGTAACTGAGTATATATACGATGCTGCAGGAAGAAATACAGCGGTAAAAGATGCTCTTGGAAATATTACATACTACGAATATGATGCGTTGGGAAATATGACAAAAGTAGCAGATGCAAATGGTAATTATATATCATATGTATACGACGCAAATGGCATGGTGGAGAAAGTAGTATATCCAGATAATACTTTTATTGCCTATACGTATAATAAAAATGGAATGAAAACCTCAGAAACAAATGCTGAAGGTAAGATTACCTTGTTTGATTATGATAGTAATAATAGACTTACTAAAGTAACTGATGCATTAGGAAATATTACTGAATATACTTATGATAGTTCTGGAGATCTTATTGTTCAAAAGGATGCAAATGGCAATGAAACTAATTTTGAATATGATTGCATGGGGAGGCTAATAAAGCGCACACTTCCCATGGGAATGTTTGAAACTTTTACTTATGATTATTTAGGTAATGTACTATCTCACACTTCTTTTAAAGGAGAAACAACTAAGTTTGAATACAAAGATGGTAAGCTTGTTAAGAAAATTTATCCAGATCAAAGTTTTGAAAGCTATACTTATAATAAGTCGGATCAGGTTGAAACCGTAAGGGATAAAAGAGGAATAACATCATATGAGTATGATTTAAGAGGTAGAATAAAAGTTCAGAAAAATCCCGACGGAACTACTCTATCATATACATATGACGAGGCTGGAAATAAAACAAGTGTTAGCGGACCTAGCAGTACTGTAACATATGAATACGATCAGTTAAACAGATTGAAATCTGTTAAATCTCCTGATGGGAAAGTTACTGAATATACATATGATCCAGTGGGAAATCGAAAAAGTGTTACATATCCTAATAAAAATATAACAATATATGAATATGATTCACTTAATAGACTAACAAATATTGTTAATAAAGATTCAGATGGAATAGTTATTTCATCATTTGAATATACTTTATCTCCGGTTGGGAATTGTTTGGAAGTAGTTGAAAACACAGGGAGAATAGTTGAGTATAGGTATGATGATACATATAAGCTGTTGGGGGAAAAAATAACTCTTCCAGACGGAACAATTTCTGAAGTAAGCTATAAATATGATGGTGTTGGTAATAGGATTGAAAAAAACGATAATGGAATTATAACAAAGTATGGTTATGATAATAATAACAGAATGATTACAGAAGGTGAGAAAACCTACAAATATGATGCTAATGGTAATGTTGTTTCAGTATCAGATCCAGTAGGTATGTCAATATCATATAGTTATGATTATAATGACAGGCTGCAAGCTATAGATGGAACGGAAAATGTGTTATATGAGTATAGTGTTGAGGGTATACGTGTATCTAAGACAGTAAATGGACAAAAGATATATTATGTTGTTGATGAAAATTGCGATTATGCGCAGGTGTTAGAAGAATGGGATGCTGAAGGGAACTTGATTGTTTCTTACATATATGGTGATGACCTTATTAGTCAAAATAGAAAAGGTATTATATCTTATTACATTTATGATGGTCGCAACTCTGTAAGGATATTGACTGATTCAACAGGCAAAGTTACTGACACGTATACTTATAATGCTTTTGGTGAGCTGCTCCAGAATACAGGTATAACAACTAATGAGTTTTTATACGCAGGACAACAGTTTGACCCTAATGCAGGCTTTTATTACTTGAGAGCAAGATACATGGATCCGTCTATAGGCAGATTTACGTCTATGGATGCATATGGAGGAAATATCTATGATCCTGTAAGCCTTCATAAATACATTTATGCCAATGCAAATCCAATAATGTATTATGATCCAACAGGGTTTAGTGCTATATCTCCAAATGGTAAAGGTGATATGACCAAACAAGAAATTGGATATTTGGCTGAAGGGTTAATACAATTTAGATATATTATGAGCTATCCTGTAGATTTTTTTTGTGGGTGTGTATTTTTTGGGAAGTGGTTTGGTAAGTGGACAAATGCTGATAAGGATATTAAAGGCTATAGGTATAAGCCGGATATATTAAATACTCTTAGAAGAGAATTCAATGAGATTAAACCGCTATCTCCAAGTGGAGTAAGAGACGGATTGATACAAATAAATAAATATATTATTGCATTTAAGGGGTATAAAACCAATGATAAATGGGAACCTGGAATTATATTGACACCTTTGGGAGAGATGACTTGTTATAATATTTACGGTGTAATATTTTATAGTTTTAGAAATAAAGAGGATGATGAAGAAGGAGTTGCTAAAGTTAAAGAAAAATACGAAAGTCGTGTAATAAAAACAGACTTATATCAAACTGTGTTGCAACTGTATAAATACGTACTTCAAAGTCAATTACAAGATATTTCTATAATGCATGCAGATATGAGAGTAGTAATGGGTTTAGCTGTAATGAAGCGTTCTCCAAATTGATAAGAAATGGAACATTATACGTAGTCTAAAAAAACAGCACCACTTTAAAGTGATATGCTCCCCTTGTAGTAGACAGTTAAAATAATAAAACTGTTTATCACAAGGAGGAGCATTTTCCAGTAAGCGGTGGAACAAATGTCGTAGTGTAGAAACGTAAGCGGTAAACCATGAGTACCTCGCAAAGAATTAAGGATCATGGTAAGCGTCAAATAGATGTAAGGTAAGCGGTGGAATAAATACCGTAGTGTAATCCCCTCCCATACTTGATAGTATTATTAGGAATAATAAATACAAATCGGGAGGGGTTTTAGTGCCAGTTAGAGACCTGCAATTAGAAAAAGAATGGAAGGCTAGGTTTGATGATTACAAAAAAAGTGGGCTAAGCGTTAATGCTTGGTGCAAAAAGACTGGAATAAAAAGCACCACGTTTCGTTACTGGATAAAAAGGTTTAGCACTCCAGAAGAAAATCCTTCGGCCAAAACACAGTTTGCTGAAGTTATGCTGAAATCTAATAGAACTACTGATAGAGTTGAAAAGACATCCTGTGAAGAAAAAGAGGAACTTTTAAAATCTAACACAACAAAACAAGTTCAAACACATTCTCCAGAATTTCAAGTATTTATCGATAATATTAGGGTGATAGTTCCGGGTGATTTCAATCCAGCAGCACTTGCAGGACTAATGAAGGTGTTGAAAACATTATGATGAGACATATAGCTGACGGAGCAGACCATATTTACCTTGCACTAGGTAAGACAGATTTTCGTAAGGTAAGCGTCAAATAGATCGCTACATAGTAGAATAGTTACGTAGTTGATACAATCACTGTAGAAATAATTAAACGGGGTGATTGTATGGACATTCAAAAATTAACATCTGAACAACAATTATCTAAGTGGGCGGAATTAATACAAACC
>NZ_RLII01000035.1 GCF_004102745.1 Acetivibrio mesophilus | reverse complement strand
ATTGACCTGCTTTTTATTGCTTTTTTTCCGGTAGTATTATGCGTATAGAATTTTATTTTGCTGTTTTCACTGGTATTAAGAGAATTTTAATTTGCTTTTTATTCCGATTTTAAAGTGCTGAACTACAACATGGGTCAGTCGGTCAAATCCATCATAGCTGTATAGTTTATTTAATTGACCTTCTTTCTCTCTTATGAGATTTCCTCTTTCATCATACTCATATTCTGTTGTTAATCCATTCTTAATTTTTTGGATTAATCTATTGCAATTATCATATTCATATTGCTCCCATATGTCTCCGAATTCCCTCTTAAGTCTATTGCCGTTGGCATCATAGGTAAATCTCTCTTTAATCTGGCCTGGGTATATTACCTCCTCCAGGCGGTTTAGTGTATCGTAGCTGTAGGCTGTGACTTTGTCATTTTCCTCCTTCAGTATCTGATTGCCGTTTCCGTCATAGGCATACCTGTACATAAACATTTCTTTGCCTGACGGGTCTATATTTAGAAGTCTTGTCCAATACCCCTTGAAGGTATGGTTATATCTCTCCTTGTTAAATAGAAATTCCCCGATACTACGTTTATAGGGTCTCCTGCAAACGTGTTCGGACAGTTTGCACTTCCGGGGCCTAAAAGTTTATGCCATAATGAATAGCCTGCTTTTATAGCTGATGAGAGACCACCGGAAAGTATTGCTGAGGCAACTCGGCTTTTAAAGCTTGCAGTCTTCATCTTTCTCGCTTTGGACGCAGCCTTATTGTCTGCATCTATCAATCGATCTCTTGCCATTATGAGGTCTTTTGACATTGTGTCGAATCCGTCGGCTATCTTTTTTGCCGATGCTTGAGCCTTCGATGCCTTATCATCTATTCCTTCTCTGCTTCTAAGCTCCCAGTCAATGGATCGTGCTATTTTTTTACGTCCTGTGCTATATCCTCAAACTTGTCAGATAATTGTTTTATCCTGCCAGCTATCCTTGCCATCTCTTCAGGTGTTATTTTTATCTGCATATCTAATTTCAGCCCCCTACTTACAAAACTGATTTAACGTTAATTATGGTAATTATACCATTAGTTACTTTGGAATTCAATAAAGTTTCTCTGTTGGGTATGTTTAACTTATAATAATCCCATCCTACTGATTATTTTGATAAAATGAACAAGATCTCTCGAAGACGCTCCGAAAGCTTTTAGTTGGTAAATACAACACATTGGTTAACTATATAAAACATTGGTAATGCTTACTTTTTCCATTCATCCATCAACAATCTCTGCAATGTATAAAGAAACTTAGTCACCAAAGCTCAGTGGAATAAATGGAATAATCCTATTCAAAAATATCCTTTTATGCCGCAAAAGCCCCTGATAACCAAGTTAGACAGCCTTTATCTTAATATACATCCTTTTTTCTTTGAAGAACTTTCACGGAAAGAACATAGATTTTTTAATACTTCTTTATATATTCCTCCCAAGTATCAGGATAAAGCTTTTTTATTTGTTCAAGAGTAGACTTGTTAATTTCCGTATCCCAATAATTTACACCCTGCCGAGCAAATTCCTCAACTATCTCCATTTTTATTCTGTATTCTTCTGAGTCTAAAGGACAGACCCAACGCCTTAGTATATCTACCGGAAATAATTCTTGGATAGTGTCTCCTTCATAAACCATCCAAGGATAATAAGGATCTGTTACCTTCGCTTTCTTATCTACTATCAAATAATGTGCATATTCCAATCCTTCCAATGTTGCATTTTGACCCGCTGACAATGCTTTAATTGCGGCTGTCGCTCCACTCTTCGTTTTATAGTTGATATCAGCTCCTGCTTCTACCAAAGCCTTTGTCTTTTCAATACCACACCGTATTGTTCTCATGAGTGGGCTAGTTCCCGGTTCAATAATTCTATCTCCACCATAATTTATGTTTGGATCTGCATTGTATTTTAGTAAGAGCTTCACAAACTTAGGGTCCTTTTTGGCATAATTATCTACCCAAGAGAATCCTGCTGCTAAATAAAGTGGAGTCTTTCCATCAACTGTTGAAGCAATATTAGGATCAGCCCCACATTTTAATAGAGCTTCTGCGGATTTGTACTTCTCCATCCCAACTGCCCATAATAGTAAAGTTGCTCCATATTTGGATTCCTGGTAATTTAACAAATCGGGATTTTCTTTTGCTATTTTTTCAATTGTACGGGTTTTTTGACCCTTAACAGCTAGTGCCAATTCCCATACAGGAGTATCTTTGAAGATTTTTACATTCGTTATTCTGTATTCTCCCTCTTCCGTTAATATATTGAACTGACATGAAGATAATAAAGCTGGAAAAGTCATTATAATAGCAATTAGTATAACAAGGATTATCTTCTTACTCATTATCTATTTTCCCTCCCATTCTTCTATTGCTTCTATCGTTGCTTTCATCGAATGATTTTTTACCGAATTTATTGTATCTATAGTAGGATTCCCTGTATCCCCCAAATGCTGCGTAGGTAAGTAAACCACTTTATCTATTGGTATTGATATAAGTCCAAAAATATTATTCAAAATTTCATCTTCCACAATATATGCAGTCATCTCCGCATCATAATCCGATTTTTTTAAATCATACGCTTTTAAGAACACTGTTCCAGGATTGAATAGCATTGCATTCTTATTGGTAGCTACTGCATTTGCAACAGCTTCAGCGCCACCCTTCGAATGTCCAACAAATGTTACATTGGCACCCGGATTTTTTTGATATTGTGCCTCTTTTATCGGATTGTTAGCAATATAGGCATTCCTCTGTCACCATTGAATATTTTTTCTCTCCAGTCTTATTTGTCCGATAATTGATTTGTGCTGCTAACTATCCTTGCCATGTCTTCAGGCATTATTTTTATCTGCATATCTAACTTCAGTCCCCTACTTGCAAACTAGTTTAATATTAATTATGGTAATTATACCATTAGTTACTTTTGAGTTCAATTAAATTTGTCCCTCTAATTTTCTACATACTCCCAATTACTCTCCAACATAAAATCATGTTATCTTGCTCGATGATGATGTAAAAGAGACTGGCAAGCAAATTCCCTTTTATTTAGGAAAATGTTTGCCAGTCTCTTGATTGCAAATAAGCAAATATTATATACATTAATTTTTATATTTACTCTCTTTTTCCTGTTATTCTATAAAAGCTAACACCATTAACCCCATAGAGATATTTTGCTGTAAGTGGAGCAGGATCACTTGTAAAAGTACCTCTTCACATTGGAAATCAATAATATTAGGCAATAAAAATATCACGAGACACTCATTCTCGGTATGATTGAGTTGCTAACAACAATAAATACAGAGGAAAGGATTCATGCTATGAAAATTAGAACACAAGACTATCAAATTGATATGAAGATTTAATCCTCAAGACTGCCAAAAAAGAATTAATACCTGCATCGCATATACCGTTTGATACTTTAGTTCTGTTCACCATCCCCTTTGATTTCTACCAAAGAAATAGAGTATGATGTCATTGCGACTGCAAAGAAAATACCAAAAATGCATTTCCTTTATAACGGTACAATGCAGCCATTAACATAGAGATAGGTATGTTTCTTAATGCTATTGAACAGGACAAAACAATTTTGCCTTTAGGTATTATTAGGGAGAATAATTGTCTTATCAGATGTAAGGAAGCCCTTGTAATACTTTTTAGCAGTGGCTTGTGAGTTTTCTTAGATTTTTCATTGCTATATTTTTATACAAATATTTCCATAACAGCAATCAAGGCATTTACTTTTTTGCTTTGTTGCTTCAGGATAATATCCATCTAGGACCCTTCTGTACTCCTCTATATAGCTGCAAACTTTATCTTTATCTTCTTCTGTCACGCAAACTTCCACCAGCCTGTTTTCTTCTCTGCAATACACTAAAAATCCTTTTTGGACTTGCGCTCCAAAATTCTCCTCAATCATTATTGCGTACATGACAAGCTGATTCTTATAAGTCTTGAAGAGTCTTTCATCGTATGTAGCAAATTTATAATCAAGAGGTGCCATTGTTCCATCAATAAGCGTGTGAACTTCGTCTGCACTTCCTCGTATTCCATACTTTTCAGAAACCAAGTTTACCCCTATCATTTTACCGGTGGAGCCAATTTTCTTCGGCAGGTAATTCTTATTCTGCTCCCCTCTCTTCTTATGTATTTCTCTTCCCATCATAACTTTAAAACGCTTCTCTTCATTCTGGCCAATTCCAAGGCATTTCATATAATAAATAAATCTCTTGCAATAAAGGAACTCAATCATGTCCGAAGGTGTGATATAGCATTGATTCTCGTTAAAAAAACTTTGAGATGATTTCATCAGTTACCAACTCCTTATCAAATGCTTGTCCCAACAAACCTGCCTTATTGAGCTCAGCCTTGCTCATTGTAAACACATAAACCGAATCATTGTCCTTGTTTATCATGCTGTCAAGCTCCAATTTTAGCTCATCAAACTTATTGCTCTCAAGGTCACCAAGAAATACGCTTTTTTGCACACGATAAAGTCCAACATTTTTGCACTTCTTTATGATTTTATTTCTGGTCTTATTGGACACAATATCATAAATTACCCAGGTCAACATTGTATATCCTCCTTCAGTATCCGATTTGCAATTTGATGGCAATCGTACTGAATAATGTTGGCAAATTCTATCCTTCTTCCCCTGTAATTCATTTTAACTTCCAACTCTTTGTTATACTCCGATATGAGCAATTGCTTTCCTTCTTTATTAAGATAATAAGCATCTTCAACCATGTCAAAGAAATCATCCTGAACTTTCTTTGTGCTAAACAGCCGGAAAACTATTTCATCCATATACCCCCTGTACATTTCAACCATATCATATACAAGAGCCTTTTTATTGTAATTGTCGGTATGCATAATACCTATATATGGGTCCAACCCTGCAATTATACAGCCTTTTTCAACACTGGAATATGACACACCGTAAGCATAGTTGAGCATACAATTGAATGGATCCTTTGCGGGATTTCTACTTCTAACTTCAAAAGCATATTTTTCGGGCATCAGCTTGCCAAGAGCTTCAAAATATGCTCTTCCGGCAGTTCCTTCATAGCCAAGGAGCGTATTTCTTACATTGTTTACTGTTTCATCTTTTTTAATTGACATAATGTTATATTTTTGATTCTCAATCCTTTGCAAAGCATCTTTTATTATTGCACGTTTTTCTTCGTCTCTGCGGTTAACTTCCAATTTTTTCAACAATCTTATTTGATTGTCCATCTTTTCAATAATCCACTCTTTTACAAGTCGAAGTCCAAATGGGCTATCCTGAAGGAATAACTGCTTTCTTCTAATTGTGCTGATGCTTCCAAGTTTGGAGTGCCATACACGCCCCATTGGCTGTCCCGAGCTTTTTAGAAATATGATGTCAATATTGTATTCAAGGGCTAGCTCAATTGCATCAGTTGTAAGGGCAGCATGGGTAGTAATCATTATTTGGTCGACTTTGGCCGCGGCTATTTCTCGTTTTTCATTCTCGCTCTGAATTTGAAAGCATTCTCCCCTTTTGCAAAGGTAAAGTCCGGGTGTGTTTAGAATCAGCTTCATTTTGCACCTCCTTGTAAGGTTAGTTATTATCTTCTTCAATGCCTCATCAACGAGTTTGGGCGTCGAATTGAGGTAGGTTTAGAGTCTTGTTTTTTATTGGAATTTCCTCTTCAACTCGCAAAATACGTCCAGAAAGTTCTAACACATCATGTTTCAATCCTTGTTTTACTGGAAGTCCCTCTTCAACGGATTATCAGCATTGGGAGGGGTATTATGCTAACCCGTTTCAATCCTTGTTTTACTGGAAGTCCCTCTTCAACCAGCAACAATAAGCCCCGTAAAGTAATCAATTCCCAGTTTCAATCCTTGTTTTACTGGAAGTCCCTCTTCAACAACATCAATCTTCATCCTCCCTATCTGCGCCTTTCAGTTTCAATCCTTGTTTTACTGGAAGTCCCTCTTCAACTGACAAGAGACGAAACAAAGGCAATATTGGCAATTCGTTTCAATCCTTGTTTTACTGGAAGTCCCTCTTCAACCCTCAGGATGATGAATACCTGGTTATATTGGAATCAAGTTTCAATCCTTGTTTTACTGGAAGTCCCTCTTCAACTATTTTTTTATTTTGCCAAAATTGAAAGTTAATTTTGTTTCAATCCTTGTTTTACTGGAAGTCCCTCTTCAACCAAGATCTCCCCAGGCAAAAGCTGAAGCTGAACGGTGTTTCAATCCTTGTTTTACTGGAAGTCCCTCTTCAACGCTTTGTTGGTAGTATTGATGAATTTGAAGATTTGGTGTTTCAATCCTTGTTTTACTGGAAGTCCCTCTTCAACATGACAACAGTTTGGGGAGGATTGTTGGATGGATATAAGTTTCAATCCTTGTTTTACTGGAAGTCCCTCTTCAACAATTCCAGAAGTCTGCAATAGAGGTTTTCACTTCTGGTTTCAATCCTTGTTTTACTGGAAGTCCCTCTTCAACCTTTGGACAGTAGATTTACTGTTCCTTGGTTTATAATGTTTCAATCCTTGTTTTACTGGAAGTCCCTCTTCAACCATCATATCGGATTTTATCTTCCTTAACTCTTTGTTGTTTCAATCCTTGTTTTACTGGAAGTCCCTCTTCAACCAGGCAGTTCAAGAACTTTCAGGACTTGACACGGATAGTTTCAATCCTTGTTTTACTGGAAGTCCCTCTTCAACCTGGTGGAATGATTTAAATGAAGAAGAAAAGGATGTTAGTTTCAATCCTTGTTTTACTGGAAGTCCCTCTTCAACCTGAGCACCGCAAAAAAGAGTTAAACCAAACTCCTGTTTCAATCCTTGTTTTACTGGAAGTCCCTCTTCAACGTCCGGAAGATGATATCCCTCAAATTTCAAGCTTTACAAGACTTTTTTGACTGAACTTTTTTATACTTCTTTCATCAAAAAACATCGAAATTTTATCATTTTTTATGCAATTTTTCGTTATCAACATAGACTTACACCCCTGTATCTCCAATGCTTTAGAGGCCATTAATACAGATCGCCCAATAATTCTTCATCCACATTTTGTAAATATTGCTTGTAATCTCAATTAAAACATATCATAATCAAGTTCTATTTTCAATACTTTATTTGCTTTCAGTCCATATTAATTCCTGTTTATATCTTTACAAACTCACGTTCAGCAAACAGTTCTTCTTTATTTATCCCTTATATAGAACACATCAAATTCATGTAGTCTTCAACTGTTTTTTGAACTCCTTGTATTTTTGCTTATCAATAAATTCATAGTTTTGTGATAAGCGTACTAAATAATATTCACAATTTTACTTCCAACTCTTTGTTATACTCCGATATTGGCAGTTGTTCTCCTTCTTTATTAAGATAATACGTTTCTTCAACTCTGTCAAAAGTCATTCTATACTTTCTTTGTATGAATAGACAAAAAACTATTTCATACATATAGCCTCTATTCAACCATATCATATACAAGGCCATTTATGTTCAGTATAGACATAAAGCATACTAACGTACCTCTAAAAGTTTTCCATAGCCTACATTTGTTTTTGAGCCAATCCCTAAATCTAAAAGGATTCTTTTAAAAACATCCTTCTTTTTATTTTTATCTATTTTACCATCCATATCTGTCAATTTAAACCGAAATTCTAGTTGGATGCCAGATGCAATCTTTAAAAACTTAATTGGAGTTGGATTTTTTAGTTCTTCTTTGTGAGGTGTAATATAGTCTTCTGTTAAAATTTGCTTGTCTACATTCTCTTTAACTGATATTACCGCATCATAAAAAACATCTCTATTGTAAACTGACATCCTTCTTCCGTCCTTAACGCCTTCAAATATATTCAACTCCAACTCTTCAACATCCACACTTATTCCAACTTCATTTAGTATATCTTTAATATATTCCTTTCTACTTTCCGCATCTTCACCCTCATATTGTGAGGGAAAAGCACTTCTTAATACTCCCTTTACCGAAGAAGCTGGAATTATAGGCAAACCAGTTGTATAGTCAAATTCCATGCCAAGTTTAAAAGCATCATCCGCACTAACATCATGATTATATCCGCTACCTATCAAAAGTCCGGGATATGTAGTTTTAAATTTTAATTCAATTATTTCATCCCGTAACTTATTATATATATGTTTGTTTGCGTGTATATCTTCTTGTTTCATTTTCCATCCGATCAGTTTTTGATTTGACTTTTCTATACATTTCCCATATCTCTCTTGAGATTCGTTAACACCCACACCTTTCTCTTGTTCATTCCAAACAAAAATCGTTTCCCTGTTTTCATTCAAGAAATAATCTTTATAAAACAGTAATCCCAGATTCCCTCTATACATTTCCATTATTCCTCACCCATGCTTTCTTCATTAAATTCAAAAACCCTCATAGCCATTTTCAAAGCTGTAGCAGCATCCATTATCTTTTCTTTTAAAAGTAAATCTTTATCTTTATTCTTTCTCACATATTCAAATAAGGAATCCTCTTCATTTTCCTGTCCATCCTTAATAAGATCCAATATAGCTAACATTAGGTTACTTCTGTTTTTCTTCTTCTCAGAGTTCTTGTTCTCATAAAACGCCGTTGCTGTTAACAAACCACTCTGTCTAATGCTCATTCCAAAAGAAGCTATGTAACCCTCCATTTCCTTTGGTATCTTGCCTTGCTCTGAAAACTTCTCACTTATTATATCTACTGCTCTATCCATCATTTCTTCAACTCTTCTTCGACTCATCAATATCACCTACCTTTGTAATAAAAGCATAACCAAAACCAATTGAAGCGTTTGCACCAATTTGGATGGGCTTTTCTTTTGTTTTTTCAATAACATTTTTAAATTGAGTTTGATACTTTTCGCCTGCTAGAACAACATAGTAAAATCTTGACTCTCTCGGCACAACCTCTTCGTACCACAAATTCTTACTCTCTCCGTTAGTAAGTTTGTTTCTCGCAATAATAGGAAGATATTTCACAAACTCCTTAAAATCATTATCAGAAAAAACAGCTATATTTTCTCCAAGATACCTTTCAATTTCTTTTATCTTCGAAAAATCAAATCCCTTTGCAGCAATATAATCTTCAAGTATAACACCCTCTTGGGTATCCAGCACAACTGGCGAATTATCTTCAACTTCATTTGCTTTTTCAATAAAACCTTCGAAAAGCTCTTTATCCGAAAAAGAAATATTGAAATTATTAATAGTGTCTAAAAACTCACGAATTATATATCCACAAGTAGCTCTGTAAAAAGGTTTTTTATTACTTCTCACAGGTATACTTAAAAGATTTGCATTAAAAAATTTATATTGTCCTTCTGAAAAGCTTTCATTACTTGAATCACTTTCCGAACCAAAAATATACTTCACTATTTCATCACTTTCACCTGAGTAGTTGAAATATTCTCTCAAAGCTCCTTTAAGGCTTGAAGAATAAATCACAGGATATGATGTTACAACATCTCGCTGAACTTTCTTATCAACAATATCATATGTAATATCTCCACTACCAACATGCATATTAGTTTTCGCATCAATTATGTACAAACCCATAATACATCAAACCCTCCTTAAATATAGTAATTATAGCCAATTTGCTTTAACCCTTTATACTCATCTATTTTTGATTTTAAAGCCTCTGGCTTGTCCGTATATAGTACAGAACCTTTTTTAATCATGGTATATTTATTTGATATATTTTTCTTACTATAAGTATAATTCCCAGACCGATAGTTAAAATTTCTGAAATCTTCCGTCATAATTATATTGAAAACACAATAATTATGAATGTCCTCTTCAAAAAATGTATCGCTGATTAGTATAATCTTATCGTAGCAATCCTTTTTCTCTTCCTTTTCTTTATTCAAAACAGAGTTTCTTAAACAATTAGGAAATTCACACACTTGAGGATCGCTTTTATCATCAACACATTCAAGTTCTAGTTTAAAGGTTGAACCCTCTCCACCAAGAGTTGCAAATAAATTACTGCTCTCATCCAATTTTTCCTTCAATGTAACATAAAATGCAAAATAATAGTCATTATTAAGCCGATAGAAAGTCTGTTTATAATAATCATCTTCTTGTTTCATACCTTTCTTCTGTATCCGTATACCAATTTTCTCTACTTCTTGAAAAACATCTCCAACTGTTATGATTTCACCGTTAGCAACGTTTAATAAACCTTCGCTTAACCCTTTTTTAGGTTCATAATTTTCTAGTAGAAATATCGAATCGCCAAAGTTGGTCTTTCCATCCTCTCGAATAAGTCTATAAGGTTTATAGACCCTTTTTTCACTGTTAGACTTATTATGCGAAACACAAACACCATCTGACATCGTAGAATGATGATTTCCTTCATTATTTTCGCTCGAAGGTTTATTCAAAATAGAACTATCATCTAATGGCACAGACACATACATTTCATCCTTCTTCATTATAAACACGGGAGATAAGTTTTCTATAACACCAAAGCTTTGTTTTTCCTTCCTTCCCCCAAAAGAAAAACTTCTCTCACCAATTAGTTTTTTCATATCTGCTATATCATGCTGTGTATAATCCTTTGGATTTTCCTTAAACATATTTTTATTTTTTAGCAATTGTTTTCTAATCATGCCTAGCAAAGAAGTCTGCTGAGGAAATAAATTTGAAGTTACAAGGTAATTTTTTCTCTTATCCTGCCTTCCACTGGTCCCCTTCCCTTCTTCATCACTCTTGACCTCTCCACCGCTTGAAAAAGTGATCTCACCACCAAAAAAGAACATATCTAAAGGCTTCAATTTAATAAGATATTCATACATCATACTCACCACTTTCCTGCATAAATTTGATGAAACTTAAGTATGATTCTACAGTTTTAAATCTAATTGCTTTCTCAGTATCATCTTTTCTAGAACTGTATACCCCATATACCAAATCAATAATTTTCTTTATATATTCGTCACTCTTTTTATGTATATCATGATTAAACACGTTTATAAATAAATTGTCTAACTTTTTCCTGTCTGTCCCAATCTTATTAATTATAATTCTATATTTTGTTAAGCTATACTGCACAGACGATAAAATTCTGCTTTTTTCTTCCTCTATGCTTATGTTGCTTAGAATATCATCAGTCTGTTCAAAAATTCTTGCTTTTTCGCCTGTTTGATCCTTACTCTTTTTAATGCTATACTTTAAAATGTCAGTAAATATGCCCGCTTCAACAGAATTATTCCTAAATGTTAGACCAAATTCTTGTCCGCTATGTTTTAGAACCTTTATTGCCGTAGCATTTTTTTCTTTTTTCTGCCCATCTACTGTTATACAATATTTTTTTGCTTTGTCAAAAAGCAGACTTTTTGCTCGTCCCAACGCCTCATAAAGAGGATATTTATAATAAGTTATGGAAACTCCATATGACATTGATGGTATAGGTCCTTCTGACTCATATCTATTTATATATTCCTTAAATATTTCATTAAAACAATCATTGATTTTATTAATCAAGTCAATAAATGTTTCTCCTTTTTCATTCTTTATAGGTGCAAAAAATAATAAATCATCTCCTCCAGCATAAACAGGAACTCCATTGTAATTTTCAATTGCATCACAAGCACCCATAGAAAAATAAGAAAGTCTTTTGGAAAATTCCTCAAATTCTTCAGTAGTATTAATATCCTTCATGATGCGTGTAACACTATCCCCATCTGATTGAATAATACAAATATACTTATGATATTTCATTAATTTTTTCTTTATTTTATGTTCCTCTATATATTTACTAAGCTTAGTGTAAAAATTGCCAGATTGAATAAACTTATTGCTTTCATTAGCGTCTATATTAAATTCCTTGATTGCGATTTCTGGAACCGAAATAAATCTCCTGCTATCTTCATTCTTTAAAAGAATACAACCTCTATTTGTATTTTTTTTATTAGAAAAAGCATCTATAAAGAGTGGAATATTATCTATATTGTCTTTTATATTGTCATTTTTAAATAAAGAAGTCACATAGTTGTGTTCTTCAATGCTAATATATTTTTGCCTTAATTCAAGACTATCTAAACATTCTGTCATAATAGTAAATACTTTCTCATCTGCCCTTATGTGTTTTTCTACATAGTAAATTTGGAAATATTGATTAATATAATCTTTTATTTTAGCATCATCAGAATAGTTCCTTGAGAGAAGTTCTAATACTTCTTCCGTTGCTTCTTTCACTTTCTCCAAATCGCCTTCTTGACTTTCAAATATACACCTATCATGGAAAATACCTATATGAGAGTAACTTTCTTTTTCCTTCTTAAATAACTCACCATCAACATACGGAGTTATAAACTGTCTTTTGGGTTCTAAATCATATATCCTCTTCATTATTTCTTTAATTATATACGAAAAAATATAACTACATCCCCACAGTTGACCAGCATCGCGAGCTCCGCACATTGTTTTATAAATAGGTCCGACTGTTATTCCTATATAAGTTTTCATCTCCATAATTTACATCACCTCCTTATAATTTAATGAACCTATTTTTGCTTTAACAAAATCACATAAATCAAATTCATCTTTAGTTGGTGTTCTAATAGTTAAAAAATCCGGATCAACGCTATCTTGGTGTTTTTCTCCATTCTTTTTTATCGTTTTACCTAATTTAAATGAAAATTCGCGATTATACATTTCGTTAGGTATGTTTTTTATTATTAAGTATATATTGTTCTCAAATACTTTAAATTGAATTGGGGATTTAAAACGCTCAACAGCCTTCTCATTATCACATATTTCTATATTTATCTTTTCGTCCGCTACCTTCGTTTTATACTCAAAATGTTCTGCAAGTCCAAGCATTGCTCTTACATAACGATATGTACAATTACTCAGATTACTTATTTTATAACGTTCACTATCACCTTCTAACGAATTATAAATTTCCTCAAACTCGTCTCTTAATTTGCTTTTTATCATTGCCTTTTCTGATTTAATATTCTTTTCATTCATATAAAAAAATAGCTTCGATTTCTCATACCTCCTAGTATACGGGTTGTTAACACCAGCTTTTAGCAAATTGTAGTCTTTGTTAATTTCTTCTAATACATTTCTGCCATTTTTTACCTCCTTGTGGTAAACTATAGTGTCGCTACTTAGCTTTAATATTCTTTCATATTCATCTTTACTTATTGACAATGTTGTAAAGGAACCGAAACCTTTACTTTGGCGTGTTCCAAAATTTTCAATAACCAATACATATGGTAACATATCCCTGATTAATTCAGCCAACTCTCTATTATAACTGAATATTTTTACTTTAATGTCTTTAAGCAGCATCACTCCGCTCTTATTATCACCAAAATATGGAGTTCTTTTACTGTCTCCGTTTTTTAAGTAAGTACTTGTAATAGATATCTTATATTTACTAGATATACAACTTTTAATAGGGAAATTATCTTCATTTATTACTCTCTGGTATCTTTCAAACAGCTCAGGGGCAACGTCATTTAATCTATTCATAATAAAACTATCAATTTTAGGTTTCAACTCTGTAGCCCTTATTGTAGCTCCCTGTTGCTTTGATTGAAAATGAATTAGTGGTGTATGTTGTTTAAGTTCTATTATATGACTATTCATATTACCCTCCCTCAATATACTATCATTTTCTTAATTTATCTATGTTTTTTGCAGAATTTCACTTTAGGTTATGCAAGTCCCTTATCCATAAATAATAATTAAGATGGAATAAAGAAAAATAAGTATTCCAATAATGCTAAATAGAAATTTCGAACCATTAAGTATTTTTTTTCTTAAACAATATCTAATAGCTAATAATAGGAAAATAAAGCCAGGCGAAAGAATATAAAATAGCTGAAGTAAAACATATGGATGTATGATTAATTCATAGAAAGATTTTTCACTTAAGCCCCTAAAATTATCCATACTAAAAAATCCCGTAAAAAAAGATGGTACAGCAAATAAACTCGTAATAATTGTTATAATAGCTAATAATGCATTTGTATTTTCCTCTCGGCTTCTTTTTTCTCTTTCTTCTTCAAGCAATACATATTGATGCAGTCCATCAATTTCACCTTCTAAGTCCTTTATATCCCTATCAATTCTGCAAAATTGCACAATTTTATCGTACAGCTCTATTCCCTGCTCTTGAGCAGTAACCTCTCTGAAATATATTTTATTGATAAAATTTATATAATCTTTACGAAGATTCTGAATATCATCTATTGAATTTTGATTAAAATTCCCTTCTGTGATTTCAGTAACCCTATTTGAAAAACTTAGTATAGATGCTCTTTGTGCTAATACAAGGCAAACCATTTCATAGTACATTGTTTGTAGATGGCTTAAAAGAAATTGATTATCTTTACAAAGTTCTGTAGTAAGTAAAACAAAAGAATATCTCGATATACCATATAAGGTGCCATAGTTAATCCATCTAGTATAAGTATGCTCTTTTAAAAGTTCTTCGGTCATTTCATAATCTTCGCACCCCTTATCTTTACCATCTACAAAAATAAACTTATACCAGAAGTCATCACTTAAATAATTATATTTTCTTTCCCCTTTCTCATTAATTTTGAATGAGTTAATATAAATTTGATCTTCCTCAGGTCGGTACTTCATCCTTGGACTACCATACCAACAAATCGTAAACATCCTATCATCAATAATTGGTGTTATCTCTATCTTTTCAGTTTCTTCACCGGAACTACTACATCTGCAATTAAACATCTCATTTCCTAAAAGATTTATAATTATTCTAGAAATATAATCTCTATACCTATTTACTTCTGAAATGTTATCATATATTGAGAAATCATCTTCAGATCCGTCCATAAATTTTATCTGTAATTTGTCTGCCAAAAATTTGCTTTTTACAGCTTTCGTGGCAGGAGATTCTTCACTTAAAAATTGCGGATAAACCCTTCTTCCATATTCGTTGATCTTTAGAATATCGTCTTCGTTTCCATCTTTCTTATTACACAAATGAAATGAAATAATACCAACACCAGTTGCATACATCTTAAGCGTTATTTGTTCAATTTCTAGTTCATATTCTTCTACAACTTCTTCTTCATGTTCTTTATCCTTTACGGCAATCACATATTTATCCAGCTTTTCTTTATACGTATAGTTTAGAACAGTTTGCTTATCCTCATCCTCATAAGTGTAAATAGCCTTACGAACATTATCATAAAAATACCTATACTGGTTATAATCTAAACTCGACTCAATCTTAAGTACTTTCAGTTGCCATTTTTTAGAATCTATATCCTTTCTAATATCTCTTATATTTGTAATAACCTTCCCGTTCTTTCTACATTCAAAAGGCAACATAAATATGTGATAACTATTGATTGAGTTTTCCTTTAATTTCATTTACAACCTCCTCTACATCTTTATTTTCCAATCCCTTTACAACAATCCCCATATAACCGTCATTTCTCCCACCATAATAAGTATTATTTTTATATATTTTTCTAAAATGCTCGCCTACCTTTCTAGCATTGTTGCCATAATAGCATACCTCATCTGGCGAATAAACGATTAATCTATCATAAGGATATAATCTGTCAACAATGGGTGAAAACTTATTTGTCAGTGAACGAACTATTATCAATCCATTTTCATCTTTCATATTTTCAATAATTGATCTTTCCGCCAATTCTTCTTCCTCTTCTGTGACTCCCTGACATCTTCTATCCCGTCTACGTATTTCCTTGATCTCATCATCGGTTGCCCCCATCCTTCTCATTCCTTCAATATAATCTTTATCATTTGCAGCAATCAATTTTTGTTTTCTTGTTAATTCAATGTTTAATAAGTCGGCAATTTGTTCTATAGAAGATTTATTATTGCTATTTTCATTATGATGATCAATTTCCTTATAAATCCCATCAATTTCAATGTCTTTTATAAGTTCTATACCTACAAAAACAATTTGATCCTTTTCTTTTATGCTATTAATCGCATCTTTATAATTGCTCAATTTAGCTCCCCATCCTAGATTATTATCTAAAAAAGGGATTCCTTTTTTCTGTAATATATTTTTTATTTCTTGCATTTCAAGGTCATATCCGCCAAGCAAAAAATAGTATTTCACTTCTAAACCAATCCTTTTTGATATACTAATATACTAAACTACTCCCATCATAATAGATAAATTGATGTATTAAAGAAATAAACTTATTTAAACATCAGAGCTAACTATTGTATTTTTTATTATTATGTAATTATTAAAACAATTCAATATTTATGTTACAATACTCATACTCTTATGTCAACATTTTACTGCAAAAATATTTATCTTTTTATTTTATTCCCATATTTATTTACTACTTATTTAATGGTATAATTATTTAGTATCCATTATAATAAGGTTTGAAATTTATTTTGTAACTATTATGTGTTCCACTAAAACAAGGATTACACAAAACCCCCGCCAACCCTTGCCACCGTACCAAATCCCCTTGCCACCGACTTACCCAGCCCCAGGTGGTCCGGTATTATAAAATTGGTCATAAACCCTCCTTTAAACCCTATCATCTTCCTATCCTTATAATTCACCTCAACCGGGCTCAGCTTAATAAGCACCTCAATAGGCTTGTCCACCCAATAGCCCAGACCTTTTGCCATAGACAGTATATTCCCCGTAAGAACCTTCTTTAAAATATCCGTCCTCTCATCCAACCCCGAGTTTGCAAACCTTTCGTAATTCTCCTGATTCAGTGCCAACCATGGCGTCAAAAATTTATATTCAATCATTCCTTCAGTTGTCCCAAGCTCCTTAGTCTTTAACACATAACCCTTTTCCAAAATGCTCATGACCTTGTCCTTCATGTCAATTTCCTTTACATCATAGAAAATATCTATCAATATCTTTGAAGCTTCATTGATCGCAATAATATTCGGCACTCCACCTATGGACTTATATTGAATTACCGGATAACCATAGTTAAATTTGTCCCCTCCCAGATGGTTGTGAAGCTCAAGATATTGGGGAAATCTCCCGGCCAAATAACCCCTTATCTTCGGTACATCCCTGCTTTCAACCTTATTACCTTCCAATCTCACCGTTAGCATCTTAATATCCAAGCCAATTCCCCCATTAAAAAAAGTAGTCTTTTTCCAAGTCCCTCATAAAGCCCGTATCTTCATCATAGGTGTTAAAAACCATTTCCCTGCTTATAAAAGTAATATCCTTTTCATCAATATCAACCTGTTTTCTTACCGCAAACTCCGGAAGGCTCAGCACATACATATATAAATCTTTTTTATGCTTATTGAGCTCCCTCTTACGTTCAAATCTATCCTTCATTTGCTTTATCCTCTGATACATCTGCCAAGTTTTTGTTGCCTCATCATCTATTTCAACAAATACATCCACCGTCTCAAATTCCTGACGTATAAGCTCAAATCCCCCGGAATTCTTGTCGTCCTTCCCGCCTTCAAAAGCCTCCCTGTAGCGAAGCTCCTTTATGCAATCCAGCAATTTTGCGCTTTCGTCACTTCCATGGCTTTTTAAACCTCTGTAATATTTTTCTGCCAGGCTAAAAATCTCTTTTTCCTCAACCATTTCAAGACCCGAAAGGGCGTTTTTCGTCTCCTCCATCAATACATTATCGTAGATATATGCTGCATAGGGCCTATCGTGATGATTCTCATTTACCAGATTTACCAGCGTGACAATTCCCTTTTTCTCACCCCATTCGCGATTGCACCTTCCTGCCGTCTGATTGATGCTGTCCATTGGACCGAAATCCCTATAAACCCGGTCAATATCAATATCCACACCAGCCTCGATCATCTGAGTTGATACAATTATCTTCCGGTTTTTGCTCATTTTTATCTTCTTTATTCTCTCAAGCCGCTCTTTGGGAATAATATTGGTGGACAGATAATAAATCTCCACCCTGTCGCCAAACTCCTCTTTTATAAATGAATATATCTCGACAGAAGTCCTAATGGTGTTCATCACTATAAGAAAGTCATCCTCTTCATAGCGGTAGATGTCATCCAAAAGCAATGCCTTGTATTCGTCAATTGTCATCTTCTCCGCCAACCGTCCCGCATCAATGGTTATGCGGCTAAACTCTTCAAAATATTTCCTTTTATCCTTCGCCAGCTCATATATTTCCTTATTTTCTTCCGAGAAAATCAACGGCATGGTAGCAGTCATAAAAATGAAATGACAGCTTAAATACTTTGCCATGGCACTAAAGGTTTCCCGCACCAGATTCCAATACCTGTGGGGTATACTCTGAACCTCATCCAATATTATTATAGAATTAACAATGTTGTGAAACTTTTTAAGCTTTCTGTTCCTGTTTGTAAATATGGAATGCAAAAGCTGCACAAAGGTGCTCACAACTATTTCCGAATCCCAAGACTCCACAAGATGCTCAGAAACTGCATCGCTGTAGATCTCCCTTTCTCCTTCCCTTTCCCATTGATAAACCCTCTCCGATAAATAATGATGCTTTAAAAGCACATTGGACTCGGTGGTGCCTAAGACCCTCTGAAAAACGTCAAAGTTCTGCTCGATAATCGAAGTAAATGGGAGAACATAAATAATTCGTGGGTTATAACCCTTCTCCTCACTTATCCTCTCCTTCAATCGCAAAGCAGCTTTAAGTGCTGTAAGCGTTTTTCCGGAACCGGTAGGAAGATTAATAGATAATATCTTCTCCTCAAGCCGAAGGTTTTCAACACTGCTTAAAACATTTTCATATGCCTTATCTCTCCACTCAGCCATCCGAATATTCTTTATTTCAAGACCTTCTTTGAATTTATCAACACAATCCGACGATATCTTGGGTCTTTTGGTGCTTTTTTCGATAAAGTCTTCAATATTCATATTTTCGCTGTTATATATCGCCTCGAGCTTATCGGAAAAAATCAATAGGGAAAATAAATAATCAATCAATAAAAAAGCTTCAAACCCCATCAATTCTTTTAACTTCTTTCTGACTTTTCTTGAAGTAAGATAATCAATGTCTTCCTTGAACTCATCAACTGTATAATCCAATATGTCAAAATCAATTCCGAGCCCTGTAATGACTTCCTGCAACTTGCCTCTATCAATGCTTTCAAACTGCTGCATCAAAAGTGTTATGTTCTTTTCTTCTCCGCTTAATACAGAAATATATTTTGTAAAATCATCAAGCTCACCGTGGTGCTTCGAAACCACTATATAAGACAAAAAAGCAAGGCTCTCATCCTTCATAACTGTGTTTACAATTTTGAAGGATAAAACCCCTGACAAAAGACCGTGTCTCTTCTTTTCATCATTTTTTTGCATGTTCTTATCCACACTTCTTATGTAATCTTGAAAATATGATGTAGCTTTGCCAAGATCATGGGTAAGTAAATTCAACCTGTTTAATTGGCGGACTTCATCATGGGAAAAACTATTAAATCCGGTCTTTCTCTGCATCAGAATACTGTCCCCAATTAAAAACACATTTCTTAAATGATCCAAAAGTAGCTTTCCCGGGTGCGAAAGCAACATTGCCCCACCTCTTATATAATCATAATATTTTCACCTATTCCTTCAATTCTAATGTAGGAATCTATCTTTGCCCTGATTTTATTGCTGTTTCTTTCAAACAATACCTCTCTATACTCCTTCACATTTCTGCCTTCATCCATTTCCACCGGTATGGTTTCCGTAAAATACTCCCTGTCATCTTCGTATTCCACATCACCTTTTTTAAGTGACTCCAAAGGCAAAACACTCGAAAATTCTACGACCTCTTTATTTCCATTCACTTCATGCCCTTCAAATTCACCTGCAAAAGTATAATTTGCAAGGTTTTCACTAAGCCCCATACTGATTGTATAAACCGTGCTGTGGTCATTGAGGAGCTCTTTAAGCCTTTCGTAAATTTGATTATTTGCATGCGTGAAGTAAATCCTGTAGCATGCATCCTTCAAGAACTCAACCTTTATCTGAGTTCGTTCATGTATTATATTCATTGATTTTTTTGTGTTAATTAAATTTTCACTGATTCTAACCTTTTTTATCGGACTCTTTATTCCAATTGCAATTTTGGCTTGGTCCTTTGTAAAATGCTTCTGGTATTCTTCTTTTCCAAATCCCAGCATGGCCGCAATTATTCCTGAGACAGCAGTTCTGGTTGGAATTGAATATGTAAGGGGAGACGTTGTGGTATAAGGTTTTTTGAAGTGACCGTAACAGGCACGAATATCAAAAACCAGATATTTTTCAGCCATTTATCTCCCTCTCTCTAAAAAGTTTTTTCCTGAAACTGTATTTCTTTTATATCCTTCAAATCAAATCCCTGACCTTTATATGACAGCTTCAAATTTCTGTCTGCGACAAACACAACTTTTTCAATTTTATCGCTGTACTGTGCCAGCTCATCTATAAGCTCATCCAAATTAATTGAATAGTCCTTGATTGTCCTGATTTTTTCTTCTTCCATGTCAAAATTAAGAGCTATCTTATTTTGCAAATCTCCTATAAAGAAATTTTGTCCTTCCTTATATACCACCCTAAGCATAATTCTCGGCATATGCCCCATTTTAGAACGGGTAATTAGATTCTTTGTACCGTTCCACATTGCCTCATCCAGCAAATCCACATCTTCATCGGTAAGTCTGGTCTCCTTTGCTGCATTTTCGTTTATTATTCCGTGAAAAGCAATCATGGAATAAGGCACAATGTATTCCTCTCTAAATGTCTTCTGGGCTTTTCCCTCTCCCGATGCAAATGCACCGGTACCTTTTATATGCTTTAAGTTGACTTTATTCAATGACCTACCCATGTTAAACTGTACCGGTCCGGTAAAAGTTATTGATGCCTTATCCAAGGGAATTACTCCCCCAAACAACCTTATATCTATGGCCTTTTCCAGAATTTCATCCAAATTCTCTTTAAAGTCCTTTGCCCTGGCTTTACCATCCTTTATTCCACCCTTTTCGGATTCAATCTCTCTTACAAATATATCCTTTCCATCGGAGCCGTCATACCCCTTATAGTTGTATAAATAATCTCTTACGGTTCTTTTAAGCCTTACATCCGTTACAATATTAATCCCTGTTTCCTCATCAATTCGAGGCTTGTTCTCATCCAAGGGATCCCCGTTGGGGTTTGCATCTGTGACATCATATAAAAATAATATCTCCTGCCTGTTTTTAATCATTATTCTTCATCCTCTCCGCTCTTCTTTTCTTCATTAAAATGTCTTGCAAGTGACATTCCAAGCACAAAGTAGAAACTGATTTCATCATTGGAGATACCCTTTTCGGCTTTCTCTCCCAACATGTACATGCCAATAAGATATTCTAGCTCTTTATAATAATTCTTATTATACTCATTTAATTTATTAATGGCTTCGGTATATATTCTTTTTATTATGTTTTTATCCAATTTCAGACCGTTGAGCCTACTGTAGAAGGGCTTACTCCCTCTCTCCTTATACTGTATGTTTAACAACTTTTCAGTCAGTACTCCAGTCAAAAACACTGCCCTCTTATAATCTGAACTGAAAAGATCCTTCTGACTTTCATTTTCAAAAAAGTCCAGATATTTTTTATTCTTCTCGGTCTTTTCAACCATTATTTTCTGCACCCCTCTCCCTTTATCACTTAGCAAATTAAGTTTATCAATGAACATAATGCTCATTAGCGCTTGGAGTACAAGAGAGTCCACATATTCCTCCCTTGTAAAGGCAACCCTTATCTTCGAAATCATTCTGTCCAAAAGAAATTTGAAATTTATCTTCTTATATGTAAACACATTGTTTAAAATCTCAAGAAAGCTCTTGTCGAAGTTACCTTCCATCCTATTATTCGGGAAAAAGGTCCTTATTTTATCAAAGCCAAACTTCAAGTCATAGGTTGTTTTATCTTTACCCGGAAGATTTTTAAATAACTCTACCTCATCTACCCGGTCTTTTACTCTTAATATGTTCTTTACCTTACTCGGAACAATATCTTCTATGTAAAGCAGTATTCTAAATACACTTCCCGACTGCTCTTCTTTAAAAATAAGCATATTGTAATTAAGATAATTTTTACTGTCTTTCATTATTTCGAGGAAATCTTTCTCACTTCCAAGAAGGTTTTGCTTTGTCGATTCACTGGTAGAAAAATTCGTATTCTTTTCAAATTCCTCAAGAGCCTCTATAAATTCCGCTTCATCATATGCATCCCTTATCACTGCTTTAGGGATTACAAAATAATTAAAACCTGAAAACCTCGATGTTAGGTTTTCCCTAATGTATTTCTTGCCCTGCTCCAGCTTCTGGGCACAACTGGCACATACAGGATAGTTCTTCCATGCGTTTTCCTGCTTGAAGCCACCGCTCACAAACCCAATTTTATCAACGGTATAGGAATTATATGTATTGACGAACCCAAAGACTTCGCTTTCATTCTTACAATAGTAGCAGATACCTTTACCCTTTGACGTTTTACCGTACTTGCTGTAATACTGCTCATCTAAAATTCTGGCAAGATGATTTCTTATCAACTGGAAATCACCCATATATTTTTCATTATTGTTATCAAATATTGTGACGGTAATAATAAAGGATTCGCCTTTTTTCAATGGAGTGGATTTGACTTTTTCAGTGATATCGTTTTCAATGTCTTCATGATTTAAAGATATGTATCCGTAAATATTATTAAATATCTTTTGTTCGTCATCATTTTGATTTGTAGTTTTTAAGACATCATTAAATGATATCGTTATCTTGTTTAGAGTTTTTATTGGATCTGTATACTTTGACGTAGGTGTTATATCACCGCCTCTTGCACTCCCCTTTTTATATGCGTACTTATTTATTTTCCCTAATGAAAATTCTTCATACTCAATGCCACGGTAGGTTACATTATCTTTTGCAAAATCAAATGCAATCTTTAAGACATGATTGTAATTGCCTTTGTCATTAGGGTTCTCAATAACTTGAAGATACTCTTCAGTGTCAGTGCCTCTGTTATTGATTACATACTGTCCCAACTGCAATACACCTGCAAGCAAGCAGTCACCCTCTTTCACAGCAGCAAAATTTTATATCACCATTGTATATTATATAATATGGGGTGTCAATATTTGTAACTTTTTTCGACAAAACTTGTTGTTTTGCAGCATTTTTTGACTGGTTTTACATTGTAGTTTGTGTTGTATTTGCAATATATTCGCAATTATTTCGTGCTATCTCCTGTTTTTGGAAGTCCTACTTCAACATACTAGGCTGGTGAATGCGGATGGCTAGGGTACATGTTTCAATCCTTGTTTTACTGGAAGTCCTACTTCAACTTCCCCTCAGAAAGAGTAGGGGGGAAACACATAATTCCGTTTCAATCCTTGTTTTACTGGAAGTCCTACTTCAACATTATGTCGTTGAACTCGAAAACACAGACGACATAGGTTTCAATCCTTGTTTTACTGGAAGTCCTACTTCAACTTATAGCACAAAATATAATGATACCAGAAATTAAGACAGACAAAACAGCAAAAATAAGTTAAAATGGAACTATGGAAAAGAGAAGACATTTTACACCTGAAGAAAAAGCAAAAATAGTAATCGAGGTCCTAAGGGAAGA
>NZ_RLII01000034.1 GCF_004102745.1 Acetivibrio mesophilus | reverse complement strand
TATTTCTTTCACTTGCTCTTTTGATAATGTTGACATAAAAAATCTCCTCCTTGGATATTATTTTGTAATTCTTGCCAAGAAGGAGTCTTTTCATTCTCTTATACACAAAATTTTCAACATTCTCGACGGCACTACTCAATCCATTTATTTATCATCCGAAAGCGGTAATAATACCAGTACACCAAAGCCTCAAACATCACCTACGCCTAATAACACATCAAAACCTTCTAACACTACCAGTAAGAATGCAGGAACTTTAGAGGATCCTATAAAGCTTGGTGATACATATTCTTGGTCAGCTAGGGAAAAGTATATCGATACTTATGCCTCTGCCGATTACTCTTTTACTGTAAAAAATGTAAAACCTATTACTCTTGATGATGTTGAGAGCCTCGGTATCAGATATGGTTCAAACGCAGTTCACTTTGACTTTGTTATGATTACTGCTGAAGTCAAAGTATCAAATGGGAAAATCGAATCCGGTGAGGAATTTATGTATCTGCCTTTTGCTAGAGACATATGGGGTTCTAAAACATCTACCGGTATGAGCATAATTGGAGGAACCGATTATGGATTTGAGGGTTCTCTGATGGATAACTGCCGTGCTACTGTTGAAGATAGTAATGGTTTTATTAAAAAACTAAAAGCCGGGGAAGTGTGTGAATTTTCTTATTCCGGAAACATAATTTTACCTTTGACAAAAGATGCTGAAAACTATCTTGTTATACGTAAAGATGGCAGTTTAGACTATTACGATTCATTTGCGTATTTCCGCTTAAAATAATCTAAAGATTTTATAGCTATGAATTTTATAGTTCAAACTTATATAATTTATTAAGTTATATGTAAGTAAAAGGTGTATAAGCCACTTCTGCGTTGCCTATACATCTTTTTTTATTAGAGTTCTTTGGAAATTAAATTATTGTTCTATTTATTCTCACTAAACAAAAGTCTTCTATTAATTATAAATAATACTTTAACAAATTTTTTAAAGAATGTATTATATATATAATAAATATGAAGGGGATAAATATTATGACAAAAACCAAAGCCGGATTAAATACCATTTTTACAGTTGCTATATTTATTGCTCTTGCCTCTCTTGATTATACTGTTATTGGGCTTTTTCCACCCTTATTTTCGACTATAGCCTCCAGTATAAATGTACATATTTCTGCTATGGGTAGTATTTCTGCTATAACAATACTTTTTACTGCATTATCAAGTATTGCCTGGGGTTATCTTGCGGACAAAGGCAATCGAAAAAGACTCATAATCATAGGCACTCTAATATGGTCAGTATCGCTTTTTCTTAGTTCTTTAAGTCAAAGTTATTTTCATCTGGTTATTTTCCAGATTTTTACCGGACTGGGTCTTGGATGTAATAGTACCATTGGCTTTAGTGTATTGACGGATTATGTACCAAAGAGGTTTCTTGGCACTATTATGAGTTTGTGGGGACTTTCTCAGGGCTTTGGATGCATTGCAGGATCAATTATGGCTCCCATTGTCTCATCCAAATTCGGATGGCGTATGCCTTTCATAATTATATCCTTTTTAGGTGTACTTTTTATATTTTTGTACTTCTTCATAAAAGAACCGGTAAAGGGCGCAGCAGAACCAGAGCTTAAAGGAATTGAACTGGATAGTTACAATTATAATATAAGTTTTTTGAGCATTAAAAACATTTTAACAAAAAAGAGTAATGTATGGCTTATGATTCAGGGTTTTTTTCTCAATATTACTCTCGGTACGCTATTATGGCTTCCAACACTGTATGCTTCCAAGATAAGGGCACAAGGTTTTAGCGAGGATACATCCATAATAGCTGCAAGCTACTTTTACGCCCTCTTTCAGCTTGGAGGACTTTCATCAACTTTCTTCGGATACCTCGGTGACAAACTGCAGAAAAAGACGCTGAGGGCTAGAGCGCTCCTTACAGGATCTCTTATTTTTTTAATCATACCTCTTTATATATCGATATTTATAATACCGTTAAATAACCTCACTCTTCCGGACGGGGGCGGTGCATTTTCTATTTTGCTCTCTTTATTTGGCCAGATAATTCGTAATCCCTGGGTACTATCTATATTCCTTCTTTCAATACTTGCATCCGCTGCTCAATCCGCCAATATCCCCAACTGGCTTGCTCTTATTACTGATGTAAACCTACCCGAGCACAGGGCAACAAGCTTTAGTATATCCAATTTTGTAAACGGAGTTGCCCGTTCCTCAGGAAATGCCTTTATAGGTATTGTTTTAGGCATTATTTCTTCCTATTTTGATGAGCCAAACAATTATATAATTACAATGATAGTTTTTCAGCTTTTTGTTATTCCTTCAGTTATTGCTTACTATAAAGTTTCAAAGAACAGCAAAAGGGATATAACAAAGGTACGGTCAATTCTTCGAAAAAGAGCAAAGAATATCTCCTAACATATATGTTTTTATATCAATAGTTTTTTACTGAGATAGTTAAGGTTAAAATATAAGCCGGGACATCGAGTCCCTTCGCTTTTGCCTCTTTCATTTCACTCCAAGAGGCTAAAATAACAAGAAAGCATCCCATTGTATTGTATGGAATGCTTTCTTTTGGCGGAGAAGGAGGGATTCGAACCCTCGCGCCAGTTACCCGACCTAACGGTTTAGCAAACCGTCCCCTTCGACCTGCTTGGGTACTTCTCCAAATTTGAAATCTCTATAGAATAGAGACTTCATAAATATTGGCGGAGAGAGTGAGATTCGAACTCACGGTAGGCTCACACCTACGCCGGTTTTCAAGACCGGTGCCTTAAACCAACTCGACCATCTCTCCATTTCTTGTGACAACAAATAATATAACATGACATATGAACTTTGTCAATACTTTTATTGTGCCTTATTAAGGTAATTTTTTTGTCCCTTTACTTTTTGTTAATATATTAACAAAAAGTAAGCTATGATACTAGGTCTAGATATTAGCACAGGCATCCTTCAAGTAAGAATGCCTGTGCATAGCAAATTATTTAATTACACTAATACCCCTTAAATACTCTCTAAGAGCCTCCGGTACGACAACAGATCCATCCTCCTGCTGATAGTTTTCAAGTATGCAGGCAGTTGTCCTTCCTATTGCCACCCCTGAGCCGTTCAAGGTATGAACGAACTCCGGTTTTTCATTTGGACCTCTTCTAAACTTAATTCCTGCCCTTCTTGCCTGGAAGTCTTCAAAATTACTGCATGAAGATATTTCTACATATCTGTTGTAGCTCGGCATCCACACTTCTATGTCATATTTCATTGCAGCCGTAAAGCCAAGATCTCCTACACATATCTTCACAACTCTATAAGGAATTCCTAATATTTGTAATACTTCTTCTGCATCTTTTGTGAGCTTTTCCAACTCTTCATAGGATGTCTCGGGTGTTGTAAATTTCACCAATTCTACTTTATTAAACTGATGCTGCCTTATAAGTCCTCTGGTATCCCTTCCTGCAGCACCGGCTTCTGCCCTGAAGCAGGCTGAATACGCAGCATGCTTTATAGGAAGATCTTTAATATCAATTATCTGATCCCTATACATATTGGTGACAGGAACTTCAGCAGTTGGTATCAAGAAATACTCGGTGTCATTGACTTTAAATGCGTCCTCCTCAAACTTAGGCAATTGACCTGTTCCAATCATACTATTTCTATGTACCATAAAAGGTGGAAATACTTCTTTGTATCCATGTTTATCAACATGTAAATCAAGCATAAAATTCATCAATGCTCTTTCAAGTCTTGCTCCAAGCCCCTTATAAAACGTAAATCTTGCTCCTGTAACCTTGGCTGCTTTTGAAAAATCGAGTATATCAAGATTTTCTCCTATCTCCCAGTGAGCCTTTGGAGTAAAATCAAATTTCCTAGGTTCACCCCATTTTCTTATCTCCACATTATCTTCATCACTGTCCCCCATAGGAACACTATCATTTGGTATATTAGGTATCGTAAGAAGAATTGCGTTTAACTCATCGTCAATTTGTCTAACTTCTGAGTCTAAGACTTTTACTTTTTCTGAAAGGCTTTTCATTTCATCCATAAGGGATGCTACATCTTTACCTTCTTTTTTATATTTAGGAATAAGCTTTGAATTTTCATTTTGCTTACTTTTTAGCTGCTCAACTTCTACAAGCACTTTTCTTCTTTTCTCATCAAGATTTAACAGCTCTTCTACATCAAAGTTATCCTTTCTTTTTTGAAGTGCCTTTTTTAGAATTTCAGGATTACTTCTTATCAATTTAATATCAAGCATAATCATTACTCCTTACTGTTAATTGTATAATTTATAGAAATTTACTTTTTGCTATTTTTCTATTGCTTCACAATAAAGTTATTGATGATACATCTTCATTATATACCTTTATTCTTTTTCAATAATTTTTAAAAGATCCTTAACATCTTTATAATAACTGCTATTAGGATAATTATCAATAATTGTATTAAGTGCTTCTTTTGCCTTACTATAGTTTCCGGTATTGTACTCTGAGTATGCTATAAAATAATAACAGTCGTCTGCATAATACTCTTTATCATATAATTTCAGTGCTATATTCAAATTTTCTATCGCTTCTCTATATTCCTTATTCTTATAGTTATTATATCCTTCTAAATAAAATAATTCTGATGCGTCCCTATAGGTTTTGACAACTAAATCATTATATTTTATTAGTAAATTTTTATCGGCTATGCTTTTGCTGTCTATCTCAAGTAGTATAATTGCGCACTCTTTTATATTTCCCTCGATATATTCAATATCAGCTTTTATTACCTCTTCGTAGACATTTATCGTGTTTGATCTATTATCCTCTAAATCAGAAATTTCTTTTTTTAAGGATTCATTTTCATTTAGTGCTGCTGTCAACTTATTCTTCAGATTATTTATTTCTTCATTCAACCTATCATTTTCAGCAATAGCCGAACTCAAATTATGCTGAAACATGTTATTTTCATTTTCTTTATCGTTCAATCTGTTTTGATATTCTTCAAGATCATTATTAATTTTTATCTGACTATATCCTGTCCATAGCAATACAATAGCCGCACAAGCAAATAGTATTATCGCATAGACCCACAATGTTTTACTCTCTTTGTTTTTATACATTTTATTCACCCATCATATTTAATGTTAATAATTCATTTTTTTTGATTCGGATATAGCCTGCAGTTCCTCTGCTGAAAGTACATATTTAGAGGTTCCATTTACTATTTTCTTCGCATATGTTGTTGAACTCTCCCTAGAATATATCCCGCTTATTACAACTCCATTGTCATAATCATCTAGCAATGCTATTGAGAAGCTTAAGTCACTACCTACATCGTCAAAGGCATTATATCTGATTACTCCAACTTTCTGTACACAATGCTGCAAATTTCTTTCCAAACAACTTACTCTGTTTTCTATTTCTTTGTTCTTTAAGGTTACATCATTTGATAGGTTTATATTATCCATTAATAATTGTTCAATATTCTTATTATCAGATCCATTCATAAATTTTTTATACTTTTTGTTAAGCTTTTTTAATTTACTGTTGATTATAAGCAATGCTATTAATAGTATCAGAATTATAACTGTATTTGCTACCAATATAAATGGACTATACATTTGTATTATGTCAATTATAGTGTTAGATTCTAGTGTCATACTTACTCCTTCTCATTATTTTTTATTATAACACCTCGGTTTAAAAAATTTTCGGTTGTAGAACTTTTTTCCCCAGCGGTGTTTAAACGAGGCTTATGATAGTTTGCCACCTGAGAAGCAAATCTGCTTTCTCTACTTATAGAAGTGGCGGCATTTATCGCCTCGTTATAGTCTCTGTAATTTTTGTCTTATTTACGCTAATTACATCGTTATTCATAAAAATAAGTTTATTAAAAACTCATTTCATACAGCAAAATACTTTTGTCTTTGATAATGGCATCAACATTCCCTATTCGTATTTTATCTTTGCTTTTTTTACAGTATGCAATTACATTTTAGCCCTTAAACTATATAGTATAAATTATTACTTCTCTTTATATAAAGTGAAGTTTATCTTCTACCCTTCCCCATATTCATTTTATCGTAATGTTTTATATTCAATATAAATAATATGTCTTCCGTTATTTTTTCCTTTATAGAATGTTTCACGTGAAACATTCTATAAAAAGAATAATTATACGAACGATCATATTTTCAATTTATAGATACTAAAACTAATTATTACTAAATATAAAATAATTCTTTTCTCTTTAAACTTAAAATCCTCACCAAATATTGCTACCTACTATATTACGCTCTAAATTCGCTTATATCAAAATCAATGTTCAAATTGATATTCTATATTACCTTATTAAAAACAATCGATTATAGAAGAAAATAGAGCGTCCTATTTATTTCCAATACTACCTAATAATTCAATTAATCTATCAAGTTCATCATCAGAATAGTATTCAATCATAATCTTACCCTTTTTATTTTTGTTTATCAATTTTACTTTTGTGCCAAATATATTTTGTAAATTCTCTTCAATCTTTAGATACTCCTCTTTAATTATGTTTTCATTTTTATTACTTTTATTTTCTTTACTATTTCCATCTGCGAGACACTTTTTTACCAAGAATTCAACCTGTCTCACAGTAAGATTTTTATCAATTACTTCATCACAAATTTTTTCCTGAAGCTCTTTATCATCAATAGACAATAACGCTCTTGCATGTCCACTTGTTATTATTCCTTCAATAAGCTTTTCTTTTACCTTTTGTGTTAATCCCAGAAGTCTTATAGTATTCGCAATAGCGGATCTACTTTTCCCTATCGAATTGGACAGATCTTCCTGTGTCATCTTAAATTCATTCAAGAGTTTATGATAAGCCTCTGCCTCTTCTATAGGATTCAAATCCTCTCTCTGTATATTTTCAATAAGAGCTATTTCCATAACCTGTTTATCAGTTAAATCCTTTTCTACAACAGGTATCGTTGTGAGACCTGCAATACGTGCAGCTCTCCATCTTCTCTCCCCGGCGACAATTTTATAAGTATCATTCTCACGCCTAACAATTATTGGCTGAACAACTCCGTGCTTTTTTATAGATTCTGCAAGCTGTTCAAGCTTATCAGTATCAAAATTTTTTCTTGGCTGATCAAAACTCGGTTCTATATCATTTATTTTAACCTCAATAACGCCAGTGTCAACCTTTTCTTCTTCACCGGCACCAGAAATTAATGCTCCTAATCCTTTTCCAAGACCTTTTTTACTCATTGAACTTCCTCCTCAGAATATTCTATAACTTCTTCTGCAAGCTCCAGATAACATTCCGCACCTTTTGATTTTGGATCATATAATATTATAGGAAGCCCAAAGCTCGGCGCCTCACTTAACCGAACATTCCTTGGAATTATTGTCCTATATACTTTATTTCTAAAATATTTTTTAACCTCTTCTACTACTTGTATTGATAAATTTGTTCTAGCATCGAACATTGTTAGTACAACTCCTTCGACGTCTAAATCCTTATTCAAATGTTTTTGAACAAGCTTCACAGTCTCCATAAGTTGGCTTAAACCTTCTAGAGCATAATACTCACATTGAATAGGAACGAGTATTTTATCGGCTGCTGTAAGAGAATTTAATGTCAGCAGTCCCAATGAAGGAGGACAATCTATGAGAACAAAGTCATAATTATTCTTCACAGCTTCAAGGGCATTCTTTAATCTTGTCTCTCTGGATATTGAAGATACTAATTCTACCTCTGCACCTGCCAATTCTATATTTGAAGGACATAACTTAAGATTTTCGACAGGTGTATCAATCAATATATCATCTATATCAGCCTCATTTATCAATATATCATAGGTTGATTTGCTTATTTTTTTCTTATCAATTCCAAGTCCACTTGTTGTATTTCCCTGAGGATCAATATCCAGAATCAACACCTTTTTCCCTTTATAAGCAAGGCAAGAACTTAAATTTACCGCAGTAGTTGTCTTTCCAACTCCGCCCTTTTGATTTGCTACTGCAATTACCTTTGACATTATATTCACTCCCTGGCAATCAACATTCGATACTAAAAATACAATAAACTTAAACTATAAACTCATTCATAGACTGTACCCTTTATAAGGTAAAGCAGAACTTTAAAATTCAGTGGAAGCAACACTCCCCCACTTATGCTGCAATATTTAGTTTCAGCAAAACTTGTGTACTTCATTATTAATAATCTATACTTTTATAAGCAGAAATACACGTACTTTACTGAAAGGATTGCATACACCAGTACCAATTAAGGTTATAGATCATAAGTTTACTTATCAATTAATTATATCATATATTCATTAATTAACAAACGAATTATTATCTATTTTGATTATTTTACATTCAAGTTATCACATATTTACTTTTTATTATTGTTCAATATTACATTACTTAATATACCAACTAATTAAATCACGGTTTTATGACTTTCAAATATAGATTTAATCATTATCCGTCTAATAATTAATATAAATCTTGAAAACAAAGGAGTAATTCTCAATGAATTATGCCTTTGTTTAATTCTCATACTTTTCATTCAACAAGCTAAAATAAAAGCTCGGAACCACGCGTACTTTCGCTTTTGCCTTTTTTATTTCACTCCAAGGGGCTAAAAAATAAAAGCTCGAGACATCGAATCCCCTCGCTTTTCCCTCTTTCATTTCATTCCAAGAGGCCAAATAAATAAAATGTTTCACGTGAAACATTTTATATTCAAATTAAGTTTATATTTAATAGTTAATAATAAATATCTAAATAATATTTTATTATAAAATTGATTCAATTATGTAATTAAATATAATTGTCAAACAAATAATTTTCTAGGCATATTAATGTCACAAAACATAAGAAAACGATTCTATATATTTTACAATAAACATAAAATTACTTTTATAATGCTTGATATAATGTGAAAAATTCAGATTCATCATATAAATACAGATTCATTAATCGTTTTGAACACAGTAAATCTTAATTAGTAATATGTATAGTTCTGACTTTTCCCAAAACAAAAGCTTCGGAATTTAATAAATCAAATTTATATAGTTAATGCACCTTTAATTTTCATCATAAATACTTATATATACTAAAGTTTACGATTCAATAATAGCTCGGGGCATCGAGTCCCTTTGCTTTGGCCTCTTTCATTTCATTCCAAGAGACCAAATAAAAAAACAGGGATAACCCTGTTTTTATATATCAAGATTAGTTACAAGCTTTGCGTTGGCCTGTATAAATTCCTTTCTCGGTTCAACCTTATCTCCCATCAATATTGTGAAAATCTCATCAGCTGCAATGGCATCCTCCAGCTCAACCTTCAAAATAGTTCGAGTTTCAGGATCCATTGTAGTACTCCATAATTGATCCGGATTCATTTCTCCCAAACCCTTAAATCTCTGTATGGTACAATCTTCTTTTTTCCACTGTTTTTCATTTAATATTTTCTCAACCTGATTGTCATCGTAGGCATAAATCTCTGATTTTCCCTTAGTAATCTTATATAGAGGAGGTTGTGCAATATAAACAAATCCGTTAGCTATCAATGGAGTCATATATCTGTAAAAGAATGTTAATAACAATGTCCTAATATGAGCACCATCAACATCAGCATCTGCCATCAAAATTACTTTATGATATCTTAGCTTTGAAATATCAAAATCTTGTCCAATGTTTGTCCCTAAAGCTGTTATAACCGGTGTAAGCTTATCATTGCCATAAACCTTATCCATACGGGCCTTTTCAACATTGAGCATCTTGCCCCAAAGAGGCAGAATAGCTTGGAACCTCCTATTCCTCCCCTGCTTTGCCGAACCTCCCGCAGAATCTCCCTCAACAATAAATATTTCGCAAAGAGACGGATCCCTTTCACTACAATCCGCAAGCTTTCCGGGAAGTGTAGTGGATTCAAGAGCACTTTTTCTTCTTGTAAGTTCCCGTGCCTTTCTTGCAGCATCTCTAGCCCTAGCAGACATTATACATTTATCTAGAATAAGTTTGGTAATTGCCGGATTTTCTTCAAGGAAACTTGCAAACTTTTCATTTATTATGCTTTCAACGAAACCTCTTATCTCGCTGTTACCTAACTTAGTCTTTGTCTGCCCCTCAAATTGAGGATCGGAAATTTTGACACTTACAACAGCAGTCAAACCCTCTCTTACATCTTCACCTAAGAGATTTTTATCACTTTCCTTCAAAAAGTTGAATTTTTTAGCATAATCGTTAAGAACTTTTGTTATAGCAGTCTTAAACCCAGTAAGATGAGTTCCGCCTTCTGCTGTTGATATATTATTTGCAAAACTGTGAATATTTTCAACATAAACATCCTTATTGTACTGCATTGCAATCTCAACATAGGAACCATCTTTATATCCATCAAAGTAAATTGTTTGATGCAACGGGTCTTTATTTCTGTCCATGTACTCTACAAAAGAGACTATTCCCCCTTCGTAGTGAAGTTCCTTTTCAATAGGCTCTTCAGGTCTTTCGTCTCTTAATACAATTTTGAGTCCCTTATTCAAAAAAGCGAGCTCTCTTAATCTTGTCAACAAAACTTCAAAGTCAAACTCTGTTACCTCAAATATTTCCGGATCAGGCTTAAATGTAGTCTTCGTTCCAGTTACATCAGTATCACCAATTTTCTCTAATGGTGTTATTGGTTTTCCTCTTTCGTATTTTTGCTTATAAACATGTCCATCACGAAAGACTTCAACTTCAAGAAATTGGGAGAGTGCATTAACAACAGAAGCACCTACTCCGTGAAGTCCACCAGAGACCTTGTATCCCTGTCCATCAAATTTTCCACCCGCATGCAGTATTGTATGGACAACTTCGACAGTTGATATACCAAGTTTTGGATTAATTCCTACAGGTATACCCCTTCCATTATCGATATTAGTAATAGAATTATCCTTGTTAATAATAATATTTATTTTATTACAGAATCCAGCAAGAGCTTCATCTATACTATTGTCCATTATTTCATATACCAAATGATGTAATCCTCTTGAAGAGGTGCTTCCGATATACATTCCAGGTCTTTTTCGTACAGCTTCAAGCCCTTCCAAAACCTGTATATTACTTTCGTCATACCTATTTATTTCATTATTAATCTCTTGCATTTTTCCCTCCTATATTTACAGTGGCAAAATTATATCCAAAAATCTTTATATATTCCTTGCCTACCTTGTAAAGTCATCCAAATACCCTGCACGTTTTTGTAATGTGATTGAAGAAATCGGCGAAAGATAAATAATGCTCTTTTTATCTATCTCAGTAATTATAAACGACTTTGGTATATCTGATGAAATAGTCTGTATAAAACCTTCCTCTTCTGCTATAGCCAAAAATTCCTTTGTATCTTTAGATATAGTTGTGGTTTCCATGTCTAAAATAGCAATTATATTTTTTATAGGTACTACACGATCTCCTCCAATATGCAAAAACATACTATTCCTCCAGCCAGCAAATACTATTGCTTTTTATTTATAACTTTAGTTCAAAGAAAATTTTTCGTGTGTAAAAAAATTTTCTTCTATCAATCTATTTATTTTATCCCATATTAATACAAACTGCAAATTTTTTATTTACAAATAACAATAAACCCATTATAATACATTTTTTAATAATAAGTTTTTCCTGTCTCAACCCTTATATATAAATTATCTCCAAAATTTCTATTCTCAAATAAATCTTTATCCGTGCAAGTAATAAAAGTTTGAATATTTCTTATATTCTCCAGTAAAAATTCTCTTCTTTTAAAATCCAGTTCTGACATTACATCATCAAGTAGAAGTACAGGATTTTGGTCAGTTTCACTTTTAATAATCTCTATTTCAGCCAGTTTAAGTGATAATACTGATGTTCTTTGCTGACCCTGAGATCCAAAGGTTTTTAAACTTAAGCCATTTAACAACATTTCGTAATCATCCCTATGAGGACCTATCAATGTTATGCACCTTTTTAATTCAGATGCTCTGACATTACTGAACTGTCTTATGAATTCATCTTTTAATTGTGAGACATCTGAAAAATTATTTATATCTATGGACGACGAATACTTAATTTCCATAGTTTCACTGCCATCCGTCAACTTAAAGTGAATTTTCTTAGCTATTTCACATAACCTTCCAATAAATTCATTTCTTGCTATCATTATTCTTGAAGAAAGCTCGGCTATTTTATCATCCCATACTTCAAGAGTATCTAAAAGATTTCTCCTAAATTGTATTTCTTTAAGTAATGCATTCCTTTGCAAAAGTATTTTGTTATATTGCTGCAAGTCATAGAAGTATGAGGGTTTTAGTTGGCATAACGTAATATCAATAAATCTCCTTCTCTGAGAAGGTCCTTCTTTTATGATTAATATATCTTCAGGCGAAAATATTACAGCCAGTAAGTTACCCATTAAATTACCGATTTTTTTAATAGGAATTTCATTTATTTTTATAATCTTTTTCTTACCGCGCTCATATTCAATTCCTATATTTTTTCTGTCTTCGGCCTTCTGCAACTCAAGTAAAATGCTAAAGCCTGTAGCATCGATGTTAACCAGTTCTGCATCTTTTGAAGTGCGATGGGAGCGACCGGAAGCACATAAAAATACAGACTCAATTATATTTGTCTTTCCTTGAGCATTCTGGCCATAAATAATATTTAAATCTTTAGAAAATTCTATAGTCTCGTCCTTATAATTTCTAAAATTCCTAAGCGATACTTTATCAACGTACAATAAAAGACCTCCAAAAAAATCAAACTATTTGGAATTTCTTGCTATTTACTTCTATAATGTCTCCTATTCTTAACTTTCTTCCCCTTCGTACCTCAATCTCGTCATTTACTTTTATCAAACCGGAACATATTAATGATTTTGCATCAGAGCCTTGAGAAACTACGTTTGTCCATTTCAAAAACTGATCCAGTTTGATAAACTCAGTACTTATCTTAACATTTTCCATATGAACACCTTCTAGTCATTTTTTATTCTTACGGGGAGTATCATATACGCAAAGTTATCTCCTTCAAGGGGTCTTATTGTACATGGACCGATACTCGAATTAAAATATATATCAATTTCCTCATCATCTATAACTTTAAGTGCCTCGATAAAATATCTAGGATTAAAGCCAACATCCATGTTGCTGCCGTTTACTTCAACTCTAACTTCCTCTCTTACTGCACCTATCTCAGTATTGGAAGTAATGATGATTTTATCATCACTAATGTTAAATTTAACCGGATACTTTTTCTCATCTGCAGTAATCAATGATGCTCTTTCAAGGCTTGACAAGAGGTCTTCGGTTTTTAATCGTACACTGGTTTCATATTCCTTTGGTATAATACTTTTATAGTTTAAGTATTCGCCTTCTAAGAGTCTTGATACAACTCTACAATTTCCAATTTCAAACAATATCTGGTTATGAGAACTATATATACTGATTTCTTCGTCAACCGGTTGAAGAATTTTGACTATTTCGTTAAGTGTCTTTCCGGGTACAACAACACTAAATTCTGAAAAACCCTCATTGTTGATGCTTTTTCTTACAGCCATTCTGAATCCATCTATAGAAACAAAGGTGATTTCATTTTCAATACATTGTATTAATGAACCTGTAAGTATTGGCCTGTTTTCGTCAGTACTTACAGCAAACAATGTCTGCCTTATCATGTCTCTGACTGCTTTTTGACTTACTTTGAGTATATTTTGTCTTTCGATTGAAGGCAATGCAGGAAAGCTGTCAGATGGCATACCCCTTAATTCAAAATGGGAATTGTCGCACTCTATTATAACGGTATTGTTTTCTTTAACTTCGATCAATACCTCTGAATCGGGCAATCTTCTTGCTATGTCTCCGAACATCTTGGAATTCAAAACGATAGACCCTCTTTCCATAATGTCGGCATTGATAAAACATTCTATTCCTAATTCCAGGTCATTCCCGGTCATTTTAAATTCATCATGTGCTTCAAGCAATATTCCTTCCAGTATAGGTAAGGTAGTTTTTGTTGATACTGCTTTTTGTACGATATTGATTCCCTCTAGCAGCTGTTCTTTAGAACAAATTATCTTCATTCGAAAAAGCCTCCTGTTTTTTTATGTCCTGTTTTTTATATAAAGTAATAATAATAAAATCAGTAATAATAGTAATAAGTGCTGTTGATATTGTGTATAAGTAAGTCTAAACCAGAAGAATGAATTGATTTGACCTGTTACTAAATTGTAGATATGTTGTATCAAATAATCAACAGCTTTAACAATGATTAAACTTTAATAAGGTTGTACACAAATTGACCACATGAAGTTGTCCCCATATCAACAATTTCTGTTGATATCTTTTCAATTAAAAAAAATATTGCATTGAATTTGTGAATAAAAATTAAATTAAGTAAAATATAAATCTATTTCCCCAGTAAATTTCTTTTTATTTCATTCACAGCCCGTCTAGTTTCGGAATTACTTTCTATTTCTTCACTTATTTTGTCACAGGCATGTATTACAGTAGTATGATCTCTTCCTCCGAATTCTTCTCCGATTTTAGGAAGGGACATATCGGTAAGGTCTCTGCACAGATACATTGCAATTTGTCTTGGATATGCAATGTCCCTTGTCCTCTTTTTTGATTTAAATTCTTCCGGTCGTATATCAAAATACCTGGCGACTACTTCTTGAATTGTTACACAATTCAAAACTCTTGTCTTGTTTGCTGATAATATGTCTTTTAATGCTTCGTTGGCCAGGTCAACAGTAATCTCATTTTCTGTAAGAGAAGAATAAGCTATAACTCTGTTTAATGCACCTTCAAGTTCTCTAATGTTTGATGCAATTTTGTCGGCAATAAATACCATTACATCGTTTGGAACATTGAGGTTCTCAAGCTGAGCTTTTTTTCTCAATATTGCTATCCTAGTCTCTAAATCCGGTGCTTGCATGTCCGCTATCAAGCCCCATTCGAACCTTGATCTTAATCTGTCCTCTAAGGAGATCTCCTTTGGTGGCTTATCACTGGATAGAATTATCTGTTTATTCGCTTCATAAAGAGCATTGAATGTATGGAAAAATTCTTCCTCGGTTCTTTCCTTGCCGGCAATAAATTGTATATCGTCTATAAGAAGTATATCAATATTTCTATATTTAGATCTGAATTCCTCATTCCTATTATCCTTGATAGCATTAATAAGTTCGTTGGTAAATTTCTCGGAGGAAACATACAAAACCCTTTGGGATGCGTTCTGTCCTAAAATGTAATGCCCAATGGCATGCATAAGGTGGGTCTTTCCAAGTCCAACTCCTCCGTAAATGAATAAAGGATTGTATGCCTTTGCGGGTGCTTCAGCTACAGCCAGTGCAGCAGCATGAGCAAATCTATTACTATTTCCTATAACGAAAGTATCGAATGTGTATTTTGGATTCAGTATCGATAAAGTGGAATCTTCACTGTTGTTGGTATTTTCAGCTTGCTTTGCCATCTTGTTTAAATTGTCCTGCGAAGGCACAATGAATGCAATTTCATATTCTTTAAAAGTAACCTGTTTTATGGCATTCTTTATAAGGGCCTGGTACCTTGACTCAAGAATTCCCTTGTTAAAATCAGCAGGTACAGCGAGGTTTATAGTATTGGAAGTCAAAGACATTGGATCAATAGTCTTAATCCATGTATTAAAACTAATTTCTGTAAGCTCGTTTTTCAATAACCCTAAAGTCTTTTGCCATATTTCGTTTAATTGGATATTCATAAACTCCTCCAAAACCATCAAAAAAATAAAGAAAATAATGTTATGCTATATAAATAGCAATTGTCTATAGTTTATAAAACAATTTATCATTGGTTTAAAAATCAGACAAAGACAAAAATATGTTATAGTTAAAATTATACATATACAAAATCTTTGACAAAATAAAGGCAACTTAAGCATTTAATTGAAATAATTTTGTATAAGTTTTTCAAAATAACATATAATATAATGGTAAAAAATATAATTTAATAAAATAGCAAAAAAATAGCAAAAATATTAAAATATTTTTAACCAGGTTGTTAACAAAGTTATTAACATTTTCTGTTGATAAATTGTGAGTTATCAACAGGCATTTAATATATTATCAGACTTTAGGGCAATATTCAATAAAAAAACGAAAAGATATCCACAAAAAAATTAAATCAATTTATAATTATCCACAAAAATAGTTTCTTGACATTGATAATTGATTTAATATATAATTGATAAGGTATTTTTAGTGAATTACAATTACAATAGGGTATTTCTCGTTATAGTTGATATTTAGACCTTAATGTAAGATGGATTTGCTAACAGGGTGAGTTTATAATTTAAAATTTGATATAACAATTTATAGGGAAAGATTGGGGGTGTTTGCAGTGTTAAGAACATATCAACCTAAGAAAAGACAAAGAAAAAAGGAACATGGTTTTAGAAAAAGAATGAAAACATCAAATGGTAGAAAAGTATTGAGAAGGCGTAGATTGAAAGGAAGAAAAGTTCTTTCAGCGTAAGACCGCATAAATGTGGTCTTTTTATTTAAATCGCTAAAGAATTTTAAGGAGAATCGATGAAAAATACTGTTCCAATAAAAAGAAACACCGAATTTCTAAGGCTATATAAAAAAGGCAAATTTTACGCAGGAAGAAATATTGTTCTATATGTTATGAAAAACAGATTCGGTATAAATAGACTAGGTATAACTGTAGGAAAAAAATTCGGGAAAAGCGTTAAGAGGAACAGAATAAAAAGACATATTAGAGAAAGTTACAGATTCTACGAAGAGTTTATAAAAAATGGGTATGACCTTGTTTTTGTAGCAAGAAGCAGCGAACAAATGCCTGCTTTTTTGGATATTAAGAAAGAAATGAAGTTCTTGCTAAAAAAGCTTGAGGTGTTCGAACAGGAGAAATGGTGTTGTTTAAAAGATGGGTAATATATATAATTAGGTTATACCAAAAATGGATTTCTCCTCTTAAAGCTGTACCCAGTTGTAGATTTTATCCTACTTGCTCACAGTATGCTATTGATGCTGTAAGCAAGTATGGTATAATCAAGGGTGGTTTTATGGCAATAAAGAGGATATTGAAATGTCATCCCTTTCATCCTGGAGGGTATGATCCGGTTAAATAACAAAAGGGGAAAAAAAGAAATGGGTATTATTTCGCAATTTCTAGGACAGATATTGGTTTTTATTTACGAAAATTTAACTTTTGGCAGTTATGGACTTGCAATTATTTTATTTACAATATTTGTTAAATTATTATTATTGCCTTTGACTATAAAGCAGTACAAATCATCTGCAAAAATGCAGGAAATACAGCCTTTGATACAGGAAGTACAGAGAAAGTACAAGAACGATCCTGAGCTGCAAAGTCAGGAAATGATGAAGATATACAAGGAACATAATTTTAGTCCTACCAGTGGTTGTTTGCCCACTTTAATTCAGCTGCCAATAATGTTTTCATTGTATTATGTTATAAGAGAACCTCTTACTTATATGTTTAATATGACCAAAGAACAGATAGAGACTTTGGTAAATCAGTTGAACCAGGCGACCAATGGGTTACCTCAAATAAACATGAAGAATATATACTTTCAAATAGAAGCTGCATTAAGAAGCGGAAAGCTTGATGTGGTTGAAAATCTAGGTTTTATTAAATTTGATTTGGGTAAGATTCCAAAATTGAATTTTACTGAAGATGTGGCAACTTATCTACCGTTATTGTTAATACCAATACTCGCAGTTGTTTCGACTTATATTTCAAGCAAGATGATAATGGTGAGAACTCAGAACTCAAAAAATTCAAAAAACTCAAAGAATCAGAAGCAAGATGATATGTCTACTTCAATGAATAAGAGTATGTTGTTTGTTGGTCCTATAATGACAGGTATTATTTCATTTCAGGCTCCAGCAGCATTGGGATTGTATTGGTTGACAAGTAATGTTTTTCAGATAATTCAACAGTATTTAATAAATAAACTTATTATGAAAAAGAAGGAGGACTCAGATAGTTAAATGCCACAGTTTGTAGAAAAGTCCGCTAAGACGGTTAGGGAAGCTATAGATCTAGCTCTTGCAGAGTTGAATGCAAGCGAGGATAGTGTTGAAATAGAAGTTTTGGAAGAAGGGACTAAAGGCATATTCGGGCTGATAGGAAGTAAACTGGCAAGGGTAAAGGTCACTTTGAAGGAGACAAGTGGAGAAAAGGCAAAAAAATTTTTACTGGATATATTCAGTAAAATGAAGGTAAGTGCAGACGTTTTAGTTGAAGAGGATGAAGATACTATTCTCCTTAAGATACAGGGGGATGACATAGGAATAATAATCGGAAGAAGAGGAGAGACATTAGACTCACTGCAATATCTGACCAGTCTTGTTGTTAATAAAAGCAAAGAAGGTTATAAAAGGCTTGTTATTGACATTGAGAATTACAGGCAAAAGAGAGAAGAAACCCTGGTAAAGCTTGCTAATCGATTGGCTGACAGGGTAATTAAATACAAAAAGAATATTACTCTTGAACCGATGAATCCATATGAAAGAAGGGTCATACATTCTTCCCTTCAAAATCATAAGTATGTACAAACATACAGTGTTGGTGAAGAGCCGAACAGGAAAGTGATTATAGCTTTAAAATAAGTTGGATTTAGAAAAAGCAAATCAGAAAGAAAAAATATTATATGTGCCAATGATTTAGACCTTTAGAATGGTTCAAGATAAATTTTTCTTGAACCATTTTTTGCAGTTTATTTTATTCGTAGAAACACTGCTGATGTAAGAAAATTTTATTCAAACGAAAAATTTTCTTTGAACTAAAGTGTTATAATAAAAGTACTGTATATAATTTGGAGGAAGCCTGATGTATAAAGAAGATACAATAGCTGCAATATCTACGCCCCATGGTACAGGTGGTGTGGGTATTATTAGGATAAGCGGAGATAAAGCTTTTGAAATAGCGCAAAAAATATTTCAAGGGAAGAAGGATTTTAAGCTTATTAGATCCCATACCATAAACTATGGAAAAATTATTAATCCTGAAAACGGTAATATACTTGATGAAGTCCTCGTTTCAAAGATGGAAAAGCCAAAAACCTTTACAAGGGAAGATGTGGTGGAGATAAACTGCCATGGTGGGCTGATAGTATTAAAAAATATACTGGAGTTGTGCATAAATCAAGGTGCTAGGCTTGCCGAACCCGGGGAATTTACAAAAAGGGCATTTCTAAATGGCAGAATTGATCTTTCTCAGGCTGAAGCGGTAATTGACCTAATAAACTCTAAAACCAATGAGAGTTCTAAGGCGGCTATAAGTCAGCTTGAGGGAAAACTATCTCGAAAGCTTAAAGCTGCAAGAAGCAAGCTTATTGAGTTTTTAGCTCATATCGAAGTGACAGTTGATTATCCGGAGCATGATATTGAAGAGATAACAGGCCAGATGATATATAAGGAGATAGGAGAAGTAAAAGAAAAGCTTTACGATATAATTAAAGGGTTTGAAAAAGGAAGAATTATCAGGGAAGGAATCGATGCAGTAATAATCGGAAGACCCAATGTGGGAAAGTCATCTCTTTTAAATGAGCTTTCCGGCAAATCCAGGGCTATAGTTACCGATATACCCGGAACCACCCGGGATATTATAGAAGAGTATATTAATATAAATGGCATACCTATGAGGATAATAGATACTGCAGGTATAAGAGAAACAGAAGATGTTGTTGAGAAAATTGGGGTTGAAAAGACTCATAGAGCCATAGACGAGGCTGATCTTATTATAATGATGATCGATGCCAAAAGGGGAATGGATGAAGAAGACAACAAAATACTAACCATGCTTGGGGATAAAAAGTTAATAATTTTGATAAATAAAACGGATATTGTGGATGAAAATCAAATTAATAGGATTGAAAGTCTCCTGAAAGGAAAAAAATATATTAAAACCTCAATGAAGGAAGGCACGGGTATAAGTGAATTGGAAAATGCAATAACTGAATTGTTTGTACAGGGAGAGGTAAATATAAATGAAGAGGTTTTGCTTACCAACATAAGACATAAAAATCTTATTGACAGGGCAGTGTCAAGTATTGAGAGGGCAATGGATGCTATAGAAAATTCAATGACTCTTGATCTTGTTAGTATAGATGTTACCGATGCCGCTGATTATTTAGGGCAAATAACGGGAGAATCGGTAAGCGAGGATGTAATGCATGAAATTTTCAGCAGATTTTGCTTGGGAAAATAAATAATGTTTGGAAGGGATAGAGTATGGAATTTGTAGCTGGGGAATATGATGTTGCAGTTGTCGGGGCAGGACATGCCGGCTGTGAAGCGGCTCTTGCTTGTGCAAGACTAGGTGTCAGAACGGTTGTATTTGCTATAAATCTGGATAGCATTGCTAATATGCCTTGCAATCCAAACATAGGAGGTACTGCAAAGGGACACCTTGTGAGGGAAATTGATGCTTTAGGCGGTGAAATGGGAAAGAACACCGATAAAACCTTTATTCAATCTAAGATATTAAATTCCGCAAAGGGACCGGCGGTTTTTTCATTGCGCGCTCAGGTGGATAGAAGAAGCTATCAGATTGAGATGAAAAATACTCTTGAAAATCAGGAAAACCTAGATATAAAGCAGGCTGAAATAATTGAAATTTTATATGAGGAAGTTGAAGGTAAAAAAGTAGTAACGGGTGTAAAAACCCATACAGGAGCAGTATATAAGTGCAAGATTGCGATTCTTACGACGGGAACATATCTTAAAGGTAAGATAATCATTGGAGACGTTAGCTACAGCGGAGGCCCGGACGGGCTATTTCCCGCCAATAAGCTTTCGGATAGCTTGAAGGAATTAGGAATTGAATTGCTGAGGTTTAAGACCGGTACACCTGCCAGAGTAAATAAAAGAAGCGTTGATTTTTCAAAGATGGAGGAACAGCCGGGAGATGAAAGAATTATTCCCTTTTCCTTTGAGACGGAAGAGATAAATAAAGAACAGGTATCCTGCTATCTTACATATACCAACAGTGAAACTCACAGAATAATTAAAGAGAATCTTCACAGATCTGCTCTTTTTGGAGGTTTGATAGAGGGAATAGGCCCCAGATATTGTCCTTCCATAGAGGACAAGATTGTAAGGTTTAAGGACAAGGAAAGCCATCAGGTTTTTGTAGAACCTATGGGGCTTAATACCCAGGAGATGTATTTGCAGGGTATGTCCACAAGCCTTCCGGAGGATGTGCAAATCCAGATGATGAGATCTGTCCCAGGGCTTGAGAACGTTTCGGTAATGAGAAGTGCCTATGCTATAGAATACGACTGCATAAATCCTACACAGCTAAGTCTTTCCTTAGAGCTTCGAAATGTGGAAGGACTTTTTACGGCAGGACAGATAAATGGAACTTCCGGATATGAAGAAGCTGCAGCTCAAGGAATTATAGCAGGTATAAATGCATCAAGAAAGATAAGGGGCCAGGAGCCTTTGATCCTTGATCGTTCCCATGCATATATAGGAGTTTTGATAGATGATATTGTTACAAAGGGAACAAACGAGCCCTATAGGATGATGACTTCGAGAGCTGAATACAGACTTCTATTAAGACAGGATAATGCTGATTTGAGGCTTACCCCCATAGGATACAAGGTTGGTCTGGTATCCGAGGAAAGATATAGAAAGTTTGAAGAGAAGCGAAGACTTATAGAAGAAGAAATCAATAGGGTAAATAAGACCAATATTGCTCCTACTGAGAAGGTCAATGACTTTCTTAAAAAGTATAATAGTACCCCTATAAAAAGCGGCGTTAAGCTTGCAGATCTTCTAAGAAGGCCGGAGCTTGATTATGAATCCTTGGGAGAAATAGATGAAAACAGGCCTGAATTGAGCTTCGCAGTAAGAGAGCAGGTATCGATATCAGTAAAATATGAAGGCTATATAAAAAGACAAATGCAGCAGGTTGAGCAGTTTAAGAAGCTTGAGGAAAAAAAGCTTGATAAAGATATAAACTATGATGATATAAAAGGACTTAGGCTTGAGGCAAGGCAGAAGCTTAATAAGATTAAGCCTGAATCGGTAGGACAGGCATCGAGAATTTCGGGAGTTTCTCCTGCGGATATTTCGGTACTGCTTGTGTACCTAGAACAAAGAAGAAGGCAAAAAGCATAAAAATAGGAGAGTTTTTATGATGGATAAAAGGGAATTGGATTTACGTGAGCTTTTGATTGAAGGAGCATCCGGCTTTGGTGTGGATCTTAATGAAGAGCAGGTTGACAAATTCTTTACATATAAGGATGTTTTGAAGGAATGGAATAGTAAAATGAATCTCACTGCCATAGAAGACGACAGGGAGATAATATTAAAGCATTTTATAGACTCTATCAGCATATGCCCTATTATTAAAGATAAAAAATCAACATTGATTGATGTTGGTACAGGAGCAGGATTTCCGGGAATACCTGTAAAAATTGCCTTTCCGGATATTAAGATAAAGTTGATGGACTCCCTTGAAAAAAGGACTAAGTTTTTAGATGAAGTTATTGAAAAGCTCAGTCTTAAAGAAATATCAGCTGTACATTCAAGGGCCGAGGACAAGGGTATAGCTTCAGACTACAGGGAAAAGTATGATATATCTACTGCAAGGGCAGTAGCAAACTTGCCTGTTTTATTGGAGTATTGTCTTCCCTTTGTCAGGGTCGGGGGACTTTTTATTGCTATGAAGGGAAGCAGCACAGAGGAAATTGAAAACTCTAAAAAAGCATTGGATATACTTGGGGGAAAAATTGAGGATATCTTGGAATTCACTCTTCCTTTTAGTGATATTAAAAGAAATGTCGTCATCATAAAAAAGTTTAGACAAACTCCGACAAAATATCCGAGAAAATCAGGCAAACCATCAAAAGATCCACTGATATAAGTCTCAAAATGCAGTAATATAGCGCATTTGGACGAACGATTCTTCCTAAAAAAAAAAGGAATTAAAAAGCAGCGGGCGAATATTTCCTTTATAAGTTAATTAACTTTTAATGGAAGTTAATTCAAGTTTAACTAAGGATAAATACAAAATTAATTTACAAAGGATGGTGCCCAATGTTAGAAAACAGGTTACAGGTTACAAAACCAAAGAAAGAAGAAGGACAAAAAAACATTACTTATGTGAATATTGAGAACATAAGACCAAACCCATATCAACCCAGAAAGCAGTTCAACAAATTATCTATGGAAGAACTATGTGAATCGGTTAAACAATATGGAGTAATTCAACCTATCAATGTGAGGAAAATATCAACTAATATGTATGAGCTTGTAGCAGGTGAAAGGAGACTTAGAGCTGCGACTATGGCAGGGCTTAGTACTATACCCTGTATTATTGTTGATATAGATGATAATGATTCTGCGGTTTTAGCCCTTATTGAAAACCTCCAAAGAGAAGATTTGAGTTATATGGAAGAGGCAGAAGGATACAACTATAATGCTCCCCATTGTCAAGACAATTTTTGCAGCTTTTTTAAGTTAGATTCTCCCTTCTTTGGTTTTGTATAATATTTACATCTATGCACTCTGTTGGATGATGTCAAGGGCGAGCGTAAGCGAG
>NZ_RLII01000033.1 GCF_004102745.1 Acetivibrio mesophilus | reverse complement strand
GTATTCTCTTTAGTAAGAGCCATAGCGATAACCTCCGTATGTGTTTTGTGGACACAAATATCATACTAGGTTTCTCGCTGTGGTTCTACTTTTTTTGCCCTGTTGCATTTAATTTTACAATGAACCTCTAAAAATAATTTTGCATTTTCCATATCAATAACTTGCAAAATCGAATATTATATATTAAAATAAAGTACATAATATCAGATTATTTTGGAGGGTAAGAAATGGTATTTTCAAATAAGGCGCTTTCGATTAGCCCATCATCTACACTTGCTATAGATGCAAAAGCGAAAAAAATGAGGTCAGAAGGAATTGACATAATTGGATTTGGTGCCGGTGAACCGGATTTTGACACTCCGGATCATATAAAAAAAGCGGCAATAGACGCTATAAATGCGGGCTTTACTAAATATACTCCTGCTTCAGGTACTCTTGAATTGAAGCAGGCTATCTGCAACAAATTCAAAAATGATAATGGTCTTGATTACAAGCCTTCAAATATTGTAATAAGCAACGGTGCCAAGCATTCACTTGTTAATGCTTTTCAGGCGATATGCAATCCCGGTGATGAAGTAATTATCCCAACTCCTGCGTGGGTAAGTTATCCTGAAATGGTTAAAATTACTGATGGAGTACCGGTTTACATCAATTGTAGTGAGGAAGAGGGCTTCAAATTTACATTAGATAAGCTTGAAAAGGCTATTACAGACAAAACCAGAGCAATTGTTATTAACAGCCCGAGCAATCCTACAGGTATGATTTACAGTGAAGAGGAATTAAGAGCAATAGCTGACTTGGCTGTGAGCAAGGGTATATATGTTGTATCGGATGAAATATATGAAAAACTTGTTTATGACGGTTATAAACATGTTAGCATTGCATCCTTCAATGATAAAATAAAAGATCTTACTATAGTTGTTAATGGTGTATCCAAATCGTACTCAATGACAGGTTGGAGAATAGGATATACTGCCAGCAACGAGCAAATTGCAAAAATTATGGGTAATGTACAGAGTCATGCTACATCAAACCCGAATTCAATAGCTCAGAAGGCTGCTTTGGCTGCCCTTGAAGGACCACAGGAAATAATCAGTGAGATGGCAGTTGAGTTTGTGAAGAGAAGAGATTATATGGTTGAAAGGATAAACTCAATTAACGGTATATCCTGCATAAAGCCGAACGGTGCTTTCTATGTAATGATGAACATATCAAAGCTTGTTGGAAAAGAAATAGACGGAATAAAGATATCCGGCTCTGATAGCTTTGCAGATGCTCTCTTGGAAAAAGCAAATGTTGCTTTGGTGCCGGGTTCCGGTTTTGGAACAGACATTCACGTAAGATTATCTTATGCGACTTCCATGGAGAATATTGTAGAAGGTTTAAATAGGATTGAAAAGTTTTTAAGTAAGTAATTTGATTACAGGTATCTTAGCGAGATTCTTTGAGGATCTCGCTTTTTACATGAACAAGGTGACTTTGCTTTCTGCATGGGCAATTTGTCAAACCGGAATCATTATGATATGGTACGTAATATTATATATATAGATTATTCATAGTAAGGAGTTATAGAAGATGAAGGTGAAGAGATTAGCAATTGTAATTATGTTTTTATGTTTGACGTTGTTTGGTGGTTGTACTACAGAGCAAAAAAAAGAGGGTGCAGATCCGAATAATAAGATTGAAGATGCAAAAAAGGAAGATAGTAACAGTTCGGAAAGTGAAAAAACAGAAAATAAGACTGATCAAAACGAGCTTGAATCAAGTGAAGACTTAAAAGAATCATTTACTATCGATATCGGAGATGGAAAACATAGCTTCAAAGTAGTAATGGAAGCACGACCATTTGAAGCAGGCGAAGAAGCGGAATTCTTTGATAGTACACTAAATATCTCAATTTATGATATCAATGATTTATCTTCACCAGTACAAGTCATAGAAGAGCAAACATTTGATTCGCTTTTTAAAGATTATGAAATCGTTGATGCTAATTTTGACGGATATATGGATTTTTGCTATGTTTATAATAGAGGTAACGCTAATTATTATTGTAAGTTTTGGATTTGGGATCCGGAATCTAAAAGTTTTACCGAATCTCCTGACTTAGGTGAAGTATCTATGCCACAATTTAATAATGACTTAAAAGTAGTTAAAGGATATTGGAGGAGTAGTGCTGCATCAAATGAAACAAGGTATTATAAATATATTGATGGAAAGTTGACTTGTGTAAGGTATTTGGAGATGGGAGACCCTGATAGTGAAGGTATGCAAACATTGAGAGTAGAAGACTATGTTGATGGAAAATTAGTTGAAGTCTTTAGAGAGAAAGCATTATTGACAACAGATTACGAAGGTGAAGTATACGACAGATTTTTCTTGTGGTTGGATATAAATTACCATGGAGAATAGAAAAACAAAGAAATAATATCATATCTAAAAGATATAGTAGTTAAACGTGTGGGGCTACAGACAGCTGAAAATGGCTGGATTGTAATTTAGTTAACATAATTATTAATACGAAATGTTTATATTAAGTTTAGAATTGAAGATGGTGAGGATTAATTTAACGTGCCGTATTCTTTGCGATAGATATTGCAGTTTAGGCCAATACTGCATAATAAATGGATTTTAAAGAGATGAATTGGGGGTACGAAATATTGAGATTCGAGGAAATTGACGAAACTAAAATAGATGAACTGGCACAAATGTATGTAGAGACATTTAATGCACCGCCTTGGAATGATAAATGGACTATTGAAACAGCAGCAAAGAGAATAAATCAAATGGTAAACTGTGAAGATTCTTACGGGTTACTTGCTTATGATGGAGCTGAATTATGTGGAATGATTCTAGGTAGTGAAGAGCAATTCTATGACGGAAAAATGTTTAACTTAAAAGAATTCTGTGTTAGAAATGAAAGAAGAAAGCAGGGATTAGGGACAGAAATTTACTCTGAATTTGAAAAACGCTTAAAAGAAAAGCATATAAATAAGATTTTTTTACTTACGCTTAAAGACGAAGGATTAGAGACATTTTATGTAAAGAGAGGTTTTTATAATAATTCGAAAATGATTATGATGGAGAAAGTTATATAGTCTAAGAAAAAAATACCAAAAAGAACAGGGAGATAATGGAAAGAGAATTGAGCGATGTAAAAAATGGAGAAGTACATAAAAACTCAGGGGTTTTACGTCCCTGAGTTTTTATACCTTTTATTACTGGCGTAAATTACAGTCCTAAAAACGCAATTTAAAAAGTATCCAGCGAATATTATTATTATATCGGTAAGCTGCTAATTCTACGAAGTACATATCTTTTTAAAATGGTTAAGTCCGTGGAAGTTATTTTACCGTCTTGGTTTACATCTGCGGCTTCCGGGTTTGGAAGGGTATCTAATCTTCTCAGTATGAACCTCTTCATATACGTAATATCTGTTGAATTAACCTTGTTGTCGTTGTTTAAGTCCCCATACAGGATCGCATCTGAAGGAGTCGGTGTTGCTTTCGATGTTGGAGTCGGTGTCGGAGAAGGCTTAACAACCGTTCCTTCAGGTTCTATTCCTGCAACCTTTACACCATATTCATAAACAGGTATGTATTCCGCCTTCTTTAAATCACTGCTTGTTGACAACCCTTTAAAGGATGGGTCGTTTTCATTGTCCCAGCATCCGCTGTTAGAAGGTGCAACAATCCTCAAAGATGAATCTCTTCTATAGTGATCCTGTCCACCAGGATAGAGGCGATCTCCAGTGTAATCAACTTCTATATAGTATATATTTTTATCTTCGTTCCACAAATGTGGGCCTGACACTTTGCCCCTTGAACCCTGACCCCCCGTTACTGTCACATCGTTGGGGCTATATCCGGCATCAATTACTTCTGTAAGGTCAATAAAATATCTATAGGAAAGTCCCTCTGATACCCTTGCTGGCCATGCTGTTCTGTTGTTAAGCCTTGTTTTAATTTCAACATAGTGTTTGTCACTACTGCTTATGTAGGCTTCAACCATAAATTCATCTTCCGGCTCTTCAATAGCTCTAAACTCTGGTACCGGTCTTTCATCGTATCTGTTATACATTTTGGCCAGTGCACCTACAAAACCTGCATTGTAGTCACAAGCAACCTCGTTGCACTGATAATCGGAGATTTCATCTCTATAACTGCCATCTTCTCCCGGTCCTCCAACCAATGCACCGTACAGCACATGTCTATGGTAATCAGGTACATTCATACTGTCATACCATGAAGCATGGGCAGTTCTGTGGTGAGGATGCTGTGGCCAATTCTCTCCAAAGCCTACTACAAAACTTCTTCCTGTGCTACCCAATGCATAGTCTACTTGTGCCTTTGCAAAATCGTTATATATTTTTGCTTTTTCTGCACTGCAGCCGTCCCAATCTGCATAAATAGCCGCTAGAAATGCTGTGGTAGTAGCATATCTTAACGAACCCCAGTTTTGGAGCCATGCAAGGCCTTTGGGGGTATATTTAATCCTTGAATTATTTACACCCACTGTCCAATAATCCAGATGCCTTTCCATACTTTCCTTGTATATGGGCTTGTCTGTAATTCTTGCTAAAAGAAGCTGTGTTCCATAGCGCACATCATCCCAACAGTGTGCCCACTTGTATGACATTATATCGGTTTGCGGCTCTGTACTCCAAAATTCAATATAGGATTCAGCTTTGTTAAGATAGCTTTCGTCCTCCGTTGCAAGATAAATCCATGTAGCTGCCCATGTAAGCTCATCATAGAATCCACTATGGGATGTGTAGAAATTTGTTGCCGCTGTATAGCCAGCATCACTTCTTGTTTTATCTGCAAAGTCAAATAGTTCTTTTGCATGCTTTAAGCACAGATTCGAATAACTCGGATCGGTATCTCTAAACACTATTGACGCCGCAGCCAAGGCAGCAGCAGTTCCTGCCGATACCGTGGAACCCGGGGAAGAAACATCTACTTTGAACGCAGGCCTTTCCATGTTTATAACTTCAGCAGGTCCCCACCACATGTGGTCGGCCTCTCCGTTTCCAACCTGATAATAGTATACATCCGGTTCAGGATGACATTTGATAAAATAGTCCGTTGCCCATTTAATCTCATCCAAAATATATCCAAGCTGTCCGCTCTTAACGAAGGCTTCTCTTTCCTCATAGACTGCCCACGCCAACATAGCTGCAGAATATGACATGGGAAGGTTGAATTTAACATGATCACCAGCATCAAACCAACCGCCCGTAAGATCAAGTCCCACATCTTTGCCGTCATCCAAGCAGGAATCTGCTCTCCAATTATTCCTTATAGTAGAAGGAAGGTCTCCCGAACGCTGGAATTCATAAAACATTATTGCCTTTTGAAGGGCTTCCCCATAATTATATGAGGGCTCTGCCAATATTGTCGTCCAAGGAGTCAATAGTGCAGTTAGAAATGAAACAACTAAAATAAGGCTAAAAAACTTTTTCATTTTTCCTCTCTCCCCTTTATACAAATCTTTCTTAATAACACATTGGTTCAACGAAGCGAGAGATATATTCTCCGCCCAAAACCAAATAGATATCCGCCACTAAGCGTTTTTCAACATGATGGTTAAAAATACGAAATGAAGTGGAGGATATACTTAGCCTTCTTATATATTAATGCGTCAGGATTTTTGAATTTTATTGGGTAGAGATTATGTTATTCGGTGTTAGATAATAAAAAGTTTCACCTACTGAAATATTATTTGTGAACAGTTTGAAGATTCATGTATAATTATATATTATTTTTATATGGGATATAAACAGTTATTTAAATCAAAATTTCCTCTTAAGGAGTGTATTAATGGAGGTAGAGATTATGGAGTTTAATAAATCTAAAATACTAGAAATTGTAAGAAGGCAATTGGCAATTGATATGAATTGCAATCCGGAGGATTTTATTAATGAGGGTATAGTATTTTGTGAAGCAAAATTAAATCAAGGAAGGAGAATGTTTGACAGGCAATCACCCTTTCTTGAAATTGCAACTATGGGCAAAAGTATAGTAGTTTCGGGAGATAGTGAAATTTTAGCAAAGGTAAAACCGTTATTGGAGAATAAAACAAGAGAAGATATATTTGTAGCACCCTTTATATTCGGACATACCATTTATTATGTTCCTGACTACAGTAGATTAAAAAAGTTACCTATGCCTTCTGGTTTTAGCTATCATATAAAAGAGGGAAATGAGACACATGATTTATATGAGATTCCGGGTTTTGAAAATGCAATCCAATATGACAAAAGTCATCCTAGACCGGATGTAATTGCAGTATATGCAATGTATGATGATGAAATTGTAGCAATGGCAGGAGCATCAGCGGACTGCAATTTGATGTGGCAAATAGGTATAGATGTATTACCGAGATTCAGGAATAGGGGCCTTGCAACAAGTTTGGTAAGCAACCTCGCAATAATGATTATGGAACGGGGGATATTACCTTATTATGGAACTGCCTCGTCGAATATATCATCTCAATCAGTTGCATATAGGAGCGGATTTATTCCAACGTGGATGTGTTCATATAAAAATATTTTTGATGGTAAAGCACCTTATGATAATGACATAAAGATTATTTTTTAGTAATATGACATATGGGGCATTTGAGAAAATGAAATTGCTTGAAAGAAACTAAAGAAAGGATAATAGTTCGATGAATGAGTGGAAGAGTTATGAATGGTTGGTAACTAAAATCTATCATGATCAGATGCATTCGATTGATATTGATGTAAAGTATAACCAAAGAATTAGAGGCGAACTAAGCGATCAATTACGTCAAATTGATATCTTAATTACAGAAAATCGTGATAATAATGAATTCATCACCATTATAGATTGTAAGCACCATAATGGAAAAATAGATATTAAAGGGGTAGAAGAGTTTTTAGGAATGTGCGAGGATGTTGGGGCAAAAAATGGGATTTTAATATCAAAGGAAGGATTTACTTCAGGTGCCATAAGACGAGTACGTCATAGAGATGATATAAAGCTTGAGACTATAGATTGGGAGACCGCTTATCAAAAAGCAGAAGAAGCATATATCTATAATACAATATCCGATTTATGTGATTGCTGTACAAATCCTAAAGATAAGGGTAAATCGATACCGGGAATTATATTATGGGATTTAGGCTGGGGCGTGGAAATTGAAGGAATACTGTATATGTTTGGATTTGGGGAATGCCTAAAGTGCAATGTTAAACATTTATACTGTGACTCTTGTGGGGCTATAAGTCATGTTCATGAAAATAAATATGTTTGTGAATGTTGTGATATGGATTATAGTGCTTTCATAGAAGCGCGATAACTTTATCAACTCTTATGTGTCCTTTCTGCAGTTGCTAAAAAAGACTCTTACCTTAAATAAACTTCTTTTCCATTATTCCCATACTACATTTCTGGAAGTTACAACATATACAACTTTACATCTGTATGTCTATTGAGATAGTCTAACTTTACAGAATCATCTAAAAAGTTACAATTTATAGGCCTTGGTATTCGATAAAAATTTTTCTTGACAAATGAAAAATTCGTCATATAATTAAAACTATAAGTTTACTATAAGTAAACTTATAGTTTAGTAAAACTTGATTCAACTATATCAATCTATTTTTGTATAGGATGTGTATTTATGGAGATTGGGGCAAAAATAAGGAGACTTAGAATCACCAATCAAATGACCCAGGAAGAGTTGGCTGATAGGGCAGAGTTGTCAAAAGGGTTTATCAGCCAGATTGAAAACGATCTTACATCTCCGTCCATTTCTACATTAGTGGATATCTTACAGTGTCTTGGTACGGATTTGAAGGGTTTTTTCAGTGATTCTGAGGATAAGCAAATAGTTTTCAAGCAGAAGGACTATTTCAGTAAAACAGATGATGAGCTGAAAAATACCATAGAATGGGTTGTGCCTAATGCACAGAAGAATGCTATGGAGCCTATCCGTATGACACTTTTGCCGGGAGGTAAGTCCTTAGAGGACCAACCTCACGAAGGAGAAGAATTTGGCTATGTGGTGAAAGGATGTCTTGATGTACACATAGGCAATGAGTGCCATCGGGTTAAAGCAGGTGAGTCGTTCTATTTTGAATCGAATAGGAAACATTATGTAGTAAATGTGGGAAAAAGCGAGGCTCAAGTGATTTGGGTCAGTACGCCCCCATCTTTTTAGGAGGTTGCCGTGGAGAAGAATGTTATTATTAGGTTGGAAAATGTTACTAAAAGTTTTGATGATCAAGTGGTCTTGAATAATTTGACTTTGGATGTGGAAAAGAACGAGTTTCTTACGCTTCTTGGTCCTAGTGGATGCGGTAAGACCACAACTTTAAGACTGATAGGGGGATTTGAAAAACCCGATGAAGGGAGTGTTTGGCATCAAGGTAAAGACATCAGCAATGTGCCTCCCTACAAAAGAAACATCAATACGGTGTTTCAAAAATATGCTCTTTTTCCCCATTTGAATGTGTATGATAACATTGCTTTTGGGCTAAATATAAAAAAGATAGACAAGAGCTTGATTAAAGAAAAGGTGCAGAAAGCTCTAAAACAAGTAAATTTGGTTGGATATGAGAAGCGAAGTATTGAACAACTCTCCGGTGGCCAACAGCAAAGGGTTGCCATTGCCCGCGCAATTGTTAATGAGCCGGAAATTCTATTGCTGGATGAGCCCCTTGGCGCATTGGATTTGAAATTACGTCAAGAAATGCAATATGAATTGAAGACCCTTCAAAAAGAGCTGGGCATTACCTTCGTCTATGTAACCCATGACCAGGAAGAGGCCCTTACAATGAGTGATACGGTAGTGGTTATGAACAACGGAGTTATTCAACAGAAGGGCTCCCCGGAAGATATCTATAATGAACCGGTTAATGCTTTTGTTGCGGACTTTATAGGTGAGAGCAACATTATGGACGGCATTATGAAGCAGGACGGGGTCATTGAGATTTTTGGTCGTATATATGAATGCGTGGACAAGGGTTATGCCATCAATGAGAAGGTGGATGTTGTGGTAAGACCGGAAGATATTAAGCTGTTGGAACCTTCAGAAAATAAATTAAACGGTCAAGTAACCTCCTGTATTTTTAAAGGTGTTCACTACGAGACCTGTGTAATGACAGAAGGTTTTGAATGGGTGATACACAATACGAAGAACTTTAAACCTGGCGAACATGTGAGTATTAATGTAGATCCTTTTGATATCCATATTATGAAAAAGATGGTGGAGGAGAAGGTACATGAATAGAAAGTGGTTGGCTACCCCCTATCTGATTTGGATGGTAATTTTTATTGTGGTTCCTCTAGTGATGGTTTTTTATTATGCCTTTACAGTGAAAGATGTAAATGGGGCCAGGTTTACTTTGGACCATGTTATGAAGACTTTTGACAGCAAGTATATGGTAGCTCTTGGAAAATCCTTTTTGTATGCACTTATATCCACAGTTATTTGCCTGATTTTGGCCTATCCATTGGCTTTGATTTTGGTTAAGCGCAGCAAGGGTGGAGCTGCAATGTTGTTCATTTTCATTTTACCTATGTGGATGAACTTTCTTCTTAGAACCTACGCTTGGCTGTCATTATTGGAGACTAACAACGGGCTTATAAATACAATCTTAAGAGCTCTCCATTTACCGGTGTTAGATATTATCGGAACACCAAAGGCTATTATACTTGGTATGATTTATAACTTTTTGCCTTTTATGGTATTGCCCATCTACAATGCGCTGGCTAAAATAGACAAATCGCTTATGGAGGCGGCATATGATTTGGGTGCTAATGATTTTAAAAGACTATTGAAGGTGACAATTCCGCTTAGTATGCCTGGAGTGATGAGTGGTATAACTATGGTATTTATGCCGGCGGTTACATCTTTTGTCATTCCAAACTTATTGGGCAGCGGTAAAGTTAACTTGATTGGCAATATGATTGAGCAGCAGTTCTTGATGACCTATGACTGGGGATTTGGGGCGGCTCTTTCCCTGGTGTTGATGATTATAATTTTAATCTCCATGGGTGTTATACAAAGAAGTGATGAGGATATGGAAGGTGGTGCAGGATTATGGTAAAAAGAGGTATAGAAAGAATTTATTTAGGATTGATCATGGTTTTCCTTTATGCACCAATATTGACTTTGATAGTCTTTTCCTTCAATGACTCAAAATCAAGAGCTAAGTGGGGCGGCTTTACTTTGAAGTGGTATAAGAATATGCTGCATGATCCTGAGATTTCAAAATCCCTTTATTATACTTTGCTAATCGCGTTGTTGGCATCAGTTATTGCCACTATTATAGGTACTTTGGCAGCTATCGGTATTCATGTAATGAAAAAAAAGACTAAATCGGTGATTTTAAATGTTACCTATCTGCCGGTTTTAAATGCAGATATAGTTACGGGAATTGCTTTTATGTTGTTCTTTGTGGCAATTGGTTTAAGGCTTGGGTTTACATCCATGTTGATTGCCCATATAACGTTTAACATACCCTATGTAATATTAAGCATTTTGCCTAAGTTAAGTTCATTGAATAAATTTACCTATGAAGCAGCACTGGATTTGGGGGCATCACCGATGAAAGCCATAAGGAAGGTTATTATTCCTGAGATTATGCCCAACATCATTACAGGTTTTTTATTGGCATTTACTCTATCCCTTGACGATTTTGTAATTAGCTACTTTACAACTGGTAGTGGTGTGACGAACCTTTCTATTACCATATACACCATGACCCGAAGGGGGATCAAACCTGAAATCAATGCAGTATCTACAGTGCTGTTCTTATCAGTATTGATATTGCTTTTGATAATAAATAAACGTTCTGATAGACATGCAAAGAAGTTAGGAGGAATGAATGTATGAAAAAAATTGTATTAATACTTACTGCGTTAATGCTTGTGTTGACAGGTTGTTCTGGCAATGTAGAGAAGGATCCCAATAAGCCTTTTGCCGGTACAACTATCTACGTCTATAATTGGGGGGACTATATAGCTGAAGACACACTTCAACTATTTACTGAAGCAACAGGTATAAAGGTGATTTATGATCCTTTTGATTCCAACGAAGCAATGTATGCTAAGTACAAATCCGGTGCGGTGAATTACGATGTGTTGATCCCATCCGACTATATGATTGAGAAATTGATTGCTGAAAATGAACTGTTGCCTTTGAATTATGACAATATTCCTAACGTGAAATATATCGACAGCTCATTTAGAAATCTGTCCTATGATCCGGATGATACCTATTCTGTGCCGTATTTTTGGGGGACTCTCGGAATTCTTTACAATACAGAAATGGTGAAAGAAGAAGTTGATTCTTGGGATATTCTGTGGGACAGCAAGTATAGTGGTAAAATCATAATGATGGATTCTGTAAGAGACTCCTTTGCAGTAGCCCTTAAAAGATTGGGATATTCCTTGAACAGCGCCAACAAGGCACAGGTGGATGAGGCTTTGGCTACCTTGGTGGAGCAAGGTCCTTTGGTTCAGGCTTATGTAATGGATCAGGTAAAAGATAAGATGATCGGTGAAGAGGGAGCTTTGGCAGTAATTTACTCCGGAGAAGCTATTTATACTTCTGAGTACAATGAGAACTTGGCTTATGCTGTCCCGAAAGAAGGCACTAATTTTTTTGTTGATGCTATGGTTATACCGAAAACTTCAAAAAACAAAGAAGCTGCAGAGGCCTTTATCAATTTCATGAACGATCCTCAGATTGCCTTTAACAATACTAGGTATGTCGGTTATTCTACACCACATACAGAAGCTAAAGCTATGTTGGATGAAGAAGTGCGCAACGATCCGGCTGCTTATCCTTCACAAGATATTATCGACAAATGTGAAGTCTTTGTGGATCTTGGTCCGGACATGACAGCTTATTATAATGATAAGTGGAATGAATTGAAAGCATCTTTGCGTTAGTGTTTACAGGAAGATGAACAGGATTTCTCGAAAAGAAAAATGAATATAAACCATTTTTCTTTTCGAGAAAAATATATTTTATAGATAAGCTTTTTGGCCGGTATTATCTTTTCTTATTACAAGTACACCTTTCTTAGAATTTTTCCGGATACTTTCATAATAATCGATTTAAAACAGACATAAGTGATGTGTAAAAGTCGCAATATATTTTTCTGATTTATTAGTGTAAAATAAGTGTATAAGAGGCATATCGTGGCTTTGTATAAATACTAAGTTTTTAGTTTGCTGATTTACAGTAAATCTTTAAGAACATAACGTAGTATATATAAGAAAAATGCATTAATTTTTACGATATGTCTGTCAAAATTTTATCAATGGGGGTAATCTATGAATAGTAGAAAAACTATCATTATTCTTGTCATTATTTCTATTTTAATGATGACATCCTGTACAGCGCCAACGAATGAAGCTACGCCACCTATACTTTCTGATAATACAATTTTAAGACCTGAGTTTAATTTAAAGGATGTAACTTTCAATGCGGGAACAGCTTTTTCTATAGAACTAGAAGATGAAAATGTATCTTTGGCTTTGCCTGATGCAACGAATATCAGTTTAAATACTTGGGGCTAAAAAACATTTGAAAAATACATCATTATAGGGCGTAAGACTTTTGGAAAAGGTGTTAGCCAGGATGTGTATTATGACGCAGAAGAAGAGTTTTCGGTGTGCCTTGTGAGTTTGAAAAAGAAGAAAACGTAATGGGAAGCGGTATAACACCGGATATAGCTATTGAGAATGACTCCGATTATATGAGGAAAATTGAAAAATTGTTATAGAAAATCACGAATATCTATCCAGACACTTGAAAGTGTAGGCAAAAGGAGGCAATTAGTAATAGATAAGAATTGCGATTAAGAAGTTTTTATGATTATGGACTAAAGCTTTTCTCTATGCTAAAATATACGGATACGGTAGAAAGAGAGAGGTTTTTGGAATGGAGAAAGCATCCTATTTAAGCAATATTTTTGCAAAATTCAAGAGAACGTTCATAGGTGACAGGGAATTCTACAAGACGGTGATGGTGCTTGTAATACCGATTATTATTCAAAATTCTATTTCCAATTTTGTTAACCTGCTTGACAATATTATGGTTGGACAGGTGGGAACAGCTGAAATGTCCGGTGTGGCAATTGCAAACCAGCTTATCTTTGTATTCAATCTTACGGTGTTCGGAGGTTTGGCTGGTGCCGGCATTTTTGGTGCCCAGTTTTTTGGCGCCGGCGATAATGAAGGCCTCAGGCATACATTCAGATATAAGCTATGGGCATCTGTTGTGATATTCGCAGTTGCACTGACAGTTTTTTTATCTGGCGGAGATTCACTAATTTCTCTGTTTCTAAAGGGAGATGGAGATCCGTTGGAAGCTGCGGCAATGCTGGAGCACGGACGTGCCTATCTTAGGATAATGCTGTGGGGACTTCTGCCTTTCATATTGTCACAGGTATACGGAAGTACCCTCCGTGAAACCGGTGAGACAATGTTGCCGATGAAAGCGAGTATAGTTGCAGTGTTAACGAACCTGTGCTTTAACTATGTGCTGATATTCGGTAAACTGGGCTTCCCCAAGCTGGGAGTTGAAGGTGCTGCTATTGCAACGGTCATATCCCGCTATGTGGAGCTGGTGATTATAGTAGTATATACCCACAGGCATACGGCACGCTTCGGGTTCGTGGTGGGGCTTTACCGTTCTATGAGAGTTCCGAGGGGACTTGCGCTAACAATATCCCAAAAGGGTATGCCGCTATTGGTAAATGAGCTTATGTGGTCGATTGGAGTATCAACATTGACTCAGATATTCTCAACATATGAGCTCAATGTCGTTGCAGCTCTCAATATATCGAATACTATAACAAACCTGTTTAATGTAGTATTCATATCGATGGGAACGGCAGTTGCTGTCATGGTTGGGCAAGCTCTTGGATCTGGGGACATGTCTCGTGCGAAAGAATATTCATGGAAATTGATTTTTTTCAGTGTATGTACCTGCATTGTGATAGGAACTATACTCGTGGTCGTAGCTCCTGTAATATCGCAAATATATAATACTACGGAATATGTGCGGAGCCTTGCAGTCCATTTTATGAGGATAAGTGCCCTTTATATGCCGATTTTTGCTATATCGCACTGTACCTATTTTACTATACGTTCGGGAGGCAAGACGTTTATTACCTTTGTTTTTGACAGTGTATACACATGGGTCATAATTGTCCCTTTGGCTTATTTGATTGCCAAATATGCAAATTTTAGTATTTATACAGCCTATCCGGTATGTTATCTTCCTGATGTTTTCAAAAGCGTGATTGGGGTGTATATCATAAAGAAAGGCAAGTGGGCCCAGAATATCGTAGCCAAACAGCAGCGGGCCTGAAAAAACAATGTGCACCATTTTCAAATAAGGATTTTAGTTTAGAATGGTTAACTAATTTGGTTACAATACCCTATGGGTTTGGAAGTGGAGGCATAAAAAACAGTGGAGTTTTTGAACTGTGACAAATTTCGTAATCCATGTTGGAGGATTTTGAGAATGTCTGTATAGATTTTTGAAAGGCTAGATGCATCATGGATTTGAATTGTATATGTAATTTTATGGGACTTATAAATGTAAAGCTTAGTATTGTGTTGTTGACTAGGAAAAGAATTAAATGTGGGGTGAAAATATGCTTGAATTATGTATTTATTTAAAAAGTGTGAGTGATGATGGAATTAAGAAATGGGAAGAAAGGTTTCTTGATGCAAAAATGAAGGTAAATATTCATCCGGATTTTTCTTTTTCTAATCAATTTGGTTTTCTGCCTTTTAAAATACATTTTGATGAACCGACTATAGGTCTTCTTAGAGATAAAGATTGGAGTTCAGGTTTTGAATCCTCTATAATGCCTAGTCAGTGGAAGTTACATGAGTTTGAAAAATGGATGTGAGCGTATCTGTTTGTAGCGTCACGTAGAAGTGGAATTTACTTTCGATGAAAACAGTTTTAGTGAAGAAGATTTGGAGCTTTTTCACTAATGTTAATTATTTTCGCAACTGATCCATGATATTAATACTTGTGCCATAGTGTCGCTAGGAGAGCCTTTGGTGTCATCTTTTTAAGATAGCAAACAGTAAGAATGCATTATTATGATTTCTATAATTAAGGCGATGACGAAAATAGTAAAGTGATTATGTTGACAAGAGTTAGAAAAGTTCTTAAAATATTAATATAAGAATTCAAATACAGAATTAAAGTTTAATAATTAAAGGATAAGAGTTTCAAGTTTCTATTTGGAGTTTTGTTGTTTGTAGGGATGTTAATGTTAATGAAGGCAAAATAACAGTCTTTGAGACCAGTTATCTTTGCTTTTTTTATTAATGGGGGGAAATAATGTGAATAAAAAAAGGTTTAAAGCAATTCTGGCAAGTCTTCAAATTCTAGTTTTTTCTATTGTACAAGCTTCGCAGGTGTTGGCAGTTCATGGAGCAATAGAGCAAAAAAACGTTTTATCTGCTATGAATCCAACGGTGGAAATAAGCGAAGACAATATAGAAATCTATAGCTCTAACAATAATGTAAAAAAGACTGTTTCTATAGCAGTAGGAGGAAGTCACAGCCTATTAGTTGGAAATGACGGTATTGTATGGGCATGGGGTGACAACTCTTATGGGCAATTGGGAAACGGAACAACTACATATTGTACAACAAAAAGGCAAGCTGAGAATCTTGAAAATGTAGTTGCTGTATCAGCAGGAAATATTCATAGTCTAGCCCTTAAAAATGACGGAACGGTATGGACATGGGGAGGTCATGAATATGATTTTGTACCTTTTCAGCTTACTGGATTAAACGATATTACAGAAATATCAGCAGGAGATATTCATAATCTGGCATTAAAAAGTGATGGAACAGTATGGGGATGGGGCAACAATTCTTATGGGCAATTGGGTGACAACGACACAACTGAGATTGATCAGCCAATACAGCTTGACGGATTAAGTGATGTTATTGGTATATCGGCGGGATATAGCCATAGTCTGTTTCTGAAAAGCGATGGAACAGTATGGGCGTTGGGCGATAATTCCTATGGGCAGCTAGGAGATGGCACTTTCACAGATAGCAGTATACCGGTTATGGTTACAGGACTTTCGGACGTTGTGAGCATATCAGCAGGGGAAGATTATAATCTGGCATTAAAAAGTGATGGAACAGTATGGTCCTGGGGGGACAACACTACTTGCCAGCTTGGAGTTAAAACATATCCTGAGTGGTATGATCCGAGTGTACCGATTTCTACCGGTAACACATTTGAGCCTAGTGCAGTGCCATTGCTGATAGATGGATTAAGCGATGTAAAAGAAATAGTGAGTGGGAATTACCAAGGCTTTGTATTAAAAAGTGATGGAACTGTATGGACATGGGGCGGATACTATGGAGATCTTGCACTTAGAGGTGACATTGAAATATTGCAGGTGGAAGGAATAAGTGATATTACACAGTTGGCAGCAGGAGCTAATCATGTTTTGGCCATGAAAAGTGATGAAACAGTTTGGGCTTGGGGAGATAACTACTATGGTCAACTTGGAGATGGAACTACAGAATATAAAGATACGCCTGTACTCTCTAAAGACTTAGTTCCTCCAACAGCACCGACAAATATTACAGCTTTTGTAGGTGAAGATGGTGTTGTTTTGGAGTGGGAATCCTCTACTGATGAAGGGGAGATAGGCGGTTATGAAATATATCGCGATAATATAAAGATAGGCACAACCTCAGATACTACATATACTGACACTGATATAAAGGATGTGGCAAATTATCACAAATACACGGTAAAATGCTATGATACTTCCGGAAATATATCAGAAGGCGCAGTTACTATAATAAATGATAAGGAAGTACCATCAGTTCCACTTAATTTAAGAGTAATTCAAACGACAACAAAGATTGTAATTGAATGGGAGCCTTCCACAGATAATAGCTGGGTAGCGGGATATGTTGTTTTCAGAGATGGAGAAGAAGTTGGATATACAGATAGCACCAACTTTACTGAGTTAAATCTGCCTCATAATTCAACGTATACTTATACAGTGAAAGCCTATGATAGCTCTGACAACTATTCAGAAGCCAGCAGCCCACTTGTTGTAGAAACAGAAACAATAAAATCTGTTGCTTTGGCAGCCCACTATAACCATAGCCTACAGGTTAAAGATGATGGTACAGTATGGGCCTGGGGATATAACAACTATGGCCAACTTGGAGATGGCACAACTATAAAACGTCTTGCTGCTGTACAGGTAAAAAATTTAAAAGATATAGTAGCTGTAGCTGCTGGAGAACAGTTTAGTCTTGCATTAAAAAATGATGGAACAGTATGGGTCTGGGGATATAATGGCTATGGGCAATTGGGAGATGGAACGTATAATAATAGAACCCAGCCGGTAAGGAACTATGAACTAAGTGATATTATCAGTATTGAAGCCGGGATAAATCATGCCATTGCATTAGAAAGCGATGGAACAGTATGGACTTGGGGTTCTAACGGATATGGACAACTTGGAAAAGGCAACTTCTATAGCTATAGTTATCCGAGCAAAGTTGTTGAATTGGATAATGTTATTGACGTAAGTGCAGGAGCAAATTTTAGTGTAGCATTGAAGAACGATGGTACTGTATGGGCGTGGGGCTCAAACAGCAGTGGACAGATTGGTGAAGGAACAACAAAATCCAATGAGAACATACCTGTGAAAATAAATGGGTTAACGGATATTATCGATGTAAAAGCCGGAAATGATCATGTTTTGGCCCTGAAGAGCGATGGAACAGTATGGGCTTGGGGAGGCAATGGATCCGGTCAGTTGGGAAATGAAACAAGAGTTAGTTCAAAGGTGCCGGTTCAGGTTAAAGGATTAGTTGATGTTGTAGACATTGGAGCAGGAAATGGCAGCAGCATCGCATTAAAAAACGATGGAACAGTTTGGACTTGGGGCGCAAACGGATATGGTCAGTTGGGAGATGGAAGTAATACAGCAAGGCTTTCCCCAGTTCAGGTTGAGGGATTAAGTGATGTTGTTGATGTAGTAATGGGGTCATATCATAGTCTTGCCCAAAAAATTGATGGAACAGTATGGGCATGGGGAAATAATAGCGGTGGAAGACTTGGAGATGAAACTGAAACAGACAGAAAGAAACCGGTATTATCTAGAGATATTACTCCTCCATCCATTCCAGCTAATATCTCGGTTGCAAAATCTTATGACAAATTGGTGCTTACATGGGATGCATCTACTGATGTAGTTGGAGTTGCAGGATATGAAATATATAGGGATGAGACAAAAATTGCTGTGACAACAGCTACTACATATACTGATAGCGACTTGAGTGAAATTAACAAGACCCATGTATATTATGTAAAAGCCTTCGACACCGCAGGAAATATATCAGAAGCAGCAAAAGTAGTTGTAAACGATGATGAAGCTCCATCTAAACCTTCAAATGTAAAGGCCATTTCCAATTCGCCTACAACAGTTTCGTTGGAATGGGAGCCTTCTACTGATAATGTCTTAGTGGCAGGCTATGAGATATACCGCGATGGCAAGAAAATAGGAACTTCTAAGGAATCAAAATATACTGATAAAGAGATACCTCACAATGAAACTTATACATATACTGTAAAAGCCTTTGACGAATCGGATAACTATTCGCTTGAGAGTGATATTCAAACTGTAACCACTGGCATTTTAACAACTGTTCCTATAGCAGCTGGAGATTATCACAGTTTACAAATAAGAAGTGACGGAACGGTATGGGCATGTGGCTATAATTATTATGGCGAATTGGGAGATGGGACAAAGGTAAAAAGAATAGAAGCAGTACAGGTTAAAGATTTGGAGAATATTGTAGCTGTAAGTGCAGGTAATAGCTATAGCGTTGCATTAATGAATAATGGAACGGTATGGACCTGGGGTTACGGAGAAAACAGACAATTAGGGAATGGAACAAGGACCAATAGCTCTACACCTGTTAAAGTTAAAGGCCTAAATGATGTTGTTGCTATAAAAGCAGGAAATAGTCATACTTTAGCCCTAAAGGGTGATGGAACGGTATGGGCATGGGGCTCTAATTACTATGGAGAGTTGGGAAACGGAACAACAAATGAAATTGCTGAGCCTGTACAAGTCAGTGGGCTGAACAATATTATTGCTATATCAGCAGGATACGGCTTCAATTTGGCGTTAAAAGATGATGGAACAGTATATGCATGGGGATATAACTATTATGGTCAGCTAGGTGATGGAACAAATAATAATAGTTTGATACCTATTAAAGTCAATGGGCTGTCTGATGTGAAAAATATATTTGCAAGTAGATATAATAGTATTGTTCTAAAAAGTGACGGAACAGTATGGGCCTGGGGCTCTAATAGTTATGGTCTGCTTGGGTATGGAACCATTAATGAGATTAGCTATGTTCCTGTTCAAGTCAAAGATTTGAGTGATGTAAATGCGATAGTATCGAAGTATGGTCATAATCTTGCTCTAAAAAATGATGGTACAGTATGGGCCTGGGGATATAATTCAAACGGTCAATTGGGCAATGATACTCTTATTAATAGTTATGTTCCGGTTAAGGTCAAAGCACTGTATTAGATAAGTCAGCGGGTACAGGAATTCCAGGTGCCGAGGTTGTAGTAAGAATGTCGGACGGTACCGATAAAGTTCTTGTTACTGATGAAAACGGTTTGGCAAATTTCATTATCCATTCTTTAGAGAATGAGCAATCAGGCGGTGTGACAGCATATGCCTTTAGAAACGGCTATACACCAGCATCTACGGAATTGGCCTCACTAAAAGTTGGTGAAGAAAATACAATTGTTGTTAGAATGCAAAAGGGAAATGTTGTTGAAGGAAATCTTTCAGTTAAGAGAATGACTCTTGAGGAAGTGAAAGCAGCAGGAATAGATGTTACTGCTCCGGAAAACCAATATGTATACAGCTTTAACATTCATTTGGGTTATAAATTAATTTGTAATAATAACGGTCAAATATATGTTGATAATAAACCAAAAGATTATGTAACTTATAAAATTACCGAAAGTGATTCTTCAACTAAAAGTGTATATGTATATACCGTTCCGTCAAAAGATCCAAAACAGCCTCCGAATGTGGTATATATTGAATTACCGGGAGATATTAAGACCCTAAAGGAATTCTTCATGGTAAATCTTGTGGTTAAAAACCTTTCAGAAAGTGAAGATATTGTATTGGAAGGTGCAACATCAACGCTTAATATACCTTCCGGGTTAACCCTTGTAAACGGAGAGAGAACTCAAAAGCTTAATCCTGAGAATATACCCGGTGGTAGCAGTGCAAATACATCTTGGATTTTACGCGGCGACAACACTGGAATATATACGATAAGTGCTAATTTCGAAGGAATTTTACAACCGTTCAACGAAATTATTGAAGCTGTGTTTAGTTGTTCAGAACCTATTGTAGTTGAAGGCAACAAAAAGGCTAAGGTAATTGTTGAGGCTGAGAAATTAAAGAAGCGAGGAGATATAATATTATACAGAGTTGGGTTCCAAAATGGAAGAAAAGCGGAAATGGACAGCCCTCAAATAAACATGAGAGACTCTGTATATATAAGAAGCTACAAGACAGACAGTGAAAGAAATCTTGTAGGAACATCCTCGAAGGTATTAAAGAGTGGAGAAATATTCTGGTCAGAATATTATATCGATCCGGTGGAGTTTGGAGATTGGAAATATGTTATGCGTAAATTAAGCGAATATACCTCGGAAGCTTTGAACGGAACCGATATACCCATTGAAATTATACCGGTGGACTATGGAACTTTTGGAAGAGTTAAACCTGAAATTTATATCATAGACCCTAAAACAGGAAGAGAGACACTAACTACTCATTTGGATTTGGTTAAATATCGTTCTAAGGCTTTGGAATCAAGATGAATCAAAAGCTTTTGCAGGAGCTACTGTAAGAGTAGGTTCCGATTCTAATATATGTGTAACCGACAGTAGTGGAAGATTTACATTTAAAGATATCATATTTGATGACAATAAAGTAATTGTAAAGGCACCGGGATATCCTGATAAGGTTATGACTGCGAACTTATATGATGGATTGTATTTACCAATAAATATGAAAAAAACACCGGAAGTAACTAAAGTGGTATCATGGTGTTCTGATAGTAGTAATATCAGGAGCTCTATACTTCCATTGAATTTTGTGGATAATGATTATATTGTTTTTACAGTATATGCAGATTTAAAGGGAGCTAGTGAAATTAAGGAGTATCTCTGGAGGATAGTTGATAAACAAGGAAATATAAAATATGAAGGCACTAGTAAATACGACACCGTAAAAATTGAAGCAATTAAAAGCAAGATGGCTGTTGGAGACAGAATAAAGTTTGCAATAAGAACCGAAGGTGAATATGGCAATTTTGTGTCTGACTATGTAGACGCAAAATTGGTTTTAGCTCCCGAATTGAAACTCTTAAATGATATCGCATGGGCTAGTTCAATAAAAAATGACATGTTCCCTCATGAGGTTGATATGGAAGGCCTTGATGGAAGTGTTGAGTTTTTTACAGGTTCAGACACTTCAATAGATTTGCCGGAAGATAGCGGAGCATTTAAATCATTAAAAATTATTCCTTCTTTCCTACATTTTGATCTAGATGCGGATTACGACTTTAAGAATGCTAGATTGAAAGTGAATACTACTACCGGAAAAGATGATACCGGTTTTTCAGGGGAGTTATTTACTTTAGATGCCGGAAAAGGAGAAAAGGAAGGAAACCTTATAGCTAGACCAAAATCAAAGACAAAGGTATCTATAAATATTGTATATAATGATGTTTCGTTAAGATGGGAACTGGAGTCCATGGACATACACTACGAAAATGAAGTAACAATAAAACTTGAATTTAAGTATTCAGTTCCTTTAGATGCTTATTTTGGTGGAGCGCTGCTTTCCGGATATGCTTATGTTGAAATTGAGGGCGGTATTAAATTTATTGTAGATGTAAGTATTCCGGATGTCTCAAAGCTAGACAGCTTAGAGGATTTGATAGCTAAGATACAAGCAGATATATGGCTGTCTATAAAGAGTGCTATTGGAGCTGAAGTTGGATATGGACTTCTTTCAGCAGATCTTTATGCAAAGGGACAATTGGATATCAATCTTCCTTCTTGGAAAACAACAATTACATTATCCTATGGATATGATTACGGATACCTTTGGTTTTTCTCAGAGGAAGAGAGCATAGGAGAAAAAACATGGATACTATATAATGGCAAAAAGCAAAAGGACTTATTGAGAATGTTGTCTATTTTTAGCGGTACCGATACTGAGCTGATTTTAGACAGTGAAGAGAATAACGGAGAGATTATCTTTAAGAGTGCACCTCGTGATTATTTAGATAATCAGAAATGGATAGGAAAAGATGAGATAATTAATGATACTTATCCTGATTCCGATGCCCAGATAGCTGCAATAGATAAAGAAATTGGCGAGCTGATGATGATATTTATAGGAGATGACAGCGATAGGAGTGACAACAATAGAACAGCAATTTCATCTTCTATATATAAGAACGGTACATGGTCTGAACCTGTGCAGATTGAGGATGACGGTACAGGTGATGCTTTCCCTGACATTGCAGTAGACGGCAAAGATATTTATGCAGTATGGCTTGATATGACAGAAGAGATTGGGGAAACATCTGGCATGACAGAGGATGATATTACTAAAAACATTTTGAGCAAAATGGGTATTACTATAGCACAGTATAATGCAGCAGCGAATAGTTGGAACAAAGTATTATCTAAAAAGACAGAAGGTGCAAATAAGCTGCCTAAGATTTCCGCAAAAGACGGTAAAGTATTGGCAACATGGGTAAACAACAGTGGTAGAAAAGCAATTGGGAACGAGCTTTCTCCTGACAATTTATATTATGTATACAACAATGGTGGTGGCTGGACAGAGCCTAAGGCTTTCCTAACTGATGTTTCAAATGTATATGAAAGTGATTTGTATTTATCCGGCGATAAAGCATATTATGTTTTTGTTACAGATGCTTACTCTGAGGACGGACTTTATAAGCTTTACGTTACAAGCTTTGATGGAGAGAATTGGTCAGTACCTAAAGAGGTGTTGGACAACATGTATGCAGACCGTCATCCTTCAATAGCTGTTGAAAACGGTGAACCGGTAGTGTTCTGGCAAAACAATAATGTAATATATAAGACTTCTTTGAAAACGCCGGGTAAAGCTCAAATAGTAGTTAATTCAGAACAGGCTGAAGACATTTTAGAGCTTAGTGCGACAAATACTGATGACGGTTTGGTTTTAGCATGGACAAAGGCAAGCGCAGGAGAACAAAGAGTTTATGTAAGTACCTATGAACAGTCAAGTTCGACTTGGACGAAAGGTACAGAGATAAATATGAACTCTATGGAGACACCTAAAAATCTTACTATAGCAGGTTTGGAAGACTCAGTTATGCTTGTATATAATAAAGCCATATATAAGCTTAATGAAGAAAACGCATATTATAAAGCCAGTACTTCATTGACCTCAACTGTATATGTACGTAATGTTGATGTGGCTATTGCAAAGGATGGTCTATATTTTGAAGAGGGTAATCCTTATCCCGGTGATAAAACGACTGTAATATCTGTCGTTGAAAATGTAGGAGACTTAAGTACTAAGGGTATGAAAGTTTCTCTATATGAGGGTGAAAAGTTAATAGAGCAAAAAGAGTTGCCGGAATTACAATTAAGCAGTGGAGAACAATCCTTGATAAGCTTCGACTGGGTAGTGCCTAGCGATTCTACAGGATTTACTCTTAAAGCAGTTGTGGAAGCTAAAAATGATAGCAATGCTTCAAATAACACAGCACAATTGGAACAATCTTATACCGATTTAGAGATAGCCGGAGTCTATAATGAGCTTTATACAGAAAACACAGGTTTTGTCTATGTTGATGTGAAGAACATTGGATATAGCAGCACAAAAGATGCAAAAGTGTATTTGGCAACCGATAAGGAGTTTAAAAATATAATCGATACTAAAGAAATTGATAACTTGGATATCTTTTCTGAAAAGAGGGTAGTATTTGACCTTGAAGTAAGTGATGAACAGATATCAAGTAGAGCAAGAATTTATGCTAAAGTTGAAGTGGAACAAAGTGAGATAAATAAGCTAAATAATAGTGATTTTACTGTTATAAGGCCAAGTGAAGCAAACTATAGAGTTGTAAATCCAGGAGAAGGAGAACCGGGAACTGAAGACCCAGGAACAGGAGATCCGGGAACGGAAGAGCCAGGAACAGGGGATCCAGGAACGGGCGACCCGGGAACAGACGACCCAGGAACAGGGGAACCAGGAACGGGAGAGCCAGGAACAGGGGAACCAGGAACAGGAGATCCAGAAACGGAAGATCCGGGAACGGGAGAACCGGGAACAGGAGAACCGGGAACGGGAGAACCGGGAACGGGAGAGCCAGGAACAGGAGGAAATCCAGGAGGTGGAGACTCAGGAGGAGGAAACCCAGGAGGCGGAAATCCAAATGATCCAAAGGAACCGGACGATACAAGCAATACTGTAACTGATCCGGCTCAACCAAGCAATCCTGGGACTAATCCAACTGAACCAAGTAATCCAGTGACTGACCCAACAACTGATATACCTACATCAGGAAAGAACAATAAAGCATATATTAGAGGATATAGTGACAATACATTTAGACCGGAGCAAAGCATTACCAGAGCTGAAATGGCTGTAATACTTGCAAATTTGGATGGAGCTTCAAAGGATAATCAGACAGGTATTGAGTTTAAGGATGTTCCAAAAGAACATTGGGCAGCATGGGCGATAGCTTATGTAGCTGAAAAAGGATACTTTAAGGGATATGAGGATGGAACATACAAACCTGATCGATATATTACGAGAGCCGAGCTTTGTGTAGTCCTTGGAAACTACATGAAAATGGATTTGGCAAGTGTAGATGAAAATGAACTCATGGACATTAAAGGGCATTGGGCACAGAATTACATAAACACGCTCATATCAAAGGGCTATGTAAAAGGTTATCCTGATGGTACCTTTAGACCTAATAACAATATTAAACGTTCTGAATGTGTTACACTTATAAACAGAGTGTTGGGCATTGAAGCAGTATCGAATGCAGAACCTTATTTCACGGACGTTGATAAGAGTTACTGGGCCTTTGGAGATATAATGGCCGCTATACTTAACAACTGATAAAAGTAAAAAATATCCTGCTGATAATTGTAGTGATTAACAGCAGGATATTTTATTCTACCCACAATTTTGTACCATAACATGGGCTGGTGTAAGTCCTAATTATAGAAACTGTCTTCAAATGCGGTAATGTAAATAATTTTGTGTATTGGAATTTTTACAATCCTTCTTAGCAAGAAATTTTGAATTTTTGAAGTTTACAGAATGTTACCTTAAATCATTTCTTCATTATATATTATTGCCAGTTTTGCC
>NZ_RLII01000032.1 GCF_004102745.1 Acetivibrio mesophilus | reverse complement strand
ATCTTCTGGTGGCTATGACGAGAAGGACACACCCGTTCCCATACCGAACACGGTAGTTAAGCTTCTCAGTGCCGATGATACTTGGATGGAGACGTCCCGGGAAAGTAGGTCGCTGCCAGATTTATATTCCTCAATAGCTCAGTCGGTAGAGCATGCGGCTGTTAACCGCAGGGTCGTAGGTTCGAGTCCTACTTGAGGAGCCATACAAATAGCTTAAACCTTTGGGTTTAGGCTATTTTATTTTGGTCTCTTGGAATGAAATAAAAGAGGCAAAAGCGAAGGGACTCGATGTCCCGAGCTTTTTTATAAAAGAAGTTTGGGGAATACTAGGAGAAGACTTCAAAACTGAGCTTCAGAAAAAAACAATGCTTCTTGATGGTTGAGGAGCTTTTATTTATAATTTAGTAAGAAGAAGTAATGAATGCGGATCGAAAAAAGTAAAAATAAAATGTAAGGGCAGGTATGGTATGTTAAATCAATTTTCAAGAACAGAAATTTTATTTGGCAAAGAGGCAATGAAGAAACTGGAACAGGCAACGGTTGCAGTCTTTGGTATAGGCGGAGTTGGAGGTTATACAGTAGAAGCTCTTGCTAGAAGCGGAGTGGGAAACTTCGTGATTGTGGATGACGATAAGGTATGTCTTACCAATTTGAATCGGCAGATTATTGCCACAAGAAAAACGATAGGACAGTATAAAGTAGATGTTATGAAGGAAAGAATTTTAGATATAAATCCTAAGGCAAATGTTACAGTACATCAATGCTTTTTCCTTCCTGAGAATTCCCATGAATTTAATTTTCCATCTTACAGTTATGTTGTAGATGCCATTGATACCGTGACAGCAAAGATTGAACTGGTTATGAAATCAAAGGAATTTGGAGTGCCTATTATTAGCGCCATGGGGGCTGGCAATAAGATTGACCCCACACAGCTAAAGGTCGCAGACATATATAAGACATCCATGTGTCCCCTTGCAAAAGTGATGAGATATGAGCTGAGAAGGCGGGGAGTAAAGAAATTAAAGGTGGTTTACTCTACGGAAGTACCAAAAAAGCCTGTTGAAGATATGGCTATCAGTTGCAGAACGAATTGCATTTGTCCTCCTGGGACAGAGAGAAAATGTACGGACAGGAGAAACATACCGGGAAGTACATCTTTTGTTCCATCAGTTGCAGGCTTGATAATTGCTGGTGAAGTAATCAAAGATATAATAGGAGACATAAATGAACAATAAAACCTCGGGGCATCGAGTCCCTTCGCTTTTGCCTCCTTCATTTGACTCCAAGAGGCTAAATAAGAAATTCCGGTGTTTTCGCCGGAATTTTTTCAATTTTAAAGAGGTATATATTTCTTTATTGACGGTAAAGCTAAAAAATGATACAATTTATTTAGTAATTTAGTAAATAACTAATCTAATAATTAAGTAACTTAGTAATAAAACTAAGGGGATGGAGGTATAAAAAATGAGAATACCAACTACGTTAAAGCACAAGCCAGTTATTGTATGCGAAAACTATGAAAATGTTGACGGGAGATATGCTTATGATTCAGATGCAAAGGGACTATCCTTAGGACTTGCTCAATGGAATGACCGGGGAAAGGTCGATATTTCCGCTAAAGTATGGAGATACACGGGAGAAAAATGGTCTAGACAATCTGAAGAATTACCCCTTCACCGCGTTCTTGACTTAGCAATCCTCGTTTGTAGAGCGAAGCTTCATTTTCAGGACGCTTATCGCTATGAAAAACTGTATGACACAGAAAAACCTATTATAGACAGAGTGGGATTACAGGGGGATGCTATGACAGTGACCGTATGCACTGACAACGAAAAAATTGATGAGGATATTAAATTATTTAATCAGGCCCTCAGTGATGACGGTGAACTTATTGGGGAGAGATTGAGGACTTTGTCGAGAATACTAAAAGAAATGGGATATTAAAAGCTATTATTTGACTACAACGTATCTAGATTGGAGGAAAAAGCATGAAGGCATTATTTTTAGCAGGTGGTCTTGGTACTCGCTTAAGGCCGATTACAGACGATTTGCCCAAGCCAATGGTACCTATAATGGGAAAGCCCCTGCTAGAAAGAAACATTGAAAGGCTAACGAGTCACGGTATTGATGAGATTGTATTGAGTACATGCTACAAGCCGCACAAGATTGAAAAGTATTTTGAAGACGGAAAAAGATTTGGCGTCAAGATAAGCTATATAACAGAGGATCAGCCTTTGGGTACCGCGGGAGCTATAAAAAATGCAGAGGATTTTATGAGCGATACCTTCCTTGTGTTTAACGCCGATATATTGAGTGACATAAACATATCGGAAATGATACGCTTCCATAAAGAAAAAGGAGTAATGGCAACCATTGCCGTAACTAGGGTTGACAATCCATCGGCTTATGGAGTCATTGAGCATGACGATAACAGTTTTATTACGGCGTTTAAAGAAAAACCCCAGCCTCATGAAAGCAAATCCAATCTGATTAATGCAGGCGTATATATTTTTCAACCAGAAATTCTAAATCAAATTCCTTGCGGTAGGGCAGTATCCATTGAAAGGGAAACGTATCCTTCACTGCTCCAAAAGGGGTATAAGTTGGCCGTATATAATAAATGCAGTTACTGGCTTGATCTGGGCACACCAGAAAAATATCTGAAGGTGCATAAGGACATACTAAAAGGTCTTATTCCAATCGGAAATTATGATTTTGGTAAAAATGGCATATACATCAGCGAAAAAGCAAAGATTGATAAAAGTGCAGAGTTAATTGGGCCTGTATACATTGGTCAAAATGTTGCAATTGGTCCCTCGGCGGTGGTAGGCCCCAACGCGGTATTATTTGATGATGCTTTAGTTGGCATGGGGGCGAGGGTTGTGGACAGCATAGTTTGGGACCATGTTAATGTGGAAAGTGGAGCAACAGTTATGAATTCGGTAGTTATGTCCAATTGCAAAGTTGACAGGGAAAGTGAGATACACAATTCCATTTTAACAAAAAGCTTTAGTCAGCCGATAGGAGTATAGAAGGAAATATTCATTGAGTGATGTAATATTAATAAGCAGGCAATACATGGTAGTAAATATATTTAGCAGCAATCTATAGGAGGTTTGGAAATGGAATTAGACAGAAGTCCAAATATAGCATTTTTGAGTACTTATCCCCCAAGGGAGTGCGGACTTGCAACCTTTACCGATGACCTTGTGAGGGAGTTGGATAAGGTTGAAATTATAGATAACCCAAAAGTTATAGCTGTGAGCGATAATGATTACAACTACAGTAGCAGAGTAATTATGGAGCTTAGTCAGCATGACAGGGAAAGCTATACAAAGATAGCAAAGGATATTAACAATTCGGATATAGATCTTCTTGTAATTGAGCATGAGTACGGTATATTTGGAGGTGAGTGCGGAGAATACATCTTAGACCTCGTTGATAATATTCAAATACCCTTTATTCTCACACTGCACACTGTACTTCCAAGCCCTTCGGAAAAGCAAAAGGAAATACTAAAGGACCTGGGCAAAAAGAGCGCAAAAATAGTTACTATGGCAAAAAACACCATACCCATCCTTGAAAAAGTGTATGACATAGACCTATCAAAAATTGAAGTGATACACCATGGTGTACCGTATAAAGAGCTTGAGTCCAGAGAGGAATTAAAGAAAAAATTCGGGTTTTCAGGCTACAACGTAATAAGCACCTTTGGGCTACTGAGCTCCGGGAAGGGATTGGAGTATGGAATTGAAGCTATTGCAAAGGTGGCTCAAAAGCACAAGGATATAGTTTACCTTGTTCTTGGCCAGACGCATCCTTGCGTAAAAAGGGAATATGGAGAGGTTTACAGGGAGAAACTTTTGGAAATGGTCGAGCAACTTGGAATAAAGGATTATGTACGGTTTGTAGATAAATATCTTTCCAAAGATGAAATTATGAACTATCTTCAGTTGTCGGATATCTATATGACCCCGTACTTGGGAAAAGACCAAGCAGTCAGCGGCACTTTAGCCTATGCGGTGGGGTACGGCAGAGTAATTATATCTACTCCGTATACCTATGCCCAGGAAATGCTTGCAGAGGGAAGAGGACTTCTGGCAGAGTTTAGAGATTCTGATTCTTTGGCAAAACACATTGAATACGTGCTTGGCAATCCTGAAGCAAAGAAAGATATGGAAGAGAGGACATTGAGTCTTGGAAAGACTATGACATGGGAGAATGTATCAGATTCTTATTCAAAGCTTTTTATAGATATCATTAGAAATACGAAGCTTTAGAGGAGCATGGAAGTATGATTAAAGGCCTGACATATTGTGAAAACATAAAAGATGATCACATTTTCCGAATGACCGATGATACGGGTATGCTGCAGCATTCCAAATACTCCCTTCCGGATCCGAATCATGGGTATACAACCGATGATAATGCCAGAGCTTTAATCATGGCGCTGATGTTATACAAGAGGTATGGAAAGAAAAAATACCTTGATCTTGTTTATAGATATTCCTCATTTATTTTGAATGCGCAGAATGAAAAGGGCAAGTTTAAAAACTTTATGGGATATGACCGGAGATGGCTTGAAGACGAGGGTTCTGATGACTGCTTCGGAAGATGTCTGTGGGCAATTGGATTTGCTCATTCCCACGACTTAACTCCAAAAGGTGTTAAGCATGGCCTTGTGGAAATATTCAGCAAGGCCATGCCCCATGTGGACAAACTTAATTATCTTAGAGGCAAAGCATATTCTGCCATAGGTCTCGCATTTTTTGACGATGAGGCTTCAAAAGACCTTATTTTTAATATTGCCCAATCCCTTTGCTGTCAGTATAATGAATATAAGGATGGGGAGTGGAAGTGGTTTGAAAATAATGTAGCATATTGCAACACGGTTCTTCCATGGTCTCTTCTGGCAGCTTATAGGGTAACAGGAGAAAAAAGATTCCTTGAGACAGCTGAAGAAAGCCTGGACTTTCTTGGGAAGATAACCTTCAAGGATGGGTATTTTAAGCCTGTGGGCTGTAATGGATGGTTTTATAAGGGGCAAAGGAAGGCTGAATTTGATGAACAGCCGGTGGAAGCCTGCGAAGCTGTTTTAACCTACATAGAGGCTTTTGAGTTGACAGGAAAATCAAAATATTTTGAAAAAGCAAAAATATGCAATGCCTGGTACGATGGAATGAATTCTAAAGGAATACCACTTGTTGATGATGACACGGGAGGCTGCTATGATGGTCTGACCGAGCAGGGAGTTAATCGGAATATGGGAGCAGAAAGTCTAATATCCTATATAATATCGCAATTAAAAATGGATAAGAGAACCTAGTTTTCAGTTTAAAGTAGTGATATACAGCAATAAATAGCAACATAATAAAGATTTATGTTTATGTGCTAAAATGTAGATTTAATTGTTTGACTCACGATTCAATAGGGTATATTAAATGAAGCTGAAATAGTCAGCGCAAACAAAAAAATACTTTATGGCATAAGGGGTGCAGAATGCTTTTAGTATTAATAACGGCAATTGGCGTTGGTGGAGCAACAGTTGTAGGGTCATTAATTGGATTTATGTTCCGTAACATACCGCATAAATATAATGATGCTATACTGGGGTTTGCCGCGGGAGTAATGTTGGCAGCTGCAGTAATGGGCCTTATTTTGCCTTCTGCAGAGATGACCGGACGGTCTGGAATATGGATGACAGTTCTAGGCATTTTTTTTGGTGCGATATTCCTAAATCTTATGGACAAATTGACTCCCCATTTGCACAATTTATCGGGAGTAGACGTGGAAAAACATGAGAATAACGAATCGCTGAATAAAGTATTACTGTTTGTATTTGCTATTGCGATTCACAATTTTCCTGAAGGATTGGCGGCGGGTGTTGGATTTGGTACCGAAGACATAAGCAATGCCTTGACTGTTGCCATTGGTATAGCATTGCAGAATATACCGGAAGGTATGGTTATTATTTCTCCTATGATTCTTGCCGGGATGAGCAAAAAACGAGCACTTTTGATTGGCTCTGCCACAGGATTGGTGGAAGTAATAGGAACCTTTATCGGTTATTTTGCTTCTTCAATTTCGGGACAGATACTGCCTTTTGCGTTGGCTTTCGCCGGCGGAACAATGCTTTATGTCATTAGCGATGAAATGATTCCTGATACACACAGCCATGGATTTGAAAGAATGGCCACATATTCGTTGATGGTAGGGTTTACGGTGATGTTAGTAGTAGATATGTTTATTGGATGAATAATTTTATTTACATATGAGAAATTAAACTCGATATATTTTATAGTTATACACTTTGCAATATTCAAAGTCAATGTAAAGTGTTTATTGCAAAATGTAGTTTGTGCTTAAAACGTAGTTTGCACAAAAAAATCATTAACAGAACCGATACCTGAGAAAAGGAGAGATGAATATGTACGAAATGAAACCAGAATACTTCACAGGAATTGATTTTATCGACAAAGAGCATGCGAAGCTTTTTGCTATTGCCGATGAAACTTACGAACTGCTGAAAAATCAGTTTATTCCGGACAAATATGACCACATAATGAAATTGGTTAATGAACTTAAAGATTATACTCAGTACCATTTTAAGCATGAGGAAGAATACATGGAAAGCATCGGATACAAAAGGCTGCTTTCTCAAAAAGTTGCTCACGATGATTTTATACAGAGAATAAATGAATATACTCCAGACAGCATCGATGAAAATCAAAAAGAGACGCTGCTGGAGTTATTGGATTTCTTGGCTACATGGCTTGTTGAACACATATATAGGAAGGATAAACTGATTGCAGAATGACTTTACACAAAAGGGGGAGACGATGATGAATAAAAACGCTTTATGGAATTTGTCATATGGGGTTTATATTGTTTCTGTTTGGGACAAAGAGCGTCCGACAGGATGTGTGGTCAACTGTGCCATGCAGATTACGGCAGACCCTGAGACGGTTGCAATTAGCATCAGTCATGATAACTATACAAACCAATGTATTGAAAAAACAGGGAAATTCGCAATTACCGTTCTACCTCAGAACACAGATCCGTCGATTATAGGTACTTTTGGATTTAAGACAGGAAAAGATGTTAATAAATTTGATTCTGTTGGGTATGAAATTAAAAATGATATGCCGGTTGTAAAGGATGGGTGTGCTTATCTTATCTGCGACGTAATTAATAAGATGGAGACAGATACCCATACCGTTTTCTTGGGTAAAGTACTGGATGTGGACTTTATTACCCAAGAAGAGCCTATGACCTATTCCTATTATCATAAGGTGATAAAAGGGAGAAGTCCCAAAAATGCTCCCACATATATTGCGCCGAAGGGTTCACAAGAAGTTACACCCCCAGAAAAAAGAGCAACTTATGTGTGTGGTATATGCGGATATGAGTACACAGGAGATGTTCCCTTTGAAGATCTGCCCGAGGATTATACCTGTCCGATATGCGACCAGCCAAAATCCGAATTTATAAAGAAAGAATAAGGCATAATATTTATAAGCATTTTATCAAAATAAATTTAGAAAATAATCGGGAAATTGCTGTGTATTTCTCAAAGTAAAAACCGTAAATAAGTAGCTAAAAGAATAGGAGAGTGACTAAATGCAGAAATTTGAAACAATGGATGGGAACCAAGCGGCTGCCTATGCATCTTATGCCTTTACGGATGTTGCAGCAATATACCCCATAACACCATCATCACCTATGGCGGAAGGGGTGGACGAATGGTCAGCCCATGGAAAGAAAAATATCTTTGGACAGCAAGTCAGAGTTGTGCAGATGCAATCGGAGGCAGGAGCCGCCGGGACAATGCATGGTTCTCTTGCTGCAGGAGCATTGACAACCACCTATACTGCCTCCCAAGGCCTTTTGCTGATGATTCCAAACCTGTATAAAATGGCAGGAGAGCTTTTGCCCGGGGTATTGCATGTATCGGCAAGAGCAATTGCAACCCACGCACTGTCAATATTTGGAGATCACCAGGATGTGATGGCCTGCCGTCAAACTGGAGTCGCACTACTTGCCTCATCTAATGTTCAAGAGGCAGCAGATATGGGATATATTGCGCATCTATCAGCAATTAAATCCCGAATACCCTTTGTCCACTTCTTTGACGGATTTAGGACTTCTCATGAGTATCAGAAGATAGGGTTGGTAGAATATGATGAACTTGCAAAGCTTGTTGATTATGATGCAATAAAGGAATTCCGGGATAGGGCCTTAAATCCGGAACATCCGGTTGCGAGAGGAACGGCACAAAATCCGGATATTTATTTTCAGGGAAGAGAAGTACAGAATAAATTTTATGACAGTGTTCCGGATATTGTTGCAGGCTATATGCAGGAAATAAAAAGGATTACAGGCCGTGAGTACCACCCATTTGAATACTATGGGGCAAAGGATGCGGAATATGTGATCGTGGCAATGGGATCAGTTTGTGATACCATTGATGAAACTATTGACTACCTTATGGCAAAAGGTGAAAAGGTAGGTGCTGTGAGAGTACACCTTTACAGGCCTTTCTCTGAAAAGTACTTTTTTGATGTAATGCCTAGCACGGTGAAAAGAATTGCAGTGCTTGACAGAACCAAGGAGCCGGGTGCACCGGGAGAACCTCTGTATCTCGATGTATCAAAAATATATCTTTCCAGAAATGATAGGCCTATTATCATAGGAGGAAGGTATGGATTAGGTTCAAAGGATACCAGACCATCGCAGATAATATCCGTATTTGATAATTTAAAGCAGGAACAGCCAAAAGACAACTTTACTATTGGAATTGTTGATGATGTAACAAATCTATCTCTTCCGGAAGGAGACATAATCGAGACCACGCCTCAGGGAACAATAAGCTGCAAATTCTGGGGATTGGGCTCTGACGGTACGGTTGGAGCCAACAAATCTGCTATAAAAATAATAGGAGACAATACTGACATGTATGTACAGGGCTATTTCTCCTATGACAGCAAAAAATCAGGAGGAACTACCGTTTCCCATTTGAGGTTCGGACCGAAGCCGCTGCGCTCTCCGTATCTTGTATATAACGCTGATTATATTGCCTGTCACAATAAATCCTTCTTGTATAATTATGATATTCTAAATGGACTTAAAAAAGAGGGTACGTTTGTGCTCAACTGTCCATGGAGTGAGGAGGAACTGGACACACATCTTCCTGCATCGGTGAAGAGATATATCGCAAATAACAACATTAAGTTTTATATAATAGATGCTCTAAAGATTGCTTCTGATATTGGTCTTGGCAATAGAATCAATATGGTAATGCAATCGGCCTTTTTCAAGCTGGCAAACATAATCCCCATTGAGGAGGCTGCAAAGTATCTTAAAGAATCTATTGAAAAAACCTATGGTAAAAAAGGCCAGAAGATAGTGGAGATGAATAATGCCGCTGTTGACATGGGACAGGAAGCATTGATTAAGGTGAATGTGCCTGAGTCATGGAAGAATGTTCCTGATGAAGACTTGCCTATGAAGAAGGATGAGCCGGAGTTTGTGAAAAAGATTCAAAGAAAAATGGCCAGAAATGAAGGCGACGAATTGCCTGTAAGTGCATTTGTGGGAATGGAGGATGGCACACATCCTTTGGGAACTACGGCCTATGAGAAGCGGGGAATTGCACCAATGATTCCCGAATGGCAGATGGATAAATGTATACAATGTGGACAGTGTTCCTTTGTATGTCCTCATAGCACAGTGCGACTGTTCCTGCTAAATGATGAGGAATTGAGCCGGGCACCGGAAAGCTTTAAAACCAAGAAAGCTATCGGAAAAGGGTTTGAAGATTTACATTTCCGTGTTCAGATTGCTCCTCTTGACTGTACCGGGTGCAGCAATTGTGCCGATATATGTCCTACAAAGGAAAAGGCATTGATTATGAGACCTGCGGAGCAGGAAATAGAAAAAGAGGCCGAGAACTGGGAGTTTGCTATGACTGTTACCCAGAAGGACAATCTATTGGATCGCAACACATTAAAAGGAAGCCAACTTGCAAGACCGCTGTTGGAGTTTAACGGAGCTTGCCCTGGATGTGGTGAGACGCCGTATATTAGGCTTCTTACGCAGCTCTTTGGCGAGAGGATGATGATTGCCAATGCAACCGGGTGCTCATCCATATGGGGAGCCAGCTCTCCATCCATAGCTTATACTACCAATGCGGAAGGAAAAGGACCTGCATGGGCCAACTCGTTGTTTGAGGATAATGCGGAATACGGCTTTGGAATGTATTTGGGAGTGAAGCAAATAAGGGCGAAACTTGCTGACCTTATGGAAAATGCGATAAACTCAGATATTGATGAAAAAGTTAAGAATGCCTTCAGAGAGTGGCTGGATGCAAGAGATGAGGCAGAAGGTTCCAAAAAGGCTACCGCACATATTTTTGAGGCACTGAAGGACTATGACTATAAAGGAAACCGGATAATTGAGGAGATAATGGAGAAGAAGGATTATCTCATCAAAAAGTCCTTCTGGATGATAGGAGGAGACGGATGGGCTTATGACATCGGTTATGGTGGATTGGATCAGGTTCTTTCCTCCGGCGAAGATGTAAACATATTTGTGTTGGATACAGAGATTTACTCCAATACCGGTGGTCAGTCTTCGAAAGCAACTCCGACAGCAGCTGTTGCAAAGTTTGCTGCAGCAGGTAAAGGGGTTCGGAAGAAGGATTTGGGAATGATGGCTATGAGTTATGGTTATGTGTATGTAGCACAGATAGCCATGGGCGCAAATATGAACCAGACCGTAAAAGCTATAGCGGAGGCAGAAAACTACAAAGGTCCGTCATTGATAATTGCGTATTCCCCATGTATAAGCCATGGTATTAAAACAGGCATGGGCACAAGCATATTGGAAGAAAAACGTGCAGTTGAGGCCGGTTACTGGCATTTGTACAGATACAATCCAATGCTCAAAGAAGAGGGGAAAAATCCATTTATTCTTGAATCGAAAGAACCGAGTGCTCCTTACAAGGAGTTCCTCAACGGAGAAATTCGGTATTCTCAGCTTATGAATGTATTCCCGGATGTGGCAGGAAAGATGTTTGATGCTGCGGAAAGGGATGCAAAAGAGCGCTATGATACTTATAAAAGGCTGGCAGATCAGAAATACTAATGCTTGGTAATATGTGATAAATAGAGGGGGCTGTTACACTGAACAATTAGTGCAACAGCCCCTTTTGCTATTTTTGGTTGGTATCTACATATTCCTTGGCATTTTTCACCTGAGTCTCACTGGGAATAGGAACCTTTGAGTCGGGTTTTTCCTTTTCGATATTTGCCCAAGCTGCTGTATCGTGCTTTTCAATCGGTGTTGCCATGTTTTTCTGCTTATACTTGTTTTCTGCCATTTTATCACTCCAAACAATTAACTTACTTTATTATTGCTGTAATGATGTTATTTTATATCCTGACAGATATATTATACTGTTCATTATTAACAGATGATGCTTTTGGTGGAATTTGGTCGTGATTTATTGTCAATTGCCTGTAAGTGTGTTGAAAAAATAGTTAATTTATGATATATTTTATCTGTGATTAGAGTTGTGGGTGGAAAAATGTGGCTACAAAATTATTGCGAAATTTGCATTGGATAGCCTCTGACCTTTGAAAATGGCGGGTTACATGCCTATGTTGGTAACTCAAAAATGTGTGAATTTTAATAAAAAAGGGGCATTTTCTTATGAAAAGTGTGAAAAAAAGTTTCGTCAAAAAATGCCTGTAAGACTTGAAATTAGCTAGATGCAGCCTAAAATGCCGTTGAAGTAGGACTTCCAGTAAAACAAGGATTGAAACATTCCTCTTTCCCTTGGAATTTCAATGCTTCCTCTTTGTTGAAGTAGGACTTCCAGTAAAACAAGGATTGAAACAGGGATACTGAATTTAGTTTTACCGACCTTTTAAAGTTGAAGTAGGACTTCCAGTAAAACAAGGATTGAAACTTGAATTTGAGTATTGGGAAGGCACGACCATAAGCGGTTGAAGTAGGACTTCCAGTAAAACAAGGATTGAAACAAACAAAACTCATATCATACACACCAGGAACTTCTTTAGTTGAAGTAGGACTTCCAGTAAAACAAGGATTGAAACTAGTATTTGTCATATCTTTAGTAAACAGCTTCTGAGTTGAAGTAGGACTTCCAGTAAAACAAGGATTGAAACAAGCTATATGGTCGGGGTTTTTTTCTTCTAGTTCACCGTTGAAGTAGGACTTCCAGTAAAACAAGGATTGAAACCTTCATAGAATTCCTTTTTATAGTCGCTGATTATTCGTTGAAGTAGGACTTCCAGTAAAACAAGGATTGAAACGATGCTGCACAGCACGAAAATACAAAAATAGATAATGTTGAAGTAGGACTTCCAGTAAAACAAGGATTGAAACACTAAGGTAAAGGAGGAAGAAAGAAAAAAGAGAACAGTTGAAGTAGGACTTCCAGTAAAACAAGGATTGAAACGCTCCCATATGTTTAGTTGGTATTTTTTCTATGCCGTTGAAGTAGGACTTCCAGTAAAACAAGGATTGAAACAAAAAGGTCATAAATGATTTTGACTATATTATTATAGTTGAAGTAGGACTTCCAGTAAAACAAGGATTGAAACCTTGGAAACAAACTATTGAACGCTGGATTCCCCATTTGGTTGAAGTAGGACTTCCAGTAAAACAAGGATTGAAACTTAAACTATCTTCTTTTGTTTTTTAAACCATATGCGTTGAAGTAGGACTTCCAGTAAAACAAGGATTGAAACCCCATATCCCAGTCAATATCGCATATTTATATGCAGCAAGTTGAAGTAGGACTTCCAGTAAAACAAGGATTGAAACATATTACCATTTCTTACATAGCCATCTATGTGCCTTAGGTTGAAGTAGGACTTCCAGTAAAACAAGGATTGAAACTCAAAGTGGAACAGGAGATTATAAAATAATATCCATGTTGAAGTAGGACTTCCAGTAAAACAAGGATTGAAACTATGTTATTGGTAGGATTACAATTTCATAACCGGTCTTGTTGAAGTAGGACTTCCAGTAAAACAAGGATTGAAACGGTTAAACTTATATTCTTTGGGTACCAAATCAATAAGTTGAAGTAGGACTTCCAGTAAAACAAGGATTGAAACTACGCCTCGTCAAGATGTGCGTATATGTCTGAGGTGTTGAAGTAGGACTTCCAGTAAAACAAGGATTGAAACATGTAGTCTCCCATACAGCATTAGTAATCAATTCACTGTTGAAGTAGGACTTCCAGTAAAACAAGGATTGAAACCCTACTAGATTACCTGTTCCACTAAATACTACATAGTTGAAGTAGGACTTCCAGTAAAACAAGGATTGAAACAGCATATTCCTTGCTTATCTAATCCCCTTTCAATTGGTTGAAGTAGGACTTCCAGTAAAACAAGGATTGAAACATGTTAGTGCAATCAGAACAGGTTATATTGATATAGCGTTGAAGTAGGACTTCCAGTAAAACAAGGATTGAAACCCTTAGTGGTATCTTCACCTGTAATTGTCCAATTAGTTGAAGTAGGACTTCCAGTAAAACAAGGATTGAAACTATTATTATATTCCATAACTTCTTTATAACTTGTATAGTTGAAGTAGGACTTCCAGTAAAACAAGGATTGAAACGCTACATAATTACCGTCAATCGCCTCCTTGTGAAGTGTTGAAGTAGGACTTCCAGTAAAACAAGGATTGAAACTCCTTTGCAGCATTTGCATTTTCAAGAGCTGTAATCGTTGAAGTAGGACTTCCAGTAAAACAAGGATTGAAACTTATATAAAGATAAGAATCTAAAGGAGGTAATTATTGTTGAAGTAGGACTTCCAGTAAAACAAGGATTGAAACCCAGCATACTTTATAATGCCACTATCACAAAAGTGATGTTGAAGTAGGACTTCCAGTAAAACAAGGATTGAAACGCAGATCATTGTTCTCAAATTGACGCTGACGGTGCAGTTGAAGTAGGACTTCCAGTAAAACAAGGATTGAAACAAGTTCATATACGGTAATGTATCTGATACACTTTCCGTTGAAGTAGGACTTCCAGTAAAACAAGGATTGAAACACCTGTCCAAGAAACGCGAAATGATGCTTAAGGGCGAGTTGAAGTAGGACTTCCAGTAAAACAAGGATTGAAACGTGAAATTGCAGCCAGAGCAATACTCCAACTTTGCAGTTGAAGTAGGACTTCCAGTAAAACAAGGATTGAAACCTTCATTGTATACGTATTCAAACAGTGAACGGGATAGTTGAAGTAGGACTTCCAGTAAAACAAGGATTGAAACTTCGCTTCTCTCCGGCTAGGTATCGTCTCTCTTGTCGTTGAAGTAGGACTTCCAGTAAAACAAGGATTGAAACAGGCATCAAGGCTCATGTATTGGCCCTCGTGCTGTAGAGTTGAAGTAGGACTTCCAGTAAAACAAGGATTGAAACAGGTTTAATGTATCCTATAATTTTACATTTAACATATAGTTGAAGTAGGACTTCCAGTAAAACAAGGATTGAAACGAGTCTCTTGTTTGGGACGGTGTTCCAAGGCTTGATACGTTGAAGTAGGACTTCCAGTAAAACAAGGATTGAAACCTTTAAGCGGATGCCCTAACCGCTGTTATTACTGTAGTTGAAGTAGGACTTCCAGTAAAACAAGGATTGAAACAAGGATTTTCCAGCCTTAAAAATCCTATCCCATGCCGTTGAAGTAGGACTTCCAGTAAAACAAGGATTGAAACCCAACTAAGTGGTCATAGAGCTCCATTAAGAAGCTCGTTGAAGTAGGACTTCCAGTAAAACAAGGATTGAAACTACATTATATTCCCTCCTCTCTGAGGTCATCTAGTACCTGTTGAAGTAGGACTTCCAGTAAAACAAGGATTGAAACAAAAGCACAACAGCTTATTAGCCACATCGGCAAAACAGGTTGAAGTAGGACTTCCAGTAAAACAAGGATTGAAACAATATTGGGTGGTTGTCCGGTAAGTTATTGATATTTGTTGAAGTAGGACTTCCAGTAAAACAAGGATTGAAACTATTCAACTTCAGAATCCAAACTGAACATGAACTCGTTGAAGTAGGACTTCCAGTAAAACAAGGATTGAAACTAAAATCGCGATAAGGAGACATCTAAAATATGCAAGTTGAAGTAGGACTTCCAGTAAAACAAGGATTGAAACATGTAACGCTGGAAGATGGGACAGTAACCACTATTTCGTTGAAGTAGGACTTCCAGTAAAACAAGGATTGAAACCTTACGAAAATTCCATAAGAGGAAAGGGGGGTAAGGGGGTTGAAGTAGGACTTCCAGTAAAACAAGGATTGAAACAACTTTTTAAACCCATCAAGAACACATTTTCAATAGTTGAAGTAGGACTTCCAGTAAAACAAGGATTGAAACCATATATAAGGTTTGAATACCTTCATTGGAAGTTCGTCGTTGAAGTAGGACTTCCAGTAAAACAAGGATTGAAACAAGTTAACAAGGTGCTAGTTATAGCACCGAAAAAGGTTGAAGTAGGACTTCCAGTAAAACAAGGATTGAAACCAAGAAGATAATTTTACAGGAAATCCTAAGAAATCTAGTTGAAGTAGGACTTCCAGTAAAACAAGGATTGAAACTATATTGCAGACGGTAGCTTATTTTATTCCTGTTGACGTTGAAGTAGGACTTCCAGTAAAACAAGGATTGAAACCACAATTATTTTGACGAATAAAATATAGCTATTTAGAAGGTTGAAGTAGGACTTCCAGTAAAACAAGGATTGAAACTCCTCAACTTCACCCCCATCTGATTCTAGTACATACTGTTGAAGTAGGACTTCCAGTAAAACAAGGATTGAAACGTACAAAAACATCCAGTTTCATGGTCAGAAATATTAGTTGAAGTAGGACTTCCAGTAAAACAAGGATTGAAACGTACAAAAACATCCAGTTTCATGGTCAGAAATATTAGTTGAAGTAGGACTTCCAGTAAAACAAGGATTGAAACACAAAGTATTAGGTATAAGCCCGCTCAATAGATTATACGTTGAAGTAGGACTTCCAGTAAAACAAGGATTGAAACAACAAGTAGACATGATTATGGAAGCTCTGGGAGCAGAAGTTGAAGTAGGACTTCCAGTAAAACAAGGATTGAAACTTACTGGCTGTTCCACTGTTCTTTGTGTTTTAGCCTCGTTGAAGTAGGACTTCCAGTAAAACAAGGATTGAAACTAATTAAAGAATAAATTTGTATACATTTGAGATGAGAGTTGAAGTAGGACTTCCAGTAAAACAAGGATTGAAACTTCATTTTGACCTCCGTTTCATTGTTTTACATACGGGTTGAAGTAGGACTTCCAGTAAAACAAGGATTGAAACCTTGAAGCAGCAATGGCAGAAGCAAACTTTTTGGGGTTGAAGTAGGACTTCCAGTAAAACAAGGATTGAAACATTGCTTTAATTCAGTCATATCTCTAATCCACTTCCAGTTGAAGTAGGACTTCCAGTAAAACAAGGATTGAAACCTATAGTCTATCTCCAAGTTCCTTCCTGTACGCTTGCGTTGAAGTAGGACTTCCAGTAAAACAAGGATTGAAACTAGTCTCGGCGCGTTGTGTGTTCTACAGAAATTGTTTGTTGAAGTAGGATTTCCAGTAAAACAAGGATGTCAATAATGTCGTGAAAATGTCATATTAAAAAAAAGAAAGAGTCATATCGTAATCTGTTATTATGCCTATCTAAATCTCTCACTAAAGCCTTTAGGGGCATATACAGACTCCTACCATTATTACTACACCTATCTCCTGTATTTACCTAGCAAAAGCTCCTAGAGAACGTGACCATATTGAAGGACGTGGGCTCATGAATTTACTGCGGTTAAAAAAATTTAAGCTATTGATTAATTATTTTCATCGCTTTATAATTATAGTAGCTTTTATTACTTATGTAGTATGGCTTTATTAATTAAAATAAATGCACAGTTTTTAGGTTGTGTTGGTAGAACGGAGGAAAAAGAAAATGCCCATCACTGAATTTTTATCGCGTAATGCTGCGATGTACGGTCATGAAAAATGCCTGACAGAGATTAATCTCGATCTTCAGGAAAGCCATAATGTCATATGGCGTGAGTACGAACTCATCGAAAACAATCCAGCAGGGGAATACCGGAGAGATATGACATGGCGTGTTTTTGAAGAGAAAGCAAATCGATTTGCAAATCTCTTGATAAAAAGAGGAATTAAAAAAGGCGATAAGGTGGCTATACTTTTGATGAATTGTCTGGAATGGCTGCCGATTTATTTCGGAATATTGAAGTCTGGTGCTGTTGCGGTGCCAATGAACTTCCGCTATACAGCCGAGGAAATAAAATACTGCCTTAACTTATCCGATTCCATAGCTTTGATTTTTGGTCCGGAATTTATAGGTCGTGTGGAAAATATTTATGACCAAATACCTAAAGTAAAAACACTGTTCTTTGCAGGAGAAAATCGTCCTTCTTTTGCTGAAAACTATGACCGTCTCACCGCGAATTGTTCTTCCGAAGCACCAAACATTGAAATAACAGATGATGACGATGCAGCAATATATTTCTCATCGGGAACAACTGGGTTTCCAAAGGCAATTTTACATACCCACGGTAGCTTAGTATCAGCTTGCTATACGGAGCAAAAACATCATGGACAAACCCGTGAGGATAATTTCTTATGTATTCCGCCTCTTTATCATACCGGTGCGAAGATGCACTGGTTCGGAAGTCTCTTGGCCGGTAGCAAAGCAGTATTGCTTAGAGGGATAAAGCCGGAATGGGTATTAAAAACCGTATCCGAAGAGAAAATTACAATCGTATGGCTTTTGGTTCCATGGGCACAGGATATTCTGGATGCCATCGACAGGGGAGATGTGAAACTTGAAGATTATGATCTTTCCCAATGGAGACTTATGCATATTGGGGCACAGCCGGTGCCGCCAAGTTTGATCCATCGTTGGAAAAAGTATTTTCCGAATCATCTTTATGATACCAACTATGGGTTGAGTGAGTCTGCCGGACCAGGATGTGTTCACTTAGGAGTTGAGCATATACATAAAGTAGGTGCCATAGGTGTGCCGGGTTATAATTGGGAAGCTAAAATACTAGACGAAAAGGGATGCCCTGTAAGTCAGGGAGAGGTAGGAGAGCTTGCCGTTAAGGGTCCTGGTGTGATGAAATGCTATTATAAGGATCCCGAAGCGACTGCAGCAGTAATCAAGGATGGCTGGCTTCTGACCGGAGACATGGCCCGAATGGATGAAGATGGCTTTATTTTCTTGGTAGACCGTAAGAAAGATGTAATTATCAGCGGAGGAGAGAATATTTATCCCGTACAGATTGAGGATTTCCTCCGGGCACATGAAGCAATCAAGGATGTAGCGGTCATTGGACTGCCTGATAAGCGTCTGGGAGAAATATCGGCCGCTATCATAGAGTTAAAACCGGATTGCCAGTGTACCGAAGAAGAGATAAATGAATTTTGTATCTCATTGCCGCGTTACAAACGTCCGCGAAAAATTATTTTTGATAAAGTTCCGAGAAATCCTACCGGAAAGATTGAAAAGCCCCGCTTGAGGGAGAAGTACGGTGTGACAGGCTTGGTAGGGGCCGAAATAGAGAGTTGATAAATACCTTTTATGTTATATTTTAATTTGGAATGGCTTTGACTGGTATATTTACAGCAAGGCCATTCTTGTTTTTTCTCCGAAAACAAAAGGAAAATAGATTTAGATAGAAAGACCGAGATATTTTGAGATTGATAAAGAAAATAGAGTTCAATCACCATGAATATAAATTAAAAGTCAAAGAAAGTCAAAGTCGAAAGTTGATATTCTGACCGGGAAATTGTATAAATAATATAGAGAGATGCTTAAAGGTCAAATAATCGATATAAAAAATTTGGAGGTGTTATTTATGTTCGGAATAGTACCTTTTGGCAGAAGAGGAATGGGTATTCAAAGGAGAAACGGAGAATTCTTCGATATGGACAGCTTTTTTGATGACTTTTTCAATGGCGGGATGTTTCCTACATTTTACGGCGGTGGCAGTCAGATGAGAGTAGATATTAGTGAAAATGATAAAGAATATGTACTTGAAGCTGATATGCCGGGAATAAATAAAGAGAACATTAATATTGAAGTCAATGGCGACACACTTACAATAAGTACAAAATGGGATGAGCAGACAGAGGTAAAAAAGGATAATTATCTAAGGAAAGAAAGAAGGGCAAGTTCAATGACAAGGTCCTTTAACATTGAGAATGTTGATAGTGACAGGATTACGGCAAAACATGAAAAGGGAGTTTTGACATTGATATTGCCGAAGAAAGAAGAAAATCGCTCAAAAGGAAAAAGAATTGATATTTCTTAATGGCAAATAATAATAAAGGGAGCAGGCTCTACCGTGTAGGTGGAGCCTGTTTGGATTTTTTAGCCTCTTGGAGTGAAATGAAAGAAGCAAAAGCGAAGGGACTCGATATGCCGAGCTTTTATTTAAGGCCGGTTAATGCAGAGGTCGGAGAGCTAAGTAAAAGGAATAGAAATGGATTTGGCCAGGTCTTGACAAAGTTGAGCTAAATGAATATAATGATACTAACATAATGATAATATCAAAGTTCAAATTTCAAATTCGAGGTGAAACAATGAGCGAATCTAAAATACTTAATAAGCAAGGACTTACCGAGGAGCAGTTTTTAGCAGCTTATGACGCAAGCAAATTTGAGAGGCCATCAATGTCAGTGGATATGCTGATTTTTACAGTGACTGATGAAAAGAAGGAGAATTATAGAAAGCTTCCAGAAAAGGTTTTACGATTATTGATGATTAAGAGAGCGGACCACCCGTACATAGGACAATGGGCTCTTCCCGGTGGTTTTATACAAATGGATGAGAGCGTGGAAGAAGGAGCTTTGAGGGAACTAAAAGAGGAGACAAATATTGACAATATATATATGGAGCAGCTTTATACTTGGGGAGATGTGGACAGAGATCCGCGCACAAGGGTGATAAGCGTTTCCTATATGGCGTTGGTGGACAGTTCCAATCTAGATGTTAGGGCTAACGATGATGCAGATGATGCAAAATGGTTTACTGTATCATGTAATTTATATCAGGAGCAGAAAACTCTAACCGAAAAGGGATATATTTTGCAACGATTGTTTAACTTAAGGCTATCCAACGAAGAGGATAATATTTCAGCGGTTATAAAGACTGTAAAAACTGTTGAGGGTAAAATATCCAGAACGGAAAGAGAAGTCGTTGAGTCAAACGGTATCGCCTTCGACCATGCAAAGATTATAGAGTACGCCATTGAAAGGCTGCGCAATAAAATTGAGTATACGGATATAGCTTTTAACCTTATGCCGGAAAGGTTTACTTTGACGGAGCTTCAACAGGTATACGAGGTGATCTTGGATAGGGAGCTGTTAAAAGCCAACTTCAGAAGAAAGATAGCCGATATGGTGATTGAAACAAATGAATATACCAAAGATGCAGGGCATAGGCCTTCGAAGCTGTTCAGGTTCAATCCAAATTGGAGCGATGCTTCCGAATAACATAAAGTAAGCTTTTGTCAAACATACTTCTTTGATATCCCATATATTTATTCGTTTTTCCATTGACTATTTGGTCTATTTGTTATAGACTAATAATATAGAGTCGATATTGAATAGACCAAGGAGGATTAACATGAAGGAATATAAACTTGCTGAAAGTGAAAAAAGGTTTGCAGAATTAATTTGGCAGAACGAGCCGATTGGTTCTGGTGAGCTTGTTAAATTGTGTGAAAAAGAAATGAATTGGAAAAAATCCACAACATATACGGTACTCAAAAAGCTATGTGAAAAGGGCTTTTTTCAAAATGAAAATGCTGTGGTTACATCTCTAATTACAAAGGATGAATATTATGCCAAGCAAAGTGTAACTTTTGTTGAAGATACCTTTGGAGGGTCTTTGCCGAAGTTTTTAACAGCTTTTATCAGCGGTAAAAAAATTAGCAAACATCAGGCTGAAGAATTGAAAAGGTTGATTGATGAGTACAAGGAGGTGTAATAATGGGTGAATTATTCCTATCTGTCTTAAACATGAGCCTTACGGCAAGCTATGTAATCCTATGTGTCATACTTGCCAGACTAATACTAAAAAAGGCTCCAAAATTCATCTCCTATGCCCTATGGGGAGTGGTTGCTTTTCGTCTCATAATTCCGTTTTCGTTTGAAAGTATGTTTAGTCTTATGCCGCGGAATATGAATGCTGCGCCAATACCTCATGACATCATCTATCAGCAAAGCCCTAAGATTGATAGCGGTATAGAAGTAATAGATTCTTTTGTGAGCAAATCACTTCCTTCACCGTCCATTGGGGAAAGTGTAAACCCTCTACAAATTTTTGCAATAATAGGAGCATATATCTGGATTTTAGGTATAGTAGCATTACTTATTTATAGTTTTGCATCAGTACTAAAATTAAAAAGACAGCTAAAAAGCGCACAGCTAATAGAGAAGAATATCTTCGAAGCTAAGAATTTGAAAACACCCTTTGTACTTGGAATATTAAATCCCAAGATATATTTACCGGTTGGACTTGACGCCAACGAAAGAAGATATATTTTGCGGCACGAACAGGTCCACCTCGAGCGCAAAGACCATATTATTAAAATATTAGCTTTCTTAATATTATCTATACATTGGTTTAATCCTCTTGTATGGATTGCGTTCAGGTTAATGAGCAAGGATATGGAGCTTTCCTGTGACGAAAGAGTATTGAAAGAAATGAATGAAGATATTAAAAAGCCTTATGCTACTTCGTTGTTGTCGCTTGCAACCGGAAGACATATTTTAAATGGAAGTCCCCTGGCTTTTGGCGAGGGAAATGTAAAGGACAGAATCAAGAATGTATTAAATTACAAAAAACCAACTTTTTGGTTGATTGGTACTGCACTAGTTGTAGCCATAGCCGTTGGGGTTGGTCTATTAACAAATCCAGCTAGCGCAAAACCTGATGATGATAGTCTTTTGTCGCAGCTTCTAAAAAATAAAACCGAATATGTAGGCAATAACTCAAAAGTCGGAAGTATCATTTTTTTATTAACGTTTCCTGAAGACATAGCGTATGATTCCTTTGAGCTTTTTACTGACAAGGAGCCTTTTGGAGTAGCTGTAAATCTGAAAACAGATGCAGAAACAAAAAAATTATATAGTGGTGAAGTAAACCAGCAGCAATTTCAAAATAATGCTATGATTATGTTTGCTCTGATTGGAAATGTTGAATATATCAATTTCAGGATTGATGATGGGTTAGCCCCATATTCTATACAGTACACGCGGGAATGGGCGAATAATCAATGCGGAAAAGATGTACGCGATTTTGCCGAAAGCAAAGAAGAACTTAGCAAGCTAATTAGTGGCACATATAATATTGGCGAAAATAAAGACATTAAAAAGTTTGTAGAAGTCAATCTAAGCGTTATACTTTCATCACCAAAAGAATCTTCCAATCCACAGGATTATATCAATGCCCATAAGAACGAATATGAAAACTTCTTCAAGTATGGTGGTGAAGATGCCTTGCAATATATGCTTTCGCAGTTTGAGGCTGGTAATGCTGAAGGACTTCGGGGCGAAATCATGATGCTACTGTGTAAAGAACTTTTGGGAGCACGAAATAACGTTGCCGATGAATCGTTGTCTCCACAGCAATGGTATAATGCACTGTCAATCCGTCAGGAAATAAAACTTCCAAATTATGAGTATGACGGTAAGGATCCAATAGAAAAGCTTGTTTATGACACAGAAATTGAGATGAATTCAGATCCTGAAAGGGGAGGATTCACGGTTGTCGCCCCAAAAATTTTCGGAAGCTATGAGGAAGAAAATCTGCTAAAGGTGTTTGTAACCACTTACAGTGCGAGATATAAGCTTTTTGGTAATGCTCTATCGGAAGAAGGTGGCAGCATTGTTCCGGTGGCAATTACCTATCGCAAAGATGATAACGGCAGGTATGTCCTTGAGAAATACGAGCAAGCAAGGGATGGCGCTGAATTTGCTTCTTCTATTAGGGAATATTGCACAATGCCGGTATCGGGTAAGAAAATCAAAGGACTAGCAGATAAAATCCTTAAGCATTATTCGGATTATCAGGATATCCGCGATCTGATGAATGATAACCTCTCTAAGCATTTAAAGAAAAATGGTATTACAGATGCAACTCTTGTCAATTCTTATGGTGAGATAGAATTCTCGGTGCAGTGAAAATAAGTATATTTAGATACTGTAAATATGCAGGCCAAAGCCACATTGTGGATTTAGGCCTGTATATTGCTAATTGTAAAATTCTTACTATCCTATTGAAAATGTCCTACGAATGGTTTATAATTTTACGTAATGCAATTTTGTGGTGTTTACCGACCTTTGGGGAAATTAGTGCTGTATTCTGGTACCTTTGTAAGAGGAATCGGGATACAGCTCGATTTTGATGATAAGCATTAGTATATCTTGAGAAAACCTAAATATTGGAATGAAAGTTACCTACGGAGATTGTACTTGCTAGAAGATAGAATAATAAGAAAAGGGAAAGTACAGGAGGTAGAATATGAAAGTTTTAGTTTTAAACGGTAGCCCTAAAGGCGAATATAGCATTACATTGCAAACTTCATTGTATTTGGAAAAGAAGTTTCCCGAGCACAAATTTCAATTTCTTCGTGTAGGTCAAAACATTAGATCCTTTGAAAAGGATTTTTCAACCGCCGCTGAAGCAATAACAGGTGCAGATTTGATTATTTTCTCTTATCCTGTTTATACCTTTATTGCACCAAGTCAGCTACATCGGTTTATAGAGCTTTTAAAAGCGTCCGGCATTAGTGTGTCGGGCAAATTTGCTACTCAGATTACTACTTCCAAACACTTTTATGATGTCACTGCACATAAGTATATTCAGGAGAATTGTCAGGATCTTGGCATGAAATACGTTAGGGGACTATCTGCGGATATGGATGATCTTCTTACTGAAGATGGACGAAAAACTGCAAAGGAGTTTTTTGAGTATGTGTGCTGGAGCATGAAGCATGATGTATATGAAACTATTCCAAAGGGTACGATGGCTCCAACCCATCTTCCGATTAGTCCTGTTACATCAAGTCAGGATAAAAAGAGTGGAGATGTAGTTATAATTACAGATTGTGCTAAGGACGATAAGCAGCTTAGTGATATGATTGACAGGTTTAGAGCGGTTCTTAAGTATAAGAGTCGTATTGTAAATATTTCCCAGTACCCTTTTCATGGAGGATGTTTAGGCTGCTTTAATTGTGCGGCTACAGGAAAATGCATTTATAAGGATGGTTTTGATGATTTTCTGCGTAACAATATTCAGACTGCAGATGCTATAGTATATGCATTTTCTATTAAGGATCATTCTATGGGCTCCATTTTTAAAATGTATGATGACAGGCAGTTTTGTAATGGTCATAGAACAGTGACTATGGGTATGCCTATGGGATACCTGATTAGTGGAAATTATTCGTCAGAGGCTAATCTGCAGATGATCGTTGAAGGGCGAAGCGAGGTTGGGGGGAATTTTCTTGCAGGAGTTGCGTGTGACGAAGCAAATCCTGATGCAGAAATAGACAGACTGGCTGCAAGGCTTGACTATGCAATCGCTAATAAATACATCCAGCCTAGAAATTTCTATGGTGTTGGCGGAATGAAGATTTTCAGGGATCTTATCTGGATTATGCGAGGTTTGATGAAGGCTGATCATCGCTTCTACAAAAAACATGGAATATATGACTTCCCTCAAAAGCAAAAAGTCACAGCGTTAAAAATGTATCTTGTAGGTGCTCTCATATCATCTCCAAAGATGAAGTCTAAAATGGGAAATAAAATGAATGAAGGAATGCTTGCGCCGTATAAGAAGGTTTTGGACGAGTCTTGATACTGGAAAGTGTATAAGGAATAAAGTCCGGATACCTTATCAAAGCAAGTTAAAAGATGTGGTTTGGCAGTTGACAAAATAACTTAACAAATAGGCATATAGAACTCTATAGTGGGAGTTGCTGAGATTATTAAAAATCTAATAGATGAGTGCATTGTGTTGATGTAAAGGGTGTAAAGATATGAAAAGCAAAGTAATTGCATTTTTCAAAAAAGAAGTTGTTCTTGTAGTGGCGGCTATACTTGCCTTTATTTCTAGTTTTATTGTTCCGCCCACAAGTGCTTATATGGGATATATAGACTGGTGTGTACTAGGCATACTGTTAAGTCTAATGATAGTTATGGCAGGCCTTCAAAAAAACGGCCTGTTTGATGCTTTAGTGACTTTATTACTTAAGAGAACCAAAAAGGTATGGCAATTGGCTTTTGTATTAGTATTCTTATGTTTCTTTCTCAGTATGTTAATTACTAATGATGTTGCCCTTATCACATTTGTTCCCTTTGCTGTCTTGACCTTAAAAAAATCAGGACAGGAGCGAATAGTGATACCTGTGGTGGTTCTTCAGACAATTGCCGCCAATCTGGGCAGCATGCTAACTCCAATAGGTAATCCCCAGAACCTGTATTTATATAACTTATCTCAAGTTGGCATATTGGAGTTTATGCGATGTATGCTTCCTTATACAATAGTTTCCGGACTGCTGCTGGGAATTTCGTTATTGTTTATAAAGGGCAAACAGGAAGCAGTTGTTATAAAAGAAGAGACCAAAATACAGGTTCCGCTTAAAAAGAACATAATCTATTTGGTGTTATTTGTTTTATCACTTTTGAGCGTTGCTAAGATTTTACCTTATATTGTGGTACTGTTTTTAGTGTTAATTGTAGTTTTTATAATGGAAAAGGATGTTCTAAAAACAGTAGATTATTATTTGCTTTTGACCTTTATTTGCTTTTTTATTTTCACTGGAAATCTAGAAAATATACCTGCTATTAAAGGAGCATTGCAGGAATTGGTAATTGGACGAGAGCTTATAATAAGCGTTTTTGCCAGTCAAGGGATAAGCAATGTCCCGGCGGCCCTCTTGTTATCCGAATTTACGGACAACTACCGAACATTATTGATAGGTGTGAATATTGGTGGACTTGGAACTTTAATTGCTTCTATGGCGAGTTTGATATCCTATAAAATATTTTCAAACAATTATAATAAACTTAAAGGAAAATATTTTATCTGGTTTACTGTATTAAATATACTTTATCTTTTAATATTAATGGCAGTTGCGTTAATAGTCTAATCCTATATAATAGTTATCTGAGGGAACATTAATGAGTGTAATTGGTATAATAGGTGAATGGAGTAGTGTTTATCAAAAAGTAAGCTATCAAGAGGCAAAAAATATCAGGTATAGATATCTACACCTGATATTTTTGAAATTACTGACCTATTCTATAGGAGTTTGGAAAAGTATTTTAATGGACCTTTATGGAATAAACTCTTCGACAATATCGATAATTCTTACTGTAGAATCCCATCCGCCCATTGTATATATTTTATTGTTTACAACAGATGCAGTAAACCCTTCTCTAGCTATACCTGAATATGCAACTGTTTTCCATTTGTTGCTTGCTACATCATATTCTTCAGTTACATATGTATTTCCTCCAAGGTTTTCTGCGCCACCAAGGGCATAGATTTTACCGTTTACTTCAACTGCTGATAAGCCACTTCTAGTCGTAGACATATCTGCAACCCTTGTCCACCTATTGGTGCTAGGGTTATATTTTTCAACAATTGAACATTTGGCGTTTGTATTTGTACCATTTGTGTAGAATCCACCTATGACATATATTTCACCATTTACTACAGCTGTTGCAAAGTTGTCTCGAGGAGTAGGAATATTAGCAACCAGCTTCCATTGTTTGGTTGAGGGATTATATTCTTCTACAGTGTTTGTACGGACACCACCATTGGTTTTACCACTTATAGCATACAGTTTTCCATTGACAGAAACTAGTCCAAAGGAACTTCTGGCGATATTCATATCTGTTCCAGGCAACCAATTTCCTGTGCTGGGGTTATATATTTCCATGCTTTTTAAATAGCTTGCATTATTTCCACCAGCGACATATATTGCGCCGGACAATGTAGCAGATGCTGCATGATACCTTGGTGCAATCATATTGGCTATTGGAGTCCATGAGTTGTTTGATGGTTCGTAGCATTGAACAGTATTTGTGGGCGAGAGGCTATTATCAACACCTCCAATAGCATATATTTTATTGTTGAGGACTGCTGATGTATGATAAGCCTTTGGTAAGGGCATACTTGATTTTTCAGTCCATTTGCCTGGCAGATAAAGTGCATATAACTTAGTACTACTTGGATTAGTTGGTTCGTAATTTCCAATCAATAAAATTTTATTGTCTAGAACAGCTAGGTCACTAGTACCGGAAATAGGGAGTGTATCAAGGTTTTCTGTCCAGGTGTCATCCAGAGGATTGTACTCTTTAATATATGAAGCTTTAAATCTATTGGTATAATACATTTCAGAACCGGAATAATATTCTAATGTGTAAATTTTATTATTCAGTGTTACTGCAGTATAAATGTTTGAGTAAGGAATGTCAGATTTCCTGGTCCATATGTTGGTATTTGGATTGTATTCCCATACAGAAGTCTTAGAGGCTAATGTATCACTACCAAACAAGTAAACTTTACCATTGGCAGAGGAGAGAGTGCACTCAATATATGTTTCAGGTAAGGATGCAATTTGACTTTCGTCTCTCAGTATTCCCGTGGATGGATCATATTCATATAATATTGAAGTTTCAGCTAATCTCTGAAAGATATAAATTTTGTTATTTGCTACTGCACTGTTTAAGGCTCCTCCATTTAACGGGACTTGAATTTTACGAGCCCATGAATTGGCTGAAGGGTTGTACTCATCAACTACAATAGTCCATCCGGAACCTTGACCTACAGCATATATTTTATTATTGATTGCATAGGCTTTGGGGTAAAAAATTGCTTCTGGATCTCCTCTTAGGTTGCGGGTATCTGCTTTTTGTGTCCAGGTCCATGGGGTTGTACGGGTATCGCATGCATCAACACTAGAAACATACGTTACGCTCTGTCCCCTTCTTTCCATGCCACCAATAACATAAAGGATGCCGTTGAGTGAAACATAAGCGGCATCTAACCGTCCACCTTGTTGGCCTTTGAGTATAGACCATGATGCGGAAGGTGTTTTTTCACGTGTATAATAAATAGGTACTTCGATCTTATTGCCGTCAAAACTTATTTCACTTGTTATTGCTGAGTGTAATTCAGTTCTTGTCACATGATCAACTAGTTTAAAGCTTTTTATTTTACCAGGGATACCATCAGCAACTATATCTTCTATTCTAAGATACCAGTTACCATTAGGGTTATCTATTTTTAGTGAGTATAAATCGGTTAGATCAATAACCAGAGATGCATATTTGTCTTCACTATTTGAGCCATCAAAAGCTAGGGTATCGTTTGGTATGATTTTATACCAGTAAGGCATAGTGATAGTTGTATCTTCCGTTGTTGAATAACCAAAGGATATCTGAAGCTGGTTCCTAGATTTGTGGCTTACTTCCAATTCAGCAGTTAGTTTAGGAGTATAACTATCCTTTACATTAAACCAAAAGCACGTGTTACTATCGATTGCTCCCACCCTTCCAGGAGGATCTGTAATAATCCCACGATAAACATTAGGGTTGGATGGGATTTTTGGTACTTTGTTCAGGGCATCATAAGCAAGCCATACGTATCCTCCACTTATCCACTCGTCTTCATATGAATTTGCTATTTTAAATGCACCTTTTTCTCCAGGGTCAATAGTGCCGTTTAAATTAGCATCAAAGGTCAGATCATCTGAGTAACCTACAATGGTCATGGCGTGGGGACCTTCAGAGCCTGATAGCATATAGCATACACGTTCATCTCCTGCCAAGCAATATGTCCAGGATTCTACGTGAGTTCCAAAGGTAAGTACATAACCATTAGCCAGCATTTTTTTGATAGTATTTAGACTTTCATCGTGTTCGTTTTCAATAGGCGTTTCAGTACCGTCACTGAAATCAATATACCCCATTTTATCGATTTTATAATTTAGTGCCTTTTCCCATAAATTCCGGTCGGTAGGCCAGGATTTATAATCTGTCTCATCATTTCCGTTATAAGGTAAATCGCTCCAAAACACGCAACCAGAGTTTTTTAGCAATTCAAAAGCAGCCGGAAATGTTGTGGCTGCTCCAGACCCGGCATATTTGGTTAAATTATATGTCCACTTAGGCGAGAATTTGTCTGTGAACCCATCATTTTTTGTATTCCATCCCTTCATGAGAGCAGTCATATGTGTCATTTGGTAGTATGTGGTAGAGAAGGCTACGCATGAACCTTGTTTTCCTTGATATTTGATAGAAGGAAATGCGTTAAGCAAACTATTATCAACACTGGAAGGGAGTACTTCTGATGCTGCTGTCCCCGATAAGGCCATTATTTGATTATCTTCGTCAATACTACTAGAACTATCTATTACTTCTTGCCCAAATTCTACACACGCTGTTAATTCGCCAAGCCCTTTTGATGTGCGTGCTTTGTTTACCCTATCGAGGCCTAGATCGTTTAATCTAACATCTTTGGTATTAATCATGTTGTCTATGACCCATTTTTTATCATCTTCTGAAAGGAATGTTTCGTCTGGTGATGTTTTTCTAGCTGATTCTAAACTGCTAATTGTGCTAATTGGCTCTACCAGTTCTGGTGAATGATTACCTACTGCAAAAATTGGTGCACTTTGAGCTAAGATGAGTGCTGAGACAGTAGCACAGGCAAATAATTTGGAAAGTGAATTTTTAGTCTTTGCTTTCATTTGAATACCTCCTTAATTCATTGGCTTAAAAACTGATATTTGTTAAAGAACAACAAAAGATTTTAAATCTGTATCTACTTAATCCTTTAAACACCTCCTTTACGTATACTTTTTGATTATGCTTGATTTACCGATTAGTGTTGTTCAGTAAATTGCATATTTTTATACAGCTATCCCTAATTTTGAAGCTTTAATGACTTCTTAGATTAGTTTTATTATAGTGTGCTCTAAAGAAAAGTGAGTGAAATAAAATGAATAATAAGTGAAAATGTTGTGAAATGGTTTGTTTTAAGGGGTGATAAAGGAATCTATTTTCCAAAAGTCCAAAGAATAGAACTATCAAAATGTGCTTGGAAAGTCTTACTAGATTATCTAAAAAGCTTTTGTGAAATTAGATATTTTTTGAAATAACTTTAGATTCTTGAATCGAGAACTGAACTTCATAACATTGGAGCCTTCTAAATTTGCTCTGCATAATTATATTATCAAAGTTATAAGTTCTATGATAAGTAAAGATTTACAAAAATGAATTATTTTCTTTTATCTTTGAAGGTTTTCAAGCACTGCAATAAGCTCGTCAGAATTAGTGAATTTCCTGCTTATTCTGTAACGATGTTTTTTTTGCTTCGAATCATCACATGTTTCAACAGTTTTAAAAGTAATATAGTTTTTATGTACCTTGAGATTACTTACTTTATTAATACTTCGGCCAGGTACGAGATAGTGTGCACCTTTGTCGAAGCTATCCTTAAGAAAACCAACTATATCGAATTTACTTGCATAGGATAATTTCCATGCATAGTCTAGCATATATCGTGTTTGCATGTTTAACGAAAAGATTAAGCCATAGAAACCGAAATTATCCATAACACTGGATGGAGATTTTTTAATAAGCGATTGTGTCAACGGATCACAACAATTAATAACCCTTATGTCAGTTGAAGAAGTAATTACAAAAATATATTGAAGGCATAATTCTTCACGCCCAGTTGTTCTTAACCATATCACATAACATATTATTAGTATTATTAATAAAGCAAATATCGCATAAAAGTAAATAGCTTGTTCCGGGGAATCAGTGCTGTATTTTTCTCCTATTACTATAGATAAAGGAACTGTTATGAAAGCGAAAAGAAGAATAGAAATAACCATTACAGCAATATTTCTTAACGTTCTTTTAAGGTAAAATTTCCCCATATCCTCTTCTATCTGCAATCTGCATATTGTCATTTAAAACTACCTCCAAGAATCATTACTAGGCAATAAATAGGTATTTACTTTTTCATATTAACATATGAAGTTCAGCTCTTCAATTATAAAATCTAAAGCTTTCATAAAAAATATCCAGTTGCACTAATGAAAATAATAAAACCGAAAGGCTGATATCTTTAAGCATTGAAACAATTGTAATTTGAATGGATTAGTTAGACATATTTTTATTAACAATCGAAGGTTTTAATGCTATACTAAATTTAGTAAAAGTTTTGAGGCATTTGCATTAACTTATTTTATTGCATTAATTTAGCTCAGGAGTGTGTAAATTATAGTGGAGACAAAAAAGATATTAAAAATTGCAGGTTTAAATATTGGAATTGCTTTAATCAATATAATACTTTTTTCACCCGGCTTAATGAATATACGTCTAAATAGCTCCGAACCGTTAAGTGTTGCTATTGGGGGTACTGCAATATTTTTGAGCTTATCGTTTTTTTTATACGGAAACTACACACTCTTATCTCAAAAATCGCCTCAAATCAAGATAAGCGATATAAAAAACTATAAAGATTGTATTGTTGTACTTAATCAATCCTATGGAAAGAAGACTTTTGACAGTAGCATTACTACAATGAAAGAGCAGGTTGAACGTATCAATAAAAAGAAAGACAAGATACTTAGCATGCTCAGTCAAAAATTTAATGTTATCGACAAAGTCTATGAAAGGTTTAATTCAACAATCTTTGATGTTGAATATGTTTTTTTGTCCAACATTAAAAGTATTTTGAATAAAATAAGCGCTTTTGATGAGGAAGACTATGAAAGGCTGCGTCAGGATATTGCTCAGCAAAAGTTTTCCACCGAAGTTATTACTTCAAAAATAAATATATATAATGAATACATTACCTTTGTAAGAAATGCAATAGAAGATAATGAAGAGATAATCATAAAGCTTGATGCACTCTTGCTTGAAATTTCCAAATTCAACACTCTTGAGGCAGGAGAAATCGATAATATGAAGGAAATCAAGGAAATGGATGAATTGATAAAAAAATCGAAGTATTATAGATAGTTATTTGGAAGTCATTAAGTAATATAAATAATTATAGTGATTTCAAAAAAACTTATCAATTGCCGTGCCAGAATATATTTATTGCAATTGAATGGTTTATTTATAGAAGCAGACTAAGTGAAAGGGTGGTTTAAAGAATGTTGGAAAGTAATAAGAACTTAAAAACTATAGTAATTATACTGGGAATATCTTTAGTGGTATTCGGGCTTATTTATGGAGGAATTTCTTTAACACAAAATGTGGGCAAAAGCCAAAAAGTAACATCATTAGAAAGCGCCGAAAAAAAATTAGACAAACTTTATAAGGACGTTACCGTAAACTTTGTTGAAGCTAGGAAGGGGCAAGTAAACATCGACCCTCCGGATCTCAAGGAATCCTTGCCGGATATTTCCAAATATCCTCCTCAGGTGGAAGCAACGACAAGCAGCTTTATAGAAATTTTTTCTTCTACTGAAAAGACGGGGGAGAAAAAAGACGGATGGCTTCTTGATGTGGCAAGGGAGTTCAACAAAGCCAATATAGAAGTAAATGGTGAACCTGTTTCTGTCAGAATTAGGGGCATTGCCTCCGGACAGGCAACGGACTACATAATTTCCGGCAAATATCTTCCCGATGCCTTTACACCTTCTAATGAGCTTTGGGGAGAAATGATTAAATCCAGCGGAACAAATATATCGCTTATAGAAAAGAGGCTTGCCGGCAATGTTGCAGGAATACTTCTTTCAAAGAGCAAGCACGATGAATTGATTAATAAATATGGATCAATAAACTTAAAAAATATTACTGAGGCCGTTGCAGTAAATGAAATAGCAATGGGTTATACAAACCCTTTTGCAAGTTCTACAGGAATGAACTTTCTTGTTTCAACACTAAGTACTTTTGATAGTAAAGACATATTGAGTGATAAAGCTATTGAAGGTTTTGAAAAATTTCAGACCAATATTCCTTTCGTAGCTTATACCACTTTGCAAATGAGGGAATCTGCCCAATCCGGTGTCCTTGACGGTTTTATACTGGAGTATCAAACCTATGAAAATGCTCCGGAATTAAAAAAGAATTATATTTTTACTCCTTTCGGCGTAAGGCACGACAATCCTATGTACTCTATCGGAGATCTTACTGCTGAGAAAAAAGAAATACTAAATAAATTCATTGAATTCTGCAAAAATTCCAAATCACAAGAGCTTGCAACAGACTACGGTTTTAACAAGCTTGATGAGTATTCGCCTGAAATATCGGATATTGGTGGCGAAACCATAACACAAGCTCAGAAGCTTTGGAAAGAAAAGAAGGATGTTAACAATGATATTGTAGCTGTTTTTGTTGCCGATGTGTCAGGAAGTATGGCCGGCGAACCACTCAACAGATTAAAGCAATCTCTTATAAGTGGTTCCCAATATATAAGTTCGGATGCTTCTATAGGGCTTGTATCTTTTTCTACAGAGGTTAATATTAATCTTCCAATCGGTAAATTCGACTTAAACCAAAGATCTTTATTTGTAGGTGCCGTTGATAGCTTGACTGCAAACGGAAGTACAGCAATGTTTGATGCAATAATCGTAGCATCTAGAATGCTTAGAGAAGAAAAAGCCAAAAACCCTAATGCCAAGTTGATGCTATTTGTATTGAGTGACGGTGACACAAATTACGGACACTCTCTAAACGATATAAGAGATATGATGCAATCTTTTAGAATACCGATTTATACCATAGGGTATAACGCAAATATTAAGGCACTAGAGACTCTTTCGCAAATAAATGAAGCCGCAAGTATCAACGCAGATACAGATGATGTTGTATACAAACTGGGAAGTTTGTTTAATGCCCAAATGTAATTAAAGAACTTCAAAATATCTCCTTCTTGGCAAGAAATATAAGTAGCAAAAGTCGAGGAGGAGATTTTTATATCAACGCTGTCAAAAGGGTAGGTAAAGCAATACTGTTCTGAACATATGCGGATTAAATCCGGTAAATAGAAAATTATTGTTGACAGAAATAAATAAGTTTCAAAAGCTTGTATGTATATATAATTATGCACAAGTAGATAGATAGTGTAAAGTAGCATATGAAAAATGTGGCCTGCCACTATCGAGACAAAATGCACCTTGAAAAGTGAAGAATATACCAAAGTTCCGCATTTATTCCACGGTCCTCTTGACAATGAGCCTCTGCCGGCATGTTGCAGGCATCAGAGGCATCCCCCACACTGAACAAGGCAGAAGGGCTCTGAAGGTGGTTGA
>NZ_RLII01000031.1 GCF_004102745.1 Acetivibrio mesophilus | reverse complement strand
TTTCTTTCACTTGCTCTTTTGATAATGTTGACATAAAAAATCTCCTCCTTGGATATTATTTTGTAATTCTTGCCAAGAAGGAGTCTTTTCATTCTCTTATACACAAAATTTTCAACATTCTCTCAAAAATCAATAGAATACCTCTTAAATATTTTGATAGTCATAATTTCGGTGATACGCTTTCTCGCGTTACCAACGATGTTGATAGTATTACTCAGTCACTTAATATGAACGTCGGCACTTTAGTTTCATCTATTGCAACTCTTCTCGGTTGTATTGTTATGATGTTTGCAACCGAGTGGCGTATGGCTCTTACTGCAATAGGTGCTTCGCTCATTGGATTTATATTGATGGGTGCAATTATAGGAAAATCTCAAAAATATTTTACTGCAAGACAGGAAAGTTTAGCACTCGTCAATGGCCATGTTGAGGAATATTACGCCGGACAAAATATTGTTCGTGCATATAACGCTGAAAAGAAAAATCTTGCCGCATTCAAGGAAAGCAACGAGATGCTTCGTCAAAATACATTTAAGGCAGAGTTTTTAAGCGGACTCATTATGCCGCTAATGTCCTTTATCGGTAACTTTGGCTATGTTGCTGTTTGCGTTGTCGGTGCAGTTTTAGCATTTAACAATGTATTCGGTTTCGAAGTTGTAGTGGCTTTCATGATTTATGTTAGAATATTCACTTCTCCGTTAGGACAAATCGGCCAGGGATTTTCAGGTCTACAGTCGGCAGCTGCCGCAAGCAAGCGTGTTATTGAATTCTTGTCTGAAGATGAGCTTTCCGACGAATCTGATAAAACCCAAAAACTCGAAAAGATTGAAGGAAATGTAACATTCCAAAATGTGCATTTTGGATATATTGAAGATAAGACAATTATTAAAGATTTTTCAAAAGAAATAAAGCGCGGACAAAAGGTGGCTATTGTGGGTCCTACAGGTGCCGGAAAAACTACCATCGTAAATCTTCTTATGCGTTTCTATGAATTGTGGGGAGGAGATATTAAGGTTGACGGTGTTTCTCTTAAAGATATTAAAAGGGAAAACGTTCACGATTTGTTTGGAATGGTTCTTCAAGATACTTGGCTTTTTGAGGGTACTGTTCGTGACAACCTAACCTACGGCAAAAAAGAAATCAGTGATGATGAATTGTATGACATTTGCTCAAGATGCGGTCTAAAGCATTTTATTAACACCTTGCCCGATGGATTCGATACGGTTCTCTCAGATAATGTTGCTGTATCGGCAGGACAAAAACAGCTTTTAACAATTGCTCGTGCTATGGTCGAGGATGCCCCGCTTCTAATTCTTGATGAAGCAACCTCATCGGTTGATACAAGAACAGAGCTTAAAATTCAAAAGGCAATGAATGAGCTTACCGCGAACAGAACAAGCTTTGTTATAGCACATCGTCTTTCAACAATCCGTGATGCAGATTTGATTGTTTATATGGCTGACGGAGATATTAAAGAATCAGGTACTCATGACGAACTTATTGCAAAAAATGGATTGTATGCAGAACTTTATAACAGCCAATTTATAGGGGCTACTGCATAAAACCAATTAACTGGATATTATAACAACTGGAGACCGCATCAATCGTTGGATTACAAAACACCACCTTGGCATTTTTCATTGCTAAGGTGGTATTTTGCAATCCACTCATGTATAAAACTTATTACTTCATCTTTTGACTACCTCACATTTATAAGCTAGTTATAATTCTTAAGATATATCGTTTAAGCATAGTATAATCAGTAGAGTTTATTTTTCCATCACCATTCACATCAGCAGCAATATGTCCGTTTGCAGTAGGAAAGTCTTCGATTATAAGAAGAATATATCTTTTTAATAAAGTGCAATCTGTTGAATTTACTTTTCCATCTCCATTTACATCACCTGGTTTAACTTCTATCGGCTCTTCCGATTCGGAAAGCTTATCAATATTTAGAGCAATCATCAAATCAGAACTGTTATCCCATTTGTCTGTAACTTTAATATTCAATAGATTCTGACCATTGGGCAATCCTTCTAAATCTAAATCAATTACATTTCCTTTTACATCTAATACTTTATTACCTATCCATGCATTTATGGTATATTCACTTTCTTCCTTAATATATACTTTAACCTTGCAGTTTTCTTTTATAGTTGTACATTCTTTAATGCTTAATCCTTTGATAACAGGATCATTGAATTCTCGTACTTCTTTTGTCCTTTTTATATTGATTTTCTGTGAAGTTCTGTTACCAGCCAAATCAACAGCTTCAATTGTAAACTCATTTTCTCCTGCATTCAACAATATCTCTGCCCCGAAATACCATCCACCTAGTGAATCGCACCCTGCAGCCATTTGTTTTCCGTTAATAAATACATCACATCGTCTGTCCATAGTACCACTAATGAACAAGCTTTCAGTATCAAACGGCTCATTGGAATTAACTCGTTCAATAATGTCACTTGATATATCAATCAAAGGCAATTCAGCATAATAGTATATTGGATAACATGTATAATATCCATTTCCTTTTGGGTCTTTTGCTTCAACTCGCAAATAATTAAAGTGTTTGGTTAATTCTATTTCTTCGTCAAATTTGCCATCATTAATGGTTACATTATATACTTTTTCTTCTCCGCCTTCCTCCATTTCCTCCAGGATGAATTTTATATCAGTATAGCCATTGGCTAACCCCTGTAATCTAACTTTACTCTTATTTGTATAAGTTTTAATGCCTTCACCGCTAAACACAACTTCTTTTTTAGGAGCAGTTGTAAAAACAGAAACACATCGATATTCATCACAGTTGTTCTTAATAGTTATATCAACCTTCCCAACTTCACCTTTAATTTTCCGGATATAATCACTCACGATGTCTTCGTCGTCAAAACTCACTTCCCCATCAGGACTCGACAGTGTTATTTCGATATCTCCATCCATATCGTTCAATCCGATTAGAATTTGTTCCTGTTCTTTATTTATACTTAGAACCTGTTCTTCGTCTGGTGCCAATAAATAGTAGTATTCCTTATCAATTATGTTATCTGAATATGATAACTCCGATCTGGTTCTAACTCTAGTATCCTTACAGCATGCAGTCAATAATGTGTATTCTATTAGTTTATTATTAACTGCTTCATTTACACATTCGGGAATCCAATATATCCGACCATAACCTTTGTCTGCAAAAGCACTTATAATATTTCCGTTTTGAGATATTAAAGGTGTTAAATAAATGTTGTCCTTTAATGCAATTACTTCTTGTAGTGAGTCTACTTCATTTAAACTTTCACCAATATATTCACTTAAGTCTTCCTGTTCAAACTGAATTCCTTCAAATTTCAGTGTATCTTTTATATTGAACAACTCCGGATAATACTCTGTTGCAAACTTACTTCCTTCTGATGTGATTATAAGGGTTCCTCCATCGTCAACATATTTAACAATTTCTTCCTTCTGTTGTATTGTTGCATCCGATAGGTCACCAGTCAAAACAATAGCATTATCTCTAATCAATTTTGAATTTAAATCCTCAGGTATATCTTCGGCACTATCAACCAAAACGTGTTCTATTTCTAATTCATCTGATTGGCTGCTTAACGCTCTTGTAAAGGCTTGCATGCTGAAAACCGCCTTCTTATTTGTGTTATCTATCTTATCCTCTATGGACACTTCTGTATAAGGGTTTTTATCCCTTTTCAAATCTATATTTGTATATTTATATGCATATTGCCACTTTACATCGTTGTACTGCCACCCATCTCCACTAGAAGTCGCTATTGTATATTCTGCAGCAGGAATATCAAAAACACGAGCTATTAGTTTGAATTTTTTGCCTTGGTAATCTTTATCACTGGTTATACTACTAGGTATTTCAAAAGTAAATGACTTTGTTTTAACATTCGTATTCGAAACACTTCCAAGATATATAGTTTTTGATGAAAGCCAACCTGTTTTTATCTCAGCAAAAAAATCCACTCTGCCAATACCTATATTATCATTTGCCGTTACTGTATACTTATATTTTTCTTTAGCTTTATCAATTATTACGTTGGTAGGTTGCTGTAAATCAACGAATGGAAAACCATTGTTTTTAAATTTTTTCCATATGTCATACTTTTTTTCAGTATCTTTAGCAACATTATTGAATAAGTCAAATATGGTTGGTTCACGAGATATATCTACAGGTGACCTATTAGAAATAAGTCGCATCATTGCCTCTTTGTCTTTACCATAGTATTTATAAATATCCCATAGAATTGCTGCTATATTTACTTCATTATAATTTATACCCTTTATTTGAGTACCGGGATCTTCTATGCCATTCGAATCTAAATATCTAGGATACAGCGACTCTGCTGTATGGCTTCTTCCACTATCGTTAGATTTTAAAATAGTATTCCTATCTGAAATTCTAATAGCATAATTAACAAAATCTAAATCATCTTCATTAAGTACCATATGTGCGTAAAAATTTGCCCATCCTTCATTATATGCCAATGAGTTTTTATAATGTCTAAAAATTCTGTGCTCTCCACCAGCTTTAATTCCATTTTCACTGTTCATAATACTATGACCCACCTCATGTAGTATTGCTGCTTCTGACCAGGCACAATTAGAAGGATAATGTATTATACCGATTCCATTACTACTTTCTTGGAACCATGCACCGCTCCTATCAGCAAAATCTAACTGAATATCATTCTCAAATTTCCCTCCTGTATTATAATATACTCTAAGCTTTTTTAAATCTCCTGGCCATGCATCTCTTCCTTTTCTTACTGTATCAAGTATAAAAAACGGAGCAGCTTGAGTAATGTGGATTACATAGTCTTTGTAATCATAACAATATTTTCCATTATTGAGTGTCAAATCTTCAGGTCTAATTTCAATTTGCTGTTTAAAACTATGAACATCAATCTTATTATTTTGCTTTGATTTGGTTTTGACTGATAACACCCCTTCTTTTGCTATCATTGCTGCATCTATTTGTAATGTTAACGTCCATTTGTTTTTTATAAAGTTTTTTGGAACTACATTTATTGTAAAACTACCCTTATCATTTGTCCAATAATAATTTGGTTTACTTTGTCCGCTTTCATATATAGATATTCTTGTATTTTTCAAAGGTTTTATTTCTTTCCCAGTTGCATACTTAATAACCCCCTTTATTGTAATTCCATCTTTTACTATCATAGGTAAATTGACACTAGCGGTATTTGCTTTTGTAGAAGAATTTGCTTTTGCGAAAGTGCTTATTGTATTTTTACTCGGATTACTTTCGTTCGGTATAGTTGTTGCTGTCACACTAATAGTATCTTTCCCTATTTTTGCACCCTTAAGACGATACTTATCTATTCCATCCTCTTCAAAGTATGTTACCTCTACATTTTTCTCCTTTGATTCAACGACAGGCGGCTCTGTAAACATCAGCCCTTTTTTTGGCAAAACACTTACAACAATTTCACCATCGACAGCAATTTCATCTGTAAAGCCTTTTACGGAAAAATCAGGCATATTATATTCAATATCACTATTTAAGCCCGGAGAAATTTTTATACCTTCAGAAACTATTGTCCCATCACTTTTTACTCCCAATACCCAACAGGGGCCAGCAAGAACTTGAACAATATCTCTCCATTCTTTCACATTGTTTTCCCAACCATATACATCATGTATATTAGAAACTACTGTTCCATCCTTTTTTAATCCTATAATAATAGCATTATCATAACTAGCTTGAACAATGTCTGTCATACCTTCTACTCTTTTTCCATGCCAATCAACTACAGTTCCATCTCTCTTTACGGCAATCGGATGGGCAATACGAATTATATCTGTCCAACCCTCACATGCTATACTTCCATAGGTATCAACTACTGTTCCATCCTTTTTTAATGCAACCGGGGGATCAATAAAAATAGCATCAGTCCAACCCGATTTCATCCAATGAAGATAGTTATCAACTACAGTTCCATCCTTTTTTATTACATAGTCATTAAAAAGTTGTACTACATCTGTTAAAGGTTTATTAGTAGCAATCGATCCTTTTTTAACACAGGTTCCGTCGCTTTTTAGCCCGATAACTGCAAATTCACTACTAGCAACTTGAACTATGCCAGTCCAATCTCCTACCTCACATGAATCATTTCTATTTAACCCAACAGCAACAACAGTTCCATCCTTCTTTAGACCTACTGTACGGCCATACCCGACTGAAATTTGAGCTATATCATAAAAATCCTCTACGTCGCATTCGCCATGTTTGTTTCCTCCAAATGCAACAACAGTTCCGTCTTCTTTTAAGCCTGCTACAATAATGGGTTCCCAGCCCTTATAACTATGAATTTGGGTTATATTTGACCAATCACCAACACTGCAATTACCGTATTCACCATTACCAGAAGCAACAACTGTTCCGTTGTCCATTAAACCAATTAAATACCCGTCCCCTGCAGCTACCTGAACTATATTTGTCCAATTTGGCATTTCACTCCAGCCGCCACCCGTGGTTTTATCCCAATTTGAAGCAATACTTTTCCAGTTTGGATCTGTACCTATTATAGTTCCATCTTCTTTAACTCCAGCTATATAGCTTCCAACATCAATTTGAACTATATCTTTCCAATAACTCACATCACATTGACCATCTTTACTCAATCCAGTTGCGACTACAGTTCCATCTTTCTTAAGCCCTGCTGTAATATAACCTTGAGTAGCAATTTGAATTATTTCTGTCCATCCATCTACGTCGCATTCTCCATATCTGTTCACTCCATCCGCAACTACAGTTCCATCTTTCTTAAGTCCAACCACGCTATAGCCAGCAGCAATTTGAACTATATCTGTCCAACTGGGACAATCTTTGCGATATTCTCCAGTAACGACTAGAGTTCCATCCTTCTTTAATCCAACGGTATAACTATCGCCAGCAGCTACCTGAACAATATCGCTCCACTCCTCGACACCTTTGAAATTAAAATCTAAACCAGTGGCGACTACTGTACCATCTGCTTTTAACCCAACTGTGTGTGAAGAATTTGTAGATACCTGAACAATATCTTTCCAATTTTCTGTATCACATTGTCCGTTTTTATTTAGTCCAACTGTAATTACTGTTCCATCTTGTCGAAGTTTAGCTGTGGTATAGTATGTTGCATCAATCATTACATTTCCGACTTTAGGTCTCTCTAGCTCCAATTTCTCCATTCCAGCAGCGTTAACCCTCTCCGGCAGTAAACCACCTAATGATGCAATCATTGCAAAAACCAGAATTAATGAAATAATACTTTTCACTTTTAGCCCCCCTAATTATTCTTCATTTTGTAATAAAAAAGTTTTATTGTCTAAAGCAGAATGAGTATATCAAATTTTTCATATTTTACAACACTTCCATAATTAAAGTTTCAACATAAGCTGAGGTCTAAAGTCTATCTTTATAAGTTCACCATCGGACAAATTGACTAAGCATTAAGAAAACTATCCAATGAAGTGTCAAGCTGATTATGCCTGACAAATGTTCAAAAAAGGGCAAGATGGTCAGATCTCCAATTTGCCCTTTTTGTTTGTGTTAGATTATTAAATAAGCTCCCCAGTAGATGCCTATTTCTGTCCCAAATCTTTAGTCCCAGTCATTTCATTCACTCTTGCCTGAGCTGCGGCAAGCCTTGCAATCGGCACCCGGAAAGGTGAACATGATACATAATTGAGTCCCGTCCTATGGCAGAATTCAATGGATGATGGATCTCCACCGTGTTCACCGCATATACCCAGCTTAATATCCGGTCTTGTTTGCTTTCCAAGCTTTGCAGCCATTTCAACTAGCTTGCCTACCCCGGTCTGATCCAACCTTGCGAATGGGTCAGATTCATATATCTTCTTGTTGTAGTATTCTTCGAGGAACTTGCCTGCATCGTCACGGCTAAATCCAAAGGTCATCTGAGTCAAGTCGTTGGTTCCGAAGGAGAAGAAATCTGCTTCCTTCGCAATTTCATCTGCAGTGATAGCTGCCCTTGGAATTTCTATCATTGTTCCAACCTTGTATTCAAGCTCAACACCTGATTTTTCAATTACTTCATTGGCAGTCTTAACAACTACGTCCTTAACATATTTTAACTCTTTAACTTCGCCAACCAACGGAATCATGATTTCAGGTACAACTTTCAAATTCTTCTTGCTCACGTTAATAGCAGCTTCAATAACCGCCCTTGTCTGCATCTCTGCAATTTCGGGGTATGTAACCGCAAGGCGGCATCCCCTATGTCCCATCATAGGATTGAACTCGTGAAGATCAGCTATTATTGCCTTTAGATCTTCAAAAGTGATTCCCATTTCTTTTGCTAAAGCTGCAATATCTTCTTCCTCCTGAGGCAAAAACTCATGAAGCGGAGGATCTAAGAACCTGATTGTCACAGGATAGCCTTCCATTGCAGTAAACAGCTCTTCAAAGTCCCCTCTTTGCATTGGCAATAGCTTGTTCAAAGCTTTTCTTCTTTGCTCTTCATTTCTTGATACTATCATTTCTCTCATTGCGGATATTCTGTCGGCATCGAAGAACATATGCTCCGTACGGCAAAGCCCGATACCTTCAGCTCCAAACTTCCTGGCCTGAGCAGCATCCGCTGGAGTATCGGCATTGGTTCTTATCTTAAGAGTCCTGATTTCGTCGGCCCATTCCATAAGTGTAGCAAAATCTCCTGTCATTTCAGGCTCTATTGTAGGAAGCTGCTGTCCATAAACATTACCCGTAGAACCATCAAGGGAAATCCAATCCCCCTCAACATATTTCTTTCCGTTTTTATCAACAAAATATTTTTCTTCTTCATTAATTCTAACTTCGCTGCAACCTGCAACACAGCAAGTACCCATACCGCGCGCAACAACAGCCGCATGAGATGTCATACCGCCACGGCCCGTGAGTATTCCCTTCGAAACATGCATACCTTCAATATCTTCTGGTGAAGTCTCAAGCCTTACAAGAATAACGTTCTTTTCTCCGCTTTTAGCTGCCTCTACTGCATCTTCAGCTCTGAAGAAAACCTTTCCGGTTGCTGCTCCAGGTGAAGCTGGCAACCCCTTGGCTATAGGTGTTGCGGCTTTTAGCGCCTTTGGCTCAAAGTTCGGGTGAAGCAAAGCATCAAGCTGTTTTGGGTCAACCTTCATGATTGCTTCTTCCTTTGTTGCCATTCCCTCGCTTACCAAATCAACAGCTATCTTTAAAGCAGCTGCGGCAGTTCTCTTACCGTTTCTTGTCTGGAGCATAAAGAGTTTTCCTCTTTCAATTGTAAACTCCATGTCCTGCATATCTCTATAATGGTCTTCAAGTTTTTGTGCTATTGACACAAACTGGTCATACACTTCAGGCATTATTTCCTTCAATTGGTCTATTGATTGCGGAGTTCTAATACCTGCAACAACGTCTTCTCCCTGAGCGTTCATAAGGAATTCACCATAGAGTTTCTTTTCCCCTGTGGATGGGTTTCTTGTAAAGGCAACTCCTGTACCCGAATCATTGCCCATATTTCCATAAACCATTTCCTGCACGTTAACTGCAGTACCCCAATCTCCAGGAATATCATTCAACCTTCTATATACAATAGCTCTTGGATTGTCCCATGAACGAAAAACAGCTTTTACTGCTTCCATCAACTGCATTTTTGGTTCCTGCGGAAAATCAAATCCTTTTTCCTTCTTGAAGAGTTCTTTGTATTTTTTTACTACTTCCTTTAAGTTTTCAGCAGTAAGGTCGCAGTCATTTTCACAATTATTCTCTTTCTTTACTTCATCAAGAATTATTTCAAATTTAGACTTTTCAACTTCCATGACAACATCGCTGAACATTTGAATAAACCTTCTATAGCTGTCATATGCAAACCTTTCGTTATTAGTAAGCTTTGCAAGTCCATCAACAACATCATCATTAAGTCCGAGATTCAATATCGTATCCATCATACCCGGCATAGACGCTCTAGCACCGGAACGAACAGAAACAAGAAATGGATTTGATGGGTCACCGAATTTCTTCCCGACAATCTCTTCGACTTTTGCCATAGTTCTGTATATCTCATCTTCTATTTCCTCGGCAATGACCTTTCCATCCTGGTAGTAACGTGTACAAGCCTCTGTAGTAACTGTAAAACCTCTAGGTACCGGAAGTCCCAAACCTGTCATTTCGGCAAGATTAGCTCCCTTTCCTCCAAGCAGGTTTCTCATTGATGCATTGCCTTCACTAAATAAATACACATACTTTGCCATAAAAAAACCTCCTATTATTATTTACTTTTTCTTTATGTGTTAGGAAAGCATATAAACTTCAACACTTTCCAAATAAGCATTTGAAGGTTATAAATTAGATTTGTCAGGAATAATTCACCTCAACCCATCTAATTATAACATAATAAAAATATTTTTCATTATATTTTTGTTAAAAAATATAATATTTCTGTAGATATGCTTGCCAATTTGAACCATGTTTATAAATTGCCCAAAAAAATATAATTTCATACAATGTTTTGAAGAGTCCATGAACATCTTTACAAAAGCATTATATTGTTATATAATAACATTATAGAAGTATATGTTATTTTCTTTTATTGTCACTTCTTATGAATGTGTGCCTAGCATACACCGCTTATCACTGCTATTGAGACTCCTCCTTCAGAGACTGATATTGAACATCAATTTTTAAGTGGAAATCCATAGAAAGGAAGGAGGCATGACTTTGTGCAATTGTCTTGTTGACTCTAAGACTGGACAACCAAACTTTTTTCTCCAATGGCACATAACGGCCAAATGTGATCAGAAATGCAAGCATTGCTATATGTATGATTCTCCCTTCTACCAATCAGAAAAGGACAATGAGCTGACACTAGCAGACTGCAAAGCAATAATCGATGATTTTTCGGATACTGCAAGTCCCGGAAATAGAAGTATCTACTTTACAGGCGGCGATCCCCTTCTTCGTAATGACTTCTTTGAAATTCTTGAATATACGGCCGATAAAAACATCTATCCTTTAGGCATAGCCGGAAACTCATATCACCTTGATTTAGAGACTGCTCTGCAACTAAAAAGATATGGAGTAGATATGTACCAGATAAGTCTTGACGGACTTAAAGAAATCCATGATTATTTCAGAAAGCCGGGAAGCTTTGATGACACTTTGAGAGCTTATGAAGTACTGAATAAAGCAGGCATCCGCTCAATGTGTATGTTTACCCTGAGCAGAAAAAATATGAATCAGTTAATTGAAATTATCAGATTGGCAGCCCAAATAGGTCTTGACGGTTTTGATTTTGACAGAGTTGTGCCGGTTGGAGCCGCTAAAGACATGAAGGAAGAAATAATTGATCCACTAGAATACAAAGAACTATTGGTGGAAGTAAATAATGAGTATAAAAGGCTTCGGGCTAAAGGCTGCCGCACTCAATTCGGATACAAGGACAATCTATGGGGGTTGGTATTGGACAAAGAAACCTTAGCTTCAACCCAGACCCTGGTACCCGAGGGATATAGCCTAAAAAGAGGCTGCCTTATAGGAAAAGCAGGACTTAGTGTATTATCCGATGGCAGTGTAATGGCCTGCAGGCGTCTTCCGGTTGTTATTGGCAAACTGCCCCAGCAGCGTATTCGGCAAGTATTTTATGAATCATCAATTCTAAAAGAACTAAAAAGAACGGATAAACTTTCTAAATGCAGCTCCTGTACACATCTTGAAAACTGCAGAGGATGTAGAGCTATCGCCTATGCCTATTATGGGAACTGCTTTGCCGATGACCCAGGTTGCTGGTTATAGAAATTTGAAAAACGAGGTAAATGATTATGCCACTACTCCAAAAGCTATGTAACAATACCACCAATGCCATTAAAGATAGAGTAAAAGGTATAGATGATGATAAGGCAGAAATCATAAATTACGGCCTGTATCTGTGGATTACAGATATAATAAAGCTGACTATAATACTATCAACAGCTTATTTTCTGGGAGTTTTCAGACTCACAATCATATTTATTATCTGCTTTGGCCTGCTTAGAATGTTTGCAGGGGGATCCCATGCCAAAACCTTTTGGGGCTGTCTTTTTACAAACAGCGCCATAACCTTTAGTGCAGTTTATTTATCCCTGCTACTATCATTTATAGACCCCGCCATTCTAATTATGCTTGTTATGCCGTTTTGCACTGTAATACTACACCTTTATGCACCGGCAGACCATGAAAACAAACCTTTAGTAAGCAAAAAGCAAAGAAAAAAATTAAAAACTGCTGCCTATGCAGTACTTATTGTTGAATATCTGCTATCTGCGTTTGCAACTGAAAATGCTGTTTCCATCACAATTATTCTATCAACCTTATTTGCATGCCTAGGCATTCTTCCTCTTACATATAAAATAATGGGAGCTCGCCATGGAAATGGGCTTTAAGTGATTGACTAACATATAGATTAATAAGAAAGGGTGGTTCGAATGTTCGGAACAGTGAAAACATCGAACAAAAGAGAGCTATTAGCTCTATTGTTGGGGTGGATATCGGTAATTGCAATCTTCATTGCTCAGACTTCCGCAAACAGTTGCACTTCATGGGCTATAGAGCAGCCAAAGATACCCAAATCATTAATCAAAGAAGACTAACCTAAATCTTGAGGATTACATAGCTTATGCAAAAAAGCTCGGTGTATATTGCCGAGCTTTTTGTTCTACATAATCTTAAAGATTAATAATTAATTCTTGTTTAAATTGTGAATCGTCTGCGAAGGTATTCAGCATTACGTTCTTATATTTTGAAACTATACTATTTACAATACCAAGTCCAATACCCCGTCCTTCGCCTTTGGTTGAGTACCCGTTCTCGCAAATCATGGTTACATCAACTTGCTCATTAATTCCGTTCAATACAATAAAGCTTAGAGCTTTATCTCCCTTTTTCATAAATACCTCAACTTTTTTCTCTTTGCTGTCTTTAGCAGCCTCTATAGCATTATCCAAAAGAATACCGAGCACCTCACAAAACTCTGATATTTTCATTTTTACTTCATCAATTTCTCCATCTGTAACTATCCTGAATTCAACACCCAATTCCTTTGCATATTCATATTTTGCTATTATAAGCCCCAAAACACCAGCACTCTTAATATTCAACGATGTCAAATTATCAAGGAAACTTACTTTAGCAATTTCTGCACATATTTCATTGTAATATTCGTCTACTTGAGCCCATTTTTTATTTTTTATATAACCTCCAAATACCGCAAGAATATTGTTGTAATTATGTTTAAATCTCCTCAAGTCACTTATTATAGACTGCAATGACTTATTATAAAATTTCTGATACTCGAGCTCCTGAGTACTTTCCTCAAGCTTAAAAAGAGTATTTGTATAAAATATCGAAAACATCAAAAAAACAGTAAGCATCAGCACACTTATCAAAATTGTTATGCCATCTGCTGCTTCACCAAACTCCAAATAATAATTAAAGTTTAACATTACTATTGAAAACACAAGCAATATATAGATTAAGTAGCTCTTGTATGCTTTCGTCTTAATCTCCGGCGGAAAGCATGAAAACATCTTAAAGGATTTTATCAAGCCCAATATAATTATTACTACCATGTTGATTATTGCAAAAGCAATAATTTTATAAATCAATGATGTTTTAATCAAACCTAGATCGATTTCAAAAGATTTAAATGTAAAAATTGCGACATAATTTGCTACAGCAAGAAATAAATTATAAATAAATTCAGAAATAATTCCTTTAAGGATACTTAGATTCAAAAAGAACTTAAGCAACAATATTGATGTTAAAGTAGTAAAAATTGTCCTAAACATCATTGCTAGATTGGGAGAAAGCTTCACCAAGCCGTAATTTGCAAAGCCAACAATTGCTCCTGAAATAACAACAAATGATCCCGCATATAAAAACAAGGACTTTGCATCAAACTTAATATTGAAAATGATCCGAGCAGTAAATGCCGTTAAAATGGCAGCACCGATTACCGTTACAAAATTGTCAATAATAAATCTTATTATCCCTTGCAAATAGATTCCCCCCGGCTAAATTTGACAAAAATAATTCAAAGCTGTTAATCTCTCTTCAATATTATAATACAATTAAATTCGACAGAAAGCAAAACATAATTATATAAAAAAGGATATTACCTACAATCCAGTAATATCCCTTCATTTAACAGTATATATCGGTTTGCTTTACAAAGCAGCTTTCGCCAATAAAACCTAGAATTCAAACTTTCCTTCAAAATAAGAAAGAAGCTCATCAATTTTAATTCTTACCTGCTGCATGGAGTCCCTATCTCTTATTGTAACACTCTGGTCATTCAAAGAATCAAAGTCGAAGGTTATGCAATAAGGTGTACCTATCTCATCCTGTCTTCTGTATCTCTTTCCTATACTTCCTGTCTCGTCATATTCACAGGTGTATTTTTTGGTAAGCATTTCATAAACCTTATATGCATCATCCCCAAGCTTCTTGGAGAGGGGAAGTACAGCTATTTTAACCGGAGCAATGGCAGGATGGAAGCGCAAAACCACCCTTACATCTCCTTCTGCCACTTCTTCCTCATCATATGCTTCACAAAGGAATACCAAGGTAACTCTGTCAGCACCAAGAGACGGCTCTATACAATACGGTACGTATTTTTCATTGGTATTCGGGTCAAAGTAGGACAGATCCTCTTTTGAATGCTGTGCGTGCTGTTTTAAGTCAAAGTCAGTCCTGTCAGCAATTCCCCACAATTCTCCCCAACCAAACGGGAACAGATATTCAATATCGGTGGTGGCATTACTATAGTGAGAAAGCTCCTCTTTTGAATGGTCACGCATCTTCAGGTTGTTCTCTTTGATATTAAGACTCAACAACCAGTTGAAGCAGAAATTTTTCCAATAATCAAACCATTCAAGATCTGTGCCGGGCTCGCAGAAAAACTCCAGCTCCATCTGTTCAAACTCACGGGTTCTGAAAATAAAGTTCCCGGGTGTTATTTCATTTCTGAAGGACTTTCCTATCTGTCCTATACCAAATGGTATCTTTCTTCTGGTTGTCCTCTGAACATTTTTGAAGTTTACAAATATACCCTGAGCTGTTTCCGGTCTTAAATATATCTCAGATTTGGAATCTTCTGTTACACCTTGGAAGGTCTTGAACATGAGATTAAACTTCCTGATATCGGTAAAATTCTTCGAACCGCATTGCGGGCAGCTTACTCCCTTCTCCCTTATATACTCCATAAGCATATCATTGGACCAGCCATCCACCTTAACATCTTGATTGTTTTCAAGATTCCAGTCTTCTATCATTTTATCCGCCCTATGACGTGTCTTACAATCCTTACAGTCAATAAGAGGGTCACTGAAACCGCCTACATGCCCCGAAGCAACCCATACTTGGGGATTCATCAGTATCGCACAGTCAACACCTACGTTGTAGGGGCTTTCCTGAACAAATTTCCTCCACCATGCTCTCTTTATATTGTTTTTAAGTTCTACGCCAAGAGGCCCGTAATCCCATGAATTAGCCAAACCTCCATATATTTCAGAGCCGGCATAAACAAAACCTCGATTTTTAGCCAGCGCCACAATCTTCTCCATTGTCTTTTTTACTTCCATTAGTATGCCTCCTTAAAAATACTATAAGAAATTATATATTTTAAATTATATATCAGTAGCTTATACTTTAACAGCTTATAATTAGAAAAATCTTTTAGCCATTCCTAATTGACAGAACCTCATCTAAAATCCGGTGAGCAACATCCTCCTTGCTCATTACCGGCAAATCAATCCTGCTTCCGTCTCTTTTTATCAGCTTTACAATGTTTGTATCAACACCAAATCCTGCGCCTTCTAAAGTCACATCATTGGCTACTACCATATCCATATTTTTTGAAGCAAGCTTTGAAGCCGCGTTATCAAGAAGATTATCTGTCTCAGCACTAAATCCTATCATAATCCTGTGACCTTTTACTTTTCCAAGCTCGGCTGCTATATCGGGGTTCTTTACCAATTCTAAAGTGAGGTTCTCTCCCGATTTTTTTATTTTCTTTTCGGAAACCGTTACACATCTATAATCTGCCACAGCTGCCACCATGACTAAAATATCAAAGCTTTCATAGGATTTCATCACCTCATTGTACATATCAACTGCACTGGTAACACAAATGGTCTCAGCCCCTGTTGGCGGAGTAATATTCACAGGCCCTGTAACCAATTTTACAGCTGCGCCCCTATCCAAAGCAGCTTTTGCAACTGCATATCCCATCTTTCCCGATGAATGGTTCGAAATATATCTAACAGGGTCAATTGGCTCCCTTGTAGGCCCCGCGGTCACAAGAATCTTCAAGCCTTCATAATCGCTGCTTCTCTTAAGAATCCCCTTCACATAGTCCACGATTGTCTCCGGTGAAGGAAATCTTCCCTTCCCGCTAGTACCACAGGCCATAAGCCCTGTCTCCGGCTCCATAAAGAGATAGCCCAGCGAAGCAAGCTTATTAATGTTGCCCTGAACAATAGGATTCTCATACATCTTGTTGTTCATAGCAGGTACAAATAGAACAGGACAATCCGCGGCCATAATAGTTGTCGAAAGCATGTCATCCGCAATACCTCCTGCAACTTTGCCTATGATATTGGCGGTTGCCGGTGCCACAACAATAAGGTCGGCCTTCTGTGCCAGGGAAATATGCTGTATATCCCATACCTTTGGCTCCTCAAACATATCAGTTATTACAGGGTTGTGACATATGGATCTGAAGGTGAGAGGCGCCACAAACTTTACCGCATTTGCCGTCATGATGACATGTACATCGGCACCAAGCTTATTTAGTCTGCTGACAATCTCCACCGACTTATAAGCAGCTATTCCACCGCAAACACCGACTACTACGGTTTTTCCTTTTAACAAAATCCCACCTCCCGAATTAAAACAATACCTTGCAACAAACTTAAAAAAATAAGATTAAGATTTTGATTTTGATTGAGAAAACTCAAAAATAGATTTTAGAAGTCCCAATCCCAATCGCTATCTCAACCTTTTTTAGGGTTTTCTGTATTTAAAGAAATAAATTAATTTCCTTAAAAAAACACTTACTTTATTCCGCTCTTAGTTCTTATGTATGTTATTTTTTGCTCATCAATCTCATTAATTGCTATTGTAACCGGCTTATCCGACTCACACTCAGTCAGTTTATTAGCTCCTTCCGTAAGCTGTCTAGCTCTCTTGGCAGTAGCTACTACCAGAGTATATCTGCTGTCAACCTTGGTAAGCAGTGAGCTTATTCCCGGTTCAATCATACTTGTGGTTTTTTCTTTATTTTCCTTCATAAAAGCAAAACCTCCCTTAATTTAACGATTAATCTTATTCAAACTGTTTAAGTATTCCTATGTTTCGTTTGAATTTCAGCTTTTCCGCATTGATTATACTGCGCAAGCTTTCTACTGCATCTTCAACACTGTCATTAACTATAACGTAATCGTAATTTGAAGCATAAGCAATTTCCTTTTTTGCTCTATCAAGACGCTTATTTACCACATCAACATCCTCAGTACCTCTTTTTTCAATCCTTCTTCGCAATTCTTCAAACGAAGGCGGAAGTATAAAAACCGAAACACATTGAGGATATGCTTTCATTACATTTGCTGCACCTTCCACTTCAATCTCAAGCAAACAGTCATAGCCATCTTTTATAGTGCTCTCGATATATTTTTTCGGAGTCCCGTAAAAGTTGTCACAGTACTCTACCCATTCAAAAAGCTCATCATTTTCGATCATTAGCTTGAATTCGTCCTTGGTTTTAAAAAAATAATTCAAGCCGTCAACCTCGCCTTTCCTGGGCGCTCTCGTAGTAGCGGAAACTGAAAACCTTATACTGTCGTCACCGGAATCCTTTAGCAAATTCAAAACTGTACCCTTCCCTGCTCCAGACGGACCGGATACGACAACCAGCAGCCCCTCACGGCACATTATAAGCCACCCCTATTCTTCAATTTCTTCCTCTACTTCAACTTCCTCCGCTTCCTTTGTATTCAGCCTGTGCGCTACTGTTTCAGGCTGAACGGCCGATAAAATTATATGATCGCTGTCTGTTATAATTACAGCTCTGGTTCTTCTGCCATAAGTAGCATCTACAAGCATGCCTCTCTCCCGGGCTTCCTGTATTATCCTCTTTATCGGTGCGGACTCCGGACTAACAATAGCAACCAACCTGTTTGCCGATACAATATTACCAAAACCGATATTTATAAGTTTCATTAAATCTTCCTCCCACATTACTCGATATTTTGTATCTGCTCTCTGATTTTTTCCAATTCACTCTTAATCTCTACAACATTCTGGGTTATACTTAAGTCATTCGCTTTAGATCCTATGGTATTAATTTCCCTGTTCATTTCCTGAAGCAGAAAATCCAATTTTCTTCCGACTGGCTGGTCGGACTGAGTATTATTAAGGGTCTGCCTCAGCTGGTTTATATGGCTTCCAAGTCTAACCAACTCCTCATCAATGTTGCATCTATCGGCAAAAATGGCAACTTCCATAGCCATGCGATTCTCATCTATCACCTGTTGTTCCAATATTTCCTTTATCCTGTTTTCAAGTTTACACTTATATTCTTTTACAACTTCGGGTGCTCTTATGCTTATTTCTTGAACAACTTTTTCAATAACATCCGCCCTTTCAAGCAAATCATTTCTCAAGCCTTCGCCCTCTACCTGCCTCATATTAATCAACGCGTCGAGCGCATGACTTAGAGCCTCAGAAAGAAGACCCCAAATTTTGTCCTCATCCTGTTCGGATTTTTCTACTTTTAGGATATCGGGAAACTTTGCTATGAGAGATACAGATATGTCATCTTTCAAGCCATATTTATCCCTCAAATGCTCTACACTTTTAATATATGTTCTGGCAAGTCCTTCATCAATAAGGATATTTTTTGACTCCTCACTAAAGTCATCATAGCTGATAAAGACATCAACCTTCCCCCGTGAAACACTTTTTCCTACTACTTCCCTTACCTTTTCTTCAAGAAAAGATATCTGTCTTGGTAATTTTATATAAATATCACAATATCTATGGTTTACGGTCTTAATCTCAACAAGAAACTCCCTGCCGTCAGCCTGAGATTTTCCTCTCCCGAAACCCGTCATACTTCTTATCATAAATCTGCCATCCTCTTCATGGATTTTTCATGTATTTATTCACTTCGTATTATAACATAATTTTAGACAATTAAAAGGCTTTTCCTTTAATTTTTATATGTTTTTTCGTATTATCTCCTATTTGCTTAATCAACACAAAATCTATCCGCCATACTTTAATTCATTAAAACAGGGTGCTTCTATATGCACCCCCCGTATCCTCACCAAATCCACCGTTATTCATATTTTAATCAGTCCATCGAAATTTCAGATGGCCAACACATTGCTGATGGCCTGTAATACTCTGCTTTTTTCAAAAGGTTTTACCACAAAGTCCTTTGCCCCCAGCTTTATTGCATCAATAACCATTGACTGCTGGCCCATTGCCGAAACCATAATAATCTTGGTGTCCGGACTGTATTTTAATATCTCCTTTACAGCAGTAATACCATCCATATCCGGCATTGTTATATCAAGGGTCATAATGTCCGGCTTATAAACCTGTGCTTTTTCAATTGCCTCAATTCCATTTGCCCCTTCTGCCACTACCTTGTATGACTCAACTTCTTCAATTATTTTCTTTAGCAATGTACGCATAAAAACCGCATCGTCAACAACAACAAACTTCAGGTTATTCATGTACCCACATCCCCCAGTTCATACATTAGTATTGACAAAACAGCAATCCCGGCAGTTTCGGTTCGCAATATTCTAGGACCCAATGTCACTGGCTGTACGCCACAAGAGACAGCTGCTTCAATTTCCTTTTCCGTAAAGCCCCCCTCCGGTCCAATAAATACAGATACTTTTCCTACAGAGGAGCTATTTGCAAGAACTTGCTTCAATTTTGTTCCAGCCTCTTTTTCATAGGGTATCAGAGAAAGAGAGCTTCCTTTTGCAGCATCTAAAGCCTCCCTAAAGCCCAGTGGAAATCCTACTTTAGGAATAATCCCTCTATTGCACTGTTTGGCTGCTTCCATGGATATCTTATTCCATCGTTCACATTTTTTATCCCCACTCTTCCTGTCTGTCTTCACAACAGTCCTTTCGGTAATAACAGGAATAATTTCATTAATACCCAACTCCACAGCCTTCTGTATAATAAAATCCATTTTATCGGATTTTGGCAGTCCTTGAAAAAGAGTAATCTGAATAGGAGGTTCGGTACAATTCTTCACTGATTCAATGATTCTGGTTTTTACCATAGCATCTTCAATCTTTACTATTTCAACCAGATGGTCCGTTCCTTCCCCATCACATGCAATTATTCTGTCCCCATTGCCTAACCTGAGTACTTTTTTAATATGGTTATAATCTTCCCCGGATATATTGATCGAATCACAAGATACGTCATTTTTCCTCACAAAGAATCTAGGCATCTTAAAACAATCGCCACCCATTCTCCTAGCTCAATAATTTCCTCACACTTAAACCCTTTTTTTAGACACTCATCCAATACTTCCTGCTTTCTTTCTTGTATAATTCCCGATGCAATGAGAAAGCCATCTTTTTTCAAATAGTATGGTATGCTTGAGGATATGTCAATTATAACACTGGCTATAATATTGGCAACGACAATATCCCTTTTTTCCTTTGAAATATCATCCAAAACACCTTTAAAGGCAAAGACATTATCGACTCTATTAATTTCGAGGTTCTCTTTTGTCACCTTTACTGCCACCTCATCAATGTCTACGGCAGTTATTTCCGCTGCTCCCAGTTTACTCGCTATAATTGACAGAATACCTGTACCGCAGCCAACATCGATAACTCTGTCACCGTCCTTTACATACTTATCAAGCAAAGTAGCACACATTTTGGTCGTTTCATGGGTGCCGGTGCCAAAAGCCATCCCCGGGTTCATTTCTATAATTATTTCATCTTCTTTATTATCGTAATTTTCCCAAGAAGGCTTAACAACCAATCTATCTGTAAGGTGAAAAGGTTTGTAATACTTCTTCCATGAAGTGCTCCAATCTTCTTCATCCATTTCAGAATATCCGCAGTACCCTTCACCTACATTCAAAAACCCGCCGATAAAATCAAGCTTTTCTTTTATTAGCGAAACAAGTTCTGATATATTAGTTTCACCCGGAAAGTATGCTTTTATAATCACATCCTCGCCCAGTGAATTTAAAAATTCATCATCGGCATAGTCCAGTGAATTGGGCTTTAGCGCTTCTCGCCTAATATCGTTGGGGTCTTCAATGGCAACCCCTCCTGCTCCAATTGAAGTCAGCATATAGGATATGGCATCATATGCTTCCTCGGTTGTTTTTATCCTGATTTCAATCCATTTCACAATTTTTTCCTCCAATACTACATTCCTAATGCATCCTTCATTTTATCAAAAAAGCCTTTTCTCTGTTCGTGGACCTCGTCGCCCACCAATTCAGCAAACTGCCTTAGAACTTCCTTTTGTTTTTCATTCAGCTTCTTTGGCACCTCAATATTTACCTTTACATATTGATCTCCTCTGCCGCCGCCTCTCAAGAAAGGTATACCCTTACCTTTAAGCTTAAATACAGATCCGGTCTGAGTCCCCTCAGGAACTACACATTTTTCTTTTCCATCCAGTGTCGGAACTTCAATCTCAGCTCCTAACGCTGCTTGGGTAAAGGTTATAGGAATATCACAGTTAATGTCATTGCCCTGTCTCTTGAAAATAGGGTGTGGCTTCACCCTGATGGATATGAAAAGGTCCCCGGCTGGCCCACCCTTAACTCCATGCTCTCCTTCGCCTCTTATTGATATAGTCTGTCCGTTATCAATTCCGGCGGGTATTGTCACCTGCAGCTTGGTATTTTTTCTTACCCTTCCTTTACCGCTACAAGTTTCGCAGGGTTGTGTAATGATTTTACCCTCACCATGGCAAACATCACAGGTTTTTATATTCACAAACTGTCCAAAAGGTGTCCTCTGCTTATATTGCACCTGTCCTGAGCCGTTGCAATTCTTACATGTCACAGGCTGATGACCTGCTTTTGCTCCAGAACCGTTGCATGTATGACATACCTCCATCCTGTTCACCGAAACCTCTTTTTTTGTACCAAAAGCCGCTTCTTCAAAGCTGATTTCCATGGAGTACTTCAAATCTGCACCCTTTTGTGGACCGTTTCTCGCACCAGAGGTTCTGGTTCCAAATCCTCCTCCGAAAAATGTCTCAAAAATATCTCCAAAACCACCAAAATCAAAATCGCCAAAGCCACCGCCAAAACCTCCTGCCCCAAAACCGTTAGGGTCAGTTCCGGCATGACCAAACTGGTCATATCGTGCTCTTTTCTGCGAATCACTCAAAACCTCATAGGCTTCGTTAACTTCCTTAAACTTTGCTTCGGCGGACTTATCACCGGGATTCATATCGGGGTGATACTGCTTAGCAAGCTTCCTATAAGCTTTTTTTATATCTGCATCGGATGCACTTTTGTCAACACCAAGGACCTCATAGTAATCCCTTTTGCCTGCCATCCAACCAACTCCTCCATATCATATATATAAATTTCAAATATCTCCAAGTCTTCTTTCAGATTATACCACACCATAATATATGACTGCAATAAAACTGAATTTAAAGAGCCAAAGCCATATTCATGACTTTGGCCTCATCCTCTTTTGTAATTTACTAGAGAACATTAAATTATTTGTCGTCATCCACTACCTTGTACTCGGCATCATACACATTTTCCTGGCCTCCGTCAGCTGCTCCCGCACCTGGCTCTGCACCGGCTGCCTGATTCTGTTGGTATATCTTTGATGATATATCGTAAAATGCCTGTTGCAACCCTTCTGTTGCAGTCTTAATTGCTTCGGTATCTGTTCCCTTTAATACTTCCTTAACCTTCTCAATTTCTCCTTCAATCTTTGATTTATCTTCACTACTAAGCTTATCCCCCAACTCTTTCAATGTCTTTTCGGATTGGAAAATCATAGCTTCAGCATTATTCCTTATCTCTACACTCTCTTTTCTCTTTTTGTCCTCTTCTTCGAACTTCTTAGCTTCATTTACGGCCTTCTCGATTTCGGAATCCGACAGGTTTGTAGAAGCAGTTATGGTTATGTTCTGCTCTTTTCCTGTGCCAAGATCCTTTGCAGAAACATGCACAATACCGTTGGCATCAATATCAAAGGATACTTCAATTTGAGGTACACCCTTTGGTGCTGGCGGTATACCGTCAAGGTTGAATTCTCCTAAAAGCTTATTGTCAGCAGCCATAGCTCTCTCACCTTGGAATACCCTTACGGTAACAGCTGTCTGTCCATCTGCCGCAGTTGAGAAAATCTGACTTTTCTTTGTTGGTATTGTAGTATTCCTTTCAATAAGCTTTGTAAATACTCCACCTAAGGTCTCAATTCCGAGAGAAAGAGGAGTTACATCAAGAAGCAGAAGGTCTTTAACTTCTCCTGTAAGCACCCCTGCTTGAATAGCTGCTCCCACGGCAACACATTCGTCAGGGTTTATTCCCTTGAAAGGTTCCTTGCCGAAATATTTTTTAACAGCTTCCTGTACAGCCGGTATTCTTGTAGAACCACCAACCAGAAGAATCTTATCTATTTTATTCGGTGAAAGTCCTGCGTCATCCATAGCCTTTCTTGTAGGCACCATTGTTTTTTCCACCAGATCTGCTGTCAACTCATCGAATTTTGCTCTTGTCAATGTAGTGTCAAGATGCTTCGGTCCTGTTGCATCCGCTGTAATAAACGGCAGGTTTATATTTGTTGTAGTAACTCCAGAAAGCTCAATTTTAGCCTTTTCAGCCGCTTCCTTCAGTCTCTGCATCGCCATTTTGTCATTTTTCAGGTCAATACCGTTTTCTCTTTTGAAGGTATCTACCAAGAAGTCTATTATTCTTTCATCAAAGTCGTCTCCACCCAGTTTGTTGTTACCGCTTGTGGCAAGCACTTCAAAAACTCCGTCTCCAATTTCCAGTATGGATACGTCAAAGGTACCTCCGCCAAGGTCAAACACAAGAATTTTTTGATCGGTTTCCTTATCAAGCCCATAGGCCAAAGCTGCAGCTGTAGGCTCGTTGATTATTCTTAATACTTCCAAACCTGCAATCTTACCGGCATCCTTTGTAGCCTGCCTTTGGGAATCGCTGAAATATGCCGGCACTGTTATTACCGCTTGGGAAACCTTCTCACCAAGATAGGCCTCAGCATCGGCTTTTATTTTTTGAAGAACCATTGCCGAAATTTCCTGGGGAGTATAATCCTTATCATCAATTTTTACTTTTCTATCGGTTCCCATATCCCTTTTAATGGAGATAATAGTCCTCTCAGGGTTTGTTATAGCCTGTCTTTTAGCTACCTGACCCACAAGTCTTTCATTTGTTTTTGAAAAAGCTACTACGGAAGGTGTAGTCCTTGCACCCTCGGTATTTGGAATTACAACAGGTTCTCCTCCTTCCATAACAGCAACACATGAGTTTGTCGTACCAAGATCTATACCAATAACTTTTGCCATAAATATGCCTCCTCCTTAATTATATACTCAAATAACTTCTATAGTTAATGTCCAAAAACACCAGTAGAATACTCTACTTGATGTACCATCAGTTTGCCACCTTTACCATACTGTATCTTATTACCTTGTCCTTTAATATATATCCTTTCTGGAATTCCTCAATAACGACGTTTTCGCCAAATTCGGAATCTTCGATATGCATAACCGCATTATGTAGGTTTGGGTCGAACTTTTCGCCCAGAGCCTTTATCTCTTCAACACCGAGATTCTTCATGACCTCCTTAAACTGGCGGTGAACCAATTCTATACCATCCTTAAGGGATTGAAAGTCAGCATCATTTGCCGATGCCTGAAGTGCCCTCTCTATATTGTCAACTACCGGCAAAAAAGACGCGACTGAATCACTGACGGCATCAGTATAAATAGCTCCCTTTTCTTTTGCAGTTCTCTTTTTGTAATTATCAAACTCGGCTGCAGTCCTCTGCAACATATTAAAGTACTCTTCACATTGCTTTGTCTTTTCTTCCAGCTGACTTTTTAGTTTATCGATTTCTTGGTTTACAGCAGCTTCTCCAACAGTTTTTTGAGCGGTTTCTTCGTTATCTATCACCTCTTCACAAACTATTTCTTCATCTTTACTTTGGTTATTGTCCTGCTTAATATCATTGTTGATTTCTTTTTCGTTTTTCTTCAAGATCGTATAACCCTCCCTATAATTTCTTTTTACTTTTATTTTAAATAGGCTCGATTGCTCCAACACCGCATTTCATTATTGCGAGGCAGTCTTAAAGGAATTTATGTTCTTCCCGGATCTTTTCCTATCAGTTTTTCTACTTCTTCCTGCATCTTTTTTTTCATAAAATTTACAGCCGCCAGAACTTTCGAATACTCCATCCTTGTAGGGCCAATAATTCCTATCGTACCTATTACAAGATTGCCTGCAGTATACGTGGTAGTAACAAGGCTGCAATCCCTCATTTCTTCAATATCGTTTTCCTTTCCTATCTTAATGACAACACCGTCATTATCTACACTGATATCTTTTAATACTCTACTAATCAAATCCTTTTCAACCATAAGGTTAAGAAACTCTCTTGCCCGGTCAACATCGCTGAATTCAGGATAATTCAGCATATTTATTGCACCTTCAAGGAAAACCTCTGCGCTATCTATCTGCTCTATACAATCAATTACACCATTTAGTATAGGCATCAACACTTCTTGAGAAGACCCTATAAGAATCTCTATTTCCCTTATAATCGGTAAGTTTATCTGTTCTATTGTAAGCCCTGACAATTTTTCATTAAAAATATTTGAAACGGAAATCAAGAATTCCGGCAGAACCGTCTCCGATATCTTTATGAGACTATTCTTTACAGTTCCTGCATTGGTAATAACGATAACAAGGGCTTTTCCCCTTTCTACAGGAACAACCTGTACAGCCTTTAGAACGCTGTTTTTCCTCTCCGGTATAGCAGCCATTGAGGTATATTTTGTAATTCTTGACATAATTACTGATACCTGCTTTAAAAGCTGGCTCAGCTCATTTATTTTAGTCTCCATTGCAGACTTAATGCTGTAAATTTCTTCAACAGTCAATTCACTTTGTCTCATCAACTGGTCAACATAAAATCTGTATCCCTTATCGGAAGGAATACGTCCCGCAGAAGTATGAGGTTGTGTGAGATAACCCATTTCCTCCAAGTCAGCCATTTCATTCCTGATAGTGGCCGAACTTAGACCAAGCTCATGCTTCCTTGCAACAGTTCTTGAACCTACAGGCTCTGCAGTGCTAATATAATCATCAATTATAGATTGCAGAATCTTCTTTTTTCTATCGTCCAAGAACATCCTTCTCACCCCTTTTGTTAGCACTCTAGCTCGTTGAGTGCTAATACTATCTTTAAAATACCACCCTATCTTTCTTTTGTCAAGATATTTTTGTGGATATTATTTGCTTTTACATGAAAGGATATTCTTCTTTAGAAATCAAATCAAACAAACTCCATAAAGGCCTGATTTGCAAGATCAAACCCCAATTTGGTAAGCTTTACAGATCCCTTTTCAATCCCGATAAGTCCTCTTTTTACAAGGCTTTCTATCTGGCTTCCGAATACCTCCAAAACATCCTCCCCAAACCTTTCTTCAAACTCCCTGATACTCACTCCGTCAACAAGTCTCAACCCCAGCATCATAAATTCGGAAATCTCATCTTTTCTTTCGACAGCAATCCGATTTTCTACAGGCAGTCTGCCGGAATTTATTATTCTCACATAATCATCAATATTATAAATATTGTTAAATCTATGACCGTTTAAATAGGAATGGGCCCCAGCCCCAATACCTATATACTCTTGTTCTTTCCAATAAATCAGATTGTGGGCGCACTCAAAGCCTTCTTTTGAAAAGTTGGATATCTCATAGTGCTTATAACCTAAGGTATTCAACTTTTCTACGGCATACCAGTACATTTTCCTGTCAAGTTCGTCCTCAACAGGAGTCAACTCACCCTTAGAATACCTTGTGCCAAAAACCGTTCCATCTTCGATGATGAGGCTGTAACAGGATAAATGCCGAGGTTTTAGTTCTGTCACCTTATTTATAGTCTCCATCCAATCCTCAAAACTTTGCCCTGGGATTGCAAAAATGAGATCCACATTTATATTGTCAAACCCCGCCTTCACCGCAAGATGATAACTCTCTTCAAATTCCTCTGCCGTGTGAATCCTCCCCAGACTTTTAAGCAGATGATTTTGCGACGCCTGAAGCCCCATGCTTAGTCGATTTAATCCCGCTTGCCTGTATGTCAAAAGCTTTTCTAAATCCACAGTTCCGGGATTGGTCTCAATGGTAAGCTCAAAGCAGTTGTCCATATCAAACCTTTGCTTTAGCAACGAAACAATTTCATATATATTATGTGCATCAATGTATGAAGGTGTTCCCCCTCCGATAAATACCGTCTTTACTTTGTATCCTTTGACAATGTCCGAATAGCGGCAAATTTCCTTTTTCAGGGCATTAAAATATGCAGGGACGAAATCATCCCTGCACGCAAAGGAATTAAAATCACAGTACAGGCACTTTGCTTTGCAAAACGGTATGTGAATATATATTCCCAAATTCTTTTCATTAAACATTACAACACCATCTCTATTATTTAAGAATCAAGCTTGAGGACACTCATAAATGCCTCCTGCGGCACCTCAACGCTTCCTATCTGACGCATACGCTTTTTACCTTCTTTCTGTTTTTCCAGAAGCTTTCTCTTACGAGATATGTCTCCTCCATAACACTTTGCAAGAACGTCTTTTCTGTATGCCTTAACAGTCTCCCTGGCAATTATTTTGCCACCGATGCATGCCTGTATCGGTATTTCAAATTGCTGCCTTGGAATAGTGTCCTTAAGTTTTTCCGCAATCCTTCTACCTCTCGAATATGCCTTGTCCTTATGAACTATAAAGGACAGAGCATCGACAATATCTCCATTTAGAACAATATCCAGCTTAACTAGCTCTGACTCTCTATAACCAAGAATCTCATAGTCCAATGAAGCATAGCCCTTTGTCCTTGATTTTAAGGTGTCAAAGAAGTCGTAAATAATTTCGTTGAGGGGCATCTCATAAGTAAGTATAACTCTTCCTTCGTCAATATAGGACATGTCCTTGTAGATGCCCCTTCTTTCCTGGGACAATTCCATTATGTTTCCCACAAACTCCGTAGGAGTCATTATAGTCGCCTTTACAATAGGCTCTTCCATAATCTCTATTTCCGCTGTCGGCGGTAAATTGGTCGGATTGTCTATAAGTATGGTCTCCCCATCAGTCTTCGTAATTTTGTATATAACACTGGGAGCAGTAGTTACAAGGTCAAAATCATACTCTCTTTCCAGACGCTCCTGAATTATTTCCATATGAAGCAATCCCAAAAAGCCGCACCTAAAACCAAATCCTAGAGCTACTGAAGATTCGGGTTCAAAAGTGAGGGATGCATCATTTAACTGCAGCTTTTCCAATGCATCGCGAAGATCTCCGTATTTGGAACCGTCTGCAGGGTAAATTCCGCAGAATACCATAGGATTTACTTTCTTATATCCGGGCAGAGGCTCCTTTGCAGGGTTATCGGCCAGTGTAACCGTATCACCAACTCTAGTATCTTTTACGTTCTTGATGCTTGCGGCAAAATAACCTACATCACCGGCACGAAGCTCCGAGCAGGGAACAAGTCCTCCAGGCTTCATATAACCAATCTCGGTAACCAAAAACTCCTTATTGGTGTACATCATCTTGACCTCATCGCCTACTTTGAGACTGCCTTCTTTCACTCTGATATATACAATAACACCCTTATAGCTGTCATAATACGAATCGAATATAAGTGCACGAAGGGGTGCATTCTCTTCTGCATCAGGATGTGGAACGTTCTTTACCACGCTTTCCAGTACCGCTTCGATATTAAGCCCGTTTTTAGCCGATATAAGAGGTGCTTCGCTGGCATCCAGCCCTATTACATCCTCTATCTCCTTTTTTACTACATCAGGCTGGGCACTGGGCAAATCAATTTTGTTGATTACCGGTAAAATCTCGAGATTGTGCTCCAATGCAAGATATACATTGGCCAATGTCTGGGCCTCTATTCCCTGAGCAGCATCAACAACAAGTATTGCCCCCTCGCATGCCGCAAGGCTTCTGGAAACTTCATAGTTAAAATCCACATGCCCGGGAGTATCTATAAGGTTAAGAATATATTCCTCCCCGTCCTTTGCCTTATATACCATTCTCACGGCTTGAGCTTTTATTGTTATGCCCCGCTCACGCTCAATATCCATTGTGTCTAAAATCTGGTCTTCCATCTCCCTCTTGGTAAGGACACCGGTCTTCTCCAGCAATCTATCTGCAAGGGTTGATTTCCCGTGATCAATATGAGCAATAATGCAAAAATTTCTTATCTTCTTTTGTCTTTCACTTGCCATTTATTCATCCTCCTGCCAAATTAAGGAAGTCTCTTATATCCTGAGTAGTCACATAAATTATCAGCATATAATTATAACACAATTTTTTGGTGAACAGAAGATTTTTTTCGGCAGGCATAGAACTTTATTTGAAACTTCCTTATAATATTATTAATTTTATAATGCTATTAATTTTTAAAATACCTGGGATAGCCAATTTTTAAGCCTATTAATGTCTTCTCTTATATACTTTACATTTATATAAATATCCTCATTAAGGAACTTTACGTTATAATGGCTGTCTCCGTGAGGTGTTATAGAAAACATTCCTAGGCCGTTTTTCCTATTCATAAGGTTATTCATAGAACTGTCCGCGATAAATATTCCCGAAAACAAAAATAAAAATGAAAATATAATGGCAAGCCTGCACCTTCTTCTTGCATTTCTTATGTACCTATACTTTTCTAACCTATTCATTAATAAGTCCTTTCTGTCTGAATTTAATTTGCAAATATCATTAGAAAAACTTATTAATTATTATTCCCATAACCTTCTTTATTTATTATTAATGACCTCATTAAGTGCTTCAGCAAAATATTTTGAACTTTCCAAACATTCATTAATTGTATTGCCGTCACCACCAATTTCAACAATCAAAGAGTTATTGGAAAGATGCTGATTGTATCGATAACGGCTCATATAAATGGGTCTTGTGATACCGGGATACTTCTCATTAAGCTTTTGCTGAAGCTTAATTGCAAATTTCAAATTCTCCCGCCAATTAGGATGCTCTAGTCCCGTCGCATCTGTCCCTACCACAAACATTATTTTTGCCACATCCTTATCATTAACCCGGGTTGCTACTCTAAGTTTTTTATCATCCAATCCGTCCCTGTGGATATCCAAAACTACTTTTATTGAAGGATAGCTCTTTAAAATATTGTTTGCTGTATTAAGGGACCTTCCGTAAGCGCCTGTATCCGACGGCTGGTTGTGAACAGTGGCATTATGAATCACTTCAATACCGTATTTCTTCCTTAATGTCTGGGCAAGCTCCTCCCCCACTCTTACCACATTGTATCTGTTATCGGTAGTTCTGCTGGGAATTCCACTTTTGTCCAATTCGCTAAGCTCTTTAATAAAGCCTTCTGTGGTATGAGTATGGTATATCAGGACCTTGGGCCCTTTTTTGTCAAAGTTGATGTTCAACGGTTCGTTAAGAAGCTTATCAATATCAATCTCATAGTCAATGTCGTGACTATTGATTGCTATTTTCTCTGCTGTAACGGTAGTGGTACTCTCGGGAGCACTTTTTCTATCCAACTCATTTATGTTGTATGTTATGCTGCTGGCAGGATATGTAGGTTCAGGGACACTACTGCCCAGGTCTTTCTTATTGGCACCCTTATCCTCAGGGGTTTCCAGCTCTGCCACATAGAAATACGGCTCACTGTTCTGATTTTTCGCCAACTGTCTTTGATATTCACCGGTATAATAGCTGTAGAATATCGGCGACTGTGCACTCATAATGGTGACAGGATTACTGAGATCGAAATAGAAAACCGTATTAATAATTTCTTTTATCTGTCCTGAAATCGAGAAACTTATATTGCCACTGTTGTAAATGGTATCAATTATAGGCATTGAAACATTGAGGGTTGACCGGAAGGTTTCAACATCGATTTTTCCGATAATCTTTTTATCGGATCTGTAGAGGGTATCTCCTGCAATTATCCCAATCTTTATTGCTCCGATTGAAAGTATCACTACAAGGGCAATTTTAAGCAACTTGCTAAAATCAAACTTTCTTTTTCTCAAACCGTATCCTTTCATCTTATCCTCCGTTAATCATATGGTTTTTAGTATTGAACAGCATAAATATCTATCACATATTGATTATATTCATGAAAAGATTTTTAATGATAACTATTGATTTTTATCCACAAAAAATATATAATGGTAATATAGTCTAGGAATATGTAAACGAATTGATTCCAATCTTGATTTTCTCAATGTAATTTTGTATAAAAATTGTGTTTTTTCTTTTGTTTTATTGTCATTTATTAAATATTGCGGTCGTTAGCTTTAAATATCATAAAGTTCGTTTTAAAATTTTAATTATCTGTGTTAAGGGACCTAAAAGCAATGCCCTTTTCATTTTTTTCTAATTATGCCCTAAATTCTTTGAAATACACAATCAACATACTTACAAGGAGGTATACCTATGTATAACTTTAAAACATTAATTTGCTACAATTGCAAGTCCGTCATGCTGAACCTTCCTGAAGTGGAAATCTCAAAGCTAAATGGACTGAACTTTATGTGTGAATGCTGCGGCCATCAGAATCTTCTCACAAAGAACAAGTTTTCAAAGAGTATGGATGCCAATGACCCCTATCTCAATATTCTGAGCGTAGACAGAATGATTCTGTGATTGGATGCCTGATTGCGACTTTACATAAAAAAACTACTTTGGTCATGCCAAAGTAGTTTTTTAATGCAATTACTCGCAGGTTCTTTTACACATAGGTCTTAATTTTTTCGTCTTTCCTCTCATAATCACGTATACTTTCTTCAGTTTTTGAATCCGAGGCATTCTTTTGGAGATTCTTAAATGCCACCGACAGCATCAGTTTTATCCTGTTGAGCTGATTTACCTCGCTTGCTCCCGGGTCATAATCGACAGCAACAATATTCGAATCGGGGTACCGCCTCTTCAATTCCTTAATCATTCCCTTTCCGGTAACATGATTTGGAAGACATGCAAAAGGCTGCATACATACTATATTTTTTGCACCACTCTTTATGAGCTCTATCATTTCCGCTGTCAAGAACCACCCTTCACCCGTATGATTGCCTATTGACAAAACTTCCGATGCCATATCCGCAAGCTCATATATCGTGCAGGGAGCATGAAAGCGTTTGCTTTGGTTGAGTGCTTTTCTCATGGTCTTCCTATAGAACTCAATTCCCGCAATTGCCGCATTATTAATCATGCAGTCAATCTTTTTGCCGGACAAGTGGGAGTATCTAAAGTTTTGGTTGTAAGCACAGTACAGTAAGAAATCGGTTAGATCCGGCATTACTGCCTCCGCTCCTTCTCTTTCAATAATATCAACAATGTTGTTATTTGCCTGAGGGTGGAATTTCACCAAAATCTCGCCTACCAATCCTACCTTAGGCTTTTCTACTCCGCAAATATCCAGATTGTCAAAATCTTCTACTATCTTTCTAATATTTTCATTAAACTTTCTATGACTTCCCGATCTTACAGACTCTTTGCATTTCTCCACCCAGGACTCATAAAGAGAATTGGCAGATCCTTTTACTCTTTCATAGGGCCTTACTCTATACAACACTCTCATAAGAAGGTCTCCGTAAACGACTGCCATAAGAGCTTTGTTTATAAGCCCTAAATTAATCTTGAATCCTGGACTTTTTTCAAGTCCAGCAAAATTTAGGGATATTACCGGAATATGGGATAAACCTGAATCCTTCAGAGCTTTCCTGATAAACCCAATATAGTTTGTAGCTCTGCACCCCCCAGCTGTCTGCGTTATCATAAGTGAGGTGTTGTTCAAGTCATATTCTCCCGACTTCAGTGCCTCCATTAATTGTCCCACTACCATTATCGAAGGATAGCATGCATCATTGTTTACATACTTTAACCCTTCATCAACCGCCTTCTTATCAACGGAAGGTAGTACTTTCAAGTTATATCCCGATACATTAAAGGCTTCTTCTAAAAATTGGAAATGTATAGGAGACATCTGCGGTACCAATATGGTATGATTTTTCCTCATTTCCTCAGTAAATAAAACCTTCCTGCAGCTTGCATCGCCTTTTCTTAACGTAAAACCATTTTTATCCCTTTCATCCATTGCGGCCTTTAAAGAACGTATACGTATCTTTGCCGCACCAAGATTATCAATCTCATCTATCTTCAAAACCGTATATATTTTTTCACTACTAGCCAGTATTTCCTCCACCTGATCCGTAGTTACGGCATCAAGACCACAACCAAAGGAATTTAGCTGCACCAGCTCAAGATTGCTTCTTTCCTTCACAAAGCTTGCGGCTCTGTAGAGTCTTGAATGGTACGTCCATTGGTCGACAACCCTCAAAGGATGCTGAATGCTACCCAAATGAGCTATTGCGTCCTCTGTAAGAACTGCCATTCCAAAGCTTGTAATAATATTAGGAATCCCATGATTGATTTCCGGGTCAATATGATAGGGACGTCCAGCAAGGACAATACCCTTTTTGCCACTCTTTTCAAGGTATTCCAGCGTTTCCTCTCCCTTTTGCCTTAATTCCATCTTAACTTTTTCGTCCTCTGCTACAGCCTTTTCTACAGCCTGCTTTATCTCGGACCAGCTGATGTCAAATCTCTTAAACTCTTCATGCAATCTCTTCGCAAGCCTTTTCTTATCATCAAATGGCAAGAAAGGATTCATAAATAATATATTCTGCTCTTTTAAGACATCCATGTTGTTCTTAATAACTTCCGGATAGGATGTCACCATAGGGCAGTTATAGTGATTGGTGCAATCTTCGTACTCTTTTATTTCGTAAGGCAGACATGGATAGAAAATCATGTCCACATTCTTATTTATCAGGTTCATTATATGCCCATGGACAATCTTAGCAGGATAACACGCAGACTCCGACGGTATTGTCTCCATTCCCAGCTCATATATCCTTTTTGAAGATCTGGCAGAAAGCTCCACCCTAAACCCTAGCTCCGTAAAAAACGTAAACCAGAAAGGATAATTTTCGTACATATTAAGCACCCTTGGGATGCCTACAGTACCCCTTGAAGCTTCCTTCCTGTCCAATGGTTTGTATGAGAATGTACGCCTGTACTTGTAATCAAAAAGGTTGGGAATATCATCCCGCGTCTTCTCAATTCCTGCTCCCTTTTCACATCTGTTCCCCGAGATAAACTCCTTGCCGCCGGCAAAAGTGTTTATGGTAAGGAGACAATTGTTGCCGCACAAGCCACATCTTCTCATTGATACATCAATATTAAAGCTATTTAGCTCATTAGCTTTCAAAATAGTGCTTACATGTCCGTCTTCATATCTTTCTTTTGCAATGAGGGCTACTCCATAAGCTCCCATGAGTCCTGCAATGTCAGGTCTTACCGCTTCCTTGCCGGCTATCAGCTCAAAGCTTCTTAATACCGCATCATTATAAAAGGTACCGCCCTGAACTATTACCTTTTCTCCCAGCTCCTTCGGGTCCCTGATCTTGATAACCTTCTGGAGGGCATTTTTTATAACGGAGTATGAGAGCCCTGCCGATATATCCCCAACAGATGCCCCCTCTTTTTGGGCCTGCTTTACCCTTGAATTCATAAATACAGTACACCGAGACCCAAGGTCCACCGGCATTTTAGCCAGAAGGGCCTCATTTGCAAAATCTTTCACATCCATATTCAGTGAATGGGCAAAGGTCTCAATAAACGATCCACAACCGGAAGAACATGCCTCGTTTAGCATAATACTGTCAATTACACCACTTTTTACTCTGAGACATTTCATATCCTGGCCGCCGATATCCAATATAAACTCAACCCCCGGCAAAACAGCATCAGCTGCTTTGTAGTGGGCTATCGTCTCAATCTCACCTATATCAATGTCAAGGGCTGTCTTTATAAGTCCTTCTCCATAGCCTGTAACAGCAGAATTGGCAATTTTAGCTGTATTCGGAAGCTGTCCGTAAATCTCTTTTAATATTTTTACTGCTGATTTTAAAGGACTCCCATTGTTGCTCCCGTAATATGAATACAAAATAGCTCCATCCTCATCTACCAGCACTGCCTTAGTGGTTGTCGAACCGGCATCTATGCCAAGAAAGCACTTTCCTTCAAAGCTCTTTATATCACGCTTTGGTATAGCACTTTTTTGATGTCTGGCGCGAAAGTCCTCCAGCTCCTTGCTGTCCCTAAACAAAGGCTCAAGCCTTTCCACTTCGTGCACTGTTACACTGTCCAAAACCGAGAGCTTTTCTTCGAGCGATTTAAAAGCTATCACTTTGGAGTTTTTCGAAGACAAGGCGGCTCCCAAAGCAACATAAAGCTGTGCATTGGACGGTGAAATAATCTGATGCTTTTCAAGCTTCAAAGTCTCAACAAACCTGACCCTAAGCTCCGATAAAAACTGTAGCGGCCCTCCTAAGAACGCAACATTACCCCTAATCGGCTTACCGCATGCCAGCCCACTTATTGTCTGATTTACCACCGACTGAAAAATAGATGCGGCTATATCTTCTCGTGAAGCCCCTTCATTTATGAGGGGTTGTATATCCGTTTTTGCGAAAACTCCACACCTTGCCGCAATAGGATAGATAACCTTATAGTTTTTTGCCAGCTCGTTAAGGCCTGTCGCATCGGTTTTTAGAAGAGATGCCATCTGATCAATAAACGCACCGGTTCCACCTGCGCAGGTCCCGTTCATTCTCTGCTCAATGCCGCCGTCAAAATATGTTATCTTTGCATCCTCTCCACCCAACTCGATCACAACATCAGTCTGGGGGATAAAGCTCTCTATGGCTTTAGTGCTTGCAATAACCTCTTGAATGAAATCAAGTCCCAACCATTCGGAAACCGAAATACCTCCGGAGCCCGTAACCATTATTGTTATGTCGTCATCGGAAAAAAGTCCGTAAGCTTCACTAAGGAGAGAATATATTGTTTTCTTTATGTCCGAATAATGCCTTTCATATTTACTGAATATAATACTGTCTTGTTTGTCAAGTACAACCAGCTTTACAGTGGTCGATCCAACATCCAATCCTATATGCAATAGTCTTTTCATAGTAAACGTAGCTTAATAACAGCTACTTTCACGCCCCTTTCAATCTACACCTCAACCCTGGAAATAAATAAATCTAAACTCATCTTTTCAAAACCATATATACATAAAATTAGTGATAAAATCTCTTTCTATTAAATAACCAATACTATTGTATTATTAAATAAATTTTATATTTAGTAAATGGTTTTTTTATCTAATCCATTTAGAAGATGTTAATATTATCATATATCCAATAAGTTATCTTATCATTTAAGAGTACCTATGTCGGTAAAAGGGAAAAACCTAAATATAGCCTTTCCTCCAACATTTTTTATATCTATAGTTCCAAATGTCCTACTGTCCTTGCTTTGTCCCGGCAGTCTGTTGTCCCCCAATACATATATATGTCCGTCGGGGACACTAAGTTCACTGTATTTTACGTTAACTTGCAAAGTTCCTTGTGCATCAACGTTGATATAATCTTCTTCAAGAACTTCACCATTAACATATACTTTTCCGTCACGAATTTCCACCTTGTCGCCTTCCAAACCAATAACTCTCTTAATCAAAGGCTTTCTATCGGAATCCAATCCGGGATAATCATTTATAGTAACAATATCTCCTCTTTTCAGCCAACCAAATCTGGGGCTGATTTTCTCAATTATAAGACGGTCACCATCATGAAGTGTCGTCTCCATTGAACTGCCATTTACAATGGTTATCTGCGCAACAAAAGTTACAATAAATAAACCTATCAGCACCGCAATTATTATATGGCCTGCCCAATCTAAAGCTTCTCTTATATACTGATTCGTTTTCGTAATTATTCCTCCCCTGCTCATATATAGTTTATGACCCATTTACGCCAATTACATTATTATTTCAAAAAATACTGTATTATTAAATTGTATATAATTTGATGTAATTTTTCAAGTGACGATATTACTTTATACACGGCTAACGCATGAATATTATCTAAACCAAGATTTATTAACTCTGGTTCATCAGGAGTGGATGCAAAATAGGGGTGACATGATTGAAACCGGAGATAAGATTACTCAGATTATGAAACGCACTCTAATTATTTTCCAAGACTATCTGCCATTCATTTCAGATATAGAGCATTATTCTATTAAAAATATTTGATAAAGGCACTTGAACATCTGCAAGCCCTGCCTCATAAACCACCTTAGGCATACCATATACAACGCAGGATTCCTCTGCCTCGACAATTATCCGTCCGTTATATTTTTTTACCGACTCACACCCAACAAGTCCATCATTCCCCATCCCTGTGAGAATAACCGACAGCAATCTTTCTTTATAAATAGGTGCTGCTGAATCTAAAGTTACATTAATAGATGGTTTGTAAACCGATTCAACGAACGGGCAGTCTTCTATCCTCAAAGCTATCGAACCATCTGTTTTTTTATCAAGGAAGGTTTGGTAGCCTGCTGGAGCTATGTAAATATTGCCAGCCTCAAGAATATCTCCGTCCTCAGCTTCTTTCACACGTAAATTACAAATAGTATCAAAACGTTCAGCCAATGGTTTCGTAAACCCTGGCGGCATATGCTGTAGAACAACAATAGGTACACGAGTCTCTTTCGGGAAACGAGGGAGAATGGATTGTAACGCAGAAGGTCCTCCCGTAGAACACCCTATTATTAATAAATCAGCCAATCCCGATTTTGCTTCAATCGAATCTTCAGGCATATTTAAGATGTTTTCAAGAATTTCGGATACATTTCTAGAATTAGATTTCTCTTCCTTTTCCTCAATTACAGATTTTCTTGCTTTTTGGGCGATAGCTTTTAACCTATCTAAAAATTCCTTTATTATTTCCGGCTTTACATTCTCTTCCAGTAATACTCTCTTTAAATAGAAGTCTGCAGCCCCCGCCTCCAAAGCCTGAAAAGTTATTTCAGAATCCTTACCGATTCCATTGCTCAACATTACAACAGGAACAGGGCAGTTATTCATAATCTCCTTTAACGCAGTCATGCCATCCATTTCAGGCATCTCTATATCCATTGTCACAATGTCAGGCTTTAGCCTCTGTACTTTTTCTATCG
>NZ_RLII01000030.1 GCF_004102745.1 Acetivibrio mesophilus | reverse complement strand
ACTTCCAAAGGAACTTAAGGGTAGGCTTTTACTGTGTGCATAAGAGCAAGAATCATGATACTTACTTAAAGCCAAATATTGAATTTTCAAGGTGCATAGAGATTATTAATCTGCGAAGTTTAAGTTATAATATAAAACTTCATAAAATAATACTATTTTTTTGCACCATTCATTCGCAAATAGATATATCAGCACCGGATTGGGATAAAAATCCAACAAAATTAGGGAAAGTAACGTTAACTGCTTCTGCTGTATCAATGGTAGTCTCGCCCTCTGCATTTAAGCCTGCTATAGCTAAAGACATAACTATACGGTGGTCACCGTATCCTTCCAATTTGCATCCTTTCAGTTTGCTTTCCCCTATGACCAGTCCATCTTCCAGCTCCCTTATATCTGCCCCCATCTTTCTTAACTGCTCACACATCACATGAATCCTGTCCGTTTCCTTAATCCTTGCTTGGGGTACATTTACAAGTCTTGTCTGGCCTTTTGCAAAACACCCTGCAACAGCCATAGCCGGCAATGCATCGGGTATTGCATTCATATCTATCTCTCTTCCTATAAGCTCACAGCCTTTAATCCTGATACTTTTTCCCTCTACTTTTACCTTAGCTCCCATATCTTCAAGTATCGAAAATACCATCTTATCTCCCTGAGGATCAGTCATGTCCAAATTGTCCAGTACAAACTCCTCTCCCGATATTGCAGCTTGAACAGCAAAAAATGTCGCCGAAGAGAAGTCACCGGGGATGGTAACATTTAGAGGCTTATAATGCTGCCCCCCCTTTATATAAAAGGTCTTGTAACCGTGATTTTCATAATTTATGCCATACTTTTCAAGCCACCACAAAGTTATATCCACATAAGGAATTTCGTTAAGTCTTGTAATAATTACTTCGGTATCCAGCGGAAGAAGGGGGGAATTAATCAATATTGATGAGAGATATTGGGATGTAATTGAGTCTAACTCCGTGCTTCCTCCTTTAAGTCTCCCCTTTACTACCACAGGCACCTTTCCATTGTTTCTGGTGGAGTAAGCCTGTGCACCAAGGTTGTTTATAGCGTAAAGCAGGGGGCCAAGAGGTCTTTGCCTTATCTGCCAATCTCCAGTAAAGACCGAACAGCCATCGCCCAAAGCCGCTGTCATTACTCCAAAACGAAGTGTGGTACCGGAATTGCCAACGTTTATTACGTCCTCAGGAGTAACGGGATTTCTTCCAAACCCTTCGACAAGATATTTATCATCTCTTTGTTCAATTTTAGCCCCTAAAGCTCTGCAAACCTCTACAGCAGACAATGCATCGTCCGATATCAAGGGACTTAGGATTTCGGATTTTCCCTCAGAAAGACTTGCGAAAAAGAGAGCCCTTATAGTATGGGACTTCGAACCTGGAATCCTGATATTGCCATTAGTTTTCGACTTCCTAACCTTTAACAGCATATTAATTATCCTTTCTACCGTACTGCAATTTTTTAAAATGTATTTATGAATATATTTTAATATAAAATGAGATGATAATAAACATTATTGAGCAAGTTTTTCCTCAAAATAATAAATTGATGAATTCAGGCACCTGTTATTTGTTGAAAAATTGTGTTAAAATTATTCTAACGATATATAATTGAATGAAAGTAAAGGTATAGAATAATGGATGGTACTATATTGCTCATTGATTACTCTGAATATGAAAGAGAAAAAACCAAAATTATATTTGATAATATCGGAGAGTACAGTTTTGTTGAGGCGGACAGTCTAAAAAAATTTTACAGTATTTTAGAGGACCTCAGCTCCATAACTCTAATAATTATGGATATAGCCTTTCCGGTAGAAAAAGAAGGCCTTGAAGTGCTGTCGGCTATTAGAAATAATTCCAAGACCGCCAACACGCCCATTATTATTGCCACAAAATCCGACAATGCAGGCTATCGTCATGCCGCACTTAAATTCAAAGTAAGTGACTATGTCCTAAAGCCGTACTCAACCAAACGTCTTGAGAATTCTGTAAGGACTGTGTTGAAAATAGGACAGCGCTTTAGATATGAATTTGACAGTGCCCACGTTATCTCAATGTCTATTGAAGACTATATATCCAAGGAATTCAAAGTTGCTTCAAGAGCAGGTCAGAATCTATCTGTAATTCTTATGGCTCCGGTCAACCTAAAAAAAGACGGCTCGGAACAGTCCACTGAGCTATCCCCGGAGGTTCAAGAAAAAATACAAAATATAGCAATCGAAAAGGTTAAACTTTCATTGCGGTCGACGGATACGGCTATTCTTAATGCAAATAAGGACATCCTTGTTATACTGCCTTTTACCAACGCATCCGGTGCTCAAAAGGTTCTTGAGAAAATCCATGAAAACGTTAGTAAAGGGCTTAATATCGTAAATATTAATTATGACGAATACTACTATGCCGTTTGCGTAACCTTCCCCCATGACGGCAAAACCTTTCAGAGCCTTATGGAAAAGGCAACAAAGAAGGTCGAGGACAAGATTATGCTAGAGAAGATAACCTCCATCGGTGCAAGTGTTCTTGACAATGCCAGAAACACATATAAAAAATTCAATAAGTAAGTATGCATTCATTCCTATACTATTGGCAATCCTAAATTTTGATTTGTGATTTGCTTTATGTTTCATATTAAATAAAATTGATTGAAAATTTGCTAATTTATGTATATTGACGGAGGAAATAATGAAGGAAGTTGAGCTTATAGCAACAGCAGCTGCCGGAGTAGAATCTGCAGTAAAATCTGAAGTAATAAAACTCGGTTATAAAGATGTAGTCGTAGAAAACGGCAAAATAATGTTTAAAGGTGATATATCAAGTATTCCCCGGGCAAATCTCTGGCTTAGATCTGCCGACAGGGTATTGCTTAAAATAGGTGAATTCGAAGCTTTGACCTTTGAGGAGCTTTTCAACAAAACCTTCGCCCTTCCTTGGGACGAATGGATAACCCGCGACGGCAAATTCACTGTATTGGGTAAATCTGTGAAGTCAAAGCTCTTTAGCATTTCCGATTCTCAGGCAATTGTAAAAAAAGCTGTGGTGGAAAAGCTTAAGTCCAAATACAATGTAGATTGGTTTGAGGAAAACGGACCCGAGTACACGATACAGGTATCTCTTCATAAAGACATAGCAACTTTGACCATTGACACAAGCGGTACAGCGTTGCACAAAAGAGGATACAGGGCGAAAAATGTGGAGGCTCCTATAAAGGAAACCCTTGCCTCTGCAATGATAATGATAAGCTATTGGAATAAAAGCAAGCCCTTTTTGGATTGTTTTTGCGGTTCCGGTACAATTCCCATTGAAGCCGCCTTGATTGGGCGAAACATCGCACCGGGTCTTAACAGGACCTTTGCATCTGAAGAATGGCCCGTTATAGGCAAAGATATTTGGAAGCAAGAAAGAGTTGCAGCACTTAAGGCAATTAATCAGGATATAAATCTCAAAATCTATGCTTCGGATATAAATACTGATGCTATTGAACTGGCAAAGGAAAATGCTTATTTAGCTGGCGTTGATGATTGCATTGAATTTGTCGTCAGTGATTTCAGAGACATTCGTATAAAGGAGGATTACGGAGTAATAATATGCAACCCTCCTTACGGTGAAAGGATCAGCGAACAGCAGGAGGTTGAAATAATAAACAGGGATATGGGAAAGGTATTCTCAAGATATGATACCTGGTCAAAATACATAATTACCTCCTCAGAGAATTTTGAACAGCTTTATGGTAAAAAAGCCGATAAGAAGCGTAAGTTCTATAATGGAAACATTAAGGTGGATTATTATCAATACTTTGGACCAAAGCCCGGCTCTATCTAGTCGGGCGAAATATTTTCCCCTGTGTAGCAATTGTCATCCACAGTAATCCCTGTAGAAATAGTAGGATTTTGTGCCTCCTCCTTTGCAATCTGCAATAACTCTTCAAGGGATGCTCCTCCGCTTAAAACTCTTATAAATTCATCGAGGGTTTCCATCCCTCTTTTCTCTTGGGAATACTTTTTTATGAGTCTTTTTACCCCATTATAGATTCTCTGTTGATCATTGGCATTGATTTCATCCTTTAGGATTTCTGTAAACACTGTTCCTATATTGCATACTTCCTTCTCCAGGCTTTCTACCTCCTGAAGCAGAGCTAGAGTTTTATTGCTGCTTTTACTGTTTATGGTATGCCACTCCTTTGCATATAATTTTGTATAGATAGTATCTTCAATATATGATAGATTTATTCCACAAAAGGTAGCACAGAAGCTTTTTATTCGTATTATCTATATTTTTTGTCTAACTATTCTATAAATCTCTTGTCTATAATATTTCCTGTCAGAATGCCCAAAGCTATTCCGATAAATGCAAAGGCAAAGGTTGCCGTACTATGCCAAAATACAAACCCTATTACCGAAAGGATGCCACCTACAGCAGCTCCCACAAGCATTCCAATTTCGGTAAAACTATATCCGTTCATCCATATGTCCCTCCAAATACTCTATACGACTTGATTCGATATAAAATCCTTAATATACCCCGACTTTTTACTTCAACTAATAATTAGACGCTGCAGAGTGAGAAAAGTTCTAACTTTTTATAAAAAAAAGCTACAAAAACTGCATAATTAATAAATAATGTTTGAAATTGCTCTTATTTTGTAGTATAATAAAATTAGGTAAAATTGCATATTGTACTTTTGAAAAAGGCAAATCTATCGAAAGGTAGAGACGCAAAGCTACGAGTCTAAAGTGGAAACACTATGACAGTCGGGTTGCCAAAGGTTATTAGATCTTAGGTCTTAATAGCTCTGTTTGGTTTACCCATTCAGAGCTTTATTATTGCTCATTATTTACTCAATTATTTACTTTCGTAACGACCTATATTTTTCTACAGTTTATTTGCTTTCTTGCTACAACCTTATAGCAACATCCTTGGCCCTTTCGAAAAAGGCAAACTCAATGAAAATTGGGGACGCAAAGCTACAGGTCTTCGGTTTGGAAACCCAAACCATGATGGCTGAGTTACCAAAAAAGGGAGGAATTTATTATGAGAAAATTATTATGTAGTGTAGTTATGCTCGTCCTAACCATTACCCTCTGCACAAACGCAGGATTTGCCGTAACCACATCAATTACAGAAAAAATTGTTGCCAACGGAGTTACCCTCCAAAGTATCCCATCAAATGTTGAAGGAAAAGTTACGGTGACAGGTGAAACTGTTAACAGTTTAATCAAAATACTTATTGTCAAGGATGAAACTCAGCGCTGGTACGATGTAGAGCTTATTGATGGCAAATTCAGCGAAGAAATTTGGCTTATTGACGGTATGGGCGCATACCAAATTTCAGTTCTGGTACATAAGGAGGATAGAATATATACCTTCGGGCCAACGGTGTTTGTTGAAAACACTGTTGAAGTAAACAGGTTTACAGTTCCTACACTCCATGTTGAAAGCAATGATGAAAACATAATTGCTCTAGCACAGGAACTGACCAAAGATGCCAAAACCGATAGGGAAAAAGCAGAAAAAATATATTATTGGGTAGTCAATAACATTAAATATGATTATGATAAGTATATAAGACAGATTAACAAAAACTATGATAATCCTTATGGTGCCATTAATACTCTTGAAACAAAGAAAGGCGTGTGCTACGATTACTCTGCTCTTGTTGCCGCCTTAGGGCGAGCTTCAGGACTTCAGGTAAAAATGATAAAAGGAAATTTCATTGGAGTCTATAGCAATGAACTGCACGCCTGGAATGAAATATATATTTCTGAGGAAGACAGATGGATTAATGTCGATTCCACCTTTGGGTCTACTCTTAAGACACGTTATTTTGACAACAGCAATTTCTATAAGGATCATGAAAAACTTGAGGAATACTAATTTATGTTCCCACAATGCAAAACCCGAAAAAAGCTCAGGAGCTAAGTGCTTCCTGAGCTTTTTTCGTAGTTATTTCCTGTTGTACAAGAGTAAAACTAATTAATCCAACTTCTCAACCATTACTTCCTGTCCGTTCTCATCAATTTTATAACTGTGGTAAATTACACCCTCAGCTATATCTTTATATGCCCAATAGTTCGCAGGTACATCTTGGAAATCAAGAACTGCTCCATTTAACGGACCTCTTTCTAAGGATCTGTTGATTAGAGCCACAGACTCTGATCTCTTAATGCTTGCTTGAGGTCTAAAGGTCTCATCCGGATAACCTTTTATGTAGCCTTTAGCAACTAAAGTCTTAATATATTTTTGCGCCCAGTGCCCATCTATGTCCTTCAACTGAATTTCTATATCCTGTACCTCTTCGATCTTTCCGAGCTTTTCAAGGAATTTATATGCAACGGTCGCAAATTCAGCCCTTGTTATACTCTTGTCTGGCATAAAGGTTCCATCCGGATAACCGCCAAATAGATTCTCTTCAGCAACATACTTTATCGCCCATGCCGCCCAGTGGCTATCTTTTAGATCGTCAAAAGCAATAGATGAATTTTTTCCTGCGCTATTTTCATCTGCTCCCAAAAGCTTTGCAAAGATAACTGCAGCTTCTGCCCTTGTAATATTATTCTCTGGCTTGAACAATCCACCCGGATATCCTTTTAGGAACGGTGTATGCTTCCCTACAGCACCAGTTTGAGGCATATCTTCGATCGGTTCTTCTGTTGCTTTTGGTGTAGCCGTCGGTTGTACCGATTCTGTTGGCTTTGGTGTGTTTTGCGTCTGTCCGCCCGAACCACCTGTACCTCCGCCCGACGTTGATTCCGGTGTTGATGAAGTTGTGGGTTTTGCAGTTTCAGTTGGCTTTGGTGTAGGTGTTGCTGTCGGAGCAGCAGCTTCAATAATTTCAACTTGGCCAGTTATAAATTCAGTATATATTTCATTAAGATCATTATCTGCCGTTCCTCCAAAGCTCAATTTCTTAATTGGACTTATTCCAGGCTGCGCATCCTTTTTTACATCCAATACTATTGTAAAAAATACTCCATCTTTTTTTATCGCTTCAGTGCCACGACCTGTATCTTCCGAATACAAAATTGCAATACTATCTCCCTCTTCAAGAATATAGTAGTCAAAGCTATTTGAAGCGTTTTCTACTATATCTCCAGGCTTTACGTCTATTACATCAAAGGTCTTGGAATCATATCCAACTTCAAAGTCAATGTTCACAATTCCAATGGCAGGAGCATTTTCAATGCTTACCGGCACTTCAATTCTATCCCCTGGTTGAGCCTTCACATTACCGAAAATTACTCTGATTTCTCCTGAATCTGCCAACGACACAAATGTACACATGTTAATACCTACAAGTAACGCCATAATTGTTAGCACCGCTACAATTGTATTTTTCTTCATACTTTATCCTCCCAAAACAATTAATTAATTAAATAATAAACTCGTGAATATTATTGGTTTCCAATTATCTCCATCAATTCCTCATTGCCTTCACTGTCTAGCTTAAATTTGTGGTCAAGTACACCCTCTGCAATATCCTTAAATGCCCAATGAGTTTGAGGAACATCCTCGAACTTCTGAGGTGCACCATATAAAGGACCTCTTCCCATAGCTCTGTTTATCAAGGCAACACTTTCTGAGCGTTTGATATTGTTATCAGGCTTAAATGTCCCGTCGGGATATCCATTAATGTAGCCAAGATCCGACAATTGTTCAATGAATTGTTGTGCCCAGTGTCCTTTTGAATCATCAAACTTGAATTTCTCAAGCTTTTCTTCTTTGAGTCCTTTCTCTGACGCAAGAAGCTTAAACACAACAGTTGAAAATTCAGCTCTTGTTATATTTTGATTAGGTTTAAACGTCCCATCGGGATATCCGGTAAACAGCTTCTTATATGAGACAAATTTAATCGCCCAATTTGCCCAGTGAGATTTATCCAGATCGTTATACGAAACATTATAATCAATCTCTGTATTTTCATTAGCTCCCATTAGTTTTGCAAAAATCACAGCAGCTTCAGCTCTCGTGATGCTTTTTTCAGGTCTAAACAACTTATCCGGATATCCTGCCAAATACGAATAATGTATTCCAACAGTAGTCGGTATGTCTGGATCAGGTTTTACTATTTCTGTTGGCTTTGGCTTCTTGGTCGCGGTAGAAGTAGAAGTTGGGGTAGGTGTAGCCGTTGGTTTAGCTGAAGGACTAGTACCGCCGCCTCCGCCGCCTGGACCGCCTCCGCCACCTGCTCCGCCTCCGCCGCCAGTTTCTTCCCCTGGAGTCGCAGTTGGTGTAGGTGTTGCATTCACTATTGTAATTTTGCCAGGTTGAATTACATCGTAATTACTTATTCTTTCTGAATTCCAGTCAAACAAATCTGTTCCTTTTTTTGCGTCAGGCATACTTTTTGTGTCTTCAAACTTGACAATTGTACTGCCTTCTTTGAGGACCTTAAATCCTATTTTGGCGATAATTCCCGTCTCTTCAGGCTTTCCGGCAATTCTGTAGTTTACTAAATTAGAATAGGTTTTGCCGAAATTCAATATACCATTAGCAATATTATTTGCAGAAATATCCACTGGTTGATATTTATCATTTATCAATATAGTCGCACCTGTTGGCATTGTAGTTTTTGTAAAGGCTTTCTTTGTTTGATAATCAACAGCTTCCAGCATTTTTGGATCATACTTGATATTTACTTGGAATCCTGCGAAATTCTTAATGTTATCTACCCTTACGGTTGCCGTTATAATATCCCCAACTTTTGCCTCTGTTTTATCAAATACCATAGAAATACGTCCCTGCGTTGTCACCGGGGTCTGAGGCGTTGTGGTCGGTGCTGGTGTTGTTGCAGTCGGTGTTGGCATTGTTGCGGTCGGTGTTGGCTCAGGCTCTGAAATTACTGATATTTTGCTTGGCTGTATAACTCTATATCCTTCCATGGTATTGCCATGCCAATCAAATGCATATGTACCTTCAATTGATCCCGGCATAGTTCCCCCATCCTGAAGTTTAACTGTCGTATCAGTAGCTTTTAGTACCTTAAAGCCTACTTTTCCAATTACTCCAGTCGATTCATACTTTCCTGATTCTCTGTACGAATGCAAATATACGTATGAGCATGAATAACTTATTACGCCCTCATCAATTCTATTGGATGCTACTTGATAGGGGTAATAGGCTTTGTTCAAGATCAGTTCTCCTCCCACAAGTCCTGTGCTGTAAGTAAAGGCCTCTCCTGTTATGGGATTAACTGCTTGCAATACTTTAGGATCATACTTGATATTCAACTGATATCCTGCCAGAGTAGTCATGTTGTTTGCTTTCACTGTTGCAACAACTATATCGCCTACTTTTGCTTTTGATTTGTCAATCTCTAGGGCAATATAAGCATCATCCGGCAATATTGTACCCGGCGTAGGTGTAGGAGATGGTGTAGGTGTTGATACCGGCACAGGGTCAGCTATTGTGATTGCACTAGGCTGAATTACATCATATCCTGTTATAATTTCCGAGTCCCAATCAAATAGATTTGTTCCTTGTATTGCGTCAGGCATAGCCGCTGCGTTTTCAAATTTGATCATCGTGTTGCCTGACTTTAGAACTTTAAAACCTATTTTACCGATTATGCCAGTTGTTTCAGGTTTTCCACTGGCCTTGTAATCTTTCGTGTCGACATATGTATTCCCGAAGTTTAGTATCCCTCGGTCAGCATTATTTACTGCAATCGAGGCATTTCCATACTTTCCATTTAATAATGTACCGCCCACTGGCATTGACCATTTTTCGAACGGTTCTTCTGTAAAAGGATCAACTGCCTGCAAAACCAATGGATCATATTTTATGTTAATATGATATCCACAGAAGTTACTAATATTGCTTATCTTTATTGTAGCTATAATCATGTCGCCTACATTTGCTTTTGTCTTATCGAGCTCCATTGATATGCTTGAAGTTTTTGCATAAGTTATGTTTGTGAACAAACTGGTTAGAAGTAACATTATTATTGTAGCTAATGTTAAAGCATTGTTTTTTTTCATAAAACCCCCCCAATGATATCATACTTTAAACATTACCTTCTACTCTTTTTATTACTCATTTAACACCTCCAAAATAATTTTTATTTGATATATTTTTATGAAGGATAAAAACCTTCATTGTTTTTATGGTATGCTCTGCCTTAAGCAAATATAAATAATCCCAGGATATTGATGTTATGTTGGGTTATGGTACTCGAATTCCATCAATTATTTAGTTCGGTATTAAAGCTACAACAATTATTTTCAAATTTTACAATTGGATTGTATAGACTGTATCAATAGCGGGAATAGAAGCTGGCACAATATGAATATAAGTCTTTGAAAATAAACTTTTGAATGAGATAAGGTAAGATTTTTAAATGTAGCAGAACACAACAATTCCTCCCCAGACAAAAAAATCGATTACAGCAACTAATGAAATATATTTTTTCTATATAAATGCTTAAATTTATTTATCTATTATATATTTAATTATAAATTAGTTTTATGAATGTTTCAAGTCATTTTACAAATAATCTCTTCCTTCTAAGACAATCTGTACTCTATCCTTTTTCATTTTATATATACTGCAGTATATAAATCAAATGCACCATGTTTATTGCAAGATACATAAAAAAGCTGCTGCATCAAAGAAATTAATCTTAAATGCAACAGCTTTGAATTAAGTTATTTTAGTATATTATTTTTCGATTATTTGCAGAAATACTTCTATATTATCTTCTTTAATTATGAACTTGTGATCAAGAGCACCTTCTGCAATATCTCTGAATGCCCAGTATGATTCATCAACATCAGGGAAGGTCTTCGGTGCTTCATTAAGCGGACCTCTCTCCAACGCCCTATTAATTAGTGCCACACTTTCGGAACGTTTAATAAAGCTCTGAGGTTGGAACGTTCCGTTTGGATATCCACTAATATAACCCATGCGGGACAGTCTCTCAATGCTCTCCTGTGCCCAGTGTCCTATCGAATCGTCAAACTTCGGAACACTTATGTCTAACGCTGCCAGCTTATCAATTATTTCCTGATCCTTAACTATCTTTAGGAACTCCAGTACAACAGTTGCAAATTCCGCTCTTGTTATGTTCTGATCTGGCTTAAATGAGCCATCAGGATATCCCTTAAACAAGCCCTTGTCTGATGCATATTTAATAGCCCATGCTGCCCAGTGAGTATCACTAAGGTCAGTATATGAAATTGTATACTCAGCAGCATCGCTTTCATTAGCCCCAAGCAGCTTAGCAAAAATTACTGCAGCTTCTGCTCTTGTTATATTTCTTTCAGGCTTAAAGCTTCCGTCCGGATACCCTCTCAAGTATGCTGCATGCTCTCCACCCGCAGCAGGCACCTCTGTAGGAGGTTGAGTAATTACAGCAGTTGATGTCGCTGTAGGCGTAGCTGTTGGTGTTGCTGTTGGTGTAGGTGTAGCTGTTGAACTACCACCGCCGCCACCGCCGCCACCGCTGCTGCCTCCACCACCGCTGCCACCGCCACTTGTTGGCTCTACTGTCGCTGTTGGTGTTGGTGTAGGCTCTACTGTTTCTGTTGGTGTCGGTGTAGGCTCTACAGTTTCTGTTGGTGTTGGTGTAGGCTCTACAGTCTCTGTTGGTGTTGGTGTAGGCTCTACAGTCTCAGTTGGTGTCGGTGTAGGCTCTACAGTTTCTGTTGGTGTCGGTGTAGGCTCTACAGTTTCTGTTGGTGTTGGTGTTGGCTCTACAGTCTCTGTTGGTGTCGGTGTAGGCTCTACAGTTTCTGTTGGTGTCGGTGTAGGCTCTACAGTTTCTGTTGGTGTCGGTGTAGGCTCTACTGTCTCAGTTGGTGTTGGTGTTGGCTCTACAGTTTCTGTTGGTGTTGGTGTAGGCTCTACTGTTTCTGTTGGTGTCGGTGTAGGCTCTACAGTCTCAGTTGGTGTCGGTGTAGGCTCTACAGTCTCTGTTGGTGTTGGTGTAGGCTCTACTGTTTCTGTCGGTGTTGGTGTAGGCTCTACAGTTTCTGTTGGTGTTGGTGTAGGCTCTACAGTTTCTGTTGGTGTTGGTGTAGGCTCTACTGTTTCTGTCGGTGTTGGTGTAGGCTCTACTGTTTCTGTTGGTGTTGGTGTAGGCTCTACAGTTTCTGTCGGTGTTGGTGTAGGCTCTACAGTCTCAGTTGGTGTTGGTGTAGGCTCTACAGTCTCTGTTGGTGTTGGTGTAGGCTCTACAGTTTCAGTTGGTGTTGGTGTAGGCTCTACAGTTTCAGTTGGTGTTGGTGTAGGCTCTACAGTTTCAGTTGGTGTTGGTGTAGGCTCTACAGTCTCTGTTGGTGTTGGTGTAGGCTCTACAGTTTCAGTTGGTGTTGGTGTAGGCTCTACAGTTTCAGTTGGTGTTGGTGTAGGCTCTACAGTCTCTGTTGGTGTTGGTGTAGGCTCTACAGTTTCAGTTGGTGTTGGTGTAGGCTCTACAGTCTCTGTTGGTGTTGGTGTAGGCTCTACTGTTGCTGTAGGTGTAGGCTCTACCGTCTCTGTTGGTGTCGGTATTACACCGCCAGCTGTTATTGCCTTTGGTTGTATTACAGCATATCCTGTAATCATATCTCCATGCCAGTCAAATAAATTCGTACCTGATATTCCATCCGGCATTGTTGCTGTATCTACAAACTTTATTGTTGTATTCTCGGCTTTTAATACCTTAAAGCCTATCTTTCCTATTATTCCTGTTTCTTCTGCTTTTCCTGATGCCCTATAGTCAGCTAGGTATGAATATGTGCTACCAAAATTCAGTATACCTGCTGCTATATTGTTCGCTACTATTGATGTCGGTCCATAATTTTCATTCTGCTGTACCGTTCCTCCAACTACAGGCATTGTCCTGCCTTCTATCGCTTCTCCTGTTTCTAGATCCACTGCTTCAAGCACTGTAGGATCATACTTGATGTTCAGCTGGTATCCTGAGAAGTTCTTTATGTTGTTTATCTTTATTGTTCCTGTTATTATGTCGCCCACTTCTACTTCTGTTTTGTCTAATTCCATTGCTACATATGCGTCCTCTGGCAATGGTGTAGGTTCTACAGTCGCAGTAGGCGTAGGCTCTACAGTTTCTGTTGGTGTCGGTGTAGGCTCTACAGTTTCTGTTGGTGTCGGTGTAGGCTCTACAGTTTCTGTTGGTGTCGGTGTAGGCTCTATAGTTTCTGTTGGTGTTGGTTCTACTGTTGCTGTAGGTGTAGGCTCCACAGTTTCTGTCGGTGTTGGTTTTACACCACCTGCTGTTATTGCCTTTGGTTGTATTACAGCATATCCTGTAATCATGTTTCCATCCCAATCGAACATAAATGTTCCTTCTATGGATCCCGGCATTCCTACTGTCTCTTCAAACCTTATCCTTGTGTTCTCCGCTTTTAATACCTTAAAGCCTATCTTTCCTATTAATCCTGTTTCTTCTGGTTTTCCTGATGCCTTATAGTCAATTAGGTATGAGTATCCACTTCCAAAATTCAGTCTACCTTCTGCTATATTGTTTGCTACTATCTTTGTCGGTCCGTACTTCTTATTTTGTTGTACTGTTCCTCCAACTACAGGCATTGTCTTGCTTTCTATTGGTTCTCCTGTTTCTATATTCACTGCCTGAAGTACTGTCGGATCATACTTAATATTAAGCTGGTATCCTGATAAGGTACTCATCTTGTTTATCTTTATTGTTGCTGTTATTATGTCCCCTACTTCTACTTCTGTTTTGTCTAATTCCATTGCTACATATGAGTCATCTGGCAATGGTGTAGGTTCTACTGTCTCTGTTGGTGTTGGTTCTACTGTTGCTGTAGGCGTAGGCTCTACTGTCTCTGTTGGTGTTGGTTCTACTGTTGCTGTAGGTGTAGGCTCTACTGTCTCTGTCGGTGTTGGTTCTACTGTTGCTGTAGGTGTAGGCTCTACTGTCTCTGTCGGTGTTGGTTCTACTGTTGCTGTAGGTGTAGGCTCTACTGTCTCTGTCGGTGTTGGTTCTACTGTTGGTGTTGGTGTAGGCTCTACTGTCTCTGTCGGTGTTGGTTCTACTGTTGGTGTTGGTGTAGGCTCTACTGTCTCTGTTGGTGTTGGTTCTACTGTTGGTGTTGGTGTAGGCTCCACAGTTTCTGTTGGTGTTGGTTCTACTGTTGCTGTAGGTGTAGGCTCCACAGTTTCTGTCGGTGTTGGTTTTACACCGCCTGCTGTTATTGGCTTTGGTTGTATTACAGCATATTCTGTAATCATGTTTCCATCCCAATCGAACATAAATGTTCCTTCTATGGATCCCGGCATTCCTACTGTCTCTTCAAACCTTATCCTTGTGTTCTCCGCTTTTAATACCTTAAAGCCTATCTTTCCTATTAATCCTGTTTCTTCTGGTTTTCCTGATGCCTTATAGTCAATTAGGTATGAGTATCCACTTCCAAAATTCAGTCTACCTTCTGCTATATTGTTTGCTACTATCTTTGTCGGTCCGTACTTCTTATTTTGTTGTACTGTTCCTCCAACTACAGGCATTGTCTTGCTTTCTATCGGTTCTCCTGTTTCTATATTCACTGCCTGAAGTACTGTCGGATCATACTTAATATTAAGCTGGTATCCTGACAAGGTACTCATTTTGTTTATCCTTATTGTTGCTGTTATTATGTCCCCTACTTCTACTTCTGTTTTGTCTAATTCCATTGCTACATATGAGTCATCTGGCAATGGTGTAGGTTCTACTGTCTCTGTTGGTGTTGGCTCTACTGTTGCTGTAGGTGTAGGCTCTACCGTCTCTGTTGGTGTCGGTATTACACCGCCTGCTGTTATTGCCTTTGGTTGTATTACAGCATATCCTGAAATCATATCTCCATTCCAGTCAAACATAAATGTTCCTTCTATCGCATCCGGCATTGCTGCTGTATCTACAAACTTTATTGTTGTGTTCTCGGCTTTTAATACCTTAAAGCCTACCTTTCCTATTATTCCTGTTTCTTCTGCTTTTCCTGATGCCCTATAGTCAGCTAGATATGAATATGTGCTACCAAAATTCAGTACACCTGCTGCTATATTGTTCGCTACTATTGATGTCGGTCCATAATTTTCATTCTGCTGTACTGTTCCTCCAACTACAGGCATTGTCCTGCCTTCTATCGCTTCTCCTGTTTCTAGATCCACTGCTTCAAGCACTGTAGGATCATACTTGATGTTCAACTGGTATCCTGAGAAGTTCTTTATGTTGTTTATCTTTATTGTTCCTGTTATTATGTCCCCTACTTCTACTTCTGTTTTGTCTAATTCCATTGCCACATATGCGTCCTCTGGCAATGCTGTAGGTTCTACAGTCGCAGTAGGCGTAGGCTCTACTGTTTCTGTTGGTGTTGGTTCTACTGTTGCTGTAGGCTCTACAGTCTCTGTTGGTGTTGGTTCTACTGTCGTAGTAGGCGTAGGTTCTACTGTTTCTGTTGGTGTCGGTATCACACCGCCTGCTGTTATTGCCTTTGGTTGTATTACAGCATATCCTGTAATCATATCTCCATGCCAGTCAAATAAATTTGTACCTGATATTCCATCCGGCATTGTTGCTGTATCTACAAACTTTATTGTTGTGTTCTCGGCTTTTAATACCTTAAAGCCTATCTTTCCTATTATTCCTGTTTCTTCTGCTTTTCCTGATGCCCTATAGTCAGCTAGGTATGAATATGTGCTACCAAAATTCAGTATACCTGCTGCTATATTGTTCGCTACTATTGTTGTCGGTCCATAATTATCATTCTGCTGTACTGTTCCTCCAACTACAGGCATTGTCCTGCCTTCTATCGCTTCTCCTGTTTCTAGATCCACTGCTTCAAGCACTGTAGGATCATACTTGATGTTCAGCTGGTATCCTGAGAAGTTCTTTATGTTGTTTATCTTTATTGTTCCTGTTATTATGTCTCCCACTTCTACTTCTGTTTTGTCTAATTCCATTGCCACATATGCGTCCTCTGGCAATGCTGTTGGTTCTACTGTTGCTGTAGGTGTAGGCTCTACAGTTTCTGTTGGTGTCGGTATTACACCGCCTGCTGTTATTGCCTTTGGTTGTATTACAGCATATCCTGAAAGCATATCTCCATTCCAGTCAAATAAATTTGTACCTGATATTCCATCCGGCATTGCTGCTGTATCTACAAACTTTATTGTTGTGTTCTCGGCTTTTAATACCTTAAAGCCTATCTTTCCTATTATTCCTGTTTCTTCTGCTTTTCCTGATGCCCTATAGTCAGCTAGATATGAATATGTGCTACCAAAATTCAGTATACCTGCTGCTATATTGTTCGCTACTATTGATGTCGGTCCATAATTATCATTCTGCTGTACTGTTCCTCCAACTACAGGCATTGTCCTGCTTTCTATCGCTTCTCCTGTTTCTAGATCCACTGCTTCAAGCACTGTAGGATCATACTTGATGTTCAGCTGGTATCCTGAGAAGTTCTTTATGTTGTTTATCTTTATTGTTCCTGTTATTATGTCGCCCACTTCTACTTCTGTTTTGTCTAATTCCATTGCTACATATGCGTCCTCTGGCAATGGTCCTGGAACAACAACTATAGGATTCGGTTGTATTACAGTATATCCGGCTATCATCTCAGAATCCCAGTCAAATAAATTTGTACCTGATATTCCATCAGGCATTGTCTTTGTATCTTCAAATTTAATAGATGTATTTTGTTCCTTCAAAACTTTAAAGCCAATTTCTCCTATTATGCCTGTATCTTCGTCTATTCCACTAGCTTTGTAATCCTTTAAGTAACTATACATAGAGCCAAAATTAAGAATTCCCGACTTTATATTATTAGCCACTACATTAGCCGGACCATAGTTTTCATTCGTTAACAGATTACTATTAACAGGCATAGTGCGATCAGTAAACGCCTCTCCTGTAATAGGATCTACCGGTTGCAAAACCGCAGGATCATATTTGATATTCAAATGATATCCTGCAAAGTTGCTAATGTTGTTAATTTTTATTGTAGCTGTTATTATATCTCCTACACTGGCTGAGGTTTTATCCAAAGCCATTTCGATACTTGGAGTTGTTTCTGCATAAGATATGTTTATTGATATGGTAGAGATTACTAACAATATAGTTAAAAAAATTGATAATACTTTTTTATGCTTCATGAAGAAAAAATTCCCCCCCTCAACAGCTCATATATAACATATAGCTCTTGATTATTAATATGATTCTATCTGGTTTATTTCTGAAACAATAAATATAAGTTGCTTTTTTTATTTGAGGAAGGATACCAGAGTATCCTTCCTCTAATATATTTTCTCTCTAATATTGTGTATGTTAGTTGTTGTAATCAGCTGGTGTAGTGTCAAAGTGTTTCATAATAATCATTACGTCTTCCATATTAACTGCGTCGTTTCTGTTAAGGTCAGCATTTACATTATAGAGCGCATCATCTGGAGTAGTGTTAAAGCTCTTGAAGATTTCCATAACGTCTTTCATGTTTATAGCATTGTCTTTAACAATATCTCCTGCCCACATCATAATCGGATCTGATGAAGTTGAAACCTCAGTATCACCAGAAACTATAACATTTGCGATTTCTCTGTCTAAGTAGTTAGCTCTTGAAATCTTCAATGTATAGCCAATTGCACTTTCCGGTACCTCAGCTATTTCAAAGTATCCGTCAGCATCAGTTACAGCGTACAAGTCTGTTCCTACTACTTCAACTTTGAATCCAGCTTTTACAATTGGTCCATTAGTTGCTTTGAAGCTAAAGTCTGGGAGAATGTATCCTGATACTTTATATCCGGATTCAACTTGACTGCTAACAAGTACTCCACCGTTAATAAACTCAGTCTCGATTTCAACCAGATCATTATCTGCAAATGAACCGAATGTTTCAAGTTCAATTACACTTAATCCGTCAGGTGCTCCTGCATTTATGGTTGCTATTATTGTTGCAAATAGTCCATCTTTCTTAATTGCTTCTGTTCCTCTTCCGGTATCCTCTGCATACAGGAATGCGATTGATGCATCCTCTGGATAGATCTGAGCATCAAAGCTGTTTCTAGCATTGATTACTATGTCTCCAGCTACAACATCTTCTATAGTCAATACGCTCGGATCATACTTCAATGAGAAGTCACCATTTACTATTCCTGCTTCTGGTACACCGAACAAGTTCATCGGTATTTCAACTGTCTCTCCAGGTCTTCCCTGTACTTTGCCTATCTTAACTGTCATTACATCCGGATTTATTGTCGGTTCTACTGTTTCTGTTGGCTTTGGTGTAGGCTCTACTGTTTCTGTTGGTGTTGGGGATACTACCACATCACCTACAACTACTCCACCATTAACAATCTGAGGTTCATGTTCAACCAAGTCATTGTCTGCAAAACCACCGATTTCTATTGCCTTTATTTCACTTAATCCGTTAGGTGCTCCTGTCTTTATAGTTGCTGTTATTATCGCAAATACTCCATCAGCCTTTATTGCTTCTGTTCCTCTTCCAGTATCCTCTGAATACAGGAATGCGATTTCTCCAGCATCTGAGTAGATCTCAGCATCAAAGCTGTTTCTAGCATTGATTACTATATCTCCGGCTACAACTTCTTCTATTGTCAATACTTTCGGGTCATACTTTAATGTAAAGTCAGCGTTTACCAATCCTTTTGAAGGTACTCCACTGAAGTTCACCGGTATTTGTACTGTGCTTCCAGCTTTACCAGTCACAGTCTCTATAGTAACTGCGAATTTGTTCGGATCAATTGTTGGTTTTACTGTTGATGTTGGTTTTACTGTTGGTGTTGGAGATACTACTACATCACCTACAACTACTCCACCATTAACAATCTGAGGTTCATGTTCAACCAAGTCATTGTCTGCAAAACCACCGATTTCTGTTGCCTTTATTTCACTTAATCCGTTAGGTGCTCCTGCCTTTATAGTTGCTGTTATTATAGCAAATACTCCATCAGCCTTTATTGCTTCTGTTCCTCTTCCAGTATCCTCTGAATACAGGAATGCAATTTCTCCAACATCTGAGTAGATCTCAGCATCAAAGCTATTTCTAGCATTGATTACTATATCTCCGGCTACAACTTCTTCTATTGTCAATACTTTCGGGTCATACTTTAATGTAAAGTCAGCGTTTACCAATCCTTTTGAAGGTACTCCACTGAAGTTCACCGGTATTTGTACTGTGCTTCCAGCTTTACCACTTACAGTCTCTATAGTAACTGCGAATTTGTTCGGATCAATTGTTGGTTTTACTGTTGGTGTTGGAGATGTTATTACGCCACCTACAACTACTCCACCATTAACAATCTGAGGTTCATGTTCAACCAAGTCATTGTCTGCAAAACCACCGATTTCTGTTGCCTTTATTTCACTTAATCCGTTAGGTGCTCCTGCCTTTATAGTTGCTGTTATTATAGCAAATACTCCATCTTCCTTAATTGCTTCTGTTCCTCTTCCAGTATCCTCTGAATACAGGAATGCGATTTCTCCAACATCTGAGTAGATCTCAGCATCAAAGCTGTTTCTAGCATTGATTACTATGTCTCCAGCTACAACTTCTTCTATTGTCAATACTTTCGGGTCATACTTTAATGTAAAGTCAGCGTTTACCAATCCTTTTGAAGGTACTCCACTGAATTTCACCGGTATTTGTACTGTGCTTCCAGCTTTGCCACTTACAGTCTCTATAGTAACTGCAAATTTGTTCGGATCAATTGTTGGTTTTACTGTTGGTGTTGGAGATGTTATTACGCCACCTACAACTACTCCACCATTAGTAAAGTAAGGTTCATGTTCAACCAAGTCATTGTCTGCAAAGCCACCTACTTCTGTTACCTTTATTTCACTTAATCCGTTAGGTGCTCCTGCCTTTATAGTTGCAGTTATTATTGCAAATACTCCATTAGCCTTTATTGCTTCTGTTCCTCTTCCAGTATCCTCTGAATACAGGAATGCGATTTCTCCAACATCTGAGTAAATCTCAGCATCAAAGCTGTTTCTAGCATTGATTACTATGTCTCCAGCTACAACTTCTTCTATTGTCAATACTTTCGGATCATACTTTAATGTAAAGTCACAGTTTACCAATCCTTTTGAAGGTACTCCACTGAAGCTCACTGGTATTTGTACTGTACTTCCAGCTTTGCCACTTACAGTATCTATAGTAACCTTCAATGCATTTGGATCTATTGGCTTAGTTGGTGTCGGTGTCGCTTTCTTAGTTGGTGTAGGTGTTGCTGTTGCTCCCTTAGTTGGTGTAGGTGTTGCAACTGTGCCACCTGGCTCTTTACCCCATATAAGCGAACCATTTAAGTATGCTGTTACTTGATCCCATTCAACATACTGTGAACCTGCCTTGAATGAGTAGTCATTTGACTGTGTATAGTTAGACCAATCATTCTTTGCAAATCTACCCTGTATCTGAAGATTTGCACCTGCTTCAAGGCTTCCACCTGTAAAGCTTATTTCAAGGTATGTATCTGCGTTATTTGTTGAAGAACTCATTTTTACAAATGTTGCTTTAACATTTGCAGTAAATCCGTTATAGCTACCATTGCTGCCGATAATTGCAGCGTGGTCACACCAGAATGTCTGATCCTTTTGTCCATCTATTGTATAGTAGTATCTTAATGTAAGCTTGGACAGGTCTACTGCACTGCTTCCATTATTAGTAATCTTGAACTGCGGATTTATTGAGTTAGATGAATCAGCAGGATTACTGTTGTAGAATTCAATTTTCAAGTTACCTGACGCTACTGGCTTAGTTGGCGTCGGTGTTGCTGGCTTAGTTGGTGTCGGTGTTGCTGGCTTAGTTGGTGTTGGTGTTGCTCCCTTAGTTGGTGTTGGGGTAGCATTTCCAACGTTTACACCACCGCTTATAAATGTTACGTCTTGTTCAGTTAAATCATTATCTGCAAATCCACCTACTTCAGTGCATGTAATAAACCCTGGAGCACTTGTCTTTACAGTTGCTCTTATTATTGCAAATACGCCATCTTGTTTTATTGCTTCTGTTCCTCTTCCAGTATCCTCTGAATACAGGAATGCGATTTCTCCAACATCTGAGTAAATCTCAGCATCAAAGCTGTTTCTAGCATTGATTACTATATCTCCGGCTACAACTTCTTCTATTGTCAATACTTTCGGATCATACTTTAATGTAAAGTCAGCGTTTACCAATCCTTTTGAAGGTACTCCGCTGAAGTATACAGGTATCTCAACTGTTGCTCCAACTGCTGCTGTAACTTTGCCAATTTCTACTGTCAAACTACCTGGTTTAAGCGTTGGCTTTGGTGATGGTGTTGTTGCTCCCTTAGTTGGTGTTGGTGTTGCGACTACATCTCCAACGTTTACACCACCGCTTATAAATGTTACGTCATGTTCAACTAAATCATTATCTGCAAATCCACCTACTTCAGTACAAGTAATAGCTCCTGAACCACTTGTCTTTACAGTTGCTGTTATTATAGCAAATACTCCATCTTGTTTTATTGCTTCTGTTCCTCTTCCAGTATCTTCTGAATACAGGAATGCGATTTCTCCAGCACTTGAGTAGATCTCTGCATCAAAGCTGTTTCTAGCATTGATTACTATGTCTCCAGCTACAACATCTTCAATTGTCAATACTTTAGGATCATACTTTAATGTAAAGTCAGCGTTTACCAATCCCTTTGAAGGTACTCCACTGAAGTATACAGGTATCTCAACTGTTGCTCCAACTGCTGCTGTAACTTTGCTAATTTCTACTACCAAACCACTTGGAGGAGCCGTTGGCTTTTTGGTTGGTGTTGGTGTTGATGCTCCCTTAGTTGGTGTTGGTGTTGGTGTTGCGACTACATCTCCAACGTTTACACCACCGCTTATAAATGTTACGTCATGTTCAACTAAATCATTATCTGCAAATCCACCTACTTCAGTACAAGTAATAGCTCCTGAACCACTTGTCTTTACAGTTGCTGTTATTATAGCAAATACTCCATCTTGTTTTATTGCTTCTGTTCCTCTTCCAGTATCTTCTGAATACAGGAATGCGATTTCTCCAGCACTTGAGTAGATCTCTGCATCAAAGCTGTTTCTAGCATTGATTACTATGTCTCCAGCTACAACATCTTCAATTGTCAATACTTTAGGATCATACTTTAATGTAAAGTCAGCGTTTACCAATCCCTTTGAAGGTACTCCACTGAAGTATACAGGTATCTCAACTGTTGCTCCAACTGCACCTTTAACTTTGCCAATTTCTACTGTGAAACCATTTGGTTTAACCGTTGGCTTTGGTGTTGGTGTTGAACCGCCAAGGTTTACTCCACCTTCAATAAATATTGTACTAATATCGGCCAAATCGTTGTCTGCAAATGCACCGAATTCTTTCAAAGTTATTGGTGCCGGAGAAGCTGATTTGACAGTAGCTGTTATTACTGCAAATACTCCATTTTGCTTAATTGCTTCTGTTCCTCTTCCAGTATCTTCTGAATACAGGAATGCAATTTCTCCAGCATCTGAGTAGATCTCACCATCAAAGCTGTTTCTAGCATTGATTACTATATCCCCTGCTGTTACCGATGTTACTTCTAACACCTTTCGGTCATAACCTAATACGAAGTCACCATTAACTATCCCTTTTGATGGAACTCCGCTTAGTGTTACAGGTATCTCTACTGTCGATCCAACAGCCCCTGTAACTTTGCCAATCTCGACTGTCATTGTGCTTGCTGCCGTCGCTTTTTGCGGTATCATACCAGCAAAAAGCGTTGTCAGCATGGCCACAACTACGATCATACTGATGACTTTTTTCATCTACCATTCCTCCCAAAAAATTAATAATTTTATATGATCTTAAAAAAGATCTCTAAAGGCATTTGAAATCAAATACCTTATATACAAACCAAATAAGACAATAACAAAAAATAGTATTAATATTAATAGACAATATTAACATTTTCATATCCAATTTTCAGTTTTAATAAATACCAGAGAATTTGTGGATAAATAGGATTTGTTTTCTTACAATTCATTGGAACAGATGATTCTATGTATACGCTTTGACCTTTACATCATCAATACAAATAAGTTATTAAATACACTAATTCATTGAAATACTGAAATTAATAAATACTCTCTAGTACATCCTTCTTATTCTAAATAAGAATTAAATTATAAATAGATGTGGTTAATCCCTGTACAAACTCCTCCCTATTTGAAACTTGATTATATATAAAACTCTGTATTCTTGGGAAATGTTAGAGGCGGTCAAATAAGAATTTAGAATAAAATCTTAACTGCTGAGAAAATGAACTGAATACAGAGACACTAAGACGCTAAACTGATAGAGATTTGCCTCTCAAATCCCAAATACATTGTTATTAACAAAAAAATAATGGTGTTTTAATATCATTATATATTAAATTCAATTTAGTTTCAATAAGTTTTCGAAATAAAGCCCCCTCTGTTTTGAAACTACATACAAGTTACAATCGTTCTTCTGATAAAGAGCTGCTTTCCTGTATGCCAATCCTGACTCATTAAGCTACTAAACCAATTACATTCACTAACTATCAACAGTTTTTATTTTCAGCAAGCGGACCTTTCACACCTATGTAATATATATTCGTTATATAAACAGATTTTGGGGGGCATTTTTAAAAAATAATATTTACTCAATCTTAAGTATTATTACAAAATCATAATTACTTTAGTATTTACTCTATATTCTGTCTCCTTTGAGAATCTTGTAAAACCCTGGAAGAACTTGTCCATTACACAATTTGCAGTTTTCCGGCAAAGTCTTCACTCTTTGTGGATATTGTAGAAATTTGTCATGTTCCCTCTGATTGAAATAGGTTTGTGAACAGCAATGTCCTGTCGGCTCCTCAAAACTTCTATACATCTTTTTCCACAATGCCTTTACCGGTGTCTCAAAAACATTGCCAAAGTTAAAGGGTATAAAGTCGCAGGGATATAAGTCTCCACGTCCGTCAATAAACGAATAATATCCAGCCGCTCCGCAACCAAACATTTCTTGGGATTCAAAGTATGAACAAACCGATACTTTCGGAAAACTCGCATCTTTGTTATACAATATATGCAGTTCAATCAGCTCCCTTCGCTCATCCTCAGTAAGCAATTCATCCTGACTTATTCTCCCGCTTCTTCCAAAGGGCTTCGGCTCCATCAACCTTACCTCATCAACTCCATTTTCCCCAAGAAACTTTATTAATTCCTTTATCTTTCCTTCCTTTAAAAGTTCTCTACTGCAGAGAGTCCTTGAAACCGTATAAAGATCCGCTTTTTTTGAGTTTTCAATTGCATTTATGGCATAATAATAAGCCCCATTGAATCCCATTTTTTCATTATGCTCGTTCTCTTTCATGGATTGAAAATCTATTACCATTCCATATAGCCCTGCTGATTTCAGCTCCCTCGCCCGCTGAGATGTCAAGCCATATCCTGTTGAATACACATAAGCCACACTTCTATCATCAATATTTTGAATGATTTCCTCAAGATCATTTCTTAGCAAAGGCTCTCCGCCGGTAAGCCCTATAATCCCTACTCCCATATCCTGTATCTCATTTATCAAATATACAAGGCTTTCTTTTTTCATACCATTGATAAACTCTTTTTTTCCATCGTCGGAACTACTATCGTCATTTGAATCTCTGCTATTCGGGTATCTTGATGTAACATCAATATTTACCGAAACCGGAGACTTTCTTTTACCCTTTGCCAGGTTTTCAAAAAGATTACTCCCACTTCCCGGTATACCCTCAAACAAACTGTTAAAAGCTCTAGTATTTATAGGCGGAATAAAAGAACTAAGCACAAATGTATCCTGGTGCTGTAAAATCCTTTCATTTCTCAATACGTAGTGTATGCTCCTTATAAGATTCCCCAGCTTGTACTCCTCATTTTCCGACAACAGCCCATGAATTTGCCAAGCTTTTTTAATGAGCGAAGGATTACATGCCATTTTTATAAGTACCGGTATATTAATATTCATAAATAAAGTCATCCTTTATACAGAATTGATAAAATAGTTCAAATGTTTTTACAATTATATTCTACCAAAACATTGTACTTTTTTAAACTAATAATCTTATTAATACGGCTTAAAGGTATGTACAAAAAAGCTGCCTCGAATTTACTTCAAGGCAGCTTTCATATTAATTGCTTCTGTATTAGTCAATACTTTTTGCTTTTTCAATAAGCTCTACAAATTCATTTCTGTATCCCTCATCATCACTATCGGCATATTGCTTTGCAACCTGTAAAACATGGTCATAGGAAGAATTGCCTTTATACTTTGATTCTCTAAGAAGCATACCGAATTCCGCAACAGCAGCTGCAAAATTTAGGTTTTCCGATGTCTTTCCCACATCTTCCTCTAATACAGTTTTAGAGAGCAATTTACTTGTAATGGATTTAGGATTCTTATATCTTACCTTCACTGTAGAAATTTCATTGCTGTCTACAAGTTGAGACTTCTGATACTTTAGCTCATCAACCGTCGGAACCTCAAATTCCGAACCTACCGGAACAACCTCATAAATTGCAGTCACCGAGTGTCCCGCACCTATTTCTCCTGCATCGACTGTGTCGTCATTAAAATCCTCGTCTCTTAAAAGTCTGTTTTCATATCCAATTAACCTATAAGCCTTTACCTTTGCAGGGTTAAACTCCACCTGAATTTTTACATCCTTAGCAACTGTGTTTAGAGTGGCACCCATTTCATTTACAAGTACCTTCCTGGCTTCGTTAATATTATCTATATAGGCATAGTTCCCATTGCCTTTGTCTGCAAGACTTTCCATCTTTGAATCCTTGTAATTGCCAGTTCCGAAGCCAAGAACTGTTAGGAACACACCTTCATCCCTTTTCTTTTCAATCAATCGGACAAGCTCAGCCTCACTGCTCACACCAACATTAAAATCGCCATCTGTAGCCAGAATAACACGATTGTTGCCCGACTCAATAAAGTTTTCCTTTGCTATATTGTAAGCAAGCTTTATACCCTCTGCTCCTGCTGTCGAACCTCCCGCTTCCAGCCCCATTAAAGCATCAAGAATCTTATCCTTTTCATTTCCGGGAGTTGAATCAAGAACCCGTCCTGCTGCACCTGCATAAACCACAATTGATACCCTATCATCCTCATCCAATTCGTCTATAAGAAGCTTAAAGGCTGATTTTAAAAGGGGAAGCTTATTAGGCTCATTCATTGAACCTGAAACATCCAGCAGAAAGACCAGATTGCTCGGAGGCAACTCTTCTGTGGAAAGCTTCTTCGCCTGAAGCCCTACAAGCATGAGATTATTCTCGGGGTTCCACGGACACTGTCCAATCTCAGTGGTTATGCTGAACGGATCGTCACCGTCGGCGTCAGGATAGTCATATGTAAAATAATTAATCATTTCTTCGATTCTCACTGCATCTATCGGCGGTTTGCGCGAAGAATTAAGGAAGCGCCTTATATTGCTGTAGGATGCCGTATCGACATCTACCGAAAAGGTTGACAGGGGGTTGTTATTAGTATCAAGGAATATATTCTCGTTAATAACATTATAGTCTTCGGTATTGTGCTCGATTTGACCAATGTCGATATCCATTCCACCATCATACTGGATGCCTACTGTTCCCGAATACTCAGCTCCGGAGTTTTTATTTAGCATCAGTGAATTGGCATAATCTGCAGTTGATGATTCGCCGCCGCAGGAGGATAACAATCCTGCCATCAAGAAAAACGCAACTATAATCCACACTACATTACTTGTATTTTTTGATATAATATTCATTTTCATGTAATTCCCTCCGTTTATTTGTGTTTTTTGTATTAGACGGAGTTTGTAAAGATTGGTTCCAAATTTTATTTAAAATTTTCTTTAATCCATTCAACCACATAACGGGCTGCATGTTTATCATGATGAACACAGACACGATCTGCAACTGCTATCAGCTCGGGATGTGCATTTTCAACAGCAAACCCCGTTCCCGATGCTTTAATCATTTCCATATCATTTTGATTGTCACCAATCGAAATTACCTTATGCTCTTCAATTCCCATCATTTTTGCAACCACGCCCAATGCCGCACCTTTTGAAGTACTTTTGTCGAGAATCTCCAGAAACTGTTTCTCGGAATACACTGTTCTAAACCCCTTCTGTCTGACCTTTAAAAACTCCTCAACCTCGGGGAGTCTGTCCGGATTGGTCGTAAGTATGACCTTATAAAATGCTTTGGGTATTTCGTCTGGAGAAATCACCAAAGGTATAAAGCCCTCTTTTTTGCTGTGCTTTTGGGTCTCTTCATTCTCACGCAGCAAATATACACTGTCACCCCCCGGAAATATTTCAATGCCCAGATAAGGGAATTTATCCAAAAGTTCTTTCAACAAACCGCTTATATCCTCTTTAAAGTCACAGGTCCAGAGCCCCTTCTCCTTATTAAAATCATATATGAGCGCTCCATTATATAAAATCACAGGAGCATTTACCGGCAGATTCTTCAAGTATTTTCTTACTCCAAGCTCCATTCTGCCTGTTGCAATAGTAAATACTCCCCCGTTGTCTACAAAATACGAAATTGCTTTTATATTTTCTTCACTTACCTCCAACTTGCTGTTGAGCAAAGTCCCATCAAGATCACTAATAAGCATTAAGCCTTGAAACTTTTTTACCATCACAAACTATCCCTTCAAATTTCAATACTATTCACTACCCAAGAAATTCATTGATTTTTTCAGCAGCATCCTTTAAATCACGGGCAATATAATTCACGAAGCTAAAATCCTGCCTGTTGGTATATGCCGACGGTACCGCAATTGTATAGCAACCTGCCCTAACTGCTGCGAGAGCACCATTGCTTGAATCTTCAAGAACAATGCACTCCGCCGGTATGACTTCCAGCCTCTTTGCTGCCATAATATAAATCTCGGGATCGGGCTTTCCCTTTTCAATCTCATCCGAAGTCACAAAAACATCAAAATAGTCTTCTATTTTCAGCTTATCCAGTACTATTTCAAGAAACTTCTTCGGAGAACCTGTAGCTATAGCCACTTTCATCTTTCCTCTGATTACATTCAAAATCTCAAAAAGACCGGGCAATGCTTCAACTTCATTTATAAGCTTCTTAACAAACAAATCATCCCTGATGTTCAATAGCTCCTCCGGTGAAATATCAAGCCCCAGATCTTTTGCAAAAATAGTTATAGCCTCTAAAGGTTTTCTCCCCATCATCTTCCACAGAGTTTGATCCTCTACCTCTTTTCCAAAATTCCGAGCTATCAGCCTTTCAACATCAAAATACAGACGTTCAGTGTCAATCATCAGCCCGTCCATATCGAATATAACCGCTTTTACTTTTTCCAAATAAAACACACCACCCTATTTTGCTATAAAGCAGATATAATAATTAAGCAATTAGGAATAATTTTAAGCAAAAAACAACTTTTTACATAAGAATGCTTTGTTTTTTCCAGACACGTATATATAATAATAATAGTAAACAACAATAATTTCAAGGGAATGATGAAAATGCCGAAGAAAAGATTTTCAAAGAAGTTTGAAGTACATTACTACGAAATCAATACATTGCAGGAAGCAACTCTTCTGTCCCTGCTAAACTATCTGGAGGATTCCGCAATATCCCACTCGGCCTTTGCAGGATACGGGGTCAACGAGTTAATGGCTGCCGATTCCGGCTGGGTATTGAACCGATGGTCACTTAAAATCGATAGATTCCCCAAGCTTGGAGAAGAAATTACTGTTGAGACATGGCCCTCTTCCTTCGAACGGTTTTACGGCAACAGAGAATTTGCGATATTGGATAGCAGTGGAAAAACTATTGTAAAGGCAGCATCCATATGGATATATTTCAATATTAAAAAAAGAAGGCCTATGAGAATCCCTGCCGAAATGGGAGATGCTTATGGTATAGAGGAAACAAGAGCCTTTGAGCAACCTTTTACTGATCTTGACTTTGATTTTGAATCCGAATATACCGAAGAATTTTCCATTAAAAGAAGTGATATAGATACAAACAATCACGTCAATAATAAGAAATACGTTGAATGGATTATGGAAACCGTACCCCAGGAGATATATGACAACTACAAGGTGACCTCTGTGCAGATCATCTACAGGAAGGAAGCGTCTTTGGGTACAATCATAAAATCGGACTGTGCAATTGACCGGGACTATACCCAAGGACTGAGGATTTTTCACAGAATATGGGATAGGGATACCGGTTTGGAGCTAGCGTCGGCTGAAACAATATGGCAGAAGATTCTACCCTAAATACATATCAGAATTCGAAGAAAAAAAGTAACAGCTCGGGACATCGAATCCCTTGGCTTTTGCCTCTTTCATTTCACTGCAAGAGACCAAATAAAAACTTGGGGCATCGAGCCCCTTTTCTTTTGCCTCTTTCATTTCACTCTAAGAGGCTAAATATAGAAAGGGTTGAGTGCTGTCTTCCAGACTCAACCCTTATATAGTAAAATCATTAAAGGGCGCGATCAATTTTATTTTTCATCTCCTTAAGCTCATTTATTCTTTCAGTTATGTAGGATATGTTGTTCTCATATCTGTGAAGAACCTTTTCAACAGCTTGTAATGTAGGGTCCAATGAAGACTCATCCTTTTCTGATTTTGCGAAATATTGCAAGGTATCCTCCATCAGTTCTTTGCTTTTCTTTATTTGATTGAGCTCACAGTTTAGCTCCCGCAAAGTCCTAAGAATATATGGATAATCCTTAAATAAATCTCCCGATGCCATTGCCAATCCCCCTTTACCGCTGAAACCATTAGGTACATTTCTTATTTGCTCGGCAAATATCGAACATATGTTCTATAAATATACTACTATGTTTTGTACAAATTCTCTAATTGTAATTTAACCCCATATACCTGATTAAAATTAATTTTAATACATTACCTCCCGATTTCTCGATTTCTTGTTGTTTATGTTCTGTTTCGAAGTAAATTTTTTTGAGCCTGCCAGGCTCAGTCTTTTGACCTTGCCGGCAGGCATTAAATCAGTTATAAACTTCTATTATCCTTGAGCACTTGGAATAAATGTTGCGCAATCTGTTTGTTCTGAATCGCTTGCGTTTCTTGGTTGAACTTCAATCTTCTCTGCAGCGCAATAGTCACCGTTCATATAATAATGGCATGTGTTTACAACACACTTTACTCCCTCATTAGGCCGATTCATTTTCTCAACTTTCATAGTGCTTCCTCCCGATTTTGTAGTTTATGAACTTCAATATTATTTTTTTTAAAATAGACTCTTTTAATACATCCATTAATATGAAGATCTAAAATATGGTAAGAGGTGCGAGAATTTTAGCATGAAAAAGCACAGTCCCTTTCGAATCGAAAGAACTACTGTGCAGCAAACCATACTTTCATAAATTTCTGAAATTTTAATCTATGATTCTCAAGCAGTAGCAAAGGTATTTAATTTTGCATTTCTTTGCGGCTCCAACTGCTGTTTATATAGAACATACTTTATCGCATTGCTGGTTATCTCAGCCATCTTATAAACCAATCCAAGACTTGTATTCTGTAGCATAACATGAGGTGCAATGCCCCCAAATGCCACAATACCTGATAATGATATGTCACCGACAGGAGGCAAATCCTTGCCCACTCCGCTTCCGGGCTTTATCGGCTCATTGCATAGTCCAATGTGCCCGATATGATCAATTCTTCCTATAGATGCATCAACAGCAATAACAAGCGTATTCGAAGTGTCGATTTTGTCCATTGTTTCCTTAAGGTTCAACGCATGTACAGGCTCAATAATTGTACCGTAAACATCAAAATCGTATATTTGGGACTTTGAAAGCATATAGCCAACCAACGGCCCATAGCTGTCTCCGGTAGAACGGTCTGTACCTATACCTACAACTGCTATTCTTTTGTATTGCTTGTCGAGACTTTTAACTAGGTCGTACATTTCACGATTTAACCTATACTGACACATTTTTTCATGGGTGCTGAAATAAATTTTCTTAGATTTTAACATACTACCTACTCCCCTAAATCAAAATACAACATTTCTAAATAATTATCCGGCTATTCTCTCTTTTTTTGATCTATAAGTACATTATACAACAAATCGGGGCGGTAAAACAGTACAAAATATTATTCGAAACTAGGATAAAATTTATGTTCTCAATCTATACCCTGCTCCCCAAACAGTCTCAATATACTGAGGATTTGAAGGTTCAGACTCTATTTTATCCCTGATTCTACCAATATGAACAGTCACTGTTGCAGCATCTCCTAAGGCATCCAATCCCCATACCCTATCAAAAAGCTCCTCCCTGGAGAAAACCCTGTTGGGATTCTGGGCCAAAAACAGAAGAATATCAAATTCCTTCTGTGCCAAGTTTACTTCCTTTCCGTTTACGAATACCCTCCTTGAATCCTTTTGAATTTCAAGTCCCCTTATCGTAATAGAAGCAGTATTATTATTTCCATATTTGCTTTTGAGCCTTTCATATTTTGCTATATGAGCATTTACCCTTGCCACCAGTTCTCCAGGACTAAAGGGCTTTGTAATATAATCATCAGCTCCTAGTTTTAAGCCATGGATTTTATCAAATTCCTCCTTCTTTGCCGACACGATAAGCACTGGAATGTCTTTATCATCACGAATTCTCTTCAATATTTCATATCCACTCATACCGGGCAGCATAATATCAAGTATCAGAAGGTCATACTCTCCATCTTTAATACTGTTTAAGCCTTCAACTCCATTCATGCATATATCTACATAAAATCCATTAATTTCAAGATAATCCCGTAAAAGCTCTCCTATACTTTCATCATCTTCAACAATAAGAATCTTTCTCACAATACCTTACCTCCTTCAGTCTTCATATTTTTTTAGGGAAATCATCACACTTGTGCCTTCACCCTTGCGGCTAACTGCCCATATTTTTCCTCCATGTCCCTCTATTATCTGTTTCGCAATGGCAAGCCCCAGTCCACTTCCATTCATAGTATCCCTTGCAGAATCAGCTCGGTAAAATCTATCAAAAATATAGGGCAAGTCACTTTCACTGATTCCCGCACCATTGTCTTTTAGCTCTATTACAACATGGGATGTCGCCTCCCTCAAAAAGATATCTATTTTCCCCTGTTCCTTATCCATATACTTTCTTGAGTTGTCAATTATATTTATTATCACTCTTCGTATCTGATCCCGATCTATCATTATATAACGTTTTCCCTTTAGTTGGTCATAAAGAGCAATCTTAATATTGGACTTCTCAAGTTCAATATCTATCTCATATATGCAATCCTCAAAGTACTTTAATACATCTGTCTTTTCAATATTAAACGAAACTTTATTCATATCCAGTCTTGAATACAAAAGAAGGTCATCGATCATCCTGTCCATATGAACCGCCTTGGAATGAACTGTTTTTAAGTACTTATCCACCTTCTGAGGAGTATTGGCCACACCATCCAATATACCCTCAACATATCCTTTTATTGATGTTATTGGGGTTTTAAGATCATGGGATATACTTGAAAAAAGCACTTTTCTGCTATCATCGTACTTTTTCTGTGTGTAACTGGCTTCCACAAGCTTCAGTCTCATTTTCTCAAAAGAGCGGCACAGTTCTCTTATTTGGGCATCTCCATCCTCAATAATTTCAAAGTCAAGATTGCCTTGACTTATTTTTCCCGCAGCAGCCTGAAGCTTTCTTAGGGGATTTATAACTTTCTTTGAAAAAGTAAAAATAATCACCACATTGGTTATTGTAAAGCTGGTAACAAATATCATGATTGAAAATATCAGTAACTTCTCTGTTGTCATCCAATCATTCATAGCAGGAGCAAGCAAAACTATTTTTCCGCTCTCACCATTCTTAAAATTCACAGGAATCACTTTTACCATATAGGTTTCCCCTTGGATTTCAACGATATTGTTAAACAAGTTATCACCAGTCTTTTGAAGACATCTTTCCAATTCGATAGGGCCAATTGAGCGGGTTTCAAAAACCCGTTCTTGCCCCTTAAGCACCACAATATCAGCTTCTATGCTGTCAAGCCTTGTCGAAATATACTCCTGATAATCTTTTTCCAGAATTATTTCCGGGGAATTTTTCAGTACACTTCCATCGGCTTTAAAAAACTCGTATTGTATCTGAGTGAGCTTTTTTACGTTATTATAGCTGATATCAACATCATGTATTCTTGCAAAAACAAACATAAAAATAAAAGATGCCACAAATGTTATCACAAGAGGAATAACAATAATTGCAGCATTCGAAAAAATAAGGCGTTTTTTTAAATCCATAATCTCATTTCACCTTTTTATAAGTCTTTTTTATCAAACATATAATATCCTGCCGTATAAAACATTATAACATATCCTGCCATGATAAAAAACTCTCGTATAAGCTTACCCAATGGTATAGTATCAACATTCCACAAAATATACCAGTCAAACATTGATGTTATAAAAATGTTTGCGTACCTTGGAAAGACTAAGGAAAGTGCATTAAAAGCTATGAATAGAATTATCGATAAAAAGAATACTGTTGTCCCGCTTTTTAATACATTTGATAAAAATACAATAATAAGAGCAAAGCTCATTACAGGTATTAACGTAACAATATAGGATAGAACTATCCTCAAAATTCCGAACACAGATAATGATACTGAGTTAAATATAAACCCCACTGCCAAGGATAGTAACATTACCATCAACAGATTTGCAAGAACAAAAAAAGCAATAGCAGAAATCTTAGCCGTATACAGCTTCACCCTTGAAACCGGTCTAGTCAATGTAATTTTCATTGTGTTGTGAGAAAACTCACCGGAAAACACGTCTATGGCAACAAGGGCTGTAAATAAAGGCAATATGGTATTGACCAACAGTGATAGTACCAGTATCGGAAATTGCGTACTGCTGGCAGTTATCAATCCAAACCCCTTATTTACTCCAGTAACCAACAACTGCCCCATAACTATGGCAAGAAGTGACAGTATAGCAGCTACAACAACCTTCTTTTTTCTGTATATTTTCTCTACTTCATTTATAAATGCGGCTTTAAACGTTCCCATTTTTACCTACCTCGCTTACAAAATAGTTTTCCAGTGAAGCAAAGTTCTTAAGGATATTTTCGGTTGTGTCTACATTGACCACCTTGCCGTTATACAATATTCCAATCCTGTTACATGTAAGCTCCACATCATGAATAAGATGGCTCGAAATAAAAAAAGTAGTCCTTTCATTCTCTGCAAGCATCTTAATAAGCTTTCTCATTTCTATCATACCTTCTACATCGAGACCGTTTAACGGTTCGTCCAATATTATCAATTCCGGCTTGGACAAAATTGCTGCAGCTATCCCCAGCCTCTGCTTCATACCAAGGGAGAAATTCTTCACCTTTTCGTTTTTGAACTTAAGAATGCCGGTAAGCTCGAGGACTTCATCAATTCTACTATTGTCGATGTCGTCATAGAACCTAGCAAAAAGCTTTAGATTCTCATAGGGTGAAAGATATGGATAGGACTCTGCAGTCTCAATTATGCAGCCAACCTTGTTCATGGCCTTTTCAAATTCGGTCAGGACACTGTGTCCAAAAATCTTCACATCTCCGCTGTCCGGGAGCATGAGACCCGTCATAATCTTCATAGCCGTAGTCTTTCCCGCACCATTGGGGCCAAGGAATCCAAACACATCTCCTTTGTATATGTTAAGATTAATATCGAAAATTCCTCTTCCATTCTTATATAATTTGGTAAGTCCGCTTATTTCAAGTACAGTTTCCATTGAACCCTCCCATAAATAAAATAATTTATTAAACCGACAGCGGAAAATCCGCTGTCAGTTTAAAATAAATCCTTAATGCATCAGTGTTAGAGCTTCTTACTCTTCAAAAACCTTATAGAAAGATGAATTGTATATAATATCATCCGACGAATTGAATACAATTCCATCCTCTGCAGGGTTTTCACTTGGAATGTAGCATTCAATTCTTCCCATATCCAAATACATGTAGCCAACAATTACATTTCCTAAATCATCAGTAACTTCAAGCTCACCTTTATTATCATACATATCTACCTTCAAGCTGTATTTTTTCGAGTCACTACCGTAATGCGCATATTCTTCTTTGTAGATCTCGGTGTATGTTCCATAAACATAATCGTCATTAATGCCTGTAATTTCTATAACTCTCTCACCTATCTTGACGAATCTATCATTTTCTTCGATAATAATATCATTCTTCCATTTGCCAAGATACTTTTCTGAAACATAGCCATAAGGAGTAGTGTGTACGATACTCTTTTCTACTTTCTTACCTGTCAAGTCAGGCTTTACCACTGCAGTAGAGTTTATGTTGTAGACCTTGAACACCAGTTCAACCTTCAACTCATGCTTTGTTCCATCTTTCTCGCTTCCAGCGAGTATAAACTCTCCAAACAGGTTTTCAATTATTCCATCCGCATTCACATTAGCTCTTCCACTAATTTCCTTCACAAATACATCATTTTTGAGGGATGGCATATCAAATTCATTGTATCCCACTGTTCTATCAAATACCGACTGCTTTGCAGCATATGCCGTAACTGCGTTGACCAAGGCAGGAATCTGTCCATCGCTTAACCTTCCGGAAAATTCCTTGCTTCCTTCCGGATTCTCCCCTACAATAACGTACTCCTTAAGATTTCCTATTAAAGCATCGAATATTTTTTCAATATACTCAGCATCTTCATCCTCAAAGAAATTGTTGAGCGTTACAGCGTCCTTATCTTCACTTTCATATTCATTGACATAATAAGTATCTGCGTCGTTACTGTTATAGTACATACTGCACCAATTATCCCTATAGGAATAAAAACTTTCCTTCTCACTTCCTGCAAGTTCGGAAGTTGTGATATTTTCCATTCTGCTGTTAGCCATATCGTACCTTGCTATTTCGGAGTTTGCCACCAGAACTTTGTCATTATCTTTAATAGATAAAGCCATTTCCATAGTAAAGCTGTCATATTCCTCTGAAACGCTTGCCACTGTTTTCTTTATAGCATCCTTTAACTGATCATACCCTGTTTTAGAAACAACATCTGCAAAGGCTGTAGACATAAATAATGCGGCGCCAATACAAAAACTTAATAGCATTGTTAGATTCTTCTTTTTCTTCATTTACCAACTCTCCTTTTTAGTAAAATTTGAGGAAACATTTCCTTACTTACTATTTTACATACCAGCTATAAATTTCAACTAAATAATATATAAACAATTAATAAACTTTTACACAATTTCAAATAAACTTACTTTATTTCTATCTATCTGGCTTTATTTAATATGAATTTCGGTATCATTCCCTTGATTCTGGCGGGCAAAACATCAAAATCTTTCTTGGTTATTCCCCTAACCAGTATCATTATATAAAAGTATATCGCCATCCCCAATAGAACCGAAATAACTGCAGATAATGCATTTACAACATATGCACTCTTAATAAAGCCTAAAGCAAAGTTCAATCCTTTGTATACAAGCCATACGAAAGCTCCCATCACCGCTGATGATATAATCGGTTTTAGCGACTGCTTCAGTATGTCAATTTTTATTTTCAATTCCTTTCTTACAGTTATTGTGTTGAGAATAATGGTTAAAGCGTATCCCACCATACTTCCTATCACTGCACCCATAATATTTATCTGAGGGTTGGCAATAAGTATATAATTGAAAATTATCTTTGCGATAATACCCAGAATTACATTTATTGTTGCCTTATACAGTTTTCCTGCTCCCTGCAAGATCGATGACTGTATTTGAACAACGGACATAAGAATGAGTACCAGTGACCCGTAGCGCATCAAGTGCGAACCTTCTCCATATTTTAATACTGCATAGATAGGTCCACTCAATATTGACAACCCTATAGCCGATGGAATTACTATTAGCATGCACAGCCTGAAGGCGTGGTTGGATTTATCCTCAACCTGCTTCACGTCTTTTTCTGCTGCAGCTCCTGAAATGGAAGGCAGTACCGCGGCCGCAAGAGCCGAAACTATAGAAATCGGCGCATTCATTATTTGTTGGTATTTAGATAAGTAGCTGTGCATGACCGATGCCATTTCCAGCGTATAACCGCCGGCCAAAAGACGTCCTCTTATATTGGCCACGTCAATAAGGTTGCCCGCATACTGAGCACCTACACAAACAGTAATGGGTAAGCTGTAATGAAATACCCTTTTGGCAAGTTGCTTATACGAATACCTTTTTGCGGTGCTCCTATGCTGTTTCAAATCATTAATTTCTTCGCTTCTTCTATTGTAAATAAATATAAGAACAATAGTGGAAAACAACGCTCCTAGAGTTGTTCCCACGGTACCACCGGCGCACGCTGCTTCAAGGCTTTTGCCTATAAGCAATGCAGCAAAAAGCACCGTAAATATCATGTTAAATATCTGTTCAACTACTTGGGATATTGCGGTTGGAGTCATATTGCTCATTCCCTGGAAATATCCCTTGTACGCAGATGCCAACGCAGTAAAAAATAGCGTTGGAGATAATGCCGCTATTGCAAGATAGGATTTCTCCGAATTAATCATAGCAGCCAATGGCTTGGCTGTGACAAACATAAGCACTGATAAGACAGTACCGATTATAATTAGAAAGAAACGGGATATTTTAAAAATCCTCAAAGCGTCTTTATAGTTGCCCACAGCAGTAAGCTCTGATACAGACTTTGCTATGGCAACGGGAATACCCGAATTGGCAATAACGTAAATAAATACATAAACCTGATATGCGGCAGCATAAATACCATTTCCTTCATCTCCTATAATGGCAAGCAAAAAGGGGATATAAAGCACCGATAATACTTTAGTTATCAGCCCTGCCGCCGACAGTACCGCAAACCCCTTTGTCATTGACTGTTTTTTCATATCTGCACCTAATTTCCATAAATTGTGTCTTCTAATAATATTATTGACAGCTAATAAGCCATCATACCTATTCTAATACAACGAATAGAGTTGTTCAAGTTCAATTCCTTTCTAATTTTTAATGATATAATAAATAAAGCAAAGACCGGCACCAAGAAGCTTCACTGCCGTATTCGGTAATGTTCAAAGCTAGATTCGAAGCGGATTCTCCCATTTTGCCTCTCCCCAACATATAAACATATCTGACCTCATACTCATAAGACCTCATACACACGCAAAAAACTGAGAATTCACTGGCTTTAAAAGATATGTATCAAAACCGTCACTCCTAATAAGGCCTGGGAGCTCTATCAGATTGAAAAAAGCCCAAACACCCATAATGCGTCAATGATAGTAAATGTCCCAATATAAAAAAAAATTTCATATTTCGTCCAGCCTGCAACGGTATCCATCTCTCTAAAAATTGAATCCATAAAAACCAACTGGACATCAAAATAATTTCCAATATCTCATTGCACCTTTTGAATGATTCAATTGAAAGATTTCTAGTTATTCCTCTTCCTCCATACGTTTGCACAATTCCTGCAGTTCACGAATTTCTTCTTGTAAACTATTTTTTTGATTTTCCATAACAGTGGCCTCCTATTAAATTTCACTAACTTACGTTCCATTTTCATTTATTATCCCGTGAGGCCAAAAATAAAACAAAGCCCTATGGAGTAACCATAGGACTTTGATATTAAATCTGGCAGCGACCTACTTTCCCGGGACGTCTCCATCCAAGTATCATCGGCACTGAGAAGCTTAACTACCGTGTTCGGTATGGGAACGGGTGTGTCCTTCTCG
>NZ_RLII01000003.1 GCF_004102745.1 Acetivibrio mesophilus | reverse complement strand
TCACTAATATCCCGGGTGGACATTCCTCTGGCATACAGAGCAATAACTTTTTCTTCAATTCCGGAAACATTCCTCTGATACTTAGGTATAATTTGGGGTTTAAACTCTCCTTTGCGATCCCTTGGTACTTGGATTTCAACTTCTCCAAATTCACTTTTTATGGTCTTTGGTGAATATCCGTTTCGGCTATTATCTGTATTTTTGTTTTCTACATCATCTTTTCCATACCCCAATTTAGCTTCAAGTTCTGCTTCAAGAAGTTCTTGAATAATGTCCTTAAAGATATCTCTTAGGTATGCACTTACATCGGCAACACTTTGGAAATTATTGCCCTTAATTATTTCTTTCACTTGCTCTTTTGATAATGTTGACATAAAAAATCTCCTCCTTGGATATTATTTTGTAATTCTTGCCAAGAAGGAGTCTTTTCATTCTCTTATACACAAAATTTTCAACATTCTCGACAAAAGCCTGAGGTCAACTATAAATGTTTCCAGTCTTATATTGTAGTAATTCAGGAATACATTCACTAAAATGATAAAACTATTGAAATTAAAATGCTGAAATTGCATAAAAAACTTTCCTGTGAGAGTATTAGCAGGGATAATATTCGTGCTTAGCCGTGCTATAAGAACCTTTTGTGATTTACATTGAATTATAGAAATGCTATAATTTATTTATACTTCTGACAATTTTAGCGTTCAAGCATATAGCATTTTACAAAATTCTTCATACTCAATATGAACTTTTTCTCTAAATATTAATCCATACGCTGAAATTTTGCTTTTTTCGCAGTATTTTTCGTAAGTTACATAGAGTAAAGGATGAGGGGGTTCGAATAAAAGTAGAATAAAGGAAGAGTATGGCAATACCAAATACCGAATTTTAATTGAGGAGGCTAATTAGCAATGGAGAACAAAAGACTGATATCATTATTGTTGGTGGTTTTTATTGCTGTTGTATGCTTGCCAGCAGGAGTTGCGCAGGCGGAAACAGTACCGAGCATCGAGCTTAAATTTGACCGTAATACAGGAGAGGTAGGAGATATACTAATTGGTACTGTAAGGATAAATAACATCAAAAATCTTGCGGGATTTCAAGTGAATATCTTATATGATGAAAGAGCATTAAGCCCTGTAGATCCTGAAACAGGAGAAGAATATGATTCCTCAACTTTTCCTTCAGGAGGTACTTTACTTAAAAATAAAAATTATGGGCCTATACAGGTGGCCGTAAATCACTTGGATAAAGGAAGGCTAAACTTTGGAGTTGGATATTCATATCTTAAGGAATACAGAGAAGCAGGAAACGCAGAGGAGAGCGGTGTAATTGCGAAAATTGGATTTAAGGTGCTCGAAAAAAAGAACACTGTTGTTAAATTCCAGAGTGTGGCGAGTATGCCTGATTCTATTTTAGGGACATATCTTTTTGACTGGAACGGAGATACAATTACTGGATATGAGGTAATACAGCCGGATGAACTGAATTCGGATGCTGAACCTGCACCGTCTGAAACCCCTAAAACAGAGACTCCAACACCTGACACATCTTCAGCACCTGTGGAATCCAGTATTCCTACAGTAGCTCCATCGAATATACTGGCAGTGACAGCTTCACCGGTAGTCACAACTTCACCGACAATTAAGCCAACTGAGACACCTGCGCTAACAGGGGGATCTGTGAAAGTAGAATTTGAGCCCGAGATAGATAAGGCAACAGGAGCAGCAAAGGCTGTAATAGATACGGAGGGGTTAAGCAAAGCCATAGAAGAGGCAGAAAAATCGAAAGATACAAAGACGGTTGAACTGAATCTTAAGAAGGTTGAAGATGCCGATACTTATATACAGGAGCTTCCGGGCAAATTCCTTCTGAAAAATAGCGACGAATATAAATTGAAAGTGTCTACAGAACTAGGAACTATAGAGATTCCAGCCAACATGCTTAACAACCCGAATATATCCAAACTTATAAAGGATGATTCCGTTGTTGAATTTATTATTAAAGAAGTAAAAGTCGGGGAACTGAGTGCAGAACTGAAAGAAAAGATAGGCAACAGACCTGTGATTGATATAAGCATAGTTGTAGACGGCAAGAAGGTTGAATGGAGCAATCCTAGCGCAAAGGTGAAGGTATCAATACCATATAAGCCTGATGCAAAAGAGCTGGAAAATCCGGAGCATATTGTTGTATTCTATATTAATGATGCCGGTAATGCCGTTTCCGTACCTAGTGGAAGATATGATGCTTCTTTGGGAATGGTTACATTTGAGACAAATCATTTTAGCTTATATGCTGTTTCATATGTTCATAAGACCTTTACAGATATTGGTTCATATGCATGGGCTAAAAAGCAGATAGAGGTCTTGGCATCCAAAGGCGTAATTAACGGTACATCGGATACAACCTTTACACCTCAGGCAGATATAACAAGGGCAGATTTCATGATACTTCTTGTGAAGGCACTGGGATTAACAGCCGATGTAACCTCTAATTTTGCTGACATATCAGAAAAGGATTACTATTATGAATACGTGGGAATAGCAAAAGAGCTGGGAATTACAACAGGAGTTGGTGACAACAAGTTCAATCCGAAAGCCAAAATTACAAGGCAGGATATGATGGTACTCACAACAAATGCCCTTAAGATAGCGGGAAAAATATCAAGCCCAGGTACTAGTGCCGACGTTGACAGATTTTCCGATAAGACACAGATAGCTTCATATGCAGTTGAGGGTGTTGCAACCTTGGTTAAAGAAGGTATTGTTGTGGGAAGCGGCGACGTTATAAATCCAAGAGGAAACGCTTCAAGAGCCGAACTTGCAGCAATCATATACAAAATTTACAACAAGTAAAACTGATGTTTGGGTTGAGATAAATATGGGGGGCGGCCGTTTGATGCGGGTTGCTCCCCTTAATTTCGTTTTTTCCAAAATATTCCTTCGTTTTTTTTTAGATTTTTGCAAAAAATATCGTTGCATTTAAAAAACATCTGTGTTATAATACTTTTTGCAAAAGCATTGCGGGATTGTGTAATGGTAGCACGAATGACTCTGGATCATTTTGTGAGGGTTCGAATCCTTCTCCCGCAGCCAATTGTATACAAAAGACGTCTATGTTTTATACATTAGGCGTTTTTTTATTCTCAAAAAAGCTTATTAAGTTTTCACCTTTGAAGATTCCTAATGGTTGCACAAAAAAATAGAAGGGCTCGATGGCCCTGTGATTGATGAAAAAAGTATTCTTCTGCGGTTATCTTACGGATTTTTAGGAAGATTGTCAATAATTATAACGGTGCTTCCCATAGGCTCAAACCCTGTTTCGGTAGCTAGATAGAATGTAATAGTGTGCTCTCCAAGCATTTTAAAGTGTACATTATTCCAAATAAGGACATTGGAAAAGGCATTATCCTTTACATCCACTGCATTTATTTTTGTCTCATGCATTATTTCGTTCGTCGGATCCATAATTCGGAACTTAAAGTTGTTTATACCGTTTGGAACGTTTGAGACCATTGTATAGGTTACAAACGACAGAGTAATGGGCGGTGCTTTAAAAAAAGGGTTGAATAATAGGTCACGCCCGTGAAGCTTTGTAATTTCATCAAACACCAGAATATTTACAATTGCTGGGGATATATTCATTATGCTAATCACCACCTTTGCACACAGTTCTTATTTATTTTACTCCATGAAATGGTATTATTCAACCGGTATAAGTAATTAAAGAGGAAAAAAGCATGAAGATGTGAAGTGTATTACAAGGTGGCGAAGATAATCTTATTGTAATGTTTATTACGATATAATAAAATAATATATATTGAAAATATAGAAAGTTTATCTATATCAAATATTTTATAAGAGGTGATTAAATGATTAAAAGAGAAAAGGACATGGTTAAGGAAATAAAGGAGCAGATGAGGGGTGGAAAGGGCTCGGTTGAGCTTTTGCATGTTTTCAAACAGGAAGAGCTTATGGGAAAGGCCAGACTTTGCGCCAGAATTACTTTGAATCCAGGGTCATCAATAGGTCTGCATGAGCATGTTGGCGAGGAGGAGATATTCTATATAATAAGTGGAAAGGGTTCGGTAAATGATAATGGAGCTATTACCGAAGTAGGACCCGGTGATGCGGTAATTACGGGCAACGGTGCCTCTCATTCCGTAGAAGCTGTTGGAGATGAACCCCTTGTAATGATGGCAGTGATTCTCCTTTACTGATATACAGTGATTTTTATTTAGCCTCTTGGAGTGAAATGAAAGAGTCAAAAGCGAAGGAACTTGATGTCCCGAGCTTTTTTCATTGAAAAGATAGAAAAGGGTTCTACTTCAGAACCCTTCAATGTTAAAAAAGCTTTAATTTTTATCCGGGTTTAAAAAAAGAGAATCGTCTTTCAATGACGAATACTTTAATTATACTTTAATTTTACTTTTGTTTTCTTCTCGCGTCAAGGACTAATTACCTATCAATTCCAGCAGTTGTTTGCGATTTTTTGGGTTTGTGTTTAAAAATCGATAAAAAGCACAAATAATATCCTGATTAATCAACAACATTTATTTTTTCCCTGGCATATTAATATTAAGGCAAAATAATATGAACTGTGGTTATTACATACATATCGCCCGACATATTTTATTATAGGCTTATTTTGCCGATATTTATTATGTATAATTCATATAACTAGGCGGTAGGCGAATACAAAAATCCAAAATGAATGGGAGCGATTAATATTGAAAAAAACCTTCGTTCTTGACACAAACGTATTGCTGCAGACTCCATTTGCTTTGTACTATTTCGGGGATAATGATGTTGTAATACCTGAAGTTGTACTGGAGGAACTGGATAAGTTTAAGAAGGACAATACCGAATTAGGTGCCAATGCGCGGCATGCGGCAAGAATTCTGGACGACTTAAGAGCAAAGGGAAAGTTAAATGAAGGTGTAAAGCTTGAAAATGGAGGGCTGTTAAGGGTTGAATTAAACTGCAACAGTGTTGAGCTTCCGGAAAGCTGGGATAATTCAAATAACGACAACAGAATACTTAAAGTTTGCAAGGGACTGGTCGAAAAGGGTGAAAATGTCTTTTTGGTTACAAAGGATATTTTCGAGAGAATCAAGGCTGATATTTTAGGGGTTGTAGCCCAGGACTTCTTTGCAGAACAAGTTCCTGTCTATGAAGATCAATATAAAGGAAGGATGGATGTATATACCACAGAGGATAAATTGAATGAATTCTACAGTAAGGGGTTTTTAAATCCGGGGGACATTTTTTTGTTTAACACCGATTACAGCAAAAAGGTGTATCCTGACCTGGTTGTAAATCAATTTCTTTTAATACACTCTTCTGTAAATAAGAAACAGACGGCTCTCGGACGATTTGACGGCAAAAACATAGTACCTCTGAAGTTTTTGAATGAACATCCTTTTGGGGTTACTCCCAGAAATTCAGGGCAGAAATTTATGCAGGAGGCCTTGATGATGGATGCGGACAGAGCTCCTCTTGTGATAATCAAAGGGCCGGCAGGGACGGCAAAAACCTTCTATTCCCTTGCGGTGGGGCTGCATAAATTACTGGATGACCCAAGCAAGCTATACAGGAAGATTCTTGTGTGCAGGCCAAATGTGAGACTGGATGAGGATATTGGATTTCTTCCCGGAACAGAGCAGGATAAAATAGCCCCATTTTTAAGACCTGTTATAGACAATTTGGAGGTGCTGATTGACAACGATGATAATGAGAGATATTCCAGTGAAAAAGAGCTTAGAGACAAGATTGACGAATTATTTGACAGAAAAATTATTAATGCTGAAGCTATTGCCTTTATAAGAGGAAGATCCATAGTAAAGCAGTGGGTAATAATAGATGAAGCTCAAAACCTTACCCCAAAGCAAGTTAAGGGCATTATAACAAGAGCGGGCAAAGGCACCAAGATAATACTTATCGGAGACCCGGAGCAAATAGATCATCCTTTCCTTGATATCAGGACAAATGGATTATGCTACGCCTCTGAAAGGATGAAGGGAAGTAGTCTATGCTTCCAGGTTTCTTTGTACGACGAGGAATGTGAACGTTCGGAACTTGCATATGAAGGTGCAAAAAGAATGTGAGGTATTAGGAAAAAAGCAGGAATTTTAATTGGCTTGACGAATAATAATAGACTTGTATATAATAATTTTAATTTCTGCATGTTAAAATACGGTAGTTGAATTTACCAAATATTTTTTTGATTAAGTTGAAATCTTTCTCTATAAAAAAGATTATATTGCGTATACTAGATATAAATACAACACAGCAACAATTGCAGAATTTCCGATGGAGGAGAGTTATATGCGGATTCTAATGCTTTCATGGGAGTATCCCCCTAGAATTGTCGGAGGGATTTCCAGAGTTGTTCATGGCTTGGCGCAGAAGCTTGGAGCGCAGGGCTGTGACGTTCATGTTATAACATGTTGGGATATGGGAACTCGAGATTTTGAAAGGGATGGAAATGTCAGTGTACACAGGCTTCATTCTTATGATGTAACCCCGAACAATTTTGTTGACTGGGTTCTTCATTTGAATTTCGCTATTGTGGAGCATGCTACCAAGCTTATAAATCAAACGGGAAAGTTTGATATTATACATGCACATGACTGGTTGGTTGCTTTTGCTGCAAGAGTTTTGAAGCATTCCTATACAATACCTCTTGTTGCAACAATACATGCCACAGAACACGGCAGGAACTGGGGCATACATAATGACACCCAACGATATATAAATAATGTGGAATGGTGGCTGGCTTTTGAGTCTTGGAGGCTGATTGTCAATAGCGATTATATGAAGAATGAAGTTATGTCCATATTTAAGATTCCCAATGACAAAATAAACGTGATTCCCAATGGGGTTAATCTCGAAAAGTTCAGGGGCTACGAGAAGGATATGGATTTTCGCAGGCGGTTTGCAAACGATGACGAGAAAATTGTATTCTTTGTGGGAAGGCTGGTAAACGAAAAGGGTGTACATGTACTGATAGATGCACTCCCGAAAGTATCCCAGTATTATAACAATGTTAAGTTCGTGATTGCAGGAAAAGGTCCGCAACTTGACCATTTGAAATGGAAGGCTAATAGTATGGGGGTAGCGCACAAGGTGTACTTCACCGGATACATAAGCGATGAGGATCTCTTAAAGCTGTATAAGTGTGTTGATATTGCAGTTTTCCCAAGCCTTTATGAGCCCTTTGGAATTGTAGCCTTAGAAGGCATGGTTGCAAATGTTCCGGTTGTTGTTTCCGACACTGGAGGTCTTGGAGAGATTGTAGAGCATGGTGTTGACGGTATGAAGTCCTATACGGGAAATGCAAATTCCCTTGCAGACAGCATTTTGGAAATACTTCATAATCCGGATAAAGCGGAGAGGATGAAGAAAAAAGCATTGGAAAAGGTCAACTCAATTTATAATTGGGATAAGGTCACAGAGAAGACGCTAAGTGTATATAAAACTATTTTGGATGAAAGTAAGCATGTAGAATGGGGCACTCCAATAATGAGGGAAGAAATGGGGAGGCTCAACTGATATTGTAAACTTAGGTTGTTATAATTAAAGGAGCTGGCATGTCATCTGCCGGTTCTTTTCATATATATTTGTCGGTGCTTGCAGCAATTTTAATTAGAAAGTTTTAGTTCTTTTTAAGTAAATTATTGTTTATATTAATTAGAAATATGCTATAATAATAAAGGTTTGGTTAAAGGATGAAATATATACGATATGTTTTAAATATAGTGTAAAGAATATATAAAGTAGGGACAAACAGGGGTTTCAAGGAGTCTTTTCTTCTTGAATTATTTTGTTTGTCTGGAACGGACTATAGGATTTAAATATGAATATGATTTAAATACAAGCTATCAATGGCTCAAATTGCAAACTTGCTAAAAAGCTATATTTTCTATCATATGGCTTTTGGGGCGAAATAATAATAATCAAGCGCTCTATAAAGCACTTGTCTTTTTAGAAATATGCTAAAGCATGAGAACGGATTTTTTGAGTCTATTGTCTGGTTGTTATTTTAATATAATAGAATACAAAGAAAGCGGAGGTTAAATTGTGGCAAAAAAGAAGAAAAAACTAAAGATTATACCCCTTGGTGGACTGGGGGAAATTGGGAAAAACATTACTGTTTTCGAATATGGAGATGATATATTTGTAGTTGACTGCGGTATTGCTTTCCCGGAAGATGATATGCTGGGAATTGATCTTGTTATACCGGATATATCATATTTGACTAAGAACAGGGAAAAGGTAAGAGGTATTGTTCTTACTCACGGACATGAGGACCATATTGGTGCTTTACCCTATGTTCTAAAGGATTTGAATGTTCCGGTATATGGTACAAAGCTTACTTTGGGACTTCTGGAGCAGAAGCTTGGGGAACATGGACTTTTGAGCAGTGTAGATCTTAATGTTGTTCAACATTCTGATGTGATAGAGCTGGGTTGTTTCAAGGTTGAGTTTATCCGTTCAACTCATAGTATAGCAGACTCAACAGCTTTGGCTATTTTTACCCCTGTAGGTACAGTTTTCCATACTGGCGATTTTAAGATTGATTACACGCCTATTGAGGGCGATCCGATCGATCTGGCAAGGCTGGCCGAGCTTGGAAAGAAGGGCGTATTGCTCCTTATGTGCGACAGTACCAACGTTGAAAGACAAGGGTATACGATGTCGGAGAAAACCGTTGGGGAAACCTTTGATGAGATTTTCATGAATGCAAAGAACAGGATACTTGTTGCAACCTTTGCATCCAATGTTCATCGAATTCAGCAGATTGTGAATGCCGCCGTTAAATTCGGAAGAAAAATTGCCATATGCGGAAGAAGCATGGTGAATGTGGTAAATGTCGCTATGGAGCTGGGATATATGAATGTGCCCGAAGGGGTAATGATTGATATAGACCATGTAAACAAATATCCTTCTGATAAGCTGGTCATAATCACTACGGGGAGCCAGGGAGAGCCGATGTCTGCCTTGACAAGAATGGCTTCCGGCGATCACAAGAAGGTTGAAATCATACCCGGTGACCTTGTGATTATTTCGGCCAATCCTATACCCGGAAATGAGAAGCTTGTCTCAAGGGTGGTCAATGACCTCTTTAAGAAGGGGGCAGAAGTTATATACGAATCCTTGGCAGATATTCATGTTTCAGGTCATGCAAGTCAGGAAGAGTTAAAGCTTATCCACAGACTGATAAAGCCGAAGTTCTTTTTCCCGGTGCATGGAGAGTATAGGCATTTAAAGCGCCATGCAAATCTTGCTGTTGAGCTGGGAATGTCGCCGGAAAACATCTTTATTATGGACATTGGAAAGGTTCTGGAGCTTACCAATGATTCCGCAAAGGTAAACGGTAGCGTAAACTCCGGAAGAGTGCTGGTTGACGGCCTTGGAGTGGGAGATGTTGGAAACATAGTTTTGCGGGATAGAAAGCATCTGTCACAGGATGGTCTTATAGTTATAGTTATTACCATAGAGGGCGATACCGGCAATGTGGTCGCAGGTCCCGATGTCATTTCCAGAGGTTTTGTATATGTGAGGGAGTCGGAGGACCTTATGGAGCAGATAAGAGAGGTATGTAAGGCTGCTCTTCAAAAGTGCGAGGATAAGAAAAAGAATGATTGGTCTACGAAGAAGAGTATTATAAGGGATGCTCTGAGGGATTATCTCTATGAGAGAACCAAGAGAAGACCGATGATTCTGCCTATTATTATGGAAGTATAATAATATTATATTAATTTTGCTAATTAAAACGATGAGTCATAAAAAGAGCCTGGCATGAAGAGGTATAATACATGTCGGGCTTCTTTATTTAGCTTTTCTACATAATAATTATATTTTGAGTAAACTCCTGACCGGCTTTTCTAAAGGTAGAATCCTTATAGCACATTACGTAAAGGTCAGTGGAGAGCGACTCTAATTCGAGCTTCCTTTTAAGGACCGGATTGCAGGATTTTATGAAATCTGAGGTTTTTAGCACCAGAGGTATGGAAGACTTTTTCTTTATTTGAGACAGAAGCTGTTTTCCTTTCCGGTTAAAGCCTAAAATCCTGGCATATTGAGGACTGTCAAAGCGGCTTAGAATGTTTATATCCTTTGAGGTCACTCCCATAAGTATGCCCATCAGCATTCTCTGTACTCTGGTTTTGGTGTATCTTCGGGTGCATATGCCTTCTAATAGCTCCTCGTATGTACCTGCGGCATCGGCAGCACTTTTTATCCTGTTTTCAAGCCCTTCTGAAACATAGGCAAAGTCTTTGATCTGTTCCGGCATCATTTTTCGGATAAGGGAAGTGATAACGGGGTAAAAATCCTCTTTAAAAATAGGACCTCTTCCGGCATGAAATTCTTCAAAAAGTACATCGATGCTTGCTTTTGGCAGTGTTGTAGAAAGAACATCGTCTGCAGAGGATAGATTGCCGGTAAAAATATATTTTCTTATGGATGAAGCACTGGAAATGCTACCTGTTATATTCTCTGTATTATAATCATTATTAATGCGCTTTATTGTAAGGGGCATTATACTGCTTTTTATGCGTTTTAAGGCCTTAAGATATTCTATACCTAAGATATTGTTTGACGAACCGATGATTTCTGAAATATTAATGTCTGACAGTGCGTCAGATACAGCGTATTTATTTAGGGCAGATTCGCGGGCAGCAGGGTATGACAATCCCTTGCCAAGTTCCTCCTTTAGAAAGGCTCTATAGGCTTCGGGCTCGTCCACAAGGATTTGGGCTATAAAGTCCAGCTCTGCAACACCTCCGTGTTCGCTTCCAAAACAGATATAGTCCACTATCCCTATGTCATTGAGAATTCTAACGGCCCCGGAAGCAAAATATTCGGCGCTGGCCATGGCACAGGTAATGGGCAGCTCTATTACAAGATCTACACCCGAGGACAAGGCCATCTTTGTCCTTGCCCATTTGTTTACAATTGCCGGCTCTCCGCGCTGAATGAAATTTCCGCTCATAACACATACGACAAAGTCGGCTCCACTTATTTTTTTTGACTCCTCAAGATGATAAAGATGTCCGTTGTGAAAAGGATTGTATTCCGCAATCAAACCCAGAACCTTCATTGGTGCCTATCCTTTCGATTAGTTTATTATTTAGTATATTATACATCAATGTTCCGGACAAAAAAAGATGGGCCAGGCTTTACAAATAGGCTTTTTATAATGTCAATTTGCAAATCCTGACCTTGTTTAGCCTCTTTTTTTACTGCATGGATTCTTCAAGGGCTTGAATATTGGACATAACTACCCTTCCTTTTATGTCGCACAGCGATTGATTCTTATCCGACAAAACCTTTTCAAATTCTTGTATCGAATAGTCCAGTTGGCTGGAAAGTTCCTTTTGCTCTTCAGGTATAATATTTTTATACATATTCCAGATGGTTTTGAGGTTTTTTACGTCACTGTCTGCCTGTTCCCAGTTGGCTGTCATTGCATTAAGCATTGCATTTCGGGTGTAATACCGTACCCTCTTTATTTCCGGCGAGGTTTCGGTTCTATAAAGAGAATAGAAGTCCGGTACATAGGCGTATAAGTAGCTTGCAGCAAGCAGGGTATTGGTTTTATTTTTGCTAATTATAGTATCTGTAAGGCTGTTTAGAGCCGTGCTAAATCCATCTATAAGATCACTGCCGGCATTCTTTTTTGCAGCTAAGGGTGTATAGCTGTTCCACTGGTAGTGTAAGATATTTATAGTTTTATCAATTTCTTTCCAGGGATCTTCCTTTTGTTCTTCCATGCCGGTAGCAGATGGCTCATTTCCTTGGCCTGTACCCTCCTTGTTGCTGCCACCGCTCTCTTTTCCTTCTTTTTCACCGCCTTTATCCTTATCACCTTCATCTTTACTGTCTTCGTTCTGTTTGCCTCCATTGCCCTCTTTAGTTGAACCGTCTTTTTCCTCGGCTTGATTTTTGCCTTGCCCGCCTTGTTCCTTGTCGGTTTCCTTTTTTTCATTTTCCCGATTTTTCTCTTGCTGTTTGCCTTTTTCCAACTCTATTGCCGGTCCGTCCAAAGTCAAAATTATTTTTTCAATACTGTTTTCCAAGCTTTCGAGCTGCTCAGGAATTTCATCACCTTGAGTTTCAGCCCCCAACTGCTGTTGCTTTGGCTCTGGATTTTCAGTATTTTTCTTGTTTTTCTCGTTATTGCTGCAACTGCAAAGGAGTAAGGATATGATTATAGGAGCTATCCAGAGGCTTTTGGCAGTATCTAGTACTTTTCTCATAAGCATCAAGCATTAAAACATAGTTTAACGCTTTTTCCTCCATTCTTTATAGATTTAAGATATTTCAAGAATGCTCAATTTATAGAAATTTAAGTTCAATTTATTTATTAAGCGAAGCTATTATTTATATTATTTCATAATAATAATTAAAAATACTGATATAGCTAAGCTGTGAATAATGAAAAAATTACATAAAGGTTTTTCGTTACTTCTGTTGAAATCAATATTGTATTATGCAATTGTTTTATATTTAAAAATGAAAAAGCGAGGGGAAGTTTCTCAATGTATGTTACTGTAAATCTTTTGTCAAAAAAAACCGGTGAAATCAAAGACTTTTTGGAAAGCTATTATCAAAAGGAGTTGAAAATGGATAATGACATTGAGCAGTGGATTTATGTCTACAACAAACCGCTTCAAGCAATTGATTTGATAAGCACAGTAATCGACAACAGCGACAAATACAAAATGACACTTCTAATACAGGTAGACAGAGGTGACATCCATACAGTAACATACGAAAATTGCAACGATATTATAAAAGCCTTATTATATTTATGCTATAAGGAGAATGATACATATCAGTCCGAAGAAATGTAGAAGTTTCAATGGAATGAATGCATTAACGGTCATTTTCTTGGTAATACTTTGTTAATATAAAGCTGTTGTGGTAAACAGTGAAAATATTAGCAGAGGAGAGGGTGTTATGGAGGAATTTGAACTCAATATTGAGAACAGAACAAAACTGGGAACATCGGCATCGAAAAAGGCCAAACGGAAAGGCAGGGTTCCCGGAGTTCTTTATCAGGGAAATGAAAGCATTCCAATAAGCTTAATAGAAGAAGAGATTAGGCCTATTATCGGCAAAAATAGCAGAGATGTATTGGTGAATGTGAACTTAAATGGAAAGAAAATTAAGACAAAGATTCAGGAGGTTCAGAGAGAGCCAATTAACGATGTGATTCTTCATGTAGACTTGATGCCTCTTGATAATATCAAAGAAGATGCGTCAAAAGTACATTAGCATAAGATTCATATAGAGAGCACAAAAAAAAACACCTTAAAGACATTTTAGGGTGTTTTTTGCGTATTTTTAACCTATATTCAGCTTGCTTGCTTTATCAGGAATATTACAATATAATTTTATTTGCAAGCTTGTAGAATACAAGTGGTCTTTAAAGCTTATAGGAGGAGACATTATTATGCTTTATAAAACATTGGAGTCTATAGGGGAATTATATGCAGAGCCTATGGACGAAGCACAGAAAAGACTCGACAGCCTTACAAAGCCTTTGGGGAGTTTGGGAAGATTGGAGGACATTGTAAAACGGCTTGCGGGTATAACTGGAGAAATTTTCCCATGTGTCGATAAGAAGGCGGTTGTTATAATGTGTTCCGACAATGGGGTTGTAGAAGAGGGCGTGAGTTCTTGTCCGAAGGATGTAACCTCTAAAGTAACCAAAAACTTTTTTAGAGGGATAACAGGGATAAATGCTTTTACAAAACATACAGGTTCGGATATTGTAGTTGTTGATATCGGGGTGGATGATGATATTGATTGCGATGGACTTATACAGCGCAAGATCAGGAAGGGTACATGGAATATCGCAAGAGGACCTGCAATGACCCGAGAAGAAGCTGTAAAGGCCATAGAGGTTGGGATTTCTACTGTGGAGGAATTAAGCAAGAAAGGGATCAATCTGCTGGGTACAGGGGAAATGGGTGTCGGTAATACTACAACCAGCAGTGCAGTTTCTACGCTTCTGACAAATTCAAAAGTAGAGGATATGGTAGGAAGAGGTGCAGGCCTGTCGGATCAAGACCTTATGAAAAAGATTTCAATCGTTAAAAAGGCAATAGAGGTGAACAAGCCTGATTTAAACGACCCTATAGATGTTCTTTCAAAAGTAGGCGGATTTGATATTGCAGGTCTGGCAGGTTGCTTTATTGGTGCTGCCGCCTATAGAATTCCTATCTTGATTGATGGCTTTATTTCTGCAACAGCTGCGCTGGCAGCGGTTAGGATAGAGCCAAAGGTTATAAATTTTATTTTTCCTTCCCATGGTTCGGCAGAACCGGGAAGCAAGAAAGTTTTGGAAGCATTGGGATTTGAGCCTATGTTGAATCTAAAGATGAGGGTTGGGGAAGGCACCGGTGCGGCACTGGCATTTCATATTTTTGATTGTGCTGTAGCAGTATACAAGGATATGGGTACATTTGAAGATGCATCTATTGAACAGTACCGGCCCCAGGTGTGATTAGTATAAATTTAATATGGTGTGAAGGATTTTCATTGGTGTTGAAGAATATTTACTTAGGGCAGTTTAGATGTCAGTATACTTACAAGGAGGATTAGATATGGACAACATTGGTAACAGTAGAAAGATGTGTAATTTCTGTGGCGAAAATATTGCTTCCGATTTTAAGCGTTGTCCTTACTGTGGCAGTTTACTTGAGTTGGATGCAAGCTATTTGGATGCTGGTTCTCAAGGTATAGTTGATACGATAGATGAAGATAGTGAAGTCGATACTGCCGATAGTGCATACAGGTTTGAGAAATCAATCAACGACAGTAACTCTGTTACCGATTTTACTGGAAAGCCGGTCTCTAGTGAGCAGTATTTAAATTATGATGACGATGACTTTGCATTAAGAGAGGCTTTGGCCAACAGAGAAGCTTTGATTAACAAGGCGGATGCCCCTATAGAGAATAATAATCCTGAAAAAAGCAGTAGCATGAAAAAGCCCGAGATTCGACCCGGTAACTTAGCTGCTACTAAGCCTATTAAAGCTGAAGTGAATAACATATATAGCGACAATTTAAAACAGCCCTTAGGAAACGGCATGAAAGTTTTCATGGTTACACTGTCCAATCTTTTACCGGGAATAGGACAGCTTTTTGGAGTGATTGCGGCTATAGTGTTAATGAATACAGAAGGGGATAAAGACAGAAAATCCTTTGGGGTAGCCCTTTTGGTTTCATCTGTTATTGCCTTTGTTGTATCGATTGTCGCTTTTGCTTTTCTGATATTATGTTTTTTCAGCTTAGATTTTAGCTAGTAAAAGGATGAGGTTTATGAAAGATAAGAAGAAGCTTAGAAAGGAAGTACTAAATATTAGAAAAGGACTTTCGGAGGAAGAAGTTATCCGAAAGAGCAAATTGATTACAGAAAAGCTGATATCCTTTGAGGGGTTTAATAATAGCAATTTCATAATGGCTTATATGGATTTTAAAAATGAGGTTATGACTAAGTTCTTGATAGATCACTGCTTAAATCTCGGCAAGACTGTAGTTTTGCCTCTTATTGATTCTGAGGATGGCACGAAGAAAATATTTCCATACGAGTTAAAGGACAGAGAAGAGAGTGTCAAGCCTGGTACTTACGGTATTTTAGAACCGGTAAAGCAGTTTTCAAGAAAAATTGATCCTAAAGAAATTGATTTAGTTGTAGTGCCGGGGGTTGCCTTTGACGTAAAGGGAGGCAGGATTGGATATGGCGCAGGCTACTATGATGTTTTTCTAAGAGAAGTGCGGGATGATTGCTTGAAAGTAGGAATTGCTTTTGACATTCAGGTTTTTTCAAGTATTCCTAAAGAAGAACATGATATGCTAATGGATGCGGTTATTACCGAAAGCAAAATCTATCGCTAATTATCACAGTGGTTGATATCGGTCTATGTTTTAAGAATACGAAGTTGTCCGGATTAAAAATGATCCGGACAATTTTTATAATATTTTCCTTTCGCATATATATTAGTTAGCATCAACAAAACGAGGTACCCGAGGATGGAAAACAGGGACTCAAAATCAAGGGTAATTGTAAAAAGATATAAGGGTCAGAAAAAGGTTGAAGATGTTTTGACTAAAATCATTCAAATGTTTCTACAGAAAATCGGTAGATAATTCAAGCTATAATAATGAATTGGTATAGAAAAGCGAAAGGCAGGGGTGATGTGCTTATTCGAAACGATGAAGTCTTTATTGTCTACAAAGCAGGTATTTATGTTCGGGAGAGCAGGGATGACAATGAGGAAAACTATGAGACCATAGAGACCCAAAGAGATTTGCTCATTGATTATGTAAAGAAAAATGAGTTGGGTGAGATTAAAGGCATTTATATTGATGATAATGTTTCCGGCTCCGGCTTTGAGAGAAAGGGGATTGAAGAGCTAAAACGTGATGTGTTGGAAGGAAGGATAAATCTTCTGGTGCTAAAGGATTTGTCCAGACTAGGGAGGAATAACGCAAAAACCCTTTTATTCCTTGATTTCTTGGAGGAGAATGGAGTGAGGGTGGTTACCTTTGATGGAAGGTACGATAGTCTCAAGGATAATGACATTGTAGGAATTGAGACATGGTTTAACGAGCGTTACATCTTGGATATCTCCAGAAAAATCCGAACCAACTTGAGATTTAAGATACAAAAAGGGGAGTATATTGGGCATGCGCCCTTTGGATATGAGAAGTCGCCGTATGAGAAGAACCGACTGATTGTAAACAAGGAGCAAGCGGATATTGTAAGGAGAATATACAGTCTTTATAGGGAAGGATATGGCTATAGCTACATCGCAGGTATATTGAACAGTGAGGGGATAGCATCGCCTTCAAAGGGGCTTTGGAATTCCATAGCTATAAGAAGGATACTTTTAAGCAGGGTTTATACCGGAGATACTGTACAGGGAGTAAGTGAAAAGATTAGTTTTAAGAGCAAGAAGACCAGACGCCTGCCCGAGAATCGATGGGTGATAACTGAGAATACCCACGAACCTATTGTTTCAAAGGAGGAATATGAAGAGATACAAAGGATAAGGAATAATAAAAATGTAAGAACAGGTCCTCACAAGGGGACTATACATGTATTTCGCAGTAGCATATTTTGTGGAGCCTGTGGAAGCATTATGTTTGCAAGAAAGCGAGATAACCGGCCTATGGGCTATATTTGCAGCAGCTACGGCAAGGATGGACGAGCTGCATGCACAAGCCACAGTATTAGAGAAAAGGATCTTTGTGAAGTTGTTTTAGAGGATATTACAAGACTTTTAAAGGATGAGAAAGCAGTAAAAAAAATAATGCAAAAGCTTGAAAATAATGAGATGATGGAGGATTATGAAGCATTACGAAAAAAACTTTTAAAGCAGCTGGAAACAAAGCAAAAGCAGCAAGAGATTCTCTATCAAGATAAGCTTGAGAATAAGATATCTGAAAGTCTTTTCTTGAGGATGAATCAGCAGATTGAAAACAGAATCTCTGCTATAAAGCAGGAAATTTCTCAATTGGAGGCAAGAAAAACAGAATCCCATGACTTATGCGACAGGGTTTTTGAATTAAAGAATTACATTGCAAATAATGGTATTACAAATGAGATTGTCAAAATAATGATAAACAGGATAATAGTTTTTGATAAGGGTGATAATTATGAGGAAGAAAAGTGGAAATTGAATCTTTCCTCTATGGAAAAAGGGTATATAGAACTGTATGGTGCGGTTTTAATCGAATACAGTTTTTGATATAAAATTCTATTTTATGGAGATTTGCCAAAAAGAATTTTTGCTTTTCATGTGACAGGAAAAAAAACTTTTTTGTCGAATATATTATTTGCAAACTGTATTTTATAAAGAATTCAAAATTCATATACCACCTTGTGTTATCAAAATATAGATAAAGAAGAATATGAACGGAAAGCCATGGATAGGAGGTCCTGGCCTTTAATAATTTTCGTACATGGAGGTAAGCAATGAGACTTGTCGGCGTAAATTCATTAAAACCTGGGGACGAGTTGGCAAGGCCTGTATTAACCGCGAGCGGCAAAATCATCTTAAACTCTGGCATGGTTCTTAAGCAAGCTTATATAGAAAAATTCAAAGAATTGGGAATAAATAGGGTCTATATAGATGATGTCAGGTTTGAAGATGTTAAGGCAGTTCAACCAATTGACATAACGACAAGAAATGATGTTGTTAAGGTATTGAAAAAAGCACATGCAAATTTACACAACTCCGAGGAAATAGACGAGTATACTATAAAGGATGCTGCAAAAAAAATCGTTGATTATGTCAGAGAGTACAGAGACAAGGGCATCAGCATGCTTTCCATGGATGTTGTTGATGAGTATGTTGTCGAGCACAGTGTCAATGTGGCGATAATAACTGCCTATATTGGAAACCGATTGTCATATACATTCAACCAGCTTTGCGATCTTGTTGCAGGGGCTCTGATACATGACTTGGGTCGGGAAAACTGTGAGGAAGAGAAGCCGGAACATGTTGAGATGGGTTTTGAAATGATGCGCAAGCTCAGAGGCATGAGCTTGAATTCTTCCAAAGTATGTTATGAGCATCATGAAAACTTTGATGGAAGCGGCTATCCAAGAAAGCTGAAAGGCACCGGTATTTCCGATTATGCTAGAATTGTGAGGGCGGCAGATTACTACGATAATGTCCTGCATGGTAGCCAAAACAAAGGTGTTTCCATTATGCCGCATCAAGCATTTGAGGTTATTCTGGCTGTTGCGGGGACTATTCTTGACCCTGAAGTTGTGCAGTTGTTTCGCGATACCATAGTGTTTTACCCTGATGGGTGTACTGTGAAGCTCAGCAATGGACTGTGCGGTGTTGTGATACGGCAGAACATGGGAAGCCCCCAAAGGCCTGTAGTGAGGACATATAACGATAATAATAACGATATAATAGGAGATATTGACCTTTTAGAAGATCTCACTCTGTTTGTTGAAGATATTATTCTGACATAAAATAAAAGCTCGGGATATCGAGGCTCTTCACTTTTGCCTCTTTCATTTTATTCCAAGATCCTAGAAATCGCCCGGAAACTTTAAATCCGAGCGATTTCTAGGATTATTCAAAGGAAATATTTAACAGTGATCAATCCAGTATAAAATGATCCATAAGTTTGTAACCTTCATTAATCATGATGCCTGTTTTGCTGGCTTGCAATTCGTCATATCCTGTAACACCGGATTTTTTTGCCCTTGACTTTTGATATAAAAGAAAGGGAACAGGCTCGGAGGTATGGGTCCTCAAGGACAGGGGAGTAGGGTGATCCGGTAAAATTAATATCCTGTAGTCGTCATACTTTTCAAGTCCTTTAATAATCGTACCCACAACCTGATCATCTATTAATTCAATTGACTTAACTTTATTTTCAATTTCATGTCTGTGACCGCATTCATCCGGTGCTTCTATGTGAAGATACACGAAGTCTTGTCCGGATTCAAGCTCTTTTAGTGCTGCCTCGGCCTTGCCGCAAAAATTAGTATCGATGTTTCCGGTTGCGCCTTCAACTTCAACATTTCTAAGCCCGGCCAGAATACCTATTCCTTTAATAAGGTCAACGGCAGAAATAACGGAGCCATTTAGCTTATACTTATCATAGAACTTCGGAATGCTCGGCTTTTTGCCTTCTCCCCAGAGCCATATGGAATTGGCAGGACGAAGTCCTCTACTAACTCTAGCCTTGTTAACGGGATGATCCTTTAAAATATCATAGCTTTTAATCATCATATCCAAAAGTATTTTAGTGCTTTCTCCAGAGGGGAGATAGTCGGTGATTTTCTTTTCCAGTATGTCATGGGGAGGAGTAAGCTTTAATCCCGTAGAACCGTTATTCCACACCATGCAGTGGCGATAGCTTATGCCGGGATAGAAGCACATGCTGTCACTCTTAAAATGCTTGTTTACCTCGCCAATAAGCTCTTTTGCTTCCTCAGAAGATATTTCATCGGAACTGTAGTCAATCATGGTTTTTTGGTCATATTTTTCATCTTCCGATAGAGTGACCAGGTTGCATCTTATGGCTACATCCGTGTCCGAAAGGTCAATCCCCATGCTTATTGCTTCAAGGGGCGAGCGCCCGGTATAATAAATCTTTGGGCTGTAACCCATGACCGAAAGATTTGCGGCATCACTTCCCGGGGGAATACCTTCCGGGATGGTCTTTACCATGCCAACCTCAGCGTTTTGCGCAAGAAAATCGATATTGGGCTTTTTTGCATATTGCAGAGGTGTTTTATTGTCCAGTTGGGAAAGGGGATAGTCAGCCATTCCGTCTCCCAGTATTAATACGTATTTCATAAAATCAATTCCTTTAACATTATTTTATATGGTTTTAGATATATTAACCATTTAATTATAGCAAACTTTAAAACGTATGCAAAGAATTGACGACATAAATTTGTTGTTTGATTTGACGGCAATAATAATCTATAATTACCTTATGGCAATAAAGAAGCAGATGCAATTTTTATAAGTAAAATTCTCATATAGAATAAGAGGGAGTAGTAAGAAATGATAGGTAACTTTACAATTGTAGATGGGCATGTACATACTTTTTCGTCAGAAGAGGTTTCTTCTAAAATATTGCAATCTTTTAACAAGATGTACAGTATAGAGTTTGAAAATCCTGGAACAGGTACTATTGATGATGTCCTAAAGAGCATGGAAAATGAGGGTATAGACTATACCGTTATGGCTAATTTTGCGCCGGCCAAAATTCTTCACAGCAACAACAAATGGACTCTTGAAGAATCACGGAAACATCCCAATCTGATACCTCTAGTAAGCTTCCATCCGGACATGGATGTGTCCTTTGAAAGCTTGCTTAACGAATATATTTTAGATGGGGCAAAGGGTATTAAGTTGCATCCCATGGCCCAAGGCTTTGACCCTAAGGATAGAAAATTGGAAGGCATATATGAGTTTTGCAATGACATTGCTTTTCCTATAGTATTTCATTGCGGCAGGGTGGCAAATGCAAGGCTTAATGAGTTTTCTGATGTAGAAACCCTCGAACCGCTGATAGCAAGGTATGAAAATATACCTTTTGTACTTACCCATATGGCCGACGGCAATGTAAAGGATGTTTTAAGGCTTTCAAAGAGTTATAAAAATGTTTGCTTTGATACATCCATTGTTATTTCCGGTTACCCTCAAATAAGAGAAACAAATGAACCCAGTTGGCTTGATGATAGTATACCCGAGGGTGTCATAAGCGAAATCGGAGCCGATAGACTGGTTTTTGGTTCTGATTACCCATGGGGAAGCCCTGCATGGGACTTAAAAAGATTCATGGGAATGAATCTTACTGATGAACAAAAGAAGATTATTTTAGGGGAAAATGCTATGAAATTGTTCCTAAATAGAGTGTATAACTAAGTTGTTGTAAAGTAATACACTGGTCTACAATAACTTAGAGCTTGTTGGAAATATATTCTTTTCTCCCTACAGTATTCCAAATTGGCGATGTCTCAGGTACACGTCTGAAAGAAGTTACTCTTATTTTTATGTCGGGCCTGTTTCCCATACTTGCAAGTACTGCGGCAGTCAATACCGCTACAAGGGCATCGTCATCGGGAATATTGCTATTGTTTTTTTTAGTCCTGCCTGGGGTGGCGACTAAATTAGCGGAAGGCTGATTGTTGTCAGGTGTGGACGAATCAGACTTTCTGTTTAGAAACATAAACAGACAAATAACGAGAACGAGTGCTACCACTGAAGCTAAAACGATGACAAAAGCTAATCCAATCATTTTTTGACCCCTCCTAAAAAGATAAAATATTCTATTACTATAATAAATTATGCATATCTAAAACTTATCATAACACTGTTGGCAAGTCAACAGATATTCTATGGTAAGAAATAGCTTATATTAAATTTGGTATTCACAAAACAATAAATTTGCTATAATATACAGTAACAAATAATGTATTCTAATATAATAGTAATAGAGATTAAATAATATTATTTTATATGCATTTGTTTCATAAGAATATACATTAATTGATTAGGGGGGGATATCTATGAGACAGGAGGACAGGCTTGCTATCAATGATATCAGGGAAATGATAAAAGTCTTGATTGAAGAGAATGAAAGACTTGTAAATACCATAAACGAGTTAAAAGAGGAGCAAAAAAAGCTTCAAGAGGAAATAAAGATACAAAACATAGTACTGAACAGTTTGCCTATCCGCAATGAAATATTAAACTGACATGTTGTTCATATTAATGTACGATTGTGTATAGGCCTGCGCATTAAAATTATTGGGGTGATAGAATATGAACAATAAAACCAGAGTTCTTGTAATTGACGACGATGTAAATATCTGTGAGCTTATAAGACTGTATATGGAGAAGGAAGGTTTTGAGGTTTCTACAGTATACAATGGCAATAAAGCTCTGGAAGTATTTAGAAGTACTACTCCAAACATAGTTATTCTTGATATTATGCTTCCCGGGGCAGATGGATGGCAGGTTTGCCGGGAGATTAGAAAGATCAGCAATATTCCTGTAATTATGCTCTCGGCCAAGGGGGAAACTTTTGACAAGGTATTGGGACTGGAGCTTGGCGCCGATGATTACCTTGTAAAACCCTTTGAGCCAAAGGAGCTGGTGGCAAGGCTAAAGGCGGTGCTTAGAAGATATGAGCATAAAGACAGTGATGTTCAGGAGATAGTTTATCCGAATCTAATTATAAATAAGACGAATTATACATTGAAAGTAAACGGCAAAGATATGGAATTTCCGCCAAAGGAGCTGGAGCTCCTCTATTTTCTTGCATCAAACCCCAATAAGGTGTTCACGCGGGAACAACTTCTAGAGCAGGTTTGGGGGTTTGATTTCTATGGAGATTCAAGAACTGTGGATGTTCACATAAAGAGGCTGCGGGAAAAACTGGACAGTGAGGGTCAGAACTGGCAGCTTAAAACTGTTTGGGGTGTTGGATACAAATTTGAGGTGAAATAATGCTAAAAACACTATTTAGCAAAATCGTTGTTATATTTATTGCCATTTTGATTGTGAGCACATCCATAACCGGCGCTATGCTCTATATTTTTCTTGGGAATTTTGCATCGGAAGAAAAGGAAGATTTGCTTAGTGATACCGGAGACAGCATAAATAGTATGCTGAACGATTATTTGACAGCTTATTACAATAACTATAATGATCCTATGTTTGCATTCTGGGATGAAATATACCGGAGTATGCTGGATAATGCCCTCGAGAGAGACAGTCAGAGTACCGGTTCCATCATATGGATCGTATCTACCGAAGGGGAAATTGGTGTTATCAAGGGTAATCAGGCGGTGGTCAAGGAGATAATCCAAAAGCTTACCGATAACAACGGCAGGGTAAGGCTGCAAAATCCGGCACAGTATAAAGATGTTTTGAGCGGAAATGTGCCTCTGGTAAAAGAGATGGGCGATTTTTACGGCCTGTTTAAGGATACCAATGTATCGTGGCTGACGATTGAAAAGCCCTTTGTGTATGATGGGAAGGTCTTGGGGGCTGTTTACCTTCATACTCCTGTTCCTGAGGTTCAAAGGGCAAGAAGCAGTGTTTTTAAGTTCTTTATGTTTGCGGTGGCTATTTCTATAATAATATCAATAGTACTGGTTTACATTTTTTCACTAAGGCTATCAAGGCCCTTGAAAAAGATTAATAGTGCTGCAAAGAAGATAGCAAGCGGTAATTTTGACGAGAGGCTTGATATTTCATCGGAGGATGAGATAGGTGAGCTTGCGAAAAGCTTTAACAACATGGCGGGGGAGCTTCAGAATCTGGAGAATATGCGAAGAGGCTTTATCGCCAATGTGTCCCATGAATTGCGGACTCCAATGACTTCAATACACGGGTTTATAGAGGGAATATTAGACGGTACCATTCCCCCGGAAAAGGAAAAGGAATACCTGTTTATCGTCCGGGACGAAATAAGAAGGTTAAACAGGTTGACTACAGACCTTCTTGACCTTGCCAGAATGGAGTCCGGTGAAGTCAGTATAAAACCGGTTGACTTCAACATTAATGAACTCATTAGAAGGTGTATCATAAAGCTTGAAAACTTTATAACACAAAAGGATATTGATGTTGAGGCAAGTTTTGAAGAAGAGGATATGTATGTGAAAGCGGATATAGATTCCATTGAAAGAGTATTGATAAATCTCATGCACAATGCTGTCAAGTTTGTCCGCCAGAACGGAAAAATCAGAGTATCTACATCAAGGTATAGAGGCAAGATACTTGTTTCTGTAGAAGACAATGGTATAGGGATCGACAAGAATGAAATTGACCTTATATGGGAAAGGTTTTATAAGTCAGACAAATCTAGAAGCAAGGAAAAGGGAGGCACAGGACTTGGCCTTGCTATAGTCAGAAACATAATAAACGATCACAGTCAGGAAATCTGGGTCGAAAGTGATGTCGGAATGGGAACAAAATTTTATTTTACCTTGGATAAGGGCAGTAGCAGTGAAAATATATAACGAGCAATCTTAACAATTTATTCACAAGTTTTTAAAATTCATTTTCTATAATAAAAATAACACAAGAAAAAATAACACAAGAAAAAATAACACGAGAAGATAAGTCGAAATGAAAGGAGAGTTAGGTATGGACGAATTTAATTATAACGGTTTTAACAATGAAGAAAATGAAATAAACAGTTTCGGACAGTCAAATAATGTAAATGGTATGAATATTAACGAAAATGTGATTGAAACTATAGCCGAAGATGTTAATGAAAATATGATTGAAAATGTAGCTGTAGATGTAAATGAAAATGTAATCGATAATGAAAAGGTTTATGATAATGGTTCTGCAGATTTGAAGGCGGCTTCGTATTATTCCGAAAGTTATACAAAACCAAAGAAGAAGAAGAGCATTTTGATGCAAATGATACTTGTTGCTGTTATGAGTTCTATATTAAGCGGATCGATAGTTGGAGGGTTCTTCATATTTGGAGTTCCTGCACTCAGTCCTTCGGTTCAATCTATTTTCAGAAACAACACTAACGAGCAGAATGGCGTAAGTGGCTCTGCAAATGGAGTAGGCTCGGATTATTACAGGAAGGTTGTTATTGAGAATTCCGACTCTTCTGTAGTTGTTGCAATAGCTGAAAAGGTTGGTCCTTCCGTTGTTGGAATAAGCGTAAAATCAACAGCAACGGTTAGTGATTTCTGGTTTTTTGCACCACAAGATACAGAATCCCAGGGTTCAGGCATCATAATAAGAAGTGACGGGTATATAATGACAAACAACCACGTTATTGAGTCGGCTCTGAGCGGTTCAACCAATAATCTCATACAGAATGCAAAGATTGAGGTTATTTTACCAAGTGATCCGGATACACCCTATCCTGCTACTGTTGTAGGAAGAGACTCAAGGACAGATTTGGCAGTACTTAAAATCGAAGCAAACAACTTACCGGCGGTTGAATTTGGAAATTCGGATGATATCAAAGTTGGTGAGCTTGCAGTTGCCATAGGAAACCCCGGAGGGCTTGAGTATATGGGTTCGGTTACTGTGGGTGTAATAAGCGGTCTTAACAGAACAGTACCTGTAACCGACGGCAAGGAATTGAAGTTGATACAGACGGATGCCTCCATAAATCCCGGAAATAGCGGAGGAGCTCTTGTTAATGCCGAAGGAAAGTTAATTGGTGTTAATACTGCAAAAATCGGTGGTGGTGGTTATGAAGGTCTTGGGTTTGCAATACCTATAAACAAAGCAAAGGAAATCACCGATAGCCTTATTGAGTACAAGTATGTAAAAGGAAGACCATCCATTGGTATACAGATAAACAGCGGGTTTAATAAGGAAATAGCCGACCGCTACGGACTTCCTGAAGGAGTGCTTGTATACAACGTTGAAATATTCAGCGCAGCTTATAAAGCCGGTATTCAAAAAGACGACATAATTACAGAGTTTAACGGTGTAAGGGTAAAGAATTATGATGAATTGGAAGAGCAAAAGAATAAGTACAAACCCGGAGAAAAAGTTAAGTTGAAAATACACAGGGATGGAAGAGATATCACTGTAGAAGTAACACTGGATGAGCAAAAATAGAATAAAATGCTGCATATGAGGGGAGGCCTTTAGGGTCACCCCTTTTTATGTGAACTCATGCCAAATTTTATTAAGTGGCAGGATTTTTGTGACGATATGTAGAATGATAATATAGCGAGGCCAGAAATGTCCCTCGCAACTGTCAAATCATCTTGTCCTTCTGAATATTGCCCGGAGTGGAGGTTTTTTATGCGAAATAAATCTGTGGCTATATTGATAATTAAGTATTTTCTCATATGCTCTATACTTGTGTTCGCAGCAATTGAATTTGTTCACACTTCAGACTTCAGGTTTATTATTATAATGGGCTTTATTTTGATGCTGATATTTATTGATTACCTCTCAAAGACTATATTCAATAAAAAAAATGAACGAGAATTGCTAATACGCAGTGAAAAAATTGAGAAAATGGAAGCAGAGTTGGACTCTCTTCATGAAGTATCAAAAATTATTACGTCTACTTTTGATGTAAAAATAATAATGGAACATACATATAATGAGCTGATAAGAATCACTGGATGTAAATGGTATCATGTTTGCTTTGTTGACAAAAAGTCTCTCCAACCTGTATTGAATTATGAGTATGGGAATCAAACTTTGAAAAATGCAGAAAATATTAATTATGAACAGTACATACTGAGCCTTATAGATAAGAATTCTTCGTCAGAGCCGCAAATTGAAATGCTTTCCAATGAGAAAAACGGTGAAATTATGGCACTTTCATTAAATGTTTCCGATGAATTAATAGGTGCGATTTTCATCGGCAGCTCAAATCCAGAAACTTTTTCAAGAGTTGATTTGAGTTTTTTGAAAAGTCTTGCATGTTATGTTGCCATAGGTATCAGAAATGCTGAAATGTTTAATAATATATACAGTCAGAAGGAAGAAATAGAAGCTCTATATGAGGAAGCTGCTGCAAGCAATGAAGAACTCAACACCTATATTAAAGAGTTGGATGAGACGAAAGAGGAGCTTAATGTAAAAAATGGTGAGCTGATGAAGCTTTTTGATAATATTCAGTACGGTTATCTCCAGACCGTTATGTGCCTTGCCAATTCAATTGAGGCAAAGGATGCTTATACAAGGGGACATTGCCAGAGGGTTATGGAAATATCCTGTGAGCTGGCAAGGGCATTGAAGTTGACCGAGGAAGAAATAAAAGATTTAAGGTATGCAGCGATATTGCACGATATTGGGAAAATAGGGATTTCAGCAAGTATATTGAATAAGACGGAGAAATTAACGAATGAGGAATTTGATGAAATAAAGAAGCATCCGATTATAGCATATAATATTCTTAAGGATGTTGAATTCTTAAAAAACGGGTTAAACGGTATACTGCAGCATCATGAGAGGTATGACGGAAAGGGATACCCCAATGGAATCAAAGGAAATGAAATTTGCATTTTTGCAAGAATAATGTGTGTGGCCGATGCTTTTGACGCTATGACAAGCGACAGGCCCTACAGAAAAGGTATGGATATGGAATCCGCCCTTAAGGAGATAAAAAGGTGTAGTGGAACGCAGTTTGATCCTGAAATTGCGGATTTGCTTTTGAGGTTGGCCGGTGAGGGTAAAGCTTAGGATGAACATTAAAAATTAATTTTGACATAATGATGTAAACTAATGTTTTGTACACGAATAAAATGGTTATTAATATAAAATGGTTATTAATAATATCTAGTGTTGTTTAAGCTGTATTTTTATTTAACCAAAAAAGACAAGATGGAGGTATATGATGAGAGAGAATGATAACTTGAAGGTGTTATTTGTTTCTGTTGAAGTAGCTCCATTCGCTAAAACGGGAGGATTGGCAGATGTAGCAGGTTCTTTGCCCAAATCACTGCTTTCCATGGGTTATGACGTGAGGGTTGCAATGCCGAGGTATCAGCAGATAGAAACTAATATGAAGTATGTGACAGATTTTCCGGTTGATATGGGAGGCAGGCAGTCAACCTGTATTGTAAGAGAAGGTGAAATTGGCTTTAAATCAGACGGGAAGGATATGAGTGTGCCTATTTACTTCCTGGATAATTATCATTATTTTAACAGGGGAGGAATATACTGCTATTTTGATGATGCGGATAGGTTTGCCTTTTTCTGCAAGGCAGCATTGGAGATGCTCCCCAAAATAGACTTCAAACCGGATATAATCCACTGCAATGACTGGCATACTGGGCCGATGTGCATGTTTTTAAATGAGAAATATAAGACTTATCCTTTTTATAAGAACATAAAGACCATGTTTACAATTCACAATCTAGAATATCAGGGCAATTTCTCAAGAGATGTTATGGGAATTATGGGAATGCCGGATGAAATATTTGTGCCTGAAAAGGTTGAGTTTTATGGAATGTTCAGCTTTATGAAAGCAGGACTGGTTTATTCGGATATTATTACTACCGTTAGCGAAACCTATGCAAAAGAAATTCAGACAGAAAGATATGGTGAGAAACTGGAGGGTTTGTTAAAAAACAGATCAAAAGATCTTTACGGAATAGTAAACGGTATTGACTATGATGTGTTCAATCCGGAGACTGACCCAAGAATTTACAAAAACTATACTGTTGACACATTTAAGCTAAAAGCAGAAAACAAATATGCTCTTCAAAAGGAAATGGGGCTGCCGAAAAAGGATGTGCCTGTTATCGGATTGATATCCAGGTTGACCGGGCAGAAGGGCTTGAACCTCATAATGGATGAGATTGACGAGATGATGAAGGAAGATATTCAGTTTATCCTGTTAGGAGCGGGAGATGAATACTATGAGACAGGATTTAAGAAGATTCAAGAAAAGTATCCTGACAAGGTAGGCGTATTTATCGGGTTTAATGCTCCTTTGGCTCAGCGGATTTATGCGGGCAGTGACATGTTCCTCATGCCGTCAAGATTTGAACCTTGCGGATTAGGACAACTGTTTAGTTTGAGGTATGGTACAATACCTATAGTAAGGTCGACAGGAGGTCTGGCAGAGACGGTAATTGATATCGATAAGGATAAGAAAAACGGAAATGGTTTTTCATACCAAGACTTTACATCTAAGGATATGATGGATACTATTAAGCGTGCAATAAAGTTTTACAATGAAAAGCCTCTTGAGTGGGAGGATATGGTAAAACGCGCTATGATTTCGGATTATTCATGGAACAGCTCGGCGAGCAAGTACTCTGATTTGTATTTGAAGCTTGTGAAAAAGAAGAAGTAATATATGCTCAACGCATATCCTAGGAAAAAAGTCCGGTTTATCTGGACTTTTTTTCTGTAAACTAATATTAAAAAAATAAATTTATTTTTAATCTTTTGCTATGCAATACATGTATTTATTTGTTATAATATAGTGGAGGACAGTATTATGGACAGAAGAAAAAGAGTAAAAGAAATAATAAAGGTCTTTAATCAATTATATAAGGATGCTCAATGTACTTTGGATTACGAGGATCCTCTTCAATTGCTCATATCCACACAGCTTGCCGCTCAATGTACCGATGCAAGGGTTAACATAGTGGCAAAAACGCTTTTTAAGAAGTATAAAAATGCTCATGATTTTGCCAATGCTGATTTAAAAGAGCTGGAGCAGGATATAAAACCAACAGGGTTTTACCACAATAAAGCCAAGAATATTAAGGAAACCTGCAGAATCATCATTGAGAAATATGGTGGTCAGGTTCCGGGAAATATGGAAGATTTGCTAACTTTACCTGGAGTTGGAAGGAAGACTGCGAATTTGGTTTTGGGTGATATCTTTGGTATACCTGGTATTGTGGTTGATACCCATGCAAAAAGATTAAGCAACAGAATAGGTCTAAGCAGCAGCAGCGATCCGAAAAAAATAGAATTCGAATTGATGGAAGTTGTACCTGAAGAAAGCTGGTCTGTGTTTTGCCATCAGATGGTCTACCATGGAAGAGCAGTTTGTAAGGCAAGGAAGCCTGAATGTGACAAATGCGAAATTATTGACTTTTGCGATTATGGAAAAGAGAATTCAAAATGACGTAATGTGAAAAGGAAGTGGGCTTGTGAACAAAGTCGAAAAATATGAGCTGGTGTTTATTCGCTTTACGTGGATTTTTATTACAGTTATTGCTGCTCATATTATAGTCCAGGATATTGGAATGCAAACGGGAAAAAATACGTACTCCAGTACTGTTGTTAAGCTTTGCTTCTTTACGCTTATAACTTTATTGAACCTTATCAAGTATGCGCTAGTGAGAAGAAATTTATTTTTTAGCAAAAAAGTGTATATACCCCTAAGACTGACGGAAATACTCTTAATATTGTCAGCCATAGCTCTTATGGGAATGGGGGAATGGGTGTATATTGTACTCATGTTCCTCATACTGATTACCAGCTTTTATATGGGGAGAAAGTTTTCCCTTGCACTAATGGGATATGCATTTTTTTCGAATGTTATTTTGGAGCTTTTATTCCATCTCTATATAGAGAAAGATAGCTTTATTAATTTTTACAAATCAACGGAAGATATTATTCATATATTTTCAATTTACCTTGTCTTTTTTCTCTTTACAGTTTTTTGTTCTATGCTGTACAAAGACAATTATGAGAATGAGCAGCAGAACAAGAAGCTGTTTATGGAGATTGCAAACAAATATGATCAGGTAGCAGCAGCCCAAGAAGAGATTAAGTCTCAAAACGATAAATTAAGAGAGTGCAATTCGAAGCTGGAAGAGGCAAATAAAAAATTTATGACCAGTCTGGCAGAGCTTTTCACATTGCAGCAGATAACCCAGGCGATAAGCTCAATACTCGATATTAAGGAGCTTTTAAAGAGTGTTAATGACATAATAATTGGAGTTATGGGAGTAAGCAGTTCCACAATAATTCTTTATGATGAAAAGAAGGGAAGGCTCAAAGTACATACTACAAATATTACCAATCGCAAAGAGCTTATTATATTAAATGACAATATAAACTGCCAAAAGCTCCTTAGCACGTTGCAAAATGGAGAACCTATATTTGAGAATTTCGTGGATATGGAGGAGTATCCTTTTGTCGAGGGGAGAGGTATTAATTCTCTGCTATGTGTACCCCTCATTACAAAAGCTAAGAAATTCGGTTTGGTACTTATCGAACATAAGTATTTCAGTGCTTTTGATGACAACAATCTAAGGCTTTTAAATATAATAGGCCAGCAAGTTGGAATTGCCATGGAAAACGTGGAACTGTATCAGAGGATGCACGAGATGGCTACCATAGACAGCCTTACAGGAATATACAACAGGCTCTATTTTCAGGAAAGGCTCAAAGAAGAATTTGCAAACGCCAAGAGGGAGAAATATGATCTATCTCTGGCTATTATGGATATTGACCACTTTAAGCGTTTTAACGACACCTTTGGACATTTGTTTGGCGACAAGGTTTTACAGCATATCGCCAATCTTATGAAAAAGTCCTTGCGAAGCGGAGATATGATTGCAAGGTACGGTGGCGAAGAGTTTGTCATATTACTGCCAAGAACGGGAATTAAAGAGGCATATGATAAGGTAGAAAGACTCAGGAATATTATTGCAAAGACGTCGATAAAGGATGAACTGGTAGTCGCTTCGGTTACTGTAAGCTTTGGAGTTTCATCCTATCCCGAATTCTCAAATAGTGAGTCTGAGCTTTTAAAAATGGCGGATAATGCGCTATATGAAGCAAAGGAATCCGGTAGAAACTGCGTAAGGATTCCATGCTAGTGCTTTTAGGTGGAGCTATTTCTAATTTTGCATACTATCGGTCTTAAATGAGAAGACAATACTCTCAAATAGTTTTGATTCGTTTTTGCTCCAGAGCTCTTCGGGAACAAAATAGCTTATTCTATACATTTTGTCATCCTTCTTCAAAAAAACCTCATTGCCTTTAAAACTCTTATTATCCTGTGTTATGATTGTGTAGTCCCAGAATATACCAGGAACAGAATTCACTGTAACTTCCTTCTCTTCAAACCGCTTATATTGCTGATTTGAAGTTGACTTTGATTTTGAAAGAAAGTCATTTAAGTCATAAGGAAGATTCCACACCTGCACGAATCCATGGTTGATGCCGGTCTTATCTTTAAACCCAACGTGATAGAGAATCTCAGTGCCTTCAAATTCCTGTTCATCCAGCAAGAAGGCAGAGGGATACTTAAAGCTGAATCCGCCTTCTATTGACTCATAAGTAGAGAAATTTTCGGCCCGGGGTTTTTTGAAGTTTTTGCCGGTTTCGACGGAACTGTCTTTAATTATTTCATTCACATACACATTGTCAATATCGTATTTGGCAGGGCATGAAAAGGATAAATAGTTTTCAATTGTAACGTTCATGGTAAGATTGTTGTTGAAAAATAATCCTGTAAGAAAGAATAATGAAATCCAGAGCCCAATAATAATTGAAAGATACACAAGCCTTCTTTTATAGTTGCGAATATAGATTATATACAATTCTAAAACCCCCTGAAAGTTCAAATAAAAAATATATATATATTTTATTCGGCGATTTAGCAAATAAAACATTTTTATGGAAATAATATTTGTGAGAATCTTTTATTTACTAGGAGGAGTTATTAATGGGTGGATTTATTATTACAATTATAATTGCACTAATTGCAGGATGGCTGGGAAATAGTATAACCGGAAAACAGATGTCGGGAGATATCTGGGGAGTTTGTGTTGTTGCACTTCCGGGAGCTTGGATAGGCGCCTATATGCCCTATTTTAATACCTTTGGTCCAAAACTTATGGACATTGCTTTGATACCGGCATTTTTGTGCGCGCTGGTAGCTGCTGTGATTTTCAAAGTTGTACGAAGGGTAGCAAAGCAGGCAAGCTAAAGGTAAAACGGAATAAGTTTTATGGAATAAATGCAAAATCACAAAAAAACGACATTATGAATATACTATGTATTGGGGAGCGTTTTACCGGGGAGGAGTGTTTATATATGAAAATAGTGGTGCTAAAAATGCCAAGGTTTTTTGGAAACATTATCAGAAAGGTTTTTAGAATGGATTAACTTATTTATTGATGGGCAGAGAAATAAAAAAGTGTATCACATAATCTAAAACAATGTGGTACACTTTTTTCGCTATTAGTAATATTCGATAAATCATTATATTGCTCTGGTAACCTTGTTTGAACGTAAACATCTTGTGCAGATATTTGCTGTCTTTGGGGTACCGTTATCAATAATTCTGATTTTCCTGATGTTTGGCTTCCATGATCTATTGGTTTTCCTATTGGAGTGACTGACCTTTAAGCCAAAAAGCATATCTTTACTGCATATATCACACTTTGCCATTTATATTACACCTCCTTTGAATCTGGAGAAATTAATTCTACTATATTTTTTCTTGCGCATTCAAAACAATACCTATTTTAACATATAGATGGCACTGTTCGCAAGTTTTTTTTGCATATATAGCAAAAAAGCTTGATATATATTAAAATTATATGTATTAGATGCATATTACAAGGGATGAGCATAATTATGAATAGCGATATAAAAGAGATGCTGAAAAAATCCATAATGAATATTAAAGGTGTGGGAGAAACAAGGGCAAGACTGTTTCAGAAACTGGGTATTTTCAATATCGAAGATATGATAACCCATTTTCCTGCTGATTACGAAGACAGGAGCAGTTTTAAAAAAATATGCCAGCTCACAGAAGGGGAAAGCTGTACCTTTGAGGGAATTATTATGTCAAAGGTCACGGAAAAAATCCTAAGGCGCGGATTGACTTTATATCAGGTATATATAAAGGACGATTCAGGAACCATAATAGGGACTTGGTACAATCAGCCTTACCTCAAAAAAGTATTGTGTGTTGGCGAAAGCTATATCTTCTACGGAAAAATAGTGCGGGGCTTTAAAACCTTGGAAGTACAGAATCCCATTTATGAGAAGGCTGACAGAGGAGAACATAAAAAAACAATGAAAATTGTACCGGTTTATCCTGCGACAGCGAATCTTTCGCAAAATACCATAAGAGCTGTAATGGAAAAGGCGCTGGAGCAGGTTGTGGGAAATCTGGAGGATGTATTGCCTTTGTGGATTAGGAAAACCTATTGCTTGAGCGATATAAATTATGCTTTTTCCAATATTCATTTTCCACGAAGTGATGAGGATATTAAAAATGCCAGGCATAGGCTGGTGTTTGAGGAACTTTTGTTGCTGCAGTTGGGGCTTCTTAGTATTAAGACTGTGCTTGCCGATGGCAAAGAAGGTATTGCCTTTAAGCCAAACCGGAAAGCTATCCAAGATTTTATAGGTAGCATAGGTTTTCAGCTTACCAATGCCCAGAAAAGGGTATGGGAAGAGATAGAAAAGGATATGGAAAGCAGCAGAGTAATGAACAGACTTGTTCAGGGAGATGTGGGCTCCGGTAAGACAATTGTTGCGGCGCTGGCGCTGATTAAAACAGTAAAGAGCGGATATCAGGGAGCAATGATGGTCCCTACGGAGATTCTTGCAAAACAGCACTATGAATCGTTAAGGGATATTATGGACAAGCATGGGGTAAGCACTGCCTTGCTGGTAGGAAGCCAGACAAAGAGGCAAAAAAGTGAGATTCTTTCAAAAATCGAATCCGGTGAGGTCAATATAGTGATAGGAACCCATGCACTTATTGAGGACAAGGTCAAGTTTTTGAAGCTTGGAATGGTGATAACCGATGAACAGCACCGTTTTGGAGTAAGGCAAAGGACCGTGCTTTCCAACAAGGGATTAAATCCCGATGTTCTTGTAATGACGGCTACTCCTATTCCCAGAACTCTTGCCCTTATACTGTATGGTGATTTGGATATATCCATAATCGACGAGTTGCCGCCGGGAAGAAAGGCTGTAGAAACCTATGCGGTTGATAACAGTATGAGAGAGAGGATAAACAGCTTTATAAGAAAAAATGTACTTGAGGGACGGCAGGCTTATATAGTATGCCCTTTGGTGGATGAATCTGATGAAATAGAAGCAAAATCTGCGCTAAAAACGGCAGAAAAGATAGCGAAAGAGGATTTTAGGGACTTTAGAGTAGGTTTGCTTCATGGAAAAATGCCCTCTAGGGATAAGGAGGATGTCATGCAGCGCTTTTTAGGCAGAGAAATCGATATTCTTGTATCCACTACAGTTATCGAGGTTGGAGTAAATGTACCCAATGCAACGATGATGGTTGTAGAAAATGCCGAAAGGTTTGGACTGGCCCAGCTTCACCAGCTAAGGGGTCGAGTGGGAAGAGGTTCACACCAATCCTACTGTATTCTTTATAATGAGGGTAAAAGCAAGGTCGCAAAAGAGAGAATGAAAGTCATGCAACAGACTACAGACGGCTTTATCATATCCGAAAAGGACCTTCTGCTAAGGGGGCCGGGGGAATTCTTCGGAACAAGGCAGCATGGATTACCTGACCTTAAAATAGCAAATCTTTATAGGGATATGGATATACTAAAAAAAGCCCAGGAAGCAGCCCAGGAGATTCTAAAAAGAGATAAAAACCTGTGTTTGAAAGAAAATCTAAAGTTGAAGGAAAAAATTGCCGAGAAATTCAAGGGAAAGCTAAATGACGTAAGTTTGAATTAAAAGTCGAATTATGATTGACAATTGTATCTGATAATATAAAATATCATTATAAGCGATAATATTCAATATCAACTGGAGGAATTTGTTATTTTAAGGGTTATAGCAGGAACGGCAAAGGGACATAAGCTTAAAACAATAAAGGGACTTACCACAAGGCCGACATCGGACAAGGTAAAAGGATCTGTGTTTAACATTTTAGCCGTTTTGATACCGGAGGCAAAGGTTCTGGACATATATGCGGGCACGGGAAGTCTTGGGATAGAGGCTTTGAGCAGAGGGGCTGATTCTGCTGTGTTTGTGGATAAAAGCAGTGAATGTTCACTCACAATAAGGGAGAACCTCGCTCACACAAAGCTTGAAAGCAAAGCTACAGTTATTGCCGGTGACGTTTTTGTGATATTGAATAAAATTTCGAAAAATAACAAAAAATTTGATATAATATTTCTTGATCCGCCATATGGCAAAGGACTTGTTGGGGAAACGCTTAAGAGCATAGTTGAAAATGATATAATTGTGCCGGAAGGAATAATTGTTGCAGAGCATGATGTTGCAGACATGGTTCCGGAAGAAGTGGGCAGTCTCAAAAGGTACCGTTGGCAGAAATACGGTGATACCGTTATATCCTTTTACAGGTCAAATCCTGTATGAGTGGACAATGATTTAATCTCTACGGCAGGAAGGTATGTATAGTGAGTATATATGTATATCCCGGAAGCTTTGATCCGGTAACAAATGGTCATATGGACATAATTCAAAGGGCAGCAAAATTGTGTGACAAACTTGTGGTTGCAGTACTTGTAAACAGCAGTAAGAATCCTATTTTTACGCTGGACGAGAGGGTAGATTTATTGAAATGTGCCGTTAAGGGTATAGATAATGTGGAGATTGAAAGCTTTTCGGGGCTTTTGATAGATTATATGAAGAAAAAGAATTCTAAGGTTATTATTAAGGGCTTAAGAGCTGTTTCGGATTTCGAATACGAACTGCAGATGGCTCTGTTGAATAAAAACCTTGACTCGGATATCGAGACATTATTTATGATGACCAATATCCACTACTCGTTTTTGAGTTCTAGCTCTGTAAGGGAGCTTGCAAGAAATAAAGGCAAAATTGACGGACTTGTTCCGGACTGTATAAAGGACAGAATTATAGATAAGTTTGGCAAATAGTATTGCTAAAAACCCTGGGAGGGATAAATATGGAAATGCTTTCAATTCTGGAAACGCTTGAGGATCTTGTTGAAAGAAGTGTCAGTGTACCGTTTTCGGGAAAGTGTATGGTGGATAAGGAAGAAATCCTTGAAATTATCAAAGAAATCAGGCTGAAGCTTCCCGACGACATCAAACAGGCAAAATGGGTAAAAGAGGAGAGGCAGAGAATACTCCTTGAAGCACAGAAGGAAGCCAATAATATAATAAAGGATGCGGAGAACCAGATTGCATCCTTGATTGATGAACATGAAATTACAAAAAAGGCATATGAGCAGTCCAATGAGATTATTTCCAATGCGCAGAAAAATGCGAGAGAAATCAGGCTTGGGACCAGGGAATATGCTGACAGTGTCTTAATTAAGGTTGAAGAGATCTTAGAAGAAACATTGGAAGTAATAAGGTCAAACCGGGAAGAACTGAAGTAATAGGCAAAAGTTTCACGCCGCTTTAACCCATGGAGCGGCCGAGAAAAGTCTTGAATATGCATCTTATAAAGTAGAATACCAGTGATATTGCTGTCAAAATTAACAGGATGATAAACGAAATAAATACATTCTGAGCCGAGTATATTAAGGCATTGTACCATGTAAAGTTTGAAAAGGGTGTTATAACACTAAGAACACTTTTGGCTATCAAAGGAGCCGTAAATGGTAGTCTCAATGCGATTGATATATATATTGCGGCAAATACTCCCTGAAGCATTTTACCAATCAAATAAGGCTTTATGCTTATATCGGTTTTGCTGACAATGCTGTAAACTTGAAAGTGCACCGAGAGGCCTGCCCATCCGAGCAACAGGCTCACCGCTGCCAGTTGCCCTTGGAGCGTTGTGCTTGCTGCTTTGCTTATCATACTCGTTCCTGTAGTCATTTCAATAAATCCGCTCAATATGGCTGAAATCATTTCTCTGCTTATTCCTAAAGGTGACAGGAGCTGAGAAACAAAAGCCGACAGGCTGGATATAAATCCGATTTCAATCAAGATATTGATAATAACCGAGAAGAGAATAATAAACCCTCCAATGGAGAGCATTACATTAATTGAGTTTCTTATGGCTTCTCCCAGGATTGTTCCGGGGTTTAGTTTTTGTTTGCTGTTATGAATTACTTCTTTTTTGAATCTCGTCCATAGCTTTTTGTCATCTCTAAACTCCCTGTTGCGATTGCTTCTGCCATAGAATCGGAAGAGAATCCCTACGGTAATACTTGAAAGTATGTGACATACAAGAAGCAGAAGCCCCAGTTCGGGCATTCTGAACATTCCGACTGCAACAGCGCCGATAATAAAGAGAGGGCCTGAATTATTGGTAAAAGATAAAAGCCTTTCGGATTCTATTTTGCTAAGGAGTTTTTCATCCCTCATGCTTGCTGTGATTTTGGCGCCTACAGGATAACCGCTGGTTATTCCCATAGCAAAGGCAAAGGAGCCGCAACCGGGCACGTTAAAGAGAGGACGCATGATGGGTTCTAAGAGGATTCCTATGGCTTTAATGAATCCTGTTCTATAGAGGATTTCGGATACAACGAAAAAGGGGAAGAGGGAAGGAAATACAACATTAAGCCATAGGTTAAGCCCGCTACCGGCGGATTTTACTGCAGTGTCGGAAAAAATAATAAGCAGTAGGATAAAAAACATACAGACCGCCGGAAGTATGAGGGACTTTAGGTAAATAACCCTGGTGGATTTTATATTAATGATTAATACCATTGTAATAAGTACGATTATTGTCAGTGCGTAGAGGTTCATAATTCACCCGCTATAAAAAGTCTGCTTTTTAGATTATATTGTACGGGTGGTAAAATTATACTTGCTGCAAAAAGTAATTTACAAAGGCTACTCAGCTTTAATTCCAATATATGTGGAATCCTTTTTACCGAGATCGTTTTCTATTTCTTCTATATAAATATCAAAATCCCTATGCCTTATATATCTTGAAGGATAATTGAATGACTGAAAAGAAATCATGTTTTCATCAGCCAAACCCGGCACAACTTTAAAAGTTGCATCTTCTTTGTACAAATCCGTATCTTCGTATTTTTTTAGAATAACTTCGAAGTTTTCATGTTTTAAGTAATATCCCGGATAGTTCTTTGACTCAAAGGAAATACAGCTCGGGTCTGCAAGACCGGGAACTATCTTAAACATAGAATCCTCAATAGGCTCTACATATGAAGAGATACAAGCACTAAATGATTTAACACGTATAAAATACCCGCGATAGTTGCTGGATTCAAATCTCATAAACTGTGAATATGCTATTTTAGCAGTAGGTGTCAATGTTGGTGTAGGCGTTGGTGTCGATTTTGGCGATGCCGTTGGTGCTGATGTAGGCGTTGATTTTGGTGATGCTGTTAGTGCAGATGTAGGTGATGATGTCGGTTGCAATGTAGATGAAGGAGTCGGTGCCGATGCTGCTGGAGTTGTCGGTGTAGATGTCGATGCAGGGCTTGACGTTTTTATTGGAATTTCTTCTGGAGTTTCATTTCCTGATTCGTCGTCCAATATACTTTTTATCAGCTCATTGACATTAGCTTCCTTAACTTCTTCAAAAGATAAATCGCTTTCTAGATCTTTGTACGTATTATACAATACGTATCTGCCGGTAGACATCCCTTCAGTGCGCGCAGCTTCTCTTTCCTCCATATCTGCATGCACGATATATACACTGGAGTTACTGCTCTTTTGAATACTATCTTTCAATGAATCTATAATAATATCAAGTTTTTCTTTTTCCCTCTGAAATTCTTCATTATGATCCCTTTCTTTGCTGTTTAATGTACTTGAAATCAATACACAATCTTTTTCGGTGTCACTAATAGCATTGCTCTTTTTTACCTCATTTATTATTTTATCAATAGCCATAGAGACGTTAGTTTTGGTAACCTCCAATTTACTAACAAGTACCTTTGCATCCTCATTTAAAGGAACCAATTTCAAGACATTTCCAGTGCCATCAATTTCAATCTCAAGGCTAGGATTTATATCGACACTAATGTAAGCAAAAACTTTGGGGTTGTATAAAATATTATTTAAATTTATTATTCCTGCAAAGTTTAATAAGCAAGTTATCACAAATAGAAAGCAGGCAACACTTAAAGCCGGTTTTATTAGAACCGTCCTTTTCTGAATAATTTCTTGCTTTGTAAATTCAATTTCCTTTCCTACATAAATTGTAGGTTTCCTCTTGATATAGTAGCACTGAAAATCATCAGTACTTACTATCGCTTTGTTTTTTGTCAGTTTCAATATAACACCTTGATATTTCATTTCCATCCTCCGAAAAGTGTAGATTACACAAATTAAAACTGTATATTTATGAGCTTTTAAATATATTCGTATGTATACGGATTTTTGTGCTTTAATAATACATTAAAATATTTTGCTTAAGTATGCTTTGAAGTTTCCATAATCATTATCAAATATTATACATAAACATATAATAAATGCTCTGTTTCTTTCAACAGTCTTTGGATGTACATCAATTATTTTTGAAAGCTCTTTCATTTGTATGTACTTTTTTGTTTTTAATTTATTATAAATACTCTTGTTTTCAATTATTTTTTTAGCGATATCTATACACATTTGTCTTGAGTCCTTGTGCTTGGGCATGTAGTCAGGTAAATTATTTATACTTAGACCAAAACTCTCTAGTTGTTTTGAAAAATCCTTCAATTCGCAAATAAATTCGTAGCTGCCTGGCGCTTGATCAGCCTCAGCAAAATTTATTATTTTCTCAAATTCGGTTTCACTTTTACTGTTAAAATACGAAAAAGGAATTTCTTTTCTACCAATTGATGATGTTTTTCTGAAATAGTCTATCATTCTCTTTTTTATCACCAATTCTGCGAATTTGAGGAAACTTCTACCCCTATTAATGTCAAACTTCTCAATGGCCTCATTAAATGCCATTAGGCCAACGCTATATTCATCGCTGCTTTTTAAATCTATCGTTTTTGAGGAATAGAAGCCTGATACAATATTTAATATAAATGGGATATAGTCTTTTATAAACTTTTCTTTTAAATGCTTATCGCCATTTTTGATTTTTTGAACAATGTGGGTTGCTGTTTCACTAGTATAATCTACAATAGCAGAAATAAATAGCATATCTCTCTTCCCTCATTAATAATATTCCATAAAGTAAAAAATTGATTTTAACTCGAGCATAATTTTTTATGCCCGAGTTAAAATGTATTGCTTAATAATTACGTATCGATATCAATAATAACTTTCCTTTAGCTTTTAGAATTATATAATTAATATCGGAAAATCTATATCGGGAATGTATCAATTATTTTCAATATATATCGCATAAGCAGTGTAAGATCGGTAGAGGTTACATTTCCGTCTCCATTAGTATCGGCATTGGAAAGATTCTCTCCCGTAAGCGGTGCTATTTTAAGCAAATGTCTCTTCAATACTGTGATGTCCGTCGAATTAACCTTTCCATCACAGTTTACATCGCCTATCTTATTTGTATCACTACCTTTATCGAATGTAAACCAGTCAATATTTACAGCACCTGTAAATACAAGATACAAGTCATGCTTTCCGGTAACTTTGCTAATACTGCAGCTCTGCTCTTCGTAGGCATTAAAGCCATCGGTGGATGCCACCGATAATGTACCTACAAGAGTACCGGTTGGACTATCCAGTCGCAGTTCTATATTAGGAGTACCGGTAGTGGCAACTAATGCTTTAAACGAGTTTGCTCCGGTTCCGAAGTCAATATCTTTATATACCAAGTAGTCACCTTTTTCAATATATCCTATACCGCTTCCTCCACCCGCGGTACCTATTTTTTGCATCGTCGAGGATTTAATGTCATTAAACTCTTCGACCTCTAATCTTGAGAAAGCACTTCTTTCAGTTACGGGTACCGGTGAAGGTCTTGGTGAAGTTGTAGGCGTCGGTTGTGTTGTAGGAGTTGGTTGTATTGTAGGAGTTGGCATTGCATCGGAAGTGAATTTCCACCAGCTGAAATTGAATAAATAATCATTGCCTCCTGTAAATTTAAAAAACAAATCATGAACGCCGGTCGCTCCACTAATTGAACAGGACTTTGTTGTCCATTTCTGCCAACCTCCGGTTCCTTCTACCTTACAGGTTCCAATCAATTTCCCTGTAGGGCTGTCCAATCTCACTTCAATATTTCCACCCTCTGTATTACTTGCTACTCTTGCCTCAAAACTTGTTGCGCCACCACTACCGAAATCAACTCCTTTAACTTGGATCCAATCACCATTTTGTATAAATCCAAGATTACGTCCACCTTCACTGCATTCTTCAGTTTCAATACCGGATTCTTTGTGTATATTTACGGCAGTATTTTTAACGTACGGATTTACATATTTGAGCTGTTTCAAACCATCTGTTGTCGGAACTACCTGCTTAATGGTACCGTCAGAGTTGTAAAACAACTGATCAATAGCTACATTCCTTTGGTATGCAGGTTCTTCTCCACGTTGTTTGGCCAAAGTTCTGTTATGATACACACAATACCAATTGCCGTTAAACTCAACAGTAGTATGATGATTATTGTTATTATAATTATCAGGCGGCTGTGGTAATATAACCCCTTTATATGTAAAACCGGTGGTAGGACTATCACTCATCATATATTCAATCTTAGATGCACCTTGGGAAAAATCGCTGGCATATGAGAAATAATACTTTCCTTTATATTTATGCATCCATGCTGCTTCAAAAAAACGGGGAGCACTCATTGACATGGCAGAGCCTACTGTGCTTATCATATCGTTGCCAAGCTTAATAACTCTGATATTGTTTTGTCCGTTTCCGCCAAAGTACATATATGCCTGACCATCATCATCAACAAAAACACCGGGGTCAAACAACCACATATTGGGTGCAGGCTGTACTCCCGGAGTGCTTCCGGTTATTAATGCCCGCGGTAGAGGATCTTTGAAAGGTCCTGTTGGACTGTCACTTACTGCCACTCCGATTCCGTTTCCTCCATTACCGTAATACAAATAAAACTTATTGTTGCGATACACAATTGAGGGCGCCCAGGAGACCGAGGCCCAACTGGAATCTCTTTTTGCATTAAATACTTCTCCATGGTCGGTCCAGTTTTTCAAATCATCTGTGGATATACAAGTTATATCCGGAATATTGTAGGTTGACTGACCGGGGGTAGCATCCGAATCATGAGAACAGTAAACATAAAGTCTGCCGTTATACACTACTGCGGTTGGGTCTGCTGTATAACGCTGAGTGAAAATCGGATAGTCTGCAAATCCTTTTTCTGGCAGTAACAACATTAAAAAACCAATAGCAAATGCCACCACCCATACCTTACTTATTTTTCTTAACATAACACCACTCCCTCTTAAAATTCATGTTCATTATTAAATTGCTTTTACATTATTTTTTCTCTTCGAATTACTTGTACGAAACATATGCTCAGTTTGGATTGGGAATTTTGATTTTTTTCTTTGCACAACTGCATCAATCGTATACTTGATTTAAGTTTAGATTGACTAAGAAAAAACAGGTATACTCATAAATATATACCTGCTTTCCGATTTATGTATATCTTTTTTGATCAATATTTTTCACAATCATATAGCTTACCCATAAATAGTATAGTACCTGTGATATCCTCGGTTATGAAGAATAAAAACGGTCTATCCGCAATAAATGAAGGCGCGTCAAGCATTGCGGAAGCATCTTTCACTTCAACCAAAGTAATGCCTGCAGCCGTGCTTCCTTCTTCATTAACCTCAATTACGGCTTTATGAAGTACATTGCTTATATACAGATCCTTTTCACTTATTCCGGAAAAATCTGCTTCATTGGAAAATGCCTTTTCCATCCCCATCGAAATAAGACAGTCATTTAAATTTTTAATTCCGTACTCCATCTTAAACCTTGGAATATTTAGCTTTACATCATCAACTTTTGAAACACTGTTTTTTATCTGTTCCCATTTATCTGCATCAAGAGTCTTTATAAAGTCATTTATAGAAATACTTTCGTCGGGTAGAACACAATACATTGATGTTTTGCCATTTCCGTAGGGAAGCCTTACAACCTTAAAGTCATCTCTAGTTCCGTATTCTATTTCACCTTTTCTCTTCATCATCATGACTTCTTTTGTTTGGCCATTTCCTGAGTGAAACTCTGTGCTGAAAGTGTCTCCTTTTTTAAACTTCTCAGTCCATTCTCCTTTAAAATAAATGGCATTTATAAGATACATTGCAGTATTTTGGGGTATCGGTGGTTCAACCACTTTTGTGATCTTTTTGCTTGTTGAGTCCGAAATCCATTTATTAATCTTATCTACTGCATTGGCTTTTGAGAAATCCAGTTCGGTAACATAGGCGTTAAACACATCTTTATTAATATCAATGAAATCCTTTTTAATCTTACTTTCTTGTCTAATCCAGATTGAATTGTTGATATCGAGTTCAACCTTTCTATCAACTTTGTTTAAATAGTCAAGGGTATACCTATAACATTCATTAACCTTATCGAGATCTATACCTTCATACTTCAAAGACTTCATCATGCCGTCTTTAGTCGTAGCTTCTGCACCTTGAACGGTCATGGAAAGTGCGGTCGAAATGCTGAGAGGAGAGATAAAAACATTTTTATCGTGATCCTCTTCATTAAGCCTTGAAAATATATCAAAAGAGAATTCGATATTGCTCTTTACAACATCCATATTAACCTTATTCACATCAAAAGCTGTATCACCTGTGCAACCTGTCAATATGCTTATTAAAGTAAATATGGATACAGCTATACAAATCATTCTTTTCATTTTATCAGCCTCCGATTTAATTCGATTTAATTTATTATATCCTTTTGACGCAAAGGCTGCAATTATGTTCCAGTAATCAGGACTAATTTAGCTTTTTTTATTTCACAAGATTTTCACTTTTTATTCATGTTTTTTGCACTCTTTTTTTTAGAGCATACTCTATAATAGAAATGATTTCTAAAATAATAAGAGGAGGAGTATATATGAAAAAACAAAAAAGAATTTCGATAATGATTGCAATTTCCTTTATTATTCAATGTTTAAGTTTAGTAACTTTTGCATCAAATTCATTTGCATCAACAGCAGGCATAAGTGTTCAGATGTATAATTCAAATACTCAGACATACAGTAACACGCTATCTCCCAATTTTAAAATTTATAACACAGGTACAACTTCAATCGATCTATCAACCATAAAAGTTAGGTACTACTATACTTCGGACGGAATCACGGGACAAACCTATACTTGCGATTATGCAGGACATTATTCAAATATTACTTCCAGTACAAAAGGTCAAATAGTAAGTATGGCTAATCAGACGTCAGACGCGGACACCTATCTTGAAATTTACTTTACAAGCTCTGCCGGTGTTATTGCTCCTAACTCATATGTTGAAGTGAAGGGAAGAATAATAAGTTATAATTATCAAAACTATACACAGAACAATGACTATTCCTTTAATCCGACAGCAACAAACTATGCGGATTCAAACAAAGTAACGATATATGCTGATGGAGTTCTTCAAGCGGGAACAGCGCCTGTAACCGAATCAACACAGGCAATTACTCTCAGATATGAGGCGGAAGACGGTATTACTACTGATAGCTCTATGATAAAGTCAGATCCATATTGCTCAAACGGAGAATATGTCGGTGACATAGGACAAAGTAATACATTGACCATAAATGCAGATATTCCTGAAACAGGTACTTATACTATGACGATATATTATCGCTCTGCTACCAATAAAGCAGTTAGATTCACTCAATCGAATGGCAGAAGTTATGGAATAGTATGTCTTGGAAACGGAAACGTAAGCAATATCGGCAGTGTAAGCACAGAGGTTGAGTTGAATGAAGGTACTTGTGACTTGGTATTTTCAAATCCATCAACCACTGCGCCTGAGATAGATTTTATAACAATAACAAAAGACCTTGTCGCCAATACTAATTTCGAATTGGGTACGAATGGCTCTCCTGTCGGTTGGACTGCACGCAAAGTAGGCAGTGACATTTGCTCATGGGATGCAAATGGTGGCGTGGATAATTCAAAGGCATTATCAATAACCTCCAGTTCATGCAAACCGATTTATGATTGTTCATATTTTGAATCTGAAGAGATAGAACTGGAACCTTATAAGTATTACAGAGCCGAAGTTTTAGTACGTACTGATATAACTTCTTCTGTAGGACATGAAAACTTCCAAGGGGCAAATATTAGTGTGAGGTTTAAAGCTACAAGTAAAAGAAACTATGAAAATTTCTACTGGGGAATGGTAAGTCAAGGTGTAATTAATAATAATAATGGCTGGACGACTGCCGTTATCAATTTCCAGGCTCCTTATGACGGAAAGGTAATATTCAGGTTGAATAACTGCAGTGCTATAGGGACTTGCTGGTTTGACGATTTTAAGGTATATCCTGATGATGAGATGGTTAAAATGGAAAGCAGCAAAGTAATGATTGGCTTGGAAAGATCTGCGATAATAGATAGTGGGATAACAGAACAACGTCTTGATCAGTTTATTAGCGCTTATGATCAATTGGTTAATGAAAATGAAGAATTTACAGGCCTTGATTATGCAGATCATTTCGAAAATGAAAAATTGAAGATTTTATCGAGGATTAACTTACCTTACGGAGGGGAGGCATCCACAAAGGCGTTTATATGGTGGAATGGTGATGGCGTTAAAGATGAGCTTGAACGATACAATAACCTGCGGGCACTCTCATGGACACTTCCTCATGAAATCGGACATCAATTCGATATTGCTAGATGGAACTTTGATGGTGAGTTCTGGGCAAGTTTTAAAGCCTTTGCAACTCTAACGACGACGAGAAGCACTATATATATTGGTGATAGTTACTATGGAGCAAATGGAAGACCCGGTTTGTGGCAATATTTTGAAGATAGAGACTTGGATAAGTTTAATAATAACGAGTATGCAGGAGATTATATAATAGGCGTATTGGGTGTTAAGTCAAATACATCTTGGAGCTCATTTACAAAAGCATTCCAATACTTTGCAGACAATAATAATAGTATCCCATACAGCGGTTACGACAAGTTCTGCTTATTCCTCGATAAATTGGATGAGTATGAAAATAGAGATATAGGCACTACACGTTCTCTCTTTACAAATCAACAGCTTCAGGTTATTAAGAATCAATTAAGATGATAAACATAGCGGCAATGCACTAAGTATAGATTGTATGGAAGTACGGAAAAAATATGCTGGGATTTAGTAGAGTCAGTAAAGATCTACTCTGTCTATAAAATTGATCCTTCTAAGTAGATATGTAGAAGTGATTGCAGATGTAAAGAAATGAATTGATCTGAAGTATTAGCCTCGACTGTAGAGATACAGCTTCGGGGTTTTTTTTATATATTTTAATATCCTACCGGTACAGTATTATGCCGGTAGGATATTAAACAATAAAATTACATTTTACCTAAAAACGATTCTAACCATGTATAAGTTTTCGATATATGGAATAATAGCTTAAGAGCTATAAGTTATTGCTTTTTAACCTTCTTGGCATGAAATTCCGGAGCTTCCTTAATTGCAGTTCCAAGAACCCTGAAAGCCTTGCGCATCATTTTTTTTGTTTCTTTGTCAAGCTTTAGTGGTTTGTCTCCAACATCACTCCAGCCTGGGATGGACAGATCATCGGGAGGTAGTTCCAATTGTTCCCAGTTAGCAAACAGTCGTCCCCAGTCTGAATTTAGGATTTCCCGGACTCGGTTGTAGTTTTTGGGATACCAGTACATATCATGGTAAATAACACTTGCCATGTAGGACCACGGCGCCAAAATTGTTTTTAGTGACCATTCTACCGGCTTTTTCAATGGACCCCAGTAAATTAAATGCTGACATTTGCTGGCGAAGGTCATTTTATCAAAGGGACCGACAAAATTCCACTTTTCATCTAAAGCATCCAGGTCTCCGACAATTTCAATCTGCCTAACATCTCCGCAGCCTAGACCTGCATCATGGGCCAAACGTATATATTTGCAATCCTTTAGCGGGTCGAAACCCATCAGTTTTGCTGCTACGGCGTCGATGGCTACCTGATCCGCTGAAGCCAGAAGAACATTTTTTACGTGAGGAACCATGCAGCGAGGACCCGGTCCGTCTCCGGCGAAAGTTCCGTCCATAACAGCGAAAACCCCGCTGTGGATCTTTTTTTGTATCATAAGTAAATCCACCAAAGTCTCATGTATCACTGGGTGAGTCCAATGCCTTTTTTCATTTAGGAGTCCTCCGAAAGCGTTTTTCATTGCTCCGGTAGTGGTGGTGAATACATGGGTCTTTACAGTAGGGAGGTGTATAATGTTCTCACCAATAAACCTTTTTGGAATGGAAAAGCCTTTTGGATAAACTTCATTCAGGCATAAAAACTTCTTTGAAAGATCCCCGACCGCATCCCTAATATCAATCCATTCTTCGCCCTCATAGAGGTGAATATTTCGAAGATTATGGGAGTTTATAACGTTAATTTGTTTGTTTTCCCTCTCTCCTAGATGAGAGTCAATTACCACTGTTCTATTATGGCAGCCGTGAATAAGTTCGGATTTGAACCCGTCACGCTTTAAAGCACGGATAACACCTTCTAGCTGCCACGGTGTCGTTGAACTTCCCGGATAGAAAAAGTGCCAGCTTATATTTATTTTGAGTGCTGTATCGATATTTTTGGAAATATAGTCCTGATAGTCGGCAAGATTCATCAATCTATGATAATCCTCTAATACTGTAGAGGGAGTGGTTTTAATAATGGCTACTTTTGACTTCATCTTTTGCTTGTCCTTTCTTCTTTTTTTAAAACATTATAACACATTTTATATTAGATAAGTAGGGGAATAAAATGCATTTTGATAAATTGAATTTAATAATGGGGGAATAGGGAGAATATAAATGTTGACGAATTTTCAAAAAAAATCTTATATTAACAGAAAACAACAAAGGATTTTGCGCCTCTATGTAGAATATAAATACTAGTCAAAAATATGGTGAGGTATCGAAGTGGCCAACAATAGAGTAGATACATCTAATTTGGATCAGATAATTAAGAAGACAGTTGAAGCCATAAATAACAGCAAAGCTGAGTTGTTTGATATTGCTGAAGGTGCAAGGAAAGAGTGTGTGAGACTCGAAAAGGAGTTGGAAGAGCTAAAACTTAAAACGGCAGAAGTTATTGAAAGTGTGCAACTGCTAGAGATTGCCCTTAAGGAAAGCAAGAAACAGCTAATGTTTGTAAGTAAAAGTTACGATAAATATTCTGAGGATGAGATAAGAAAAACCTATGAAAATGCTGACAATATCCGTGTCGAGCTTGCCGTAAAGCGAGAACGGGAACAATATTATATCAGAAGAAGAAATGAATTGGAATTACGACTAAAGGAAGCCTATAAGACTGTTAAGAAAGCGGATAATCTTATTTCTCAGATTGGAGCATCACTGAGCTACCTAACGGGAGACCTTGAGAATGTGAGCTTACAGCTTGAAGATTTGAGACAGAGACAGCTTTTGGGCATTCAGATAATCAAGGCTCAGGAGGAGGAGCGTCAGAGGGTTGCAAGGGAAATTCATGACGGACCTGCCCAGTCGATGTCCAATATTGTTTTAAAGGCGGAAATATGTGAAAGGTTGGTTGACTCCGAACCCGAAAAGGCAAAGGATGAACTTAAGATTTTAAAGTCTGTCGTCAGGGACACCCTTGGGGATGTTAGAAAAATAATATATGATTTAAGGCCCATGTCACTGGATGATTTAGGTTTGATACCAACCCTTCAAAGATATATAGAGACCTATCAGGAAGAATCTAAAATAGCAGTATCGTTTAAGACGAGAGGTACTTGTGATCAACTGAAGCCTGTAGTATCGTTAACGGTTTTCAGACTTGTCCAGGAAGCTATCAACAATATTAAAAAGCATGCTCATGCAAGTAAAGTTACTATAAATCTTGAATTTTTAGAAAAGGAACTAAAACTTTATATAGTTGACAATGGAGTGGGTTTTGATATTGATTCTCTAAAGACAAGAGGACATAACAATAACGGAGGCTTCGGTCTTATAAGTATGAGAGAAAGAGTGCAGCTTTTGGACGGTAATTTTGAAATTAATTCTACTATTGGTAAAGGAACCAGACTTTATATTACTGTACCTTTAATACCGGAAGAGGGGGTCTCAGATGGATAAGATACGTGTTGTGATTGCAGACGACCATGCTATGGTAAGAGAAGGACTTAAGCAAATATTAGAGCTTGAGAAGGATATCGTTGTGGTGGCACAGGCATCAAACGGAGAGGAAGCTGTAAAATTGGCAAAGGAGCACCAACCGGACGTTGTTCTTATGGACATTAATATGCCGGGGATGAACGGTTTGCAGGCAATAAAGGAAATAAAGACTGAGAATATCCCTACCAAAATTATTGTGCTTACCATTCACGAAGATAGAGAATATTTGTTTAAGACCCTTCAGATGGGAGCAGAAGGATATGTGCTAAAAGATGTGGATTCTGCAGTGTTGGTTGAGGCTATACGAAGTGTAAACAAAGGACAGTCATATATCCAGTCGAACATGACCAAGGAGCTCGTCAAGGAGTTTAACAGGGTAACGATAAATGAAAAGGGTAGAAATCCGGAAAACAATTTAACAGCAAGAGAACTAGAGGTTTTAGAGCTGATAGCAGAGGGTCTCATTAATAAGGAGATAGCCAGACGCCTTTTCATTAGTGAGAAAACTGTCAAAAATCATGTCTCAAATATTTTCAAAAAACTCAATGTATCGGACCGGACACAGGCTGCGATATATGCCTTCAAGCATAACATTACCAATTAACAATTGAATACCTTCCCCTTATAGAAGTGGGGGATCTCTATCTCTTTGTTATTAATCTCTTTAAATAGAATAACTGAGGAAATAAGTATGATACATGCTGTAATACTTGTTTCCTATTTTATTTAAAGGATTATTTAATTTATTCTTCAATAAATCCAATTTTCTATAAAGTTAATAAAAGTTTAGCACGATAAATCATAATAAATAGTATATGTTGCTATTTGCTGTATATATTATCCCGTTTTAAATATTCTAATATGTTTTAAATTGTTGCATTTCAACACAATTTTTGTATGGTATTTTGCACAAGCATGAATTTCTTTTATGTTAGCATCTTAAAAAAAGCAGATAGAGGTGGGAAACTATGGGGTTTGATTCTTTGGGCAGAATAAAAGCTGTAATTGTTAAAGCAATGAGGAAGGTCAGAAAATTAATCCAATTCAAACCAAAGAGAAAATCAATAAAAACTGCAAATATCAAAGGGAATAAAGAAGAAGTGTCCTATACTTATGCAGTTAATGACAAAAACTGGTTTGAAAAAGTGGTTCGGTTGTCAAAAATGAATAAAATAAAAATAGGTATAAAAATAAACCTTTCCTTTGCCATAACAATTATTCTGCTGTCGGTGGTCTTAGGATATTCCCTTATCACTCTATCAAATACCATGATAGAACAGGCTAAAGAGAGTACTTTGGGACTTATGGAGCAAACGGGTAACAATATAAAAATCGTTCTTGAGGAAATCGATAATTTAGCCATGTCTATTACCAGAGATATTACAATTGCTCCTGCCATAGATGAAATTAACAAGACAGACGATGAACATATGCGTGCTCGCTTGGCCAGCATTATAAAACCCTACCTCAATGCATATTACAGCTACAGGGTTGATACAATTGCAAACCTGACTTTGGTATCTAATACTGGCTATGGAATTATTGGAGGTGAGGGAACCTTTGAAGAATTGAGGTTTGATTACCGTGATTCCATAACGGCCAAGGAATTTGCACAAAGCGGAGTAAACTCATTATGGATTGATACACATATCAGCGATATTGCCTTCTTAAGGAGAAAGGGCGGCAACACAACGATTTCTCTTATGAAGTCGGTTTATACCGCAACGAGCATGAAAAGTGTTGGAAGCCTGCAGGTAAACATCAGGGAAGATTCCATGGAGCGTATACTTGAGAACGTGCAAATTCCCCATAACGGATACTTCTTCATAGTGGGCAATAAAGACAACATGATATTTAATCCTCAGAATATAAAAGATAACGGGCTCTTGATTGAGGACCTCAGCTATGTAAATGGAGAGGGGAAAACCAAGGCTGATTTATTGAAGAAGACGGAGTTGCTTTCTTTACAAGACAAGGACGTGAGAGATCTCTTGTATAAAATGGATACAGAAGTGGAGCTTGATGAAAAAACTCTCAAGGACCTCCATGAAAGGGACGGATATATAAATCTCCGTGTTTTTGAAAAGGTAAAGGAAAGTATAAACAAGATTCAGATGGAAAACAAACAGGCTACTTCCTTTGGTGGTATTATTGAAGAGGATGTTACTATCAATGGTAAAAGAATGCTGGTTACTTTTTACACTATAAGAGAAATTAAGAATACACCCCTAGAATGGACTTTGGTATCTATAACACCTTTGGAAAACATTACCCGAGATGTAAACTCCATAGCCGGGTTTATAGTACTTATCGGTATTGTATGCGTTATAGTAGGGTTACTTCTTTCGGTGCTGATTACCGGAGATATTTCCTTGGGTATTGGGAAGCTGATAAAATCGATGAATAAAATAAAAGAAGGAGATCTTGAAGTAAACAGCGATACCGACAGAAGAGATGAGATAGGAAGGCTCGGAGTAAGCTTCATGGACATGGCAGAAAACTTGAAGAAGCTTATCGGAAGCATAAAAAATGCTTCTGACATAGCAGTTGAATCATCCCAATCGGTATCCGCGACCTGTGAGCAGAACTATTCTTCTATCCAGGAATTTTCGGCAATGCTTGAGGAAATGAAGGATGAAATCAACTCACAAACACAAGAAATTGAGAATAATGATATTGTGGTTAATCAACTTTCGGAGCAAATACAAGTTATTATCGATGATTTCACAAATGTCAATAATATTGTTACTGGGGCAAAGAGGCTAAGTGAGGACGGAAAGGATACTGTCAATACATTAAAGATCAATGCTGATGAAGTAAAAAAGACTATAGTAGAATTCTCAGAGCTTATCGGCAGCCTTAGAAAAGAGTCGGCGGAGATTTCAAAAATTACTTCGGTTATTAAGGGTATTTCCAGTCAAACCAATCTCTTGGCACTGAATGCAACTATTGAAGCGGCAAGGGCGGGAGAGGCAGGAAAAAGCTTTAGTGTAGTTGCATCCGAAATTAAGAAACTTGCCCAACAGTCGAGAGTATCTGCAAATTATATTGAATCCAAGCTTAAAAACATAGGTAAGACTATTGAAAAGACCAATGAAGCTGTTAAATCTTCCAATGAGGTAATCAGTGGGCATGACCATGCTGTTATCGAGACAATAAATAAGCTTGACAACATTGTAGTTTTTATGGATAACATATTCAGCGCAATTACGAGTGTTACCGATTATGTGCACAATATAGAGGATGCTCGCTGCAATATTATTAAGTCCATGGAAAGGTTGAATGGCAGTACAAAGAACAATATTAGGGAGATACAGAATATTTCTGCCGCCATGGATGAACAGGTGGATTTGATAAAGCATCTCCTTTCCCTTTCGGAGGATTTGAGTACGTTGTCTTCAAGGCTTGAACAGACCATTAATATATTTAGAATATAGAAATTTCGATTGTGTTAGCGACTAAAGAGCCACAGGAAAGACTTGGACAATACGCTCATATGCGGCATATCGGTGGAAATAATCTTAGACGGGCTAATCTATGATTAACAAGAAAACAGGATACCCACAATTGGGTGTCCTGTTTTCTTATAGCCTCTTTGAGTGAAATGAAAGAGGCAAAATTTATTCCGGACATTATGTTAAATTTGTAAGAGTAAATTTCACTTGCACAAAAATTGAGGGGATTTTAGTTTTGCAATTAAGGAGTTCATGCCTCAGCTATAATTTTTAACCAAGTAAATTGACATCGGCCCCAAATTTTGTTATGATTTATTTGTTATATATTAGGCAATTAAATGGGTAAGCGTTCATATTGCTTGCATATGATTTGTACTTTGAAATGCAAAAATAGAGTATTATTACTGCTTTATAAACCACCTTAGTTAGAATGAATGGAAATTGCATGGCGAAAAATGTTCGATTTCTTGCTAGGATTAACATGATAGTAATAGGATGTGACACATCTTTTTAAAAGAAGAAAATGGCTGACATTTATGTTAAGCTTCGTTATAATGTTTTTCTTTATAGTCAATCCCAAGCAAATAGAGTTTTGATACACATCTTTATACTGCAGAACAGTATCCTTATCAAATTCATACAATGGTAGAATTTTTTTCAACAGATGGCTTTGATATTCATTCAATAGCTTAGCATTTGCAACGCGTCTAAAATTAAGTAGTCTGGTCAAAAAGGCCAATCCACTTTGATCTTAGAGGTGTTTCAAGAATGCGAAGATTTTAGTAATTGCTTGAATTTCTGGTGGTTTTTAAGGGGTGAGCTAAAAATCAATTTCTGAAATGCGATGATATCAATAAATATGGGTTATTAAAATTACTATATGAAAGAATGAGGTTGAATTGATGGAAACAATCCAAAAAGCCATAAGGGAAAGTAGTATCAGCATTATTTTTAAATTGGCAGGAGTATTGATAATGCTTGCGATTATTTTTTGCTGTCTGATTTTTAGTCCGGCAGCAGAAGGTTATACAAAAGTTCAATGGAATGTCGTTCTTGCGTTGTTTGCTATAATTGCTGTAACTATTTCTATATTTTTAGTAAAAAAAATAATGGAAAGTGTAAATATTAAAAAGAGCAAAGTTTGGCAGGCTTTACAACAAAGGGGATATGCTGATGAGTTTATTTCGTCGATTGATTCTGAATTAAAGAATAATCTTCTTATAAAATTCGAAGATAAGAGGTATAAACTCCATTTATTCGTTACTCCTACTTGGTTCGTATTTATCTCTAGGAATGGTTCAACAATAAGGAAAACTGAGGAAGTAGTTTGGATATATTCTAAAATGCCTCAAGGTGTTACCTCTGCTAATAATAAAGATATACTGATTGTCGGTTTTCGAGATGGAAGCGTCTTTAATAACTTTTGCTTTTTATCTTGCGCTAAAATTATTGAAGTTTGTCAAGATAAGCTACCGAATATTTCTTACGGTTATAGCAAAGAAAAGGAAGTTTTGTTTAACAATGATCCTAACGCATTATTAAAAAACTGATTTTACTGGTAAAGCCATTAAAATACATATTTTTAAAGGAGTAGTGATAGAGAATGAAATTTAAAACACAACGCATAGTGGCAACAATTCTAACTTTATGTATGTTTTTAGCGTTGCTTCCAACAGCCACTTTTGCAAACACAAATTCTTTTGATGAAAGCGAGATTTGGCTGGAAGAAGAACAGCTTGAGGCCATCGTTGACGAAATAACCCAAACGGATGTTACATCGATAGCATCAAATGAAGCTCCCGAGGGATATGTCCCTCAAAATACGCTTATGCAAAAAGCCGTTCGACTATTTGCGGAAGAATCTTCAAAAAAGGTTTTATTGGTCGAAGATGTTCTCCCGTGGAGTTCAACAGCAAATCAAGTGGTATTAGGGTCATTAACCCAATATCAGAAGGTTACAACATCCCAATTTTTATCTGTGGATCTATCCGAGTATGGCGTAATTGTTTTTGCGAATGACCAACCTTTTGCTACATATGAAAATTATAGCATGTTTAAAGAATATATGGAGTTGTTTGCAAGTATTGGAGGCGTTATTGTTTTCGGCGCTTGTGATGCAGGTTGGTCAAACGGTTCTTTGATTGAGAAACTGCCTGGCGATGTAACTAAACAAACACACTATGTGGTAAAAAATCATATTGCAGATTATAATCACCCTATTGTGACTGGATCATTATCTGATAACACAGCTTTATTGGACGGAGATTTGACCGGGTCGTATTGTAGCCATGTTTCTTTTGATGAAGAATCACTGCCGGTAGGTAGTAAAGTAATTTTGAGAGAAGATGATACAAATCGCCCAACATTAGTTGAATATCCGCTAGGAAAAGGTCGAGTTATAGCATCAGGGCTTACTTGGGAATTTACATATGATAGGGCAGGAAAAAGTGGTTCATATGGGCCTATTGGCTATTTTGCTCAGAAAGCAATGGATGATATGTTCCGCTATGCTATTCGCGTAAGTAGCATCGATGTAAATGATTTGAACGCACTTAAACAATATTATATGAACAAAAATGGTCATTACATTGTAGTAGGTGATAAACAGGCACCAAATAATCCTCCAATAGAAAATGCAACTGTATCAGTCGGAACGAAAAAGTACACTACTGATGCTAATGGAATGGTCACGTATACTGATGCTTTTGGTGTTAACACGGTTACAGTTACTGCTGAAGGATACAGAACCAACAAGCAGTATTACGATCTAAAACAAAGAACCTCCCGTATGATATTTATGGAGCCGATTAAAAATGACGGACGTCCTTATATATCTATGGTTGCTGACACTAAGCTGTATTACGACTTAAGAACTCAAACAAGGCAATTTACCGAAGGTGATTCCACAATGCTCAATTTAAAAGTGGATGGAGTTTGGGGCTCACATTTAGGCGGTAAATACATTATTTATCAAGATAGTGTAGCAGGAGGGGCTGCCGGGAAATCAATTTCAAGTTCCACTGGATACTTTGCGTTTGCACCGGGCAAATCATTAAATCCCGGAGTGCCAGTAAAATTGAAAATGGTTTCCAATGGAGGAATAGAATCAGAGCCGATTGTTATCAACCTTGCAATCAATAAAAAGAATAATGTTTCAAATCAATTTAATAATGCCTATAACATTAGCAAAATTAGTAAATTGAAATTAGGTGGAGACAGCAATGCAAGCGCCCCTAACGATGACTTCAAAAAATTGTTCCCTATTGATTTATCTGTAGAGGGCGCGGAAGTTCCTGTTGAGATAAGTATTTCAGAAGATGCTGACGGATATACAATCAAGGGTGTCGTTGGCTTTGCTTCAGGCGAGTACACCAAAGGGCTTTTGAATGGAAAAAGTGAAGATAATAAAAAAGAATGGAGCAATCTCAAAAAAGATATACAAAACGCTAAAGAACGTCTTGGTGATAGATCAAAATTGTTTAATGATAGGAAGGATAAATTGGCAAAAACGCCGTGGAAAAGCAGTGTTTCTTTTAATGTGCAAGTATGCGGATTTTTGGAGGTAAAACTCGATAAAAATGGTAAAATAGTAAATGGTAGCGGTGGAATCATTGTTGACGGCGGTGCGGAATTTAATATTGGAAAAACATTTGCCGCTGGTCCTGTTCCTGTATATTTTGAACTTAAAATAGGGGCTGGAGCCAAATTCCAAGGTGACTTTACTTTCTATACAGCAGATGAAGGTCTAGGCTTTAAGTTGGGAGGTTCAATAAAGATAACACTTCCATCGATATCAGCAGGCGGTGGTGTTGGCGTCCGTGGTGTTGCGACTGTTGGTCTTGAAGGAGGCGCAGAATTAGAAATGGAAATAGTACCCAATTGGGCGGGTGCTATAGAAGCATATGGTGCAGTTAGTATTAAGGTGCTTTTTGTTATAGACTTTAAATGGAAGTTCGCCAAAGGAAATTGGCAACTTTGGCCAAACGCTAATAAAGCTAGAGCATTTTCCTTGTTTGGTAATGAATATGAATATTTGCAACCTGAGCTATTGATAACATCCCGTGATTATAACCAAAAAACGACTATGTGGAATAATGGCCGAAACGCAAAATTATTTCGAATAGTTGATGAAGTTGACATTATATCTTTGCAAGACTGGATTATGCCGAACTCGATGCCGCAAATATCCAAAGTTGAGGATAAAATGGTAATGCTTTTCCATGCAGACGATTCCACAAGAGCTACAGGCGACAATATAGTACTTATGTATTCTGTTTGTGAAAACAATGTATGGAGTGAGCCGGAACCTGTGTGGGCAAGCGATACCGCAGATATGTTCTTTAATCACATAGTAGTAAATGATGAACTTTATGTTGTTTGGCAGAAACAAAAGAGCAAGGTGACAAAAGTTACAGCGGAGGATTTATTGGCGGAAGTAGCGGAGAACTCGGAAATTTGCTATGCGAAATGGAACAAGGACAATAATTCTTTTGAACAGCAACAATTTGTTACTGACAATGCTGTTTTGGATATGTATCCAACATTAGCAGTGAAGGATGATGAAGTTTCTGTTGTTTGGGTTAGCAATAGCGAAAGCGATCCTTTGGGAACTTCAGGGGAGTATTCTGTTATGAAATCTTCTTTGATAAGCGAAAACTTTGATACTCCGGCTAAGTTGTATGAAACAAAGGATTATATCTCAGACATAGCAACTGGATATGTAAATAATAAATTGGCTGTTATAGCTTCAGTTGGATTTGACAGCGAAACAGCTGAGGTTATTTACATCGACGATGATGGCACAAAGAATTTATCAGATTCTGTTTCTGCTAGTGCTCTTAAATTCAACAATGAGAGATTTTATTGGCAATTAGAGGGCGCAATCTATGAGTATGATTCGACGGATAACTCGACAACGAGAATTACTGCCGGCGATGCAAAAGTTATTTCGTCCTCATATAAACTTGTAAAGAACAAAGATAAGTCCGCTATCGTTTGGATAGATGTAACAAATGGTATTTACAGTGTAAAGGCCTCAGTATTATCAGGTAATAGCTGGAGTGCTCCAATTACATTGTTGACGCTTGATGACAGTATCATTCAATATATGGACGTTTGTTTGCTCGATAGTGGGAATTGGCAAGTCATTATGAATAACTTGAAAAAAGACAGTGATATGTATTCGCTTGTGTTTGCCAATATCAACACCAAAACGGATATTGCGTTAGAATCAGTATATGCTGACGAGCATAATAAATCTGGGGATTCTCTGCCAATCAATTATTCGGTCACAAATTTGGGCGAAAATACGGTTGAAAGAGTGAATGTGAAAATTTATGCAGGCGACAATGTCTACACTGATAAATTTGTTGATTGTAAAATTGAACCGGGAGCAACAGTCGAATTTACAGAAAATATTGACACTTCTAATGTAGATTCTGTTACAGATGTAACGGTATTTGTTGAATCCGAAGACGAAAGTGATTTAACTAATAATAGTGAAATTATTAAAATAGGACTTGTTGATGTCTCGGTATCATTGTCACAATATCAAATTGATGAGAACACTATAATTGTAAATGCTCATATAAAGAATGAGTCGAAAACACCAGCCAATGTTGCGATTAGTGTTGTTGAGGATTCATTGGATGGCATCGTATTAGACGTGAAAAATCTTGGGGCGTTGGATGATGAACAGGATTATGTTTATGTTTACACTATTGATGCTACTCAGATAGACTTTGGAGAAGAGGGCAGAAAGTCTTATTTCTTCAATATAAATACCCTTGAACCGAATTTAAACGGCGATACAACAGACCTTATTATTGTTTATCCTGCAGTTGAGGAAAACATCGGAACGGCAGAAATAGAGGAAATTGCTATTGAGCCTGTTACAGGATTATCCCTCGACAGAAGAAACGTTGAACTTACTATTAGTGGAGAAACATATGAAACTGCTCAGCTTTCCGCTTCTATAGCTCCGCAAGATGCTACGTATAAAGATGTTATGTGGGAAGTGGAAAACGCAGATATTGCATATGTTGACAGCGAAGGTAAAGTTACTGCAAGGAGCGTTGGGCAAACAAAAGTAATAGCAACAAGTTATGATGGGGAATTTGTTGATGAAGCTATTGTAACCGTATATGATGGCGATACAAAATATCAGTTAACAATAAACGCGGGTACTGGCGGTTCTATTATAACCGGAGCGACAGGGGAATATTTTGCCGGACAGAGTATAAATATTTCTGCACAAGCCAATAGTGGGTATAAGTTTAAAAATTGGACTTCTTCGGACGGTGGCTCCTTCGAGGATGAAAACAGTGAAACCACTACGTTTGCTATGCCATCAAATGCTACTACTATAACTGCAAATTTTGAGTCAACTGGTAATGGTGATAGTGGTAGTGGTGGAAGTGGTAGTGGTGGCAGTGGCAGTAGTGGTAGTAGTGGTAGAGGTAGCACTGGTAGCAACACAACCACCTGCATCGTAACTTTTGAGACTAATGGAGGTAGCAAGGTTGACAGCCAGCGCATTTCACAAAATGGAAAAGCAACACAACCCACCGCACCGAAAAAAGACGGATTTACTTTTGCAGGATGGTATTTGGATAAGGAATTGACAAAAGAGTATGACTTTGATGCCGGTGTAAAATCTGATATAACTATTTATGCTAAGTGGACAGAAGATACGGTAATGCCGACACCTCCAATTGAGTGGGTAAATCCGTTTGAGGATGTTAAGACCTCCGACTGGTTCTATAGTGATGTAGAATATGTTGTCCAAAATGGATTGTTTAGTGGTACATCTGCTACAACCTTTGAGCCTAATAACAGAATGACTCGCGCAATGCTAGTAACGGTGCTCTGGCGGTTAGAAGGAAGTCCTGTTTTAGGTAATAATCCGTTTGAAGATGTTCCAAGTGGACAATGGTATAGTGAGGCGGTCGCTTGGGCAGCACAAAACGGCATTGTAAGCGGCATGGGTGATGGTCTGTTTGCTCCTAACTCTGATATAACCCGTGAACAAATGGCGACTATTCTATATCGTTATGAGCAATTCAGTGGTAAAATCCCACCTGATATTGTGGCAGATAGAGAATTTTCGGATTGGGACGATATCAGTGATTATGCAAAAAATCCTGTTAATGTGCTTACGGCGCAGGGGATAATAAATGGTAAACCCGGTAACCTTTTTGATCCAAAAGGCACGGCGACAAGAGCGGAAGTTGCAGCAATGCTTCATAGGTTTTTAGAAGTAGTAAAATAGCAAATGTACTAATTTGACAAAGGCTCGGAAAGGATTGGTTTTTCATCCCTTCCTGGCCTTTTAATAATATTTTTTATTTTAAATATGGAACAATCTTGACAAAGTAGCGCATTATTTTTTGCATAATATATATGTTGTAATATGGATAAAATATGTTATACTAGGGAATGAGAAAAATACTTTTAGGAGAAATCTAATTTTAGTCAGTTTTTAATAGAGGGAGAGAAATATATGCAAAGCAGCGAACTTTATAAATTTTGGTTGGAAAATGATTACTTTGATACCGAGACCAAAGAAGAGCTTTTAAGTATTAAAGATAATCCAAAGGAAATTGAAGAAAGATTCTATAAGGATTTGGAATTTGGTACCGGTGGACTTAGAGGAATTATAGGTGCCGGAACCAATAGGATGAATATTTATACCGTCAGGAAAGCTTCTCAAGGACTGGCGGATTATATAAACAGCATGGGACTGCAAGAGAGAGGAATAGCAATTGCTTATGATTCCCGTTACAAATCACCGGAATTTGCTTTGGAAGCAGCAAAGGTTTTTGCAGGAAACGGTATAAAAGCGTTCCTTTTTGACGAATTAAGACCGACACCGGAGCTTTCGTTTGCAGTTAGGCATTTGAAAGCAGCGGCCGGTATAGTTGTTACAGCAAGTCATAATCCAAAAGAGTACAATGGATACAAAGTATATGGAGAAGATGGGGGACAGCTTCCTGTTGAAGCATCAAACGAAGTTATATCATACATAAGCAAGATTGAGGATATGACGAAAATCAGGATCATGGAAAAGGACGAAGCAATAGAGAAGGGCTTGCTCAAAATAATAGGCAAGGAAGTCGACGATGAGTATATTGCAAAACTGAAAACTCTTTCTGTAAACCCTGAACTGGCTGCAGAAATAGGAAGTACCTTCAAAATTGTATACACTCCTTTGCATGGATCGGGTAACAAGCCTGTAAGAAGAATACTTGACGAAATAGGATTTAAGAATGTGCTCGTGGTCAAAGAACAGGAGCTGCCGGATAGCGAATTCTCCACAGTAAAGTCACCTAATCCGGAGGAGAAGGAAGCATTTAAGATTGCCATTGAGCTGGCAGAAAAGGAGAATGTAGACCTTATTATAGGTACTGACCCTGACAGCGACAGGGTGGGTATTGTCGTAAGGAACAAAGAAGGGGAATATGTAGCTCTGACGGGTAACCAGACTGGTTGCTTGCTGCTCGAGTACATATTATCTCAAAAGAAGCAAAGAGGAGAGTTGCCAAGCAATGGCTTTGTTGTAAAGACAATAGTTACAACAGAGCTTGCCAGAATTATTGCTGAGGCTTACAACATAGAGCTCGTAGAAGTTTTGACAGGTTTCAAGTTCATAGGTGAGAAAATTAAGCAGTTGGATGAGTTTGGAGACAAGAAGTATCTGTTTGGCTTTGAAGAAAGCTATGGATACCTTGCAGGAACCTTTGCGAGAGACAAGGATGCTGTTGTTGCCTCTATGCTTATTGCTGAAATGGCAGCTTATTACAAATCAAGGGGCTTGACTCTTTATGATGGATTGATAGAAATACTTGAAAAATACGGATATACCCTTGAAGGAATTACTTCATTTACTCTTAAGGGAAAAGATGGAGTAGAAAAAATTAAGTCGGCTTTAACAAACCTCAGAGAAAAGCAGGTTGTGAAGTTTGGAGAATATGAAGCTGTTGCGGTGAGAGACTACCTAACAAGTGAGCGGTATAAGGTGGCAACAGGTGCAAGGGAGAAACTAACCCTTGTTCAGTCGGATGTATTGTATTATGAATTGAAGGATAAAGCATGGTTCTGTATAAGACCTTCCGGTACCGAACCAAAAATAAAGATTTATTACGGTGCTACAGAAAGCAGTATGGGAGCTGCAAAGGAAAAACTCAAACATCTGCAGGATAATGTACTTTCAGTGATAGAACCGCTTCTTAAAGACTGATTGTAAAATATATCGCATATTTTTACATGACTGATAAATGTGCATGCATCATCCGTTGATTTTATGGTGATGTATGCACATTTTTTGATTTTGGCCTCTTGGAATGAAATGAAAGAGGCAAAAGTGAAGGGACTCGATGTCCAGAGCTTTTATTTGGCCTAATTATTTTACGAAGTAATTTGTGTAGCTTGTCTTATTGTGTGTTATAATAATTAATATATATGTGTATATATGTGTGAAGTTTATACTGTGTTTTAAGGCATAGGTTTTCATGAATGTTCATGAAAATATTTTTTAGTATGCCGAAAGCTAATGATAAGAAGGGTGATAAGGTTGCAGAAGTTTGTACACCTTCATGTCCATACAGAGTACAGTCTCCTTGACGGGGCAAACAGAATAAAGCACCTCATAAAGCGTACGAAAGAACTGGGAATGGACAGTATAGCAATAACTGACCATGGTGTAATGTATGGAGTTATTGATTTTTATAAGGAAGCTGTCAATAATGGAGTAAAACCCATACTTGGCTGTGAAATATATACTGCCAAAAGGTCAAGATTTGACAAGCAGGGAGGCTGGGATTCAGATCCAGGCCATATGGTGCTTTTGGCAAAAAACAACACGGGATACAAGAATTTGATGGAAATTGTGTCTATAGGGTTTACCGAGGGGTTTTACTATAAGCCTAGGGTTGACATGGAAGTCTTAGAAAAGTACAGCGAAGGTTTGATTGCCACAAGTGCTTGTCTTTCGGGAGATATACCCAAAGCGATTTTAAGCAATAATTATGAAAAGGCAAAGGAGATTGCCTTGAAGCTCAACAGTATCTTCGGACAGGATAATTTTTATCTTGAGCTTCAGGTAAACGGTATCGAGGAGCAAAACATAGTCAATCAGCAGATAATAAAGCTTAGCAAGGAAACGGGAATACCCCTTGTTGCCACCAATGACGCCCATTATCTTAGAAGAGAGGATGCGCGTGCCCATGAAATCCTTCTTTGCATCCAAACCGGAAAGAATATTAATGATGAAGATCGAATGAGGTTTTCCACAGACGATTTTTATGTGAAGTCTCCTGACGAAATGGTTAATATGTTTAAAAATATTCCCGAAGCAATTTCCAATACTGTCAGGATTGCAGATATGTGCAATGTTGAGCTTGAATTTAATAAGCTGCACCTGCCTAAGTTTGACGTACCCGACCAAAAAGATCCTTACGAATATTTGAGATTTCTTTGCTATCAGGGCTTTGAAAGAATTTATGACAAAGTAGACCAAGATGAAGACAAGGTAAACAGGCTGGAATATGAGCTTTCGGTAATAAAGCAAATGGGCTACGTGGATTATTTCCTTATTGTAGGGGATTTTATAAGATATGCAAAGGAAAAAGGGATAATGGTGGGCCCGGGAAGAGGTTCGGCAGCCGGCAGTTTGGTGGCCTATTGTCTTGGAATTACAAATATTGACCCAATAAAGTACAACCTACTTTTTGAGAGGTTTCTAAATCCCGAAAGAGTTAGCATGCCCGATATTGATATAGACTTTTGCTTCGAAAGAAGACAGGAGGTTATAGATTATGTTGTCGAAAAGTATGGCAAGGACCGGGTTGCACAAATAATTACCTTTGGAACCATGGCGGCAAGAGCTGTTATAAGGGATGTGGGAAGAGCTCTTGATATACCCTATGGTGATGTCGATGTCATTGCAAAGATGATTCCTTTTCAGATTGGTATGAATATTGAAAAAGCCCTGGAGCTAAATCCTGAGCTTCGCCAGTGGTATAATGAGGATGAAAGGGTAAGGGAGCTGATTGATACTGCAAAGCTTCTTGAAGGTATGCCGAGGCATGCTTCTACCCATGCTGCGGGAGTGGTTATTTCCCGGGATCCCCTGACAGAATATGTTCCCCTTCAAAAGAGTGAGGATAGTGTAACGACTCAGTTTACCATGGGGCTTTTAGAGGAGCTTGGACTTCTCAAAATGGACTTTTTGGGACTGAGGACTCTCACCGTAATAAGGGATGCAGTAGCTCTTATAAATAAGATTCACAATAAGGATATAAAAATTGATGAGCTAAAGATGGATGACCCTAATGTGTACAAGCTCATAGGAGAAGGACGGACAGCGGGGGTGTTTCAGCTGGAAAGCGCGGGTATGACCCAGTTTATGAAGGAGCTTCAGCCAGCATCTTTGGAGGATATAATAGCCGGTATATCCTTGTATCGACCGGGACCCATGGATCAGATTCCAAGATATATCAGAAACAAAAGTAATCCTCAGCTTGTAAGGTATGATCATCCTCTATTGGAAAATATACTGAACGTGACTTATGGCTGCATGGTTTATCAGGAGCAGGTAATGCAGATAGTCCGCGATCTTGCCGGGTATTCGATGGGAAGGTCGGACCTTGTGAGACGTGCAATGTCCAAGAAAAAGATCAGTGTAATGGAGCAGGAAAGAAAAAATTTTATTTATGGAATAGATGACGATAATGGAAATATTATAGTAAAGGGAGCTATTAGAAACGGTGTTGATGAGAGAACCGCAAATAAAATATTTGATGAGATGATGGACTTTGCAAGCTATGCTTTCAATAAGTCCCATGCCGCAGCATATGCAGTTATAGCATATCAAACTGCGTGGCTCAAATGTTATTACCCTGTGGAATTTATCGCAGCATTGTTAAACAGCTTTATGGGAAGTAGTGACAAAATATCCCAGTACGTACATGAATGCCGTAAACTGGAGATCGAGGTACTTCCGCCGGATATAAATGAAAGCGATGTTAAATTCACCGTTGTGAACGGAAAAATAAGGTTTGGACTTGCGGCGGTTAAAAATGTTGGTGAGAATGCAGTTAAGTCAATTATTGATGAAAGGAACAAAAACGGAAACTATAAAGGTTTTAGGGAGTTTTTAGAGAGAGTTGACGGAAAAGATGTAAACAAGAGGTGCATTGAGAGCCTCATAAAAAGCGGGGCCTTTGATTCACTGGGCATATATCGTTCAAGGCTTATGGCGGTTTATGAGAAAATGATGGATGGAATATCTAGTTTGAGAAAAAAGAATATGGAAGGTCAGCTTTCTATATTTGATGTGCCATCAAATGCTGTTGATGCGAAAAAGGGTGAAAAACACCAACTTTATTCGGAAGATAAAGATATTTATCCCGATAGGGGTGAGTATTCGGCGAAGATTCTTTTGTCAATGGAAAAGGAGATGCTGGGATTGTATATATCGGGACATCCTTTAAGTGAATTTGAGGAGGAAATTGGTGAAATAGTTACGCTATACAGCAAGGATATGGCATCCGGTTCGGAGGAAAGCAATGAAGGAATAACGGTTGACGGAACTAAAGATCTAAAAGATGGTATGAATGTGATAGTTGGGGGAATAATTACTGCTAAGAAAACAAAAACTACGAAGAATAATAATTTGATGGCTTTTCTGACGCTAGAGGATTTGTACGGCACAATGGAGGTAATAGTTTTTCCTGCGGTGTTAGAAAGGTTTTCAAAGCTCGTAGAGGTAGAAAATATTGTTTTGATAAAGGGAAGTATAAGTATAAAAGAAGAGGAACAACCTAAAATAATATGCGAAGAAGTAAAACCGTTACGAAAAGGTGATATATCAAGTCCATCAAAGAAGAATGGTCTGGAAAAGCTTTATTTGAGAGTAGAAGAAAACATGGATAGTGGGCTAATGGAATCTATGTTTTGCATGTTGAAGTTTTTTAGCGGAAATACTCCAGTATGTCTGTACTATGAAAATCAAAAAAAGCTTAAAGTATTGGAAAGGGACTGTTGGGTAAGCATTAACGATACCGTAATTAATGAGCTGAAATTGCTAATAGGACAGGAAAATGTAAAAGTCTCGTAAGCTTTACCTAAAATTCATATTGATTTTTGGTGCAAATTAATATATAGTTATGTCGAGGTGGTTCTATTTGGATTGGGATATTGAAAAAGCATTTGGGGATTACGTTATAATAAAGGCTGAAGAAAATGGTGTGAATATTATTGGCCTTACCAGAGGTAAAGATACAAAGTTCCACCATACCGAGAAACTGGATAAGGGTGAAGTTCTCATAGCCCAGTTTACCGATAATACTTCTGCGATAAAAATTAGAGGAAAAGCTAAGATAATAAGTCGGCACGGAGAAGTTTATTCCGGTGAATAACGTAAAAAGGGGCGTGTTTTATATGTGGACAGTGGTGTATATGGCTCAGAGTAAAGAGATCGCCACTACTATGCAGGATTTGTTGACCAGTGAAGGCATTCTGGTTAAATTAAGACCTATAAGTAAAAATCATGAGAATAATGACAACTATTATGAAGTCTTAGTCCCTGAAGCTGAAGTGGAAGAGGCCCATAGTGTTATTATTGAGAAGGGATATTGAATTAAAGTTAATATAGTTTTTTTTATTATCCCGTGTTTAGCCTCTTGAAACACGGGTTTAATACTGTTAAGGAGGTTATCGGGCATGAGTAATATTAGAACAATTGGTGTTTTAACAAGTGGTGGAGATGCTCCCGGAATGAATGCAGCCATAAGAGCGGTTGTCAGAACAGGACTTTATTATGGTTTTAAAGTTATGGGAATAAGAAAGGGCTATAACGGCCTTATTCATGGAGATATTGAAGAAATGACAGCAAGGTCGGTAGGGGATATAATTCATAGGGGAGGTACTATCCTTCAGACAGCTAGATCCCCAGAATTCAAGACAGAGGAAGGCCTGAAAAAAGCTGTATCCATGGCCAAGGTGTTCGGCATTGACGCAATTGTAGTTATAGGCGGAGACGGATCCTACAGGGGCGCTAAGGATATTAGCAAGCTAGGACTTAATGTTATAGGAATACCGGGTACAATTGATAATGACATTGGTTGCACCGATTATACCATAGGTTATGATACAGCCATGAACACTGTTCAGGATGCAATAGACAAAATAAGAGATACTGCTTATTCCCACGAGAGATGCAGTGTTTTGGAAGTTATGGGAAGACATGCCGGGTACATTGCCGTAAATGTCAGTATTTCGGGAGGCGCTGAGGCTGTCGTTCTTCCGGAAAAGCCCTATGATATGGAGACTGATATTCTAAAGCCTATTATTGAAGGAAGAAACAGAGGTAAAAAGCATTATCTTGTTATAGTTGCTGAAGGGGTGGAAGGTAAAGCTATCCAGATAGCCAGAGAAATTACGGAAAAGACAGGCATTGAAGCTAGGGCTACAATACTCGGACATATACAAAGAGGGGGTAGTCCTACTGTATATGATAGGGTAATGGCAAGTCAGATGGGAGCCAAGGCTGTTGAAATCCTCAGGGAAAACAAGAGCAACAGAGTCATTGTCTTTAAGGACAACCAGCTGGGTGACATGGATCTTTATGAAGCTCTGGAATCAAAGAAAACTATTTCTGAAGATTTGATTCAGTTAAGCAAAATGTTATCGCTATAAGTATTAATAAGTTCTACAATGTGGATTTTATTGCATGGAGGACCAGTATATAACAGCAAGGTGGATAAACAGTGTTTACATCAGAGACAGAGATTATTGTAAGATATGCTGAAACAGATCAGATGGGAATAGTTCATCATTCAAATTATCCTATCTGGTTTGAGGCAGCGAGGACGGAATTTATTAAGAGTATGGGAATGCCCTATTCAAAAATAGAAGAAAGAGGTTTTATGCTTCCCCTGATTGAGCTTACATGTAGATATAAAGGCTCGGCGAGATATGAGGACAGGGTCATTGTAAAAACCTGCGTTAAGCAAATATCCTATTCGAGGGTGACGTTTTCCTACGAGGTTTTCAAAGGCTGTGATAATTCGCTTATAACGACGGGACAGACTGTTCATGCATGGACAAACAGGAGTCTTAAGCCTATAAATATAAAAAAACATGCGCCGGATATATTTGAATTGTTGAATAAGGCTATTTTGTAGATTATATAATTTCTTTAAGGTGGTGGATGGGTGAATATTCCAAACATATTAACTGCTATAAGGTTTGTGTTCGTTCCTTTCTTTGCTTATTATCTGTACAATGAACAGTATACGGTTGCGGTAGTTTTATTTCTTTTAGCAGGAATTACTGATGTATTGGATGGATTGATTGCCAGAAAATTCAATATGATAACGTCTTGGGGCAAGCTGGCGGATCCTTTGGCCGATAAAATGATGCAACTAACTGCACTGACTATCCTTACTATGCAGGAGATTATACCGTTACCGGTTTTGATAATTGTTGTTGCAAAAGAGTCTTTTATGGTTGTCGGTAGTATTTTAATATATAAGAAAGTAAATTTCGTTGTGCAGGCTGACTGGTATGGTAAGTTTGCCACAGTTGTTTTCTTTCTTGCAATTGTATTAACTATAGCCATAAGATCAGGAAGATTTATAAATCCTTACACTGATGTCGTAGTAAATATTGCTGTGATAATTGCAGTTGTATCTACGCTGTTTGCATTTTTTATGTACACAATCCAGTTCAGAAAGCTCACAATAAAATCAAAGTGATTAGTTTTTGCTATTAATTATATTGTTAGATATATGATTATGCTGTTTTATTCAAATCTGCCTCGTGTAAAATATGTCAATATAATTACAAAGTGTTGTGAAAAGTTGACTCAATGACCAATTTCGTTATATAATTATTATATGAGGGAAAATGTAACTTTATATTATTAGATAGAATTTTTCAACGTGGTATACATATTTTTTCATTTCTGAGTTACTTCTTTCAATGGTAAGGACATATTCTAGATTTCTAATGCATGTAATAATTTCAAATTATTGAGGTGGAGGAGAATGCTTATGAAAAAAATAGGTGTATTTTTTTCATGTCTGATGATTTTTTGCACTTTAATTGTATTTAATTTCACAGGAGAATTTTCGTTTGCGGCCCAAGACAACTCTTTAGCAGCAAGCGATATAAAGGTTTTTTTGAATGGGCTTGAGCTTAAGTTTGATGTAGCACCGTACATAAAAAACGGAAGAACGATGGTACCTTTTCGTGCTATTTTTGAAGCCCTTGGTGTGGATATAAGCTGGAACGGAGAAAACCGTACTATTATGGCAACCAATGATACTACGCAGATTTATATTGAAATAGGAAAAGCCTTTGCCTATGTCAACGGATACAAAGTAAACCTTGATGCTGAAGCGGAAATATTGGGGGGAAGGACTTTTGTCCCATTGAGATTTGTAAGTGAGAATACGGGAGCTGATGTTTCTTGGGATGGCTCAAGAAGAGCGGTTCATATTTCTTATGTAGACCAAGTACGGGATTTGGGGGAGATATCCTATTTTAGAGAATTGGAGTTTACTGTGGACAGATGGGAAAGCAAGGCTGATGGAAAAATATTGACGGTACACGGAAGGGTAAATTTGGATGATAAGATGCTTATGCTTGAGATGTATGACAGCTCAAGAAGGTATTCGAGCGCCATAGCTCAAATAACAGGAAAAGACGGTGGAATGAATATATATGAAGCTGATATTTATCTGACCTCTTCTTTTAATCCTAAAACTATTCTTGTAAAGACATTGAGTGACTCTAATAAACCAATAAAAATTTCACAGTATGATTTATGATTTGGAATTGACATAATCTACACAAAATTGCTTCGCACCTATCAACGTAATAATGAAGGAGGAAGGATGTAATATGATAAAAAGATTATTATATAAAGAAAGTACATTGCTTCTTATAGTTTGTTTTCTAATGCAAATCATATCAGCAACTGTTATCGGTGGGGATGTCTATGCAAGTTCTGAAGGAATTAGAGTAGAATTTTATAATGGAGATGTTGGTGATTCTGTTGGTGCTTTGTGTACAAATTTCAAGGTCATCAACACAGGCTCTTCAACAGTTGCCCTTTCGGACATTAAGTTGAGGTATTATTTTACTGATGACGGGGTATCGCCAATAAGCGTTTTTATCGATTATGCTGAAAATAGCGGCAGTGGAATTAATAGCTGTATTACATATACCATAAAAGATACCAATTCATCCGATGCAAACAAATATATAGAATTCGGATTTAACACTGCAGCAGGAAGTCTTGCTCCAGATACATATGCATTAGTAAGAGCGAGAGTCTATCAATCCGGCTACAATCAGGTTTTTACCCAAACCAACGATTATTCTTTCTGTAAGAAAAACATTAATTTTGCAGAATGGGACAAGGTTACAGGATATTTGAACGGGGTTCTTTTTAGTGGGAAAGAGCCGGTAGAGTTGATTTCTACTCCTTCGCCGGTGACACCGACTCCGCAAATGAGTCCAATACCTACCATAACACCTTCACCTAGCACGACCCCTGAAGTTACACCTACACCTTCAGATTTAGTGACTCCTACAAATTGGATGGATCAAGCGGTTCCAAATGGAGATTTTGAAGACGGAATGGCATTTTGGAGTTTTTATTTTGACAATGTATCCGGTGCAAATGCCAACAATCTGGTTCATACTGAGCCCTCGGGTAATAAAAGGTCGAAAACTGCTATTAAAAATGTTGGATCGAACAATTGGACTATTCAATTAAAGCATACAGGAGTTGAACTTAAAAATTCTAAAACTTATAGGCTTACTTTTGACGCAAAGTCGACAATTCCAAGGGATATAAGGGTATCGGTACAGGATGCCACAAATAGTCTCATTGAATATTCTGGCAGTGTTGTAGGAATTGATTCACATATGAAAACTTATACCTGTGAATTTGCGATAAGCAGCTCGAAAGATATTACTGCAGCTATTGTGTTTGAAATGGGGAAAGTGGGCACAACGGCAAATCAGCCCCATGACATCATTCTTGATAATGTAGACATAAAGGAGATTGCTGCTCCTCTGACCCCACCATCACCTGGAGGGACAGATGATCCTTTGGGAGTTGGTATTACTGCTTCAAGGAATTCTATAATTGAAGCAGAACTTGGAGAAGAAGGCGATATATTATTGTCCCAAGGCGGTGAAATCTCTGTAGCAGGCACAATAGACACGGAGAAAGAAGTAGTGCTAATATTGGATAACTCAGGGGCATTAAACTCCTATGTGCATGATATATTATCGCCCTTAGACTTTGGAATATATTCAAACCGTGATTTAACTATACAGGGAAATAATGCTACAATTAATGGAAGTGTACATACAAATAATTTATTTACATCCACAGCTGAGACGATAAAAATTTCGCAAACTTGTTCTGCTGCTAGCTTTGATATTACAAGTAAAAAAGTAGATATTAAAACGTTTAAAAATATTACTATTCCGATAGAGATGCCATATTTTCATACAGAACTGCTTGCTGATGCATTGAAGAATTCTATGGTTTTCAACCCCGAGGATTATCCCCCCAGTTGGTTTCCTTATCCAATGCCGGGGCAGAAAGATGTTTTTATAACTTATAACCTATTTGCCAATCGTTTTGAAATATTCGGAATGGGTAAACTTGTCATAAACTCTTCCATGTATTTCAATGGAGATGTTCTAATATCATTGACAGAAACCAATAACGTCAACGATGGATTTATTGTTGCTAAAGGAAATATAATTATACAGGGAGAAAATTTAAAGCCCAAAGGGCCAAAAGACAAGTTGTATGTTTACTCCATAAATGGCAATATAGAGTGCCAGACGAAGGACTCTACTATAAACGGGATAGCTTATGCACCTGGAGCCCCTGGGAACCCTAACTCCGGAAAAATTATCTTTACAGGTGATAACAATACCATTAACGGGGCTATTGCAGGAAACGAACTTAAATTTAATGGTAGTGGTCTTAAGGTAAATCATACAGAGGGACAATTTAATACTATTGAAGAGAAGTATATGGAGAACTCCAGTCATTTGAAAATGGTAAAAGATGCTGCAAAGAGCTTTGTAGATAAGTTTGCAGGTTCTCAAACAAAAGTGTCCATTATTAAATATTCCGACTCTGCAAATGATAATCACTTTACGCAGTATGATTTATCTTTGAGCGACAATGCAACTATTCTAAAGGATAAAATTGATAAAATCGTACCCGGAACTACAGGTTTTAGCAATATGGGAGATGCCATGAGAAGGGCATATCATATTCTTAATAATTCAACAGAAAGTTCGTCTGCAAAGTATATTGTTGTCCTTACAGGCTCCGCACCGAATCGATGGACGGGTATTAGCGATATAACAAGTGAGCCTAAGACAGAGAACGGAAAAGCTGATTACATAAAAGCTGATGATGTGTCCTACAGTTCGTCAGATTATGCAAAGGATATTGGGAAACTCATTACCTCAAGCGGTATAAATCTCATGTTTATAGATTTTTCTGAGGAAAGTATAGGTACTGTGTTGGAGGATATTGCAGCAGTAAGCGGAGCGAAAGTAGTAGAAGCTACCGGCAAGCATTATTACAGGGCAGACAATTTTATGGAACTTATAGATATTTTCGACAGCATACGTTTGAAGATATACTATGATGTTATACTTAATAATGTCTTGTATCAAGAGATTCTTCCTGCAGGAGTGTTGGTGGTAGAGGTTCCTGACGGGATGAGCACTCAAAGTGTTCTGATAGACGGAATAACCAGGACAAAGATTACTGGTGTGATAAATAACATTCCGCTTACATATACTGGCACAGGTTATAGTTTTAATATTGACAATTTCAAAATAAAAGTAAAATTCTTGAAACCGGGTACAATAATATTTGATGGGGCGGATTCCAAGATAAGATACAATATAGATTACATTGATAGTGGAGGCAACAGTCAATCAAAGAGTATTGACAAACACTTTGATGACATGACGGTAAATGTTACAATGACAGTTGATATAAACTGATATGCCGTTGCAAGAAAACTTGCGGTTGGTTTCCACTTTGGGAAACCAGCCTTTTTATTGGAAAGGAGTTTTTATTGTTTGTATTGCCTATAGTTGGTGGTAATATAATACTAGTATTAAATACTAATACTTTACTAGCAAACAATTTTTTGTCTAACTAATTCACATATAAACGCAAAAAAAATGAGGAGGAGAAAAATGACAAGGGACATTAAAAAAATAATAAAGCAGATGACCCTGGAGGAGAAGGCTGGGTTATGTTCGGGGCTTGATGCTTGGTGCACTAAGCCTGTTGAAAGGCTGGGCATTCCATCAATAATGATGACCGATGGTCCCCACGGATTGAGAAAACAGAGGGAAGATGCAGATATGGTTGACATCAACAACAGTATTCCTGCAACATGCTTTCCGTCTGCCGCTGGTTTGGCATGTTCATGGGATAGGGAACTATTGGAAAAAGTAGGTGTTGCATTAGGAGAAGAATGTCAGGCCCAGAATGTTTCAATACTGCTTGGCCCTGGTGCAAACATAAAACGCTCACCTTTATGCGGGAGAAATTTTGAATATTTTTCTGAAGATCCTTATCTTTCGTCGGAGATGGCCTCAAGCCACATAAAGGGTGTACAGAGCCAAGGGGTTGGGACATCTCTTAAGCATTTTGCGGCAAACAATCAGGAGCACAGGAGAATGACCGTCAATGCAGTTGTGGATGAAAGAACATTAAGGGAAATATATTTTGCAAGTTTTGAAAATGCCGTAAAAAAGGCGCAGCCATGGATGGTTATGTGTGCATACAACAAACTCAACGGAGAGTACTGTTCGGAAAATAGATATCTCCTAACGGATATCATAAAGAATGAATGGATGCATGAGGGTTTTGTGGTATCGGATTGGGGAGCGGTAAACGATAGAGTTAAAGGATTGGATGCCGGACTTGAACTAGAAATGCCTTCTAGTTTTGGAATTACAGATAGAAAAATAGTTGAGGCTGTAAGAAGTGGAAAGTTATCCGAAAATATTCTGGATAGAGCTGTAGAAAGAATTTTGAAAGTTATTTTTAAGGCCATTGACAATAAGAAGGAAAACGCGGACTATGACAAAGATGCCCATCACAGACTGGCAAGGAAAGTTGCAGGGGAGTCAATGGTGCTCCTTAAGAATGAGGACAATACACTTCCTCTTAAAAAGAAGGGAACTATAGCTTTGATAGGAGCTTTTGTAAAAAATCCCAGATATCAGGGTGCAGGTAGTTCTCATATTACACCAACAAGACTTGATGATATTTATGAAGAGATAAAAAAGACTGGCGGTGATGGGACAAGCATCATATATTCGGAAGGGTACAGACTGGGGAACGACGATATTGATGAAGGATTGATAAACGAGGCTAAAAAAGCGGCTTCGGGCTCAGACGTTGCGGTAATATTTGCAGGTCTACCGGATGAATATGAATCCGAAGGATTCGACAGAACTCATATGGATATGCCGAAAAATCAAAATAGGCTGATAGAAGCAGTGGCTGAGGTTCAAACCAATACTGTTGTGGTATTGCTCAACGGATCACCAATTGAAATGCCGTGGGTTGATAAGGTAAAAGCTATACTTGAAGCTTATCTTGGAGGTCAGGCACTAGGAGGCGCATTGGCAGATATACTATTCGGTGAAGTTAATCCATCGGGAAAGCTTGCAGAGACTTTTCCAATAAAATTAAGTCACAATCCGTCTTATTTGAATTTTCCCGGGGAAGATGACAGGGTTGAATATAAAGAAAACATCTTTGTCGGATATAGGTATTACGATACAAAGGGAATTGAGCCATTGTTCCCCTTCGGTCATGGATTGAGCTATACTCAATTCGAATACAGCGAGATATCGGTGGATAAAAAGGATGTTTCCGATAATAATGTCATAAATGTCAGCGTAAAAGTTAAGAATACCGGAGAGGTGGCCGGAAAGGAAGTAGTACAGCTTTATGTAAAGGATGTAAAAAGTAGCGTTCTAAGACCTGAGAAGGAGCTAAAAGGATTTCAGAAGATTTTTCTTAATCCGGGAGAAGAAAAGATTGTTACGTTTACCCTGGATAAGAGAGCTTTTGCGTATTACAATACTCAAATCAAGGATTGGCATGTTGAAAGCGGAGAGTTCTTGATATTAATTGGAAAGTCCTCAAGAGACATAGTTCTCAAAGAATCGGTGAGGGTAAATTCAACAGTGAAGTTAAGAAAAAGATTCACTGATAGTTCCACGGTTGAAGATGTAATGGCTGATCCTTCGGCGGCTGTTATTTTTAGTCCGATACTTAAAGGAATAACTGATACATTGGGAATAGATATGAATAATACTCATGATATGATGGTTGCTAATGTAAAGGCTACGCCTTTGCGTGCACTTCCAAACTCGTCTCAGGGAAGATTGAGCGAAGAGATGCTGGATGAGTTGCTTAATAAAATAAATGGCATAGATTAAACAGCAAAAATAAAGGGTAATGTGGGCTGTGTATAAGACAGTCTGCATTACCCTTTAGTATGGGCACAGAAGTTTATTATAGGAGAGATTGAACGGTAGAGGGATTTTGCTTTACGGAAGACACACTAGTTACGGTTAAGGATGATTCAAGGCAGATAAAAGATATTGAGGTTGGAGATGAAGAGATAAAAACTACTCAATAACATCCGTTCTGGGTTGAAGGAAAATATCTTGACGAAGCTATTTTTGAAGAATGCTTAGAAGCACTAGGTAAAGATGCAAAGGTATTATCTGAAGATGATACTACAAAAATCTTCACTCAATTTGAAAGTTGTTTTCCAATGATTTGCGTAGCTAGAATCATATGGAACAGGGTTGGTTGGGGTAAAGTTAACAACAAGTATAGAATAAATGATATTTACAGAATTTTAGAAATACTGAAAAGTAATCTATTGGATATAAATGATAATGTTTTGATATTGTGGAATGAAGCAACTTTGCCTGTAGTAGAAACTAAGTTGAATAAGGTATTAGAAAATATACATGATGTTACTGCTGTTGGCTTTGATACGTGGATATGTGGATCAACGTATTAATCGCGATTGTGCCATCTTTTCAATTTTTATACTATGTGATAAAATATTTGATGCTTACATAATTTTGGATAACAAGGTTACTGAATATAATAATAACCTTTAATTGATTATATATTATTGACAGATTAATTGAAATTTGAACATAAATTATATAATGTTTATCAGTAAATTGTTAGGGGGCGTGAGTGGTGAAACGGATTATATATGGTATCATAAATATATTTCCATCTGTTTTTATTATTTTGGTCACAATAATCTCGTTATATATTACAACAAAAGTTGAACCAGATTCTATAATTCCTGTGGAATATAGAATTTATGTTGTTCTAGGATTGTTGTTGACGTTTGTTTCAGTTATAACTGAATTGGTGTTGATGATTGTATATATAATTCATTCTTTTACTAATAACAATCGTTTAACTATGCCATATAAAATGGCTTGAGTATTATGTTTATGGCTCTTTAATATTTTTGCAATTCCTGTATATTGGTATAAGTATATTCTAAATAAATAAAATTGCATATGCATAATTAAATAAGTAACTAAAACTTTGCACTTGTAATAGTACACCTGTACCTTGGAAATCAATAATTATTGCCAATAAAAATAGCATGAGAGCTTCATTCTTGGTATGTCAGCCTGATTTTTACCAATCGATCGACGTATATGAACATGCTCATGGGTACAAATCAAGTTGGCTTCGGAAAAGATACGGCTTACAGGTTTACTAACTCCATCCACATAAACTGGATTCCATTTACTACTTAGGTCAGCGCAAGATTATTAACGAGACAATTACCAAGCTGACAGATGATAATCGAGTAAATGCTCTTATTGTAGATGATACCTTATTTGATTCTACTCAAGAGAGATTGACTTGAGGAAGATATGAAAGGATGCTGTAATAACTGTTGCTGTAGGCAAGATAGGTCGCAAATTGACTGGTGAATCCGAATTCATAGGTATAGATGTATGCTTTACAGAAGACGCACTGCAAAGGATAAATTTTCAAAGTGTCACAGATGTAAGTGCATACTTAAATGATATTTTTAAAGACAGCATTCAAGAACTTCTGGTAGCAGGCGTGTATGAAGAAAAGTCTGTAAATACAGATCTTCTATGATAATTAATGGTCTGAAGGCATGTTAAAACGCTTTCAGACCTTGTTTATGAGTTATCTATTGTCCTATCCAATACCGGAATATCTGCAGGAGGGACAATCCTCACGCCACCTTTTAGTCTATAACTTTCTATGATATATGCATGATGAAAAGTCTGTCCAGTATTGCTGTTGTTATTACTATGTCGTTCATAAGTTTATCACGATTTCCCAAATATTTATTGTTCATAAGGACAATATTTCCGTTTTCATATTTTGAGTATATAATTTTGAATACCTCAAAAATAATCAAGTTTTAAGCCACGCTATTGATCATAGATATTTGTATATCCATACAAATAGTGAATATGACCATCCTCAAAAGAGGTTGCAGCATAGTAATAATGTGTGTGTCCGCCGTTAACGGGTATACTGGGACCTGTTCGTAAACTATAACGGTGTATATGGCCATCTTCGAAGGTGGTTTGACCAACCATGTAATGTATGTGACCAGGAGTATCGGGATTTGCACTGGTTGTACCTGAATATTCATGAATATGACCATCATTAAGAGTAGTTCTTCCCACGAATCTATGACTGTGCAATCTATTTTGCATAATAATCACCTCAATACATATTATGTTAACTATGCAAAGGTTGCTACTTCTGCAATATTGTATTTTAATGTGAAATTTAGACGGTTAAATACTCTTAAGTTAACACCTATTCTTGTCAAGCGAGCGAGAGGAGAGGCAAACTTGAATTTTTTATGAGGTTTTTTGGTGCTTGTTCTAAGCATTATATAATAATAAATTTAAATAAAATGTTATAATAAATATACATATAAAATAACCTGCTTTTTGAAATTGCTTTTGGCCCGTTTGATAATATACTTGAAGAAAGGAATAAATATAGTTAAATAAACTATACTGGTGGAAGATATGCCGGCTTTTGAAAGGATTAAATCAGGTATACCGAGTTTGGATAAGGCCCTTGACAACATCAGACTTGGAGACAATGTGGTTATTCAGGTAACTTGTTTGAATGATTTTAAAAGAATAGTACATCCCTTTGTAAATCAATCTATAGAAGATAAAAGAAATATCATTTATATTCGGTTTTCCAACCATGAACCTTTATTGGAATACAGGGAAGGTCTTAAAATCTATCAGCTAAATGCCAATCATGGTTTTGAGGCCTTTACGGTTGAAGTTCATAATATAATCAAAAATGAAGGAACAGAAGCCTTTTATGTATTTGACTCTCTCTCTGACTTGCAGGTTGCCTGGTCTACAGACTTGATGATGGGAAATTTCTTTTGTGTAACCTGTCCCTATTTGTTTGAACTTGATACTGTGGCGTGGTTTCCGGTATTAAGAGGACATCACGATTTTGCAACAATTGCCCGAATTCAGGAGACAACTCAATTATTCATCGATGTGCATTCGGATGAAAAAGATACATTTATACATCCTATAAAAGTATGGAACCGCTATTTGCCGGATATGTATTTGCCTTACAGGCTAAATGACGATAACCAATTGGAATCCCTGACTAATAGTGTGGACTTGGCTGATTACTACAACCTAATTCATAATGAGCAAATGGAGCATGCAGAGCAGAATATTGACAGTTATGACAGGTTTTTTAGAGCGGCCAAGGAATCATATTACAGGGGTGAAATTACAGACTGGACTCTTAATAAAATAACCCGTAGTATGATGACCCACGATCATAAAATGGCTGCTTTGATAAGGAGGGAATTTAGTCCGGAGGACTACTTTTATGTCAAAGAAAGAATGATCGGGACCGGAACAATTGGAGGAAAGGCCTGCGGTATGCTTTTGGCAAGGAAAATGGTTGCAAATTACTTACCTCAGTATGTAAAGTATTTGGAGCCTCAAGATTCCTATTATATTGGGACAGACATTTATTATTCATATATTGTTGAAAATAAACTTTGGAAACTGCGTATTTTACAGCGTAGTGATGAGCACTATTTTGACAAGGCAGAGGAATTAAGAAATGCGATATTAAACGGTAAATTTCCTGAGTCAATTCGAGCCCAATTTAGAAGAATGTTGAACTATTTCGGGCAAATTCCTATCATCGTACGTTCCAGTAGTTTCCTTGAAGACGGATTTGGAAATGCCTTTGCAGGAAAATATGAGTCGGTCTTCTGTGTAAATGCGTGTAGCCCGGAAGAAAGGCTGTTGCATTTTGAAAATGCAGTGCGTAGGGTATATGCAAGTACAATGGATAAGTCTGCTTTGGAATACCGCAAACAGCGGGGATTGGATAAAATGGACGAGCAAATGGCTATTTTGGTACAGCGCGTCAGCGGAACGAAATTTGATAAATATTATATGCCTTGTGCTGCAGGGGTGGGTTTTTCTTACAGTATGTACCGCTGGAGTGATGAACTTAGTGCAGATGCGGGACTTTTACGTTTGGTTGCAGGTTTAGGTACAAAGGCAGTTGATAGGACGGGTATCGATTATCCCAGACTGGTAAACTTGGATATTCCTGAAAGCACCACTTTGACTAATTCAAAAGACAAGCATCGCTTTTCACAGCGAAAAATAGATGTTATAGATCTGGAGAAAAATGAAGTAAGGGATGTTTCTGTAAATGATTTGATTCCGGAACTTCCGGATTGGTATTTGAAACTTATCTGTGAGCATGATTATGATACTGAGAGAATGTTTTATGAAAGAGGGCAGCGAAGGAATATTCTTTTTGTTTCGTGTGATGAGATTGTTAAGAAGAAAGAGCTTATGAAGATGATGAAAGATATCCTGTCCACTCTTGAGGAGCGTTATGGAAATCCCGTAGACACAGAATACACAATTAATTTTAGAAAGGACGGAGCGTTTAACGTAAATATTCTTCAGTGCAGACCTATGTTTGTATGGCAGAATGCTATCAATCGGGAAATTCCAAATATTGAAGAAGATAAAACTCTGTTTAAAGTAAATCAGACCTTTATGGGGAATTCTGCAGAGTTAAATGTTGATGTAGTTGTGTGGATTGATTCTAAAAAATATTATTCCTATCCTTATAATCAGAAAAGTTCTATATGCAGTATAGTGTCTAAGATTAACAAATACTATGAGAGGAAGGATAAGAAACTTATGCTTGTAAGTCCGGGACGAATCGGTACTTCATCGCCTGATTTGGGTGTCCCGGTTGTGTTTTCCGATATATCCAATTTCAAAATCTTATGCGAATATGCGGATACGGAAATTGGATTTGTTCCTGAATTATCTTATGGCAGTCATATGTTTCAAGATATAGTTGAGACAGAAATGTTTTATGTGGCAGTAATGGATACCGAACAAAGCGGTACTGAAATATTTAATAAGGAGTTTTTCAAAAGTGATGTTTCAGTTTTAAAGGACATTGCTCCTGATGCTGAAGCATACGAAGATATTATCAAAGTATATGAATTTGATGCTTCAAAATCACTAAATCTTTATGCCGATTTTAAGAAAAGAACTGTTATTTGCGGTATAAGCTCTTAACCGCCGCATGATGTTAATTTTAGTTCCTTTGAAATAATTCTTGGGGAACTTTTTGGATTTGATTTTCGGAAAAGAGGATGAATTCATATAAAAGCCAAAATGTGCTTAGGAATATATGGCAAGACACAACGGGGGAATGAATTAATTATTGAAAAGGTGCTATTAATGTGGTATTATATCAGTCGGTCAAACTGCTGAAAAAACGTCGATACAACTGAAGGGATACGGCTTATCATAAAAACTGTGTATCTCATTGCAGTCTGATAATAATTTGTGGGAGTCTTAAAAATGATCGAAATTCAAAGCCTTACAGAGCAAATACAGACTTTAGTCAATCAAATTTCTATTTTAGTAATTATGGCACTTATAGGGTTCATTGCGGGCAAAACCCGTTATCTTCCCGACAACTCGGGAACAGTGCTTTCAAGGACAGTTATAAAGCTTACAGCACCGCTTCTTATCTTCACGACTCTGGCAGGTCGTAATTTTACGAAAGACATTCTGATAAACGGAATGTTGATATTCCTGTTGGGAGTAGTATTTATAATGTTTTCCTTTGTTATAGGGCATTTTACGGGTAAGATATTGGGTCTTAAAGGAGCAACTGAGAATGTATTCAAAATGCATTTTATGTTTGGAAATGTAATTTACCTAGCCTTTCCCCTTTTAAGATCACTATATGGAGACGGCATTTTAATCTATGCCGTATTTTACAACCTGGCAAATGATGCTATTTTGTGGACTTTAGGAATTTTTCTTGTAAACAGGCATAACAAGGTGAGTGTGAAGGAGAATTTAAAGCACCTTATAAATGCCAATACCATAGCCTTTGCATCAGGCCTTATTATTATGCTAATAAAGTCGAATTTCAAGGGTTTTATAGACAGTATTCCATTCGTTTATGATATAGGCGGCTTTATATCCAGTGCATTTATTCCTATTGGTGAAGCTACAGTTCCTTTATCAATGCTTTTTATAGGTCTGATATTGTCAGAGACGAAAATCAGCAGTGCAAAGGATTTATTGAAGAGATACCCTATATTTATTTTAGCCCTATTTAAACTTATTTTAGTTCCATGCATTGCTTTATTCCTGTTTTCTTTTATAGATTTTGTAGATCCTCTTGTGAAAGCAGTAATTATTCTGCAGCTTTCCATGCCATGTGCTACAATTGTTCCTGCATTGGCGGAGCAGTACGGCTCGGACTACAGATTTGCAACGGAAAACGTTTTTATCACTACAATATTGGGAATTGTAACAATGCCTTTTGTAGTCTATTTGCTAACTGCGATTGGATAGATTTATTGTAAACCTATAATTTCATAAAAAAACGAATATTAACCTCAAAAACTTAAAATAATGTTCGTAATTTTTGATAACTTTCATTGACAACCTGTACTTTGTTTTGATAGTATTATTTATGTGAAAAGCAGGTTTGCTTTGAGCAAAGACTTCGTGTAAACATCAAAGTTTTCTATTTATCGACTTAAAATTATATTTGCGTGATATAATAATATTGTTTCAATTAAGAAGCAGAAGTTTTGGCGGTTAATGGCATCGTTTTGTTGTATCGGTTTGGAAGGCTGGTTCTGCCAGCCTATTTTTATTTCAAACGTTTATAAATCCGAAAGGATGGAGGGGTTTTATGGAAAAGTTTTTTAAGCTTAAGGAAAACGGCACAAATGTCAGGACAGAATTTATAGCAGGTCTAACTACTTTCGTGACAATGGCATACGTTATTTTTGTCAATCCCAATACCCTAGAGGCTGCAGGGATGGATAAAGGTGCTGTGTTTGTTGCGACAATACTTGCAGCAATAATCGGTACATTGATAATGGGATTGGTAGCAAATGTACCATATGCTCAGGCACCTGGTATGGGACTAAATGCATTTTTTGCGTACACCGTTGTTTTAGGACAGGGATTCACTTGGCAACAGGCTCTAGCGTTAGTATTTATTTGCGGATTAATAAATATACTTATTACTGTCACTAGAGTCAGAAAGATGCTTATAAAAGCAATACCGGAAACACTTCAGTATGCGATAAGCGGTGGAATAGGCCTGTTTATAACATACATAGGAATCAAACAGGCACATTTACTGGATTTTACGGTTAGCAGCGGTACTTATACTACACTGCCCAATGGAAATGTAATTTCAGGGGATATTGTTCCGGCTCTTGCAAACTTCACCGACCCGGTGACTCAATTGGCATTGATCGGACTTGTAATCACGGTTGTTTTAATGCTTTTAAAAGTCAAGGGAGCAATACTTTGGGGAATAATATCAACCACTATCGTTGGATTGTTTATGGGAATAACTCCTGTTCCGGAGCTATCGGCATCAAGCTTTTTGCCGCCATCGATGTCAAGCACTTTCTTAAAGCTTGATTTGGCAGGGCTCTTTAGTGAACCAAGCAAGATACTAACGGTTTTGGCAACAATACTTGCCTTCAGCCTATCGGATACCTTTGATACGATAGGAACCTTCCTTGGAACGGGCAGAAAGACCGGGATTTTTGACGAAGAGGATGAAAAAGCTCTTCATGCAGGAAAAGGTTTTAAGTCAAGACTGGACAAGGCCTTATTTGCAGATTCAACAGCTACATCCATAGGAGCACTTTTAGGTACAAGCAATACTACCACCTATGTTGAAAGTGCTGCAGGAATTAGTGTAGGGGGAAGAACCGGTCTCACATCAGTTTTCACTGCATTATTCTTCTTCCTAGCGTTGTTCGTATCGCCGATTGCCGGTATGGTAACAGCTGCCGCAACCGCTCCCGCGCTTATTGTGGTAGGTATTTTAATGATGGAGTCTCTTGCAAAGATAAAGTGGGAAGATTTTGAAGAGGCGGTTTCGGCGTTTTTCACAGTTGTTATTATGCCTTTTACTTATAGCATTTCAAATGGAGTTGCAGCCGGTTTCACATTCTACGTAATAACAAAAATTGTAAAGGGTAAAGCAAAAGAGGTGCATCCAATCCTTTATATAGTAGTACTGCTTTTTGTACTGAATTTTGTGTTTGGAGCTTTAGGTTTCTAAATAGTGAACATAAAAGTTTGGTCCCATGGGGCCAGACTTTTATGTTTTCTACTGGCTAATTTTGGGACACGATAATTATGTAAGAATATATTATGTTAACAATATATCAAATATAGAAAATACAATATAAAATTTTCATGGAGGTTGAACTATGGCTATGACAAAAGTTGAAAAAAAACCAAAAGTAGCTCTCGTGATGGGAAGCGATTCTGACTTTTCAGTTTTAAATGACTGTATCAAGGTTTTAAAGCAGTTTGATGTTGAAGTTTCCGCAATAGTATGTTCGGCTCACAGGACACCTGATAAAGCGGCGGAATTTGCCAAGGGTGCTGAAGAGAACGGTTTTGATGTTATAATAGCTGGTGCAGGAAAGGCTGCTCATTTGCCGGGAGTTCTGGCAGCATTTACGCCTCTTCCGGTTATCGGTGTACCCATTAAATCATCTACATTAGATGGGCTGGATTCATTACTTTCTATAGTTCAAATGCCATCGGGAATTCCCGTAGCTACAGTTGCTATTGATGGGGCAGAAAATGCGGCTCTGCTTGCGGTTCAGATATTATCAACCGCTTATAACGAACTCAGGGATAAGATGAAGGAATATAAGAAGCAGCTGGAAAAGAAGGTTGGAGAGAAGAACGAAGCACTTCAAGAAAAGATAAAGAGTCTATAACAATTCATTTTATTAATTATACAATAAGGAGATTAATTATGTTTGGCATGGAAAGGGAAAAGCATTTTAATAATGTACAAGATGTATTTTTGACCGAAGACAAGTTTGCATTTGACAAGCCAAAAGAGGAGTGTGGGGTTTTCGGCATTTACAATAAAAGCAATTTGGATAGTGCACGCTTGACTTATTATGCTCTGTATGCGCTTCAGCACAGAGGACAGGAAAGTGCAGGGATTGCTGTCAACAATAACGGACAACTGCTTTTTCATAAGGATATGGGACTTGTTCCCGAGATTTTTAATGAAAAAATTCTCAATAGTCTCAAAGGAAAGATTGCAATAGGACATGTGAGATATTCAACTACCGGTGCAAGCAGTAGAGAAAATTCTCAGCCTATGGTTATAAAATACAAGGATGGCCAGATGGCTATGGCGCACAACGGCAACCTTGTGAATGTGCCAAAAATCAGAGAAAAGTTGGAAGAAGAAGGTATAATATTTCAGTCAACAATTGATTCCGAGGTAGTTTTGAATTTGATTTCAAGGTTCAGATTGTCCAGTAAAAATATTGAAGAGGCAATTATAAAGACGATGCGAGAGATAAAAGGCGCTTATTCGTTGGTTATTCTTACGCCAAATAAACTTATCGGAATCAGAGACCCTCATGGTATAAGACCTCTTTGCATTGGTCGTATAGATGATTCCTATATCCTTGCTTCAGAGACTTGTGCTCTTGATGCGATAGATGCTGAATATGTAAGAGATGTAAATCCGGGAGAGATAATTGTTATTGAAGAAAGCGGCATGACTGCAATTCAAACAGAAGCTCATAAAGAGTCGGCGCTGTGTATTTTTGAGTATATTTATTTTGCAAGACCGGACAGTTATATTGAGGGAGTTAGTGTTCACAGGGCAAGAATTGAGGCTGGAAGAAGGCTTGCTCAGGAGCATCCTGTAGAAGCAGATCTTGTTTTTGGAGTTCCGGATTCGGGAATATCTGCAGCATTGGGTTACTCCATGGAGTCGGGAATACCTTATAATTTGGGACTTATTAAAAATAGGTATATCGGAAGGACCTTTATTCAACCGGAGCAAGGTCAAAGAGAAAACGGTGTAAGGATTAAGCTTAATGCCTTGAAGGAAGCTGTTAGTGGGAAAAGAGTTGTTATGATAGATGACTCAATAGTTAGAGGTACTACCAGTAAGAGACTCGTTCAGATTTTGAGGGAAGCTGGTGCGAAAGAAGTTCATATGAGAATTAGCTCTCCGCCTTATGTATACCCATGTTTTTTTGGGGTGGACACATCGAGCAGATCCCAGCTTATTGCAGCAGAATGCTCCATTGAGGAGATTAGAGCGATGACAGGTGCAGACAGTCTAGGCTATTTAAGTCTTGAAGGGCTCTTAAAAACACCTGTTGGAGCAAAATGCGGTTTTTGTACCGGATGCTTCACTGGCAGATATCCGATGGAAGTGCCTGAGGATGCCAATAAGTTTTGCTGCGGATAGTATTTGTTAATTGCTAAAATTTATTATATAATTATTTTATTTGTAATTAGGAGGTACTTTGATGACTACGTATAAAGATGCGGGTGTTGATGTTGAAGCAGGTTATGAAGCCGTCAGGCTTATGAAGGATGATGTGAAAAGGACATTCAGGCCTGAGGTGCTTACTGATATAGGAGGCTTTGGTGGATTATTCAGCTTAAACAAGGATAAATATTCGGAACCTGTTCTTGTATCGGGTACTGATGGAGTGGGCACAAAACTGAAAATTGCTTTCTTGATGGACAAACATGATACCATTGGTATTGATTGTGTGGCTATGTGCGTAAATGATGTTGTGTGCAGTGGTGCAGAGCCGCTGTTTTTCCTCGATTATATTGCTCTTGGTAAAAATCGTCCTGAAAAGGTCGCTCAAATTGTAAAAGGTGTGGCCGATGGATGTGTTGAAGCAGGATGTGCATTAATAGGTGGGGAGACGGCAGAAATGCCTGGATTCTATCCTGAGGATGAGTATGATTTGGCTGGATTTGCTGTTGGAATAGTGGATAAAGCGAAGATTATAGACGGTAAAAAAATTAAGTCGGGAGACAAGCTGATAGGCCTTGCGTCATCAGGTATCCACAGCAACGGGTACTCTTTGGTAAGGAGAATTTTGGCACCAAATCCCAAGAAGCTTTCAGAAGAGGTTAAGATGCTTGGAACCACTATAGGTGAAGAGATTATAAAGCCTACAAAATTGTACGTTAAGACAATCCTTGATTTAAAAGAAAGGTTTGAGCTTAAAGGAATATCCCATATTACAGGTGGAGGATTTATTGAGAATATACCAAGAATGTTGCCTCAAGGGCTGGGAGTTAAGATATTTAGGGGCACTTGGCCGGTGCTTCCGATATTCAACCTTTTGCAGGATCTTGGCAACCTTGAGGAAATCGATATGTACAACACCTTTAATATGGGAATAGGTATGGTAATTGCTGTGGACGCTGAAATTGCAAACAGTATTGTGGATTATTTGAACAAAGATAAAGAGCAAGCCTATATAATTGGAGAAATTGTATCGGATAAGGCAGGGCTTGAACTATGCTGAGAATAGGTGTACTGGTTTCCGGGGGAGGAACCAATCTGCAGGCAATTATTGATAAGATTGAAAGTGGCTTTATAAAGGACTGCTCGATTGTTACCGTTGTATCGAGCAAGGCAAATGTATATGCTTTGGAAAGAGCAAAAAATCATAGCATTCCTGCAGTTTGCATTGCCAGAAAGAACTATGCTTCACTGCATGAATATGGGGAAGCGCTGATAGAGCATTTTGAGAGCTGTGATGTAGGGCTTGTTGTGATGGCGGGATTCTTGTCCATACTGGGAGAGAACTTTGTAAAGCGATTCGAAAACAGGATAATTAATATTCATCCGTCTTTGATACCCGCTTTTTGCGGCAAAGGCTATTACGGTATAATTCCTCATGAGAAAGCACTGGAATACGGGGTCAAGGTGACTGGGGCTACTGTTCATTTTGTTGAGCTCGAGGCCGACAGCGGACCGATTATTTTGCAGAAAGCTGTATACATAAAAGACGATGATACTCCGGAAACTCTTCAAAAGAGGGTAATGGAAGAAGCAGAGTGGGATATTCTTCCTGAGGCCATAAAGCTTTTTGCTGAAGGAAGGCTTGAGATTGAGGGAAGAAGGGTCAGGATTAAGGATAAGTAAGTTTTTGGAAAACTAATATAAGTGAAATAACGATAGGTAAACGATATTAATATAAAAATAATTTTGTTATAGAATAAAAAAAGGAGTGATAATGTGATTAAACGTGTGTTAATAAGTGTATCCGATAAGACAGGAATTGTTGAAATGGCTCGTGAACTTCAGAATATGGGTGTTGAGATTATTTCTACCGGAGGTACTGCAAAGACATTGAGTGATGCCGGGTTAAAGGTAATAAATATATCCGATGTTACCGGTTTTCCGGAATGTCTTGACGGAAGGGTAAAAACTCTTCATCCTAATGTCCATGCGGGAATTCTCGCAATGAGAAGTAATGAGGAACATATGAAACAGCTCAAGGAGCTTAATATAGAAACAATAGACATGGTAATAATCAACCTCTATCCGTTTAAGCAGACTATACTCAAGGAGAATATAGAGCTGGAAGAAGCAATTGAGAATATTGATATAGGCGGACCTACAATGATAAGGGCTGCGGCAAAGAATTATCAGGACGTGGCTGTGATTGTGGATCCTTCAGATTACAGCTCAGTATTAGAAGAGCTCAAGTCCTCAAAGGATATATCGCTAAAAACCAAGTTTAAGCTGGCATATAAAGTATTTGAGCATACAAGCCACTATGATACTTTAATCGCCAAGTATCTGAGGGACAAGATTGGGGATGAGATTTTCCCTGAGACCCTTTCCTTGACCTTTGAAAAGGTTCAGGATATGAGATATGGTGAAAATCCCCATCAAAGAGCAGTATTCTATAAGGAAGTGGGAGCAAACGTCGGCTGTATAACATCTGCAAAACAGCTACACGGAAAGGAACTGTCCTATAACAATATAGGTGATGCAAATGGTGCTATAGAAATCATTAAGGAATTTGACGAACCTACTGTAGTTGCTGTTAAGCATGCAAATCCGTGCGGTGTGGCAAGTGCTTCAAATATATATGATGCATATGTAAAGGCATATGAGTCGGATCCTGTATCCATATTCGGCGGCATTATTGCGGCCAACAGGGAAATTGATGAAAAAACAGCAGAAGAAATAAGCAAAATTTTTGTAGAGATAGTTATTGCACCGTCCTTTACGGAAGGAGCATTAAATATTCTTACTCAAAAGAAAAATGTTAGATTGCTTCAGCTTGAAAACGTTTCTGCAAAGCTTCCTGAAGGAACCTATGACATGAAGAAGGTAGCAGGAGGCTTGCTGGTACAAAATTACAACAATGAACTTCTTAATATGGACGATTTGAAATGTGTTACGGAAAAGAAACCTACCCAGGAAGAGATGGAATCTCTCATTTTTGCCATGAAGGTTGTAAAGCACACCAAGTCCAATGGTATTGCACTGGCAAAGGGTAAGCAAACTATCGGAGTAGGACCGGGTCAGACCAATAGAGTAACAGCTTGCAAGATTGCCATTGAATATGGCGGAGAGAGAACAAAGGGAGCAGTTCTTGCATCGGATGCCTTTTTCCCATTCGCTGACTGTGTTGAAGCAGCTGCGGCTGCAGGCATTACTGCAATTATCCAGCCCGGAGGCTCGATAAGAGATCAGGAATCCATTGATGCATGTAATAAGTATGGCATTGCAATGGTGTTTACAGGAATGAGGCACTTTAAGCATTAATGATGTAGACTAAGGAGGAATAAAATGAAGGTATTAGTTGTAGGAAGCGGCGGCCGTGAGCATGCACTGGTATGGAAGATTGTTCAAAGTCCCAAGATAGATAAAGTGTATTGTGCGCCCGGCAACGGAGGCATTTCTGCAATAGCCGAGTGCGTTCCGATAAAGGCAATGGATATAGATGGAGTTATAAACTTTTCAAAGGAAAAGGAAATCGACATGGTGGTGGTTGCGCCGGATGACCCTCTGGCAGCCGGCATGGTCGATGCCCTTGAGAATGCAGGAATCAGAGCCTTTGGGCCTAATAAGGCGGCAGCTACAATTGAGGGAAGTAAAGCTTTTGCGAAAAACCTTATGAAAAAGTACAATATACCTACTGCCAATTATGAAGTTTTTGAAAACAGTGCCGATGCCATAAGGTATTTGCAGAATCAGCAGTACCCGTTGGTTGTGAAAGCCGATGGTCTGGCGCTTGGCAAGGGTGTAATAATTGCACAGAATTTTTCTGAGGCAAAGGAAGCAGTTGAAAGTATCATGGAGGATAAGGTTTTTGGTGAAGCCGGTAACAAGGTGGTAATCGAAGAGTTCTTGGTGGGGCCAGAGGTGTCAATGTTGGCCTTTACCGATGGCAAAAGCATAAAGACTATGGTTTCATCCCAAGACCATAAGAGAGCCTTGGACAATGACCAGGGACTTAACACCGGTGGTATGGGAACATTTTCGCCAAGCAGAATATATACAGAGGAAATCGACAGTTACTGCATGGAGAAAATCTATAAGCCAACAATTGAAGCTATGGAAAAAGAAGGCAGAAAGTTTAAAGGGGTGTTGTACTTTGGGCTTATTATAACAAAGGACGGCCCGAAAGTATTAGAGTACAATGCCAGGTTTGGAGATCCGGAGACCCAGGTGGTGCTTCCGAGGCTTAATACGGACATAATTGACATATTTGATGCAATTATTGATGAAAGATTGGATGAAGTTGAAATAAGTTGGAATGACAATGCCTGTGTATGTGTAATCATGGCTTCGGGCGGATACCCTAAGGAGTATAAAACCGGCTATGAGATATCAGGGCTTGCAGATGCAGAAAGAGATGCAAACGTTGTAGTCTTCCATGCAGGTACAAAGCGTGAAGACGGTAAATACTATACTGCTGGAGGACGTGTGCTGGGAGTGACAGCCATGGAAAGCAATCTGGACGAGGCAATAAATAAGGCTTATGAGGGAGTCGGAAAGATCCAATTTCAGGATATGCACTATCGAAAGGATATAGGAATAAAGTAGGAGAGCGTAATGCTCTCTTATTTTATTTGCCTCTTGGAATGAAATGAAAGAGGCATGATAAGCAAATAACTGGAGGATGATTATTATGGAAGGCTTTATTAATAAGGCGACAAAAGAAGATTTGATAGATATATTGAATTTACAAAAGAAAGCATTTGAAAGGGTCGCAATAGCAGAAAACAATTTTAATATTTCTCCTATGACACAGACGCTAGAAAGCATTACTGAGGAATATGAAAAAAGATTGTTTCTAAAGTACACATTAGACGGCAAAATCATTGGAACAGTGCGCGCACATTTGGATAATGATAATGTTTGTCATATAGGTAGGTTGATTGTACAACCTGAGTTTCAAAACAAAGGTATTGGAAAAGCCTTAATAAAAGAAATTGAAAACATATTTAGTAAGTGTGAAAGGTATGAAATTTTTACTGGGTTAAATAGTAAAAATACACGAGCTTTATACACAAAGTTGGGATATGTGGAAACGAGCATAAAGAATATCGATGGAGTAGAGATGGTTTTTATGAAGAAGGATAACAAAGGAAGGATATAAATCTTGAGTGTTGAACTTTTTAATTGGAATGGATTGAGATGTTTTATTTATTTCAAAGATAGCAATAATATGCTATAATAAATTCTTGAAAAAGAACTTTAATCACCGTAGCTGATTTTTGCAATGAAGGAATTGATTATGGAAGAGAATATTAAGAGGATAGGCATACTGGGAGGAACCTTTGATCCGATTCATAACGGTCATTTGATAATGGCAGAAATGATAAGAGGGACTTTTGAACTCGACAAGGTGCTTTTTATACCCTCAGGTAACCCTCCCCATAAAAAACAACAGATGGTAACCGATGCACAGCACCGATATAACATGGTCTGTGAAGCTTTAAAGGGCAATCCTTATTTTGAGGAATCAAGGATTGAGGTTGACAGGGAAGGGTATACTTATACCATAGATACCCTGAGCGTTTTAAATGAACAGTACAGAGGAATTGCCACTTTGTATTATATAATTGGTGCAGATGTTTTATATGATCTTCTTACATGGAAGGATTACGAGAAGGTATTTAAAACCTGCAAATTCATTGCGGCCTTAAGGCCGGGGGCCGACAGAGAGGGATTCAGGGAGCGGATAAGGTATCTTGAAGCGACATTTTCAGCAAGCATACTGGAGGCGGAAATGCCTTTGATTGAAATATCCGCAACAATGATAAGAGACAGGGTAAAGGAAGGCAAATCCATAAGATATCTGGTTCCTGATGCAGTAGAAAGCTATATAAAAAAAGAGGGACTATATCTTAAATAGTATCGGATTAAGGTTGCTTAGTACTTTAATACAGGGGAAACAGTAATGACGATTGAAGAAATGAAAAAGAAGCTTGAAGAAGTTCTTTCACTTAAGAGATTCAAGCATTCATTGGGTGTAATGGATACGGCAGTAAGTCTTGCGAAAGAATATGGAGTGAATGAAGAAAAAGCAGCCATAGCAGGGCTTTTGCACGATTGCGCAAGGGAAATAAAGGGACAGGCTCTATTTGAATTGTGTGAAAAGTATCATATAAATGTAGACTATATTACTTTGGCGCAGCCTGAGCTTTTGCACGGTCCTTTAGGAGCGGTTCTGGCTGCTAAAGAGTATGGAGTTGAGGATGAGGATATAATAAGGGCCATTGATTGCCATACTACCGGCAAGGAGAATATGACATTGCTGGATAAAATAGTTTTTATTGCGGATTATATTGAACCGGGCAGAAGGTTTACCAGATTGGATGAAGTAAGGGAGCTGGCTTATCGTGATTTGGACAGGTCCATACTAACTTCTCTGGATAATACAATAAGACATATAATGAACAGGGGAGTGTTTATTCATCCGGACACAATTGGGGCGCGGAATTTTATTATCAAGGAAAAAATGCCGTAGATTTTTGTCACATGGGAGGCTGATTTTTATGGCAAGGAGAAAAATGAGAAGGAAAAAAAGAAATAAAGGCTTTGGGCTGTTTAGTATGATGCTGGTTTTATTACTAATAGCAGGCGGCTATTTCTACTTTTTTAGGAACCCTGGAGACAGTAATGATAATTCCGATGCATCAGTGGCAAGTATCGCAAACACAGTGCCTACACCTTCTGCCACCGTCACTTCCACTCCCGTAAACACTGCAGAAAGCAGCCCCAATACAGAGTCGGTTGTTGCTGCAACACAGAATTTAACCACGGATACTCCGCAGAAAACCGAGGATGTACAGGAAACACCGATTGTTATTCAGCAAAAAGGTGCGAGTATTCAAGTGATAAACTATACCGGACAAAAAAATCTTGCGGAGGAAATCAGAGCGACCCTTGAAGAATATGGATTTATAGTAAGTTCGGGCAATGGAAGCTCTTTAAAATATATTAGTACTGCAATTGTCGAAAAAAAAGAAGATGTTTCAGGAGAAGAATTGGGAAACCTATTAAATATAAAGAAGATAAGAAAAGAAATTGACCACGGATCACGATTTGATTTTATAGTAATACTCGGGGATGACTTCAATCCTTGATTTTTGGTAAGTTTTTATTCACAAAACCATTATTTTAGTGTTATAATTTAAAACATGTAAAGTTGATTTAATTGGATATATTAAGTAAATAATATATAAGAAAAAATATATTAATAATTATGAAAGGACGGAGGATTATTGGAATCTAATGAAATGGCCGCAAAGATTGTGAGTATTCTGGAGGAAAAAAAGGCCAAGGATTTGAACACTATTGACATAAGAGAAATTTCGATTCTCGCAGATTATTTTATAATATGCAGCGGAACATCTACAACGCATATAAAGACTCTTGCTGATGAAGTAGAAGAAAAAATGGAGCAGGCCGGTATAGAACTTATTCATAAGGAAGGCTATAATAGTGCAAGGTGGATATTATTGGATTATGGAGATATTGTAATTCACATTTTCCATGAAGAAGACAGGGGATTTTATAACCTTGAAAGACTGTGGTCTGATGGAGTAATGAAGCACAGGCAGTAGAGGCCAATCCGTCTGTATTTTTATAATTAGATGTAAAAGGACCCCATTAAGGGGACGTTTTTTGGGGTTTTGATATAATATAGCGATTGTTAATTGAATCTGGAGGTTGTATTATGCATTACAATTTTATGGATATTGAAAAGAAGTGGCAGAAAAAATGGGAGGATGACAGGGCCTTTTCTGCTAAAGAAGACAAAAGCAAAAAGAAGTATTATGTGCTTGAGATGTTTCCCTATCCTTCTGGAAATCTTCATATGGGACATGTAAGGAATTATTCCATAGGGGATGTTGTAGCAAGGTTTAAAAAAATGAACGGCTTTAATGTTCTTCATCCAATGGGGTGGGATTCTTTTGGTCTGCCTGCTGAAAATGCTGCCATTAAGAGGGGAGTCCATCCTAATGACTGGACATGGTCCAATATTGACAATATGAGAAGACAGCTAAAAGAGCTGGGTATTAGTTATGATTGGGATAGAGAGGTTGCTACCTGCCATCCTGATTACTATAAGTGGACTCAATGGATGTTCCTTCAACTTTATAAGAATGGCCTTGCGTATAAGAAAAAGTCCTATGTAAACTGGTGCCCATCCTGTGCAACGGTTCTTGCCAACGAACAGGTTGTAAACGGAGCTTGTGAACGTTGTAAATCAACGGTTGGCAAAAAAGACTTGGAGCAGTGGTTCTTTAAGATAACCAATTATGCTCAAAGACTTCTGGACGATATTGAAAAGCTCGAAGGCTGGCCTGATAAGGTTAAAACTATGCAGCAGAACTGGATTGGCAGAAGTGAAGGTGTTGAAGTTGATTTTAAGGTGGACGGAATGGATAAGTCCGTTAGAGTATACACTACAAGACCTGATACCATATTCGGCGTGACTTATATGGTAATTGCGCCGGAGCACCCTATTGTAAAGGAATTGATTAAAGGAACAGAGCAGGAAGAGGCATGCAATGAATTTATAAAGAAAATGCTGTTTTTGAATGAAATAGACAGGACATCAAACGATGTTGAGAAGGAAGGGGTTTTTACAGGAAGGTATGTCATTAATCCATTAAACGGAGACAGAGTTCCTTTATACCTTGCCAATTATGTTCTTGCAGAGTATGGAACCGGTGTTGTTATGGCAGTTCCTTCCCATGACCAGAGAGACTTTGAGTTCTCAAAGAAGTATAACTTGCCGATTAAAGTTGTAATTCAGCCACAAGGCCAGGAGCTTGATCCTTCCAAAATGACAGAGGCCTTTGAAGATATAGGCTATCTTGTGAACTCCGGAGAGTTCAACGGTGTGAGAAGTGATGAGGCTATAGGAAAGATAATTGATTATATTGAGCAAAAGGGCTATGGTGAAAGAAAGATAAACTTTAGACTTAGAGACTGGCTGATTTCCAGACAGAGATACTGGGGCGCGCCCATACCGATAATTTACTGTGATGATTGCGGAGCTGTGCCGGTTCCCGAAGAGGATTTGCCGGTTATTTTGCCGACAGATATCAAATTTTCCGGTGTAGGGGAATCGCCGCTTTCCACAAGTGAGTCCTTCTTATCTGCTCCTTGCCCGAAATGCGGTAAGACGGGAAGAAGGGAATTGGATACCATGGATACCTTTGTGTGTTCTTCATGGTACTTCCTGAGGTATTGTGACCCATGTAATGAGAAGGCTCCCTTTGATAAGGAGAATATAAAGTACTGGATGCCCGTTGACCAATATATAGGCGGTGTCGAACATGCAATTTTGCACCTATTATACTCCAGATTCTTTATGAAAGTTCTTTATGATTTGGGTTATGTGGATTATGATGAACCCTTTACAAACCTTCTTACTCAGGGAATGGTGCTCAAGGATGGCGCCAAAATGTCAAAATCTCTAGGCAATGTTGTAAGCCCTGAGGAGATAATTGAGAAGTATGGTGCCGATACAGCAAGATTGTTCATACTCTTTGCATCTCCACCGGAAAAGGATTTGGAATGGAGTGACCAAGGAGTTGAAGGTTGCTATAGATTTATCAACAGGGTATGGAGGATAGTAACCGAGTTTATTGGTGCGGTGAAGGAAGACGCAAGCATTGATACTTCTGTGTTTACCAAAGCCGATAAAGAACTTTGGTATATGCTGAACAACACCGTAAAGCGTGTGACGGATGATATCGGCCAGAGGTTCAACTTTAACACTGCTATTAGTGCTGTCATGGAGCTGGTTAATTCGCTGTATTATTATAAGGATAAAGTGGCTGACGACAGCAAGAATAAGGCGCTTATGAAGGATTCTGTCGAGAAATTGATAATAATGCTGGCTCCCTTTATTCCTCATGCGGCTGAAGAGCTCTGGGCGGCAACAGGAAAGGAAGGCAGTGTGCACGAGCAAAAGTGGCCTGAATTTAACCCGGCGGCTCTTATAAAGGATGAAATTGAAATTGTACTTCAGATAAATGGAAAGGTAAGAGATAAGCTTGTTATAGCATCGGATCTGACGAAAGAGCAGGTTGAGGAAAAGGCCTTGAATAGTGAAAAGATTAAGGCTGAAATATCCGGAAAAAATGTTGTCAAGGTTATTTCTGTTCCGGGTAAGTTAGTTAATATTGTTGTGAAATAAAGTTTAATTAATAAAGTAAGAGCTATTCATTTGGAGAGGGGTAGTTAATGGATTTCCCTGATTCATATGGATAGCTCTTTATTATTTGAAGATACGGTATAGTTTTAGTTTTTCAAGACAAATCCTTGGAGCTTCTTTCAGTATGATAGAACACTATCTAAGTAATAGTTAAGAAAAATTAACAAAAACCGATAATTATAGTAAACAAATAGGAGGGAGAAATGATGAGCAAATTTGGTGAGCAGACTGGAGATGATTTGGCGAATGCGAAAGCTTATACGGATAGAACTTTACATCCTCACAAAGGGAACTTTGACTCTTTTGGGCCAACCAAAATGCCCCGACTGTAGCCGTACAGTTTCGGGGCATTTATTATTTTATTTATCAATATCTAACTTATACACGGGTTTTTTCAAGATATCGTTTAATCTTCTTTGAGGATGTTTTGGCAAATTCATTTTCACGAATAGTAATATCAACAACTCTTTTATAAATGGGCATATTCTTGTTTATAGCTTTAATCTCTGACTTGATCAGATTGTACACATCTTCAGGAGATGGTTCTGTATCTATTTTTAGTCTTGCTTTAATTGCGTCAATATCCGGCACAATTTGGGCTACTACTATTGTTTCATCGTTTTTATCGTTTTCCCTTCCTGATACTAGGGATTCCTTGATAAACGGGCTTTTGTTAATATAGGCTTCAACTTCCTCAGGAAAAATATTTTTGCCGGTTTTGGTTACTATAATGTTTTTCTGACGTCCGGTAATATAAATGAAACCATTTTCATCCATACGCCCAAGGTCTCCGGTATAGAGCCATCCGTTTTTTAGAACTGCTTTTGTGGCAGCTTCATTATTGTAATAGCCAAGCATTACGCTGTCACCTTTTACTATTATTTCACCGAGGCCGTCTTTGTCAGGGTTACTTATTTCAACATCAAGCCCGGGAATTGGAAGACCGATTGAGTCATGCCTGTATTGCTTATCTCGGTTAACTGCCACTATTGGTGAAGCTTCCGTAAGGCCATAGCCCTGAAGGACTTTTATACCCATGGACTCAAAGCCCTTTGCCACTTCAGGATCAAGAGCTGCGGCACCTGAAATGACCAGTCTTAATTTACCGCCTACATTATCAATTACAGATTTAAACAGCTTTCTTCTTATATCAATTTTAAAAACATTGTATAGCAAATTACTGATAAAAAGTCCGGCTTTTAGTTTAAATTTAAGGCTTTTCTTTTTTGAAGCCTGTTCCCATATTTTATTGTACATGCTTTCCAAAATAAGAGGTACAAGAATAAGAATCGAGGGCTGTGCCTCTTTAAGATTTTTTCCAATGTATTTAAGTCCCTCGTTGAAGGTTATTGTTGCACCATTATATATCATAGTAAGAAAGCCTGCAGTACATTCATAAGTATGGTGCAGGGGAAGTATTGAAACCACTGAGTCGGTGCTGTCCATATAAATAGAAGCTGAAACAGCCATAATATTTGAGCAAATATTTCTATGGGACAGCATGACGGCTTTAGCATGATCTGTGGTTCCGGAAGTAAAAATCATTGCACTCATTGCATTCTCATCAATGGAAGCATTAAGATAGTCCTTTTTTCCTGACTCCAAAAGCTTCTTTCCTTTTCGAAGGAGCGCCCAGAAAGATAAAAAACTTTCATTTTCATGTTCATCAGTATTCATGTTGATAAAGTATTTGATATTGCTTAAGCGAGGGGACATTTCTTTAATCCCGTCATCAAATTTTCCCGAGTATACGACGACATTGGCGTTGGACTGTCTTAATAGATTTTCCAGTTCGGGGAGAGGAAGCTCTTTGTCTAAAGGTACAACTACTCCGGCGCCGTTTATAGTTGATAGATAGGTAACACACCATTCATACCTGTTTTCGCCAATAACGGCAATAAAGCCTTTTCCTATGCCCAATTCAAGCAAGGCGGTTCCAAAGGAGTCAATATCATCCTTGAACTCGGAAAAAGTGATTCCTTTATATAAATTATCTTTTGTTTTCACACAAAAAGCATTTTTGTTGGCAAACAGTTTGCTGCTTTGCTCAATCATGTCTTTTAAGTTTTTAATTGTCCTTACTTCAAGAACCGGGGAAGTTTTCATAAAATACCACTCCTTTAGGGCTAAATAAAGCAAATTTAGTCCCTTGAAATTTGACATATAAATTATACATTAAATTAGGCGCTTTGTAACGATATTTTTACAAAGCAAACCACAAAAAACAGTTATATTATAGTTATATTATAGTTATATTATAGTTATATTATAGTTATATTAAAATCGTAATAGTTTATTATCTTTTTGAACGGAGACTTCGTGAAATTCTACGTAAGGTAAATCGTAGCATAAGAAACATTAACAGGAAGATTAATGCTCCTGTTGTGACTTTTTTCAAAACAGGGTCGTTTATAGTTTTAATAATCACGTTTTGAGGTTCGGATGGAGCCTCAAGTTTTTCAACATCCCTTGAAGCAACTGCATCTATCTTGCCAATGGAAACACCGTTTCTTTTGATTTCTAGAAATCCGAGAACATCCCCTTTTTTTACCGGAGCTTCAATGCTTTCCATAATATATCTCTCAATTTCATAATCCGTATTATTCGAGTCGTTGGGCAGCAAACATTTGAGCCCTTCCGGCGATGCTATAACATCCAGGTTGTAATTACCCGAAGCATTAGAAACGGGTACAGAGGTTATATAGGAATTTGGTGCAACAACAGGCTGAATGGAATAGTTTTTAAAACCGTACTCCAATAGCTTTTTGGAATATTCGAATACCATGTCATAATTCTCCACACCAAGGACTACAGCAATCAATTCTGTTCCTTCATCGTTCATAGCGGAAGAGACAAGATTATTAAGGGCCCTGTCCGTATAACCTGTTTTTATGCCGGTGACTTTGGTAAAATAGTCCGACTTGTATTTTGAACTGCTATAAAGCAGCAATCTATTGGTAGTGCCGACGATAACCTCATCAGAATGCTTATTTGTAGGTGGTATTTTGATAATAGTTTTTTGAACAGTTTCTCTGAAATAAGGTATTGTCATTGCATATTGAGCCATTTTTGCAAGATCCCTTGCGGTAGTAAGATGATTTTTTCCCTTTTCTCCATTATCAATACCACAGGGGTTTACAAAATTTGTGTCAGTGGCTCCGAGCTCTCTTGCTCTTTCATTCATGAGGTTATAGAATTCCTGACGGGAGGAACAGAGATTTTCAGCAATGACGTAAGCTGTTTCGTTTGCGGATCTTACCAGGAGGGCATCCAGCAAATATCTGAGTTCCAACTGCTCTCCGGCCAATAAGCCTATATGCATACCGCCGGGGCCTATATCATCTATGGCAGTCTGATTAACAGTCATTATTTGATCGAGATCTCCAAGCTCGAGTGCTAATATTGCAGTCATGATTTTGGTGGTGCTGGCGGGATAAGTTTTAAAATCAGGATTGTATTCGGCGAGAACCTGACCGGTTTTAGAATCTATCAAAATATATGCTCGTGCATCGATATCTAATGGCTGTGCCTTTACAATTACAATGCTCGAAAGCAAAATGGTAGTCATAATTAAAAATATCAGTAGTTTTTTCATTATTTCCTCCAGTTAATCATGATGTTTTTATAATGGTAATAAAAGAAGAAACCAACATTATTTAAAGTATAACAAAAAAATGTTGAAAAAAGTAGATATGTTTTAAAAAAACTGTAGGTAAATAAAGGAACAAGTATTTACATTTATATGTATAATTATTATTATATATATACAATGAAATAAGTATTTACATATTACGACATTATATGTCATATAAGAATGTGAATTACCATCTTATTAATGAATTTGTTAACAGGGATTATATAGTGGAGGGATGTTTTTGTTAAGGGATATTTTCAATCAGGAAGTAAATATAAAAAAAGGAGTAATTGCGCTCATGATATTGGGACTGGTCGGGACTACTTCGATAACAGGCTTTCTACTTGCGAATGATAATAAAGATATAGTTATAAGCAAGGCGGGAGATAATCAAGATACGAAGGGAGCAGAGACTAGTGGGGAGAAGACCTCCGATAAATCCGATGAGAAGCCGGAGGAAGAGCCAGTGGACGAGATAAAAGTATATGTTGTGGGAGAGGTTAATAGACCCGGTGTCGTTACGCTAAAAAAAGGGCAAATAATAGAGGATGCCATTGAGCTTGCCGGAGGGCCTACACAGGACGCAGATATTGAGAATATAAACTTGGTTTTTGAGTTGGAAGAGAATGTTATGTTAAGAATCAGATCCAAAAGTGAAAAGATACAGCAAGATACTGCTGAAAGCAGCAGTATACAGGCTGTTGCTTCGGGGGGAAATGCTGAGAGCAAAAGTGCTGCTAAAGAAAACAACTCAAACAAGAGTATGCCGGCAAAAAACGTATCGGGTAGCAAAGACAAAAATAATTCGGGCTCAGCTCCTTCGGAGAATAAGCCAGGACAGAACGGTCATGATGAGGCTACTGCAGGAATAACCATTATTAAAGACAGCGGCGGGGCAATAATCGGAGAGAATGAAAATAGCAAAGCTTCGAGCGCAAAAATCAATATAAATACTGCAACTTTGGAGGAACTTGATTCTCTTCCGGGAATAGGTCCGTCCACTGCAGCCAAAATAGTATCCCATCGCGAGCAAAACGGCGATTTTAAAGCAATAGAAGATATAATGAATGTATCTGGGATAGGTCAGAGTAAATTCGACAATATTAAAGAGTTTATTACAGTAAAGTAAGTGACATTTATTGCATTAGTTGAAATGGTCTTACGTAAAGTATAATTTTAAAGTATAATTATTATGCAGTTTTAGTTTTGCCAAAAAGCGAAGGGGGTGAATTGTCAGACTTGAGTATTTATTATAGAGTCTGATGAGAACATTAATGAAAAGAGTTTTGATATCGATTGCAGCTCTTACAATTCTTATATTTGTTGCCGGATGCAGTTTATTTGGAGGTTCGAATACGGGTTCTCCCGGCAATGAACAGCAAAATAGCCCAAATATCAACAATGAAATAAAAGAACCGGATTCGGAGAAAAGCCCGGCAGAAAACGGAACCATGACTGTGACGTTGTATTTTGGTGACTTTCAAGCCGAAAAGGTGGCTCCTGAGACAAGAACTTTGGAAATAAAGGCAGAAGACAATATCGAAAGAGTAATTTTTAATGAGCTGGCTAAAGGACCTGCGTCTGAAGAGTTGGACCCTGTCATTCCTGAAGGTACACAACTATTGTCCATCAAAACCGAAAAGGGAGTCTGTACACTGGATTTATCGAAAGAGTTTGTTGAAAATCATATTGGCGGATCTGTCGCGGAACTAATGACCATTAGCTCTATTGTTGCTTCCCTTACAGAGCTTCCTGAGATAGACAAGGTTCAGTTCCTGATAGAAGGTGATGTCAGGGAGTTTTTTATCCATGAAGCACTGGATACTCCAATTCAGAGAAATGAGAGTATTATTAAAAAGTAAATGTTAAAAAAATATATAGCTGGCGAACAGGCCAGCTTTTTTAATTATTGCCCGTCATTATGGGAATAATAATGATGGTTGTAAATAAATATCCTAGAAGAATAAAAGTAGTTGGCAGAATGAGGGTATATATGATACACTTTTTAATTTTTTTATGTCTGAGTTTTTTGAATCTTCTCGCTCTAGTTGTTCGCATATATAGTTCCCTCCAATCAATTCTAATCCATATTATACCACGAAATATGATTTTTTATTATTTCCAGGAAATGAAGAGGTATTTGGTGGACTTTTACGAAATTTTTTCCGAGGTTGACATTGAGAATATATAAATATATAATTATCTTTAATATGAATTGATATGGCATGTCGACAATGAAGAGAAGAGTAGGCTGAGTTATTCCTTTAAGAGAGAAGGTATCAATGGCTGGAAGTACCTTTAAGGAATTTCGGTTGAAGACCGCCTCGGAGTTGAAACGGTGATTACGTTATAATCATAATGAGTAACAATTAGGGTGGAACCACGGGAGATAGCTCTCGTCCCTTTCGAGGGATGGGGGTTTTTTTATTTAGCTTAAAGGAGGTATTTTTATGATTAAAGTAACACTTAAGGATGGAAGCGTTAAGGAATATGATAAAGGTATTACGGTAAAAGAAGTGGCAGAGAGCATAAGCGCGGGGCTTGCAAGGGTTGCTCTTGCAGGAGAGGTCAATGGACAGGTGAAGGATCTGGACTATCGTCTTGAGGATGATTGTGTCCTCAGTTTGTTGACTTTTGACGATGATGGAGGAAAACATGCCTACAGGCATACTTCATCCCATATAATGGCGCAGGCTGTTAAGAGGCTATATCCTGAAGCGAAGCTTGCGATTGGACCATCAATAGAAAACGGCTTTTATTATGACTTTGATGTAGAAAAGCCTTTTTCTGTCGAAGAACTAGAAAATATTGAAAAGGAAATGCAAAAAATTATTAAAGAGGATCTGAAGCTTGAAAGGTTTACTCTTCCGCGAGATGAGGCTATAAAGTTCATGGAGGAGAGGAATGAACCGTACAAGGTTGAATTGATTCGAGATTTGCCTGAGGGTGAAACAATTTCATTTTACAAGCAGGGAGAATTTGTTGACCTGTGTGCAGGCCCCCATATAGAATCTACTGGCAAGGTCAAGGCCTTTAAGCTTATGTCGGTTGCTGGGGCATACTGGAGAGGTAATGAAAAGAATAAAATGCTCCAGAGGATTTATGGTACTTCCTTTAACAAAAAAAGTGAATTGGATGCATATATTACAAGGATTGAGGAAGCAAAGAAGAGAGATCACAGGAAGCTTGGAAGAGAGCTGGATTTGTTTGATATTTATGAAGAAGGTCCCGGTTTTCCTTTCTTTATGCCAAAGGGTATGGTTTTGAGAAATACCTTAGAGGAGTATTGGAGAGAAGAACACAATAAGGCAGGATATCAGGAGATAAGGACTCCCATAATTTTAAATGAAGAGCTCTGGCATCGTTCCGGGCACTGGGATCATTACAAGGAGAATATGTATTTTACCAAAATAGATGAAGGAGATTATGCTATTAAGCCGATGAACTGCCCCGGAGGTATGCTGGTATATAAAAGAAAGCTTCACTCTTATAGGGATTTGCCTCAGAGAATGGCTGAGCTTGGACTGGTACACAGACATGAGCTTTCCGGAGCTTTGCATGGATTGATGAGGGTTAGATGCTTTACCCAGGACGATGCTCACATATTTATGACTCCGGATCAGATTGAAAGCGAAGTTGTAGCTGTAATAAATCTGATTGATGACTTCTATAAGGTTTTTGGCTTCAAATATCATGTAGAACTGTCCACAAGGCCGGAAAACTCTATGGGGTCGGATGAAGACTGGGAAAGGGCTACCAATGCATTAAAGAATGCCCTTGAACAGAAAGGAATAAATTACAAGATAAATGAAGGGGACGGAGCATTCTACGGACCTAAGATAGACTTCCACCTCGAAGACTCCATTGGGCGTACTTGGCAGTGCGGAACAATACAGTTGGATTTCCAGATGCCGGAGAGATTTGATTTAACATATGTAGGTGCCGATGGTGAGAAGCACAGACCTGTTATGATTCATAGAGTTGTGTTTGGCAGCATAGAAAGGTTTATTGCTATTTTGACCGAGCACTTTGCGGGAGCTTTCCCTGTATGGCTTTCACCGGTACAGGTTAAGATACTGCCTATAGTTGAAAAACAGCACGAGTATGTGGATGAGATTAAGAGGGCGTTAGAAGAAAAAGGCATTAGGGTGGAAGTTGATTTGAGAAATGAAAAGATAGGCTACAAAATCAGAGAAGCGCAGCTTGAAAAGGTGCCTTACATGCTTGTAATAGGTGACAGAGAAATGGAAAACAGAGCTGTTGCGGTAAGGTCAAGAAAAGATGGGGACTTGGGTTCTATGCCTCTTGAAGATTTTGTTAACAAGATTGTTGAAGCTGTCAAAAATAAAGAAAATTAACATAGCTATTAGAAAGAGGGCAAACTTGGGTTTGTCTTCTTTCTTTATGGGCTAATTATTTTAAAATGAACATTACACATTAATCTATATATTGGGAAAATAAGGAGTCTTTTACTTCAAATCCAGATAATCCATATGAATTTCTTTATGTAGATTCTTTTTTTCAGAAAACAGTTATATTATTTTAGATGATATGTTAAAATATATTTTGTATTTTTCAAATCCAAGGGTATTTTTTGTCAAAATTTATGCTGATCTTAGCGAAGACGATTTATAGAATAAAATACTAATATAAACTATAGATGATAAGTGGGGTTAGTTTGCTTATGAGTAAAGCGGATGAGATTTTTATTAGGATGTGTAAGGATATTCTTGAAAACGGGATATCTTCCGAAGGAGAAACGGTAAGGGCCAAGTGGGACGATGGAACGTTAGCCCATACAATCAAAAAATTTGGTGTCATTAACAGATATGATCTATCAGAGGAATTTCCGATTATTACCTTAAGACCGACAAACTTGAAAGCAGCAATTGATGAATTGCTTTGGATATGGCAAAAAAAATCGAATAATATAAAAGAACTTAACAGCCGTATTTGGGATAGCTGGGCTGATGAAGAAGGTTCGATAGGCAAGGCGTATGGTTATCAGTTGAGGATTAAGCATAAGTATAGAGAAGGGGATTTTGATCAGGTAGATAGGATTATATATGACTTAAAGCATAATCCCTATAGTCGAAGGATTATTTCCAATATGTACAATCATAGCGACCTGCACGAAATGAATTTATATCCTTGTGCATATAGTATAACTTTTAATGTTACCGGCAGAAAACTAAATGCAATACTTAATCAGCGTTCCCAAGATGTTTTGGTTGCGAATAATTGGAATGTGGCTCAATATGCAATTCTTGTCCATATGTTTGCCCAAGTGTGCAATCTGGAAGTGGGAGAGCTTGTGCATGTCATTGCTGATGCCCATATATATGACAGGCATATACCATTAATAAAAGAGCTTATACAAAGGACTCCATATCCGGCACCAAAGTTATTGATTAATCCCGATAAAAAAGATTTCTATGACTTTAAGGTTGAAGATTTTGTGTTGGAAGGCTATCAAGCCGGGGCTCAAATAAAAAATATCCCTGTTGCCATCTAAATGAAGGAGGACAAGATGAAAGCCATTGTTGCAGTTGATTTGAACTGGGGAATTGGATATAAGGGTAATCTGCTTCAACGTATTCCGGAAGATATGAGATTTTTCAAGCAGATGACTTTGGGCAAAGTTGTAGTAATGGGAAGCAAAACATTTGAATCGTTGCCTGGAAGAGAACCTTTAAAGGATAGAATAAATATTATATTAAGTAAAAGTAAAGATTTTGAAAAGGATAAATTAATAGTTTGTCCTTCCCTTGATGAACTTTTTTGCGAGCTTAAGAAGTATGATTCTGACGATGTTTTTGCCATAGGCGGAGAAGTGGTGTACACACAGCTGTTGCCATATTGTTCCGAGGCCTATGTAACTAAAATTGAAAATAAATATCCCGCAGATAAATATTTTCCGAACCTGGATGAAATTGAAGAATGGGAGCTGGTATCCATAAGTGATTCAAAAGAATTTAATAATATAAAGTATAGTTTCTTGAAATATGTAAACAACAAACAGAGAATATACTAAAAAATATTATAAAAACTATTGACAAATATACTATCATCTGATAGTATAGAAAAAGCAAAAATAAAGAAGAAGTTATCCACTTCTCACCTTACGGATTTAGTTTTGTAGGGTTAATACTTTAAGATTACGGTATATGAATTACAGTAATGTTTATTAGTGTTGTAAGAGATAAGTGGATCATTTCTATGATTCACTTTTTTGCATTAAATAACGCGAATCTCGAAAAACCCGGAGGTGTTTTCTATTAACAAAAATGAATTAATGATCAATGAGCAAATAAGAGATAAGGAAGTAAGACTAATTGATACTGATGGTTCAATGCTAGGTATTATGTCTTCAAAAGATGCGCAGAAACTTGCGAACTCTAAGAACTTGGATTTAGTCAAGATAGCCCCTCAGGCAGTACCGCCTGTATGTAGGATAATGGACTACGGCAAGTATATGTTTGAGCTTGCTAAGAAGGAAAAAGAGGCCCGTAAGAATCAAAAGGTAATTAATATAAAAGAGGTTAGACTGTCTGCTTCAATTGAAGATCATGATTTTAACTTTAAATTGAAGAATGCGGTGAAGTTTTTAAAGGACGGAGATAAGGTTAAGGTCAGTGTCAAGTTTAGAGGCAGGGAAATGAACTACACCTCATTAGGTCAGCAGGTGCTCGAGAAATTTGCGGAAGCAGTTGAAGATGTCGCAACAGTTGAAAGAAAGCCTAAGTTAGAAGGTAGAAATATGTTTATGATTCTTAATCCTAAACAGTAATATAGAATTTAAGGAGGAAGTCTTATGCCTAAGATTAAAACACACAGCTCTTCCAAGAAGAGATTTAATTTAACAGGTACAGGTAAGGTTAAAAGATCAAAAGCTTATAAAAGTCACATATTGACGAAAAAAACTTCAAAAAGAAAAAGAAACTTGAGGAAATCAACAATTGCATCTACTGCTAATGAATCAGTAATCAAAATGTTGATTCCATACAAGTAAAAAGGAGGCGTGTGACTATGTCAAGAGTTAAAGGTGGGGTAAGAACCCGTGCAAGACATAAGAAAGTATTAAAGTTAGCAAAAGGTTATTTTGGAGCTAAGAGCAAAAACTTTAGAATTGCAAACCAGGCAGTAATGAAATCACTGGTTTATGCATACAGGGATAGAAGAGCTAAGAAAAGAGATTTCAGACAGCTTTGGATTTCAAGAATTAATGCGGCAGCAAGAATGAACGGTCTTAGCTACAGTAAGTTTATGAATGGACTTAAGAAATCCGGTATAACTTTAAACAGAAAGATGCTAGCTGAAATGGCTGTCAATGATGCAAATGCTTTTGCTCAGTTGGTTGAAAAAGTTAAAGCAGCGAAATAAATCTATATGAGAAAAAGGGGAGCTTAAGTAAGCTCTCTTTTTTTAGGTATATTAATTCTGACATTCTAATTTTGAGGTGATGAAATGAACTACATAAGCAGTGCTCAAAACCCGGTTATAAGAGAAGTTAAGGCCTTAAAGCAGAAAAAGTATCGTGAAGAAAAAGGCATGTTTTTTATAGAAGGGATAAGGTTTGTGGAAGAGGCACTAAAAGAAGGAGTCCAAATACACAAAATTCTTGTATCCGACAAGCTAGCCGATACAACTTCCGGTAGTGAAATTTTAGAAAAGGTGAATAACGGCGGATATTCGGTTTTTGAGTTGCCTCATAAGCTTTTTGTGGAAGTATCCGATACTCAGAATCCTCAAGGGATACTGGCGGTATTAGACATAAAAGATTACAACATTGAAGATATTTGGGATAATAAGAATTTTTTTATAATTTTAGATTCAATTCAGGATCCGGGAAATATGGGTACAATAATTAGAACCGCTGATGCAGCAGGGGCAACAGGAGTCATAGTATCCAAGGGATGTGTGGATGTCTATAATCCAAAGGTGCTAAGATCCACTATGGGTTCTGTATTTCATGTTCCTATATGCTTGAGTGAGGATATTTTTAAAGTAATGGACAGCATGAAAAAAAGAGGGGTTAAAATTTGTGCTTCCCATCTTGAGGGCAATTGCGATTATTTTGAGCTTGGATATAAAAAAGATATTGCAATTATTATCGGAAACGAGGCCAACGGCATAAGTGAAGAAGTAAAAAACTATGCCGATGTTTTGGTCAGGATACCTATGCCGGGAAGGGCTGAATCATTAAATGCATCAGTGGCTGCAGGTATATTGATGTATGAAGTTCTGAGAAAAAATATCGGTAAACAATAACTTTTATATAAATTATATTTGTTAAATCATTCTTTAAGTGGTATACTTATCAATAGCAGTTCTTTATCAATATATTTTAGAGTACTTATGTTTTGAAATTTTCTATTTGGCATATAATAAAGTATGCTCCTATAACGAATTCTTTTTTATGTTAATATTTGCAGAATAATAAGCTTCAAAATATAAAAACAGGAGTTGATAGATGCAAATGCAACTACACATTTTATTTGTTTTAGCTTTATCAGCTATAGTATTGTGCTTGTTTTTGCTATTGATTTCAAAATGTAAGGATGGACAGCAACAAATAAAAGTGAGGGATGCGTCTTTGACCTTTGATGAGCTGCAAGCCTATGCAAAGGAAATAGCGATTGAGCATTCCGTATCCGGGAAAAAGAGTATGTGTTTTTGGCCAATACCCAGGCTGAATGATAATTACAGGTATATAATGTCTGTATATAAAGAAATGAATGAAGATGTACAGAAGGGTATCGGCACTACACCTGCTGCAGAATGGCTTTTGGATAATTTCTATATAATCGAAGAACAGGTAAAAAGTGTAAGAAGGGATCTTACGAAGGAGTTCTATGCAAAGCTTCCTGTGCTGAGCAGCGGACACCTAAAAGGCTATGCAAGGATATACTCCATTGCTCTTGAACTGGTTTCCCATACCGACGGCAGGATTGATGAAAAAGTGCTGATCAACTACATAAACGCATATCAATCCAATAATGTGCTCACCGGAAGGGAATTATGGGCTTTTCCGATTATGATCAAGCTTGTGCTTATAGAAAACACAAGATATATCTGCGGGAAAATTGCGAAGGCTCAGCAGCAAAGACGCAAAGTAGAAGAAATACTCAAAAATTTTGATGAAAATATTGAGAATACCTATGAACTGATAACTGCTATAGATAACGAGCTAAAAGGAAAATACGAGGTAAATTCGGCATTTATCGAGTATCTTGCGTACAAATTCAGAAAGATGGGCAGAGCCTATACCCATGTTCTGCGTTATATAGATGAAAGGCTGAGTGAAACCGGTACCACCGTTGATGCCATTACTCACAAGGAGCATAACGAACAGACGGCAAGCAAAGCCTCTATAGGTAATTGCATAGTGAGCCTGAAGTTTATTTCAACTGCCAATTGGGTGGATATTTTTGAACAACTCAGTAAAATAGAGGAGATTCTGAGGGCGGACCCTGACGGTTCTTACTCCTTGATGGATTTTGACTCCAGAAATTACTACAGAAACAGGGTGGAGGAACTGGCCTTAGAACACAATGTTTCTGAGTCTCATGTTGCCAAAAAGGCTGTCGAACTTGCGCGGAACGCTACGGAAGGAGAAGCGGTCGATAAACGTTTGACCCATGTAGGATACTATCTTATTGGAAAAGGCACTTGTGAACTGGAGAAGGAAATAGGGTATGAAAAGAACTTCATCAAGGGAGTCGTTGAAAGGATAAAAGAACATCCTGCATTTTTGTATTTTGGTTTTATAGCTCTTATTACCCTTTTAATGTCGGTATATGGGATGAAGCACTCCTTTTACAATGCTGTAAATTACGGTGCTGCTATGGCAATTATTGCAGGTCTGGCACTGTTTATTCCCGCAACAGACATAGCAGTCAATATTGTAAACTGGGTGCTGAGCCGAGCTATAAAACCCTCGTTGCTGCCAAAGCTTGATCTTCAAGAGGGAATACCTGAAGAGTATGCTGCAATGGTTGTTATCCCTGCTTTGCTTTCGGATGAGAACAGGGCGAGGGAGCTGATTGACAACCTCGAGGTGTATTATCTGGCTAACCGAGAGAAAAATTTGTATTTTTCCATTGCCGGTGATTACAAGGATGCTCCCAATAAAGAAATGGCCGGTGATAAAAAGATAGTTGAGGCTGCGCTAAGTCGAATTACGGAGCTTAATGAAAAGTATAGCGGAAAAAATGAAGACGGTGAAAAGGATACTCCGGATATATTTTATTTTTTCCATAGACACAGACAGTTTAATGAAAAGCAAAATAAATGGATGGGCTGGGAAAGAAAAAGAGGTGCCCTCCTTGAGTTTAATGAGGTCCTCTTAGGTTCAAAATCTACGAGCTACTCAATCATGTCCCATGATATGTCAAAGCTTCCTAAGGTAAAGTATGTTATTACTCTAGATGCAGATACCATACTGCCTTTAGGCACAGCTAAGAAGCTGATAGGTACTATGGCGCATCCTTTGCACAAGCCCGTGATTGATGAGAAAAGGGGAATAGTAACCGATGGCTATGGGCTTTTGCAGCCAAGAATAGGTTTTGATATAGAAAGCGTTAATAAATCGTTGTTTTCCAGAATATTTGCCGGTGAGGAAGGAATAGATCCTTATGCCAGCGCCATTTCGGATGTCTATCAGGATCTTTTTGGCGAGGGTATTTTCACTGGTAAAGGAATATATGACCTTGAGATTTTCCAAAAGCTTTTGAAAGATGCCATACCTGATAATACTGTACTTAGCCATGATTTGCTTGAGGGTTCTTATGTCAGGGTGGGACTTGCGACAGATCTTGAGTTTATTGATGGTTATCCCTCAAAACTAAACTCATATGCCATGAGGCTTCACCGTTGGGTTAGAGGGGATTGGCAGCTTTTGCCATGGCTTCGCAGCAGAACTAAAGACAGAAGGGGAAATATTATTAAAAATCCTCTATCGTTAATTTCAAAGTGGAAAATATTAGATAATCTTCGAAGGAGCTTGGTGGCACCTTCATTAATGCTGCTTATTGCACTGGGATTTAGCGTTTTACCGGGCAACCCGCTTTTTTGGCTGGGAATTGCCCTTGTAACCATATATTTTCCATTGATAACGGGAAGTATAGACTATATTGTATCAAAGCCTTTTGGAGCTATTGCCTCCAAGAAATACAAGCCTGTTATATGCGGGCTGAAGGCTTCCTTCTTTCAATTGACACTGCAGTTTGTTTTTCTGCCGTATAATGCATGGCTTATGGTGAATGCTGCTGCATTGAGCCTTGGTAGGATTTTATTTACCAAAAGGAATATGCTTGAGTGGGTAACTGCGCTGGATGCCGAAAGGGGACTTAAGAATTCGCTTAAGGGCTATATAATAAAAATGAAGGCAGCAGTGTTGCAGGCTTTAATTATTGTTGCTCTGGCTTTTGTGTTTAAGCCTGGTTTTGGCCTGGCAGCAGCCGTTCTTTTGATTGCTGTATGGGTTTTATCGCCCTTTATAGCTTATTGGGTAAGCAAGGAGACGGTTTGCAAAATAGAGCCTTTGAGCGACAAGGAGACGCTGGAGCTAAGGCGTATTGCAAGAAAGACATGGAGATATTATGAGGAGTTTGTAAACAGAAGAAATAACTATCTTGCACCGGATAACTATCAGGAAGACCCGCCAAACGGTATAGCCTATAGGACCTCTCCTACGAATATTGGATTGGGCATGCTTGCGGCCTTGACAGCAAGGGATTTGGGTTATATAGGTACTTTGGAGCTTTGTGATATAGTTTCTAGAACCATGAGTACTATTGAAAAGATGGAAAAATGGAATGGCCATCTTTATAACTGGTACGATACCAGGACGCTGGAAAGCTTACGACCAAGATATATTTCTACTGTTGACAGCGGAAACTTCGTTTGCTATCTCATAACTCTTAAGGAGGGTTTGACAGAGTATCTGAATAGACCCCTTGTGGACAGCTCATTTATTAATGGGATAAGGGATACGGCAAGTCTGATTGCCAAAGAAAGCGACAACCCTTATAAGGATACTTCATGCCTTGAAGAGTGTATTGTAAGTTCAGAGGATAAAAGTTATGTTAGTATTCCGCAAATGCTGAAAGCTCTGTCGAAGCTTTTGGAAAACGGGGATAAAATTAAGGATACTAAGGATGTATGGAAGTCAAAGGTTGATGGCATGATAGAGATGCTAAAAATTGAGCTGTACACCTATATGCCGTGGTGCGACCTGGTTAGGGAATTATCCGAAGAGTTTGAAAAAGGCGAGGTTAAGATTAAGGAGGCCTTTGAAGGCATAATTAGCAAGCTGAATTCCGGCTTTTCCCTTAAGGCTATGCCGACAGTATACAGGGAAGTAATAAAAGAGATTGAAAAGCTCAAAAAAATGCTTAAAGATGGAAAAAAGCAGAGTATAGACGGACTTAATAGACTTAAGGAGGTCTTAGAAGGGGCAGTTGAAAATGCGGACAAACTGGTAGATAGGTATGTGGATTTAATAAACAGGATAAGCAAAGTTGCAGATGAGACAGAATTTGTGCCTTTATATGACAAAAAGAAGCAGCTGTTTTCCATTGGATATAATATTGAAGAAAATGCCCTTACCAACTCATATTATGATTTGCTGGCTTCTGAAGCAAGACAGACCAGCTACATTGCCATTGCAAGAGGAGAGGTGGATCAGCAGCATTGGTTTAAGCTGGGAAGAACACTTACTCAGATAGACCGATATAAGGGAATGGTTTCATGGAGCGGTACTATGTTTGAATACTTTATGCCCCTGTTAATTATGAAGAGCAACAAAAATACTTTGCTTGACGAAACCTATTCCTTTGTAGTGAGGAGCCAGAAGAAGTATGGAGATCAGAGAAACCTGCCCTGGGGAATATCCGAGTCAGGCTTCTATTCCTTTGATATAAATTTGGATTACCAGTACAAGGCCTTTGGGGTACCATGGCTGGGGCTTAAGAGAGGACTTGTTGAGGATATGGTAATATCACCCTATGCCACGATGCTGGTTTTGCCTCTAGTCCCGAGAGAAGCGATGGATAATTTAAAGAGACTGATTAACGAGGGAGCAGATGGGCATTACGGCCTGTATGAAGCGATCGATTATACTCCCGACAGGATTCCTTTAGGTCAGAAAAAGGGTATTGTAAAGAGCTATATGGCTCACCACCAAGGTATGAGTATATTAGCCCTTAATAACTATTTTAACGACAATGTAATGCAAAAACGATTCCATGCTGACCCTGTAGTTGATGCTGCAAAACTTCTTCTTATGGAAAAGGTTCCATCGAATATAGTATTTACCAAGGAAAATAAGGAGAAGATACTTCCATTTAAGGATGTGGTATATGATGAGAGGGATTCCTTGAGAGAGTATAGTATTCCTGACCCTCTGCTTCCAAAAGCCCACATACTGTCAAATGGCAACTACTCGGTTATGCTTACGGACAGAGGTACGGGTTATAGCAGATGGAAGGGATTGGATGTAACCCGGTGGAGAGAAGATGTAACCTTGGACAATTATGGGATGTTCTTTTATATAAGAGATGTAGAGAACAATGAGGTGTGGTCATCTGCCTTTGCACCAGGACAAAAGAAACCCGATGAGTACAAGGTTGAGTTTACTTCGGGAAAAGCCAGATATATTAGGAAGGACGGAAATATAGACACTCTGACGGAGATAATTGTCTGTGCCAGTGAAAATGCTGAAATTAGAAGTGTTACCCTGACCAATCACGGTTCGGAGAGCTGTGTGATGGAGATAACCAGTTATTTCGAGCTGGTTTTATCACCCCACAGTGCCGATATTGCCCATCCGGCCTTTGGAAATCTATTTATAAGGACGGAATTCTTACCGGAACATAACTGCCTGATTGCCAGCAGAAGGCCAAGATCGGAAAAGGAAAAGTCGGTATGGGTAATGAATACTATGGTTTTGGAAGGAGAAGGGGTAGGAGGTTTGCAGTATGAAACCGACAGAATGCAGTTTATCGGAAGAGGCAGAAATGTGTCGGAGCCGGTAGCTTTAGAACCTCACAAGCCGCTTACCAACTCTGTAGGCCCGGTACTGGATCCGGTAATAAGCTTCCGACAGATGGTTAGGATAGAACCTGGAAAGTCAGTGAAAGTATCCTATGCGACTGCAGTGGCTGATAGCCGTGAAGCAGTGATGGAGCTAGCGGCGAAGTTCAAAAGCCCGCAGGTGATAAAGGACGAGTTCAGTATGGCTATTACAAAGAGCCGTGTGGAAGCTAGGTATTTAAATCTTGATACAGAAGAGATTGAGCTGTATCAGGAGATGATTTCCCATATATTATTTATCGGCCCGCAGCAAAGGAACAAGCGGGAATGTGTAATGAACAACAAAAAAGGGCAGTCGGCTCTATGGCCTTATGGTATTTCTGGAGATATACCGATTATACTTGTGGTATTGGACAAATCCGATGACATAGATATAGTAAGGGAGATACTGAGGGCTCATGAGTATTGGCGTTTAAAGAAGTTGGCGGTGGATCTGGTAATACTGAATGAAGAGGAAAACAGCTACACCAATCCGTTAAATAGTCTATTGATGGATATATTGGCCGAAAGCCATGCCCATGACCTGGTAAACAAGCCGGGAGGCGTGTTTGTTCTTAAGAAGAGCAATATGCCGCCGGAGGACATGGATTTGATCTGCGCTGTTTCGCGGATAGTACTAAAGGGGGATGCCGGGGATCTGAGGGAACAGATGAAGGGTATAAAAAACGTTGCCTTGGCGGAGTTTAGGCAATTTGACAGAACATCTGTCAACTATGATTCTATGCTCAAAAAGGATTTGGATCTAAGCTTCTACAATGGTCTTGGAGGGTTTAGCAAGGATGGCAAGGAGTATGTTATTTTCTTGGAAAATGGACAGAATACTCCTCTGCCGTGGATAAATGTAATTTCCAATCCGAGTTTTGGGTTTATTGTAACAGAGTCCGGTTCGGGTTATACATGGTTTGAAAACAGCCGTGAGAACAAGCTCACACCATGGTCAAATGACCCGGTAAGCGACACACCGGGAGAAATACTGTATATCCTCGATGACCACACAGGAGATATATGGTCCGTAACGCCATTACCTATAAGGGAAAAGGAACCATATATGATAAGGCATGGTTTTGGCTATACGGTCTTTAATCATGCAAGTCATGGAATTGAGCAGGAAATGATACAGTTTGTTCCGGTTGATGATTCGGTAAAAATTAGCGTTTTAAAGCTCAAGAACCAATCGAAGGAAAAGAGGGAGCTGAGCCTGACATATTATATTAGGCCCGTCCTTGGAGTCAGCGACCAGTTTACTGCTATGCAGATAAATACGCAGACTGATAATGATATGATTTTGATAAGAAACAACTATAATGATGAGTTCCCCGGTAGAGTAGCCTTCATTGATACATCATTGAAGGCCGGCTCAATAACCTGCGATAGAAAAGAATTCTTTGGGGCAGGAGGTATTGCAAATCCTGAAGGGATAAGACGTACATCTCTTTCCGGAACAACCGGAGCAGGCTTTGATTCTTGTGCGGCCATAAGTGTGAATGTGAGCCTCAAGCCTGATGAGGAAAAAGAGATAGTCTTTCTTCTTGGTGCAGGCAGGGATGAGAAGGAAGCGAAGCTACTTTCAGCAAAATACAAGAAGATAGATGAGGCCAAAAAAGCCTTAAAAAAAGTGAAGGAATTCTGGAAGGTGAAGCTTGGGGCACTGCAGTTCCAAACTCAGAATCCGGCAATGGACATACTGCTAAACGGATGGTTGGTGTACCAGGTTATTTCCAGCAGACTCTGGACCAGATCTGGATTTTACCAGTCAGGAGGAGCCTATGGCTTTAGAGATCAGCTTCAGGATAGTATGTCATTAACTCATATATGGCCGGAAGCTGCCAGAAATCAAATGCTCCTCCACTCGAAGCACCAATTTTTAGAGGGGGATGTGCAGCACTGGTGGCATGAAGAAAAGTACAAAGGAACCAGAACAAGGTTTTCCGATGATCTTTTGTGGATGCCCTATGCTGCGGTTGAGTATATAAGGGTCACAGGAGACTATGATGTGCTTCATGAAAAGACGCCGTTTTTGGAAGACGAACCCCTCAAGGAATTTGAGGATGAGGCTTATCGTGTACCAAGGGTATCGCAGACGGTATCGACCTTGTATGACCACTGTATTAGAGCCATCAACAGATCCCTTAAGTTTGGAGAACACGGAATACCGTTAATTGGCTCCGGTGATTGGAATGACGGAATGAATACGGTGGGCAATAAGGGCAAGGGTGAAAGTGTATGGCTCGGTTGGTTCCTGTACTCCATACTCAAAAGCTTTGCTCCGCTGTGTGAGAGAATGGGAGATCATGATCTTGCTAAAAGGTATCTGGATACAGCAGACAAAATTGTTGAGAATATTGAGAAAAATGCTTGGGATGGAAATTGGTACAGGAGGGCATATTTTGACAATGGATTGCCTTTAGGCTCCATACAAAACAGCGAATGTCAGATTGACTCTTTGGCTCAGTCTTGGGCAGTAATATCCGAAGGAGGAGACAAAGACAGGATTATTGAGGCCATGGACGCCCTTGAAAACTATCTGGTAAAACGGGATGAAGGGCTTATAAAGCTTCTTACACCTCCCTTTGATGAGGGGGAGCTGGAGCCGGGATATATAAAGAGTTATGTTCCTGGGGTTCGTGAAAACGGAGGACAATATACTCATGCTGCTGCCTGGGTTGTTATGGCCTTTGCAAAGATGGGAGACGGAGACAAAGCGGTGGAGCTTTTTGACCTGCTAAATCCAATAAATCACTCAAGAACCCATATTGAATACTCCCGGTATAAGGTTGAGCCTTATGTAATGGCTGCAGATGTCTATTCGGTTCCACCCCATACAGGCAGGGGAGGATGGACCTGGTATACAGGTTCGGCAGGATGGATCTATCGGGTAGGTTTTGAATACATTTTAGGATTTAGAAAGAGGGGAGAAAACCTTGAGATAGACCCGTGCATACCCGGTAATTGGAGTGGTTTTAAGATAAAATATAGCTATTACGATACTGATTATTTGATAGAAGTAAAAAATCCGGAAAGAGTAAATACTGGAGTTATAAAGGTTATTGTTGATGGAAAAGAGCTTGAGAATAAAAAAATACAGCTTGTTAATGACAAAGAAGAGCATAATATTGAGGTTTATATGGGCAAGTTGTAGAGTTTTTAGATGGACAATCAAAGAAAACTAATTTATAATTTAAATATTGAATATTTGATATTTCCATATTTTATTATTCTTATGAAAAGGAGGTCCATATGAACTATTTGGAGAGGATATTCAAGTTTTTAGGTAAGTATTTTGTACTGGCGGTGCCTTTGATTATTGCTACGGCCATACCTGTTATTATTAGCGGAAGCGTAAGTGATGCAGAGATGACACAGGCTATTAATGAATTGAGTGCAAGCATTGCAGCACAGGAGATAGATACTATGCTGGCACTAACCATGATGCTGGAAGTTATGCGGCCCATGCTTGTACTTACGGCTATTGCCAATATTGTATCTTTTGTTTTGAACTTGTTTGTGGCCCCTGCAACTTATGGAATGATCAACAAGGGATTGGAGACGGATAATGCCGGTATTGGCGATTTCTTCCCTCAGATGGGGAAAAATTTGCCGAAGTACATTATTTATACCATATTCAATTTCTTTGTTGATGTGATTTTGGTGCTTGTTTTTGCGCTTATTCTATGTTTATTTGTATTTTTGACCTTTGCGCTCAAAGGGGTTGGAGGCGCAGCTTTTGGTTTGGGAATTGTACTTACCGTAATAGTTGGAATAGTGCTTGGATTAGTAATGTACGGTATAAAATGTATTCTTTCTTACTGGTTCCCGGCCATGGTGGTTGACAACATGAATGTTATTTCGGCATTTAAAAAGTCTATTGAGATTGGAAAGTCATATTTATGGCAAACTATTGGAGTTACCATTCTTATTTCAATAGCAAGTTCAGTCATAACGGGGACGCTTGGAGTATTTGCGGGTATGTTACCATATGTAGGGTATGTATTAATAAGCATACCTGCGGCGTTAGGAAGCTTTATTACGCTAGTGTTCTATATGACAGTATACAGGGATAAGACCCGTAATGTAGAGGATGAAGATGAAATAGGGTTGACCGAGGAGTATATTTAAATTCACTGAATGCAAAAAGTGCTTAACCGGTACGAATCTCGGTTAAGCATTTTTTGGACTTTTGGAGTGAAATGAAAGAGGCTAAAGCGGGTTAGTTACATTACTATTATTGCTGACTTCTGTATTCCGCGATAAGAAGATCCACCATTCTTCCATAGCTTCTTACACCATCCTCCTGCATATTGGCCTTAAGGTAGGTGTTGTTTACCGAGGACGAGAAATCCTGTACGGGAGTCTCGTATTTTTCCCAGTAGCTGTTTGATGCAGTAAGATCACGGATTATTCCCTCACTGAAGCTATTTCTCAATTTAAAGTATTCATCCTGATTGTATCGGTATAGTGCATTGGTGGCATTTATCAGAGCCGATAAAGTGCCGGAATACTGAAAATCCGGTGAGGGATGGTTCCTGCAGGCAATATATGCTATAAAGTTTGCCTCATCTTCTCTGGCAAAACCTATTTGGTGAGCCATTTCGTGGCAGGTTGTAAAAGGAATCGATGTAGAAGGGAGAGATATGTTTATATTTGCCTCTCCGGTAAAAGGAAAATAAACTCCTCCGATACCAAGATAGGACATTACTTCAGACATGATTACCCCCTTCGGCCTTCCATAATTGTGGGACAGCTCCGGATAAACTTTAGAAGCGGTTTCATAACCCATATATGCCCTTTTTAATGTTTCGTTAATATTGGTTGAGAGCTTCATAACCCCGTTGTCGTCTTCCTTCACATATTTTCTAAGCTCGTTTGCGCGTTCCGTTAAATTCTCGCATACCTCGAGCAATTCATCGATAGAGGCAGGACTTGTGTCATAATTGGCAATTTGGGAAAAGGGGAGCCTCTGATAGTTAATTCCCCATAGCAGCATAAAGGAAAAATATATTAGGCTTACGGCGGTAAGGGCATTGACGAGAGAACTGCCTAAGATTTTAAGAGCTTCTGAGCGAGATTTTACCATTTTGATAACTGTTTTTATTATATAAAACAGCGCAAATAAAACAGATAGAATTACCAGTATTTCTGCAATGGATACCGGTATATAACCTGAAATAAGGTTGAGCAGTTTTGCAATTAGCCTGTAGGCGCCCCTTGAGTAAATTCTTTCTGCAAGGTAGGGAGCCCTAGATGAAAGAAATTGCATTAAATATGCTATGGGTATCAAAAGGATAAAAAACAGTTTTTTATTGATTTTCGGTATATTCATATATTCTACCAGCCTTTAGAATGAATTTAATTATTGAGAATCAATGTCGAGATTAAAGACCTCCCAATTTCCTCTCAGCGTCTTATGAGCGAGCCCTCTTTCTAGGTATTTTAAGAATTTGTCGCGATCAATATTTACCGCACCCAAAGATTCAAGATGTTTTGAATGAACTTGGCAGTCAATCAAAAGGAAATCTTTTTCTTCAAGCTTTTGGGAGAGGGTGATAAGTGCAGTTTTTGAGGCATTTTCCATAACCGAGAACATGGACTCACCAAAAAAGCATTTTCCCAGAGAGACACCGTAGAGTCCTCCTACAAGGGCTCCCTCATGCCAAGTCTCAATGGAGTGAGCAAATCCAAGATTGTGTAGTTTGCAATAACTATCAATAATGTCCGAAGTGATCCATGTATTGTCCCTTCTTAGTTCTGCACACATGGTTATTACATCTTTAAAGCACGTGTCGAAGGTAACCTCATAAAGCTGCTTTCTTAGAAATTTCTTCATGGATTTTGATATTTTTATGTCTTTTGGGAAAAGGACACATCTAGGGTCTGGCGACCACCACAATATAGGGTCATCTTCTGTAAACCAGGGAAATATTCCATTGCGATATGCAAGGAGAAGACGCTCGCAAGACAGGTCTCCTCCTACTGCTAATATCCCATCTTCATTGGCCAGTGATGGATGGGGAAAAATCAATTCCTTTGAAAGTCTGAAAACAGGCATAAATCATCACCCTTGAGGTTTATTTCTTATTTTAATTTCTCCGTCCACAACATCAATTACTGCAGTGCCGCCTTTGGAAAGCTCTCCAAAGAGAACCTCATCAACAAAGTATGTTTTTATTTTGTCCTGAACAAACCTTAATATTTCACGGGCACCATAAACCGAAGACAGGCCCTTTTGAGCAATCCATTTATAGCACTTTGCTGTTACCTGGAGCTTGATATTTTTTGCTTTTAGCTTTTCTTTGAATTGGTTTATGGCTTTTTTGGTTATAAGCAATGCCATATCCTCATTGATATGGTTGAATACCACAATTTCATCAAGTCTGTTTCGAAACTCCGGTGAAAATATTCGCTCAACTTCCTTTGTTATAGCAGTTCTGTCGATATTTCTGCTGTCAAAGCCTATCAATGTTTTTCCGACCTCCCGTGCACCGGCATTGGAGGTCATTATAAGTATTACATTTCTAAAATCTGCTTTCTTTCCGTTGTTATCTGTAAGGACTGCATAGTCCATTATTTGAAGCAGTACATTGAAAATATCAGGGTGCGCCTTTTCGATTTCATCGAGAAGCAGTACGCAGTGCGGAGATTTTCTGATTGCATCGGTCAAAAGTCCGCCTTCCTCATATCCCACATATCCGGGGGGAGCACCTATAAGCCTTGAAACAGTATGCTTTTCCTGATACTCACTCATATCAAACCTTAAAAGGGGAATGTCTAGAATCGAGGATAACTGCTTTGTAAGCTCCGTCTTACCAACCCCTGTAGGTCCTACGAAGAGGAGGGAGGCAACAGGCTTCTCATTTTCATTAAAGCCAGCCCTAGACCTCTTTATTGCCCGTACAACAGTCTCAATTGCACTATCCTGACCAAATATTGTGGATTTTAGTTTGGCATCAAGATCCTTCAGTTTGGAAATTTCGTCGCGAGATACACTCTGTATAGGTATTTTTGCAATTGAAGACACTGTACGCTCTATATCCTTATTTTTAATGGAAATTACCTTATCTTCATTCTTGGAATGAAGACGCGCATAGGCTCCTGTTTCATCAATTACATCTATTGCCTTATCAGGTAGATGCCGGTCTTGAATGTATTTTGCCGACAGTTCAGCAGCAAGGCGCAGGGAACTTTCAGTATATTTTACCTTGTGATACTCCTCATATCTGTCCTTAAGTCCATTGAGTATCTTAAACGTGTCTTCAACAGACGGCTCCGTGACATCAATTTTTTGGAATCTTCTGGACAGAGCTCTATCCTTCTCAAAGTACTTTTTATATTCTTCATAGGTTGTTGATCCTATAAACCTCAATGTGCCCTGGGTAAGAAAGGGCTTAATGATGTTTGATGCATCCATGGCACCGTCAGATACAGCACCCGCTCCTACTATTGTATGAATTTCATCTATATATACAATTGCTTTTGGCTGGTTTTGAATTTCATTGAGTACCTTTTTAATGCGCTCTTCAAAGTCACCGCGATATTTGGTGCCTGCCAACATGCTTCCCATATCAAGGTAATATATTTTACTACCTCTTAAGGTTTTGGGAACTTTATCTTCCACAATCATTCTCGCCAAACCCTCGGTAATAGCAGTTTTCCCGACTCCGGGGTCTCCGACATGAATGGGATTGTTTTTAAGTCTTCGGGATAAAACTTGAATCGTGCGTTCAAGGATATCTTCCCTGCCAATAAGGGGATCTATTTTACCCTTTTTTGCTTTTTCAGTAAGCTCGATAGTAAAGTGATGCAGAAAATCACTTTTTGAGGAATTCATCTCCTCGTCCTCATCCTCATATTCAAAATCATACTCTTCCTCGTCCTCATACTGGAAACCCTCGAGATATGCTTCGGGTTCAAAGGATTTTAAGGATGTGTCCGTGTTTTTGGGAACGAGGGATACTCCATGGGAAATATATTTTAGGACATCAATTCTCTTAATGCCGTTCTTTTGGAGTATATAGCTGGCAAAAGACTCTTTTTCTCCATAGAGGGCCACTATAATATCACCAATATATATATATTCCTTGCCGGAAGAAATGCACTGATAGGCAGTAGCTTGCATAACACTGTTGACACCAAGGGATTCTATAGGCTCATGGTTTTCAACAATTGTCATATTGCTGCGGAAAAAATCCATAAGATCATTCTTGAGATCTTCAATTTTTCCGCCACAGTTTTCTATTATATCCTTTCCCTCATCAAAAAACAGAGAAGCATAAAGTATATGCTCCGGAGTAAAATATTCGTGTTTTTGATGTTTTGCCTCATTATATGCTGCAATTAAAATTTTATTAGCTACATCATCCAATCTCATCATGGTGTCACCATCCCTTTTACAGATAAAGAAAGTCATTTTTGGTTTATGTAAAAAATAGAGGCCGCTATTCCGGCTCCATAACCGCTGCAAGAGGAAATTCTCTTTCGGTTGCCATTTTTTCAACCAGCGCTATTTTGGTTCTGGCAATATCATAGGTATATACACCAACAATTCCTCTTCCTTTTTGATGAACATCAAGCATAATTTTTGTCGCATCGGCGGCATTTTTATGAAAAACCGTTATAAGTATCTCAACAACAAAATCCATTGTTGTGTAGTCATCATTAAGAAGAATCACCTTATACATTTTAGGCTTATTAAAATCAAGGTTGGTTTCTCTTTTAAGTATTGTCTTTTCAGCCATAAAAGCAACTCCTATCATATAAAGCTTGTCTTCTATATAAATCCCATGCTGTCTATATACAATAGAATTATAACAAATACGGATACTTCAATACAATAACTATCGGTTCGTAATTCATAGAAAGTTATGGAATTGGATTAAAATGTGGAATATTAATTTGAAATTAATCAAGAATAAATGTTATGAATAACATTTGTTCGGAGTGGTTTTATTGAATAAGGGCAGAATTCCAATATCCAAATATATCAAATTTGCACTAATTGGGCTTGTTACAGGAGTTGCAAACGGACTTTTTGGCTCCGGGGGAGGGACAATTGCTGTTCCCGCCATGGTTTTGCTCCTAAAAGAAGAGGAGCATGTAGCCCATGCAACTGCCATATCAATTATTTTGCCATTAACGTTGGTAAGCGCCTTTATTTATGTCTCTAACAGCTATATTGATTGGAGCCTGACGATAAAAACCATGCTGGGAGGGGTTGTAGGAGGATATTTGGGCGCAAAGCTTCTTAATATCTGTCCTTCGCATATTCTAAGAAAAGTTTTTGCAGTGTTTATGATAGTAGCAGCTGTAAGAATGATAATATGATGAGCAATAATAAGGAGGATAAATGCTTCTTTTTTTGATAGGACTTGCTTCAGGGATAATCAGCGGAATGGGAATTGGAGGCGGAGCAATTCTGATTCCCGCATTGGTGTTCTTTGTTAATCCGGATCAACATATCGCACAAAGCGTAAACCTTTTGTTTTTTATACCAACAGCGGTAATAGCCCTTATCGTACATATAAAAAATAAAAGGGTTAACTTTAAGTTGACGGTGCCAATTGCTATCTTTGGCCTTATTGGCGCATTCTTGGGCTCCAGATTGGCAATAGCATTACCTGGAGGATCATTGAAAAAGTATTTTGGAATATTTCTTTTGATACTGGGTTTTTATGAAATGCTAAGAAGGGATAAGAAAAGAAATAAGGAACAGGGCAAAGAGAATTGATACACTTAAAAAACCCTGTTCTTTATATTGTACTTTCACCTATTAAATTGCTCAGCTGGGTCAATAGGTCTTGGTATGTCAACTTTGGGAAGGTCGGGCTGAGGATTTACTATATCCGGAATTAATGTTCCCTCTTTTCTGTTTAATGATATTTCCAAGTTGTTTTAAATTTCCCATACCATTTTAGCAAAAATTCTACAGGAGAAAAAGCAGTAGATAAATTTATAACTATAACATTAAATAATTTATGCATTAGGGCTTGGCATTTTTTGTGACATAGGGTATAATAAAAATGATAATATAATTAATAGATTTCGCATAATATTATAATTATAAAACACATTAATCTATGCAATAAATATTCTCATCTTATCTGTTTCTCGTTCGTTTATATAAAGGGGTGGTGTTTCGTGGATAATAAAAAGGAAGTATTGGACACAGGTAACGAAGGTGTCAAGGGTCTGATGGAAACTATAGCGTCAAAAGTCTCGGTAGACCAAAGCAAAGAAATGCTGTCAAATTTGAAGGATAGTATAGTGGATAATATTCATGAAAGGACGGAGAGGGCAGCCAGCTTTATTAATTCACTGAAGAAAGATAAGATAAGAAATCTAGAAAGGCTCTTGGATGTTACAAGAAAAGAATTGAAAAAGTCGGACAAGAAGAACTATATTTACATCACTGATGCCGGCAGGATGGTTGTGATAGATAGGGATATGTGGGGAGAACCATGTACAGTTACTGTAAAAGAAGGCAATAGAGTTATGCTAAGACTAGTTAAGTTCTTTAATGATTATCCTTATTTGTTCCCGGTATTCAATGAAAAAAACTTGAACGGTGAGATCATATTCATGACTGACGGTGAAATATGGTATCGCGACAAAGATGTAGCAACCTTAGTTCTGTTTAAAAATGACAAGCCTGATTTTCTCACAATTAATTTAGAAAAAGTTAAGGGTTACAAGGAAAAAGATTTGCTAAAGTATCTGGAAAATTGCAAAATCCTATACCTTGAAAAAAGACTTAATGATTTGCTGTTGGTGGAGAGAAAAATTGCTATCGAGGACATTGTCAGAGTACGTCCGGGCTATGCAATATACAAAAACAGCGAGAGGACATTCACGATACTGCTTTTTGACCAGTTGAAGGCTTTGTGTGATGAGTTTACATTAAGAAAGTTGCCGAATTTAAGCGAAGAGGCGTTGGATGTTCTTTTCACCTTAGATATTGTCGAATACATAAAGTCTAAGGGTTATGCTTTTGAAAACTTTAAGCAGGATAACGATCACATAGAATACTGGCAGGAGATAGGCAGCAAAAGAGTGTGCGTTATGAGGTATAAAATCTGAGTCTGATACAGAAGATTCAAAAAACTACATAACTTGATAAAAATAGTAATGACTAAAGTGCGTCTGATTATCATTAGATGCACTTTTTTATATTAAATACTCTATAAACCAATTATTCTGCTGCATAATACATATCATAAATTTCGTATTTATGTTGATTGTCAAAGTTTTTTCTAGTAAAATATTAATTAATGTTACTAATTTGTGAGGAGAGTTGAGAAAGATGAGTAAAAAGGATGTAACCAAGGTAGTTCTAGATGAGGTAGATATTCCAAAACAATGGTATAATATTGTAGCAGACATGCCTAATAAGCCCGCGCCTTACTTTAGCTCAAAGACTGGTAAATTGGCGACTGTCGATGAACTTCAGGCAATATTCCCATTAGAACTGATTCAACAAGAAAGTTCCGAGGAAAGATGGATTGATATCCCTGATGAAGTTAGAGATATGTACCGTCAATGGAGACCGAGTCCATTGTACAGGGCTAAAGGACTTGAAAAGGTTTTGGGCACCCCTGCAAGAATCTACTATAAGTACGAAGGAACAAATGCGACCGGAAGCCATAAGCTTAACACATCACTGCCGCAGGCTTATTACAACAAGATTGCCGGCATAAAAAGACTTTCTACCGAGACAGGTGCAGGACAGTGGGGAAGTGCGCTGAGCCTTGCATGTAGTTATTTCGGACTTGAGTGTACAGTTTATATGGTTAAGGTTAGTTATGAGCAAAAGCCATACAGGCGTTCGTTTATGAAAACCTTTGGAGCTGAAGTGTTTGCAAGTCCTACCAATCTTACCAGCAGCGGAAGGGCTATTTTGGAGAGAGAGCCTAATTGTACAGGAAGCCTCGGTATTGCAATAAGCGAGGCTGTTGAAGATGCGGCTACCCACAATGATACAAATTATGCATTAGGAAGCGTTTTGAATCATGTATGCTTGCATCAGACTATTATCGGTCTTGAAGCAAAGAAACAGTTGGAGTATCTGGACGAATATCCTGATGTAGTCTTCGCTTGCTGCGGAGGTGGATCAAACTTTGCGGGAATTGCTTTCCCATTCCTTGCGGACAAGCTTAAAGGAACGAATGTTAGAACTGTAGCTGTTGAACCAACTGCCTGTCCTACCCTTACAAAAGGTGTATATGCTTATGATTATTCCGATACAGGTAAGATGGGACCTTTGGCAAAGATGTATACATTGGGTCATGACTTTGTACCTGCGGGAATACATGCAGGCGGCTTAAGATACCACGGGGTTTCATCGATAATCAGTCAGCTTTATGAAGACAAATTGATTGAAGCTAAAGCTTACGGACAGAATTCAGTTTTTGATGCTGCTGTTACTTTTGCAAGGACTGAAGGGATTATTCCTGCTCCAGAGTCTTCCCATGCAATAAAGGCTGCTATCGACGAAGCTTTACTATGCAAAGAATCGGGAGAGTCAAAAGTTATTCTGTTTAATTTGAGCGGACACGGATATTTTGATATGGTGGCCTATGACAACTACTTTGGCGGAAAGCTTAGTGATATAGATTATTCTGAAGAAGCAATCGAGAAGAGCATAAATAACCTGCCGAAGCTTGATTGATTTATTCCGATATATTTTAGATAATAAACCCTGTTTTCAAAGAAAACAGGGTTTATTAATTGTGTGCGCTTACTGTTTGTGGTGTTTTATAAAGTGAAATTCTTGATTTAATGTTATCTTGGCTGAAGCCTCAATTCCATCCAGTCAAAGGCAATCCAATCATTTGGACCTGTATTTGAAGTATTTTCAATTACAACTCTATTGTTTCTTCTCAGATTCGGTACGTTGAAGGTGAGAAGCCTCCAGTTATTAAAACGCTGGCCTGCCGGCGAACCGTGAACTAAAGGAAGCCTGCCTGTATGAACAACAGTACCGTTTATAGTTATTCTGGCAGAGTAGTTTGCTACAGGAACATTTGTGTGGTCATCAAGTACTCCTCGTATAACTAGCTGCGCATTCAAATTGCTCTGTACAAGCAATAAGGGAGGCATATCAAATGTCCATACTCCCCGGTTGCCGGTATATAAAATATCTGCATTGCCGCTGGGGTTTCCGTAGTTTGGATAGCCTGTAAGTTCCTTGAATAGCACAATGGAGGTTTGGACAGGTCTGTTGCTCAATACCGGTTGAGGCTGTCTTTCAATAGCGGGCATGGAGTAAAAGTATAATTCATCAGCGTCCTGAGGCTGCCAGACAGTTGGTGTATATGTTGCGTATGGATCGGATACAAAGGGATAGTAGAAATATGAATCCATAATGATTTCTCCTTTCATATTAAACATAGCTATCTGCTATACATAATATTCGAAAAAGGAGCATTATGTTACTTTACTTACTGATGAGCTTTAACCAGACGTATTGTGTATCTTGTTGTCAAGTCAGGGGAACAATTGATTTCAAAGAGTTCAGGGATTTTGTAATCCTCGGGAAACTTGTCTGGAGAAAATTTTATATTGTAAAGACCCGAAGTAAGCCTAAATACGGCAATACCTTCTTCGTTGGTCACCGAGAAAAACCTGTCGGGATTACTAGATGCTTCCGGATTTTTTGCAGGTGTAGAAGTTGAGACACCTCTATAGGGAGTAAGTTTGCTGTATTGTGTGGGGGTTTCAAAACTGTCTACACAAAGTTCGATGCCTTTTACTGGAAGGTTGTCTTCATCCAGAACTTCAATTTCGGCGATTCCGGTGCTTGGGGTTACTGCATTGTATTTATCAAGATTAACAGTAAGCAGGGTTGTTCCTACTGATTTTAGGTCGTAGAAAAATGGAGACGGCAGAATGTAATCAGTGGACCCGCCCACAGGAGAAAATATTAGGTGGAAGGTTCCTTTTCCCAGTGTAAATTTAACGGTGCCAGCCTCATCGGTTATGCCTGCGATATTATGGTACTTTTCAGGGTTATCTGTTTTGCCGTTTACACTTATTTGAATACCCGAAACTGGGGAATTGTCTTCTATGTCAACAAGTTTAATCTGAAGCGTATAAATTGTATCGTCTTTTGCGGATATTATTTCAGTATAAGAATTTGAATTAGTCAGTCTTGATATCAAATTTGAAAAATTACTAGATTCAAAGTCTTTCTTAAAGGAGTACAGTTCAAAACAAAGAAATGAAAGCGAAAAAACCAGTAATAGTGTTATAACTGTGTATTCCAATAATTTTCTGTGTTTGGCTGAAAGCTTTAATTTAAATATATTTATTAAGCTGAATTTATCCGCAGGACCGTTAAATGAGAGAACTAAAAAAGATACTAGTGTCATGAGGATACCTGAAGCTATGCAAAACACAAATATTGGGATAAGGCAATCCTGAACATAGGATAAAAGGATTTCGGATTTCAGCGGAATGCTTACAGAGAGCATATACATATTCTCGGGAAGGATTTTGTAGGAATACACCATGCAGAATATTGCGGTTATAATATTCAAAATACCGCAAGTCATAAATAATCCGAACAACCATTTTAGCATTTCTTTTAGATTTCTGCTGAATAATAGTGCTTTTAGGAATAACAATACCAGAATCAAAACGCAAAATACCGGTACAAAATCTATGATGAAATAGAGTAGCTTAATAAAAAGTAGCATATCTAAAACATCACTGCGATTTATTGACAACAGTATAGCATTGAGATTGACCCGTTTTATTTTGCTTAAGACATACTCGGAATCTGTAGTATCGGAGATATCTTCTAAAGAATCTTCTTTTACCTCCTTTAGATTTTCTGAAGACAGTGAGTCTGTATCAATAATGATGTCGGGCAAAAAGCTTTTTTCGCCTTTGAAGTATTTGAATAGACCGTCGGCAATTGTATCAATGTTCATTTTAATCATTTCCGGTGAAATGGAGTCCTGAAGTATGGCGAATATTTCTTTTTGTTGGTCGCTAAGTTGTGGCAGTTGGCTGCTTAAATCAATAAATATACTTTGCACCAGATTATTAATCTCACTCTGAGTCTCATAGTAAATATTGTTTTTTTCGAACAAATCCCTGTGAAAATCGGAAGTCATAATGGAGGTACCCAGGTTTATTGACATTACCCAGAGAAAGAGTACCACTCCTGCAAGAGAGGATGTTATAAATAAAACGATGTTTTTTGAATATTTATATAAGTTCTTCATGACATCCTCCTTATTGAAAATTAAAAATGTTTGCTCGTATATAATTATTATCTGAACAATATTATATCATTAAAACAGAAAGATTTGATTAGGTAAAATGTGGGTGTTTCCTTGGTATATAATAAAATGTTTATACTTCATCTACTTGTCTACCATGGTAACAATTTGTATAATATATTTATGCAATTAATTTTAGAAAATAATTTAGAAGTTCCGCAAACTGGCTGAAGTGTAAAAATATTGAGAAATTAAGTAAAAGAAAGTATTAACGGTAGCCACGCTTTTTATAGCTCATTTTTTGTGAAAGGCTTGAAGTTAAGTGTTTGGAGAATAAAATAATATTTGAAATTGAAGGGGAGGAGTTTTATTCATGAAGACAGTAAATCTTAAGAAAGTGATGAAAAAAAGTACTCTTTATTATACCTATGCTGGAGTAGGAATTGGTGTTATATTGTTCTTTGTTTGTACTTTTAATCATAACGTTCCGGTTTATATTAATAAAACGGCTTATTACGGAATATTAGCAGGTTTGTTAGGATTAATATCTTCGCCAATTATATTTGCAATTGTAGGTGTAATCCATTCTATCATACTATGGTATCCTATAATGTGGATATATAGAAGAATCAGTAGCAAAGTAAGGCTACAGAAACAGACTGGTGCATGACATTTTTACATAAGCTTTATCGAACGATATATGGAGTAAATTTAAATTAATAAGTGACGGACATAGATATACGTGATTCTCGCTAATTACGCTGGTGATCAGTTCCGAAATAAATCGAATAGACAGGAGGATTATTATGAAAGCATCTGACTTAAAAGAATATGTAATTGGTTTATTTGATGAAACCAAGCTGACGGTTGAGGGAGAGTTCGGATTCTATGTTGATGATACCCTCGAGATCAAGAAAATCGGTTATGCCACCAATTTAACCCCTGAAACAGTAAAAAGTGCCGTTATGCAAGGTGTTAATCTAATAATTTCACACCATGATGCATGGGAGTTTATATATGGAATGAAGGATTATTGTATTGACGCTCTTAAGAAATACAACATATCTCACTTTTATTTTCATATGCCTTTGGATGATGCAGACTTTGGAACAAACGTCTCTTTTATGAATAGAATCGGTTTATATAATTTGGATAAGGTAAATTTGCAAAGTGGACATTTTTATTGTGGGCGGATTGGAGAACTTGAGAAACCGATAGATTTTGAGGTATTGATATCTAAAGTGGAAGATATATTGGGTGAGAAGGTTAAGAGTTGGAAAAATAACGACAGGAAGATCAAAAAGATAGGTTTTATGTCAGGGGCAGGGCACATGACTTCCGATATAAAGGAACATGTGGAGCATAACTGCGATGTCTTAATAACAGGAGAAAAGACACTGTATACAGTTCAATATTGTGAGTTTGCCGGAATAAATCTTATTGTTGGCAGTCATACATATACAGAAATATTCGGGGTGCAGAGTTTATGCGAAAAAATTAAAGATGGATACCCTGATATCGATATCATAAGATTAAATGAAGAACATAAGGAATGATCGGAGAATTGTGGATTACCGTTGCGTTTTGCTAAGAATTTTAAGCAAATATCAGAAGATAAGAAGAAAAAAGTAATTGATTGTAATATACATATAGCTTACATAAATACCACATAGTTTATTATTGTGTGCTGCTATTAAGGCTGATTTAGTTAAGCAATTTAATAAAAGTGAGGACATAAAATGGCTATAATAGAAACCGATAGATTAATACTAAGGAGATTTTCTCCCGATGATTGGAAGGATTTATATGAATATCTTTCTAAAGAACAAGTAGTAAGATATGAGCCATACGGTATTTTTACGGAAGAAGATTGTAAAAATGAAGCTGTTAAACGTTCATCAAATGAAGCTTTTTGGGCTGTATGCTTAAAAGTCAATAATAAACTGATAGGCAATGTTTATTTTAATCAACAGGAACCAAAGGAATTTTCAAACTGGGAAATTGGATACGTTTTTAATCCTCAGTATTATGGTAACGGATATGCCACAGAAAGCTGTAAGGCAGTTATCGATTATGGATTCAAAAAGTTGAAGGCACGTAGAATAGTTGCTATGTGCAATCCGGAAAACATAGCATCATGGAAGCTGTTGGAACGCTTAGAAATGAGGAGAGAGGGACATTTACTTAAAAATATATTTTTTAAACGGGATGAGATGGGCGAATGCATTTGGGTTGATACATATGAATATGCAATCTTAAAAGATGAATGGTATGGTTTATAGGAACTAAAAGGAGAAAGAATTATGAAAGAAAATTACCCGTTTCGAATTGACGAAGCAACCGGTACTGCTTATGCCTGGTTTACAAGGAGGGCAATATGATAACAAAAGAACCGACCCCAGAAATTCTTGGAGAATGGAAATCTATTTGGATGCAGTATAAAGATATACTAAAACCAAACAGAAAATCAGGGCAGGAGTTACTTGAATATCTGCAAAATAAATATATCTTGACCGAGATACATGAAAAAAGAGCTACGGATGCAATCATTTATAATGTTACCATGAATAAGGTTTATGAAGAAAAACTACCGGAAGGTAAAACTCCAATTCCAAGAGCTTTTTATCTTGAGAACGCAGGTAATGGTGAAGTTTTTTATCGGGATGAGAATAAAGACTCGATGGATATTTGGGGTGGGGATATTACCAAGATTTTTGTTGGCATTGATGAAGTGACAGGTTTTTTCATGGTAGAAGGAAGTACAATGCTTTGGGATGAAATGTGTGCTTTTTGTGGAGTTGACGAAAAAGACCTTCAAAATTTTGTATGTGTTGCAGAATATATTAATGCCTTGAAAAGGTTTGATTTATTGAAGGATATATTACCTGAATAGAATGGGAATACCCCAATGAGGAAAGTTAAAAGCCGCCACTTCCTGAATTCTTTCTGTGAAGGGCGGCAATTGTTGATTATATTGAAACTTCTATCAATTTAGTCTTTTGCGGCATCTCCAGCTTCAACCTTCCTTAGCGAAATAGCGTAGAAAGAAAACGGATAAGCATCAAAACGCTGAATACTGCCTTTACCCTTTAGGATACCGTCACTAAACAATGAATATGCGTATGGGGTGGTTGTAGATCCTTCCCGGTCCACAAGCCATATATTTTCACGACCTTGTATAAATCCCTTGACATCTGACCCATAGGACCCATTAGAAGAGAACGCATCATATCCGCTGTATCCTCCGAAGGTCGGAGGCAAGTATAGATAATGCTTATTGTTGGGATAATAGTAGCAAAAGGTTCCGAAGGTATGTTCATCAGAATGAATAAAAACATCTTCTGAAGTTACACTCTCATTAACATAATCGCAAACTTCTTTCATCGGGCCGTTAAATCTTAGCGAAATAACCATACTGTTTTGTGAAATTGCAACAACCAGTAATGCCAAGCAAACAAATATTGAAGCCCCTTTATTATTCATCATAGATATTCCATATACAAAGGCTAAAACAAACAATCCTACAACAGGAAATATGTATCTTTCAACCAAAAGTGGCCTGATTACATTGGATAGAACAATAGCACCTATCAAAGTTAATGAGTATACCAGTGCTGCAAGCAAAGACATTAATCCTTGCTGCTTGCGTTTTATTATAGAAAATACTAATCCCCATAGTATGAATACTACTGCACAAATAAAATACGTCTTAGCCTCTCTAAATTCCCAAAATTTTGCTCTGAACGGATACATTAAGGTTTGCCAGATAACATTACTTGTGACAGGTGGTATCCAGAAAGATTTACTAACTTTTTTTGCCTGATTGAATAATATAAAAATCCATGGAGAATAACACAATACTACAGCTCCTGCAGTAATTGAATAACTTAGTAAATTCTTTTTTTCTTTTTTTATTATGAATTTGGCAAGTAGCCAAACAAAAAGCAGAGCATTTAAAATAGTCACAGCAAGCAGAGCATAATAATGAGTAAAAGCAGATGCTAACGTAGTTAGTCCAAATTTAACCCAATCGGATGTTTTGCCCTGTTGCACCGCAAGATACCCATATAGAGCACTGGCAGTAACAAAGAAAGCTGCCCATGTATACATTCTGGTTTCTTGCCCAATTGACAGGCTTATGGGGACAGCGATTACACAGAATGAGTATATCATACCTGTGAATTTGTCAAATATTCGCCTTACCGGTCCTGTGCCAAGGGCCGCCAAGGCCAGTACTCCTAATACCGATAAAAGTCTTAAAGCAGATTCTGTGCGTCCAAATACAATACTAAAAATTTTGAGCATTATAAAATATAAAGGTGGGTGACTGTCACTTGCAGTGATTCTAATAATATCAGGTATTGAATTGTTGATAATGGCGGCAGAATAAGATTCATCATACCACAAGGTTTCATGACCGATTCCTATTGTCAGATACCAGAGCCCTGCCAGAAAGATAATGGTCCAGATGATAATAGACTTAAAATCGAATTTAGAAATCTTAGAATTCATAGAAAATATCATCTCCTTTATTATCGATACCTACAAAACTTGAGTTTTGCAAATCTCTGGAAAGTTAATGATTGATAAATTCATTATAGCATAGAATATCATTAAAATATCAATATGGTAAAAATATTTTTTCCATGCTTTCTATTCAAAGATATGGTTAATAAGATACTATTATGTTATAATAAAAATATAGCAATTCTATATAATTCTGCTTTTACATTTGAAACGACAGAATTTAAGTCCATCGTTTTTTGTAAATCAGTTCCGAATCAGAGTATTTTATATTTAATTCAGTAATATATATGGAAATATGAAACTTATACGGTAGTCAACCATATAAAGTAATATCATAATTCTATTTTTCATTATTTAGAATTTAGTGATGGTATCAATATTAATAGGTTGAAAAAGGCTTTGATCATGGAAGGAAGAAACATATTTCAACGAATATTCCAGAAGAAAGAGGGGGAATAAGCATGGAAAAACGAGATTTCTCAAGCATTATACGTAAGGACAGAGAAGAACACAAGAGTAAAAGGTTTGAAGGAACATTCCTTGAGTACCTCGATATTGTGAAAGAAAACCCCGAGATTACAATGCTTGCACATCAAAGAATGTATCAGCTCATCACAAAACCGGGTGTAAGCATAATACAAACCGATGAAAATCCCAGACTTCGAAGGATTTATGGAAATGATGTCATAAAAAAGTATAAGTTTTTTGATGATGAGTTTTTTGGAATCGATAAAACAATCATGAAAATAGTTAGGTATTTCCATTCTGCAGCTATGGCAGGAGAAGAAGCAAGACAGGTGCTTTACTTGGTAGGACCGGTTGGTGCAGGTAAGTCATCGTTGATGGAAGCCATAAAACGTGCGTTGGAAATGAGTCCTTCTATTTATGCATTGAAGGGATGTCCGATGAGGGAGGAACCTTTGCATCTTGTTCCAAAACATCTGAGAAAGGAATTTGAAGACATATTAAATGTCAGGATAGAAGGGGATCTGTGCCCTGTTTGCCGCTATAGGCTAAAAAATGAGTTTAATGGAGAATATGAAAAGTTTCCTGTTGAGACGGTGGATTTTTCTATCAGGTCAAGAAAAGGAATCGGAGTAGTACCTCCCGTTGACCCCAACAATCAGGACACATCGGTTCTTATAGGCAGTGTTGACATATCCAAGATAGATTTGTATCCGGAAGATGACCCTAGAGTTCTTTCGTTAAATGGTGCATTCAATGTTGGAAACCGCGGTATTGTTGAATTTATAGAAGTGTTTAAAAATGAGACGGAGTATCTGCATACGATGATTACGGCTACTCAGGAGAAATCGATTCCATCGCCCGGAAAAGGTTCGATGATATACTTTGACGGTATAATTCTTGCCCATTCCAATGAGGCGGAATGGAACAAGTTTAAGTCCGACCACACCAACGAAGCAATCCTTGATAGAATTGTAAAAATCGAGGTTCCGTATTGTCTGGAACTCAACGAAGAAATAAAAATATATGAAAAAATACTGAAGAAGAGTAAGTTTGACGCTCATATAGCACCCCACACCATTGAGATTGCTTCAATGTTTGCAATACTGACAAGACTTGCGCCCTCAAACAAGGTGGACCCTATAACCAAGCTCAAGATATACAACGGCGAGGAAGTAATTGAAAAAGGTATGACCAGAAAAATAGATATTTTCGAACTGAAGGAAGAGGCGCAGAGAGAAGGAATGACCGGTATTTCCACCAGATTTATTATGAAGGCGCTGGATACAACACTGTCGGAGTCCGATCATAACTGCATTAACCCTATTTCGGTTATGGAGACACTGGTTAAATCGGTAAAGGATCTGGCAATCGGCGAGGAAGAAAGGGAGAGATATCTAAGGTTTGTGCAGGACAGTATAAGAAAAGAGTACAACAAGATTTTAGAAAAGGAAATTACAAAGGCGTTTATTCATGGTTATAGGGAACAGGCGGAAAGCCTCTTTAACAACTACCTTGATCATGCAGAGGCCTTTGTGAACAAGACCAAGATAAAGGATAGGAATACAGGAGAAGAGCTTGAACCAGATGAGAAGTTCCTAAGATCCATAGAAGAGCAAATAGGAATTACGGATACTTCTGCAAAGGGATTTAGAGCGGATGTTACAGCATATATGTTCTACGTTCTAAGAAATGGAGGTAAGCTTGACTTTAGCAGCTACGAGCCTTTGAAGGAGGCTATAGAAAAGAAGCTTACAGCATCAGTCAAGGAGCTCAGCAGAGTTATTACACAGGCAAAGGTAAGGGACAAAGAGCAGGGCGAAAAGTACGATACAATGGTTGAAGAGATGAAAAAGAATGGATACTGCGACCATTGCTGCAATGTTATTTTGAAGTATGCGGCTAACAATTTGTGGAAGGATTAAACCCCTTAATCCAGCAAAAACAAACCGGGGGTGATATAGATGGCTATTTTCAGGGAATATGTCAACAGCGGCAGGGACCGGGCAGCTGAAGACAGGCGGCGCCACAAGGAATTGGTTGAAGAATCTATAAAAAAGAATATTGGCAATATCATTGCAGAGGAAAGCATCATCGGACAGAGCAAGGACAAAAAAATAAAAATACCCATAAAGGGTATTAAGGAATACCAGTTTGTATACGGAAAAAACGGTCCTTCTGCCGGTTCTGGGGATGGAAGTGAAAAGCGCGGAGAAAAAATCGGTGGGGAGAAGGCAGGTAAAAAAGGGCAGGGATCCGGGCAGGCTGGAAATCAGGAAGGGGAAGAGATTTATGAGACAGAGATTACCATTGAGGAACTCATAAATTATCTGTTTGATGATATGAACCTTCCGGATATAGATAAAAAGAAGATTGCAGAACTAGAATCCATCAGAAGCTATAAAAACCTTGGCTATCAGCGAAAAGGCATACCTCCAAGGCTTGCCAAGAAGCGTTCCGTTATTGAAAAAATAAAAAGAAAGCAAGGATATCTAAGAAATAATAGAAGCTTAATCGATTCGGAAGAAGAAAGAGAAGAAGATGATATAGTACAGAACATAGAAGATGACAGCAAAAAGAGATTTCCTTTTAGTGAGGATGATTTGCGATATAGGAGAGTTCGAGAAGATCGCAAGAAGGACTTTAATGCGGTGGTTATCTGTATTATGGACGTTTCCGGTTCTATGGATCAGACAAAAAAATACCTGGCCAGGAGCTTTTACTTCCTGCTGTACCAGTTTATTAAATTAAAATATGCCAATGTTGATGTTGTTTTCATAGCCCATACTACCACTGCGAAAGAAGTCAATGAAAACGAGTTTTTCCATAGGGGTGAATCGGGGGGGACGTATATCAGCAGCGGCTATGAAAAGGCGCTAGAAATAATCGAGCAGAGATATAACCCTAATAGCTGGAATATATATGCTTTTCACTGCAGTGACGGCGACAACTGGTCTGAGGACAATAAAAGAGCTGTTGAACTCGGGCAAAAGCTTTGCGATATTTGCAATTTGTTCGGATACGGTGAAATAGTTCCGGGCTATTATTCTTCCGGCAGTACAATTAAAAATGAGTTCCAGAAAAGTATCAAAAGGAAGAACTTTTCTATCATTACAATGACCAGTAAGGATGACGTGCTTCCGGGATTAAAGAAGCTCCTTGAAAAAGAGGGAGAGTAACGGATGCAAATGGGGGTGAAAAGATGACTGAATACAGCATGCAGGAATTACTTGAATGGAATGAGAAAATAGAAGAGATAGCCCGTGCCGAAGGCCTTGATTATTATGAGCAAGAGTTTGAAATATGTAGCTACGAGGATATGATTGGCTATGAAACCTATGTAGGTATGCCTTCGCACTACCCTCATTGGAGCTATGGAAAGAACTATGAGCGAACCAAAACCCTTCACAAATACAATTTAACCGGATTGCCTTATGAGATGGTTATAAACTCGGACCCGTGCATAGCCTATCTTATGAAAGACAATACACTGCTTTTGCAGATATTGACTATAGCCCATGTTTACGGGCACAACGACTTTTTTAAGAACAACCGGCTTTTTAAACTTGGCACAAGGGCCAAAGACACGGTAGAGATGTTTAAAAACCATGCAAATAGGATTCGAGAGTATATACAAGACCCGGGGATAGGTTATGCCAAAGTGGAAAAAATACTGAACGCTGCTCATGCTATAAAGTATCAGATATCGCGCAATATCGGTGTAAAGGTACTGTCCCAGGAAGAGAAAAGAAGGGAGATGCTCCAAAGGTATAGAAGGCCTAAAAGCGAGTATCCTCTGCTAGAGCCTAGGCCAAAAGATGAGGAAGTGCCTCCGGATTTTAAGAAGATTCCTGTTGAACCCGAAGAGGATATGCTTTTGTTTATTATGAAGTACAGTAAGCTCTCAGAATGGGAGCGGGATATTCTTAGCATTGTTAGAGAGGAGACACTGTATTTTCTTCCTCAGATTGAGACCAAGATAATGAATGAAGGATGGGCAAGCTTTTGGCATTATAACATATTAAATAAGCTAAACCTTGAACAAGGACTTCATTTAGAGTTTTTAAAAAGGCACAATCAAGTTATAAGGCCCCTCTTAGGACAGTTGAATCCTTATTATATTGGATTTAAAATTTTTGAAGACCTAAGAAAAAGGCATGAAGACAACCCGCAGATAATATTTGAAGTAAGAGAAATTGAAAGGGATCAGTCCTTTATAAGAAGGTATCTTACCCGGGAGCTTTGTGAGGAAATGAATCTCTTTGAATATACCAAGATCGGCAGCAGCTATATCATAACAGAAGTATCTGACGAAGAAGGTTGGGAAAGTATAAGAGATACAATAGCAAATAGTGTGGGGCTTTCCGGCATACCTGTTATAAAGGTGTCGGAATGGGTGCAAAAGGACAATACACTGATTTTAGAACATGAATATGATGGCAGGGAAATTGAATTGAGTTATGCATATGAGACCTTGAAACATATAGTTGATCTCTGGGACGGAAAGGTCATGCTCATTACAAACATTGATAATAAAAGAAAGCTCATTATATGTGACGAGGAAAAAAGAGTTGCTTTAATGGACGCTTAAGTGAATTAAAACAGTTCTTTCCGACCTCAAGACTTGGGTCAGAAGGGACTGTTTTTTTTTGGTGCCTTTTGCTTGCATTTTTATTTCTGGACATCGAATTCTTGTAGGTGTAGAATATCTTAATATAAGCTTCTAAAAAATCAAATAAGGGGCAGGATCATTTTGGATAATCTTAAACATTCTGAAAAATACCCGTATTCTTTTATTTTATTCTATTCCTTGCTTTATATGGGATTTGCTGTCTTTAGCGTATTTATGCCTGTGTATCTGGATGAGCTGGGTTACGACAATACTGATATAGGAACATTACTTTCGATAAGCTCCTTTGTCGGTCTTTTTGCTCAACCCATGTGGGGCGTAATAAGTGACCGAGCAAAAGCGAAGAACAATGTACTAAAAACCTTAGTGCTTTTTAGCAGCCTAGGCACTTTGCTGTTTGGTATTTCGGGCAATTACTATTATATATTCGCGGTAATGGTTGTTTATGCCTTTTTTCAGACACCTATTGTTCCGATAGGGGATGCTATTACATTGGAATATATTACTGCTACCCGATGGAAATATGGTCCTATAAGGCTTGCGGGAACATTGGGGTATGCAGTTATGGCAGTTCTTGCAGGGGTATTGACAAAGAAAAATGTCAACGGGATTTTCCTTATATGCTTTGTAATGGGGATTATGACGTTTTTGACAATATTCAGGATGCCGACTGTAAAGGGGCATCAGTCAAATCAGAATAAGCTTTCCATACTTGAGCTTTTCAAGAATCGGGAGCTTGTGCTGCTTATTGGGCTTACAATTGCTGTTCATACTTCCATAGGTTTTTATAATTCCTTCTTTTCAATTTACTACAAAAGCATGGGTGCAGATAACACCATTATTGGATGGGCGATATTTATTGCATCGATAAGCGAAGTACTTTTTCTTATTATTGGCGATGGCATAATAAAACGATTGGGAATTAAACTGACACTGTTCGGGGCCGCATTTGTATCGATTATAAGATGGGCGGCATTCGGTTTGGTTGACAACATTTATGTGATACTTGCACTCCAAATTCTTCATGGTTTTACATTTATAGTTTTGGCCTATTCCATGTCAATCTATATAAATAACGAAGTTCCTAGTGAATTGAAGGCATCAGGACAGACTATAAATGCTGTTGTAGGTGTGGGGTTGTCTAAAATAATTGGAAGTATAGGCGGAGGTGCACTCAGTGACTTTATTGGAATAAGACAGGTATTTTTCGCCAATGCTCTAATTATTCTTGTTTGGATTGTTGTTTTTGGTGCAATATTTTTCGTAAGGTCAAAAAGAGAAAAACTTGCCAGAATGTGATCTATCCGGTTTTGTGCGTCTTTTTTGGAAAAGTAACCTTGTCTTTTTGTGTCAATATATGATACTATAATTTAGTGTATGTTTAATTTATGGTAATAAATAAAACAATAGATTTATAAGAAAAATACATACTGTATAATACTATATCCTCAAGGAGGTTGAAAATGGACAATATCTACGAAAAAGCTTTAGAAACTGCCTCGTTTATTAAAGGGATAATAAAGGAAACGCCGCAGATTGCTGTTGTCCTCGGTTCGGGTTTGGGTCCTTTGGCGGATGAGATTGAAAGCAGCATTGAGATTGATTATAAGGATGTACCGAACTTTCCATTGACTACAGTTGAAGGACATGCCGGCAAATTTGTATACGGACTTTTGGGAAACCGTCGCGTAATTGCCATGAAGGGGCGTTTTCATCACTATGAAGGATATGATGTTTCCCAGATTGTTTTTCCAGTCAGGGTCTTCAAAATGCTGGGAATAGACAATCTTATTGTCACAAATGCTTCTGGTGGAATAAACAGAAATTTTAAACCGGGAGATCTGATGATTATCAAAGATCACATAAGCTTTTTTGCTCCATCCCCATTAAGAGGCAAAAATATAAATGAGTTTGGATTAAGGTTTCCGGACATGAGCAAAGCATACAGTCCGAAACTTATTGAAATATGCAAGAAGGCCGCTTCGGATGTAGGGGTAAATGTCAAAGAAGGAGTCTATGCTTTCGCCCAAGGTCCTATGTATGAGACGCCTTCAGAGATAAAGGCCCTTGGTATATTGGGAGCCGATGCCGTCGGTATGTCTACGGTTCCAGAAGTTATTGCCGCTCGACATGCCAATATGAATGTGTTGGGAATTTCGTGCATAACCAATATGGCAGCAGGAATTCTCGATCAACCGTTAAATCATGAAGAGGTTATGAGAACAGCAAAAGAAGCCGAAAATAATTTCACTCTTTTGGTTAAAAGAGTAATATCTGCCTGGGAGGTATAAAATATGAAAAGTGTTATTCGCGATATTAGCCTTGCAAAATCCGGTAAGCAGAAAATTAATTGGGTAAGGAAAAACATGCCGCTTCTAAGAAGCCTTGAGGAAGAGTTTTCAAAAACAAAGCCTTTTGACGGAATAAGGATTACGGTATCTGTCCATCTTGAGGCAAAAACGGCGTATTTGGCAAAGCTCCTTGCTATAGGAGGTGGAGAAGTCTCCGTAACGGGAAGCAACCCATTATCGACTCAGGATGATGTCGCTGCTGCCCTCGTGGAAGACGGACTCGATGTTTACGCATGGTATAATGCTACAGATGAGGAGTTTAACGAGCACTTGAACCTTGCATTGGGATACAAGCCAAACATCATTATTGATGATGGAGGAGATCTTATACATTTATTGCACACTAAAAGGACCGAGCTTCTGCCTCATGTAATGGGGGGATGTGAGGAGACCACAACAGGTGTTATAAGGCTTAAGGCAATGGAAAAAGAAGGGGTATTGAGATTCCCTATGGTGGCAGTAAATAATGCCTACTGCAAGTATTTGTTTGACAATAGATACGGTACGGGACAATCGGTGTGGGATGGCATAAACAGAACCACCAATCTCATCGTGGCCGGAAAAAATGTTGTTGTAGTCGGCTACGGATGGTGCGGTAAGGGCATTGCCATGAGAGCTAAGGGATTGGCTGCCAATGTTATTGTATGTGAGGTTGATCCTATAAAGGCGGCTGAGGCTATCATGGACGGATACAAGGTTATGCCTATGGAAGATGCGGCAAGGATAGGTGATCTGTTTATTACCGTGACCGGTTGCAGCAGGGTAATACATCGTGACCATTTCAAAGTAATGAAGGATGGAGCTATACTATGCAATGCCGGACATTTCGATGTTGAAGTCAGTGTGGCGGAGCTGGAAGAAATGGCTGTCCGTAAGGAAGAACAGCGCAAGAACATTATGGGATACATGATGGAAGATGGCAGATGGATAAATCTTCTTGCAGAAGGAAGACTTGTGAATCTTGCCGCTGGAGACGGGCATCCGGCAGAAATTATGGACATGAGCTTTGCTCTTCAGGCGTTGAGTGCAGAGTATGTGCTCAAGAATTATTCAAATCTCGGGAAAAAGGTGCTGGACGTGCCTGAGGAAATTGACAGAAGGGTTGCGTTAATGAAGCTGAAATCCTGGGGAGTAACAATAGATGAACTTACCGAGGAACAGAAAAAATATCTGGATAGTTGGTGCTAAATTAACCGGAAATATTAATAGTTGATGTATTAGTATATAAAGGAGACTTATTTCTGTGAATATATTGATAAAGAATGCCGACATTATTACCTGCAATGATTCAAAGAATGTGTTGCACGATGCGTTTTTGGGCATAAAGGATGGTTATATTGACTTTATAGATACTAATGAAGACACTGCGAGGGACTTTAGGGCCGACCAAGTCATTGACGCTAAAGGAAAAGTGGTTATGCCGGGCTTTGTAAATGCCCATACCCACAGCGGAATGACAATACTTAGGAATTTTGGAAATGACCTTGCCTTGGAGGAATGGCTTTTTGGCAATGTGCTTCCCGTAGAAGAAAAGCTTACACCGGAAGATATATATTGGGGCACGTTGTTGGGAATAGCTGAGATGATAAGGACAGGTACCACCACCTTTGCTGACATGTATCTTCACATGGAAGAGGTGGCAAAGGCCGTTTCGGAGACGGGCATAAGGGCGAACCTTTGCAGAAGTCCCCTTAAAGACGGCAATGGAAGTGTGGATGATGCTATTCGCTGTTTTGAATATTTCAAAAAGTGGAACAACAGCTTTAATGGAAGAATAAAGGTCTATGTTGAGGTTCATTCAGTTTACCTTTTTGATGAGCCTTCATTGAGGATGTCGGCAGAAATTGCAAAACAGATCAATACAGGCATTCATATACATGTGCTGGAGACATTGAAAGAGCGGGAAGACAGCATCAAAAAGTATGGAATGAGTCCTGCGGAAATTTGCTATGAGACCGGGATTTTTGATGTTCCGGTAATAGCAGCCCACTGTGTGCATTTGTCCGACAGGGATATGGAGATAATCAAGGAGAAGGGTGTGAATGTAATTCACAATCCCACCAGCAATTTAAAGCTGGGCAGTGGAATAGCGAAAGTAGATGAGATGCTTAAAAATGGTATCAACGTAGCTTTAGGAACGGATGGTGCGGCAAGCAATAACAACCTTAACATGATGGAGGAGATGCATCTGGCGGCGCTGATACATAAAGGGGTTCACATGGATCCTACATTGATTGGCGCTTCCAGTGCACTAAAGATGGCAACTGTAAACGGAGCAAAGGCACTTGGATTTGAAGGTGAGATTGGAGAGGTTTCAAAGGGAATGAAGGCCGACCTGATCCTTATAGATATGGATAAAGCTCATTTGTGTCCCGTAAACGACATTGCTGCGGCTGTAGTATATTCTGCTCAGGCTGCGGATGTTGATACGGTAATAATTGACGGCAATATTGTCATGGAAAAGGGAGAGCTTAAGACTATAGATGAGGAAAAGGTAAAGTTTAATGTAAAGGAAATAGCAAAAAAAGTGCTGAAATAATGAAAAATAATAAGACATTAATGGATGATATGGCGGTTTTGGCTTTGATTAGCGGAAAAAATAGAAAGTATTGTTCTTGACAAAATAATTTTTTGGAATTAATATTTTAATATAAGTCAAATAATGTAATACGCCGATGCCACCATGGCTCAGTTGGTAGAGCAGCGCATTCGTAATGCGCGGGTCGGCGGTTCGAGTCCGCCTGGTGGCTCCATTCATTAAGAAATAAAGACGCTTGAGTTTTTTCAGGCGTTTTTATTTTTTTATATCATTTGTAGGGAACATAATTATATTTATTGTCGTCTATAATATTAGCAATGAAAAATAATGGAGGTTATCTTATGAAAAAGAAAGTTATAGGAAGTTTTATATTACCGATGGCAATAACTTCAGTTTTTACCGCTACATCATTTGCAGAAACAGCAAATATAATGCCCGTATCAGCTAAAGATGTGGAAGTTATGCCCATAAGCTATCAAATGAAGCATTGGTCTGAAGGTTTTATAGATCAATTGTCAAAGAACTACGATGTTATGGAAGTATTTGGCGGGAAGAATTTAAATTCTATTATTGAAGCAAAGGATTTTGACAAACTGGTAAAGCTTGTGTTAGACGAAAACTACAACGGTTCACCGGATTCAGTGACAAGAGAAGCTGTTGTTCATGAATTGATGCAAATATGGGCTGACAAAACAGGAAAGGATCTTGATAAAATACCCGTAATTAAAATGCTTATCTATGTAGATTTGGGAGAAGTGGACACAAAATATTATCAGTCTATTATGGTAGCGTATATGAAAGATGTAGCTAAAGGAAGAGGCGAAGGCATTTTTGACCCCAAGACCAGCGTTACATATGGTGAATTGGCTACCTTGATATTTAATACTGCTGAGTCTATAGAAAAAGAGAAGGAAGCTAATGTTCAGCCAATAGCCAAGGAGAGATTTGAAACCAGAGGAAATTATGAAATAAAGGATGACAAGGTAGTATTTGATTTTGAGTTAATGAGTCATTATACGGAAGCAAAGGAGCTGATGTTTGGTTCCGGTCAGCAGTTTGAAGTGACTATCACCGATGAGAAAGGCAACGAAGTATATAGATTTTCCGAGGGTAAATTCTTTACACTGGCGCTAGTACCAAAAACCATTAACCCGGGTGAAGCTATAAAATGGCAGGATGAATGGGATATGACAGATAAAGAGGGAAACAAGCTGACAACGGGTAAATACCAGGCAAAGATTGAAATTATGGTTATACAGGGCGAAGAAGAAGAAAAGATTGAGGAAAGCCAGCTGTCAACAGTAGTAGAGTTTGAATTGGGCGTTAGTGAAAAGAGTGATATTATAGAATCGGAATTGGCTAAGGAAATTATCAAAGAAACAGCAGACAAGCTCATTAATGCAATAAGTGTGAAGGATGCCAAAACTATTTCAGAACTCACCCATCCGGTTAAGGGCGTGAGGTTTACTCCTTATACTTATGTTTCATTGGAAAATGATTTGGTTTTCAAAAAAGACGAGATTCAAAATTTCTTTGAGGATAAAAAGGATTACTTATGGGGGCAGTATGACGGTACCGGAGATGATATTTCTCTAACTCCCGGTGAATATTATGAAAAGTTCATATACCCGGCAGATTTTAAAGATGCTGAAAAGATAGGATACAATGAGGTGTTAAGCAGCGGAAACATGCTTGAAAACCAGTTTGAAGTATATGATAATCCTATAGTAGTAGAGTATTACTTCTCAGGATTCAACCCCGATTATGAAGGCCTTGATTGGAGAAGTCTTAGATTGGTATTTGAAGAGTATGAGGGCACCTGGTATCTTGTGGGTATCATAAACAATCAGTGGACTATTTAACAGTCAAAATATATAAGAATTCTGTAGCCTGGCGGATATGCATTATCTGCCGGGCTTGTTTTATGTTCCGGTAGATATTTGATGGCAAATTATGCTATTATTTTTATGAAGAATAGAATATAATAAAGGGATGTAGCTTGCTTCTTTTTAATGGATTTTAAGCTGAGGATAGATTATACTTTGAGATTGGAGAAAAGTTTTGAATAAGTCGATAAGATATTAGGGCAATAAGATATGAAAGGCAGTGGAATGATATGGTGAATACACTTATATTTGATTTTGACGGAACAATAGTTGATTCAGTGGGAATAGGAATTGAAATATATAATGAAATAGCTGAAGAATATAATTTCAAAAAGTTAAATCCATCCGATCTTATAGAGTTGGGTAAATTGCCTATTGCTAAGAAATGCAATGTTCTTGGTATAACTTTAGCACAGATACCTTTATTGGCACATAAGGTAAATGAGAAATTTAAAGATAATATATCTAAGATAAAGGTATTTGATAAAATGAAAGAGGTATTGCATACTCTTGACAAAGAAAAATATAGTTTACATATTATATCATCAAATACAGAAAGTACAATAAAAGAGGTATTGCAAAGAAATGACTTGGATATATTCAAGAGTATATATTCTTCAAAAAATATTTTTGGGAAGCATCACGTTATAAATTCCTTTATCAAAAAAAACAGCCTTGATAAAGATGATATATTATATATAGGCGACGAGCTAAGGGATATTGAGGCATGTAAGAAAGCCAAGGTGAAGATAATTTCTGTCACATGGGGGTTCGAATCGCCCGATCTTCTACTGACGGGCAATCCGGATTTTTTAGCCAAAGACCCCACAGATATCATAAGAATAATTAAGAATATAAATAATCAATAACTATACTTTAAGGGGATTGTTCAGCGATTGATGACGGCTTTGTTGCTTCAATCAGTGTTTTGTTTCTGTACATTAAAATGCTCTGTAGAGCCATCAGCGCACCTGTGGCAATAAGCAAAAATTCTATTTTAATTCTGTCCGACAGTGGACCAAAAACAAGCATTGCCATTGGCATCATAATGCTCGATATCATTGAAAGAACTCCAAATACCCTTCCTAAATAATCCTCTTCAACTTTCTCCTGCAATAAAACTGTAGATGTTGTATTAAAGAAAGGCACCGAAACTCCTGTTAAAAGCATGAAAAACAGGTAAATCCACATGATGGGAACAATTCCCAAGGCAAAGGTGCAACATCCTATCACAAGATTTGCTAGCGCCATGGTAAAAAGCTTGTTTTTAAATCCTCCCCAAGATGCAATGGTAATACCACCTAGCATCATGCCTACAGAAAAGGTGATTTCAACTGCTGCAAGATGCAAAACATCATCGCTGAAACTACGTGCCACCTGGAGAGGCGTTAGAAAGGCAGCGGGTGAAATCAATAGAAAGAAGGATGTGCTGTATAAAAAGAATGTCTTAAGAAAACTGTGGTTTTTGATGTACGAAAGACCTTTTTTCATATCACTCCAATAACTGGCTTCCTGTTTGCTTAAAGCCTTTGCATGAACAGGAACGTGTAAAAACAACATAAGTATTATAACAGCTATGGCTGCGGTGAAAACGTCAATAAGGAATATTGTTTCAATTGGAGCATAAGACATGATGGCAGCACTAATCATAGGGGATATTAGCATAACAAGAGATTGTATACTGCTGTTTGTAGCATTTATACTGGTAAGATTGTCCTTAGAGACAAGCTGCGGTATAAATGCATTTATGGCCGGTGTTTGAATTCCCGACCCAAAGGCTCGTATGGCAGACATTACAAAGAGAAGCCCTAAGGAGTCATAGCCCATAAAAAACAATAGAGCCAAAACCAATGTTGATATTGCAATCAATGAGTCTGACAGAATAATAAGAATTTTTCTGTTATAGCGGTCGGCCCATACGCCCCCAAAGGGCGAAAGAAAAAAGGTAGGCAGAAAACCACATATAATTGATATGGTCATCATTACACCGGATTGAGTTTTTAGTGTGATATACCATGTTATTGCATACTGTACCAGCGAAGTACCGAAAAGTGATATGGTCTGGCTGGCCAAAAAAAGTACTATATTCTTATTCCACTTATCTCTCATATTCTATGTTTTCTCCTATACTGCAAAATTTATTAAGTATTAAGGTTATCCTATATTACTATAACATAGACAAGGGTGTCAAGAATTGTATTGCTTATTTACTACTTTATTTATTTTTTGCATATTCAAAGCATATTAAACTATGATAAAATAATATGCATATATCTAAAACATAGATAAACGCATACCGAGAAAAATATGGAGGCGAAGCTAATGGGAAAAGAGAAAAGCATAAACATACTTCGAAAGGAGACAGGCATTAAACCCGAAAATGTCGGTTATTTGTCTAATGCAATTGAAACTATTGACGGGCATTTATCAAACCTTATTGGAAGAAAGAGACTTCAAGCTGCGGCCTACATAATTTCAAAGGACAACAAAATATTTGCACATAACTCTATGGGAAAGCTACTATACAATGATGACAAAAAGGATTTTCAGCCGGACTCCATAAGGTTGATAGCATCAATAACAAAGGTATTTGTAGCGATTTCAATACTCCAACTGGTTGAGAAGGGGAAAATTCGTCTTGACCAGCCGGTTGCTGAAATAATCGAAGAGTTTAGAACTCCTGTGCATGAGAAAATCAATATATTTCATCTTTTGACTCATACATCGGGGATAAGGCCGGATCCCGGGGCATTTTTTGAACCCTATCCGCTGGATTGGCGTTGGTTTGACTCTAAAAATTGGATAAAAGATTCATTAAGAGATTTTTTATTGCTTGAACCTGGCGTAGAGTGGAGATATTCATCTACAGGTTTTACCATATTGTCGGAGATAATAACAAGAGCGTCGGGAGTGTATGCGGAAAAGTACATAATAGACAATGTAGTAAAGCCTCTGGGGATGAATAACACTTTTTTTGACGTTCCTGAAGAGCTTACTGACAGAGTTTGCTTTACAAGTGAAGAGGATATGCATTGGTTTGAAAAAGATAAAAAAAGGCCAAAATGGGCTGCGCCAAGAGGCTCAGGCGGTTTGTATTCTACTCTTGAAGATTTACAGAAGCTGGGCCAGATGCTGATTAATAAAGGTACGTTAAACGGCGTGAGGATTCTTTCTAGAAAAGCTGTAGAGAGCATGACCAGAAACCAGCTCAAAGGTGTTCGCAACTACTGCTGGAGTGCAGGAGGGGTAGAGATGGAGTACGGTCTTGGTATGAATGTTTACTCAAACAATACCTTCCTTTCACCGGGATCTTTCTCCCATGAGGGTGCAGGTCTTAGTGGTTTGTACATGGATCCGGTGGAAAACATGGTGTTTGCGTATATCTGTCCTTTGGAAGAGGATGTTGGCTGGGAGGCAGAAGCAGTTATTAACCTTCGGAATATTGTATGGTCCGGAATTATTTAGAAAGTAAAGAATAAAGTAAGAAGATGTAAAAACGTATATAAGCAATTCGCAATAAAGGCTGCCGGAAATCTTCCGGTAACCTTTTATTGATTATTACAGAATATAAAATTTGTCATTGTGAGGTTCCATAGGCTGACAGCTGGGGCCGGTAATTAGACCTGTATTTAAGGTGTTTCCAGTAGAAAGAAATACAGGAATGTCGGCTGGCTCAAAGCAACCCTTGATTGTAAAGGAGTAAAATCCGTTTACGTTTTCATTATTAAGGTCTTTCCATATTATGGTATTGGTAATACCGGAAAAACATGATGGACAGATTCCCAATTCAACAGTTCCAGTGCCGGTCGATGATATGACATGATGCTTGGGATCAGTGCAGAGAACCAGAACCCAGAGATTTATCTGGGGAAAAGGTTCTCCAATTTTTGTTATGCGGTAGACCCAGGTCTGAGTACTATCACCGGGATTTTCCACCTGACCTGAAAAGCTTATATTGTAGTTAGCCATGGTAACACTGTCGGGCATTAGAATCACCTCTTGCTTCAAAAACTGCCTTGAATATTCTAAAAAATTCTATTACAAGGCAGTTGCGTACTTGTATTGATGGGTTTACATAATATTCTATGTTACCAAGAGGCTTTGAGTTACAGATATTTGCTTGAAAAAACATTTTGCACTCGAAATAAATGTAAAATGTTTTTTGCAAAATATATAAATGAAAAAGTATTATGAATACAGGTCTTTCATTACATCTTCTATTGGAAGCGACTGAACTGACAAATCGTTTATTGTGCTGCTTTTATTTATATAATCAATAAACTTATTAAGCTCCAGTTTAGCGACGTCAAGCTCAAGCTCGACATTGTATTCGGATATTTTGTTTTTCACCAGTATCCCGGGCATTTCCAATGATGGCAATGGGCTGTGGGTGGATACTGATAACACCTTTTTATCTCCAAGGTGATTTTTCAGGGCATCGATGGAGTTGTCAAATACCGTTTGCCCATGATTGATAACTATAACCCTTTTGGCAAGGCGCTCCACATCATCAAGATCATGAGTGGTAAGAATAAAAGTCACGCCCTCTTTATTCATCTGAAGAATGAATTCCCGGATTCTATCCTTCGCAATAACATCAAGTCCTATTGTTGGTTCGTCGAGAAACACAATTTCGGGGTTGTGAAGCATTGCCATAATAAATTCGAATTTCATTCTTTCCCCAAGAGAAAGAAGCCTTGTAGGCTTTTTTATCAAATCCCCGACATCAAGGAGATCCACCATATAGTCCATAGTCTTTTTGAAGCTTTTATCGGGAATAGAGTATATAGCTTTGTTCAGATAAAAGGCATCAATGGGAGGTATGTCCCACAGAAGCTGTGATTTTTGCCCGAATACGGCACCAATATGAGCCACATACTTTTTCCTGTTCTTCCAAGGTATATAACCCATAATATCAACCTTGCCATCGGTAGGAAACAGTATTCCTGTTAATACCTTCAGTGTCGTTGATTTACCCGCACCGTTAGGTCCCAAAAAGCCCAGAAGTTCGCCCTTTTCTATGTTGAAGGAGATACCTTTTAGGGCTTCCACATATTTCGGCTTACGGACAAAGAGACTGTAAACAGCTTCTCTGAATGTGTTTCCCCGCTCATAAGTCTTATAGATTTTTGTAAGGTTTTCTACTTTTATAATCATAACATCAACCACCAGAACTAGTATATTTTTTTAGCGTTGTATTCCAGAACAGTAAGCTTGCAAATAAAAACATGAAACTAATGATCACTGCGTACAAAGTGTTTTCATACGGCTTTCCCAGTAAGGCCGATGCCGGGATAAATCCAAGCATAGCTACAGGAATTACTGAAGTAATGACTGTTTGGAGAGATTTTGAAAAAATTGAAGCAGGATACATACCGAAATTGGCTATTGAGGAGAAAATTTCATATACCCTGTAGTTGCCTATCCACACAATTCCCAAACCCGCAAGTATTAGTGCAAAGCCAAACATTACAACCAGTGATATAACAAATAAGCCAATAAAGGCAACCCATTCAGAAAGGCCCGGACGGGGCAAACGATAAAGAGCAATGCCTGTCAAAGCGAGACCTCCTATGAGCTTTCCCAAGTCCTCTGAATCAAACCCTGTTACAATAACCATCTGGAGTACTGATCTTGGCTTAATGAGGAGAAGGTCAAACGTTCCGTTCTGAACTCTATCTAATGTGTTCCACACAATACCGAAGAAGAAAGGGAAAGAAATACCTTTAGACAAAAGGAATACTCCCTGAATAAGCAATACTTCATACATGCTCCAACCGGGAAGCGAGGCTTCGTTGTTATATATCAAATATGTTAGAAGTGGCCCAAAAAATTCTGATATGAGCATGATAAAGGCGCTGATAATGAAGTCGGCGCGATATGCCATTCTAACTGCCAAGCCAGTTTTTATCCCCTGCAAATGCATTTTTATAGCCGATATCATGCACCCACCCCCGTAAATCTTTTAATACCAAGGAACCATAAAAGCTTATATACTAAAAACATGACTATTACAGCCCCTGCCTGCATCCCAACAACATAGGGAATAGGAAGACTTATACCGGCCAGCTCGTATGAGCCGATGAAAACCCTTGTAGGCACGTATGTGATGAATTGAAACGGAAGAAAAAACAGTATTTTTTGCATAAAGCCCGGAAACAGCGTGAGGGGAACCAGAACGCCCGCACAAAGATCCCTCAAGAGGATAAAAGCTCTTCGCAGTCCTTCTGTCTTTGTGAGCCAGAAACCGGTTATACCTATGCAATAATTCATTAAAAACATTAAAATAAACCCTAAGGTAATAGAAATTAGCGCCCAAAACAGGTCGGCCGGTACAAGGTTTATTTTAAATACAAGTAGGAATAAAAGATAAACCGGTATAAACTCAACCCATAATGCCAGAAGCCTATGGCCTAGTTTCTGACAAAAAGCATAATAGCAGTGGGAAACGGGACGAAGCATAAAAGTAATGAATTTTCCCGTTTGTATCAGCATTTGAAGATTCCAGTCTGCAGAATCATAAGTCAAATAGTTTATAATTGTAACAACTCCATAGTATGTAATTATTTGATTCAAGGTAAGTCCTGATACCGTATTACCGGTGGAATAAACGGCATTCCAGATAAATACTTGCACAAGGAAAGTTACAGGTCCTACAAAAATAGAGATAGCCATGTGGCTTCTATAGGCTGCCCATTCCTTGTATGTAGCCAGTACAGTAGCTTTTAAAATATCAATCTGCCTATATATAATATTTTTAGGTTTATTCTTGTGAACAATCATACTAAGCCACCCTATAATTTAGAATATAAAAATTATATTAATTTAGATAGTTTATGTCAATATTGCAACCAACATAGGGCACTGCTAACTCATGGATGTTATCTCCAACCAAGAATTTGGAAAAGAATTTATTAAAATATGCTATTGCAGCATATGTAGTATACGGCAAGAAGTATTATGCAGTTGAATACACCACTTAGAGCCTTTACCTATGATAGTCATCAAGAAGAGACCAATAAACTAGATTATCTTTTTTTGGAATACATCCATAGAAAAGAGTATAACATTTTGTAAAAATGTGTGTCAAATATAGTTTTTGTGTCCAGTCATTAATACATAAGTTGACAAAGAATACAACATATCATATTATTTTTGTTGAAGTGTTATATGAAATGAAATAAATTGGTTAATAGTGTTAGAAGATGGCGATGATTAGAAGCAAGTCAATAATATGAATTTGGGTATTGAAAATTGAAATCAAAATACTGCAATACAACTTTACGGAGGTGCTTAATAAAAATGTATGTTAAGGTTATAAATTCATGAAAGATCTTTTTTAGGAATAGTTTTAGATATCCAATCAGTTTGCCAGATATACTAAAAAAGTATTGGATTATGAGCGAATGGTTTTAATTTTGCGACAACAAACAAAACTAAAATGTGTTCAACTTTGCTGAACGCGAACTTTTTTATCAATAATTACTTCATTTACTGTTGATTGGTTTGATTTTGACTATGGTACCTATAAAACTATAGATAGGGATGTAAACTATCTTAATAATATATTGTTTGGTAAATCTGTTTCTACTAAATAATCTTTATGTTCTGGTAGCAAAGGATTGGCTGGAGATGATATTCATGCGTTAGCCGTGAATAGATTTGAGGATAATATTTCTGTTTTTTTGAAAAAATGATATAATAGATTATATAACTCTGTGCTAAGTTGTCGTAGAAAGGATATACAAAGGATGAACCGTTATAAAAGGATGGCTTTAAAAGCTTTGTCTTATTGCGGCAATAACCTGAAAAAGAACTACAAAATTTACCGCAAATTCACTAATGCAGTGAGAGTTTGCACCAGACACGGATGCAAGGTAACGGACCGTGAAGTTGTTGCGGGTGGCAGAAAGGTTCCAGTGCGTTTTTTTTATCCCAAAAGAAAGCCAACTTCCGGTATTCTGATTTTTTTTCATGGTGGAGGGTGGGTGACCGGAAATATTGATTCATACACCCATGTTTGCTCCAACATGGCAAATCAAACAAAGAATACCGTTATTTCTGTAGATTATCGTTTAGCTCCTGAGCACCCCTTTCCTGCAGGATTTGAGGATTGCTACAATACAACAAGGGAGTTCTTTAAAAACCTTAATTTATTGAATTGCAAAGCAGAAGATATCACCTTGATTGGTGACAGTGCAGGAGGAAATCTGGCTGCTGCAGTTTCATTGATGGCAAGAGACCGGGGAGAGTTTTTGCCCAAAAGACAAATATTGATATATCCGTCTACGTATAACGATCACTCGGAAGCTTCTCCTTTTCCTTCAATAAGGGAGAATGGAACGGGGTATTTATTGACTTCTGAAAAAATTCGGAATTATATGGATATGTACGCTCCCAATAAAGAGGATAAACTTAGCCCTTATCTTGCACCCTTATTGGCGCAAGATTTGTCAAAACAGCCGGATACTTTGATTATCACTGCTGAATTTGACCCTTTAAGAGATGAGGGTGAGGCATACGGGATGCGATTGAAAGAGTATGGAAACAATGTAAAGCTGTATCGGATGAATGATGCAGTCCATGGATTCTTTTCCTTGCCATGGAAATCTCAATATGTAATCAGAAGTTTTCAGATTATTAATTGGTTTTTAAGCAGCTACAATGGGCAAAGTGAGGAATTGATATGAATCATTCAAAAAGAGTAGAATGGAGCAGACTGGATAATGCCTCTAAATATTTTGCGGCAACATACAGCGAGAAAGATGAAAAGGTATTTAGGCTTTCATGTGAATTTTTTGAAGAGGTGGATCCGGAAATTTTACAACAGGCGCTGGATGAAACGATTGAAAGATTTCCGTATTATAGATCTGTTTTGAGAAGAGGAATATTTTGGTATTATCTTGAAAATAGCGATATTCATCCTTTGGTTGAAAAGGAGGATAAACCGGTCTGCGCACCGATTTACAGAAAATACGAAAGAAAATTGCTATTTCGAGTTTTATATTATAACAAAAGAATCAGTATTGAAGTGTTTCATGCCCTTTCCGACGGGACAGGAGCCCTCAGGTTTATGATGACACTGGTCTACTATTATTTGTTAATTAAATATAGGGATGAGTTTTCAGACCAAATACCGGAGTTAAGTTACAATGCTTCCATCAGTGAAAAAAAGGATGATAGTTTCAACCGGTATTATCAGGGCCGGCATTTTAAAAAGCAAGTAAAGAGCAAGAAAGAAAAAAAGAAGTCTAAAAAAGTGTATCGTCTGAAAGGAACCAGATTTGAAGAAAACAGAGTAAAGATAATAGAAGGTACAATGTCTGCGAAAGCTGTCTTGGATGAAGCACATAAATATAACACAACGATGACCGTATTTTTATCGGCGATATTGCTTCGCTCAATTTATATGGATATGCCGGTACGCAAGAAAGACTATTCCTTGGTGTTATCAGTGCCTATTAATCTTCGGCAGTATTTTAAGTCGGAAACAGCAAGTAATTTTTTCAGTACAATGAATATTGAATACAATTTCGGTAAAGGCAGTATGGATCTTAGTGAAGTAATCGAGAGCTTAAATGAAAGCTTTCGGAAAGAACTGACAGAAGAAAGGCTGAACGAGCACCTTAACTGGCAGATGTCCATTGAAAAAAATCTTTTTGCCAGGGTGTTGCCTTTACCATTGAAAAATCTCTTTGTCCGTATTGCAGATGAAGTGGTAGAGAGAAGAACTACTGCATGTATATCCAATTTGGGAAGGATTCAAATGCCATCCCAGTTTGACGGGTATATACGTCAATTCATTGTTGTGCCCAACGTTAGAAGACCCCAATTGGCGGTGTGCTCATATGGGGATAAAATGGTGGTAACTTTTGGTTCTCCATTTGAGGAAACCGAGGTTCTAAAGAATTTTTTCAAATCCCTTTCGGAAATGGGAATTAAAATTGAAATTTCGTCAAATATGTAGGAGTTGAAAAGAATGATGTACTGCAATTACTGCAAGGTTTATATACGAGACAAAAAAGAAAAATGCCCTTTGTGCGGGAATGTTCTTCCGGATAATGGCAATATCGAAGAGGCAGAGGATATTTATCCTGTAATCCCTCTTACATATCGAAGACATATACTTGTCCGAATTTTGGTTTTTATCTCCGTTGTTGCAATTGTGGCAAGTTACCTTGTTTATAAGATATTTCCCACCAGTGTAAATTGGCCCGGTTTTGTTTTATTGGGCTTGATAAGCGCTTGGCTGAGTCTTGTTTATGTATTGCGAAAAAGGCATAATATTACAAAGACTATTACGTGGCAGGTGATAATTGTATCTGGACTTGTAATATTCTGGGACTTGAAGATAGGCTGGAAGGGTTGGTCATTGGATTATGTCGTTCCTTTTTTGTGTATTGCAGCAATGATTGTTATGTATATAACAGCGAAGGTGCTAAGGCTTAGTGCCAGAGATTATATTTCATACTTTTTGCTGGGGGGGCTGTTTGGTATTGTTCCGATTTTGTTTATTTTGCTTGATCTTGTCAAGGTGACATACCCCTCTATGATTTCGGTGGGTGGAAGTATTGTATTTTTGTCTGCCATAATAATTTTCCAGGGAAACAATATAAAGGAAGAGTTGCGCAAAAGGATGCATATATGAGAGGAAGTCAGTTTTATATAAAAGGGTGTACAGGAAGTATTTTTTTGCTATAATTATTGCTGTAATATCTTCAAGAATTTCAAAGTAATTGGTTTGTATTTCTGTTATGAATACTTCTTATTTTATAGGGCGGTTAAAATTTAAAAAAGAGGTGACGGGTAGATGAGCAGTACCATTAATAGGTTAATAGATAATATTGAGAAGATTATTATTGGTAAGAGATCAGTTATTGAGCATCTTCTGGTTGCGGTATTAAGCGATGGTCATGTATTGATAGAGGACGTGCCAGGCGTGGGGAAGACGCAGCTGGTTGCAACTCTTGCCCGTTCGGTAAACGGTAAATTTAACAGGGTTCAGTTTACTCCCGATGTAATGCCTTCCGATATAATGGGTTTTTCGATGTTTAATCCCGGTACTAGGCAGTTTGAATACCGGGAGGGGGCAGCAATGTGCAACTTCCTATTGGCAGATGAAATCAACAGAACTTCACCGAAAACCCAGTCCAGTCTCCTTGAAATAATGGAGGAGTTTCAGGTAACAGTAGACGGAAAGACATATAAGCTTCCCAATCCTTTTATGGTTCTGGCTACGCAAAATCCCATAGAAAGCTTTGGAACCTACCCTTTGCCAGAAGCTCAGATGGATAGATTCTTTTTGAAACTTACTATAGGTTATCCCAATAGAAGTGAAGAGAAATTAATTATTGACAGGTTCGGAAGTGAAAATCCGCTAAATCGGCTTGAGCATGTTACCACTACCCAGGAGCTTATTGAGCTTAAGGAGAGGGTAAAGGAAGTAAGGGTGGAGGACTGCCTTAAAGAATACATAATTAATATAGTTGATATGACCCGAAAAGACAATAATGTGGTGTTGGGATGTAGTCCCCGGGGAAGCCTGAATCTGTACAAAGCTTCAAAAGCTTGGGCGTTTATAAAGGGAAGGGACTATGTCCTCCCGGATGATATACAGAAGATGGCTGTTCCGGTATTGTCCCATAGAATCATAATAAACCAAGGGGCAAAGATGAAGAACATAAAGGCATCGGATATTATAAGTGATATTATTCAGAAAACAGAGGTTCCCTTTGTGTGATTTAATTATAATAGCATAGAAGGAAGTGTCTGATGAGCTATATAGTGTATCTTTTTATGTTAATAGGTATGTTCTTATATACATATATATTTGGGGATGAAACCAGTATGTTGATGCTTTACATGCTGATTTTTTCGCCCATTTTGTCCTTGATTCTTTCTATTGTATCGCTAAGGAGCCTGGAGATTTCAATTGATGAAAAGGTCCATGCATCGCAGGTGGAAAAGGGTGGTGTTGTGGGAATAAGCCTATTTCTTCGAAACAAATCCTTGATTCCGATATCCCTTATCGATATATCGTTTATTGTTCCGGAAAATCTGTTTCCTCTGGACAATCCAAACCCTATAGTATCGTTGGGGCCGTATAAAACCCAAATAATCAACTTGGAGTACAGGGCAAAGTATAGAGGAATAGCTGAAATTGGAGTTAAGGATATTAAAATAAGAGATTTTCTAGGTTTTTTTCGCTTTTCTGTTTCGAAGAGGCAGAATAAGGTGGAAGGAGCTAGAGAGATAACAGTATTAAATAAAATTTCTCAGCTTAAGATGAACAGCGCTTTTTTGCTTGATTCGGCACAGTTTGCAAACGAAGATGAGGGTACGGCGCTGAGCGATTTTAATTTTCTAAACTGTCTAAATGGAGAACCCGGATATGAATTTCGTGAGTACCAACCCGGAGATCCCCTGCATAAGGTTCACTGGAAGCTTTCTGCAAAAACGGATGTGTTTATGGTGAGAAAGGACGAGGGGCGGGGTATTCCGAGAAAGAAGCTGATACTTGACCCTGTTGTCATAAAGGGGGCAAAACAAAAGGCAGAAAGTGCTGGCGAGAGGGAGGACAAGATTTTGGATGCCCTTATATCTGTTGCCGATATGTTGATAAAAGCCGGAAGAGACGTAGAAGTGTGGCTTTTGGAACATGGGGAGTGGATGAGCTATTTGATTAAGGATAGAGAGCAAATTGTTAGGATGCAGCATCGACTTGCAGCATATAAATTTCTACCTTCGAAGGAGCGACTTAGCAAGGAACGTCTTCCTACCTCGATCATTACCATGCACAGCGGCAACGGCAGGATTTTTGCCGGAGGGGATGCCATAGTGTTTACTGCTTCATTTGACAATGAGCTCTCAGAGATAATGAAGGGAATGCAGGAGCTAAAAATGACAGTGGATTTGGTTGCAATCAAGCATGCCGGGAATATTATTAAGTCCGCAGGATGGGAGAAAGAGCAGCCGAGAGCAGCTAAAATGAACCAGTGGATAATTGGGCTTGGGGACGAGATTTCAGAGGTCTTGGTATAGACTGTATATCAAAGGCCAAGAAGCATTGGACAATTAAGGGGGTAAAATAATGGATAGTACACACAGCCTAAGAAGGCAGATACTACCAATAGCGATATCCGTGGCTTTAATAAACTGGACATCAAGATCAATGTTTGGCTTGTTTGATATAAGAATTCTGATTATGGCAATTGCTTTTACCTGTGTGATTTTTGCAGCCTACAACTTTGCACAAAAGCACAGCAGAATAAAAATATTGTTGTTTTTTGCATTTTCCTTTTTGTATTTGCTTATATGCCAGATTGTCATAACCATGGGAGACAAGGAGCTTCTTGTTTTTCTGTTTGTTGTTTACGGTTATGCCTCGGCAATTTACTATTTCACAATAATTCGCTATCGAGTGGCAGTGGTCTTTCTGACAGGTCTTATTCCTTTTTTAATACATACAGCTAAAACGGCAAAAGGAATAACAATACATTTTGCAATATATATTATACTTTTCTTTTTGTTGTATTTTGAGCGCACAAGAAAGAAAAGAGCGGAAGTAGTGGCTCATAATGCCCCAATCAATCGCTGGTACTATTTCTCAATGGTGATTTTCCTTTCAATTGTATTTTTTGTTTCACTGGTTGCCCCAAAGCCGAATGTTATCCCAAGGCTTGCTTATGTAAATGCAGTAATAGAACAGGCTGTACAGCCTCTAGTCGGAACGGCAGCACAGCAGAACTTGTTCCAGGGTATAAACAACAACCTCTTTAATCCTTTGAGTCTCAAAACACAGAGCCAGTTGGACTCTCTGAGTGCTCCGCTAAGCGACAGGATACTTTTTGAAGTTGAGGCGCAAGAGCCACTGTATTTGAGAATTCAGAGCTGGGACAAATATGAGAATAATATATGGAAGGTTGGAGATAAAGAGTTACAGGAATATAAGCCTATCCAAAATTACTACAATGACGGGATTAAGTACAGTGTGTTTGTAGAGTTGGTGAAGAAGGCAAGGCAAGAAGGAATTGTACTGTCATCACTTCCGGAATCCTCCCAAATTTGGAATTATACTTCAACTTCCCAAGCCAAAAGAAAAGCAACTATAATAAATGTAAACAATTTTTCAACAAGATTAATTCCTGTACCTATAGGAGCAATTGATGTTTATTCGGAATATGACAATTCCGAAAGTATAACTATGAACAAATCGGGAAGCTGCAATATCGGAGAGAGGGGTACGCCAAGCCCATGGAGAAGCTATGATGTAGAATACATGACCCAGAGGATAGGTAAGAATTCCTTTGAGCACAAGCTTATAGAAGTTCTGGATAGAACGAGGGCGGAGTCTTTACTGAACATGGATTCATATAAAAAGGCTACTGGTGAGCCCTTTGAAATAAGCTATAACGATTTGAATGTGTTATACGGTGCGTCAGAAGATTTGAAGAGTGTGTATGAGAATTATACCCAGCTGCCCCAGAAAATATCCGACAGGATTTATAACCTGGCCCAAAGAATAACAGAGGGAAAAGAAAGCCACTATGATAAGGCGCTGGCTATTGAGCAGTATTTTCATAATTCGAACTATGTATATGATTTGAATCCACCGCGTATACCGACCGACGCTGAGGCAGTAGACTATTTCGTTTTTGAGAGCAGAAAAGGTTTTTGCATTCACTATGCGTCAGCCATGGTGGTACTGGCCAGAGCATGCGGTTTGCCGGCGAGATATTCTGAAGGATATGTGGCGGATGAATTTGACAGTAATACCGGACGATTTATTGTCAGGGATAAGGATGCCCATGCTTTTCCTGAGGTTTATATACCTGGATACGGGTGGATGGTCTTTGAACCTACTGTGAGTGTTACGGAACAAGATGCTCTGAGTGTATTTTTCGGCAAAGTCCAATCCGCATTGATAGCTTTTGGAGAAGCATTTATAAATATTATTGAAATCGTGCCGATTTGGGTTAGGATATTGTCTATACCGTTTTTCCTTTTTACACTGATGTTTTGGATAGCCCTTATACGAAAAGTATATATTCACTTATGGAAGAAGAAGATGCAAAAACTTGACGCGAATAAGGCGGTCGGTAGAATTCTCTCGAAGATAATAAAATTATTCAGTGTTGTAAAACTCAATAGGGATCTGCATGAGACTCCTTTGCAGTATGGAAAGAGGATTTATGAGGAAAGTGGAATAGCTGTTTTGGACTTCATTGAGATATTTAATAAATCAAAATATGCCCAAATAGAGCCGTCGGCTGAGGATGTTAAGCTAGGAATCGCTCTTTATAGGGATGTTGTGGTTTATATAAAGGGCCGTTTGAAATGGTTTAATCTTCTCAAGTATTTCTGGTTTGTATAGAATTTCACAAAATGCAGAAAAGTAAATTCTATTCAATAAAAATAAGACTTGTATAATGTGATAAAATGGAGTAAAATATTGGTGTAGTATGTTCTTAAGTTTAAATATTCGTTTTTTCACTTCATAACAGCGCCTTGGTTTATACTCTTTTCAATAGCCTTTGTGAATTTAGTTGTGTATTGCATTTTAATAAGTTTATTCGCTAAGGGAGGTTTTATATGATTATCTTTGGATGGGGATTTCGGACATCAAAAAATTATGGTCCGGTCCGGAAAATTCAATGCAATAACTGCAATAATGAAAGTAGCTGGTATTTGCAGAAAACAACCACTTGGTTTACACTGTTTTTTGTACCAGTAATACCCTATAAAATCAATTATCTTTTGATATGCCCGGTGTGTAGAGCTTATTTGGAGCTTCAAAAGGAGGAATTTGAACAACTCCGGGAGATGATAGGGAATTTAGGAGAAAAAAATAAATCAGCGGATGCTTCTGCACGTATGAATAGCATTGTGAATGGGGCAGGCGGTGTAATAAGGACAGAGACTCAGCTGAATTTTATCAGGGATATGCAAGAGTTTGAAAGAGAAAAGGAAAAAAGAAATGAATTGACTTAAAAAACTCAATTAAAATAAAAGTTTGACTGATACAAAGAAAAATGGTAGAATTATGATACCGAAAGCTTAAAGTTATTGCTCTCACTCCATGGATTTTATCTGGTGGGTGGGGGCTGTTTTTATTGTATATGCAAAATAAAAAACTGTCGCAGAACCAATTCTTTTAATCAGTTCTACAACAGTTTCATGTCGCAAAATTATCTAAATTTGTACCATTCGGCTTGAGCTACAGTCGCAAGTTGACCGACAATAGCGGCTCCAATCAAGAATGCAAAAACTAATTTTGCTTTTAAATTTTTCACAAATATCCCCCTCGAAAAAAGAAATTTCTCTCATTTAATAAAACAAAACTATCTCTCATTTTCTCTCATTTTAAATATTTCTTCAAATTTCTCTCTACAAATCTTTCTATAAATTTTTTTCTCTAAATATCTTTATGAACTTCTTTCTCTAAATTTTTCTCTAACTTCTTCAGAATTATATTTGTGTACGTACACAAAAGTAAAACTGTTCAGTGGTCACGGTCCTCGCCAATCCATCCTCTGAAGAAAATGGATTGGCAAGCTCGTTAAGGACTCCCCTATAAATATTATCTTTTCTTATAAAACTCCCCAAAATACATGGACTTGCCTTTGCGATTCGCACCGGTTCACTTCCTTAGATGAACCGACTTTAGAAAAATAAAACAAAAAACTAACTAATAAAAATAATATAATAGTAAGATCTTACTTATTGAAAACAATTGAAAAAGCAATTAAAACACGGGTCAATGAATCTTCTCTTTAATCTCTTAGATACTACTTTCTAAACTTCCTCCCCATGTCATAATTATACAACACCTTATCCACATAAATGAATATAATAAACTTATTATTTTATAATAAAATATTAAGATGTCAAATAGGCAATAATATAGATTAAGCAATAAATATTCTATATTGCTGTGCTAAATGCTATTATTTAATGCAATTAATAAAAATAAGAAACAGGAGATGATATATAAATGGATGCAACCAGAGCACAACAAATTATTGAGTCGGATCAGGTCATTGAGGTACTTCATCAAGGCTCACCGGTATGGATCGAAAAGGTAATGAACAATAACATGGCTCATGTTTCCTTCATTCAGACAAAGGAGGAAAAGGAAGTACCTGTATATATGTTGGTGGAAAAGGAATTACCAAAAAATAGTTATTAAGCTTTTGCGAAAATCAAATCATCTTTATCGGATTATTAATCTCCCCCTGAAAAATTTTTGTTGACATTGTTTTGATATAGTATTATAATGATAATAACAAATAAATAATAACACTGGGTAATATTTCATAATAATTATAATACCAATACTAATCATAATACCAACAAAAAGAGGGGGATTTTTTATGAAAATTGTGGAAAAGAATGAATTTATACAAAAAAGCAATGATACTCTACTATCAATTTTGGATATGCTTGAAAAGCTGCCTGTTGTAAGGTTTGGTGAAATTGAGGCCGATAAAGCTGCTTTGATTATTATCGATATGACAAACGGTTTTGCAAAAGAAGGGGCTCTAAAAAGCGATGCTGTCGAAGAGCTTATACCCAAAGTATGTGAACTCAGTGCAATTTGTGATAAGCTTAAAATCCGAAAAATTGCTTTTGCAGATTGCCATACCGATGAATCACCGGAGTTTGATGCATACCCTAAGCATTGCCTTAAGGGGACGGCGGAAAGTGAGATAGTGGATGAAATAAAAAATATCGGAGGGTATACTCTCATTGAAAAAAATTCTACCAATGGATTCCTTGAAGAAGCTTTCAGAAACTGGCTTTCGGAAAATCCTGATATCAATACCTTTATATTGACTGGGGATTGTACGGATATCTGCGTACAGCAGTTTGCGACTACGCTTAGAGCATACTATAATAAGAATAACAAAAGAGCAAGAGTTATTGTTCCGTTAAATGCAGTTGATACCTATGACTTGGGTCAGCATGACAGAAACTTGATGAATGTTATGGCAGCGTATAATATGATAATCAATGGGGTCGAGGTTGTAGAAGATATTATTGAATAGGGGGCTTAATAATGAGAAAAATTAATTGGAACCAGAGCGAGAAACTTAGTATGCTCACTGACTTTTATGAGATTACAATGTCAAATGGTTATTTTGAAAACGGATTAAAGGACAAAATTGCCTACTTTGACATGTTCTTCAGAAAAGTGCCTGAGAATGGTGGGTTTGCCATAATGGCTGGATTGGCTCAGGTTATTGAATATATAAACAACCTTAAGTTTGAGGACGACGATATTGAGTTTTTAAGAAGCAAGGGTATCTTTAGCGAAGATTTTTTAAAGTACCTCAAAGAGTTTGAATTCAGTTGCGATATATGGGCAATACCCGAGGGGACTCCGATTTTCCCCAATGAGCCTATTATAACAGTAAGAGGACCGGTTATACAGGCACAGTTTATAGAAACAATGATTCTGCTTACGGTTAATCATCAGAGTCTTATAGCCACAAAAGCCAACAGAATTGTCAGGGCGTCGCAGGGAAGACCGGTTCTTGAATTCGGTACCAGAAGAGCTCAAGGGTATGATGGAGCTGTGTTGGGAGCAAGGGCAGCATATATTGGTGGATGTATCGGGACGGCATGTACTATTGCAGATAAGGATTTTGGAGTCCCAGCATCGGGAACAATGGCCCACAGTTGGATTCAGCTATTTCCTTCGGAGCTTGAGGCTTTCAGAGCCTATGCCAGGGTATATCCTGACAGTTGCACTCTTCTTGTGGACACATATAATGTATTAAAATCCGGAGTACCAAATGCCATCAAGGTATTTAATGAAGAGGTTGTACCAAGAGGATTCAGACCTAAGGGCATCAGAATTGATTCGGGAGATATTGCATATCTTTCAAAGGAAGCAAGAAAGATGCTTGATGAGGCAGGATTTACTGATTGTAAAATTGTTGCATCAAATTCTCTTGATGAATATATAATCAGAGATATATTGCAGCAGGGGGCTCAGGTTGACATTTTCGGTGTAGGCGAAAGACTGATAACATCTAGAACCGAACCTGTTTTCGGAGGTGTGTATAAGCTTGTGGCAGTTGAAGAAAATGGAACTATAGTACCGAAAATTAAAATGAGCGAAAACGTAGTAAAGATAACCAACCCTGGATATAAAAAGGTGTATAGATTGTTTGAAAGGGCAAATAACAAAGCTATAGCGGATGTTCTGGTAAATGCAGATGAAGTCATTGATGATAGCAAGCCCTATGAGATATTTGATCCGGAGCATACATGGAAGAGAAAGACTTTGACAGATTTCTATGCAAAGGAGCTTCAGGTTCAGATTTTTGATAAGGGACGATGTGTATATGAAGCACCGGAAGTAAACGAAATTAGGGATTACTGCATGGAACAGATTAATACCCTCTGGGATGAAGTGCTTAGATTTGAAAACCCTCACAAATATTATGTAGACTTAAGTGAAGATTTGTGGAATGTCAAGAATAGGCTGCTTAAGCAACATACTATATCTATGTGAAAAAACACAAAAATTATTGAGATTTTTTATATATATTTTTTTGATGATTTAAGAAGGAAATTGAACTGTCAGGTCGTATAATAATACTATAGAAAATTTTTCTAACACCTTTATGATAAAAACAACTCATAAATTGCATTTTGCATTTGACCGACCGTAATTGTTTTCATCATAGGTATTCATCTTGGCAGTTCAAATATTTATTGCTTTTACAATTTGACAGGCAATCCCATTATATAAAGGAGTGCAAACAATGGATGTTAAAAAGGCCTTTATAGAAACGACAATGGAAGTATTGTCCGAATTTGGGCTTCCTTCTATGTTTGCCGAAAAGGATGAGAGAGACAGCTTGGTTCAAGCAGAGTATGTAAATGTTGTTATGGGAGTTTATGGTGCACTAAGCGGCAATTTGATTGTAACAGCAAACAGAGAATCTGCTTTGGCTATAGCATCGGCTATGCTGGGAGGCATGGAATTTACAGAAGTTAATGATATGGTTAGAAGTGCAATGGGCGAATTGCTTAATATAATTGCAGGAAACGCTTTTAGCAGAGTGGACATAAAATCGGCGATTTATATTTCTACACCCACGCTGGTTGTCGGGGAGGGAATTTCTGTTTTGCTTCAAAGGTCAAGCACAAATAAGTTCGTTTTTAATATGGATGGGCAATTGATGGATGTATTATTTAGCGTTGAATAGTTTTGGTTGATTCTCTAATTAATTTCATTTGTTTGGGATGCAAGTGCAATACATAACCAATATATACTTATTCCCTCTTTGTGATAGCAGCGGAGCCTGTATGAAGAGTAATCTTTGTGCAGGCTCCGCTGTTTTTTTAGGCCTTTTTGTCCAAAAACACCTTGACATTTTTATTAATACATGCCCTTAGGATATGATTGGAGGACGATGAATAATTCTCTTTTAGAGGAATAAATATTTCATTGATTATATAGTGCTTTTCTCTTATTATAAATAAAGCATAAGTTTTTACCCCCTGTGCATATAATGTGCATATAAAATGTACACGCATTATTATTAGATCTGAATACACTTTTCTAATATGGTTAATAACCAATAATGTCTAACTAAGAGATGGAGGAAGCATATAATGTTTTCTCCATCTTTCTTTATGCTCTTGGGTGAAATGAAAGACGCTGAAGCGAAATGGCTCGATGTCCGCGCTTTTGCTTGAAGTCTATATGATATGAGACAATGAAAACAGCGACAAAAGAAATATTTCAAACATAAGAAGGCGATTTTCTGTTTGACTGTGACTTAATGACGAATAAAGACCAACTATTTTTCTGAGCTCTTTAATTTTGCTTTGCATTATGTTAAAACGATCACTAAGTTCATAATATTCTGAGAGGGCATCATATACTTCATTTGATTTCATGCTATGCTTATCAAATACAGGATACTCAAAAATTCTGATACAGCTCATGCTTTCAAATTCAAACTTCAGGATTTTAGCCATTATCTTGTAGGATTTCCTGGTGAATAACGGAAGTCGCCCTTTTTGAAGGGAAATGAGAAATTTTTCTGAGTTATCCAGCATCGTGTTCAACTGCGTTTCGAAGAAGTACATTTGCGTTGAACGGGCTAAAATGATGGCTAAAATGTGATCTGTATTTTTATTGTAATCCACCTTTGTGTTGCTGTTTTCCCAAAGGATGCAGCTTAAATTGTCATCGATATTGATATTATGACTTAGGTGATATTTATGTATCAGATTGTAGTTTATTTTTGATGTTATTGATTCTATATACTTAAGAAAGCTGTAAATCTCGTTATCCGTTAAATTGACAAAGGAAATGCAGCCGTATTTGAAAAGATAAACGGCCTTATCCTCGCTGTGGTATTTTAAAATAGCATCAAGCTGATTGCTACTTACTAAAATATATTCATTCCATGTAAATTTCATATTGGTTTTAAGGAAGGCAGCAATCTTGTCTATAGGAAGAGAGGCTGCGACCTTATAGCTTATAAAGCGGACTGTTTTCATATCTATCAGTTCCTCATCAAAATTATTTTAACAAGTCAGCTAACATAAGGATTATTTCTACAAATATCAGTATAACTATAACCCACTCGACGAAAAGTCCTCTAATAGAATGACTTATCGAAGAAAAACCGCTCAATACATTGTTTAGAATGTCTGTTTTTTCCTTTAAGGTTATATATCTGTCATTCAGTTCGAAAAACTCTGACATCATGTCATAAAGATATTTGGCGTCACTATTGGTCCAGGTGATGTCCGGTTTGTCGAGTATCATTATGTAAGCTATCGTATTGTACTCATGACGTACAATTTTTGATGTGGTTTTGGCAATTTCCTTGTTTCCGATATTGAGCTTTCCTTTTTCCAGCTTGTCAATCATGCCTTCCAGTTTATCTAAGATTGTGCTGAGGTGTTCCTCGGTTTTTTCTAGGGCCACTGACTTGGCAATAACAGTTGAAACAAGCTCCGGATGAAAAACTTCAAACTTCGGTACTGTCAGATAACTGTCAGTGAGTTCTATTTCTGCATTCTCCGTCATTTGCAGTTCATAATCGTCGGAATACTTTTTGTAGTTTTCGACGTCTATATCACTCTTTTCTTTTTTCAAGTACTCAATAAAAGGCTTCTCGTATTCGGAAGGGCAGTTCATAAAAACAATGCTTCCAAAGGAGAATACAAGGATTTTTTGACCTTCGGGAATATCCTTATTGAAAATTGAGGATAAAACATTTTCATTAAGGATTAGAGGCTCCTCCCAGGTATATTTTTTAGGGATGTTGCATTTGGCGGCAATCTTGTTCAGGTCTATTTCGTTTGTTACCGCATAGGCCTTAAAAATCATTTTATCCAACCACAATCACCTTCAATTTTTAGTATAAACATATTTGCTAGTGTTATTTCTCTTATAGATTGCTTAAAAAACAGTAACAATATCAGTGGTATAATATAACAAAAGGAAAGAAATTTGGTTCTAACAGGAATTATCCGTATTGCAAATTAATTACAAAAGGTAATTCTTGCTATGACAATTATATCACAAGAAAACACCAATGAAAAGCAAAAAGAAGGATTTTTACATGCCTTTGTAGAAAATATAATTCTATGATTTTCTATCAGTGTTACATATGTTTATTAGTCGCACATGTTTAAATGCAGTTCTTTCTATATATCACAGGAGGGGCAAAGAAATATGAAAGTTGGAGAAATAGCATCTATTCGACACTATTCCGGAAAAACGTGGCTTAAAAGCGTGGTACTGCAAATTGAAAAGGATTTGCTTGTTGTGAAGCTTATTCGGGAGTTTGCTGTACTGAATTTTCTTGAAAATGACCCTGTTGTGTTGGGCTATGAGGAGGGGGATGAAGTATTCATAGCAAGTTGTATTGTAACCGGAATAGACCCTGATTGTAGCTATATAAAATTGAAGGTCGAAGCTGTCAGATCTTTGAAGGAAGAGAGGGAGTACGAAAGGTTTCCCGTATCTTTTTACGCAAAGATTAGATGTGACAGCTCTGACAAAATGAATGTTGCTACAATCAAGGATATGAGCCTTGACGGATTAATGATTAACACCAATGCCGACTTTCCATTGAAGAAGAACATCGAAGTCATAATATATCCGACATTTCAGGAAGTAAAAATTGACAAGGATGTTGACAAAACTATTATTTCTCTAAGGTCTGACATTATAAGAAAGGAATCATTTGCGAGGTACTTTGAGTATGGACTTAAAATAACAAATATTGATGCTCAAAATCAAAATTTGATAAGGCTTTATCTTCAGAACATAAAGAGCATGCAGGAAAAGTTTTTAAAGGACCTAAAGGAATAAAAATTGATATGTTGGCATAGTAAGATTAATAAGGGAGTCAGGAAAAACGGAAAACCGTCATCTGACTCCTTTTTGCAATTCTACTCATTATCGATTTAAATGAAGGTTTTATTTTTGGTTGGGCTTGTAAAAAAACTTTCGGATAAATGGAACCTTAAGATGGATTGCGCTTTCAGGACAAAGCTCCTGACAGCAATAACACCTTATGCATCTTCTGTAAATATAGGTTGGAGCCTCCTTTTTGTTCCCATCATGCCAGTCCACAGCTTTGGGCTTCACCGGGCATATGTTTACGCATACTCCGCATTTTATACATTTGGATTCATCGATGTAGGGTTTTGGAACAATGGAGTTTCTAAGAAATTGGATTGTTCCTCCGGGCTTAAAGGGCTTTACAGGCTCTCTTCTTACATCAAAGTCAGGATTTATAAAGCTTTGAATATCGTCGCCAAGGATTTCAATTTCATTCTCAGCATAGGTGCCAAGGCCCGATTCCTTTCCAAATACTATAGTAGGGACAAACTCAGGGTTTAGGTCTATCATCCTGCAGACGGTGGCATCGAGAGCAATTGGATCTGAAGACAACAGTATTGCATTCATTTTTTTAGGGGTTCCACCCCTAGGACCGTTGCCTTCCATTGCCATGATTCCATCCATGACAAAAAGACGCGGTTTCAGATAAACATTGAGATCCACAAGCATTTTTGAAAAGTCGATTATACTGGGGATACGAACGTGGAATTCTCCTTTTAGTGGTCCCGGTATACATCCGAACTGGTTTTTTACGCATCCTGTCATTCTGGCAAATCCATGGGTTTTCAGTTTGGGCAAGCTAATTATGCCGTTGCTCTCAAGAACACCGTTGGCTATTATGAACTTCTTATTTTGAATTGCATCTTCAAAGAAAACTTCCTTGCCTTCTAAAAAATCCGCGAGTTTAATACCAAGTTCGTTTGCGGCCTGCTCCAATCCGGTTTTTTTAGCAGCGGTTATAGGTTTGTGAATACCGGGAGAGTCACCATAGGTGAGATTTGATATTCCTGCTTCCTTAAATATCTCTGCCACAGCTTTAAATACTGAGGGGTGCGTTGTGCTGCATCTTTCCGGCGGGTCTGCCGAAAGGAGATTGGGTTTTAAGAGTATTTTTTCGTCGGGTGCTGCAAATTTATGAGGACCCCCTAAAAGCTCAAGTCCCCTTTTTACAGATGCTTTAACGGCATTGTAGTCATAGCTTTCACATCTGATTAAAGCCACCTTTGACATTATTTTTAACCACCTTTATTTTTCTTTTATTGTTTATGCTAGCACATATTAACGAAAATTTAAAGGGGAATATGGAAATATAAATAGCAAACAAGCTGCACAGCCTGTTTGCTATTTTTCAAGTTATTTCTTGCTGTTTTTCTTGCCGGCTTTTTTGTCCTTAGTCATATCTTCATATCTAGGCTCTATGTTTTCTCCCAATTGGTCGTTTGCAAATTCATATTTGCCTGATGCGTCTTTAATATTTTTTTGCTTCTTATTATTTTTAGACATAATTTCACCTCCCAATTTTAGTTTTCCTGAATAGCAAAAAGAAATGCAGGAAATTTAAGAAGAAATATTATTACAAGTTGTATTAATGAATTTAAAGTACTATAATATTGTTAAAGCAATCTGCCTATAAATTCAAATAAATATTTCGTTGACTATATATACTTTTATTTTGTACTAAAAAAAGGACTAGATGAGGTAGGATATGTATAAAAAAATCTTGCTGCAAATTCAATGCTTAACAGTAGTTGTGTTGGTTTTATTTTCCTTTGTGGGTTCGGCTTTTGGCGTCGGAGAAGTTCCTGAAATCATGGCACCTTCTGCTATTCTGACAGAGGTGCAGAGAGGTCAAATACTCTATGCAAAGAATCCGAATGAAAAGCTACATGTTTCGTCTGCAAATAAAATTATGACCGGACTTATTGCTTTGGAGAAAATGCAGAACCAACTGGACACAAAGGTCACTGTCAGTAAAAAGGCGGTATCCGTTGAAGGGTCTGTGTTAAATCTTGAGGTTGGGGGCAAGTACCCGATTGAAGATCTGATATACTCGGTTTTGTTGGGCTCGGCCAATGATAGTGCCAATGTTTTGGCAGAGCATATAGGCGGAGATGAAAAGGGATTCGTTGAGCTTATGAATAAGAAGGCCAGAGAGCTTGAAATGGAGGACACTTATTTTACAAATCCGACAGGTTTGTATGATGAAGAACAATATACAACAGCGTATGATCTGGCCATCTTGATAAGATATGCAATATCAAAATCGAATATCTTTGACGAAATTTTTTCAACGAAGGCCAGACCATGGGTTGATGGTACACAAATTTTGATAAACAGCAATGAGTTGTTTTGGAGTTATGATGGTGTTGACGGAGGCAAGACCGGATATAATGAGAAACATCGCCAAACTGCAATCACTACAGCCACAAGGAACGGTCAGAGGATGATATGCATAGTGCTTGATTCACCGGAAGAAAGCTTGTATGATGATTCGGTAAAGCTTTTGGATTATGGCTTTTTAAATTATAGGACAGGCATTCTGGTATCTTTGGGACAGCCTTTGAAGAAAGTTTCGGTAGGTGATAAAAGCATAGATTTGGTTAGTATAGGTGACTATTACTATACGTATCCTGCAGGAGAAAATTATATAAAGGATATTGAGTTTAAAGTTGCTGATAACCTCACGCCTCCTGTACTAAAAAGTGATGTTTTAGGTATTGCAAAGTATATTTTAGAGGATGGAACGATTATTGAAGTAAGTCTTCATCCGGCTGTTGATGTGTATTCTTCGGTAGGCTGGTTTGAGTCATTGCTTAACCAGGTGAAGGAGTACAGGGATATAGCCATATTGCTGTGTATTCTTTTGGTAGTAGAAATAATTATTATTCTTAATCATATAGTAAAGTTAATAAAGCGGTTGTTTTTTAAGATTAATAATAAGTCGGGAAGCAATTAAGGGGCGTAAGTATTCGAGCTATATTGCCCGATCATTGTATTGACATATACTTCATGATTTGATATAATGTCATACAATCCATATTTAGAAAACTAGTCAGATAAATAATACAGACATTAGATAATCAATTTATCTTCTCTTGCATATAATGTATTAATGTTTTAATACGTATGAAGGTTTGAAAGTATAATTCAAAAAAATAATATTATAGCGCCTAATCAATTTTGAGCGGGGGAACCATTTTTGGGGTGAATCTTAGCTATTGCTAAGTAGGGTTAATCTCTTTCGATCCAAATCCGTCAGCTAACCTCGTAGGCGTTGATAGAGGAGTGTGGGTACATATATTTTGTGTATTAATTAGGCCGCAGTAGCTTCTCTGCGGCTTTTGTCATATACAAGTGATTATTCCCATTATCAGCTGGACTTAGCAAGTTGGCAGGTGACAATGGAGAGGTTTTCAAAAAAACATATTTACTATATTTCAAATCAGGATAAAATAGGGGGGATTCGATTGATTAGAGTATGCCTGGTGGGGCTTGGCAAGACCGGAAAGGAAATTGCGAAGGTTATTTTAGAACAGAAAAATATGAAGTTGGTTTCGGTTGTGTGTAGTTCCAGAAGTAGAAATTTAGGGAAACCACTGGACGATGTTATTGGGTGCATCAATTCAGGAATAATTATTGATGGTGAAAAGAATCTTGAACAGGTAATATTTAAAACAAAACCTGATGTAGTGGTCGATTTTTCAACCCCGGCAGCAACCATTAGAAATGCAAAGATATTCTCGAAGATGAAGGTCAATATCGTTGTTGGAACTACAGGTTTTACGGATTTCTCTTTAAAAAAGTTGTTTGTGCTTACAAGAAAATATCATAATGCCATTTGTTATGCGCCTAATATAACTTTGGGTGTAAATGTACTTATGCTTTTAACCAATCTTGCTGCCAGTATATTAAATGGTTATGATTTTCAGATTACGGAGGTTCATCATAAGAAAAAAATAGATGTACCGTCAGGTACTGCAGTTAAAATCGCAAGAGAGATTAAAAAAGGTCTTGATTCTGCGGGCGTTAGTGCTAGAGAAAACACAATACCTATCAATGCGGTTCGTGCTGGGGGCGTGGTCGGTAAACATGAGGTTATGATTGTTGGGGAAGATGACAAAATAGAAATTACTCATGAGTCTTTTTCAAGAAGGGCTTTTGCATTAGGAGCGATAAAGGCTATTGAGTTTATTCATGATAAGGTTGGATATTATGAAATGAATGATGTGTTGAATCTTCATAAGGTCCTTGAGGACTATCTTGAGAAAGAACAGACCACAAAGAAAAGGAAATTCAAAAAATACAGAAATGCTGTTGATGATTCACCTGTAAATGTAGTATAGTTTTTGGGAAATAGATATTGCTATGATAATGAAATGAAAGAGAAATAAGCAATGGGGCTTGATGCTCCAAAGCTTTTTTTTTGCTGCAATTTCAATTCTGTAATAATATAGTTTTTTTCTGTATAAAAATAATATAGTAGGTACTGTATGTTTTGCAATAAATATTTTACATCGATTTTAGGTATTGCAACATATATAGGTATTATTTTTATAAGGGGTTTTGCAGCACGTGTTTATTAAACAAGTTCGCAGAAATTTTTCTATTAAAGAAAGACTTTGCAAAAGGCTAGAAGGGAAAATGAGGAATTATCTTATGCTTGCAGTCACATTTTTAACAGGTGTGGCGTTTGTTGTATACAGCAGCAACACGGCAAGTATGAGCAGTGAAAGCCATGAATATCATAGAGAGAGCTTTGAGGCAAATGATGCCGAAATTTACGATTATGATGTAGACTCTTTTTATCTTGATTCTGAATATCTTGAGGACATAGGGGAAGCTATTTATTACGAAGATATGGATTATGATTTTGGCGATATCTTCGAAGAACTGCAGGAAGGAAACGGTTATGCGGCTTTAGAAAGCAAGCTTAAAAAATACATCTCAAAATACAACTGTCAATTTGGAATATATTTTGTTGATCTTGAAAGCGGCAGTGAATTCGGTATTAATGCCGAAGAAGAATATTTTGCTGCCAGTACTTTTAAAATTCCACTAAACTTATATGTTTATGACAGGATAAGGGAAGGAATAATTGATGCTGATACTACCTTAGAGTATACCGAGGAAGATTATGAAGGCGGCGCAGGGATAATTTGGAGCAGAGAGTCCTATGGGAAGACTTATACCGTAAGGGAGCTATTGAGGCTTTCGATAGTATACAGTGATAATGTGGCTGTAAATATGCTGCTTCGCTATGTAGGCAAGGAAAATGTCAAGAATTACATGCGTGAGATGGGTGGGATAGTGGTCGATGACAAAAAAAACTTATCATGTCCAAGGGATATGGCTTTGTACTTAAAAAAAGTGTATGAGCTTTCGGAAAATGGCGATCCTTTAGGCAAGGAACTTGTGAGAAACATGGTAAATACGAAATTTTATGACCGACTTCCGGTATTACTCCCAAAGAACGTAAAAATTGCACATAAAACCGGTAATCTTATCGGTGTTGTGCATGACGTTGGAATCGTTTATGCTAAGAGGCCATATATAATTGTTGTCATGACGAAGAATGTAAAAAATGAAAGGTCAGCCAATAAAGCAATAGCTAATATTTCTAAAATTACTTATGATTATGTTATGACTCAATCGGAAAGGGTAAATGACTAAAAGATTCGGAAACATTATACTTCCTAAAATAAAGTGGTATAAGGAAATATTTAGGACCTATTTCCTCTTTATATTATTCGAAGAGTATAAACAGAACTTTTAATGGCAACCCGGCTATCATTGTATCGATTTACGGTACTTTAGACCCTAGGCTTTGCGTCATTACCTTTCGGCAATTTTGCCCTGTTTCATAAGTCTCTATTTATATCTCCTTATACCAAATATAAAGGGGAGTATAATGTACAATTTTATTATATCAGATACAGAGAATAATGTACAATTCAATATTAGCAAAAATAAGAGATTCAAAGGTAAATGTTGCCGTTTTGGAGAAGTTTGTTTAAAAATTCGTCTTTTTTCGTCATTTTTCAACTAGGGTTATTAAGAGGAAAAAAGGTAAAGAAAAACACTACTATGCAACAGGGGAGAGTCGTTCCATACTAGTGTTTTTATGAGATGTGAATTATTAATTTATTGGTTTTTATTTCTTTTATTAATGATGAGTTTAATAACAAGTTTCATATAAATTCATATTCTACAAAGTAAATTAAATTCCTTCTTAAGTTTAAAAAAATATTAGTTTAATATAATCCTGAAATTGTAAATAATACCATATGTATTTCACTTTTTTGCATAATTTATTATGAATTAAGGTATTTATCAATACGCGAAAATAATATACAATATAGCGTAAGGAATTGAATAAATGTCTATTTTAAATAAACACTATATAGAATGGGATGTGAGATGGCATGAAGAAAAATACCATTAGGGTGATTGCATTTATTATGGTTTTGACATTTTTTCTAACTTCTGTAGGGCTTATGACTGTGTCGATTTTTCTTGGAAGGTAGTGATATAGGTTATGGGAAAAATAATAAGTTCTTATATTTTTCCTCATCCTCCTTTGATTGTGCCTGAGATAGGCAAGGGCGATGAGAATGGCGCTCTTATGACTATTAGAGCCTGTGAAAAAGCAGCCGATGAAATAGGTAAAGAAAAGCCTTCAACCATTATTCTTACAACTTCCCATGCCCCTCTGTTTGAGGATTATATTTACATTAATGATTATAAAACACTACAGGGGGATTTTGGAAGGTTTGGGGCTGGTAAAGTAAAACTTAGCTTTGATAATAATTTTAAGCTGGTAGACTCAATTGTTGAGTTTGCAAAGAAGGAAGGCATTGAAGCCGGCGGAATTAATGAAGGCATAGGGAAAAAGTATGGCATTTCGGGAGATCTGGATCATGGAGCACTGGTGCCTCTTTATTATATAAGCCGGGTGTATTCGGATTTTAGGCTTGTTCATATTGCCATGTCCACTCTTACGCTGGAAGAGCACTATAAGTTTGGAATGTGTATTGGCAAAGCTGTCAGAGATTCAAATGAGGATGTGGTGTTTGTCTCAAGCGGTGATCTCTCGCATCGGCTGACCAGTGACGGGCCCTATGGATACAACAAGCATGCCGGGGAATTTGATGAGCTGTTTGTTAAGAGCATTGAAAAAGACGATATTGACAGGATTCTGGATATAGATGAAAAGCTCCGGGATGATGCTGCGGAGTGTGGACTAAGGTCCTTTGTAATAATGCTGGGGGCTCTGGATGGATATAGTGTAGTTCCGGAGGTCTATTCTTATGAAGGTCCCTTTGGTGTAGGATATATGGTGGCTAGAATTGGAGTTGGAGGGGAAGATCCTTCCCGCAGAATGCTCGATAGGAGAAGAAGAGGAAGAAATAAGAGTGTCGATCCGTATGTTTCTCTTGCCAAAAAGGCCCTGGAGGCTTATGTAAGGGAGGGAAAGGTCCTGGATGATTATGACGGCCTTCCTCAAGAAATGACAGAGGGAAAAGCGGGAACTTTCGTTTCCATAAAGAAGAAGGGCGAATTAAGAGGTTGCATCGGTACAATCGCGCCCACAAGAGAGAATATAGCAAGTGAAATAATTCACAATGCAATAAGCTCCGGCACTGCAGATCCAAGGTTCTATCCTGTGAAGCCGTACGAGCTGGATGAGCTTGAATACTCTGTGGATGTCTTGATGGAGCCCGAAGCTATTGATTCCATGGATAAACTGGATGTGGTAAGGTACGGAGTGATTGTAAGGTCAGGAAGAAGGACGGGACTTCTGCTTCCAAACCTTGAGAATGTTGACGCTCCCGAGCAACAGGTATCAATAGCACTTCAGAAGGCGGGGATCAATCCGGAAGAAAAATATACATTGGAGAGGTTTGAGGTAATAAGACATAAATAAGGAGTGGTGATATGGAAGCAGCAAAGCCGGCAATGTTTTATAACGGAATAGAGGATTTAAAGGTACATTGCTATCTTTGCCCCCATAATTGCATTATAAAGCCCGGAAGGTTGGGAGCGTGCAGAGCACGGAAGAATATTGACGGAGATTTGTATTCTTTAAATTATGGGAAAATTACTTCCATTGCATTGGACCCGATAGAAAAGAAGCCATTATACAGGTTTAGAAGCGGTTTGAAGATACTGTCAATAGGCACTTTTGGCTGTAATCTCAAGTGTTCCTTTTGCCAGAACTGGGCGATTGCCCACGATGATCCCGAGCTTTATGAGATAGGTGCCGAGGAAATTGTCAGTAAGGCCAAGGAGCTTGTGCCCCAAGGCAATATAGGGATTGCATATACCTACAATGAGCCATCTATATGGTATGAGTTTGTGTATGATACTGCGGTACTTGCTAAAAAGGCAGGGCTTTCCAATGTTTTGGTGACCAATGGCTTTATCGGCAAGGAAGCGCTTTTAATGTTGCTTCCTCATATTGATGCTATGAATATTGATGTAAAAGCCTATACAGCCTCCTTCTACAAAGATATATGCGGGGGAGTGTTGGAGAATGTGAGGGAGACTGTGGAGATGGCGGCCGAAAAATGCCATGTGGAAGTAACTACCCTTGTTATTCCCACATTGAATGATGACTTGAAAGAAATTTCCAAGATGGCACAGTGGCTTTTGGCCATATCAAAGAAGATACCTCTGCACCTTACAAGGTATTTTCCGAATTACAGGATGCAGGATGTTCCTCCAACACCAAAGGAGACACTGTTTAGAGCGCAGGAAGAGGCACAGAAATATCTGGATTATGTTTATCTTGGAAATGTGTGGTAAAAAATGATTTTGTAATCAATTATTAATTATATTTTTATTAAAAAAAGCTTACATTTATTTAGAAATAAGTTATAATTCTCTTATAAGATGTTTTTAACCTTAGCATGCAGAGTGAGGTTTTCAGATGAGCTTTTTAATAGGAACAAATTTTTGGGATATTATAATTAATTTATCAACCAATCTGGATATTAAGAATGTCTGGGATTTAATAAAGACACTTATAGATATTGGTATAGTATCCTTTGTAATATACAAATTGATAAAACTTATAAGGGAAACCCGAGCATGGCAGCTGATAAAAGGTATTCTTGTAATTGTGTTTGCAGCTAGATTCAGTGAATTACTGGGTTTTAAAACTCTTTCCTTTATACTAAGGCTTACTATTGAGTATATGGCCATAATACTTGTTGTGCTGTTTCAGCCGGAGTTTAGAAGAGGGTTGGAGCAGTTGGGAAGAAGCCGGTTTAGGAACCTTTTCAGCTTTGAAGAGGAAGACAGGACAATTAAGGTAAAATCGGTGATTGAGGAAATAATAAAGGCTGTGACAGAAATGTCAAGAACCTTTACAGGAGCGCTTATTGTAATTGAAAGAGAGACCAAGATAGGGGAGATTATCAACTCGGGAATTAATCTTGATTCAAACATTACTTCAGAGCTTTTGATAAATATATTCACACCAAACACTCCTTTACATGACGGAGCTGTTGTAATTAGGGACAACCAGATAAAAGCTGCTGCATGTTTTTTGCCCCTTACAGAGAATCCGAATCTTAGTAAGGAGCTGGGAACAAGGCACAGGGCTGCTCTTGGTATAAGCGAAGTTTCAGATGCAATTGTTGTGGTGGTTTCGGAAGAGTCCGGAAGGATTTCTGTTGCCCTAAACGGCGGGCTTACCAGGAATTTGACCTCGGATACCTTGAGAAAAGCTTTAAGCAAAAATCTTTTAGATAAAGAGAATCCGAGTAAGAAGCTGGGGATATGGAAGGTGAAGGCTAAATGAACGATTTACTGAAGAAAGATTTAACATTGAAGATAATATCTTTATTTTTCGCCGTATTTCTCTGGTTTATTGTTTTAGACAGTTCTAATCCGGTAACCTGGGTTGACTTGAATGTGCCTTTAAAAGTCGAAAATGAAAGTTCACTTAAAGAAAAGGGAATAATAATTAAAAATGAGAATTTTCCAAGAAATGTTTCTGTCAGCTTAAAGGGAAGGAAGAATACTTTTAATAATATAGGACTTAATGATATTGAGGCAATTGTTGATCTTTCAAAGGTAGAAGATGTTAACACTGAAATTTTGTATGTTCATGTTTATACAAATAAAGATGGTGTATCTTTTCAGGGGGTAACGCCGAGGGTTGTAGAAATAGAGCTTGAAAGGCTGGGAGAAAATCCTTTCCCTGTAAAGGTAGTTACTACGGGAAAGCCTAAGGAGAGTTATAAGGTAGTAAGGGCAAATGCAATACCGGGGACTGTATCAATTGAAGCGGCTGATGAAATAATAAATTCAATCGGCGAGGTTAGGGCTTATGTGGATGTTGACAACCTCAGCAATGATATTATTGTAAATAAGGAGTGCGTAGTTTACAATAAGGAAGGCGAGAAAATAGTTGAGCTGGATAAGAAGCTGAATGTCGATATCAGTATTGAGATTGCAAAAGAAGTGCCTATAGTACCGGCTGTAAGGGGAAGGCCGGCCAAAAATTACACCGACGGCATACACAGAGTCGTACCGGAAAAGGCATTGATTGCCGGTCCTTCTGATGTCGTTGGTCTTGTTGATAACTTAAAGACTGAGCCTATAGATATCGAGAATGTGTCCGAGAGTATGACAAAAATCGTGAATCTTGTTCTGCCGGATGGAGTTCGTCTTGTTGATACTCCAAGAAGTGTTTATGTAGATGTAGTTATTGAGGAGTTGGCAGAAAAGGAGTTTGTCTTTGGCAAGGAAAGTATTGTATTTGATAATGCAGCAAGGAATAATTCGCTTAGATATGAAGTTTGGGATGAAATAATTAAAATAACTCTAACCGGTACAAGGCAAGAGCTTAATAAGATTGCGCCTGAAAGTCTTAGGTTAAGTGTTGATGTAAATGGCCTATCGGAAGGAGAATATAAGAGGACACTTAATGTGGTTTTGCCGGATACCGTAAAACTTGTTGAAAACTATGATGTTAAAATTAATGTAATTAGGACAGGAAATTAGAGCTTAAGAGGTACAAATGAAGTTAATTGTTCGTAATTTAAAACTTTCTTTAGATGATGATATAGATGCTTTGAGAAGACTTGTTTCTAAAAGAATAAAAGTAAATGAAAAGGACTTTAGGGATTTCAGGATAGTAAAAGAGTCTATTGATGCAAGAAAAAGACCTCATATTAATCTTGTCTATTCTGTCATGCTTGAAATTGAAGGCAAAATAAAGGTAAGGGAAAGCGCAGATATCCAGATATTAAAGCAAGAACCCGAAGATGTCTTGGTTCCAGGCAATGCAAAGCTTCAAAACAGACCTGTGGTCATTGGCACAGGTCCTGCTGGTCTGTTTGCAGGGCTTATTCTGGCGCAAAACGGCTATAAACCGCTGGTTCTCGAAAGAGGTGAATGTGTTGAAAAGCGCACACAAATCGTTAACAGGTATTGGACCACTGGTGAGCTTGATCCGGAAACTAATGTACAGTTTGGAGAAGGTGGTGCGGGAACTTTTTCTGACGGGAAGCTTACTACCAGGATAAACGACAGGCGCTGTAGCATAGTCTTGGAGGAATTCTACAAATCCGGAGCCCATGAAGAAATTCTGTTTAAGGCAAAACCCCATATAGGCTCTGATGTATTAAAAAGGGTAGTCGCAAACATGCGTAACAGGATAATTGAATACGGAGGAGAAGTAAGATTCAATTCAAAGGTTACATCAATAACTGTCAAAAACGGAAGCATAGTCGGAATTGTGGTAAATGACAGGGACGAAATACCCTGTGAGGCTGCAGTTCTTGCAATAGGGCATAGTGCAAGAGACACCTTCAAAATGCTTTTGGATAAAGGTGTTGAATTTGTGCAGAAGCCCTTTTCTATTGGAGTCAGGATTGAACATCCCCAAGAAGTAATTAACAGAGCCCAATATGGTGAAGCCGCAGGGCATCCCAGACTTGGAGCAGCAGACTACCAGTTGTTTCAGAAGCTTGGACGCAGGACTGTGTACTCATTTTGCATGTGTCCCGGAGGTATTGTAGTAGCATCGGCCTCGGAGCCGGGTATGATTGTGACAAATGGGATGAGTGAATTTGCAAGGGACAGGGAAAATGCCAACAGTGCCCTTGTGGTATCGGTGGAGCCGGGAGATTTCGGAAGTCACCATCCCCTTGCCGGCATTGATTTTCAAAGGAAGTGGGAAAGGTTGGCTTTTGTTGCGGGGGGATCCGATAATCGGGCACCGGTACAGAGGCTTGAAGACTTTATTGAGGGCAGAAAATCAACTTTTCTGGGGGCAGTTAGACCGAGCTACACCGGACGAACAAATCTCGCTGATATTCATTCCTGTCTTCCGGTTTTTGTGACGGATTCCATGAAGGAAGCTCTACCTTATTTTGACTCACGAATCAAGGACTTTGGTATGAAGGATGCTGTGATTACGGGAGTGGAGACCAGAACTTCATCGCCTGTCAGAATTCCAAGGGATGACACTCTTGAGGCAATTGGTATAAAAGGCTTGTATCCTGCCGGTGAGGGTGCGGGGTATGCTGGCGGAATTGTCAGTGCAGCGGTTGACGGCATCAGAATAGCGGAGAAGATAATAAGCACCTATTCATATGAATAGCAGTGTGTGAATAATATATTAATGCATTGCATGAACTTTTACAGGCCAAGTTACATAAAATGGTTTTTGCTATTTACTTGATTGTTATAATATAATATAGTTATTATGAATTTAGTATATAAATTTATATATCTTTATTAAATTTTGAGCATTTAATTGCAACACAAAAAAGGTGAATAATTTTAGGGGGATGAGAGTATTGGGACGTCTATTTGGTACTGATGGAGTAAGAGGAGTAGCGAATTCGGAATTAACTGCCGAGCTTGCATATAAATTGGGTCAGGCCGGAGCTTATGTATTGACTTCGGAGACAAAGCACACACCAAAAATATTGGTGGGTATGGATACAAGGATATCGGGAGATATGTTGGAAGCTTCACTTGTAGCGGGATTATGTTCGGTTGGTGCAGAAGTGGTATGCTTAGGAATAGTCCCCACGCCAACGGTTGCTTATCTTATCAGGCATTATAATGCTGATGCCGGTGTAGTAATTTCTGCTTCTCACAATCCTTATGAGTTTAATGGAATAAAATTCTTTAATAACAAGGGCTATAAGCTTTCCGATGCTTTAGAGGAGAGGATAGAGGCTATAATTCTTGATAATGCCGAGAAAATTGAGCTTCCTACCGGAGAGAAAGTCGGGAGGAAAATCGAAATAGAGTCATCTTTAGATGATTATGTCAACTTTGTTAAAAGCACTATTAGCGGTGATCTAAAAGGTCTTAAGATTGCAATTGATTGTGCAAACGGTGCATCGTATCAGGCAGCTCCAATCACTTTTTATGAACTTGGTGCGGAGGTTTGCGTTATTAACAACGAGCCTGACGGTATAAATATAAATAAGAACTGCGGTTCTACACATATTGAACAGCTGCGGAAATTTGTCATTGAAAGCGGGGCAGATGTTGGGCTTGCTTTTGATGGAGATGCCGACAGGGTGCTTGCGGTTGATGAAAACGGCAACTTGGTTGATGGTGATCAGATTATGGCGATAATTGGTCTTGAACTGAAGAAGCAGGGAAGACTTGCAAATAATACAATTGTTGCAACTGTTATGAGCAACCTTGGCTTCGATATAATGGCGAAAAGAGAAGGGATAAACATAGTTAAGACAAAAGTGGGAGACAGATATGTGTTGGAGAATATGCTTGAGAACGGGCATATTTTAGGTGGCGAGCAGTCCGGACATATTATTTTCCTTGACCATAATACTACAGGGGACGGTATTCTTACAGGAACACAGCTTCTTAGTGTTGTGAAGTCTTCCGGAAAGAAGCTTTCGGAGTTGGCTTCAATAATGCAGGTATTGCCGCAGGTATTAATGAATGCCCGAGTAAGTAACCAAAACAAAGAGAAATATCTTGACGACGAAGTAGTATGTGGCATGTGCAAAGAACTTGAAAATGAGTTTAAGGATGAAGGAAGAGTACTTATTAGACCTTCAGGAACAGAGCCTTTGGTAAGGGTTATGATAGAAGGTAAGGATAAGGATTATATAGAAAGAAGAGCTGTTGAGCTTGTAAAAGTTATTGAGGATAGGCTTGGATAGATTTTGTTTTTGTATCGATTATTATATATAAATAATATACTAGTAATAATATAAGTTGCTTATATTGCATGGAAGCATTCTTTTATAGAATGCCCATGCTTATATAAATAAATAGGCTAAGGAGCTTTTTGGCAGGGAAATGTTATTCATTATGTGCAAAGAAGAGGAGGATAGGGAGTTTGGCCATAGTGAATTCATATAGCAAGCGCCAGCACGTGGCTTCCCACGTGGACGAGGAGAAGGAGGTCACCGGTAATTTTTGCAATCGGTGAGTTATCGAAATTTCGGCGGAAACCTTCCGGTTGTCACGATCGTTAAGATCCTACAAAAACTCGCAGGTAACTGCAGAACAAAGTGGATCTGAGTGAATTTTCCTGTCTAAAATATTAGCCATTTCTAATTATTTTTGCTTAATGATATCCAAAAAGGAGTAAAAATGTAAAGGAGAGGTATCAGTGTGTGGAATAGTCGGTTATATAGGTGACAAAAACGCAGCACCTATACTTTTGAATGGCCTTAAAAAGCTTGAGTATAGAGGCTATGACTCTGCTGGAGTGGCAATTTTAGACGATGGTGACATAAAAGTGATAAAGTGCAAGGGTAGGCTTGTAAATTTGGAAGAAAAGGTGGATAACGATACACCGGGGGGAAAGATTGGAATAGGTCATACCCGATGGGCTACCCACGGGGAGCCGAATGATCTTAATTCTCACCCCCATATAAGCAATTCCGGTAAAATTGCCGTTGTGCACAACGGTATAATTGAGAACTATCTGGAATTAAAAGAATTTCTTGAAGCGGAAGGCTATAAATTTGTATCGGAAACCGATACCGAGGTTGTGGCACATCTTATAGATTACCACTATCACGGTGACGTGGTTCAGGCTGTTATTAACTCTATAAATGAAATAGAGGGATCTTATGCATTAGGGGTCCTTTGCAGGGATTATCCCGGCAAATTTGTTGCTGCCAGAAAGGATAGTCCTCTTGTTGTGGGACTTGGAAAAGGAGAGAATTTTATTGCCTCGGATATTCCGGCGATACTTGAATACACAAGGGATGTATATATTCTGGAAGACAAAGAGATTGTACTTTTAAGTGACAAGGAAGTTAAGATATTCAATAATTACGGTTTAGCCGTACAGAAGAAGGTATTCAAGGTAAACTGGGATGTTGCTTCAGCTGAAAAGGCAGGCTACGAGCATTTCATGATGAAGGAAATGTGTGAGGAGCCAAAGGTAATAAGGGACACTGTAAGTCCAAGAATAAAGGATGACAATATAGTACTGGACAACATTAAGATTACTGCTGACGATTTAAAGAATATAGGGAAAATCTATATTGTTGCATGTGGTACTGCGTATCATGCAGGGGTTGTGGGCAAATATATAATAGAAAAGCTGGCAAGGATTCCTGTGGAGGTTGATGTTGCATCGGAGTTTAGGTACAGAGATCCTCTAATATGTGACAGGGACATGGTAATTATAATAAGTCAATCGGGTGAGACCATTGATACATTGTTTGCTCTCAGAGAATCCAAGAAGAAGGGAGCAAGGGTTCTGTCCATTGTGAATGTTGTAGGAAGTTCGATTGCAAGGGAGTCGGATGATGTTCTGTATACTTGGGCAGGTCCGGAAATTGCGGTGGCATCAACTAAGGCATATAACACTCAGCTTTCTGCGTTGTATCTGGTTGCCCTGGATTTTGCATATAAACTAGGCAGGATAGAAAAGGATTATTACAGCAATGTAATAGAAGGGTTAAAAGCAATTCCCGGGGAAATCGAGAAGGTGTTGGCCAATAGGGATACAATACAGAAGTTTGCATCACAGCACTACAATGCAAAGAGTATTTTCTTTATCGGAAGAGGACTTGATTATGCGCTGTCCATGGAAGGGTCGCTCAAGCTCAAGGAAATTTCGTATATCCACTCGGAGGCTTATGCCGGAGGGGAACTGAAGCACGGGACCATTGCCCTTATTGAGGAGGGTACATTGGTAATTTGCCCAATGACTCAAGATAACCTTGTGGAGAAAATGATAAGCAATATTAAGGAGGTAAAGGCTAGGGGAGCTGTTGTCCTTGCGATAGCAAAGGAGAGCAACAAGCAGGTTTGCAAGGCTGCTGATGTAGTCGTTACCATTCCCGATGTTGATTCGCTTATTGCTCCGATAGTGGCTGTGACTCCTCTGCAATTATTTGCATATTATATGGCGCTGCAGAAGGGTTGTGACGTGGATAAGCCGAGAAATCTTGCGAAGAGTGTAACAGTTGAGTAGATAGATGAGGTATTTTGGCTGTAGTGTATAATTCAAATAGAGTTCACTCCATGAAAATAAAGTTCGTTTCTATAAAAATAAAGTTGATTCCAAAATCCCGTAGTCGAAGCAGGAGAAATCCTTAATGGCTACGGGATTTGATTTATTAAGATAAAGGGAAATGGAGCAAGGGTTGAGATTGTTATAGTCAAGGGGTTGAAGACGAGGCTAAATGCATAGGAAAAAGTATTGTTTTGAGTATTGAGAGAAATGTTGATGTTAGTATTGATAAAAAGTAACCTTATACATCTTTACTTTCAATTTACCCTCATTTAGAATCTACTCTATTTTGAAAAAAGTGTTATTAAATGATGGCGTTAATGCTATTAAGTGGATTGAAAATATCAAATCTTAGAGGGAACTTTATCATGTGGAAGATACTATAATATTTTTATTAAGAATATAGAAAAAGATTGAGTAAGTTATATATAAGTTTTTTGAAAAACTTCATTAAATTAACACCCTCAGTTTGATAATATTTATAATGTGTAGTTGTGATTTTAGGACTTGTTTGTATGAAGAGATAGTAGTATAATTTACTTAAAAAATATCATTTTGAAAAGATAGCAATTCTTAGTAATACTATATGATTTAATTACAAAGTTTAGAACCTATATGTGGAAACATGTTGTTTTTTATATAGGTTAATGAACAGATGGGGGAAATAGATAAGACAATGCAACAATAGACAAAAAATAATTTTTTTCTTTCAATTTACCTATCTATAAAGTAGACTTTTTCTAACATTTCCTTTTCGGTGCTGTTTGTAATAGATAATATTGATAATTTATTGGTATATTACAGTCGTTTTATTATATTTGGAGAATTTAGTTCGGTGACGAAATTTTAAAGGTTTTCTTGGGTCAAGCAAATCTTTAGATTTTGTCAATGCTTGTTATGTTCACACTATTAAAACTTTTAAGCCAATAAATCAAAAGAAAAAATACTGTGAAATTAAAATAATGATAATTATATAAATTATAAAAAAGGGGAGTGTTAATAATGAAAAGATTAATCAAGGGTATCTCTTTAGTTTTAGTTTTTGCAATACTGTTTCATTTTACGGCATTTCAGTATGGTACGGGATTAGTGAGCAAAGTATTTGCAAAAGATCAAAATGCTACTAGACCAATACAGTCTGTGAATAGCAGTATAACAGAAAGCATTAAGAACATACGTAATTTGGGAATTATGTACATTACAACATTAGCATTAATACCAACGCCAACGCCAACACCGACGCATAAACCAACGCCGGTAACAACCGCTATCTGTGTACCAACACCAACACCGACGCATAAGCCAACGCCGGTAACAACAGCTATCTGTGTACCAACACCAACACCGACGCATAAGCCAACGCCGGTAACAACAGCTATCTGTGTACCAACACCAACACCGACGCATAAGCCAACGCCGGTAACAACCGCTATCTGTGTACCAACACCAACACCGACGCATAAGCCAACGCCGGTAACAACCGCTATCTGTGTACCAACACCAACACCGACGCATAAGCCAACGCCGGTAACAACCGCTATCTGTGTACCGACGCCGATGCCAACACCGACGCATAAACCAACATCGATGCCAACAACGACACATAAACCAACGCCGATAACAACAGCTATTTGTGTACCAACACCAACGCCGACCTCTTCGGTTGAGATCCTGTATGGGGACTTAAACAACGACAACAACGTTAATTCAACAGATGTTACATATATGAAGAGGTTCTTGCTGGGGAGACTAAATACCCTTCCAAACCCGGAAGTTGCAGATGTAAACCAAGACGGTAAAATAAATTCTACGGACTTAACTATTTTAAGAAGATACATACTGCGTAGAATTAGTAGTTTACCTATATAATATTTGCTGGATACATATTAAATTGCGTTTTTAGGACAGTAATTTACACCGATAATGTAGAGTTCGAGGATGTTTAAAATTTTGTGGCGCGGGCGGGATTTGTTGCAATACTACCAATAATTGTATCTAATGCTTATGAATAAAAAATCGATACTATTTTTGAGGAAAATATTAATATTTCCAAAACTGAACGGGATTCTTTAGAAATCTCTTGGTACTTGAAAAAACGCCCGTTGCTCATTCACAAAGAAGATAGTAAACAATTAGTGAACTGATTTTGCCACATAGAAAATTTCACATAAATTAACCACTCAAAAATCTACTTGAGAAGTAGTAAGAAAGGTGTTAAAATAAGTCTTGTACAAATTTTAATTCCAAATACACCGTAACAAAACATTTTTTATTGTAAAATAGCTAATATATTCATAAATTATGCTTCACAACGAATAGAATTTAGTATAAACTATAATTAAGTCTTTATTTATACAAATTGAATACACTTTTTAGGGATTTCAGAAAAAAATTTATGTTGTAAATAATTACATATGAGATGTGGGGGTACGAGATGCTAGGAGTAGATACAAGAGGTATTGATGAAATACTATTGGAAATGGGAGTTTTGAAAATAGTCGATCTTAAAAAGGCCTGGGATATTCAAAGAGAGGGTAATAGGAGTATTGAGGACGTATTATTAGAACTTGGCCTTGTATCCCAGAAGGATATAATGCATGCCAATGCAGTAAAGATGGGCATATCCTTTGTTGATCTGTCAACTTATAAAATTAGCGATTCGAGTGTTCCATTATTAATTACACGAAATATAGCAAATAGGTATAAGGTTATACCTATAGAAAAAGATAACGGCGTCTTGACAGTTGCAATGTGTGATCCTACAGATATTTTCTGTATAGATGATATACGTCTTGCGACTGCCCTTGAAATAAAGCCTGTTCTTGCGGATGTCAAAGAAATCGAAAGACTTATTGTCGAATATTTCGGAGAAGAGAAAAAACCGCAGCAACCGAAGTTAAAAGTGGTAAAAAATGATGAATTTGAGGAAAACGATCTTTTTGCAAGGGAGCAAGAACTTCTTGAAAGAGATCTATATGATAATATAAAAAGCAATGTAGAAGCGATAGAACCGCAATTAGAAACGCCAAGCAAGAGTTTTGAAAAGGAAGGATATAACGAAAGCGGTATTTTTAAAGATAAAATAGGAAACATTCTTGTACGCTCCGGAGTTATTACACAAGAGCAGTTGGATAATGCACTTAGCATACAGTCCAAAACTGGAGAGCTTATCGGTAAGATATTGGTAGGCGAAGGTTATATCGACAGAAAATCCCTTTATGAATTCCTTCAAAAGCAAATGGGGGTTGAGTTTGTTGATATTGAAGGAATCGAAATCGATGAAGATGTCATTCGATTGGTATCAGTCAATTTGGCGAGAGCCCATAAGGTTATCCCTATTGAAAGTGTAGACGGTAATTTAAAGGTTGCCATGAGCGACCCGATGAATATTTTCTCAATAGACGATTTGAGACTTACAACCGGCCTTGAAATTATACCTTGCCTTGCTGACGAGGAACAGATTTTATTGCAATTAGAAAAATACTATGGAAAAGATGCTAAGAAACGTGATCCAAAAGATATAGAACAGAAGGTTGCAGACCTTGATGAAGAGTTCCAAAAGGTAAAGGAAAAAATTGCGGTTGAAATAACCGAAACGCAAGAGGAAAATGATACTATTGATGTTAGAGATCTCGAGAATGCCCCTATTGTCAAGATGGTTAATATTATTTTCCAGAAAGCTGTAGCAACAAGAGCGAGTGATATTCACATAGAGCCGCAGGAAGACTGCGTCCTGATCAGATACAGAATTGACGGACAATTGGTGGAGATAATGAAGTATGATAAAAAGATTGTTCCATCAATTGTTGCCAGAATAAAAATTATCAGTGGCCTAAACATTGCAGAGAAGAGGGTACCGCAGGACGGAAGAATTGGAATGAAAATCGATGATAGAGACTATGACATGCGTGTATCTGTTTTGCCTACGATGTTTGGAGAAAAGATTGTTATAAGAATAGCTGACAAGGAAGGCTTTAATGTTTCAAAACTGGATCTCGGATTCTTTGAGGACGATATGGAAAAGTTTGACCAGATAATATCAAGTCCTCACGGAATTGTACTGGTTACAGGACCTACCGGAAGCGGTAAGTCGACAACTCTTTATACCGCGCTCAAAGAATTGTGCAAGCCGAATGTTAATATACTTACAGTTGAGGATCCTGTTGAAAGTACTATAAAAGGTATAAATCAGGTACAGGTTAATGTAAAGGCAGGTTTGACTTTTGCAGCAGCATTGAGATCCTTCTTAAGACAAGACCCGGATATAATAATGGTAGGAGAAATACGTGACGGAGAAACAGCCGAAATAGCGATCAGATCAGCTATCACAGGACACCTTGTTTTCAGTACATTGCACACCAATGACGCAGCAAGTTCGGTAACAAGAATGATTGATATGGGAATAGAACCATTCCTGTTGTCATCATCTCTGGTAGGCTTGATAGCACAGAGACTTGTAAGAAGACTCTGCCCTCATTGTAAAGAAGCTGTGCAGCCGGATATGAATGAGAGAGATATTCTTGATTTGAAAGAAGATGAAGAGATTACCATATATCATGCAAAGGGTTGCGACCAATGCAACAATACCGGATATAAAGGAAGAATAGCAGTTTATGAAATATTGACAGTCGATAGGGAAATAAAGGAACTGATATCTAAGAACGTAAGTTCCGATATAATAAAAGAAGCTGCTATTAAGACGGGCATGAAGACATTGAGAATGAACTGTACGAGGCTGGTCAAAAACGGTGTTACAACAATAGACGAAATGCTTCGTATTGCATACTTCAAAGATTAGAAGAGGGGATGTAACATGGATATAAATGATTTGCTTACAAAAACGGTTGAAAATGGTGCATCTGACCTGCATATTTGTGCGGGAGTACCCCCGATTATAAGGGTTCACGGTGATCTAATAAATCTAAATGAGCCGATATTGACTCCGCACGACTGTGTACAGCTTGCCAAGCAATGTTTAAACACTAGATTGTATGAGCGTTTTCTTGACATCGGTGAAGTCGATGCCTCTTACTCGGTTCCTGGAGTAGCACGATTCAGGGTTAACGTCTTCAAACAAAGAGGTACTTGTGCAATCGCATTCAGAACAATACCTACAGAAGTTCCGGTGATTGAAGGACTCGGACTTCCGGGTCTTGTATATGACCTTTCATTGAAGCAGAGAGGCCTTATTCTGATAACAGGGCCTACAGGTCATGGAAAGTCCACTACATTGGCTGCCATGATTAATTACATAAACAGTAAAAGAAAATGCCATATAATTACTATTGAAGACCCCATAGAGTTCTTACATAGACATAACAAAAGTGTTATAAACCAAAGAGAAATAGGTGCCGATACAAAATCTTATGCCAATGCGTTGAGGTCTGTATTAAGAGAAGACCCTGACGTTATACTCATAGGAGAGATGCGTGATCAGGAGACTATTTCAACGGCACTTACGGCTGCGGAGACAGGTCACTTGGTGCTGTCTACTCTGCATACCGTTGGTTCTGCAAAAACCATCGATAGAATTATTGACGTCTTCCCGCCACATCAGCAAGGACAGGTAAGGACTCAGCTTTCTACTGTGCTTATGGGAATTATATCCCAACAGCTTATAAGAAGAGCCGATAACAAAGGACGTGTACTGGCTACTGAGACCATGGTGTGGACACCTGCTATTGCAAATCTTATTCGTGAGAGTCGTACGCCTCAGATAAATACCTGTATTCAGACGGGCTCGCAGTTCGGAATGTATACCATGGACAGTTGCCTTGCCGAACTTTATAAATCTGGGGAAATAGACTACGAAAGTGCGTGCCAGTATTCCATTGATATGGATAATTTGAGAAAATTAATCTCAAATTAAAAAAAACACTAGCATTTTCTTCAAAAATGTATTACAATATTAATAAGTAAAAAATTAAGAATTAGATATAAATTATTAAAGATTATTTTACTGTTTTATTTATTTTTATTTATTGGTATGTATTAATATGGGAGGTTGGGTAGATTGATGGCATATCTGACTTTTAGTTTCGAAAAAAGTTCTTTGTATCAATTTAAAAGAACCATCTATTTATACATATATAGAATTATAAAATTCGTTTTTAAATTGATCATCAATATATCTTCCTATCCCACGTCAAAGCATAATCATCACATAAGGTCAATAAACTATAGGGTTTCATACAGTTTATAATGTAATCAAATATGATATAAAATCATAATAAATATATTGTTTTGCAGACAATATTTTGTTGGGGGTTTAGGGAATGCCACTTTACAGCTACAAGGTTAAAAATCAGGCCGGCAAATTGTTTACCGGGGAAACCAAAATCGACAGTGAAGAGGAACTTAGGCGACTGCTTCTGGACAAGGGATATACCCCGGTGGAAATCGTTGAGAAGAATGTAATAAACGATATAAGCCAGATTAGTCTGTTTAAGCCGAAAGTAAAGGCGAAGGATATGGCTATATTCTGTAGGCAATTTGCTATAGTATTGGAAGCCGGTGTGCCTATAGCCACTTCCTTGGACGTATTAAGGGAGCAGACCACAAACAGCACCTTAAGAGAATGTCTTGATGATGTTTATGATAATATTCAAAAAGGTATAGCACTCTCTAATGCCATGAGGCAACACTCGAAAATTTTCCCGGAAATGCTGATAAATATGGTTGAGGCCGGAGAAATAAGCGGTCAGCTTGATTTGGTTTTTAAAAGAATGGCAGTTCAGTTTGAAAAGGAAAATAAATTGAACCAGAAAATAAGAGGAGCCCTTACATATCCGATTTTGGTATCAGTGGTAGCTGTAGCTGTTATAATGATATTGATGGTTGCTGTTGTACCTACATTTGTTGATGTCCTTGGTGATTTCAATGTTGAGATGCCGATTTATACAAAGATATTGATTGCAGTAAGTGACTTTTTCAAATCTTTTTGGTATATCATATTGGGAGCCTTGGGTGTGATTTCTGCAGCAATAATATACTTTTCGAGAACCTACGAAGGAAAGATATTCTTTGGTACAATGGCGATTAAACTGCCTGTAATAAGAGGCGTTACAAAGAATATTGTGACAGCAAGGCTTACAAGGACACTGGGAACATTAATGTCTAGCGGTGTATTGTTGATTCAATCTATGGAAGTAGTTCAGAAGGTCTTAGGAAATCAGGTAATAAAGGAAAAAATCGATGGTGTAATTGAGGAAATAAAAAGAGGTAAGGGGCTTACAACGCCGCTTGCAGCCTTAAACTACTTTCCGCCGATGGTCATTTCGATGATCCGAATCGGGGAAGAGTCAGGTAACCTTGATTTTGCCCTTGATAAATCCGCAGATTTTTATGATGAGGAAGTAGAGGCTTCCCTTGCAATGCTGACGAGTTTTATTGAGCCTGCAGTTATAATTGTATTGGCTTTGGTTGTTGGTTTTATAGTAATGAGTGTATTGACACCGATGTTCAGTATTTACAATCAGATGTCATTTTAGTTTTTGCTTATACATTTATCTTATTCCAAAAAAGTTTAGGGGGGGATACTGCTAATTTAAATTCTTTTAGGAATAAGATAAAGTACATAGGCAAGTGCAAACAATATAAATAAAACAAAAAATAGGAGGGTTTTGTATGAAAAAAATGTTAAAGAATCAAAAAGGTTTTTCATTGGTTGAGCTGCTTATAGTTATCGCAATCATGGGTGTTTTGGCAGCTGTAGCGTTTAGCATGTTTGCCGGTGTATTGGGCAACAGTAAGAGAAGAGCTGATGAAAGAACTGCAGATCAGATTGCAAAAGCTATAACTGCATATATGGTTGACACAGGAGATATTGATTTGTCTGAAATTAGAGACGATGGTTCCGATGAAGTTGAAAGTGTAATCGAAGGTTTACAGGAAGAAATTTGGTTGGATTCTACTGGAGAAAAAGCAACTGAAGGTGCTGAAGGTGCAAAAAAATATGGTCCATATTTAACTCCAAAAGATGGTTCGGATCCAAGCTATGAGGCTTATGCACCACAATGGGATAAACATAAAGGTTACTATATAAAATATTTTAAAGACCTTATGAAGGCAGATGTAGAACCTGTTGAGGAAGGTGGCAGCCTCGAAGTTAAAGTTGAAGAAGGAACATGATATAGCTACATATAGTATCTTAACTTATCCCGGTCGGCGTGAGCCGGCCGGGAAAGGATTTATAACCTATAGAATGTTATTACAGGGTGAGTGATTATGCTTAAAAATAACTGTAAGGGTACAACGTTAGTGGAGATGTTGGTTGTAATAGCAATAATGGGTATAACAGCCCCCATCATTTATACAATATTTATTGGCGGGCTTAATGATTTTGCACGGGGGTGCAATTTTATTGACCAGCAGCATGATATTCAGGATGTTATACGACAGGTAAGGCATGATGTTCAGGATGCCAAAACTGTTGAAGTGTGGACTACCGGGGAGGTAGCTGCTAAGGGCGAAAAGAAGCTTAGTAGTGTGAGCTTTACTATGAATCTGCCGGAGGAAACCGAGAAAAAAAGAGAGTGGAAGTTTGAGGATGATTCGCTTCAGTTAAGGACTATTAATGCCGGTGTACCGGGTGAATTTATTAAAGCTGTTGATGATGTTGATATTAGTAAGAGTTATTTTGAGTATTATGAAGACGGTGATGTGAAACAATTAATTCTACATATTATGCCAAAACAAAACGATAGAATTCTAAACAAAGCAGGAAATGTTCAAGAGGAGATAATTACAGAGTATTCTGTTAGATATAAAACGATTGAAGTTCATTAATTATTATAGAAACATAAGGGGGTAATAAATCATGAAGGGCGATATAAATTTACTGCCTGAAGACATAATGTCCACGACAACGTATGAGCGACCCAGTTCAGGTTCCGGTGCGTTAAAGTGGATAATAGGTTTGATTTTAGTAGGTGTCGTTGTTGGAGCTTCGCTCGTAGCGCCGTTATTGCACATAAAAATGTTGGAGGGTGAACTTGCTCAACTTGAAAAAGAGATAAACAGTGAAAAATACACCGAAGTAAAGAAGGTTAATTCAGATTTAGACTCCATTAACGGTGTACTGGGAAAGAAAGAGACTGTTTTAAATCAAATCGATAGTGCCAGCTATCCAATAAATGATATAATTGTTGCAATAAGCAATGCTGCACCGATAGGTTGTAAGTTAACGAATCTTGATTTTAAAAATAATAAAATAAAGGTAACCGGTGTGGTTGAGGATAATTTAGTAGTTGCTGAATTCGTGTCTTCTGTCCAGAGGCTGAGTTTTTTGGCTTTAGATAGCGAAGTTAATGTTGAGGAGGGCAACATATTTAACTTTACATTGCTTGTAGGCAGAAAGGATGGGAAATGATGGGGAAGGATAAAGGAAAGGTAGTACTTCTGCTTGTATTGTTGGTAGTTTTATACGGAGTTGTGTATTATCAGTTTATTTGGACTCCCAAATTTAGTCCCAAGATAGAAGATATTAATGTAAAGATTGAGGCTCAACAAAAGAAGAAGCAAAAATTGGATAACGACTTAGCTAATATAGAAACATTAAAAAGAAATCTTCAGATGAAAACCGTACAGAATGAGAGACTTGAGGCGTATTTGCTTAATGATTCCAATGTAACCGACGGAATTGAATACGTTGAAAAGCTTGCTAAACTCTTCAAAAATAAATTGTACAACGTAGACGTTAATAGGCCGGTGGAGAAAAAAATTGGGACCTCTAAGGAGGACAAGAATGCGCAGACATATTATCAGGTTCAAATTGATTTTGATGCAACAATGACTTATAGAGAAATTATGGACCTTGTCGATTATCTTGAAGGCGGTACCAGAAAAGTCAAGATAACAAGATTTGAACTGTCACCATTGGTTGAACGAAAAAATAACACATCAAACCAGCAACCTCAGCAGACTCCGCAAAATACAACAGAACCTCAGACTGAATCCGATGAACAGAGTACTGTTGTAAAGATGGCTTTTGATGATAATGAAGTGTTGCAACTAGGTTTGACTGTTAATATGTATTCACTGAATCGCGGAAATATGGATAAGATTTATGACTTTAGTCGTCAGAATTTCAATAGGTATTATGAAGGAGACAATGTTTTTTTTGAAAATACCGGAATAGCACTTAATTCCGGGGCAGGAAAAGAAAATGTAAGTGCAGATGGAGGTGAAAATTCGTCAAGAGGTGGTTCTACAGGAAGCAGTACAGATACAGTGGTGAGCGGCGGGGCTCAACCCTTTGGAGGGGATATAGGCATATATATGCAGAGCTTTCTCACTGGGGGACAAAATTTTTGTGCTTATGATAATGAAACTGACAAAATGATAAATTTTAAAACAAAGATTACTCCAAAGGTTACAATGACCTTTAATGGTGATACTGTCGATATAAATGTAATAGGTAATGCTGGCAATACCTTCGATATTACCGGACGTGTGCCGAAGGATACTGTGGAGATGCATGTTGTACTTAATTACAATTTGGATCCTATTGAGAATAAGGATTTGGGTGTGAATCTTCAGATTATCAACAACACAGATAAAAAAATAAATATTAAGATGTTTGACAAGGTCAGAAGAGCAAAAATAACCGATAGAAATGGAAACAGCATCTACAGCAACAGTTCGACTGAAAAGGTTACTATTGTCTAGTCAATAGAGAACAAAATGGGTTAGGGCATATAGGGTGATAGATTATGATTAGATTATTCACTAAATTGAATAACAATAAAGGTATGACTCTTATGGAGCTTGTTATAGCACTGGCTTTGTTGGGAATTTTAGTTGTCCCGATAACAATGGGATTTATGAGCACATTAAGAGTGTCTAAGCTTATTGAGCAACAGACAAAGGTAAATGCAGTCAGTGAGGTAGTCAAAGATCAGGTATCGGAGGCTTTGCTTCAGGAGAATTATCCTCTTATGCTGCTTGAACCTACACCAACAGAGACAGAATGGTTTATAAGGCCGTTTATTACTGGGGCAAAATCAACTCCTGATGTGGAAAAGAGTTCCCCAAACCTTGCTGTAGTTTACTCTTCCGGTGCTAGGAATGAGGAATATTTTTATACTGTAAGTTATATGCATAGTAGTTGTTATGATTCAGAATATCCATATACCTACCATGTAATTGTTAAGATTTTAGCCAAAAATGCCAAGGGCAATATAGAAACATTAAATACTTTCAAAATTGGTGCTAACGTAAATACTACGCTTTAGCACGCCATAAAACCGTCAATAACATAGTATATGTTTAAATATATGATTTTTTTGTAACGGGGGTGTTGGAATATGTTTAGGCTAATTAGAAAAGAACAAGGAGCTGCACTTATAACAGTAATAATTATTACTGCAATTCTTACGACCCTTTCTGTGATTCTTTTGAGTTCTGCTCTCCAGGGATTGACATTATCTAAACGCCAGAATAATATCAAGCTTACATATTTTGCTGGTCAATCTGCCATAGAAAAATGGTTTAACATAGTACAAAAGGAATCGGAAGATGTAGATATTGGTGCTGATTTTCCTGATGAAGTGACTGCTGCTAATGTTGATACCTATGTTCAGAAAATTCTTGACAAAGTAAAACTGAAATTGAATGATACCGAGTATATAGATGTTGCTTCAAAAGCGTCAACAGTTGCGGGTCTGTCAGGAGATGATTACTCGGAAATTAAACTGAAGTCGATAGAAATGATAGGTGCTCCGCAGTTTTTGTCAGGAGGAAAAAAGGTAAAGGTTAAGCTTGGAATTCAAGCGGAAGCTTCATTTGATAACCCTGATAATCCTTATGGTAACACACTGCAGCCTTTATATGCCGAGAAAGATTTTATATTCGAGGTTGTTCAAAATGAGTTTAAGCTGTCCTTTGCTATAGCTACAGCAGGTGACTTGTATATAAGCACAAGAAATTACGATAATGAGGGATATGTTATAGCAAATGCAGGTGTAAATAATTTCAGTGCAGATATTAAAGGAGATGTATCGGCTTTCGGTACATTCCCAAAAGATACTCTTTGGCCCGAGCAGTTCTATTACGGTGGAATAATGGCAATGCACGGTGCACGTATGGATGTCAGGGGAAATGCTTACTCAAGGGCATTTATTAGAACAGGACCGTACAGAGGTGTTTCAGAGTCAATTGAATTTGAAGATAGAAGTCAGATAAACGTATATCGCGATGCAGTAGCCCAATGTATACAGGTTTTTGGAAATAATAATATAATATCGGTTTTTAGAAATGCATATACCTTTGATGATATTGAAATGAATGGAGAGGAATCAATAATTGCGATAAATGGGAGCGCTATAGGCTTATCCCACAATTTTGCGAGTAGAAATCATGATGACTTAAGTGCAATTATAAGTAGTGCTCCAGTACATAATATGTTATCCGATAAATCGTTAATGTCTACAATAGCTGTAAATGGTGATGTCATAATTCCGGGAGGAACCTTCAGAGTAGATGACGATGGTATTTTCACAGGACTCTTGGAGGATGCGTCTGTGTTCTGGTATGAAGATACTAGCAGTGGTATAAGGATACCATTTTACAAGATGTATCCATGGAGTGAAGGTGATATAAGTGATCCTGATAAATACCATAAAGAGTTAAGAAAGAAGCTTGATACTCTATCAAGCGATCTTGGTGGACGTTTTAATTTGTTTCAGCTTTGGCCTAGTAGAGAACCGGTGAATGGTATCGGTGATATTGAAACCGGCGGAGGGTTGTCTGATTATGTTCTTGGTGATTTTATAGATAGTATAAGAGCTGTATGGGGTAGAAATAAACTTCCGACAGGGATTACCGCCCCTACGTCAGTTTCTGGAGCGTGGTCATATGAGATAGCCGCAAACTGGGGTTATTATGCTGCGCCTTTAGCTGAGTATGGTGCTGTTGGGACAAAGGCAATTAGCTATGTCAAAAGTGATAAATTTGCAATTGATAACATTTATAAAAAAGATGACTTTGGAAATTTAATTGGTTTAAAGTTTGACAGTGGTCTTTGGGATGATGTTCCGGCAATTGGTGATGCTTCTTATACACATAAGGTTTTTTCCAAGCTGGACACTTCAGGGGTAATTGGAGATCCGGACAATATTAAGAATAATTTATTGGATTATACCCAATTGCTTGCAAACAGAAAATATCCTTCTAGCGGAAGCGAATGGGATATTTCCGGAGAACATGGCATAAGCAAGCTGATAGAGAAGGCCAAGAGCAAATTTAGTGCGTATGGAGATAATGAGTATTATATTAAAGTAAATCCGAGCCTTTCAGAAGGTGAATATAATTTATCTTATTTTTATCCGGATATATATACTGAATGTGCAGCCAGTAGATCAGGGGGAGACTTTGTAAGTGACACAGAATACTTCTTGGTGTTTAATGAAGACCCAAAGATTGATTTGGTTATAGACGGTGTATTCAACGGTATAATACTTACAGCTGGTTCGGTTACATTACATGGTGGTGCTGACATAAGAGGAGCAATAATCAGCGGTGGAGGCGGTACTTGGTCAGGAGGAGAATACCAACCGAAACTTACCCGACTTGATAGAGATACTTCCCAGGCGAGAGATCTTGACCGGGGAAGATATGCAGGAGTCAAGATTGTGCCGGCAACAAGTGCTGCAGGTAATGTAAAAGTTGATTTCTATCTAGGACTCACAACTGAAGCTGATGTCTTAGAGAAAGATCCAAGTGGTAGCCCTTATTTAAATAGGGCAGCCAGAAATAATCTCCTTGATAAATTTGCAGAACACGATATTTATTTATATAATATATTTTAAAAAATTATGGGGTGGAGCTTATGAATAAAAAATTGAAGATATTGACTGTTTCAACTCTAATTGCAGCGACAATTTTTAGCACAGGATGTTCGGTGTTGTTTAACAAACCGCCGGCTACCGATCCCGAGCCGCCTAAGATTGAGACACCGGATACAAGTGCTGAGGAAGATAAAAAGGTTCAGGAGTTTATGACAGAGTACTTTGGTGCTTTGTTTGGGCAGACTGTAGAGAGCTATGCAAAGAACCTCCTTACAGGTGAAATTCCTTCAAGTATTAGCAGTTATATAGCGCAGCGAACTGTTAAAGAGGGAAACAAGAATCCTGAAATTGGTATTCATCTTCCAAGAATTGTTGAAGTCAACGGAATGTCAATGTTAAATTATGAAATACTTAAAGATGCTGATAATAAACCAATTATTGAATCAACTTTTATAGGTAAAAACGGTGATGCTTATCTTTATTATGTAAAAGTAGGTCTTAAGGCCAAAGGGTTGCCAAATAGTTTGTTCATCAAATATTATGACATAAATAATGAGACCAATGCCTATGAAAAGATTAAGGAAAACGGTGTCGAGAAGGTAGTTGCCGAAGAAGATTATGATTATATAAAAGTGACGGCAAAATATGATGTGGAGATTGTAAAGGACGGAGATAGCTACAAGGTGCTTACCCAGAGGGAAGCCGACTATAAATCCCCACTTTCAAAGAGAATTTCAAAACTGAACAATGAATTTGTCGATAAGAGAGAATTTCTTGATGTCAATATTCCTGAGCAAAAACAGCAATATGACAATGAAAAGGCATTGCTAGAACAGTTCTTTAATAATTTATTGTTGCTGGATAAGGAAAGAATGTCTCTTTTGAGAGCTGAATGGTATAAAGGATATTCAGGATTTATGGAGTTTTTGAGTGGGCTGGAAATAAACAAGGTAAATGGTAGTGAAATACTGTTCACCGATGCGAATTACACGCAGAAATTCAATATTATGTCCTTCCCGCTGCAGGTTAATATGGACAGAATAGATAGTTTTGACAATATTAAAGTGACCCAGCATCCGGGCTATACCCAAAAGAATAAGGTATATTTTGTATCCTTTGATGCTTCCGTAGTAAAGGCAAATGGAATGATAGGCAATAAGACAGTGTATAAATATGATTATACCGTTACGCTAAAGGATAAAAACGGTAAGCTTATGATTGATGGAATCAAACTTAATGAATTCTACCAAAAGAATGATGAAAAGCCAAAGGAAAATAAGGAAGAGAAAAAGGATACGGAGACGAAAAAAGACGATATTGATCTTAAATAATCATTTCTGAATATTATTATTAATTTATTAAAAAAAGTTCTGCATGAAAACATATGCAGGACTTTTTTATTGGATGTAATATTTTTTGTGTTAAAAATAATACTAATAGTATTACTTTATACATACTAAGGATGTGGTGATTTGACAAAGGAAAATAAAGTTACGTTTGGTAGTACTTCAGTTGATGAAGCTGTTAATACCGGGAGTGAAAAAAGAACTGACATTGAAGAAATAAAGGAATTGGGAAAGACTTCTATATCAACCTCCAAGGGAAATATTCACTGCCTTACGGTTATAGGGCAGATAGAGGGTCATATGGTGCTTCCGCCTCAGAATAAGACAACAAAATATGAGCATGTGATACCACAGCTTGTGGCGATTGAAGAGAGCGAAGAAATTGACGGATTGTTGCTTATCTTGAACACCGTCGGAGGGGATGTGGAGGCTGGACTTGCTATAGCTGAAATGATTGCCAGCATGTCAAAGCCAACGGTTTCTCTTGTGTTGGGTGGGGGACACAGTATAGGCGTACCTATGGCAGTATCAACCATGTACTCCTTTATTGCTCCATCGGCGACAATGACAATACATCCCATAAGACTAAACGGGATGGTAATTGGAGTACCGCAAACGTACGAATATTTTGATCGAATGCAGGAAAGAGTGGTGCAGTTTGTGACCAAGAATTCAAAGATATCAAAGGATAATTTCCGAAAGCTTATGCTAAAGACTGGAGAGTTGGCCAATGATGTGGGTACCATATTGTTTGGGGATGAAGCTGTTCAGCATGGGCTTATTGATGAAGCAGGAGGTCTACAAGATGCATTAAATAAGCTGTATGAACTGATAGAGGAGAAGAAAAAGGCTGGTAGTAATATTTCTTCAGGAGCAGATCAGGTTCAGGAGGAATTGCAATGATATTGTATTCAATAGTGCCACCGGAAGTTGTATTTGAGAACTTCAGCTGGTCAGAAAATCAAAGCTATATTGAGATGAATTATTCCGGAGAGAGGATTGTTGTTACGCCTCTTTCAAACAACAGATATGTGATAAACAGGGTTATCAGTACTTCTCCAAAGGCTTTTTTGAAGCCGGAGCTGATGCCCGGAAATATAATTTCCGGAACGTTTTAAAGCTTTTATTTGTTTGCAGCATAGCGTGGGTTATGTTATATTAAGTATAGCTTGTTTATTTCAGCTGACAGCTAAAGATGTGTAATTTGTGGGGGTGTCAAATTGAAAGCAAGGAAAACACAAAAGAAGAAATATACCAAAAAGAAAAGCGGTATTGGAAAATATAATAATGAAATAATTGGAATTATAATGCTGGCATTGGGAGTGCTGGCGTTGTTCGGACTTTTTATGGAGGATTCGATAGGCATATTCGGTACGTTTATCAAGAGTCTAATTTTGGGACTTATGGGCTGGCCCGGGTATGTTGTGCCTCCGTTTATAATATTCTATTCGATACTTGTGATATTTAAGAAGAACAGTCAGAAAATAAATTCGAAAATTGCATATTTATTTGTTCTTGTACTTATATTGACTGCGATGTTGCAGACATTATTCTATAATGAACAGGATTATGTTAACAAAGGAATTATTGAATGCATCAAAAAGTTCTACAATGATGGAGTTGCCATGCAGGGCGGGGGTATACTGGGAGGAATTATCAGCATACCCTTCTTGCTGATGTTTAAAAACCTTGGGACAATAATCATTCTTACCACCATTGCATTAATTGATATTATTATCATCACGGATATATCGATAGCAGGAGTAATCCTGAGAATAAAGAATGACGTGACGACAATAACTGCAAAGGTTGAGAACAGTCTTAGGGTAACGGGAAGCGATCTTAAGGAGAAGCTGAGGGAAGAGGATGAGCCCGAGAGTGAAGCAGATCCCGACATTGATATTGTGATGAATGGGAAAAAGCTTCCTAAGATTCTGAATTTTAAAGAAAAGAAGGCTGCTAAGGACAGCACAAACACCAAAGCGGCGACAGAGGCTAGTCCTTTGAAAAATGCCGATGATAACGCTGAAGTTGTAATTCTTAATGAAACCAAGGCCGAAACCGATGAAGTGGACTTTATTGTGCAGGATCTGAAGAAAAATGATATGTCTGCTGCTAAGGTTGAAGAGATTGCGGATAGTGTCAATAGAGAGATTTCATCAAAGCCCCAGGTTAATGTGGAATACAGGTATCCCCACATCAAGCTTTTGGATGATAACAAGACAGGTCCGGGAAATGCGGAAAACTATAGAAGCACTGCCTTAAAAGGGGCAAAAAAGCTTGAGGAAACCCTCAAAAGCTTCGGTGTGGATGCAAAGGTTGTAAATGTAAGTATGGGGCCTGCTGTTACCCGCTATGAGCTTCAGCCCAGTCCCGGTGTCAAGGTCAGCAAAATTGTAAGCCTTTCCGATGACATATCCTTAAATCTTGCGGCATCGGGAGTCAGAATAGAGGCTCCTATTCCGGGTAAGGCTGCAGTTGGTATTGAGGTTCCGAACAAAGAAGTGGTGCCGGTATTTTTAAAGGATGTTTTGGATTCCAAGGAGTTTAAGGAATATAACTCAAAGCTTGCCTTTGCCTTGGGAAAGGATATATCGGGGCAGAATATGGTGGCAGATATTGCCAAGATGCCCCACCTTCTTGTGGCCGGGGCCACCGGATCGGGAAAGAGCGTGTGCATCAACAGCCTTATTGTAAGCCTACTGTTCAAAGCTTCACCCAATGAGGTAAAACTTTTAATGGTAGACCCAAAAGTGGTTGAACTTGGTATTTATAACGGAATTCCTCATCTCCTAATACCTGTTGTGACAGATCCGAAGAAGGCCGCAGGAGCGTTGAACTGGGCCGTGCAGGAAATGGTAAATAGGTACAAGTTATTTGCGGACAAGGGTGTCAGAGACATGAAGGGATATAATGCTATGCTTGCTAAGAACGGCGAGACTGAACTTCTGCCCCATATTGTTATAATAATCGATGAGCTGGCAGATTTGATGATGGTTGCCCCAAACGATGTTGAGGATGCCATTTGCAGACTTGCACAGATGGCGAGGGCAGCAGGCATGCATCTTGTAATAGCCACCCAGAGACCGTCGGTGGATGTAATTACCGGTGTAATCAAGGCAAACATACCTTCAAGAATTGCCTTTTCAGTGTCCTCTCAAGTGGATTCTAGGACCATAATCGACATGGCCGGTGCAGAAAAGCTCCTTGGCAAGGGAGATATGCTCTTTTATCCTGTAGGGGAGTCAAAGCCTATAAGAGTTAAGGGGGCTTTTGTGTCCGATGGCGAGGTTGAGAGGGTTGTGGAGTATATAAAATCCCAGGGAAATGTAGAGTATAATGAGAGTATTATCGATGAGATAAACAGTGAAAAGGAAAGCCGGGACAGTGATCCCGGAGACAATGACGAGCTTCTGCCTCAGGCAATAGAGCTTGTGGTTGACGCCGGGCAGGCATCGGTATCCCTGATACAGAGAAAGTTCAAGGTGGGATATGCCAGAGCGGCAAGGATAGTTGACCAGATGGAGGCCCGGGGAATTGTCGGCCGTTTTGAAGGAAGCAAGCCAAGACAGGTGCTTATAACCAAACAGCAGCTGCAAGAAATGAATATGAAAAGTGGAGAGTAGTACGATAATTTAGGAGTGGAGCAATGGCTTTTTTACCTGTGACAAGGGAAGATATGAATAATAGGGGCTGGGATGAGCTGGATTTCCTTTATATCAGCGGTGATGCATATGTGGATCATCCCAGCTTTGGACATGCAATAATAACAAGAATTTTAGAGAGTGAAGGCTATAGAGTTGGAATTGTTGCCCAGCCTGACTGGAGAAGAGATGATGACTTTCTGGCATTGGGAAAACCCCGGTTGGCGGTACTTGTATCCTCGGGAGTAATAGACTCCATGGTAAATCATTATACTGCAAGCAAAAAGCCGAGAAGCGAGGATTCTTATACTCCAGGAGGAAAGAGTCATAGACGGCCGGATAGAGCAGTAATTGTATATACCAATAAGGCCCGGGAGCTTTTTAAGGATGTGCCAGTGATTATTGGGGGAATTGAGGCAAGCTTGAGGAGATTTGCCCACTATGATTATTGGGATGACAGGGTCAGACGATCTATTCTGGTTGATTCGAAGGCAGACCTTTTAATTTATGGAATGGGGGAAAAACCGATACTGGAGATTGCCCGTTATCTTTCCATGGGAGTGGCAGTAAATAAGATTCAAAATGTAAGGGGCACAGCCTTTTTGACAAAGAAGGAGGACATGAACGAGAAATTAAGACAGTTTATTGATGGGGAAGAACATGATATGCCAAAGAAAGACTATATTGTGTTGCCGTCATTTGAAGAGGTGTCCCGGAACAAAAGAAAATATGCCGAGGCTTTTATGACTCAATATAGTGAGCAGGATGCCTACAATGGAAGTACTTTGATACAGCAGCACGGTGACAGGTTTGTGGTTCAGAATCCACCGATTTATCCTCTTTCGGAAAAGGAAATGGATAGGATATATTCTCTTCCCTATGAGAGGACCTATCATCCTTCCTATGAGAAGGAAGGGGGCGTACCTGCGATAGAAGAGGTGGAGTTTAGTATAACGAGCCACAGAGGCTGTTATGGCGGTTGCTCCTTTTGTGCATTGAATTATCATCAGGGTAGGATAATCCAGAGGCGCAGTCAGGCTTCAATAATTAATGAGGCTCGAAAGATTACATGGCTTCCGGGATTTAAGGGCTATATTCATGATGTGGGGGGGCCTACGGCCAACTTTAGAAACAAAGCCTGCAAAAAACAGGAGTCTTCCGGGGTGTGCAAAAAAAGGCAATGCCTTCATCCCCAACCCTGTAAAAACCTTGAGGTGGATCACAGCGAGTATCTGGAGCTTCTAAGAAAGCTTCGGGAAATACCGGAAATAAAAAAGGTTTTTATACGTTCGGGTATAAGATATGATTATCTGATGCTGGATAAAAATGACGACTTCTTTGCTGAGCTTTGCGAGCATCATGTAAGCGGGCAGTTAAAGGTGGCACCGGAGCATGTGGTGGATCGTGTACTTGAAAAGATGGGGAAGCCTCAGAGAAAGGTATATGACAGATTTGTCAAAAAGTTTTATGAGATAAACAAAAAAATAGGGAAAGAACAATATCTTGTCCCTTATATGATTTCCAGCCATCCGGGAAGTGACCTTAATGCAGCTATAGAGCTTGCGGAATATATCAGGGATATGAACTATACGCCCCAGCAGGTGCAGGATTTTTATCCTACTCCCGGGACATTATCCACCTGTATGTTTTATACGGAATTAGACCCAAGGACAATGAAAAGAGTACATGTTCCAAAGACGGCAAAGGAAAAGGCAATGCAAAGGGCTCTTTTGCAGTTTCGAAAGAAGGAGAATTACAAGCTGGTCTATGAGGCGCTTAAACTTGCCCACAGAGAGGATTTAATCGGATACGGCAAGAAATGCCTAATAAAGCCCTTGAGAAATTCCTCAAAGGACAATTTGGCAAAAGGTAAAGCCCAAAGAAAAGGTATCGCAAAAATCAAATCAAAAAATGCCGGAAAGAGTAGAAGGAAGAATTCAAGATAAGCTGAAAGAAATTGACAAGTTAATAAGAATAAAATAAAATTATAAAGTTGAATGAAATCTGGCGAAAGCTATTTTAATAACAAATTGTTTTGGAAAGGTTGGTTGAAATGGAGGCAAAAGTATTAAACGGCAAAGAATTGTCAACAAAAATAAAGGAAGAGCTAAAACTTGAGGTCGATGAGTTGAAAAAGAGCAATATTAATCCGGGATTGGCTGTAATAATCGTAGGCAATGATCCGGCATCAAGGGTGTATGTTAATTCAAAGAAGAAGGCTTGTGCTGAGATAGGAATGGAATCCTTTGAATATGCACTTGATGAAAATACGAGTGAGGAAGCATTGATTGACCTTATACATAAGTTGAACAAAGATGAAAAGGTTAGTGGAATACTTGTTCAATTGCCGCTGCCGAAGCATATTGATGAGGAAAAGGTTATTTTTGCTATAGATCCATCAAAGGATGTAGATGCTTTTCACCCGGTAAATGTCGGAAAGCTTATGACCGGAAATCCTGATTTTCTTCCGTGTACACCTGCAGGTATAATGGAACTGATAAAGGAGAGCGGTATTGATATTTCCGGCAAGGAATGCGTTGTTGTGGGAAGAAGCAATATTGTCGGAAAGCCCATGGCTATGCTTTTATTGTCAAAAAATGGTACTGTGACTGTGTGTCATTCCAGGACAGCAGATATTGAGGAAGTATGCAAAAGAGCCGATATACTTGTTGTGGCCGTTGGAAAACCGGAATTTATCAAAGGAAGCAGCGTAAAACCTGGTGCAGTGGTGATTGATGTTGGGATTAATCGTCTGGAAAATAAAAAGCTTGTGGGAGATGTGGAGTATGAATCCGCAAGCTGTGTGGCATCGGCAATAACTCCTGTGCCCGGTGGAGTTGGTCCTATGACCATTGCCATGCTCATGAAAAATACTGTGAAGGCAGCAAGGCTTCAGGCAAAATAAAAGAATACGGCTTATGTGTACAAAGGAGAAATGCGAGGTAAAAGCTCCAAGGTGTGAACCTAAGTGATGCAAATGAACAGGAAGGCAGGTTGGAAGTGTGGAGTCAAGTAACCTTTCAAAATATCGTAATGATGTTGAGAATTTCAAACTCAGATATGAGAGAGCAAAGATATACTACTACAACCAGAAAGGCAAGATGGATCAGCTCATAGAACAGAAGACATCATTGGAGACACAGCTTAAGAAAGCTCTTGACAACATAGATATTCTGGAAAAGGTGAGATTGCTCCTTCAAAAAGTATCGGAATTTGCGAGGGAACAATCAAGGGTACAAATTGAGTCACTGGTGACCCATTGCCTTCAATATATATTTGACTCCAATATTGAGTTTAAGATTGAAATAAATGAGGTCAGAGGAAGACCGGAGGCTGAGTTTTATGTTGTGAGCAACTTTGGAGGGACGCAAATAAAGACAAAGCCTCAGGATGCGAGAGGCGGAGGGGTAATTGATATAATTTCCCTTGCTATAAGGATCGCCATGTTGGAATGCAGCAACCTGGAAATCAAAGGGCCGATTATTTTGGACGAGCCTGCTAAGCATGTAAGTGATGATTATATCACCCAAGTGGCGGAATTTTTAAGACAGACCACACAAATGTTCCAAAGACAGGTAATAATGGTAACACACAATAGGCATCTTAGTGAAATGTCTGATCGATGGTATCGTGTGGAAATGGCAGATGGAGTTAGCATTGTTATTGGAGATGAAAGCTAACTGTGCTAATTGATTCTTGACATAAAATATAAAAAAGATTAAAATGAAAAAGTACTAAAATAGTGCCTACGAATTTGAATATTTGAAATTTGAAAATTGACCATTGAAAACTGAATAAGGAGGTGTGTGCTATAGCTTATTTGATTGGATTCTTAATAGGTATAGTAATTGCAGTAATTGCTTCAATTATTGCTTCAGTAATAAGTTACCGAAAGGGTATTGAATTTAGAAAAAGAAAAGCAGAAGCTGAAATTGGCAGCGCTGAACAAGAAGCAGAGAGAATAATCAGTGAGGCACAAAAGATTGCAGAAGGAAAGAAAAGGGAAGTGCTGCTTGAGGCAAAGGAAGAAATTCACAAAAGCAGATTGGAGCTTGACAGAGAGATTAAGGACAGAAGAAATGAAATCCAGCGCCTGGAGAGAAGACTTGTTCAAAAGGAAGAGGCTCTTGACAGAAAAGTTGAATCCTTAGAACAAAAAGATGAAGTTCTTAATAAGAAGACGAAAGAAATCCAAGAACTTTATGATCAGACACTGGAAACGCAGAAACAGCAGTTGGCTGAGCTGGAAAGAATATCAGGGCTGTCTGTTGAGGACGCGAAGGAAGTTCTTTTGAAGAATGTTGAAAGTGAAGTAAGGCATGAAATGGCAATCCTTATCAAGGATATTGAGGCAAGGGCTAAGGAAGAGGCGGATACCAAAGCAAAGAATATTGTGGCCATGGCAATTCAAAAATGTGCCGCTGATCACGTATCTGAAGTTACCGTTTCTGTTGTTCCACTTCCAAATGATGAAATGAAGGGTAGAATAATAGGTCGAGAGGGAAGAAATATCAGAACCCTCGAAACATTGACTGGCATCGATCTTATTATTGACGACACGCCTGAAGCCGTTATTCTCTCTGGATTTGATCCAATAAGGAGAGAAGTTGCAAGAATTACTCTCGAAAAGCTCATTCTTGATGGGAGAATACATCCTGCAAGAATTGAAGAGATGGTTGAAAAAGCCAAGAAAGAGGTTGAAAACACCATTCGCCAGGAAGGTGAAAATGCTACGTTTGATACCGGAGTTCACGGTTTGCATCCAGAAATTATCAGGTTGCTTGGTAAGCTTAAGTTTAGAACAAGCTATGGTCAGAATGTGTTGAACCATTCCATCGAAGTATCTCATCTAGCGGGATTGATGGCTGCAGAGCTTGGCGCAGATGTTAATCTTGCAAAAAGGGCAGGTCTGCTGCACGATATCGGTAAGGCTGTGGACCATGAAGTTGAAGGCTCACACGTTACGATTGGGGCTGACATTGCTAAGAAGTACAAAGAAGGCAATGAAGTTATCAATGCAATTGCTTCCCACCATGGTGATGTAGAAGCTACTTCCATAGTGGCAGTACTTGTACAAGCTGCGGATTCTATTTCGGCAGCAAGACCCGGTGCAAGAAGAGAAACCCTTGAATCGTATATTAAGAGATTGGAAAAGCTTGAAGAGATAGCAAATTCTTTCGAAGGTGTAGATAAGTGTTTTGCTATTCAGGCAGGTAGAGAAATTCGTATCATGGTAAAACCCGAAGATGTATCGGATGCAGATATTTCATTGGTTGCTAGAGATATTGTTAAGAAGATTGAAAATGAGCTTGATTATCCCGGACAGATAAAAGTAAATGTTATCAGGGAGACCAGGTTTATCGAATATGCTAAATAGATTTCCGATATTTTCTGCACAAAAAGCGTGGATTCACGCTTTTTGTGTTATTTGGCCTCTTAGAATGAAATGAAAGAGGCTATTGGATTTTATTTTATTATTTTATGAACTTATCGGGAATAGAATAATTATTAAGTACATATTGTGTTGCCCATGCATTGGAAATGGAGGATATAATTTGAAAGTTCTGTTTATTGGAGACATTTTTGGCAATCCCGGTAGAAAAGCCGCAAAGGAAATGATACAGAAATTAAAGAGAGAAAGACAGATAGATTTTTGCATCGCCAATGGTGAGAACGCAGCAGGTGGGAGCGGAATAACCTATGTAGTTGCCCAAGAGCTGTATAAATCCGGAATTGATGCAATAACACTGGGAAATCATACATGGTCAAAAAAGGAGATAACCAATTTTATTGATTCAGATAACAATATTGTAAGACCGGCCAATTATCCGTCTGAGCTTCCCGGAAAAGGATCAACTATTATCTCAGGTGAGAAGGGGAAAATAGGCATCCTTAATCTCATGGGAAGAGTATATATGGATAGTATAGACTGCCCGTTTAAGGCAGCAGAAAGGGAATTGGAGTATTTAAAGAGCAATTGCAAAATAGTTGTTGTGGATATGCATGCAGAGGCTACCTCGGAAAAGTGTGCTCTGGCATGGTATCTTGATGGCAGAGTCAGTTGCGTTTTGGGCACCCATACCCATGTTCAGACTGCTGATGAAAGGATTTTGCCCTTTGGCACTGCATTTATTTCCGATGTTGGAATGACTGGGCCCTATGATGGCATTATAGGAGTAAACAGAGAAATTGTAATTCAGAAGTTCTTAACCCATATGCCCGTGAGATTTGAGGTAGCTCATGGAACGGTTCAGTTTAATGCTGTATACTTGGAGATTGATGAAAAAACCGGGAAAACAATGAATATAGAAAGAATAAATCAAATACTGGATATGTGATTGGAGAACTCCTTATAATGGCTAGAGCATTACTAATTATTGACTAAAAAAGAGGATTTTCTGATTTTATGTAGAATTATAAATAATATGACTTAGTTAAATTTACTTGGTTATTTACGTGTAAGTTCTGTATGTTAAAGAAGGGGGTAAAAAACCATGAGTATTTTAAAGGTTTCAGCAAAATCCAACCCAAATTCTATAGCAGGAGCGTTAGCGGGTTTTGTAAGAGAAAATGGTACAGTTGAGATTCAGGCAATTGGTGCCGGAGCATTAAATCAGGCTATAAAGGCAATAGCTATAGCAAGAGGTTTTGTTGCCCCATCGGGAATTGAATTAATTTGCATCCCGGCTTTTACTGATGTTGTGATTGATGGTGTTGAAAAAACAGCAATAAAGCTGATTGTAGAGCCGAGGAGGACATAATATCCTAGAAATAATAAATATCTGCCCTTTATAGGGCAGTTTTTTTTGCAATTAATCTATATATTATGCAATAAACATTTTTCATAGATTCTACTATTGTAGCATATATATCTTACGTTTACTTTAAAACCATAATATGCAGAAAGTGTAACCCTTTTTTTATTTTTTAATATACTGATAGTGTAGATGAAATCTTATGATAAAAGAATGGATGAATAGCACAGGAATTGTTAATCAGTATAAGGTATTATGTTAAAAGGAGGATTATGCTATGCATGCACATGGACCTAAAATTGAAGCCGGTCAGATTTTAAATCCTGACTGTTTCCCACCACCAAATGAGTTGGTATGTATACAGGTGCCAAAGGTATTTGACCAAGTAGCACTGAGAGATTGTGTTACAAGAACAATATGCTTGAAAAAGGGTGGTGACCACTGCCATTCTGTTTACGCTTTTGAAGGCGCAACCGATTTTGATATCGTTGAAGTGAAGGTAATATCAAAGACTGACTCTTTGACAAGACCCGGTTATAAAAAGCTGAAACTATTTGTGAAGATAAGGTACAAAATACACTATTCTGACGGTTCTGAGCAGCTTTGCCAGACCGATGAAGCATCATTTAACATCACGATAAATGAAATTTACTGCCCAAGCTGTGTTGCACAGGTTGGAGTAATCAAATCAACTGAAAACTTCTGGGAAGGTTCTATGAAGACCAAGGACCCCGATGGAACTATGATAAAGGTTGAGGCTTTGGCTGAAGCTTTTAATGACATGATTAATCCTAATACCGGAGTCCTTACACTTGATATAGGGGTATTCTTTATAGTTAAATGCGAGTGTGTTGTACAGCTTCTTATTCCTGCTTACGGATATTGCCCGGTTCCTCCAGAACAGGCCAACCCGGCAGTACAGAACTGCAAGACGTTCAATGATAAGACAAAGACACCTTTCCCAACAAAGTTTTTCCCAGATCAGAAGTGGAATCCGTTGGATCAAAGAAGTGAATAAGCTATAAAACGCGCAGAACTGCATAAAGCTGCAGTTCTGTGTGTTTTTGTTAGCCTCTTGGAGTGAAATGAAAGAGGCAAAAGAAAAGGGACTCTGTGTCCCGAGCTTTTGTATTGTTGTGGAGTGATTGTATGGAATACTATTATGTTGGCCTAGAGTCAAGAACCCACGCCTTCCTTTTAGAGCACAGGATGAAGAGTGAGGGTATGAAAACCTGTGAAATAACTTACATGCCCAGAGATATAATGATAGATTTGTGCAATATAGGAGTGAGATTTAAGGAAAGTGAGCTGACTCAGGCAATAGGCTTGTTGAGACGTTTTAACCTGCAGGGGTTAAAACTATACAAAGAGGTTGCAAGTCCTGCAAAGTTTTATTATCATGAAATTCCGTATTAACTTTTAGAACCCCATTCTATAATTGGATGGGGTTCTAGAATTTTGCTATGGGATTCGGTTTTACACTTCTATATTTCTTCATCTATCTGCGTTTTCCTTATACCATAAGATAGTATCCCTTAATCCATCCTCAATCTTGAATTTGGTGTTCCAGTTCAGGTTGTTTTTTAGCTTGTAGCTGTTAAGAACACATCTTGTGTCCGGCAGAGAACTGTCACCGATTCTCTCAATTGTGCTGTCAGGCTTGCCCAGAAGGCGGAGAATCTTTTTTGCCATATCAAAGTCCGACATTTCATTGCCGGAGCTGATATTGTAGATTTCGCCTGTTTTGCCGTAAAATAATACTCTTATAAGGGCTACACAATGATCCAGCACATATATCCATTCCCGCACATTGGGGCTGTTTTGACAGACCGAAATGGGTTTATCCGAAAGTGCATTTATTATGCAGGTCGGAACGAAATTTCCAATATGCTGATAAGGTCCGTAGGTTGGGCAGCTCCGGGTTATTATAGCCGGGAAGCCGTAGGCTGATGCATAGGATTTTACCAGTATATCGGCAGCGGCTTTTGAAGCTGAGAATGGATTGTCCGGCGAGATTGGCGTATCCTCGCTGAAAAATACATCACTGTTCGGTGTGCTTCCATATACCTCATTTGTTGATACTTGAATAAAACGGTTGCCCTGGAATTTGTGTTTTCCCCAGAAATACCGGGCACTTTCAAGTAATGTCTGAGTACCGAGTACATGTGTTTGCATATAGTTTATCGGATTATTTATACAATTATCCGAATTCGATTCTGAGGCAAAATTGATTATATAGTCAGGTCTATGCCTTTTAATAACATAGTTTACAAGTTCATGGTTTGCGATACTGCCCTTTACAAAATGGTATCGAGGCGATCTTTCCAAATCCTTGAAGTTATCAAGGTTTGATGCATAGTTTAGATTATCCATGTTTACGATAATAAAATCTTTGTTTTTTCTAAGAAAGAACCGGATAAAGTTACTTCCTATAAAACCTGCCCCACCTGTGATAAGCATTACTCTCATAGAATCACTTCCCTTATCAAGAAAGTCGGATTTTTGCTTTTTGGCATCTAAAAAACTTATCTGGCTTCATTTTAAAAATCGCTTTCGGCAAAAAAATTCTCAATATCTTCTGCTATACTTTTGTCTGTTGTGTTTAGTTCTGTAGAAATATCTTCTGTGGAATTTTTTACTGTAGAATTCTTTTTTGTAATATTTTCTTCTGTCACATCATCCTGTACTTTCATCACTTTAGTAATTATCCTTGGCCCGAAGCTCTTGATTGGGTCTAGAACTTCATCGGCTACTCTCTGCCAGGTATACCTTGATAGGACAGTCTCAAAGGCTTTATGCCCAATTTCAAGAGCTGTATCGGGGTTGTTGAGAAGGTAGCATATGCATTCGGCAAAGGAGTCGGGATTATTGTAATCCTTTATTATAAGGCCATTGACATTGTGTTCAAATATCTCGGCATTTCCGCCCCGGTCGGTTGTAATAATGGGAAGGCCTGCAGCCATTGCCTCGTAGTGTACCCTTGCCAAGGGTTCATTCCATTGGGAGGCACACACAAATATGTCCCCAACATTATAATAGGCCGGGATTTCAGAGGGGGGAATAAAACCTGTAAAAACAACCGGACCGCTTAATTCTTCTGCCAGAGCCTTGCACTGTTTGGTAAAATCATCTTCTTCATTCTTACCGTACCATTTACTTCCGATTATCACCAGAGCAATGTCGTTAAAGCTTTCCATTACTTTTTTCATCGCGGAAAGAACTATATGGGTTCCTTTTTTCGGACTTAACCTGGTGACGTGGAGGATTACCCGTTTATCTTCTATTCCAAGCTTCTTTTTAAGAACATCTTTATTGCGAAGAGCATCAGGTGACCAGGTGGGGCTGTATTTTTCGGGATTAACTCCGGAGTAAACCACTCTTAATTTGCTTTCTGATATGGGATAAAGCTTCTTTATACCATCAGCTATGAATTTACTCACAGTGTTTATAAATTCCACTCTGTCTATGCACTCTATTGCTTTTTCCGGCGGTATCTTATCCGGCAAAAACATTTCGTTGTGAAGACTTAGGCTGAATCTCACAGAAGGAAGATTTTTACTTAAGTCCAACACCCACTTTGGACGGTTGAACACATGCACCAGGTCAAAGCTTTCGTCCAGATGATCCAGTATATTTCTTATATACCTTGCAGGATTGCTGGCCGGTACCCGGATATATTTTACATTATCAACGATCTCATTGTTGGAAAGACCGGGATAGCTCTTGCAGAAAACGGTTATTTCATGATGTTCTTTAATATATGGCAGTATCTCGCTTATATACAACTGAACTGCGCCTCCAGCAACTGGAGGTACAGGGAGTTTCTCAGTACATACTAAGGCAATCTTCATTTTATACCCCCCTTTTTAGTTTGGTGATTTGATATCTCGAAGCTTTTCCGTCAGCAAAGGTATCTTTGAGTTCTCCAGCCTTGCTATTTTTTCAATTTTTGATGGGCTTACGCTTTTGTCGTTTTTAAATATGTTTTTGACAAGACCGAAAAACCAATGGGGATATATGAGGTCAATATATATGAGCTCCTTATCGGCGGGGGAAAGGGGATTTATTTCGCTGTACCAATCGAGGATATTTTCTATTAGGTCCAAAGACCAGGAGCCTCTGTTTTCTGCCAGCTTGCCGATTATTTTCCTTAAATCCCGTCCAGGGTGATCCCAAGTTACTCCATCGAGGTCAATAACATAAACACCATTGTCTGTAAGAAGTGCATTTCCCTTGCCATAATCCTGATGGCACAGAACAATTGCTTCCGAATCGTTGGCTGTCAATTCGGTGTATCTTGAGGCATTTAAAAGCTCTATAGCCTGATGACCGATATCAACGATATCGTCAACGTATTTAAGGAAAGCATTTAAGTATCCCGAAGCAGGTTTTTCCCGGGATACTTCTTTCCAGGAGGAAAGCTTATCTGCCATGGATTTATATTGCTCGGGCCACTTGTTGAGCTTTGAAGAGACTCGAGCATCCTCCGGTGAAACATAGCCCTTTGATGCAATATGGAATTTGGCAAGGCCCTGCAAGGCTGCTTTTAGGTCATCGGGATTGCCGAAGGCCAAATCCCTGCCGTAAAGCCATTCGTATACAACGAATAGTTGGTCGTTGTAGGAATGAATAAGATTGCCTTTTTTATCCCGGATTATCCCGGGGACATTTCCGCCACAATTATATATAAAATCCTGTGCATTTACGGAAAAGCGGGCCTTGTCTAAGGTCTGCTTCAATCTTTTGAGGCACAGTTCACGGTCCTTTGTTTTTAGTCTCCATACGGTTTTTATGCTTGCACTTTGAATCACATTGATGGTTTCGGGTTCAATTTCATACTCCTTTAATACATTACTTGCAAGCTCATAAAGATCTATATTCTGATTATTGGTAATATCGTTCAAGCAGCTCAGTCCTTCCTTTGATAAATCTCTTCATTGACAATGGACTCGAAGTTTTCCAGAATAGGTGTGATGGTCTTTTCAAAAGTGGCCATCTCAGTTATCCTTTTTTGATACTTCTCAAAGCTCCATTCCTTGTCTCTTTTGTAGTAAAATTTATTCATGGCTCCTAAAAACAGATGGGGAAACATAATGTCAAGTTTGACAACGACCCATTCGGAATAAGTCAGTGGATTCTCCGATTGGTAAAATCTTATCAATTTTTTGAAAGTCTCCAAATCCCAGCTTCCGTTCTTTTTCATAATTTTATTAAGGAGCTTTCTGATATCTCGTGCCGGGATATCTATGGTAAGGGAATCAGTGTCCAGAACAAAAATTTTGCCCGAAGGGTTTTTTAACAGATTTCCGGCTGCAAAATCCTGATGGCAAAGTCCGCCACTAGTTTCTACTTTTTTCACCCATTCTTGATACTCCTTGCCCTTTAAGCCTTCAATAGCTTGTTTTGCCCTTTCATAAAAGGCAGGGAATTCTTCAATAATTATTTTTCCTATCTTGTCGTTTTCAGTTTTATCAAGCTCTGCTTGATAGAACTTGTTCATGTCTTCCAGCTGATTTGTGTATTGTTCAATCCATTTTCCAAGATGGATTTTTGGTTTTGTATCTTCCAAAGGAGAAAATCCAACTGATGCGGCATGAAATCTGGCAAGTTCTTTAACAATTGCCTTAAATTCTTCCGGTGAATTGTACGAAGGGCTTTTGCCTTCAATTGCTTCGTACAGAACATAGCAAGTTCCGTTAATATTCACATAGTCTTTTCCATCCCTTGTTTTATATACGGCGGGAATATTCATTCCATTTTTTCTTAGGTGCTCGGCAGCACTCAATATATATTTAAAAGTATCCTCGGAATTGGATATTTTTTTTAGAATCCTGTATCCATCTGGGGTCTCTATCCACCAAACGCCCTTTTTATCCTTATAGCTCTCATTTTTTGTTGAGATGACCTTTATATCATATTGGGCAAGGACATCATCGAGAGGCTCATATTTTATAGAAGACATGTTCTTAAGCATCCTCCTTTAAAAAGAAAATAGACTCGGTTGCAAATAAAGCTCCGAGATCGATAAAATTGATGGAAAGAGGGGAAAACCCCCTTTCCAGACAAAAAGCAGGATTAATCCACATCAAGTTCTATTTCTTCTTCTTCAGTCTCAGTTCCAAAATCCCAAGAAACCTTGAGTGTGAGAGCAGCACTTTCTTCATCTTCACTGTATTTGATCTTGTAATCAACATTGCGGTCAGCAGGTATGCCTACATTTTTGCCTTCTACTGCCAATTTGCCTGAGAACAGATCAGGAACAACTTTTTTCACAAAATCAGCAAAATCACTCTTTGAACCGAAAAAATCCTCTTGATACTTCATAAAATAAGACTCCCTTCATTATTGATATATTAATTTTGCTTCTTATACATAATATTCACTTGGTAATTTTATGTTACCCACATTATTATTTTTTTGAAAATTAATGCCTTTATCGGAAGTTAATTAATGGAAGTAAAAGAAAAAGTCTTTTTAAAAGACTTTTTGAGCTGAATCACCTTTTATTGAGGTTTCTAAGATATTCTTCAGTAATTGCTGAAAATCCGGATCCGGGCATTACCGGTCTATTGCTGATTTCCCTGTTTTCTTCAGACTGCATTTTGGAGGAATCTCTTTTTAGCAGCTCCAGCTCTGTTTTAATATTTGAAAGCTCTGATTGGGAGATTCGGCTTCTGCCGGATTCTTCAGATTCAATCTGGGATTCCAGCATAAGAATTTGGTTTTCTAAGTTTTCAACCCTTTCGTTGAGTTTACTGATTGCTTGGTTGATTTCATTAATATTCTCCGTAATGCTATCGTTAATGCTTTTGAAGGTATCCAGTATCAATTTCTTGCTGTCTTTGGCATTGATATCATTTTTTGCATCACTGCTGCTTTGGACTTCCGGTGAATTATTTGTTTCGGTTTGTCTTTGAGGAGCAGGATACCTGTTTATGTACATTCTACGATTGTTGAACATCATATGGCAATACCTCCTTCCTTCATAATATTAAACAGCAAAGGAAATTGTTCCATAAATGGGCCAGAACCTAAACATATAAGAAAAAGCAGGGGCTACCCCTGCTTTTAAAGCTATAGCGATAAAAAATCAGCTGTTTCTAGAAGCTTCGGAATGAAAGGGGAGATGCAGCTTTTATTTGGATACATCAAAAGAGTAGTTGGCTCCACAGTTATTGTCCCAGTTGTTTGCACAGTCCTTGAAGCAGATGTTTAGGGTATCGGCTTCAACAACAGGTATTGTTGCTTCAAATCCCATGGAAGTCCTTATCATAGGGTAGTCATAAACATGGCTCCAACTGCTGTCGAAGCCTACGTGGGCATATACATGGGATGCACCGCTTTTGGAAAGAAGGCCGTCGTACATTATTGTTAAATTCTCTCCAACGGAAGGAGTTGACGGCTTTATTGTGATACCGTTGGACATATAATCATTATTTGCTTTAGAAGCTCTTGGCATAACTATTCCTCCATTCATAATAAACATCGTGTTTTTTGTTAATAATTTCTGACAGGTGATGTTGATAAATTCATAACCTGTAGGAGTTTTTTATTATTTGATAAATAGCACGAAAAAATACTGGTATTTAAAGTTGAAGCAACTAATGTGTAATATTTTGCGGTCTAAAGAGCATAATAAAAAGACCCATTAAATACTTGAAAATAAAAAACAAAAAATAACAAACCTGATTAAAATTAAAATGAATTAAACTTGGGGGTTTTACAAAAGCTTTAAGTATGAGACCGAGTTTTATTTATTATCAGGGATTAATATAGTTTCTAAAAGTTTACGCAAGAAATCTATGAAAGGATGAATAGAATGAAAGCAGTTATCATGGCGGGAGGGGAAGGTACCAGACTTAGACCTCTTACGTGCAATAGACCAAAACCAATGGTACCTATTGTAAACAAACCTGTTATGGAACATATTATTGAGTTGCTGAAAAACTATGAACTTAAGGATATTGCTGTTACGTTGCAGTATTTACCGGATATGATAAAGGATTATTTTGGGGATGGAAAGGATTTTGGAATAAATTTAAGATATTATGTTGAAGATAAGCCGATGGGAACAGCGGGAAGTGTAAAAAACGCCGAAGAGTTTTTGGATGATACATTCCTCGTAATAAGCGGAGATGCCCTTACGGATATCGACCTGGGAAAAGCAATAGACTATCATTACAGCAAAGGATCAGTTGCTACGCTAGTATTAAAGAAGGTGGATATACCTTTAGAATACGGCGTAGTTGTAACCGATGAGAATGGCAGAATAACAAGGTTTCTGGAAAAACCCAGTTGGGGAGAAGTATTCAGTGATACTGTAAACACCGGCATTTATATACTGTCTCCTGAGGTTTTAAAATATTTTAATAAAAATGAAATGTTTGACTTTAGCAAGGATTTGTTTCCGATACTTTTAAGGGAAAATAGACCTATGTACGGATATATAACCGATGAATACTGGTGTGACATAGGCGATCTTATGGCTTATAGTCAAGCTCATATGGACGTGTTGGACGGCAAAGTAAGAATAAACATACCGGGCAACAGGATAAGGGACAGGGTATGGGTAGGAGAAGGAAGCGTTATAGAGGAAAACGCTGTAATAGAGGAGCCCTGTGTGATTGGAGCAAATACCCGAATAAAGAAGGATTCTGTTGTAGGAAGCTATTCTGTTTTGGGGGATAATAATATTATAGGTGAGAGAAGCGGAATTAAGAGAAGCATTCTTTGGAAGAATAACATACTTGACAGTAATGCTCAGTTGAGGGGAACAGTGATTTGCAATAAGGTTAATATCAAAGAAGGAGCTTCAACCTTTGAAAATTCCGTTATCGGAGATGATACTCAAATAGGTACAAATGCGGTAATAAAGCCTAGTATAAAAATATGGCCCAATAAGATTGTGGAGGGCGGGACTGAGGTAAATTCAAACCTTGTATGGGGGTCAAAGTTCGTTCGTTCCATATTTGGCTTTAGAGGAGTTGCAGGGGAAATAAATGTGGATATCACACCGGAGTATGCTTCAAAGCTTGGTGCTGCCTATGGAGCTATTTTTAAAGGTAAGGGAAAAATTGGGGTAAGCTCTGATGACTCTAGTGCAGCGAAGATGCTTAAGATATCCTTTATGTCAGGATTGCTTTCCGCAGGACTTAAGGTTCTCGACTTTGGGGTTCTTCATTTGCCGGTTTCCAGATCTGCAGTACGGTTTTATGGAGCAGATGGAGGGATTCATATCGGTACATCAAGCAAAAATTTTGGAAGACTCAATGTAGAATTTCTGGACAAGAACGGAAGCAATATAGAAAGAGCCGTGGAGAGAAAAATTGAAAATGCTTTTCAGAGGGAAGATTTTAGCAGATGCGAGGGAGAGGCAATTGAGAATATTGAAGTAATACCGGATTATACCAGATACTATTTGAGAAATATAATAAACAACACCCGGGCAAAAGAGTTGGGATATCGTATAGCGCTGAATTCTCCATCTCAGTTTATTCTTGATACGGTAACGGATTTGCTTGAAAGCCTTGGTTGTACCGTGGAAAAAACCGATCTGGGTCTAAAGAATGCAAAAACAATGAGGAATGGGAATGACTCTCATGAGATGACCTATTTTACCAGCATGACAAGGAGTGGAAATTATGATCTGGGCGTGTCAATTGAAGATACTTCTGAAAAAATGATGCTGGTAGACAATAATGGACGGATTATATCGGATGATATGTTTACGGCCCTTATTTCATTAATTATGTTTAAAACCGTCGAGGGTGGGACTGTGGTTGTGCCGATTTCTACCAGCTCAGTTGTGGATAAATTGGCTGAGCAAAACAACGGCAAGGTAATACGAACCAAGACGTCTCCTCAAGATCTTATGAACAAGATACTGGGAAATGAAATAAAGGAAAATGTATATGAACAGTTTACCCTGCATTTTGATGCAATTGCCGGACTGGTAAAAATTCTGGATTTCATGAAATCGGAAAACTACACCCTTTCGGATCTTGTGGATATGATACCGGATTTTTATGTAAGCGAAAAAGAAGTTGAATGCTCATGGAATGCAAAAGGCAAGGTGATAAGGCAGATTATTCAGGAAAATGATAATGAAAGCATTGAAACCCTTGAAGGAGTAAAGATATTTAAGGATGGAGGCTGGGTATTGGTCCTGCCTGATGCTGAGCAGCCGATATTTAAGATTAAAAGCGAGAGCTATTCTGCTGAATTTGCGGAAGAACTTACGAATTTCTACGTGAACAAAGTAAAGGAAATAAGCCAAAGATAACTCAAAAAATCCAACAACAGTTTTTATCCAAAAAAAGTGGGGCTTTGATGCCCCTTTAAGATTAATTTCAATTCAATGTCGACGATTATCAATCCCCAAATATAGGGTCATAATCCTCTTCTACAAAAGGTTCAAAATAAAAGTCAATATACATGAGATTATCCTCTGAGTCCTTACTGGAGGAAAATGCAGCTCTGAATTCAAATTCCGGCTCATTAATCCTGTCCCTTGCATCCTTGTCAAAGGGAATATTTTTTGCAAGATAAATATTGTGTTCTTCGAGTTTATTTACTACCCAATTAAACTCATTCATATCATCAACATCCATGCATGGGATGCTGCCTTTTCTCATTTCCGCAACCATATCCTTAATTTCTCCTGTTTGGTACCTTATCTGATAGAACATAAAATCCGCCCTCCGCTTACTATATTAAAGTCTAACATTTATTATATACCACAAATAATAGTAGAGAAGCAAAAGTTAAAAAAATTTATGCACTGTGAAGTAGATTAAATTGTATCTAAAAATTAATCTCCATAGTTTGAAGAAAGGGTGTCAAAGTCAAAATTTCCGGTTGTGGCAGAAGATTCCTTGGGAATAAACGTTTTAAATCCGTCTTCGTAGTCTTTCACTGCATCGAGAAAAGCTTCATCTTTTGCTCTTTTGAGGCAGCAGAATATTATGTGATCCATGTAATCATCAAAATATGAGGTGATAAGGTAATATTTTACGCGGGTATCTGTAAGGCCTCTAAAAAAGTTTCTTGCCGGTGTTAGCCCTATGTCCATAACAAAGCTTAAGTCTTTGGCTGCGATGTCATAGTTTGCACTGGAGCGGAGTATATTCATATTTCCAGCGTCCGTACCGGGTAGCGTTTCGATTCCCAATTTTTCTAGCTCCTCCATTAATATTGCTCTGCAAAGGTAATGATTGGTACTCTCATGACTCATTTTTTTGTATTTGATCATGTATGTTTCTTCTCTAAAGTCTATATTTGTTCTGGTTAAGTATGCCTCTTCTTGCAAAAGCAGCTTATTATCTATCAGGAACTTAAGAAAGTTCACATCTCTTTCTCCTCCGCTTGAGGCCTTAGCATTATCCAGAACATTGTCGAAGGATACACTAATATCTCTAAAACTCAGCTTTTCCGCAAGCAAGCTGCAAAGCATAAAATCCACCTCCAAGATATTAAGATTGATATTTGCAATTGCTCAATCTGATTTATTTAGTATAACCAGAGTTCAATTATAATAACACCTATTTGGATTTTAGATTCAATGTTATACATAACAAGAAATTTATATATTGGTACTTGAAATAGTGTATTTTTAATGTAGAATTAGATTATCGGATATTTTTCATGAAATGTAGAATAGTTTTACTTTACTACGAAGAAAAGGAAGCTGGGTTATGAACAAAAATGATAAAAGCTATATTTTAGCAATTTTATTCATGGTTTTTGGAATACTTTTATCAGTCCAGTTTAGAAGTGTTTTGAACTCTAAGAAGAATAAGCCTTCTATTGCTTATCAGATTGAGAACCTCCAGAATGAAATAAATACTGAAAAGGTTATAGGGAGTAAACTTAGAGAAGAAATCGACCAAAACATAAAAAAGCAGGATGAATACATTAAGATGTTTATGGAAAGAAAAAATGACAACGAACTTGCCGGAGAGTGGGAAAGTTTGAAGATTGCGGCAGGACTTACTGATGTATTGGGCAATGGAGTGATTGTATATATGGCAGATGCGTCCCAGCAGATGGGGGGAAGAATTGAGAATTATGTTGTGCATGACGTTGAAATAGTGGAGGTTTTAAATGAGCTGAAGAATGCAGGAGCGCAGGCTATATCGGTTAATAATGAGAGAATAATATCTACAAGTGAAATAATTTGTGCCGGACCTACGGTGCGTATAAACAGAAACAGGTATCCGGTTCCTTACGAAATAAAGGCTATAGGCAATCCAAAAAAGTTGTACGAAGCACTGGTAAACAGCCCTATCGCCAACAATTTCCAAATGTTTGACAAAAAGTTTGAAGTTCGGATAGCCAAAGATATAGTAATACCAAAGTATAGCGGAGATATTAATAATTTAGTTGACGGTCTGGAGGTAGTTGAATAATGAGGTTTTCAAGAAATATATCTATTACCATAATATGTATTATTCTGGGTATCATGCTGTCTTGGCAGTATAAGAGCATTGAAAGCAACAAAAAGGTGTCGGCCAGTCAGACGAAAAACTTATACGATCTGCAGAAGGAACTGTTGGAAGAAAAAAAGAATAATGAGAATTTACGAGCCAGAAATCAGGAATTGGCAGCCCAGGTGTCGGAGTATATTGATGCAGCGGGAAACAATAAGAAGATTGAAGACGGTATAAGAGAGCAGCTCACAAGGGCAAGGATGCTTGCCGGTTTGGTTGATGTTGAAGGTCCCGGCATAGAGATAACTTTAGACGATGGAGACCTCGATTATGAGACTGTCTATGATATTGATTTGCTGAAGCTTATTAACGAGCTTAGGGCAGCGGAAGCACAGGCTATATCAATAAATGGCGAACGTATTGTGGCCATGACGGAAATCAGATATACAGATCCCTATATGGTTATAAACGGAAGACAGATATATCCTCCTTATATTATAAAGGCCATTGCGGAGCCCGAAAAGCTCGACTATGCGCTAAATATGCTGGGAGGAATAATAGAGATTTTTCGAGACAGCTTTGGGTACAAAATCAGCGTGAACAAAGTGGATAGGATTACAATACCAAAGGTCAGAGATGACGGATCGGTGTTAAAATACAACTTGCTTAATCCATTGTGATTTGAAAAGCCTGCCTATAAAAATTCAATAAATTTTCTTTGAAATAAAGAACAGGTTATTTTTTTAATGAATCCTATATATAAATATTGTAGGCCTTAAATTTTGTACTATATTTTCAAGTACACTATTTAAGGCCTCGACTGTTTTTATAGGGAGGCTTGTACAATGAAAAAAGGAGTAATTGCTATATCGATTGCTGCAGTTTTACTTTTGACAATTAGCTTTTTGGCAGGAAGAGGAGAGGAAAAATTGGAACTTCCGGATATGGGCGGAGTATACTCGGTGAGCCTGGATAATCTGGATTTCAGTATGGAGGTTACCGGCATGTTAAGCGACGGGCTGATAGACGAGGTACCTTATGAAGAATATGAGGATGTATTTGCAGAAGTGCTTCCTGTCAGCGGATACAACAACAAGGTTCTTCGCTGGGGTATAGCAAGAAGGGGATACGATAAAATACCGGACGCAGATCCCGGGACACCGGAGCTTTTATCAAAATATGGAGCTGCTTATCTGGGCGATACATCCCAAAAGGTGATATACCTTACTTTTGACGAAGGATATGAAAATGGATATACTCCAAAGATTCTTGATGTTTTGAGGGATAACAATGTGAAAGCTGTATTCTTCATAACAGGACCTTACCTAAATGAGCATCAGGACCTGGTGAGGAGAATGGTGGAAGAAGGTCATGTGGTAGGAAATCATACGATACATCACCCCAGTCTTCCGAGCCTTCAGGATAAAGAACTGGAGGAGGAAATCTTAGGACTTGACAGAGCCTTTCATGAAAAATTCGGTATCAATATGAAATTTTTAAGACCACCAAAAGGTGAATACAGTGAAAGAACCCTTGCCATAACGCAGAAATTGGGCTATACCAACCTATTCTGGAGTTTCGCTTATGATGATTGGCACAGGGACAAAATAAGAGGGCCGCAATATGCTTACAATAAGGTTATGGATAATCTCCACAATGGTGCTGTGTTGCTTTTGCATGCGGTGTCAAAGGATAATGCCGATGCCCTTGATATGATCATTAAAGGAGCGAGGGAGAAGGGATTTGAGTTTGGGGATGTAAATGACCTTGTGCCTAACAACTCAAATTAAATTTGAGGGATTTGGGCATCGGAATTAATACATTCCTTAAAGCATAAATTTAATACTGGTGAAAAATGTGTTTTGAAGGAGAAGATTTATGCCCGAAAAAAGAACGAAATCAGCCAAAAAACGCAAGGAAGAGGAGCAGAAAATAAATCTTAAGGAGAAAATGGCAGAATTACTGGAACTCCCGAAGGAGATTGTATTGGATCTGCCTAAAATAACAATGTTTGGCAATAAAAATCTGATTGTAGAAAACTATAAGGGAATTATTGAATATGACAATAACAGAATAAGGGTAAATACCGGGAAAGGAATTATAAGGGTTGCGGGGGATAGCTTGGTTATTAAGGAAATTACATCCGAGGATCTTATGATAGATGGAGAAATTCTTTCCTTGGAATTTTTAAAGTAGCTCGGGGGAATATAAATGTTGTTATTTAGGTTATGGAATTATATAAGAGGATATGTTATTATATTTATTGAAGGATATTTCCTAGAGAAATTTGTAAATATATGTACTAGAAGGCAAATTCTACTATGGGATATCAAAAGAAATAAGAATAGCAAAATGACACTAAAAATCAGTATCCAAGGTTTTAAAAGGCTACGGCCCATTGCAAAAAAGACAGGTTGCAGAGTAAAAATACTAAATAAAAGAGGTTTGCCTTTTTTGCTAAACAGGTACCGGCGCAGGAAAACTTTTTTACTTGGTGCAGCGGTGTTTATTGTGCTATTTTATATAATGACATCCTTTGTTTGGAGTATTGAGGTTATTGGAAATGAGAAAATTGAAACGGACATTATTCTAAAAAGCCTTACGCAGCAAGGAGTTAAGCCCGGAGTATTCAAATACAAGATAAACCCCGAGGAAATTGCAAATACTATAATTTTGGACATAGACGGGCTTTCTTATGTAAATGTGCTGCTAAAGGGGACAAAAATAAAAGTAGAAGTTGCTGAAGGTGTTAAGCGTCCTCCGATTATACCTTTGAACGAGCCTTGCGATATTGTGGCAAAAAAAGATGGTGTGATTAAGTCGATTGTTGTCAAGGCTGGTCAGGCACAAGTCAAGGAGGGAGAGACCGTTAGGAAAGGGCAGCTTCTTGTATCGGGAAGTATACCTATAAAGGGGGCGGAAGACAGCCCGAGAAAAGTGCATGCAATGGGAGAGGTGCTTGCCAGGACATGGTATGAGGGCGAGCATCCGGTGGAACTTAAAGTTGTTGAGAAAGTAAGGACTGGAAGGAAAAAGGACAATCTAACTTTAGTTCTGTTTTCGAAAGAGATTGAATTATTTCATAAAGAGGCAAGTTTTAGTGATTTTGAAAAGGTGGAAATTAAAAAAAGTCTTTCAATAGGTGAAGAACTTGTTTTGCCCTTCGGGCTCACCATTGAAAGGTATTATGAAAATGATTCGGTTGAGGCCGATGTTTCCTTTGAAGATGCAAAGGAGAATGCTGCAAACATTGCATATAAGAAAGCTGCAAGAAATATTCCGGAAGGTGCCGAGGTGGTTAATAGAAGAATTGAATTTATTGAGAATGAAAACGGCGAATTTGTAGCGGATGTTATTATAGAATGTTTGGAGGATATTGGAGTTGCAAAAGAGAATGGAGGAGAATGATTGGAAAGTCTTGTAGAAGTATCTTTGGAGTTTGACAGAATAGAACATGCTATGAACCTTTTTGGGAATTTTGACGAAAATATAAATATAATTGAGGATGCTTTTAATGTAAAGATTATTTCAAGAGATAACGAAATAAGAGTTGTTGGTTATAGTGACGGAGTGTATAAAGCTCAGACGGTTCTTCAGAGGCTTATCAGCATGGCGGCGCAGGGAGATATTATATCCAAGCAGAATGTGAGTTATTTAGTTCAGTTGGCCGATGAAAACCAGTTGGATAAGGTTAAAGGTTTTTTGGCGGATTGCATTTGCCTTACCGCAAGAGGCCGACAGATAAAATCAAAGACCCATGGACAGAAAATATATGTAGATGCAATAAAAGAAAATGATATAGTATTTGGAATAGGCCCGGCAGGTACGGGGAAGACCTTTCTTGCTGTGGCTATGGCAGTTACTGCTTTTAGAAACAAGGAAGTAAACCGGATAGTCCTTACAAGGCCGGCAGTTGAAGCGGGGGAAAAACTGGGATTTCTGCCGGGAGATTTGCAAAACAAGGTTGATCCGTATTTGCGGCCGCTCTATGACGCCCTTTATGAAATGATGGGAGCTGACACCTATCACAAATACCTTGAAAAGGGTATGATAGAGGTTGCACCCCTTGCATACATGAGAGGTAGGACGTTGGATGATTCGTTCATTATACTTGATGAGGCCCAAAATACCACCCCGGAGCAAATGAAGATGTTTCTTACACGAATAGGCTTTGGATCAAAGGCTGTTATTACCGGGGATATTACCCAGATAGACCTTCCGGGGGACAAAAAATCGGGGCTAAAAGAGGTCATGAAGGTATTAAAGGATGTAAAGGGTATCTCTTTTGTTCAATTGTCCGACAGGGATGTGGTAAGGCACGAGTTGGTTCAGAGGATTATCCAAGCATATGAAAGATATGATAAGGGCAAGAAGGAACACAATTAAAAGGATTTATGCAGCTTCTTAATTGGAGGAGAGCAATTATTATGACAAAAGACAAGAATAGAAGCAATAACGGCAGTAAAAAAATATTTTTTAAGAATAAGCGCATTCAGAGAATTTTTATTGCTGTTGTGACAATTATTCTTGCATTTCTTATGGTCTTAAACGGTGCGACTCCGAGAAAATACAGAGTTTTATTAGGAGCAGTATCGGGATATGACATCCTTTCTCCGAGAGATATAGTAAATACTATAAAGACTGAGGAGAATGCAAGAAAGGCAGCTTCGGAAGTTTTGCCGGTTATAAAGGAAATACCGAATGCACCTATAGAAGTAATAAATAGCATTGATAAGTTGTTTTTGCTGATTAATGAAGCCCAAAAGTCCTATGAGTCGGGGATTTCCTCAATTGACGCATACTCTGGCAGCCGCCGATATGAAGAACTTTCTTCAAATGTGTTTAATGAGACAAAGGCGGTATTTGTGGAGGGCATTGGTGAGCTTGGTATTAAACTTGAGGATGCCCAGATTGATTATCTTATATCAAAGGCAAATGAAGAAGATATAAAGAGTTTTGAGGTTTTGATTCGCAGTCATGTCAGTGACATAATGAGGAAGGATATAACTGAGGACAATCTCAAAGAGATGGTAAATGAGCTGAAGGACGGCATTTTTAACAGTGAAATCAAATATGAGCTGAAAAATGTTGCCCTTTCAGTTTCGGATTTTATACTAAAGCCCAATAGGGCTATTGATAATGAACTTACAAAGACAAAGAGAACTGCGGCCTATAACGATCCCGGGAATGTTGAGACAATTAAAAAGGGGCAGAGGATTTTAAGTGCCGGTGATATAGTAACAGAGGACAAGCTTAGAGTGCTGGAAGATCTGAATCTTCTTGAGACAAAGAGCAGGTTCGATTTTTCTTTTGCAGGAGGAATACTGGTTATACTCCTTCTTTTGTCCTTGCTGCTGATTTTGTATATGCACAACTTCTGCAAAAAAGTATATTACAACAGAAGCGATTTAATATTGCTGTCCGTTGTTATTCTCATGATGCTTTTTATCGCAAGATGGGTTCATGAGTATTCCCCTTTGATTATACCTATATTCATAGCTACAATGCTTATTTCTATTTTGCTTGATTTAAGGCTTGCCATCGTAGTTAATGTTGTTTTGACCATGGCAATATCCTTAATGATAAACTACGATTTTAAGTTTATCTATATGGCTCTTATATCCGGGACCTTTTCTGCCTTCATAGTATCAAAGGCAAATCAAAGAAATCGGCTCTCTCTGGCTGGAACTGTTGTTTCGGTAATTAATGTGCTTTTAGTGGCTGCCATAGATATTATATATAAGAGCGGCTGGGAAACGGTACTTAGGGAATGCACCTTGGTGTTTGTAAACGGAATAATGTCAATGGTAATTACAATTGGATTGTTACCGTTTCTTGAAAGTACGTTTAACATAATTACACCCCTAAGGCTATTAGAGTTTGCCAATCCCAATCAGCCACTATTAAAAAGGCTGCTTATGGAAGCACCGGGAACATATCATCACAGTCTTATGGTGGGCAACCTTGCGGAGGCCGGTACCGAAGCTATCGGAGGAAATGCCCTGCTTGCAAGAGTTGGAGCTTATTTTCACGATATCGGAAAGCTTAAAAGGCCCAACTTCTTTATTGAGAATCAAATGAACGGTAATCCCCATGACAAGATGACTGCAAACTTAAGTGCTCTTGTTATTACCTCGCATATCCATGATGGCAACGAAATGGCAAAAAAACACAAAATACCCCTTCCTATAAGGGATATAATTTTGCAGCATCATGGAACCACTCTTGTGGCATATTTTTATCATAAGGCAAAAATGGCTGAAAAATCCGAGAATGTTGAAGAGGAAAATTTCAGATACGATGGGATAAAACCCACAACAAAAGAGGCTGCAGTGGTTATGATGGCAGACTCTGTTGAGGCTGCTGTAAGGTCTATGACCGACAAAACGGAAGGAAAGATTGAGGGACTTATTAGAAAGATAATCAAGGACAAACTGGATGATGGACAGCTTGACCATTGTAGTCTTACACTAAAGGACCTTGATAATATAGCAAAGGCGTTTATGAAAGTCTTTAGCGGGGTCTTTCACGCGAGAGAAGAGTATCCGGAGGTTAGGAGAAAGGCAGACGCTATTGAGGACATTCATAGTGAAGATATGTCTGAACGGGAAAATCTGGCATCACAGTCTTTGGAATAAGTATTTGTAAAGAAAAATTTGGAAAGACTCTTGAAGAAAAGGTGTAAAAGAGTAGGAGAAGCTAAAGGAGAAAATATATGGAAATATTCATTGAAAATATACAGGATAAGATTGAAGTTTCAGATGAAATTCTTGAGCTTATGGAAAAGGCCGTAAAAACATGTCTTGAACATGAAAAGTTTGAACATCCCTACGAAATAAGTATAATTCTTATGGACAATGAAAAAATAAGAGAGGTCAACACTGAACAAAGAAATATTGACAAACCCACGGATGTTTTGTCTTTTCCTATTGTAGATATGTATGAAGGAGTGGTAAAATCAAGTCAGGGCGATTTTGATATGGACGAAGGACGAATTATTCTGGGAGATATATTGATTTCGCTGGAAAAGGCAAAAGAGCAATCCATAGAATATGGGCATTCCTTTGAAAGGGAGTTAATATTTCTGCTAACCCACGGTGTTTTCCACCTTTTAGGTTATGACCACGACAGAGCGGAAAGGGAGAAAAAAATGTTTGACAAGCAGGATACCATCCTTAAAATCTTAAACCTGGAGAGGCATAAATAGGCTATAAAAATAGAAATATTGTTTTGAATTTTGGTAATTAGTTTATAAGATATAGCCGATAAAATTAAAACCGGGATTAATATGAAAATCGAAATGAATATTTTAAATATATATTTTGGGGGCGGAAAAATGGATGACAGAAAGCTTCTCACTATAGCCGAAAATATTAAAGAGAACTCATATTCCCCATATTCAAATTTCAGGGTTGGTGCTGCTGTTCTTACCGAAAGCGGTAAAACTTTCGCAGGAGTGAATGTGGAAAATGCAAGCTTTGGTGCCACTATCTGTGCGGAGAGAACAGCTGTTTTTAAGGCGGTATCGGAGGGTGAACGAAAAATAATGGCTGTTGCCATATCGAGTGACAGCGATGATTACACTTTTCCTTGTGGTATATGCAGGCAGGTGCTTGCTGAATTCGGTGCTGATGATACCAGAGTAATATGCGGCAATAGAAATGGCGAATTCAAGGTATTTAGGCTTGGAGAGCTTTTGCCGAATGCTTTTTTAAAGTTTTAATTATTTTGACCGGAGGTTTTGCATATGGCTTTTAAATCAGGCTTTGTCTCCATAGTGGGCAGGCCCAATGTAGGTAAGTCGACTTTGTTGAACAAGTTTACTGGAGAAAAAATTGCAATTATGTCAGACAAGCCCCAGACAACCAGAAACTCAATAAGGGCAATAGATACAGGAGATGATTACCAAATAATATATATTGATACTCCCGGTATACATAAACCAAAAACAAAACTGGGAGATTATATGGTCAATATCGCAAAAGATTCCTTAAATGAGGTTGATCTGGTGTTGTTTTTGGTTGAAGTAACTGATACGGAGCCGGGTCCGGGAGATTTATTTATTATAGAGCAGCTTAAGAAGGTAAGGACGCCTGTATTCTGCTTGATAAATAAAATTGACCTTGTGGAAAAAGACCTTATACTACCTGCGATATCAGCCTATAAGGAACTTATGGATTTTTCTCAGATTATTCCTATTTCTGCTCTTGAAGATGAAAGTGTGGAAATTGTAAAAAAAGAAATCAAGAAGATCTTGCCGGAGGGTCCCAAATATTTTCCCGAGGATATGATAACCGACCAGCCTGAAAAAGTAATAGCTGCAGAGCTGATAAGAGAGAAGATTCTTGAGCTTTTGAGCGATGAAGTGCCTCATGGTGTAGGTGTAGAGGTTATAATGTTTAGGAAAAGGGAAGACAAGGATATTTTAGATATTCAGGCCAATATCTACTGCGAAAAGGGTAGCCATAAAGGGATCGTTATTGGCAAATCAGGAAAGATGCTAAAGAGCATAGGTAGCCTCTCAAGAATAGAGATAGAAAGACTTTTTGGTACAAAGGTATTTTTGGAGCTCTGGGTTAAAGTAAAACCGGATTGGCGAAATAATGAGTTTATGCTAAAGATGTTAGGGTATAATAAATAGACGCCTGAAACTCTTGTGTAAAACAGCCTTAAAGCTGTTACATAACTGTAGTTCCCGGGTAAAAGAGCATATGATAAATTTTCAAGTATACAATTAAATTTTTAGTGTAACCTAATTATTATTAAGAAATAATAAGGGGGAATGCATTTATGTTAAAAGAGTTTGCGTGGAAGGCTTTTGAAAGTACCGGAGATATCACAACATATATGTTTTTGAAGGAGATAGAAGCAAAAACCAAAGCTGCAAATGAGACTGAGTTAGCAAGGGATGAGGTTGCAAGTACTCATCATTAAAGGGATAGGACAGGCATGAGCTACTTAAAAACTACAGGAATAGTTATAAAAGAAGTTAATACCGGAGAAGCTGACAGGATAGTAACGATATTTTCTAAAAACAAGGGCAAGATATCTGCTTCGGCAAAAGGCGCAAGGAGACCGAAAAGTCACTTGGTTGCAGGGACGCAGTTATTGTGCTATAGCGAGTTTGTGCTTTTCAAAGGTAAGGATATGTATTCAGTTACTAGCTGTGATGTCATTGAGCCTTTCTATGACATCCGAAGCGATCTTGAGAGATTGACATATGCTGCCCACATGATGGAAATGGTAAATGATGTCATTTTTGAAAATCAGCCTGCAACCAGGTTGTTGCAGCTTTTTTTAAATTCATTGTATATGCTTACAAAGACGGATAAGTCACCGCTGCAAATCGTAAGAATATTTGAGTTCAGACTCCTTTCAATAATTGGATATGCGCCATGGGTAAGCGGGTGCACAGAGTGCGGCAGCACTCTTTTTGACAGTATGTATTTCAGCTTCTTAAAGTGTGGCTTTTTATGTGGCGGTTGTCTGGCAAAGGATAAAGGAGCAATAAGGATTTCCGAAGGTGCTGCAAAAGCACTGAACTATATAGTGTACAGTAAAATGAACAATTTATTCAGTTTTGAGGTATCGGAGAATGTACTGGATGAACTTGGCAGAGTGTCGCGAAGATATATGAGGGACAGACTGGAGAAGAATTACAACAAGTTAGATTTTATCAAGAATATTAATGGTGTAAAGTGCTAAAAAAAAGGGCGGTATAAGGAAATATTTTATGACCTATTTCCTTTAATATATTTTAAAGAGTATAAACAGAACTTTTAATGGCAGCCTGGCAATCATAGTTTTAAAACATTAGCTTAAAACGTTAGACCCAAGGCTTTGCGTCATCACCTTTCAGTGATTTTGCCCTGTTTCATAAGTCACAGTTTATATCTCCTTATACCTATTTCGGGAGGAAATATTGAATTATATATTTATTATAACACAGTAATTTAAAAAAATAAAGAGGTTACTTAGTATTTTATTATGATTTTCTTATAAAATATTACTATTAATAAAAAATTAAATAATATACTGTAATTTGAAAGTAATTAATGATATAATTAAAGCGTGTAGATTTTTCTATTAGTGTTTTTCCCAGATGTTTTGATAGTTTTGGTAAACTGTGGAGCATAACATTCTAAACGATTTTATTTCTTTAGATCAATACTTGGGGCAAGAATGGACGTAAACCGATATATATCATAAGTCTGAAATTGGAATATTTATTTTTGCATGTAGTTATTATTGATATTTGTAATTCAACTCGGAAGGAGTGGAGATATGACAAAGTATAACCTGGATGGGGGTACTGGACTATTTAATGTCTTAGGAATCGGAAATCATACAAAAGTCATTAAGCTTGGCTCTGGAGTTGACATAAAGCATTTTAAAATGTTTGAGTACATAAACGCCGAAGTTATTGAAAAAAATGACGATACCATAAAGGTGGAAGCAAAGGATAGTGTAAAGGAGACCCTTTTCTTCCCCGGCGATCACCTTGTCATAAACTATTCCAACACCAATGAGCTTTATGTGATGGACGGAAGTATTGACCATGTCTATAATATAGATCCTCTGATTATTAATGTCCGGATAAACAAAGCTGAAAAATTAAAGGATTTGAGGAAGCACGAGAGGTTTTATGTTAGTCTTATGGCAAATATCAGGGTATGCGGCTCCTCTAAGCTTGTTTTTGCAGTTGTGAAAAACATGAGCTCCGGCGGTATAAAGATTAATTGCAATGATCAGCTTACAATGGAAGATGTACTTGAGGTGGAAGTTATACTTGACAGGACGAACAAGCTTGTTTTCAGTGGAGCAGTAGTAAGGAAAAACAAGCTGGGCGACTATTATGAATACGGTGTTGAAATAAGGGGTATATCGGAGACCAATCTAAAGTGCCTTTATCACTACTTAAAATGGCTCGATTCTGATTATAGATAATTTTTTTAAGAGGAATTAGTCTTTCTGGATTTACGGAAGGACTTTTTTTATATGCAGTTTTTTTAATATTTCCTTTAAAATTGCATATTTTATTGGTTAAACTATATATTGTATGTTAGAATATTCTAAAGTGTAAGTCTTAGCTTGGCTTATGGAATACAAGTAAATAATGAGGAGACTATAAGAAAGGAATAAAAATGGATAGGGAAATTTATCTTGACAACAGTGCTACTACAAAGCCATATGATGAGGTTATTGAGTTTGTGAATCATATAAGCAGTAATGTTTACGGCAATCCCTCTTCTCTTCATATAAAAGGAATTGAAGCCGAAAGAATGGTAAAAAATGCGAGAGGGATTATTGCAAAATCTTTGGGAGTATCAAGGGATGAGATTTATTTTACATCCGGCGGAACCGAAGCCAATAATCTTGCTGTGGCAGGATACCTTTATGCAAATCCTCGCAAGGGAAAGCATATTATGACAACAAAGATCGAGCATCCCTCGGTTATGGAGGTTTTTAATAATCTATCCCAATGTGGATATGATGTTGATTTTATAGATGTTGACAAAAACGGTGTAGTGCTTGTTGATGATATAAGGGAAAAAATAAATGAAGAGACTGCTTTGATAAGCGTGATTTACATTAATAATGAGACGGGTGCAGTTCAGCCCATTAATGAGATTGCAAAGATTAAGAACAGTATAAACAGGGATATAGTACTGCATGTTGATGCAGTTCAGGCCTATGGAAAAATAAAAATTGCTCCCCAAAAAGAGGGTATTGATATTTTGACCATGAGCTCTCATAAGATTCACGGACCAAAGGGTGTTGGTGCTTTATACGCTAAACGGGACATAAAATTAAAACCGATTATCTTTGGCGGAGGGCAGGAGAGCCAACTGAGATCCGGTACCGAAAATGTTTCGGGAATCTGCGGTTTTGGGGCAGCGGTTGATATAACCTTTAGGAGCATAGAAGAAAGTGCGGTGCATTGCGAGAATTTAAAAAATATGCTTTTAGACATGCTGAAAAAAGAAGTTGAGGATGCGGTCATAATATCTCCCGAAGGGTCATCACCTTATATCCTGAATGTATCTTTTCCCAATGTCCGTGCCGAGGTACTGCTGCACCATTTGGAAACAAAGAATATATTTGTGTCGACAGGGGCGGCCTGCTCTTCTAGAAAGCAGGTTCTAAGCCATGTGCTAAGGGCAATGGGAATCAAGCCTGAAATAATTGAGGGAGCGATTAGATTCAGTTTTTCGGCCTTTAATACACAAGAGGATATAATAAGGACAGTGGAGGCTATAAAAGATATTTTGCCGAAAATAAGAATAAAGCGTGGAGGAAGAAGATGAAGAAGGTAATTTTGGTAAGATATGGAGAAATTCTTTTGAAAGGTTTGAACAGGCCAGTATTTGAGAACAAGCTTATCAGCAATATAAAAAGGGCCATTCATAAGTTGGGCAAGGTGTCTATCATCAAATCCCAAGCGAGGATATATATTGAGCCCGAGGAAGAAAATTATGATTTTGATGAGGCCCTGAGCCTGCTATCAAAGGTTTTCGGAATTGTTTCCGTAAGTCCGGTTTGGAAGATAGATTCGAGTTTTGAAAGCATAAAAGAGTATTCATTAAGAATGGTAAAGGACCTTATAAAACGAGAAGGCTATAAAACCTTTAAAGTTGAGACAAAGAGGGGAAATAAGCGATTTCCTATGGATTCACCCGAAATAAGCAGGGAATTGGGAGGACACATTTTAAGCAATGTTCCCGAACTTAGTGTTGATGTGAAAAAGCCTGATTTCATTTTGTATGTGGAAGTAAGAGAGTTCACATATATTTACTCGGAGATAATACCGGCAGTTTGTGGAATGCCCATTGGCAGCAATGGAAAGTCAATGCTTTTGCTGTCGGGAGGTATTGACAGCCCGGTGGCCGGTTGGATGATAGCAAAAAGAGGTGTAGAGATAGAGGCAGTGCATTTTTACAGCTATCCTTACACCAGTGAGAGAGCAAAGGAAAAGGTTATTGAACTGGCAAAAATTCTTGCTTCATATTGCTACAAAATTAATCTTCATATTGTTCCCTTTACTGATATTCAGCTGGAGATAAATGAGAAGTGTCCCCACGAAGAATTGACAATAATCATGAGAAGAGTGATGATGCAAATAGCAGAAATGATTGCCAAAAAAACCGGGGCTCTAGCCTTGGTTACCGGAGAGAGTGTCGGACAGGTTGCAAGCCAGACAATAGAAAGCCTTGCAGTTACAAATGCTGTGGTAAGTCTCCCGGTTTTTAGGCCCCTGATAGGTATGGATAAAAACGAGGTTATAGATATTGCTAGAAAAATCGGCACCTTTGAAACATCGATTTTGCCTTATGAAGATTGCTGCACGGTTTTTGTCGCAAAACACCCTTCCACAAAGCCAAAGCTTGACAAAATATTGCTTTCCGAAAGCAAGCTGGACATTGAAGAATTGATAAATAAAGCTGTGGAAAATACTGAGGTTTTGACAATAACCAAGGATTAAAGTATAAATTGAAAAAATAAAATTAAATATGTATGTAATATTATATTAATAAGCAACAATATCTATATAGTGGGATGGTCAATTGAGTTTAAAAATAATCAATGGACATAGAAGGTATGGATATGTTGCTTAAATTTTTATCAGAAAGCAAATATAAAGTTTTGATCATTGTGGCAAGCGTTTTATTGCTAATAATTGCAGCTGTTTCAATCCGAATTGTGATAATCTTAAACAGGGACACCTTTTACGATGGCGTTGCCATTGAAGGAATTGATGTCTCGGGGCTTAGTATTGAACAGGCAAGGGAGCTTGTAGAAGAAAGGCTTACGAAGATTGTTTATGGGAACAGTCTTTTGCTAAATCATGAAGAAATGTCATGGAAGATTCGACTTTCGGATATCTCCTATAGCTTTCTTGTGGATGAGGCAATAGAAAGAGCCTATTCAATCGGAAGAGAGGGTAGCGTTTTAAAAAGACTTGGAACTATAAGAGACTTGAAGTCTAATAAAAAGAATGTGCTTGCCGAAATCGTCTTTTCGAAATCTCGACTTGAGGAATATATTACCAGTATCAAAAAGCAAGTCGACGAAAATGAAAAGAATGCGACGGTAACATATAAAAATGGCAATATTATATTTGATAAAGAGAATATTGGCCGATTTATGGATGTTGACAAAAATGTCAATTTGTTAGAAAATAGATTATTAAGAAGAGATTTCTCATCTGTAGAACTTGAAGTCAAAAAGGTTTACCCAAAAATTATGTACAAGGATATTTCCCATATTGAGGAGGTTATTTCCTCTTTTTCTACTGTTTTCAATTCATCTAATGTTAATAGAAGTCATAATATTCGACTTGCATGCGAAAGAATCAATAATAAAATATTGCTTCCTGGAGAGGTATTTTCGATGGACGCTTCTTTGGGGACAAGAACAAAAGAAAATGGATATAAAGATGCACCTGTCATAGTTAAAGGCCGTTTGATCGAAGGGGTCGGAGGTGGTGTGTGTCAGGTTACAACGACGCTGTACGTTGCGGTACTCAAGGCAAAGCTCGATGTAGTTGAGAGGGTGAAGCATTCAATGCCCTTAGGGTATGTGGAACCCGGTCAGGATGCAACAATATCGGAAGGATATATTGACTTCAAATTCAAGAATAGCTCTGACCGTGCCTGCCTTATAAGTGCGTCGGTTGTTGGCAACAAAATAATTATTAAACTGATTGGAGCAAAAAGCATTTCAAATCATGATGTAAGGCTGAAATCTGTTGTTAAAGAGCGTATGTCTCCTCCGGCGGATGAGATAATTGTGGATAACGAGTTGCCTGCGGGAACAGTGGAAATTGAAAGAGAATCGGTGCAAGGATTGAAAGTGGAGGTCTACAGGGAAACCTATGAAAATAATAAACTAATTGAAAGTGAAAAAATATCCGAAGATATTTACAAACCGATACAAGGCCGCAAAAGAATAGGACCAAGTGACAAGAGCAATACAGAAGGCCGGGATTAAACCATATAAAAAAGAGGGATGCATTAATGCTTGATTCATTGTATAACAAAAGTGTAGTATGTCCTGTATGTCAGCAAAAAATTGAGGTTACAAAGGTAAAATCAAAGGATTGTGTTGTTGCCTCCAGGGATTCGGATTTTTGCGTTTATTACCAAAGTGTAAATCCGATTTTTTATGATGTGTGGGTCTGTGAATACTGTGGTTATGCAGCGCAGCAAGAAAGATTTGAGAATATTTCACTGATTGATGCAAAGAGAATAAAAGAAAATATTTCGAAATATTGGAAAACTAGAAGCTTCTGTGGGGAAAGGGATATTGAAAAAGCCATAGAAGCTTTTAAACTTGCCCTTTATAACCTTTGCAAGACCAGTGCAAAACCGATTGAATACGCAAAAGTATGCTTAAGAATAGCATGGCTCTATAGAATAAAAAAGGATGAGCGGGAGATAAAATTCTTAAAGCACGCTTTGAGGTACTACTGTGAAACCTATGAAAATGAACCATTTCCAGTAGGAAAGCTTGATCAATATACATGTATGTATATGATTGCAGAGCTTAACCGGCGTGTGGGTAATTATGATGATGCGATAGTCTGGTTCAGCAAGATAATAAGTTCTCCTGAGGCTAGATCAAATAAAGTGCTGATCGATAATACCAGGGAGCAGTTTCATTTGGCAAAGGAAGCAAAAGAAGGAAAGGAAAAAGCATAAGAGTTTCATTTTTGCTAAATTAATTCTTTATATTTATTTGCAACTATGATATAGTAATATAAACATACATAAATTTTTTACGTGGAATTAGCCTGGGTAAAGTGTACAACCTTTAGTACTAATATACAGGTTAACTTGGCGATGGAGTTGCAGCGGAGGTAAATATGGACATAGGTAAAGTTCCGAACAGTGTATTAACGGAGCTAATAATAAATAAGATTAAGGCAAATAGAAAAGAGATACTTATAAGGCCAAAGATAGGGGAGGATTGCTGTGCTGTAGATTTCGGCAAGGATGTTTGTGTCCTGTCCTCCGATCCTATTACAGGGGCGATTAGTGAGGTCGGCCGTCTTGCTGTGCACGTATCCTGCAATGATGTTGCTTCGTGCGGGGCCGAGCCGTTAGGTCTTCTTATGACAATTCTCGCACCGGACGGCACGAAAGAAAAGGATATTGAAAATGTGATGACCCAGATAATCAATACTGCCAATTCTTTAAATGTTGATATTATTGGGGGTCATACGGAGATAACTGCTGCCGTAAACAGGATGGTAATAATCAGTACTGCCGTAGGAAAGGTATTAAAGGACAAGCTGGTTACTACATCGGGGGCAAAGCCCGGAGACGATATTATTGTTACCAAGGCTGCGGGTATTGAAGGGACAGCTATTATAGCCCATGACAGAGAAAAAGAACTGGTGGACATAATTGGAACGGAAGTGGTGGAAAGGGCTAAAGCCTTTATCGATGATGTAAGTGTACTTAAGGAAGGAATTATAGCAGGATTATTCGGTGTAAATTCTATGCACGACGTGACCGAGGGCGGCATACTAGGAGCTGTCTGGGAGGTGACGGAGGCTTCGGAAACCGGAGCGGTGGTATATAAAAGCAAAGTCCCCGTCAAAGATGAGACGCAGAAAATCTGCAAAGTGTATGGAATTGATCCTTTGAAGCTCATATCAAGCGGCTGCATGATAATAACCTGTAAAAATGGCCGGGAACTTGTAAAAGAGCTTGAGAATAATGGCATAGAGGCAGCTATCATAGGGGAGATAACTGCTGGCTTGGAAAAAAAGCTGGTTTATGAAAATAATGAGGCTATTGATATTTGTGAACCGGGCTCAGATGAGTTGTACAAAGTTTGACTGGGTGATGCACAAAAGCAATAGAATATAATTATATAACATCTTAAAATAGTGCTTTTTGGTGAAGTAATAAAGTTGCTAAGAGATAATGAAAAATCAACTTACTATTCTCATATTATGAAAACACTATCAAATCAAATTTTTTCGTTATCTCAGAGTATGAAATTATATTCTAATCGTACCTAATTTGCCGAGAAGGCGGAAAGGAGGCATTATGAGCTATTGGGTTGGAGTTGTAAGAGAAGAAAGAACCCTAGCTAGATACTATTTTACGATTCATACACAGGAGGGACAGTTGGTTATGGAGTCAGATTCGTATAAGAGTCGTCGAAGTGCTACTAAGGGTATTTTGACTTTGAAAAGTGCTCTTGCTGACAAAAAAGGTTCGGTACTGGTATACGAGACAAATAATCGGTATTATTTTAGCGTGTATGCTCGGAATGGAATACTGCTAGCAAGTAGTGTAGGATTTGCCAGTCGTGAGCAATGCGAGGAGGAAATCGAAACGGTCAAGCAATTGTTTCAAAAAAGGGGGATCTCCCTAGATAATCGGAAATCAACAAGTGCAAAAAGTATACCACTGGATTCGAAGGTGATTGATTCACTATACAGCTTAGATGCCAATAAACGCGAATCGGATAGAAATGGCTTTAGGCAATGGGAAAACGAAGAATTCTGGTTTAATAAAAATGATGGAATTAAAAGCAATTTCTTTGCAAGACTAATGGAGTTTGACAAATAAAAAAACTTAATAAATGGGGGTGGAAATATGAAATCAAAAGGGCATATATTGTCAGCAAATCTGCTTCGAGATGAGTTGATAAAAAATAATGGGTACCTTTTACTTGAAGAGTACGAGGGTGGAAAGAAGGTAAAAAAGAGCTACAAAATACCGGATATGTTTTATAGAGCTATAAAAAATTGCCCTACATATTTTCGTGGTGGTTCAGTAGGGCCGGATTTCTTTCCCGATATTTTTGAAGGGCAGAGTTGGATACATCCGAAAAATTCCGGCAAATGGCTGTCCTATATGCAAGAGAAGCTTTTAACCTACTCCCCGGGGGATAGCGAGTTTAATGAGGCCTTGGCTTTTTATCTTGGATATATGATACATTATGCGGGCGATATGTTTACTCATGATTATGTAAATGATTATGCTGGCGGTCCTTTCCCTGAAATCTCCAACATCATAGATTCGGTTGATGATTGGAGAAAAGTCAGTCTTAATAATCCCATATTCGAAAAAATTAGAATTATCATTATACATCTTGCAATAGAAACTTATCTAGATAATTTGATAGGCTATGACAATCCTAAGGATGATTTCCGTATTGATATCCCTATAAGCTTCCTTCGTACCTGCTTTGCAACGCGTGGTGCGATAGAGGAAACAAATGTATTGAAGATGGAAAATGGTGCAAAGCTGGAAGAAATAAATAAATTCAACTTTTTAGGTCGTTTTGTATACTACTATGAGCGGTTGCTTGAAAAAAATGCAGAAGGGGGATCGGTATCTCTCAGTGATATCACTGAAAGAGAAGAATATATAGAGAAGTGGTTGAAGATTTGGGGCGAATTTACGCAGAGAATGATCGACAAAGGTCTATCAACTGCATGGTCTGACTATAAAGCGGATTTTATTAATTTGCTAGCAAATTATTTGTGCAATGCGGAAGGTGATAGAAATGCATGGGAATTTGCTTCTTCAGTGGTAGATGCAATTTCTGGTCTTGATATATCAATTCCTATCTTTGATGAGATAGGTGAATTGGTTGAAGAGTGTATCGAGGACAAAATACTTCTTCCCTACGTTCGTCCCATTGCGGCATATATAACCCGCAGAGAACCAAAATATATAGATGACTATGATGAGGCCATTGAAAGCATTAAAGACCATTTTATTCATCCTGCAAAGCTTTTCCTTTCGTTGGGTTTGAATGATCTTCAGAAAACATTGGAGAAGGAGTGGAACAAGTTCTGGAGAAAGAAGGATTGCTTTGATCAGCCGTTTCCAGTATTTAAGCGGTGCTTGAACATGGGAAAACTATGCCTTCTCGGAACTGACAACATTAACAAGATTATTGACAGGTATTATGAGGAGCGAAAGGAAGGCCAGGATGAATACAAGAAAGATGAGATTAGGCTTCAGGAACACACCTTACAGTGGTCATTACATGAGATTAAGATTGTTGCTACAACTGCAAAGACATCAGACGCAGGTACTAAAAGCAAGATATTCTTTGGTTTAAAAACAAGAAGTAATAAGACAGAAACAGCAGATAAGGGCTATGAAGTACAACTGAACAGGAGAAAGGATGGGCTGGAAAAGCCGGGTGGTTGTGAGCATGTGGATTATATTTTGCCATCGGTGGTACCTATATCAAGTATAGAGGCTTTTACGCTTCGTCTTGCAGGCAATGATCAATGGATAGCAGAGAATATATATGTAATTGATGTAAGAACCGGTATTATGCTTGCAAAAGCATCCAATATTAAACTGTCTGTTGGAAAAACCATTAAAATAGGTATATTAGGTCATCTTGAGGATGCATACTGCCAATTACAGGATGGATCTACTAGAATAAATACCATATCGGGGCTTATGGTTACTATCAGAACTAGTAGTGACTTCGGTTCGGGAACGGACGGAGATGTTATATTTAAAATGGAGACAACTCATAGAAATGTGGAACAGTTGCTCGATAAAGAATCTTACAATGATTTTGAAATGGGAGATCTCGACACATATTACTTTCAAATTCGCAACCCTGTAGATTATAATGAAATTAAGAATTTTTACATAAAAAAAGAAGGGGGAAGCGATTGGAAGCCTGCATATATAACTGTATGCGATAGTAGAACCGGAATATGTATGGCTCATCAGAAATTTAACCGAAATATTACATCAAAATGGAGTCTTATCCCTTTTGATAGAACCCTCATGGATAATTTCTTAAAATCGGAAAGTAACTCAGGCATCCGCTACCTTCAGGTAGTGATCAAAACAAGTAATGATTTGTGGTCCGGAACCGATGACAATGTGTATATGGAGATAAAATTTGATGACAGTGATCCTTCGAACCCGTATAGCAACGACAAATACAAGGCTTATCTTAATACGGCTTGGCACAATGATTTTGAAAGGGGAGATATTGATACTTTCAATGTTGATCTGCGTATTTGCGTTAAAAAGTCTTCCATCAAATCCTTCGAATTTTTTAAAAAAGGAAGCGACGATTGGAAGGTAGAATGGATAAAAATAAGTGATTCAGCGGGAGGAGAAGTTCTTTGTTATGAGGAAAATATTGACCGGAAGCTGAAGTCATCAGAAGATCGCATTGTTATCTCAAGTGGTTATTGGAATAAAAAGTAAATATATAGATTTGATATACACAGCTAAATCATGATGAAAAATTAATCTGAAAGTAAATTTTGAATATTTTTTGAAATTAACTGGAATAGGCTGGAAATTGAGGTCTATTCCAGCTTTTGTTTTGTCTAGCAGACTAGAATACTATATGATATGTTTAAATAAAACATAAGAGGTAATATTCATGCATTAGCCGTGACTTGTCAAAAATAATTGTTGACATAGTAGGTAATTATTAATATAATTTTATTGGTTAAGTGAATAATGCGGATGATTGTCATGGGAGAGTCATTGGAGGCGTTTCAATGCACCGAAGGAGTCATACTTTCAGGTTTGTGACCATGGCCGGACGCACCTCTGGAGAGACCGTAAAGGCGCCGAAGGGGCAAATGAAGAGTTCTGCATGGAACTTTCAGAAATCTCTCAGGCAAAAGGACAGAGAAGTGTTTTTATTTTTTATGGCTTATATAGTTTAGTACTCGCTTTCTGCCAGTCTTTTCGGAGGTCAAATCCTTTGGATTTGACTTTTTTCTAGTACTTTAGTTCATACTAACCGGAATATTATGTTCCCTTTATAAATAGGAGGTTTTTTATGTATAGCTTGAAAGAAATATCAAAAATTGATCCTGAGGTTGCAAAAGCAATCGAATTGGAGATTAATCGTCAGAGAAATAAGATAGAACTTATTGCATCTGAAAATTTCGTCAGTAAAGCGGTAATAGAAGCAATGGGTACGCCGCTGACCAATAAATATGCTGAAGGATACCCGGGAAAAAGGTATTACGGCGGCTGCGAGTATGTTGACATTGTTGAAAATCTTGCTATTGAACGGGCAAAAAAAATATTCGGTGCTGAACATGCAAATGTACAGCCTCATTCAGGGGCTCAGGCAAACATGGCTGTGTTTTTTGCATTGCTAAATCCCGGTGATACTGTTCTTGGAATGAACCTTTCCCATGGTGGACATTTGAGTCATGGAAGCCCTGTCAATATGTCAGGAAAGTATTATAATGTTGTATCCTATGGAGTAAGTCAGGAAGATTGTCGGATAGACTATGATGAAGTGAGAAGAATTGCAAAGGAACACAAGCCCAAACTTATTGTGGCAGGTGCCAGTGCATACCCAAGGGTAATAGATTTTAAAGCTTTTAGAGATATTGCAGATGAAGTTGGCGCGTATTTGATGGTGGATATTGCGCATATAGCCGGACTTGTTGCAGCAGGACTCCATCCAAATCCTGTTCCTCATGCGCATTTTGTTACTACTACCACTCACAAGACTTTAAGAGGTCCAAGAGGCGGAATGATATTGTGCAGCAATGAGTATGCGAAAATGATCGATAAGGCTGTTTTCCCAGGAATACAGGGTGGTCCGTTGATGCATGTTATTGCAGCAAAAGCGGTAAGTTTCGGAGAAATATTGACCGATGAATTCAAACAATATCAGAATCAGATAGTAAAAAATGCAAGCACTCTTGCCAACTCTTTGATGGAAAAAGGTGTTGACCTTGTATCTGGAGGAACGGACAATCATCTTATGCTGGTTGATTTAAGGAATAAGGGTCTTACAGGCAAGTACGTTCAAAATATTCTTGATGAGGTTTACATTACCGTTAATAAAAATGGAATTCCTTTTGATCCTGAAAGTCCGTTTGTAACCAGCGGTATCAGGATTGGTACACCAGCTGTTACGGCAAGGGGAATGAAGGAAGAGGATATGGTTGAGATAGCAGATCTTATTAATCTCACTATTACGGATTATGAGAATTCAAAAGAGGCGGTTAAGGAAAGGGTTAAGATTCTATGTGAAAAATACCCTTTGTATGAATAAAGCCATACTAATAAGAAGGCACCGGGGAAAATCGCCGGTGTCTTTTTTTCAGACAAAAGGAATGTTTTTACGTACTATATAACGTATTATAATAATAAGCTATTGGTTTATTACAATGATAAACATTAGGGAGGGGATCTTCTATGAAGAAAATGTATCTTTCAAATTCAGATAAAGTTGTTGGCGGAGTTTGCGGAGGAATAGCCGAATATTTTGAGATTGATTCAACTCTTATAAGGCTTATTACGGTAATAGCCACTGTTTTGACAGGATTTGTTGCCGGTATTATTATTTATATTGTTGCAATGCTTATAGTGCCCAAAAGGTCGTTCTTTTAAAGGCAATAGTATAGGGATTGCTATTGCGCAAACTAAGTTTTGAGACTATAGAGGCTATAAATCAGTCTCTATAGTCTCTTGAATTTTTATATCCTTCCAAGGATATGGGCCAATAAGAAATATTTTATTTTCCCCATGCTGCTTCGTGTTTTTGAAACTGTGGGTTCATAAAACTCTAATACATTAGACATGTCTGTTTCAGTTACTTCATTCTGGCTGTATCTGGCTTTTACGAATATAGTAGCAACATCAATAAATCTTTTCGGTGAAAAATACCCATAATCGTCGAGCCTTTTGGCGTATTCAAGGGGGGTCTCTCCTGGACGCACAGGCATGTATTGGTATAGAAGGTGATTTAGGTATATTTCGTATAATTTGATTACTGCTTCTTTGGGCGGCATATTTAAGATAGACTTAAGTTTGTGTTTTCTTCTAATTTTATTGATGCCGACGATAATCAGAATAAGGAAAACTAAGAGCCCAATTACAATGGCTATAATTAAGAGGGTGTTGAAAAATGGATTTTGGCTTTCGACAGGTTGGGGAACCATGTCGGGCTTGTTGCCGTCATCATTATTCTGATTTTGAAGACCGGTAGTTGCTTGGGGATTCATTCCGCTTGTGTTGTGTCTGAATCCGCCGAAGCTGTAAAACGAATCCTGATGATAGACAGGGGTTGGTTCAAAAGCAACCCATCCGAATCCCTCAAAGTAAATCTCCGGCCAGGCATGAGCCTGTTGATTTGTAATCTCGTAAACACCTTCATTTGATTTGGTGGGAAGAACAAATCCCTCAACATAGCGGGCCGGAAGTCCTATACTGCGTGCAAGGATAACCATGGAAGAGGCAAAATACACACAATAGCCCTCTTTTTTCTCAAACAAAAAGTAATCCACAAAATCCCTGTCAGCTGGTGTGTCTCCCGGAGTCAGTGTATAGCTGTAGTTTGCTGAAAGATATTTCTCAATTGCTTTTGCCCTATCAAAATTATTGGTTTCACTGTCGGTTATTGAAACAGCAAGGTCTTTTACTCTTTGAGGAAGCTCATAAGGCACCTTCAGATAAGTGTTGTAAATATATCCAGAATTAGAGTTTAAAGATTTTAGCTGATCCAGTTTTTTTAGATATTCTGAATCATTAAATTCGCTAAGGCTCATTAGGATATAGAAATTCAGATTTTCCCCACCAAAAATGCTGTCCAGATTATATTCATCTATTAAAACACTAACTAGGTATTCATTTAATAGGTCTATTAAAGTCCTATTGTCTGGCGTATTCCTTATTATATTTTTTACTGAAAATTCAACTGAATATCTATTCAATATCTCATGATCCGAATTGTACGCACTTTCTGCTTCGTCCAACAGATCCTTTAAATATCTATTATAGAAATATTCATAGGCTTCATCGGTCAGTGCGTTTAGCTCAATGCCGTACAGGCCGCGAGTACTTTGCCTTAGAAGGTTGTTGAAGCTTTCGCTGGCTGTATTCAGACTATAGCTGTCAAAGGAATAGGTGAAGTTCTTATTTAGAAATTTATTGGAGGTAAATATGCCTTCTTGGTCTATTATTACTTCGTCAGCTATGTTGGATGGAAAGTAAAAGTTCTCTGATTTAAGTGGTACAAAAAGAGATTTGGTTCTTATATTTTCATACTTTACTTTTACATTATGCTTTGAAATAATGTCGGGAATAATTTCATCAGTCTCCGAGAACTTGAATATATTGTTGTCTGGGTCTATTCTGTCAGCAAGAAAAGGCAAGCCCGTTTTCATTTCTGTAATATCAAGACTCATTTTGCTCAAACTGCTTAGAGAACTATTGATTAATTCCGTACTGGTCCAAGTGCTTCCCGAGTATAAATCACATGCGCGTCCTCTTAAGTAAATGCTGCGATCGGTCGTGACATCCATTATCTCTATATTATTGGGTACTATATTTCCGCCTAAATTATCGTCATTTCCAAACCCCGAAGAATAAAAGGAAAAGTAATCTGCGTCAAAGCCCTTGGCGTTTCTGCTGTTTACCCCTAATCCTATACGGTTGTAAAAGTTGTTTATCTTATCGTCCATCCATTTCCATTCAATAGGCTTTGATCTTACAGGTATTGAATTTGTCAGAAAGACAATCAGAACGCATAAGGGTACGATTCCGAGTATAAAACCTGAAGGGCTGGCAAAATCATTATTTGAGCTTTCTAAGCACTTTTTTTTGTATATATGCATGAAGTAGTAGGCAAGTATTGATACAACGAAGGTGTAAAAGGATATATAGGCAGAAGCCATGAAGAAATCCAGCATCCACTGGGATACGTAAATTATGATTCCGACCAAAGCAATAATTATAAAGTTGAATTTATTCATAGTAAAGATAAATACAAACAGGCTCAAAGTCAGAGCGAGGACGATGGTGATGAAAAAAGGATAGTAGTTGCCCGGAAGTATAGCCTCGTCGTTAATATATTTAATAAGCCAGCCAAAGGGTTGGATAATATATTCCAAATCTCCTTTGACAGCTAAGAATATAGTTCCCGCTGCCAGAGAAGATATTGCAAGCGGTACGGAAATTTTTGAGACAGACCTGTTTATAAACAGTATCGAGCATATAAAAAGAATAATAGTTACAAGCCCCAAGATATGTAAATACGAATAAGGAAAACTAAGGGTTGTAGTAAGGGGATAAACCAGGCTAAAACTCATTAGAACTGCCAGGACAAAACCGGCAAAATAATCGAGAAATCTTTTTGAATCCATATTCTATATCGCCTCACTTTAAGCAAAAATGTTTATCTGTGTTCCAGGACATTTTTTATGTCATCTTCCGTTTTTATTCTATAAACCATAACGCCAATTTCCAAAAGCTCATTTAAGATGTTATTTACTTCAGAAGAAACGTTATTTGCAATGCACTCTGGACATACATACACCACATTGATATCATAACCTATAAGCTTCGTTTTGAAAATCTCATCATAGAGCTCATAATTTAAATTGGACGTAAAAAGAAGTAGGGAAGTCCTTTGCAATATGTTGTTTCTTACATAGATATTAAGTACATCTTTTATACTCATATCATTTTCAAATTTGATACCGGACAAAATATTGTAGATTCCTTCAAATTGTAAAGCATTTTTGGCCTCGATGTCGTTAAAGCCCTTTTTATAATATATAAGATTTATCGGTATCCAGTTGCTAAGGCAGTAATTAATTACAGCTATAGAAGCTTCTATAAGCATATCTTCAATTACAGAGTTCTGCTCAAAGGTATAGCTGTTTTTGTTAAGATCTAGCATAATCACGGAGCTTACTTGAGATGAACCTTCAAAGTTTTTAACAAGAAGTTCATTCATCTTTGAAGAAAGCTTCCAGTGTATTCTCTTCATACTGTCACCATATATATACTTCCTTATATCCGAAAAGGTCATGGTGTTCTCAAGCCGATTGTTTGATAGGGCATGAGACTCAGATAAATAGTCTGTCTTAAGCTTTAAGCTGTCGAGTTTGACCAAACGAGGATACACTGTAACACTTTTTGTTGAAACGGGTTCATGAACAAACTTCACAATACCCAGGAAGTCTTCTAATTCTATGCTCTTTACTCCAATAAGAAAATCTCCTCGGTATTTGCAACAAAGCTTATGGCTGAAGGTTTTCTTCTTAAAAGGAAGAAGAGAAAAGCATCTTGCCTCAAACTGGTTTGCGAAAATTGTATCGTTGTTGTAAAAATTAACTTTAATATATGGGTAGAGAAAAAAGTCCTCATTATTTATGCTGAAAGTATAGTTTATTACCTCGCCCTTTACCACATTCCGTTTATCAATCTCTTGGATATATTTGAATCTAACAAAAGCAATAGATGTTATGGCTATGGAGATAAACGGCAACAAGAAAACAGTATAAAACAGCATGTAAGGAATTTTGCCACCATAAAAATATATAAATAGCAAAGAAAGAACATATAAAATTGAATATAAAATCCTATTTTTTACCATATTTATCCACCGTTGGAACGCTAACAGATTTAATTATAGTATTAATTATTTCCTCACAGGATATTTTTTTGAGTCTTGCTTCCTGCTTTAGTATAATCCTGTGGGAAAGCACAGGTATGGACATCAGTTTGACATCCTCGGGAATTACAAAATTCCTTTCATTATACATAGCCCATGCTTGAGAAGCTCTATATAACGAAAGGGAACCTCTTGGACTTGAACCTAGGCTTATATCGGAATGGGACCTGGTTCGGCTTACTATTTCAACTATGTAATTGTTAATAGATTTGTCAACATAGACCTTTCTGACCTCATTTTGAATATTTAATATATTGCTACTGTCAGCTACAGGTTCTAAGGATTCTAGAGGGTTTTGCTCCTGGAATCTTGATAGTATCTCCGATTCTTCAGATTTCTGAGGATAGCCTATTGAAACTTTCATAAAAAACCTATCCAGCTGGGCTTCGGGAAGGGGATAGGTGCCGAGATATTCTACGGGGTTCTGAGTTGCCAGTACCATGAAAGGTTTAGGAAGGCTGTATGTTACACCATCAACAGTTACCTGCTTTTCTTCCATCGCTTCAAGAAGACTCGCCTGGGTCTTTGGAGAGGTTCTGTTAATTTCATCTGCAAGTATTATATGACTCATAATGCTTCCGGGATGATATTCGAATTTACCCTCCTTTTGATTATACATGGTAAACCCTGTGATGTCTGAAGGAAGAATATCCGGTGTAAATTGTATCCTTTTAAATGATGCGTTTACGGACCTTGCGAGAGAGGATACGATGCTGGTTTTGCCGACCCCGGGGACATCTTCAATCAATACATGGCCATCGCAGATAAGAGATAGCAGTATAAGTTCGATGGATTTCCTTTTTCCAACAATAACTTTTTCAATATTTGACACAATTTTATTTAGAATTTCAAGTGAACTGCTCATGATTTTTCCCCCTATACATAATTCTCATTTTAATTAAAATGGGTTCTATACCAAAAAATTATATGCAATTTTTCATTTCATTCCAAGAGGCTAAATAAAAGCTCTCCTTTTCATAAAAGAAAAGGAGAACATATCAAATGTCAAGGGTATTTATTATTTCTTTTAGAGTATTTCCTGACTTTCTAAGAAGTTGAATCTCTTCTTCACGCAAAGGAACTTTTAATATTTCTTCGATCCCGTTCATGCCAACTATTGTCGGTACACTGAGACATACATCACTAAGACCGTATTGACCGTCAAGCAGACTGGAAACTGTAAGTATTGAGTTTTCGTTTCTAACAATAGCTTCAACGATTCTTCTCACGGCGAGGGCTACAGCATAGTAGGTTGCGCCCTTGTTGCTGATAATCTCATAAGCTGCGTTTTTAACACTTTCATATATTTTATGCCGTGAAATCTGTTCCTCACACTGATGACAATCATCACAGTAGCTATCCATAGGAATTCCCGCGATATTTGCAAGACTCCAGGCAGGAACTTCGGTGTCACCGTGCTCGCCGATAATATAGGCATGGACATTTCGGGCATCCACTTTTGCATGCTCACTTAAGAGATAACGGAATCGAGCGGTATCTAAGACTGTTCCGGAGCCTATGACTTTGTTTTTGGGGAAACCGGATATTTTGTAAGTTACATAGGTCAAAATATCAACCGGATTTGTCACCACCAGAAGAATACAGTCATTATTGTATTTTATGACTTCGTTTACAATGGTTTTGAATACTGCGGTATTCTTTTTAACAAGATCGATTCTCGTTTCACCTTCTTTTTGGTTGGCGCCGGCAGCAATAATCACTATATCTGATCCGACACAGTCCTTATACTCGCCACGATAAATGTCTACGGGTCTTACAAAAGGCATACCGTGGTTTAGATCCATAACTTCGCCGTCGGCCTTCTTTGTGTTTATATCTATCAACACAATTTCAGATATTAGCCCGCTAAGCATCAATGTATAAGCGGTTGTGGAACCGACAAATCCTGCGCCGATAACAGTAACTTTCTTAATCACTTTGTTGTTCATATTTTCCCTCCTTAATGAATATTTGTTTAGTACCAAGAATATTATACCCCACGTAGGGATGTAAATCATTAAATTTTTAAAGATTGCATATTGTGAAAGTATTGAATTCTGCAAAGAGTATATAGGTATGTTGTGCGCTATTAAAATATTTGATTCAAAGTTGTTTGTTACTTTTATTTTACTACACTAATTGATATAATAAGTTACAAAAAGTTTAAATTTAAGGGGTTTTTCTATGAATGCAGAAATATTAGCGGTTGGAACCGAGCTTTTGATGGGACAGATAGTAAATACCAATGCTCAATATATATCCAGAAAGCTAAACGATATTGGTGTGAATGTGTATTATCACAGTGTGGTGGGAGATAATCCCGGCCGCCTTAAAGATAGTCTTCTAACAGCATTAAACAGGTGTGATCTTGTTGTTATGACCGGAGGACTAGGCCCGACTCAGGATGACCTTACAAAGGAGACTGTTTCGTTAGTTTTGGGCAAAAAGCTTGTTTTACATGAGGAGAGCCTTGAACGGATTAGCGCTTTTTTTAGCAGGATAAACCGGAAGATGACGGACAATAATGCCAAGCAGGCATATCTGCCGGAAGACTGTATAGTGGTTAGAAATAATAACGGCACAGCCCCGGGCTGTATTATTGAAAACAATGGAAAAATTGTGGTGATGCTTCCCGGTCCTCCATCGGAGATGATGCCGATGTTTAATGATACTGTTATTCCTTACCTTGAGCAAAAATCCGGATACAAGATAGTATCAAAATTTCTAAGGGTATTTGGAATAGGGGAATCACAGCTTGAAGAGTTGATGTTGGATTTAATCGACAGTCAGGAGAAGGTCACCATAGCAACTTATGCAAAGGATGGACAGGTAACTGTAAGGCTTACTTCGAAATCCAGGACAGAAGAAGAGGGGCTCAATGAAATACTTCCTTTCCAGAATGAGATAGCTTCAAGGCTGAAGGACGCATTGTACAGTACGGAAGATGAGGAACTAGAGTATGTAGCATCGAAAATGCTTCTAGACAACAACATTACAATATCAACGGCCGAGTCCTGCACCGGTGGGCTAATTTCCGCAACGCTCACCGATATGCCTGGAATATCAAAGGTTTTTATGAGAGGTATTATATCCTATAGCAATGAATCTAAGATGGAAAACCTCGGGGTTCGACCTGAGACTTTGGATAAATTCGGTGCCGTCAGCAGTCAAACTGCGGCCGAGATGGCTGAAGGTGTCAGGAAAATGGCATCGACAGATATTGGACTATCGGTTACGGGTATTGCAGGTCCTGAGGGAGGCACTGACGAGAAGCCGATAGGCTTGGTCTATATTGCCCTTGCCCATAATTCGGGGACAGAAATAAGGGAGCTGAGATTGGCCGGAAACAGGAGTAGAATAAGAAACATGACAGTACTCAACGCTTTTGATATGATAAGAAAGTATGTAATGGGTCTGAAAGGATAGGAACCTTACGCTAAAATAAAAAAGAACAAATGAAGAATCCGGGGGGATACACGATTTGGGAAAGAATAAAAAACTTACCGGTGCTGCTCTTATCGTAATGTCATCTATTGTAGTAAGCAGAATCACCGGTTTTATAAGAGAAATGCTTGTACCGAACCTAATAGGGGTTAATGAAGCGGGGGATGCTTATACTATTGCCTTCAGAATCACTGGTCTAATGTATGATATGCTGGTTGGAGGGGCAGTATCTGCAGCCCTTATTCCTATTTTGTCCGGTTATATTGCCCGAGATGATGAAGAGACGGGATGGAAAGTGGTAGGCACTTTCATAAATGTTGTTATTGTTGCTATGATCATGATGTGCTTTTTGGGAATCTTTTTTGCACCTCAACTGGTTTCGCTGATTGCTGTTGGGTTTGAAAGTGATGCTCAAAAACAGCTCACCGTTGACCTGTTAAGGATACTTTTTCCTTCGGTTGCGTTTCTTATGATGGCGGGACTTTGCAACGGAGTTTTGAACTCTTATAACAGGTTTGCCGCTGCAGCATATGGACCGTCACTTTATAATATTGGGAGTGCTGTGAGCATAATTGTATTTTCCAATAGCAAATGGGGAGTCAGGGGCGTTGCCTTTGGGGTAATGATAAGCGCGCTGATTTATTTTCTGTTTCAGTTGTCTTTTGCGATAAAGAATCTCAAACATTACAGATTTAAATTTTATTTAAAGCATCAGGGATCAAAGAAGCTGTTCAAGCTTGCCATACCTTCCTTGATATCTTCGGCCACTGTGCAGATAAATGCGGTTATTACCGGTACCTTTGCAACGTTGTTTGGAGTTGGTGGGGCAACAGCACTGAATATCGGGGACAGAACCTGGCAGCTTCCCTATGGTGTGTTTGCCCAAGGTATGGGTATTGCTATGTTGCCTTCGCTATCTTCAAACATTGCGATGGGAGAGGTGGACGAGTATAAGAACACTCTTATGAAGGGGATAAAAACAGTACTGTTTTTTACCATACCATCGGGTATCGGATTTATTGTATTGAGAGAGCCGATAATCAGAACCATATTTAAATTTACAAATCGATTTGATGAGGGAGCCGTCAGTGTTGCTGGAAATGTTCTGATGTTTTTTTCCATTGCCCTATTGAGCCAGTCCATTGTTACTATAATAAACAGGGCTTTTTATGCGCTTAATGATACTCTTACTCCTCTTTTGATTGGGGGAAGTACTATAATAATTAATATACTTTTGAGTATTACCTTTTATAAAGCGACTAATCTGGGGGTGGCAGGAATGGCACTGGCTTATTCCCTTGCTAGCGCATTAAATGCTTTTCTTCTTTTGACCATCCTCAATATGAAAATGAAAGGGATTTATCTGGACAGGCTTTTGAAATTTCTTTTGAAGGTTATTCCTTCGGCGCTGATAATGGGTGCGGTTCTTTTTATAACAAACACTTATATTGCAGTAGATACGAGCTCTAAGGTTATGCAACTTTCAAATCTGCTCTTTCAAATAGCCGCAGGAACGCTGGTGTATTTTATTGCTGTGCTTATGCTCCGGGTGGAGGAGGCAATATATTTTAAGGATATGGTGGTGTCAAAGCTTAATAAAATAGTCAGAAAATAGGATAAATTGTGTGTAAAATAATTCAAAAGTTATTGACTATATGATTTCATTAATGTATAATAATTAAGAACACATGTTCGACATATAGGAGGATGATTAGATGATTGAGAAGAAAAAGGCTCTTGAGATGGTTTTAGGACAAATAGAAAAGCAATTTGGTAAAGGAGCAGTTATGAAGTTGGGTGAGAACACCCATATGAATATAGAGACCATTCCTACCGGTGCTTTGGGTCTTGATGTAGCACTGGGAGTCGGAGGGGTGCCAAGGGGAAGAATAGTTGAAATATTTGGTCCTGAATCATCAGGTAAGACGACAGTTGCTTTGCATATTGTTGCTGAGGCGCAAAAAGCAGGCGGTGAAGCAGCCTTTATAGATGCCGAGCATGCTTTGGATCCAGTGTACGCAAAGAACCTGGGAGTCAACATAGATAATCTTATTGTTTCACAGCCGGATACTGGAGAGCAGGCTTTGGAAATTGCAGAGGCCCTTGTAAGAAGCGGAGCTATTGATGTTATTGTAATTGACTCAGTTGCGGCTTTAGTGCCCAAAGCTGAAATAGACGGTGAAATGGGAGATGCTCATGTCGGTCTTCAAGCAAGACTTATGTCCCAGGCATTAAGAAAGCTTTCCGGTGTTATTAACAAATCCAAGACGACGGCAATATTTATAAACCAGTTGAGAGAAAAAGTAGGGATTATGTTCGGTAATCCTGAAACTACACCGGGAGGACGAGCTCTCAAATTCTATTCTTCGGTCAGACTTGATGTCAGAAGGATAGAGTCCATCAAACAGGGTAATGAGATAATTGGAAACAGGACAAAGGTTAAGGTTGTAAAAAACAAAGTTGCTCCTCCTTTTAAAGAAGCGGAGTTTGATATTATTTACGGTCAGGGTATTTCAAAGGAAGGCAATATTCTGGATGTTGCAGTGAATCTTGATATTGTGAGTAAAAGTGGTGCATGGTTCTCCTACAACGGGCAAAAGATTGGACAGGGTAGGGAGAATTCAAAGCAGTTCCTTAGAGAAAACACTGAAATTCTAAACGAAATAGAATCAAAGATCAGAGAAAACTATAATCAGGCATTTCTGATGAGTATCGATGCCCATGTTGCAAAAGATGATGATGAAATAGATTTGGAAGATGAGGAATAGTGCAAAATTAATAAGCGTACAGGCGATATAACTTGAGCTTATTGTTTTTAGGGTGCATATCATATGATATGCACCTATATTTAGCATCTTCTAAGTCTGCACATTCTTTTTGGCAACATATATAGATTTTATGAAGTACTTTATTGTATAATTAAAATAAAGCAAGGATATTTTTCATTCTTCAGGAAAAGACTGTTTTGGTGATTGGTATGATAATTACTTCTGTAGAAAAGGATAATAAGAACCGGGGAATGCTTTCTGTTTTCGTAGACGAAGAGTATGCTTTTTCAATACCCGAAGAAGACTATCTTCGTTTATGTCTTTATGACAAAAAAGAGTTGTCAAGTGACGAAATTGAAGAAATCAAGAATACTATTACTCAAAAAAGTGCAAAGTATAAAGCAATTAAATATCTATCTTATAAATATATGACGGAGGCGGAGCTGTCGGCGAAGCTTCGAAACGACGGGTACGATGAGCATGTAATTTTAGATGTAGTAAACGAGTTGAAATCCATGGGATATATTAACGATATGATATTTGCACAGAAGTATGTCTATGATAGGATAAAGCTAAAACCCAAAGGCAAAAAGATGTTGAAAATGGAGCTTAGCAAAAAAGGAGTATCCAATGAAATTTCAGATCAGGTTTTGGGGGAACTGGATTTTGATGAAGATGTTGTGATAGAGAGATTAATAAGAAAGAAATTTGGGAAGTATGATATGAAAGAACCTAAAATTGAAAGAAAGATATACTCTTTTTTGTTGCACAGAGGGTTTGATTTTGAAGATATAAAAGGGGTTTTACGAAGGATAACAGATTCCGATTAAACTAACATTTCTAAATTAACATTATTTATTATCTTGGGAAGAAATATTTCTATTAAATATTATTACAAATCTGAAAAATCACTTTATTTTTCAAATAAAACATGATATATTACATGATATGGGATTCGACTTGAGATATAACTATAAATTGCACCTAGGTTCGAAAAGTGCATTTAATTCGATATTTTTCCTATATATTTTGCAATAAGCATTTTGCATTGGTTTTGAATATTGCAGAATATACACATTGATTCTTGTGTTGACAAAAAAATATTATTTTATAGAAAGGTGAGGAGAAAATGAAAAAGATCAGTGTGTTGTTGTGTATTATGTTATTGTTAACAGGCATTTTTGGCGTGGCCGGAATATGCGCCGCTGCCGAAGGTACCTTTGGAGGTTATTCCTGGGTGGATCCAAAGGACTTTAAGGGTACAACAGGAGTAAAAGTAGCAGATGACAGCCTTGAGGTTAGCTTTCAAAATATTAACTACTCAGATTATGCAGCAGGAACAGCAACTACCGTAGCGGGAGAACAAGCAGTGCCGTTGAATGAAGATTGGACAGATTATGAGGCAATAAACTTTACGGTGAAAAATCCAAACACAGCAGAGATTCAAATCGGCGTGGGAATATGTACCGGACCAAAATGGTATTGGCATGAATCTCCTACAATTTCTGTACCGGCAGGTAGGTCAAAAGAAGTGTCTGTGAGTCTCAAGGATGCTGTGTGGAAAACGGAGGCTAGCAACTGGATGAATATTTCCAATATTTCCGATGTTGACGATGTTAAGAAAATTGTTATTAAGATTATGGGCAATCAAGTAACGGGTAAAGTTATCTTTACAGACTGGAGTATTGGAGAACCTACTTCAGGCAATACATACAATCCAAATCCATCACCTATCCCGGCACCGGGACAGTTTAAAATACAGGACGGTCACCTGTTTGATGCAAACGGATATCCTTTTGTAATGAGAGGTGTAAACCATGCCCATACATGGTTTAAAACAGAACTTGAGACTACTATTCCGGCCCTTGCAAAAGCAGGCTGCAATGCTGTCAGAATAGTTCTCTCAAACGGTACCAAATGGCAAAAGGATGATATATCTTCTGTTAGGAGAATTCTCGAACTGTGCGAGCAATACAAAATGGTTGCGGTATTGGAAGTTCATGATGGCCTTGGAGTGGATCAGGAACAGCCTCTGCTTGATTCAGCAAAATATTTTGTTGAAATAAAGGACGCTCTGATAGGCAAGGAAGACAGAGTAATTATCAACATTGCCAACGAATGGTTTGGAAGCTGGGGAGGCCAGGCATGGGCCGATGGTTATAAAAAGGCTATTCCTATAATCAGAAATGCAGGCCTTACTCATACAATAATGGTAGACAGTGCCGGATGGGGACAGTATCCTCAATCAATCCATGATTATGGAAAGGATGTATTTGAGGCAGATCCACTAAAAAACACAATGTTTTCAATACACTTCTATGAGTACTCCGGTGGAAATGCAGCTATGGTAAAGAGCAATATTGACGGAGTAATCAATCAGGGATTGGCCCTTTGCATCGGTGAGTTTGGGTGGAAGCATACAGACGGAGATGTTGATGAAGCTACTATTATGAGTTATTGTCAGGAGAAGAATGTGGGTTGGCTTGCATGGTCATGGAAGGGTAACGGAGGAGGTGTCGAATACCTCGATCTTTCATATGACTGGGCTGGAACAAGTCTGACAGAGTGGGGGGATATTGTTGTAAATGGTCCAAACGGATTAAAAGAGACTTCGAAGCTTTGTACGGTATTTACCGGTCAAGGGCCTGTAGATCCTACTCCAAAACCGACTCCGACCTATGGAACAAAAGGTGACCTTAATGGTGATGGGAAGATCAATTCGACAGATTTAACTTATTTGAAGAGATATATTCTAAAGATTATTACGGACTTGCCTATCGAAGATGATTATGTGGCAGACCTTAACAATGATGGAAAGATCAATTCATCGGACCTTACACTGTTAAAAAGGTATCTTCTGCAGATTATAACCGAATTCTAATTTAAAAAATAATTAAATGCTGCAATAATTTATGAATTAATAAACGGTGATGATTACATATTGTGATCATCATCGTTTTTGCTTAGCCTCGTAGAGTGAAATGAAAGAGTCAAAAGCGAAGGAACAATTGAATAAATAATCAACATGAAAAGGTAGGAAAATAAGAAGGAGTAATTTATAATGATAAGTAGGATCAATGAATTGAAAGGAGAACAAGGGATTGATTATAAAAACACTAAGCAGAGTATTGATTGAAAGAGAAAACTATATTCCTGCTATGGACACAAATGGAGATGTCATTGTAAGTGAAAATATGGCATTGCTTCAGAAATACGGTCCTGAAGGCTATGTCATTGTAGAGCTTATAAACGGGGATTTTATGACACCGGAGCAAATTAAAAGAGGGCTTGAAATGAACAGAATAAGGCAGGAGCAAATAAAAGAGGGATCCAACAGCTATTCTTTTAAAGTTTTTTTCTTTTCATCGGATTTGCCCAAGGAAAAACTTGAGATTTTGTCATCAGAGGAATATAACAAAGGATTGAATGGAAGCTATTTATGCTGTATGAGTGTAAATATTGAAAAGAAAGAACTTGTCAAATACTATAGTTTTCCCCGTACAGCCTATGGTATTGATAATGAAATCAAATATTTGCTCAACAAGGGCTTTGACAGTGATTACGGCAATATTGATTACAAGGAATTGATAGATAAAAAGCAAAATGAATACAGAATTGATATAAAAACCCAAAAGCCACGGATAACCTATGTTCTCATTGCGATTAATATTGTTGTTTGGCTTTTGTTGGAAATATATGCTAGAACTAGAGGAGTCAATTCGTCCAGCCTGCTCATATATTTTGGAGCAAAGGAAAATACTCATATAATGCTGGGAGAATACTGGAGATTTTTAACTCCTGTGTTTTTGCACAATGGTATTACCCATCTTCTGGTGAATTCTTATTCTCTTTATATTTTAGGAACTACAGTTGAAAAATTGATGGGTAGAGGCAGGTTTTTGTTTATATATATTATTTCCGGGCTAATGGGGAGTATAGTTAGCTTTATGTTCTCATTAGCACCGTCGGTAGGGGCATCGGGGGCAATATTTGGTTTGCTGGGTACATTGATTTATTATGGAATTGAGCATCCGGCATTGTTTAAAAGGGGTTTTGGAAAAAGTATATTAATAACCCTTGTAATTAATATTGTGTACGGTTTTTCAATCCCTCAAATTGATAATTTCGGACATTTTGGAGGATTGATAGGTGGCTTCTTGGCCTCAGGGATTGTCGGGACACCCTACGCTAGGAGATCTTGGAGGAAAAGAGCAGCATTTACAGCGGTTGCTGCTGCAATTGTGTCACTATCGCTTTATTACGGATTTACCAATAGTCAGAACCAATCACTAAAAAAATTGGAATTGATGGATCGCTTTTTAGAAGAGGGAAACTGGGCTGAGAGCGAAAATTTGGGGGAGGAAATAATTAAAATCGGTCCGAAGAACAAAACTATATTATCTAATGCTCTGTGGAATTTATCTGCTACTGAAGCGAGCCAGGGGAAATATAATGAAGCGGTGGAACATGCTCAAATGCTGGTAGATGTGGAGCCTGCGAACGGACATTACCTTCTTGGAATGCTGTATATGGATATTGGAAATATTGAAATGGCGGAAAAAGAGTTGCAAGAAGCAGTAAAAATCGAACCGAGATTAAGGAATAAGGTGGATAGTATTTTGAATACAATTAAGGAGAAATAAAATTGTACTTTTGTACTATTATTTATGTAATATATTTAATGCTATGTGACGATTTATATAGTATAATTAAATTGGTTATATTATGTAATGCAATATTTTAATTAATTTTTTGGTTGGTGCTTTTTAACATAGCAAATTCTTGAATCTGCAAATGTTAAAAATGCCGGTAGGGAGGGAAAAATGGAAAGTATATTTAGTGAAGAAATTCGCACTGTGGGCTTTACAGAGGCGTTCTGCAACAATTCTCTATGTAGAAGTATTAACGAATTAGACAATATTACCGATGCTGACGAGTACTTGAAAAATCTAGAGAATATTGTGCATATGATAATGGAAGAGATAAAGCAGGTTAACAGCGAAACAAGGCATTTATTTGGAAAGCCCGGAGATACTGACCCTTGGATTTTAAATGAAAACATAAGGCTTAAGATGTACAAAATGGTACAGAAACTGGGAGACTTTCTTCCTGCAAATGAAGATGTAAGGATAAAAAAAGAAACTACAGCAGAACCGGTTAATACATATATTGGAATACTAAAGCTGAAGATATGCATGACAATTATCCAGATTTTTGCTACATCTTTCAAGTCTGTACTACCGATGAAAAGTGAATATTCCAGATTTCAATCTAATTTGACATATATATTTAATACGGCGCTGGAAATAGACAATGAACTGGGCAAGGCTTTAGATAGCAACAGAGTAAAGAACTTTATACAGAATTAGATAGGGATAATTATGTGGCAAAGAAACACAGACACCTAAAGAAACGGGTGTCTGTTTTTTTGTGGGAGAGCCTTTCTTTAATAAAAATATAAATATCTTTTGATTTTTTACCGATTATATTTTAACGGGTTTTATTACTCTGCAACGTTTGGTATGATAATATGAATAAATTGCCATACTCACTAATATCGATTGTAAGAATTATATTGAATGAGGCTGATAAATATGGTATAATAAATAATGTAATTTTGTAAATGTTTGTAATCTAAAATGACACTTCTTATATTTGGTTGTTTTTCAATTATAACCCTGCTTGATACTGCTGACAATCAATTTGGTTTCGATTAGTTATTTATATGTTGCTTCATTGTTTTTTACTATCCTGAAAAGGAGGAAAAGGTGTGAAAAACGTAACGATTAAGTTGTTGTTATTGACACTTTTGGCTTTGTTGGGCGTTGTATTTCTTGCCGGATGTAATAAACAGCCTGCAAATGCAGAGGAAAATACAGAACCCCAAGTGAGCAATACCCCTGGGCGAGAGTTCGACTTAGGTGGTTACACCATTAAGATTGCTCAATGGTGGGATGGAAACCCAAAGGATAGAAAGGCTATAGAGCGTTATAAGGCGGCAGAAGAGAAATATAATTGTAAAATTCAATATGTAACTATTGCATGGGACCAGATTGTGAGCAAATACATTTCATCAGTACTATCAGGAGAGCCGATAGCTGATATTGCTTTGTTTGAAATGACTATGGCACTTCCTGTGTTTGCTGAGTCAGATCTTATAATTCCCGTGGATGACTACTTTGACTTTAATGACCCTAAATGGCCACCTATAATTAAGCAGACAGGAAGGTATGCAGGAAAGCAATACGGATTTAGTAACGCTTCTTGGAATTTGTCGGGTATTTACTACAATAAGGAATTGTTCAATAGGCTGGGATTGCCTGACCCATATGAACTTCAAGAGAATGGGGAGTGGACATGGGAAAAGTTCCTTGAGATAGCACAAAAAGCAACCAGAGATGAGGATGGAGACGGCCAAAATGAAACGTGGGGATTGGCAATTCAAGCTCACAACTTGTATTCCCCTCTTATTTTGTCGAATGATGCCAATATAATAAATATTGATGATAACGGGAAGGCGAGTTTTGCTCTTGATGAACCAAATGCCATTGAAGCCCTTCAGTTTTTTGGAGATTTGTATAATAAGTATAAGGTTGTAGTTCCTGCTACCAATGAAACTGATTGGTATGAAGCTCCTCAAAGATTTTCCGAAGGTAATATTGCCATGTTTTTCGGACAGAGCTGGGACGGAGAGGATTTCAAGACTGCAATGAAGGAAGAGTGTGGCTTTGTATTTATGCCGAAGGGACCTAAAGCATCCGATTACGTTGTTCCTGTTCTGCAGGAAAGCAAGATATTTGTAATGCCAAAACATGCTAAGTATCCTGAGGTGGCAGCAAAGGTTTTTGAGGAAATATACTTATTTAATAATGACTTGGTAGGGTTTGAGTACTGGATTGGTTCATTTCTGAATAGTGATGAAGGAAAAAAGACAGCCAGGCAGATGCTTAACAAGGGAAAGGTATCGATGCATCAGGGATATCCTACATTTGATGGTATGCTTTTTGAAAACATAGCCGGTGAAATTATAACAAGAAAAGTTCCGGCAGATATTTTTATTAAAAACTTTAAGGATAAGGCTCAGAGGGCTATTGATTCTGAGTATGAATGATAAATTGATACAAGGCTGATGTAAGAAAACTTGGTACTTCCACCTTAATCACGTAGGAGGCAATTATTATGAGTTTCAGTAAGCGTTTAAAAGATTGGTTTAAAGGAAGTATGGCATTTTGCAAAAAAATAATTAAAGGTATGGTGCCAAGACTAAAGAGTGCCCTTGAGTCTTGGCAAAAAATCAATAATATAGATAGTGAAAATGGGGATAAAAGTATAACTAATAGAGGGTTTTCTCATGTTAGGTTCGATAGAATACTTGATTTTTTAAGTGCGCCTCTTAGGAATATTAGAATACAGACCAGATTATTTGTCTCTTTCACTTCTATTGCCCTGGTACTTTTGATAGTTACCGGTTATCTATCCTATAGCAAATCCAGCGAGGCCATGAAGACGAAAATCAGTACTTATTCGATACAGATAACGAACCAACTCGGGGGCATATTGGATAGGGAAATGGATAAGTATGGGAAATTCCTTAATGATTTTTCTTCTGAGAAGTCCCATTTTCAAGATGTTTTAGTTAATGTGACAAAACCTGATGTAAATATATTTGACAGAAGAAAGATGATTAACGATGTGGAAATCTATATGTCTCAGATGGTAGGTGCTCTAGGTAGTAATATTGAATTAATGAAAGTTGTAGTTAATGATGAAATTGAGGCGATGTACGGCAATAACAATATAATTGCATCCAAGGATATGGATAAAATTATTGAAGATATTGAAGGCTCAAAGGAGATTAATAATTTCAGATTTTATATTACGGAAGATGAACAGGGTGAAAGGAAATGCTACCCAATGATTACTAAAAAAATCATATCCGTGAGAACAGGAAAAAAGCTAGGATATATTATTTTTGTGCTGAAAGAGGATTTTTTATTTAATCAATACAAAGAAGTTGACCTAGGAGAAGAAACCGGAATTTTTATAGTGAATGCTGAAGGTGTTGTGGTATCAAGTAGTAATAAAGAAATAGATATAGGTGTAAGATTTGAAGATGAGGAATTCATTAATAATTTGACAATAAGCAAAGATAAAGAAATGTATTCTTTCCCGGCAACGATAAACGATGAAAACTGCCTGATTACGTTCACTTACCTGGAACAGTATGGATTGTATCTGGCTAGTAATATTCCATACTCATATCTTAATAAGGAATCGAACAATCTTTTAGCAACGATAATTATTGTCTTTATAGTCTGTTTCTTAATTACTGTTTTGCTGTCACTCATAATAACCCGAAGTATTTCAGCCCCTTTGCAAAAGCTCGTGGGATTAATGAAGAAAAACAGGGACGGCTGTCTTACTGTTGATGATACCGACAATAACAAGGATGAGATCAGTGTTGTTATAAACAACTTTAATGATATGATTGAGAACCTAAGGAAGGTAGTGCTAAAAGGCAATGAATCATCAATGCATGTTTTAGGCAGTTCCCAAAAGATAAAGTTGTCGGCAAACAGGTCGAGGGGTCTTACATCGGAGATTGCTTCCACAATGGAGGAGATAGCTCGGGGATCAGCAAAGCAGGCAGAGGACATTTCTAATGCTGTTGATTGCATGGATAAACTGTATGACGGAGTAAAGGAGGTTGAAGGCAAAACTACCCTTGTATCCGATATTGCGAATAATACCCATATGCTGAGTGAAACCGCCCTTGTAGTTGTTGAAGAACTAAAAAATAAATCTATTGAGACAAAAGAGGTAACAAACAAGATAATTTATGATATCACGTCCCTTAATAACGACATGAAGGAAATAAAGAAGATTATAAAGATGATTCTGGATATATCCGGGCAAACAAAACTGCTTGCATTAAATGCTACTATTGAAGCAGCCAGAGCAGGGGAAGCAGGAAAAGGATTTGCTGTGGTGGCTTCCGAAGTAAAAAAGCTCGCAAATCGTACAAAGGATGCATCAAATATAATAAACAATATATTGAATACAATACAGCGAAAGACCGAGTCCACAGTGGATTATGCCAACAGCACCAGTCATATAATAGGTCAGCAGTTGGAGTCGGTAATCCAGACAGATAATGCATTTAAGACCATACGAGAGGGAATGGCGGATATCTCCAATCAAATTAATAATGTGGATAATTCGGTAAAGGATATTGCATCATTAAATGAAATGGTAAAGAATGCATTGACAAGTATTTCGGTCTTGTCTGAGGAGGCAGCCGCAACGTCACAGAATGTATCTTCAAATTCTCGGGAACAGCTGATGGGTGCCGAAGAACTCTTAGAGTATGCAGATCAGCTAAACAAAATGGCCCAAGAGCTTAATGAAACTATGTCAATATTTAAGATTGATACGCATCAGTAATTTTACCTTAGTAAAGTTTGGTAAGGTTGTTGTTATTTTCTAAGGTTTATAAATTATTAATAGATTGTTCATAAGTTTTTAATAACTATCAGGTAATATTTATATAAAGGGAAAACCTTTTATATAAATTTAATATTCTATACTGGAGCCATAACAGGCTCTTTTTTGTGTTTGCCGTGATTGGCAGAGTTTTTTTGAAGGATGCTTTATAAATAAAAGCTCGGAACATCGAGTCCCTTTGCTTTTGCCTCTTTCATTTCATTCTAAGAGGCCAAAACAGAAAAATGAGTAGCAATAAGCTACTCATTTTTAAATCTTGAGACTCTATTTGGTGCGAGGAAAGGGATTTGAACCCTCACAACCTTGCGGCCACTAGAACCTGAATCTAGCGCGTCTGCCAGTTCCGCCATCCTCGCATTTACAAGTGCAATAAATATTTTACATTATAAATCATAATAATGCAAGTAGAAATTTTTATATTTTCGATAAAATAAAAAAAAGTCTAGGCATAGGCTGAAAAATGTGGTAATATTGTAACTATCGAATACAGTAAATTGTTCCAATGTAATAATAAAAAATTACTGTACTTTCTCAATCCAAAACAGGACATGTAGATTTAAGATTCTGTACCCGGTTCTGTTATGAGCTTTGTTGCGAAATTAACTTATGGTTGTCCAGACTTTTATGCTATTTATGCAATATATAATAAGAATATGAATCCGAATAATTGGTTATTATGGGGAGGGCATTTTAATGAGAAGCTTAAGTCTTGTAAACGACAGGGGTTTGAAGCGCATTTTAGACATAATGGAACAGTGTTCGGAAAGAGTCGATGTAAAACTAATGAGTATTGTTTTGTATGGGGCCAGAGCAAAAGGGGACAATACCTCGCAAAGTGTATATGAATTCCTAATCTTATCAAATAATGAGACATCCCTCGATAAATTTATATTGTTCAATGAAACTGTCAAGCTGGAGCTTCTAAGAGAGAAGTATCTAAATGTCAATGTTCTGACGTACACTCCGGAAATATTTGAGGAAATACTATACAAGGATGAAATGGTGGGAACATTTTTGTATATGATATGCCGTGAGAATATCATTCTTTATGATAGATACGGCACTTTTATGTCTATACGGGAAAGAATGTCAAATAATAAGATGAAAAGTGAAGAGATGTTCCTGAGGCAGTGTATAGAGTTTTCTAAAAAAATCGGATCGGAAAAGTGGGAAAGAAAATTTGACAAGACACTAATGCATTATAAGTACCGCAATAATCGAAGAAAACTATAATTATTTTATATTAAAAAATTAAATCAAGTATATTTTATTTATAATCTTATATGTGTTTACACCATATAATATACTTGAGATGAAAAATTGGAGGAAATGTTTTGAACAGCAAATTGAATGACTTTAAAAATAGAATAAGAAATAAAAAAGTTGCTGTGCTGGGTATAGGAATAAGCCATACTCCGTTAATTTCGTATCTGTACAATCTCGGAGCAGATATCACAGCTTTTGATAAATCGGATGAAACCAAGCTAAAGACGACATTGGAAGCATTTAAAGATATGGATATTAAATATAGTCTAGGTGAAGGCTATCTTGATAATTTGAGAGGCTTTGACCTGCTTTTTAGGACTCCAGGTATGCGGTATGATATTCCTCAGATTTTGGCTGCAAAGGAGGAAGGGACCGAGATAACCTCGGAGATGGAAGTCTTTTTTGAGCTTTGTCCGGCACAGATTTTTGCTGTGACTGGCAGTGATGGGAAGACCACAACCACTACGCTTATATATAATATGCTTAAGGAGCAGGGCTATAATTGCTGGCTGGGCGGAAATATAGGCATACCTTTATTAAGTAAAATTGATGAAATAAAGGATACGGACAAAGTTGTGTTGGAGCTAAGCAGCTTTCAACTGCATACCATGACAAAGAGTCCTCATATAGCAGTTGTAACAAATGTTTCGCCCAACCACTTGGACATACATAAATCCATGGATGAGTATGTGTTTGCCAAAAAGAATATTTTTACTCACCAGTCGGCGAGGGATAAGCTTGTATTGAATTTTGACAATGACATTACCCGGGGATTTGCAAATGAGGCCCAAGGGAAGGTAGTCTATTTCAGCAGGAAAAGTAATCTTGAGCAGGGTGCAATGTTAAGGGATGATATGCTGATTTATAAAGACGGTGAATCGGTGACTGAAATTGTAGAGGCTAATGATATTATTATTCCGGGAGTCCACAACATAGAGAATTTTCTTGCGGCTACTGCTGCAGTAGTAGATTATGTTGACAGTGATATTATCAAAAGGGTAGCAACGACCTTTACCGGTGTTGAACACAGGATTGAACTTGTAAGGGAGCTTAACGGTGTAAAATTTTATAATGACTCTATAGCAAGTAGCCCAACGAGAACGATTGCAGGGTTGAATTCCTTTAGAGATAAAGTGATTCTGATAGCTGGCGGTTATGATAAAAAAATACCCTATGATGACTTAGGGCCAGTAATTGCAGAAAAGGTGAAGTGCCTTGTCTTAATTGGGCAGACAGCTCCTAAGATTGAAAAAGCATTAAAGGATGAGACGGAAAGGACAGAAAAAGGCTCAGATATTCCTCTCTACAAATGCAGTTCCCTTGAGGAAGCTGTTCAAACGGCCTATAGCATTGCTTCTAGTGGGGATATAATAACTCTATCTCCGGCAAGTGCCAGCTTTGATATGTTTAAAAGTTTTGAGGAAAGAGGCAATAAGTTTAAGGAAATTGTTAATTCAATTAAGGCTTAGCAAGAATAAACAAATGCCAGAAAAGCCAAGGGCAGGATATAAGAAATGGTTAGAGCATATGCTCTAACCATTTTTGGTGGAGGGAGATGGATTCGAACCATCGAAGTCAGAGACAACAGATTTACAGTCTGCCCCCTTTGGCCACTCGGGAACCCCTCCATATATAATATTAATTTGAAAACTTACTTATAGTACTTGCTAAATAACCTAGCCAAATATTCTGGTGCCCAGAGCCGGAATCGAACCAGCGACACGAGGATTTTCAGTCCTCTGCTCTACCGACTGAGCTATCTGGGCGAAATATTTATTTGTGGTGGGCCTTCAGGGACTCGAACCCCGGACCAACCGGTTATGAGCCGGTTGCTCTAACCAACTGAGCTAAAGGCCCTTGCTAATCATTTCCATAAAATAATTTCCGACAAAAAGCAATGAAGTTAATATTCAGTAAAGCTTTTTTCGGCGGCAATGAATAGTATAATTGAAATCCCCAAATAAGTCAAGAGATTTTTTGCAAAAATAATATACTATAATTTTAGGTTCATTGTAAAATTAAATGCAACAGGGCAAAAAAAGTAGAACCACAGCGAGAAACCTAGTATGATATTTGTGTCCACAAAACACATACGGAGGTTATCGCTATGGCTCTTACTAAAGAGAATACC
>NZ_RLII01000029.1 GCF_004102745.1 Acetivibrio mesophilus | reverse complement strand
TTTCGCCGGAATAACCTTCAACTCATCACGGGTTTCTTTTCCCATTGTATGCAACTCGCCACCGCAATCCGGGCAAATACTATCCTTTTCGGGTAACTTGTGCTCAATTACCTCCATCGGTAAATCTGCAGGAAGCTTATCTGTTGTCAGACGAGTCCTCTTACGGTAATGAGTTTTTACTTCTATCCTTTGTGGCTCGGAAACTGCTAAATTGTGAGTCTCTTCATCTTCGTTAAAAAGATTGAGTTGCTCAATCTTTGTTTGCTCGCTGGATACACCGAATTGTTTACGCTTTGAAAGGCGTATTTGTTCCATGAACCATTGGACTTGTTGTTCCAATTCAGCAATCCTTCGCTCTTTTTCTTCAATTATATCAAGTAATTTTTCTACTGAAATTTCTTGTTTCTTCATAGGATAATACTACCATAAAAAATACATTGAATCCAGTTTTTTCATACTTTTTAAAGAATTTTTTTATAAAATTTGACGCTCTAAAACTTCCTTTCGGCTAAGCTTTTTTTCTAATCTGGCACTGTCAATAAGGCAAGCTAATTCGTTTACATCAAGAATCATTGTAGCGGAATCTTCTTCTGTTGGCCAACGAAACCGCCCTCGTTCCAATCGCTTAAAGTACAGCCAAAACCCGTCTCCATCCCATTCAAGGATTTTAATCCTGTTTCTATTTCTGTTACAGAACACAAATAGTGCATCCGCAAACGGGTCAAGGGAAAAGCTCTCTTGCACAAGTGTTATCAGGCCGTTGATTGATTTTCTCATATCCGATAATCTTCCGCAAAGATACACAGTTTTTTCGTTCCATCTTATCATAGCGACATCAACACCTGGCAAACTTTTTTCAACAATTCTAAGTCTGTTTCCGTGTTTACAGCGACATTGCAGCCATTAATTTTAATTTCCAATGTGGCTTTTGCGGAGTGTGCCGGTTTCGGTGCAAGCTGCATCCATCCGTTTGGTACTTCGGTTTTAGATTCTTTTTCTCCTCCAAGTACTGTACACTTTGCGTTACTGACTTTCTTCTGCCAATAATAGTATGTGGCTTTGCTTATTCCATTTATTAGGCAAAATTCTTTGATACTTTGCCCACTTTCAAGCCGGGTTTGTATTAATTCCGCCCACTTAGATAATTGTTGTTCAGATGTTAATTTTTGAATGTCCATACAATCACCCCGTTTAATTATTTCTACAGTGATTGTATCAACTACGTAACTATTCTACTATGTAACGATCTATTTGACGCTTACAATTATTTCTACAGTGATTGTATCAACTGCGCAACTATTCTACTATGTGACGATCTATTTGACGGTTACCAAGAAACTCCTGACAACCATGTTTTAAGGTAATCAGGAGTTTGCAGAAGGTTTTCGAATTAATCAAAAACAATATTATTCTGCTATATATGTTCTTTTTTATACTCAGCATTTTCAATATAAGATATTCTAGTTAATTCATAATATATTCCATACCAATGAGCTATTAGTGTATTATCATCTTTAATATAAAACTCACTTCCAAGAAAAATTAATTGGTTGTACCATGTTGAAATTGGCCTGTCTGAAGGGTTAAAAGTATATTTTGACAGAGGTTTGTTTATTCCTAATATATTAAACTTTGATACGTAATCATTGTTAAAACCGATAGTTGTATTACCGATAATATCTAAACAATTAAGGTAAACTTTATGAGACCCTCCCGGCAGAAAACTACCCGAGGAATTTACTTGAAAAACGTGTCCAACCACTTGAATAAGACCATTATTTAAGTAATTTTGATTATGCTCTATAGACGTATTAAAGTAAAACTCACCATTTACATAAACATAGTCATTCGGGTCATTCATTATAAGAGTTGAATTTCCACTAATCGTATAATTAGTCATTGCAATAAGCTTACCGTTATTTATATCTATTTCCGCGTTATTATTCTGTAATATTGCATTATATGCTTTTAACATTTTTCCGTTTAAATTTTAAGTTCCACCGGAAATCGTTAAACTGTCTCCATAAACATAATTATGTTGAAGGATTTTATTTTGGGAAATTGTTGTATCACCCAAAACTATCGTCAATGTTTTACTGTTTTCGGATTCAATTGTTCCTTTGTATGCTTTTACAGTATAGTTATACTCCCCTATTTGTGAAATATCAAACTCAAATTTTTCTATTGTACTTGTTCCTATCTGTTGACCATCCTGAAATATCTTATATCCTTCGGCTCCTTCCGACGGCATCCATGTAAGAATAACATGTTTCCCACTTACCGATGCATTTATTACTTCAGCATCAAGGTCATAGGGTGCATTTATAAGCTCACTCGATTGCATTGTAATATTTTGTGCAGCACCGTCTTTTGTTGATAAAGAGGACTTACCTGCTAATTCCTTTACACTATCCTTTGTAAGCTTTTCCTTAAGTTGTTCTTCTTCCTTTATTTTTTCGTAAATAAGCTCTTCTTGTGCTTTAATATCACTTTCCACTTCCCGCTTAAACTCTTCGTAAATTCTCTGAAGCTCTTCCTCACTTATTTCCTCAGAATCAATTTGACCTCCAATATCAATGGCGGGCTTGAATTTGCCATCATCTGCTGATACTGCAAAAGCTGAAAAAGATATTGCCTGAAATACTAAAATAATTGCTACTACTGCTGAAATAACTCTTCTCACACTACATCTATATCCATTTAATCTTTCGTTTTACACGGCATAGCTATTGCTTTTGTTATGTAAACTTGTATTAAATTTACATTATGTATATTATACATATAATTGGCATTATTGTAAACATTTTTTCGGAGAATTATAGGATATTTCCATTCTTTATGGAGATGCAATTAATTGCTGCATTCACTACAAAATAAATCTTACCAACTTATTCACGCATATGGTTTATAGTCAAATCTTGATTAAATCAAGCAATAATTATGGATAATAATCATAAAGCAACTACATCATTAATTTTACTTATTTAATGCAATTTTTATATAGTAGCGAAAAAATTACGAATTATATATAATAACAGTTATTAAGATATTTTGATTATGGTAAGTAACAAAGAAATACTTGATAAAGAATAATTAAAGTAGGATGAGACATATGCTAAATTTCAAGGCTTTAGAGTTACACGACAGAGAGCTTTTTTATGAATATTTAAAAAATTATGACTTTATGACTTATGAATATTCATTTTTAACACTTTATATATGGATAAAAATGTATAATACGGAGTTTGCGATAGTTGATGACGCAATAGTCGTTAAAAAGCACACAGGTGCCAACGGCACGTATTTTATGCAGCCTATTGGTGCCGACAAAAACAAAATAGCCGGTATTACTTCAAAACTTAATACCATAAGGAAAGGAAATCCGGATTTCAAATATCTGTACGGTGACGTTGAAACAGCTTTTTTAAATCAGCTTAATGAAAACTTCGGGGAACTCGTAACTTCTCATGAAGATACAAATAACTTTGATTATATTTTCAGCTGTAAGGATTTGATTGCGCTGTCCGGCAGTAAATATCACAGAAAAAAGAATCAGTACAATCAATTTATAAAAAAATATGATTACAGAATTGAAATAATCCAAAGTCATGAAGTTATAAGGGATTGCATTGATTTGTCCCTCAAATGGTATGATTATAAGGCCTTAGACAGTGAGCAGCTCAAAAATGAGCAAAAAGCCATAATCGACATTCTCAATAATATCGAGCTGTTTAATATAAAAGGTATTGCCGTTTATGCAGACAACGAAATAGCAGGATTTGCAATAGGTGAAAAATTGAACGACAAGATGGCAACTATTCACTTTGAAAAAGGAAACTATAGCTTTTCCGGTATTTATCCATTTTTAAACAAGTCTTTGATAGAGACTTGCTTTAGTGAGGTTGAATTTATAAATCTTCAGGAGGACTTGGGCATAGATGGGCTGCGCAGAGCTAAATTGGCTTATCAACCCATAAAGCTTGAGAAAAAATACCTTGTGAATATATAGAGAAAGGACAAGTCAGGAGGAACCATCCCCCTGACTTGCTTCAACTATACATCAACATTCATCCCCAGCATAATACTTAAATTGCCATTACGGCAGCGAAGCGCATCAATGAATTCTTTTTCGTCGGTATCATAGTAAAGAGATACAATATATACAAGTTCATAAAGAGACCCCAAATCCGTTGTTTTAACTCTTTGCAGCTCGTAGCTCAATGTGTATTTGTTAAAAACCTCTTCAAACTCTTTTTTATAATCAAGATCCTCCGGAATTACAACTTTCAGCAGCTTATATGAGGATTTTTTAGCACCAAAATTTACTTTACCAAGGATAACCAAGAAAATACAGAGTACTATGGTAAAAAGTATGGCATATCCAAAAAATCCGACACCGCAGGCCAAACCTGCTGCCATTGTGAAAAACACATATGCAATGTCTTTAGGATCTCCAGCTTCACTTCTGAAGCGAATGATCGAGAAAGCTCCCGCAAGACTAAAAGCTCTTGCAACATTACTTCCTACCAACAAAATAATTATGGCAATAATACTTGGTATCATAACCAGCGTCAAAGCAAAATTCTGAGAATATCGACCTTTTGAATGGGTGTTTATGTACACCAAGCTTATAATTATGCCCAAAGCAAACGAAACAATTATTGTGAGTATCGTACTTCCAAAGGATAGTGTTGTGCCGGTTGTGGCATTGAGTATTCCGTCAAGCACCTGTAGTCATCCTCCTTTATAATATTGCTTAGAACCATCTTCTTGTACTCAGTTCCATATTTTGAGAAGCTAGTCTTAAATAACTTATTCTGGCTAAGCATCCTTGAAAGCCAGACAGGTATGCTCTTCTCCGCTTTGACCTCCATAAGCCAGATATCATCGTCCAGTAATCGTTCCCCATGGTCTCCCAGCTCAAGTCTCAAATCCGTTCTTCGGGATCTTATATTGGTGTCAAAGGTTATTCTCAGGTCTCTGTTGTTTATCCCAAAATATGCTACTCTGTCATATGCCAGATAAAGCTTTGGCTCAAGATCATAAACCTTTAAAAGGTATTCGATTTCATTCAAAACCTGTTTATTCATATAACTCTTATATTCAGGCTTAATGCCCGTTGCCGCAAATTCATAAGCCTCTTTCAATATTAGCTTGGTTCTTCTCTTGTTTACAAGCCCGTTTACCTTCTTCTTTATTTCCAAATATACCTTAGCATCCAAGGAAGGTACTCCATAGGCACGAAGTCTCAATTTTTCCTTATATTTAGGTTTTGAAATGGAATGCCTTATTAGTTGGTTGTCTTGAGTATCGTAGTAGATATTGCATATTGTATAGTAGGTATTATTTACTTTATTGTATTCATCAAGCTCCATATATTCACTGAGTATGTGTTGAACTCTCTCATATGTTTTGCTGTCCATCAGGAACTTTTTCTCATATCTGTTAAATACCTCTATCGCCAATTTCCTTATTCCCCCCTAATCATGTTACTTGCTGTTATTATTACTTCTGTGCTGGAAACTTGTCAATAACCTTTAACAAATATCTTTTCAGATATGTATAGTCAGTGGAAGTAATCTTTCCATTGGCATCAACATCTCCTGCGTCCACATTTATCTGTTCGGGTCCTAAAATATAAAGCAGGAACCTTTTGCATACTGTTAAATCTGTGGAATTAATCGTTCCATCTCCATTAAAATCACCATATAAAATCTCCGGCGGAGGTGTTGGCGACGGAATTTCCTGTTCCGGTCTGAATACTGCTGTAATGTTCATATTTTCCGAAAGAGTAAATGTCACAGTATCCAATGACTGTTGAACTCCGGTTATTCCCTCCCAATGATCAAACACATAACCATCTTTCGGTATAGCTTTTAGTGTTACAGGTACTCCCTTGAAGTATAAGCCGGTCCATTCATCGGGGTTTGCAACTGCTGGAGTATCCGACACAATATCAATGGAATTAATCTTTATATGTCCCATGGTTGTATTGGTGTTTAAGCTCACAGAAGCAGTTCCCGTTACACCATTCTTTCCGAACTTGCTCAATATGTGCTGTCTTACATATCCAGGACGATTATTGGCATAGTTTCTAATCTGATTCAGTTCTTGACTCCATGTTGTTTCCCAAAAACTAGTGGTAGTTAATTTAATAAACGGCCAACGGTCTGTATGTTCCTTAATTTCCGGTTCAAGAGTTGAAACCACATCATTAATAATCGAAGTCACTCTTGATGGCACAAAGGAAGTATTCAATTGGTCTGCAAAACGGCTTATAAATTCATTTCTAAACTCTTCATTCTGAAGAAGAGTCTTAAATAGAAATACCGCCCACTCCTCATTGGCATAATCTTCGTATTTGTCACCGGCAGCAAAAGCAAGAGTGTTGTGGGACACACTTGCCCCGTACAAACCAAAGCCAAAATCGGTATCTTTCAGCATCCATCTCCATCTTCCGTCCTGACCGTAAGGTGCTTCAGGATGATATTGGCCATCCTCAGTCTTATACCTCCATATGCACATATTGTTTCCCGGCCAGTCTGTATTTCCGAAGAATATTTCCGAAACATAATAATCGATATAGTTTTCTATGTCAATTTTCGTTTTAATATAATCATAGGTGCTTTGTTCTGTTATGGAATGAGTTTTTAAATAATTTATGATATCGTCCGTATATGCCAAAACATCCGTGGAATCACCTTCCTGAACCTCTGGAGTCTCAAAGACATCAAGTATTGCAACCTTGTCATCATCAAGGTCGTAGTGTTCTTTAAGGTATTTATCGTCAAGACGTTCACGAATATGATATATTCCCCAATACTCTCCATTTAAGAATACTACACACGGCCTGTAAGACTGGGTGTCTATTTTCAGATGGGAAACAAGACTATGCATCATCTCATCCCTGAAAAGGGCACCTGTCCAGTCATTGCCTGCATTTCTCAAAATCAAGCGTTCAAAGCTTTTAATTTTTTTGCCTGTTCCCGTTCCTCTCAAGCCTGGGAAAATCTCATATTTAAATTCACCAATATCATTATAGTGATCACCATACAAACGGAAAGACTTCTGAGGGTACTTTCTTGTCCATCCTCCATGTATTCTGAGTCCGGCATTCTGGGAAAATCCAAGCTTTCCGTTGGTTTCAAAGAACTCGACATGCACCGGTCGCTCCCATTCCGAACCGCTTTCTTCATAATTTTCATTTACATAAAGGCCAGTAGACTCGTCAAACAAGTTCTCATATTCGGTTACAAGAGAAATCACAGGCAGAGTATATCTTGTATTAATTTCCGGATCTACAAAATATGAGTGAGTGACTACTTTACTCTTTGCTCCATCATCTCTTGCAGCGATTGCCTTAATGGTAGTACACTTGAATACTTCTCCTTTTGGTGCCTTCCATTTGTTCCACTGATCGTTGGATATATCCCAAATCATAGAAAGGACATTTGGTTCTCCTGCCCTGCTCTTTACATTAATACCGGAAGTGTATTCAGCAGTTCCTTCTTCACCCGGGACAGGATCAGAACCATCCGTGGTATAGTAAATCTTAACTCCGGACTCCTTTGCAGTAAGCTCGAGGTTAAATGCATCGGTATAAAATCCTCCCTGATGGGAAAAAGCAGGCTCTAAAACAGGTATAAGACTTGGATCAAAAACATTTGCCGCTCCGGGCGTAGGTTTTAATAACGACAGTTCGGATGAACCGTCAGTTTTTCTTCCATAGGATTCATCATCCAAAAGATTTATAGTTACCAAGATATCAATAACATTGCCGTCAGGATCCTTTAGGGTCAAGGCTTCTCCGGATGAGCTTATCTTAAAATTAGTGTGCAGTTGTCCGTCAGCTGCAACCATATTCTTATCAGATGCCCAAACCAGCAAATATCCTCCTGCCGGCACAACTCCCTGCGGAAATATCCATTCTGCCGAAGAGTCCGCCAGAATGTATCCTGTCAGATCCACATCCCTAGAACCGGAATTATATATCTCAATCCAGTCTGAGTATGCTCCACCCTTACTTCCATGTTTAGGGTCATCTACATCTCCATCTCTTATTGTAGATGTATTGGAAGCCATAACCTCGTTGATAAAGAGAGTAGTCTCTGTAGGAGCATCATAAACATTTGCAGCTCCAGGTGTTGCTTTTGAAAAAACGACGAACTCAGAGGCGCCATCGCTTATTCTTCCATAGCTCTGGTCATCCCCAAGACTAATAACTGCAACAGAATCAACAATAGTTCCATCGGGCTTTCTTAATGTCACAGTCTCACCGGACGCACTCAATTTGAAATTTGTGTGCAATTGACCGTTTTGGTCCACCATATCCTTGTCGGATGCCCAAACCAACAAGTATCCTCCTGCCGGTACGATCCCTTGTGGGAATATCCATTCTGCCGAAGAGTCTGCCAGAATATATCCTGTCAGATCCACATCCCTAGAACCGGAATTATAAATCTCAATCCAGTCTGAGTATGCTCCGCCCTTACTTCCATGTTTAGGGTCAGTAACATCCCCATCACGTATTGTGGACTCATTTGACGACATGACCTCATTAATAAAAAGAGCCTCGGTCGCCTGGGCAAATGCTCCAAAATAACATACGGGTATCATTATTGCCATAAGCATAGCAAAAATGACGGTACTTGACACAACTTTTTTCATCTACTTCTCCCCTTTGCAAAATTTTGTATTATATATATTTGTAAAACAATAATACTCTCTACTCTGATCAGGATAATCGATAAACATAGCTAGGACGGATACTTTCTAATAACTTTGTTAGAAATAGAACTTCGTATGAATATATATTCGTATAAACAAAATATATTTGAGTCTAAAATTTAGTACAGAATATAATTTCTCTATTATCATTCTATATTGCAAAGCTTAAAACAACCTTAAAAAGCATAATATCAATTGCTTTTAATCATATTATGTCAACAAACTGATTTATACTGTGTCCTTCTGAGGCTAATCCATGTTAAAATAGAAGGGGAAGGAGGCATAATTGTGAAAATACTGGTAATTGAAGATAATGTCCGACTTACTGAAAGCATGGCTAATATCCTTAGGAAAAATAACTATATAGTTACATGTGTTTACAATGGAGAAGACGGGTTAGCTTTTGCACTTACAGGTATTTATGACATCATTGTACTGGATACAAAGCTCCCTACGATGGATGGTATCACTTTGCTTAAAACCCTCAGAAAAAGAAATCTGTCAACTCTAGTGTTACTAATATCCGAAGAAAATACTCCTTCCGACATTGTAACCGGTCTGGACAGCGGTGCTGATGACTACTTAGCCAAACCTTTTCCAACGGAAGTACTTATGGCAAGAATCCGCGCTCTTGGTAGGCGCAAAGGTGGAATTGTCATGAACAACATATTATCTTTTGGCGATATAGAGCTAAACACTTCCAATCTTATTCTATCTACACAGACAGCTAAAATAAACCTGACGCGCCGCGAATGTGAACTTATTGAATTTCTGATCCTCAGAAAAGGGATGATTTCCCCCAAAGAAACGATCATCGAAAAGCTGTGGGGGTTTGACTCCAAAGCAAGTGCCAACCACGTTGAAGTCTACATATCTTTTTTAAGGAAGAAGCTTAGTAATATCAATTCCAAGGTAACAATAGATACCATTCGCGGCGCAGGGTATGAACTTAAGTATACGGAAGACACCGTCTCCTAAGGGTGTTGCGCATATTTTATCCCCCATTATGTATTTTTACTAACTGACAAGACCCTTGCAGTCTCCTTCAATTGCTTTCTTATCTCAAGCTTCTGAGGGCATTTTGCTTCACATACCCCACACTCAATACACTCGTGGGCCGGTTTGCCCTTATACCATTGAACCTTCCCAATTTGACTGTATTGGCCTTTTGCATAGTCGGTAATCTTATATACCCTGTGATAATTCATCAACTGAAAATTTAGAGGAATATTAACACCGGCAGGGCAGGGCATGCAATAATTGCAGCCGGTGCAATATAGTTCTTCCATCCGCTTATTTTCCGCCATTGATGCATTCACCATGTCGAGTTCTTCCTTTGTAAGAGGAGTATCATTCGATGCAATACGAGCATTATCCTCAACCATTTCAATTGAACTCATTCCCGACAGTGCACAGTCAACATTCGGATTGGCAAGTACAAATCTCAAGGCTATTTCCGCACAGCTTACTGTCTTTTGAGGAAGCAGCTTTTTAATTGTGTCCGAGGGTTCACCAAGCTTTCCCCCTCCCACAGGTCCCATGATTATTACTCCCAGTCCCTTGCTCTTTGCATACTCTATTGCCTTTTCATTGCTTCTGTCAAGAAGGTTGTACTGACATAACACCGTTTCAAAGCTGCCGGTATCCACAAGCTTAATTAAGTTTTCAGGTTTATCATGAAATGAAAAGGATATATGCCGGATAAGCCCCTCTTCTTTAGCCTTCTGCGCGGCCTCAAGAGGTCCATCCTTCACATTTATACTCTCTTCATAGTCTTGTAGGCTAATACCCCACATATGGTAAAAATCAATATAGTCCGTATCCAGCTTTTTCAATGAATTTTCCAGTCTTTTACGCCAATCGGAGCCCGATGCGTTCTCAATTGGATTTTTGGTGGATAAATAGACCCTGTCTCTCCAACCTTTTAAAGCCTTGCCTACAATAATCTCGCTTTCACCGTTGCAGTATCCGGGAGCGGTATCTATGTAATTTACTCCAAGCTCAAATGCTCTATGAATCATTGCAATGCTTTTTTCTACATCAAACTCCGTCTTCCCGTTAGTATTAATCTCCGGAAGTCTCATTGCTCCAAACCCCAGAGTAGATATTTTTACACCGGTTTTACCCAATTCACGATACTGCATTTATTTTCCTCCAATCTATACTCTTTAATATTAAGTCAGCTTTTTTATCTATACCTCATCCCTTACTAACAATTATATTATATACTTTTATTTTGCATTAAAATAGGCCTTCCCTGCCAGAAAGACCTAAAAGAAAATATTTCTTGCTTTTACTTTCCTATCAAACTGTCGATTTTAGCCTGATCAAATCCTACAACGATGTTTCCGTCAATCTCTACAACAGGTACACCACGCTGACCGGATTTTTGAATCATTTCCATTGCAGCGTTCCTGTCGGATGCAACGTTGACTTCCCTGTACTGAACATCATTTTGATTAAGATATTCCTTCACTCTTGTACACCATGGACATGTAGGTGTAGTATATACAATTACGTCCATATTATCGTCCTCCTAATTATTTACTAAGATTACTATTTAATATTCCACAATAATTCCTTTTAAAACACACACTTTTTTCAATTAAAGATTTAGTACTGCCGCACCCCTTTTTGAAATTATTTATTACTTCTAAAACTATAAATATTATAACACAATTTAGTAAATATTTTTCATTATTATGGGTATAATTATGGGTATAATACATAAGAAGCATGAAACAATTTTTACTAATAAGGGAGGTATTTCCATTGAAAGCAAAAGTCGTCTTATTAATGATTCCACTTTCAATTTTATTGCTTGTGGGATGTACACAACAGCAGGGTCCAACAACTCAGCAGCCCAAACCCACTCAAACATCCGAATCAAATGCAACACCACCGGATTCGGTTAGTACAGCCTCGATAGTAGGCGATGAAGCTTCTTTTGAAAAAGCTATCAGCAGCAACGGTACGTGGCTCATTGCATTGACAAAAGATTTAACTTTTGATAAAGAGCTTGTATTGGAAGGTGAATACAAAAACGGCAAGAAGGATGAAAACGGTCAAGATATTATACAGCGTAAGATTGGTTTGTATGAACAGGATGCAAGCCGCAATATCACTGCCAGATACACTTTAACAATTCCCAAATTGACCATCAATAGTCCTAATGCCAGCATTCAACATGGAACCTTTAAAGGTGACCTTTATGTCTCGTCAAGCAACTTCCAGCTGGTAGACACTAAGGTTGAAGGAAATGTATACTTTACAACCGAAGAAGCTCAATCTACATTTAAAGCAGACGCTGACAGTACTATAACAGGAAAGCAGGAACTGGTGAAATAATTCTTTAAAAAGCAATCGGTCAGGCTCCACACCAAAGACATGAATGGAACCTGACCGTGCTTTTATAACGTTAATAATGCTTAAGCTGTAACAATCGAATTAGCTTCTTGGAGAGCCAATTTTTCAACTGCTTGCTCACGCATTTTATACTTCAATATTTTTCCTGCCGCATTCATAGGGAATTCTGTAACAAAATCAATATAGCGCGGTGTCTTGTGCTTTGCCATATGGGAGCGAACGTAATCCTTAAGCTCTTCGCCAGTCATTGTCTCTCCATCCTTAAGGATAACACAAGCCATAATCTCTTCACCGTACTGTTTGTCAGGAACTCCTATAACCTGAACATCTCTTACTTTCGGATGAGTGTAGATAAAGTCCTCAATTTCCTTCGGATATATATTCTCTCCGCCACGAATTATCATGTCCTTAATACGACCGGTTATTTTGTAGTTGCCGTTTTCGTCACGCCTTGCCATATCTCCGGTATGTAGCCATCCATTTTCATCAATGGCCGCTGCCGTTGCTTCAGGCATCTTGTAGTAGCCTTTCATAATATTATATCCGCGAGCAACAAACTCTCCATCGGTATTATCCGGCAAATCCTCACCGGTTTCAGGGTCTACAATCTTACATTCAATTCCCGGAAGCGCGCGTCCGACAGTATTCACACGTACCTCAATAGGATCATCAACACGGCTCTGAGTACAGCCCGGTGAAGCCTCGGTCTGACCAAATACGATGGTTATCTCATTCATATTCATTTTATTAACTACATCCTGCATAACCTTTATAGGACATGGACTTCCAGCCATAATTCCCGTTCTCATATGAGAGAAATCGGTGTTTTTGAAATCCTCGTGTTCCATCATTGCAATAAACATCGTCGGAACTCCGTTGCAGACAGTTATCTTTTCGCGGTTAATGCAATCCAAAGACACCTTCGGTGAAAAATACGGTATCGGACACATTGTCGAACCATGGGTCATTGAAGCTATCATTGAAAGCACCAATCCAAAGCAGTGGAACATTGGCACATGAATCAGCATGCGGTCAGCAGTGGAAAGATCCATGCAGTCTCCAATGCATTTTCCGTTGTTAATAACATTATAATGGGTAAGCATAACTCCCTTTGGAAAACCTGTAGTTCCCGATGTATACTGCATATTGCAGACATCATGTCTATTAACTGCCAGCGCACGGCGTTGAACCTCTTCAACAGGCACTTTTTCCGCCAAGGCCATTGCCTCATCCCAGTGGAGACACCCTTTCTGTTTTGAATCAATAGTAATAATATTGCGCAGGAAAGGCAGCCTCTTAATATGTAGAGGTTTACCGGCCTCTGCTGTTTCAAGCTCTGGACAAAGCTCCTTAATAATACCGACATAGTCCGAATCCTTATACCCGTCAACCATGACCAGTGTGTGGGTATCCGACTGGCGGAGCAGATATTCAGCCTCATAAATTTTGTAAGCAGTATTCACAGTAACAAGCACCGCACCAATCTTGACTGTTGCCCAGAATGTAATAAACCATTGGGGAACATTGGTAGCCCAGACAGCAACATGATCACCCGGCTTTACTCCCAATGCTATAAGGGATCTTGCAAAAGTATCAACATCATCCCGGAACTCCGCATAAGTTCGGGTATAATCCGTTGTGGTATATCGGAATGCGTACTGATCGGGGAATTCTTCAACAACGCGGTCCAATACCTGAGAGAATGTGAGATCAATCAACGTATCTTTCTCCCAAATATATTTTCCAGTCTTCTTCGCATTGTCAAACAGACGCCCTTTCACTACTCTTTTGTTTGTGTAACGGTTCATGTAGTTGGCAAAATTAGGGAAAACCACTCCGGCGTCATCAAGGTCTGCAGCCCAGCGCTTAACCCACTCAAGAGAAACATATCCCTCATAGTTGATTGACCTAAGTGCCATCATGATATCGTCAATCGGCAAATCGCCCTCACCCAACATACGGTATTGTGTTTTTCCGTTTTCAACAACAGAGTCCTTGATATGAACATATTTTATATATGCCCCAAGATTCTGCACCGTCTTTCCTGGAGTCTCACCGGCATATCTGTAAGGATGGTGCACATCCCACAGAGCTGCTACTGCATCACTGGCCACACTGCAAAGAAGCGCGCACAGGCGGGCAGTGTCGGAATATACTCCGTTGGTTTCCACGAGCAGTGTGACACCTTTTTCTTCTGCTATGGGAGCAAGTTTCTTTAGCGCCTCAATGACAACATTGTCATCCACTTCTCCTTGAGGCTCCGGCTCAAGATCGGCAAGAATACGGACAAAAGGAGTGCCCAACTTAGAGGCAAGTGTAATATATTGTACAACCTCTTCATGATTTTTGTCTGCATTCTCAGCAAACTTCAGACAGCATCCGGAAGAAAAGCATGGAATTTCAAGACTGAGCTCCGAGAGCTTCTTCGCAGTCTGAGGCAACTGTGATTCAGTAAAAGGCTGTGCTTTTACCGCAAAAATTTCATTTCCAAGTCCACGGATTTCGATACCGTCAAATCCAAAATCCTTAGCCATGGAATATATGTCTGTCCAACTGAAGTCAGGACAACCTAGTGTCGAAAACGCAATCTTCATAATATTCCTCCTATTATTACAATATTTCAAAATAAAAGCTCGGGACATCAAGTCCCTTCACTTTTGCCTCTTTCATTTCACTCCAAGAGGCTAAATTAAAAAAGCCTTCGCCTCATAACATACTTGTTAGAGACGAAAGCTATATCTTCCGTGGTACCACTCTTTTTGGTATTAAACTACCCACTCTCTAGCATCGAAAATAGAATCTGGTTTACTAATAAAAGCTCGAACCAAATCAATGCCATCTCGTTGTAACGGCGAGAAACCCGTTCACACCTACTAACCGAAAAATCAAGAGACTTTTACAGCTTTCAGCTGACTGCTCAAAGGCGAGCTCGCAATCTGCCCCGTGTACTGTTTTTCAGCACCCAACAGCTCTCTAAAACACGTCATAGCAGCGCTTTTCCCTTATCAACGCATTTACCCATTTTTATGCTATAATATCAAATTTAAATTCCAATGTCAAGAATAATTCTGTCGAAATTTATAAGATGTTTCCTATTATCATCGCAAATCATCTTTTACAATGGCATACTGCTTCAAGTCCCAAAATCTACCCTTTGCAAACATCCTTTGCCGCAATAGACCTTCATATAACATTCCCGCTTTCTGCATTACCCTTCCCGAAGCTTCGTTCTCAGGAATATGAACTGCTTCAACCCTGTTTAAACCCATTTCTTCAAAGGCAAAACCGATTATACGCTTCACTGCTTCTGTCATAATGCCTTTTCCCCAATATTTCTTCGACAGAGCATACCCTACTGTTCCACAAAAATTCACCGTATCAAGCTCCACAAAGCCAATGCTTCCAATTATTCTGCCGGTTTCCTTAAGCTCAATACCCCATTCGCCGATCTCTCCCTTATCATAACGTTCAAGATTCCAAGTGATGAATGCCCTGGCATCCTCAATGGACTTATGTGTCTCCCATGTCACATATCTGGATATCTCAGGATTCTTTGCGTACTCAAATATATCCCTGTCATCGGAAATCCTAAGCTTTCTTAGGAGAAGTCTTTCGGTCTCTAGTATCGGATTATGTATATGTTTATCCGCTGCCTGGCTCACAATAAAAGTCACTCCTTATATAAACAACCTCACTTGTCATTAAGAATAATTCTTGCAGCTCCAAGAGATATTTTAAGTATATTTATGCAATTGAACATCTTTGTGTGATATCCCGATGTCTTTGTAGTGAATTGGCGAATAACAATTACCTCAGCCTGCTCGTCTTCCTGAAATTCTATAGCAACACTTTTATCCCTGGGAATTTTACTGATATATTCCCGAAGTCCAAATCCCACTTTGGCCGGTATAACACAGTAAAAATACGGATAATTCGATCCTTCTATGACATTTATATTTATCTGCGCCTGAAGACCATAGAAATCCGCTGGCATACCATCAAAAGAAATTGTAAACCGCGCATCTTTCGGGATACTCTTACCTGCATGGTTCCTAGCAAGCATCAATGCAGGCTTAAAATGTTCTCCTTCTGCCTTAATACTCCTAAAAACCTCTTCCATCTTTCGGATAATATCAATTTTTATCCTCAATTTCTTCTGGTCGATAATCCGCCGTGTTCCGTTAAACCACAGGGGCGCCACAAGGATAATCGCATCCGTTAGTATAATCTTTCCCACATTAGAATACCCCGGAAGAACGAACATAAACACTGAGAATATAAACAAACCAACGGAAAACAATATAAATGCAATAGCTCCTAATGAATTACTTATATCTAAAGCATCTTTATCCCATTTTGTCATTGTATCATCAAGTTTTCTAATTTCATGAATGCGCTCCATATCCACCGTTGTCCAATTTTTGTCGATCTTAAAATTTCTTAAGCCCTCATGGCTATCAAAACCGCGAACCAGGCTCAAAGCCGTCGCAAAAACTAATAAGATGGCCCCAACCCATGCATTCATGGTTATAAACTGAATCAGGAAACCAAAGGCTATTAGCAGTAAATATATAGTTATTCTAGTGGAATATGAAATATCTTTTAATACATAAAATTTCAATCTATCCTGTTTTTCCGGTGGTGGAAAGCCCGGAATATGAATCCAGTTACTCATACTTTACTCCTTTCTTTACATAGACCGAAGGATTCCCAGATATTATGGAGTTCCTCACATCCATGTATATTGAAATATAAGGGGCAAGCCCCCTGACATACCGCGAAATGTTTGCAGCTCTTGCATTCTTCTGGGGCAGCTTCCTTGTCCCGTATCCATTTAGACCGCTTCTTAGACCATACAGCCTCAAAGCCTTCTTCCAGTAAATTCCCCATGGGTTCTGACCAGCTTGAACAAGGCAATACGTTGCCCTCAGGATTAACAGAAAGCAATCCTTCACAAGCACTGCATCCTTTATTGCCAAGCCCCACTGGAATAGGATTAAACAAACATAAGGGGGTAGGAGAATACCACATAAATTTAACGCCGACTATTGAGGCTTTTTTACGTATTTCTTCTACTATTTTGCCGATATCACGATAACGAACCGTCAATTCATCGTCATCTCCCCGCCCTGCCGGAATAACTAAATTAGCCGAAAATCTGTCCGAACCGACGTCTTTACAAAATTCCGGATATTCCATGGCCGATTCCCGGTTTAATTTGCAAATAGTAAAATGAGGATGAACCATAACTCCTGCTTCTTTGAGAGCTTTAAATCCTGATATCGAAGCCTCATAAGAACCCGGTATTCCAGTGATGGAATCATGCTCACTGGCATATGGGGATTCGATGCTAACCTGTGCGGACGAAAGCCCCGCCTTGGCAAGTTCCTTAGCTTTCTTAGGAGTTATCAGCGTACCGTTTGTTATAAGATTAACCCTCATCCCGTTAACTTTGGAAGCATATTTTATTAGTTCCGGAAGGTTTTTATTAAGAAGTGGTTCCCCTCCCGTAAAGGATACACTGGGCACCTCTGCCTCATATCGGATAATATCCAGAATCTTCTTAAACCCTTCCTTATCAAGCTCCCTATGCTTTTTTATCTGAGTGCATCCGGCATAACAAAAGCGGCATTTAATATTGCAAGCATATGTGAGCGCAACCTCCGACAATACAGGAAGCTCAATATATCCTTTACTGAATTCAACCCTGTGCACTGCAGTTGTTCTATAATTTTCACACACCTCATTATTCCATACCCGCAAAAAATCTACAAAGAAACGTTCCAGCTGCATCTCGGTTTCCTCGGCATCGGATCGAACCCTAATAAAATCATATACCGAACCACCCTTAAGAATGTGATCGATAATACGGGCTCCAGTGGTATTAAGCTTAAAGGCTTCATTGGGCATACGAATCAGCACATTATCCCTAAGACGCATATATACATACGGCTTTATTCGAGCTAGAAACTCGTCCACCCAGGATAGTTTTTTCTCCTTTTTCGTCATCTTGCACCCCCACTTACACAAGCCGAGTGACACGCAGAATGGCAGGCTGAGTGACACGCAGAATGGCAAGCCGAGTGGCAGGCCGAATGGCAAGCATCATGACATGCCGAGTGGCAAGCTGAGTGACATGCAAAAGCACCGGTGTTTGAATCCAAAACCGAATTAAAGGACGAATTGTCTGAATAAGCCGGTACCGACTTCTCATATCTTTTATAGTGCTTCCTATTTCTATTATATGGTATGCCACTATGGTAGTAATACCAGTAAGGCCAGCTCTGAAAATGCTCTGCCTCAGTATATGTCTTATCTGTTCCCTGTACCGAATTTATATTTTGGCTATCTATATTTTGGCTCTTTAAAATTTCGGACATCTTATCGTTATAGTACTTACGGGTAGCTTCTATGTCACAATCCCATGTTTTCTGCTGTACATTATCTACAAGTCTTTGCATAATACTCTCTATTTCCCTTTCGTCAATCTCCCCATCCCTTGAAGCTTCATACATCATTAATTCATATTCATTCAGGACCGATGTTGGATTATCATGTTCAATACGGCGGACCCTGAGGGGATCTATGGAGATTTCCTCGATAAAACCCTGATCTACAAGTTTGGAAAGAATAACCGAAAGAATCTCCTTGTAAGAAATCCCTATTATGACCGCTATCTCAATGGCATTCAGCCCAGTAGCAATGGTACCGTCCTTTCGAAACGAAGCTATTTCAACCTTTGGAGGTTCCCAATCGTATCTTGCCCATTGAATCTGATTTATAGTATCCTGAGCCCTCACCACAGAACGGTGCTTCTTCCCTACCACTACATAAATTCCTACAAAAAGACCGATAAAAAGTACCAACAGAACCATCCTGCCACTAGAGTTGTTGTTTCGGTTTCCGCTACGACCCGGCTGACTGTCTTCATATCCTTCACTCCAGTCCTCCCATTGTCCTTCGGACTCATCTATTGGAGTATCAATATCAAAAATATCCTCTGTAATATACTGCTTAATTTCAAACTTATATTTTGAGAATAAATTCTCCTTGTGAAGCTGCACCTGCACCCTAGGGGTTCCATCCAGTATTTGAACCTTATAGTCAATCAGGTATTCCGCATTCATCCACTGTTCTGTGGCAAAATCATGTTCAAGCAGATAACTCTCAACTTCTTCTCTTGTGCCGGATTCACCCGGGAAAATCAAGGGATAATTTATTGTAACAGTATAATGGTCCATTGCCTCATCCCATTGGGTAGGAGCCCAGTCAAAAACCATAAGCCTGCGTCCGTCTTCAGTAGTGGTCTTCGCCAAGTATCCGGCCTTAGCCATATCGGCAACAAAGCGAAATTTGTAGGTGAGATATTCTCCCCCCAATCGCTGATTGTCTGAATTTATAATGTCATAATCACCGCCGCCAAGATTGACAATATCAATAGGATAAGATGTATTGTCGTCAGTTATAACCCATGCATTTTCTGTGTCAAAAACGGGACTAAGCTTGTCAAACCCTGACATAGTAAATGCCAACATGGTCTTTCCCGGCAACAGGTCATAACGGACGGTATAGGATACAATGGCTTTGCCATCAGGCTGCAAAATAACATCAGTTTCAACAAAACCGAGGTTGGCAATACTGGATGCATCCACCCTGACATTTGCCGGCATTATCAAAACAAACAATACTAAAAAAAACGCAATAATTTTTCTAATCATATAAACCCCTCTGCTTATCTGCATAAAAACTATATGCTTATTTTATAAATCTACATTATCCCTAAAACATACTAAAAAAATAAAGTCTATAACTATATATGTTGCAATATCCAAAATTAATGTAAAATGTTTATTGCAAAATATATAATATAATTTTAACTTATTTCGTCTTATTTGTCTCATAAATTTTTGATTATTTATTCGCTGTTTACGGCAAGATAGTAGTGATCTTAGATTTATAATGGGCTTATAGGGTAAACAATATGCAAATTCTTTTGGGGCTAAGCTAATCTCTGCTGTAAATATCTCTTGTATATACCTTATCCATTACGTCCCGAATCTCATCAGACACCCTATTTGCAATAATAATGTCAGAAATCTTCTTAAATTCATCAAGATCTTTAATCACTCTTGAACGAAAGAATTCATCCTGGTTAATAGACGGTTCGTATACGACAACTTCAATTCCTTTAGCCTTAATGCGCTTCATAATACCTTGAATTGCAGATTGACGAAAGTTGTCAGAATTCATCTTCATGGTAAGCCTATAGACACCTACAATTTCAGGATTTCTTTTCAAAATCATATTCGCAATATGATCTTTGCGGGTTTTGTTTGCCTCTACAATGGCAGACATGATATTCTGCGGAATGTCCGCATAATTTGCAAGAAGCTGCTTTGTATCCTTAGGAAGACAGTAACCGCCATAACCGAAGGATGGGTTGTTGTAATGGTCACCTATTCTCGGATCAAGCCCCACTCCTTCAATAATCTGCTTCGAATCAAGGCCTCTCACTTCCGCATAGGAATCAAGTTCATTAAAATAAGCAACTCTCATTGCAAGATAGGTATTGGCAAAGAGTTTAATTGCTTCTGCCTCCGTGGGATTTGTATAAAGTATCGGAATGTCTTTCTTTATAGCACCTTGTACCATAAGTTCGGCAAAAACCTTTGCTCTTTCCGATTGCTCACCGACAACTATTCTTGAAGGGTGCAAATTGTCATATAGAGCTTTGCCTTCCCTCAAAAATTCCGGTGAAAACATAATATTGTCCGTCTCAAATTTCGCCTTCACTTTTTCGGTATACCCAACCGGAACTGTTGATTTAATAACCATGACAGCATCAGGGTTTATTGAGAGTACATTTGCAATTACTGCTTCAACAGTTCTGGTATTAAAATAATTTTTCTCCGGATCATAGTTTGTAGGAGTTGATATAACAATATATTCAGCATCTTTATAAGCTAAGTAGTAATCTGTTGTTGCTTTTAAGTTTAAATCCTTTGTTGATAAATATTCTTCTATTTCAGCATCAATAATTGGCGATTTACGATTATTAATCATATCTACTTTTTCTTTATCAATATCCAAAGCTATGACTTCATTGTGCTGGGCTAATAAGATTGCGTTTGAAAGTCCAACGTAGCCTGTTCCGGCAACAGTAATTCTCATGATTTGACCACCCCCATATGTTGCACGTGCAACATAATACGAATTATATTGAACCAAAATTCTTTTCTTTTCATTTTCAACTTATTAAACTTAAGCTTTATAATATTCCTTATACCAAGCTATAAATTTTTGAAGTCCATCTTCTATGCTTGTGGATGGTTTGAAATCGATATCCCTTTCAAGATCATTAATATCAGCATAGGTTCTTGGCACATCGCCAGGTTGCATGTCCAAGTACACTTTTTTTGCGACTTTACCTAGAATTGACTCTAAAACATTGATGAAATTCATTAAAGGAACAGGATTGTTGTTGCCAATATTATAAATTTTGTACGGTGCAAAACTGGTACTTATATCGTCCTTGCTTTCATCCCAGTCTTTGTTGGCCATTGGAATTTTATCAAGCAATTTAATAATTCCATCTATAATATCGTCAATATAAGTAAAATCTCTTTCCAGCTTTCCATGATTGAATACTTTTATTGGCTTACCGCTTAAAATATCTTTTGTGAATGAGAAATATGCCATATCAGGTCTTCCCCAAGGGCCATAAACGGTAAAAAACCTTAACCCTGTTGTAGGTATGCCGTAAAGATGACTATAGGTATGAGCCAACAACTCATTGGATTTTTTTGTGGCTGCATAAAGAGATACAGGATGATCTACATTATGGCCAGTAGAAAACGGCGAAACCTTATTTCCGCCATATACCGAGCTTGACGAAGCATAGATAAGATGCTTCACAGGATAATTGCGGCAAGCCTCTAAAATATTCATGAATCCTACTAAATTTGAATCCACATAGGCATAGGGATTCTCAATAGAATAACGCACTCCCGCTTGGGCTGCGAGATTGACAACATAGGTTGGCTTATAGGTTTCAAAGATATGGTCCACTGCCCTTTTGTCTTTAATATCAACTTTATGGAATACAAAGTTTTTCTCTTGATTTAATAAATTAAGACGGTCCTTTTTTAATTGAATATCATAATATTCGTTTAGATTGTCTATTCCTATTACATTATAGTTTTCTTTTAGAAGACGCTTTACCAAGTGGAAACCGATAAACCCCGCTGCGCCGGTGACTAATATTATACCTCCCATTAGTCTATCCCCTTTACTTCATAGTTCATTGAGCCTTATCTACATAATATAAATATGCAAAGGTTTCATTATCGGTTACCGATTATTCCGTTCACCTCCTGATATTCCTATATGTTCCATCATCTGCTTACATTGGTCTGTTCTATCACTAAAATTATTGTTTATTCGGATAGTCAATGCTATAATAGCTGTTGAAGTTAAAACTAAAAAAATTATTAAAGAAAGTTTTTTGGGGAGGTTGAAGTAATGAAGAAAATGACAAGACAAGCCTTGGCATTAATTATGGTTCTTGCACTGATCGTATCTTTTCTTCCAACAATGGTTGGTGCCACTGAACCTGTTGATTTGCCTCAGGCGAAGGATTCTCTTAAATTGGCAAGTGAATCCGAATCGGTTTATTCACCTAGTGTATCGGAATCGGTTTATTCCAATCTAATTGTTCCAACTGCTATCAAGCCCTCTATCGGCGGTGCCTTGCAGGTGATCGAGGTAGACGGCAAAAAGACTCTGTGCAGTGAAGATGGAAACCCGATTCAATTGCGCGGTATGAGTACCCACGGTCTGCAATGGTTCCCGGAAATCATCAATAACAACGCCTTTGCCGCATTGTCCAATGATTGGGACTCCAATGTAATCCGTCTTGCAATGTATGTCGCTGAAAACGGATACGCAAAAGACCCGGAAGTTATAAAGCAAAGGGTAATTGATGGAATCGATTTAGCTATTGCAAACGATATGTATGTAATCGTTGACTGGCATGTACTTACTCCAGGAGATCCAAACGCAGAAATATACAGCGGAGCTATGGATTTCTTTGACGAGATTTCGAGCCTTTATCCAAACAATAAACACATCATTTATGAATTGGCAAATGAACCCAACAATACCGAACCGGGAGTTCCTAACGATGCTTCTGGCTGGGAGGCTGTAAAATCTTATGCAGAGCCAATCATTAAAATGCTCCGTGACAAGGGAAATGAAAACATTATTATCGTTGGAAGTCCTAACTGGAGCCAACGTCCGGATTTGGCGGCAGACAACCCTATAGATGATGAGAATACAGTATATTCGATTCATTTCTATACCGGTACTCATATGCCTGCTACAGACAGCACACAAAGATATAATGTTATGAGCAATGCCATCTACGCAATAGAAAAAGGCCTTGCAATTTTTGCCTCTGAGTGGGGTACCAGTGAGGCTACAGGCAACAACGGACCTTATCTTGCTGAGGCCGATATATGGCTTGATTTCCTAAATAAAAACAACATAAGCTGGTGTAACTGGTCATTGACCAATAAAAACGAAACTTCAGGAGCCTTTACACCTTTTGAGCTAAATAAGACAGAGGCAACTGATATGAATCCCGGCGAAGACCAAGTATGGGATCTTAAGGAGCTAAGTGTTTCCGGCGAATATGCCCGTGCAAGAATCAAGGGTATTGCTTATAGGCCGATTGACCGTACAATAAAAGAAGAGTTTACAACAGTAATATGGGACTTTGATGACGGAACGGTTCAAGGCTTCGGTATAAATGGCGACAGCCCTGTAAAAGAAGGTATAACAGTAACAAGCTCAGTCTATGGCCTCCAGATAGCAGGCTTAAATGCCAGCAACGATATATCTGAGGGTAATTACTGGGCAAACTTACGTATCTCAGCAGATGGCACAAGTGCCCGCCCCGACATTTTCGGAGCAGAAAAACTGACAATGGATGTTATTGTTGAGAAACCTACAACTGTGTCCATTGCAGCTATTCCGCAAAGCTCTACTCATGGCTGGGCAAATCCGTTGAGAGCTGTCAAAGTAACAGCATCAGATTTTGTTGAGCAAGAAAATGGTACATATAAAGCAGTGTTAACTATTACAACAGAGGATTCTCCAAACTTTGAAGCAATTGCACAAGATTCCTCCGACAGTATAATGACAAATATTATTCTGTTCGTAGGCACAAAAGATGCAGACGTGATATATCTGGATAACATCGCTGTTTCCGGAAACCGTGCAGTTGTTGAACAACCTATTGTGCATGATCCGTTGGGAACACCAACCCTTCCTTCAGATTTCGAAGACAGTACCCGTCAGGGATGGATCTGGGACGGATCATCAGGAGTTAAAAGCGAATTAACTATCAGAGAGGCAAACGGTTCTAAGGCTATTTCTTGGGAAGTTGCTTATCCGGAAGTTAAGCCTATTGACGGATGGGCTTCCGCTCCTCGTATTATGTTGTCCAATATTAATACAACACGCCAAGATAACAAATATCTCACCTTTGATTTTTATTTAGAGCCTATACGTGCCAACGATGGAACTCTCTCAATTCACCTTGCTTTTGCTCCGCCAAGCCTTGGTTATTGGGCGCAGGCATCCAAAACTTTTGATATTCCTTTGGACTCATTGTCCGATATGGAAAAAACTGAGGATGGACTCTATCATTTTAAAGTCAGCTTCGATTTAGACGATTTAATGGATGATAAGGTGTTTAATCCCGATACTCTCTTACGCGATATCACAATTGTTGTAGCAGATGTATATAGTGACTATGCCGGAAGAATGTATATGGACAATATTAAGTTTGAGCCCGAAAAGTCCGAACCCGAACCAAAGCTCTATAGGGTTAGTGTGGATGAGCTTTCGCACGGCAGTATTGTGGCTAGCTCGGTATATGCAGAAGCAGGCACAACTATAGAACTTACAATAACTCCTGATTTAGGCTATATCTTAAAAGACGATACCCTTGCCTATACCGATGGAGTATCTAAAACAAAAATAAGCGGAACAAGCTTTATCATGCCGGAAGCAGACATAACTATCACAGCAGAATTTGTAAAGAAATCATCCGGTGGTAGCAGTAGCGGCGGTTCTGGCTCATCTTCTTCCAAAACTACACCAGTAGAGCCATCTCCTGAACCTACACCTACTACTATGCCTACTTCTACCCCAATACCCGGTTTACCAGGGGAAGCTAAGAGGGATTCGGTAGTAGCCGTTGTATATGCTGCGGTTTATAACGATAGCAATAGCAAAGTCATAGCTTCAATTGATTTTGAGCAATTAACTGATGCAATAAACAAGGCTTTTGAAGAAGCCGCAAGCCAAGACAAAGGTATATCCTTAACGGTTGAAATCAATGTAGAAACATCAAAAGATGTGAAATCAGTTGAATTGACAATCCCAAAAGAGGGTATCGATTATGCTGTTGAGAAAGAACTCGAGGGATTGGTAATATCAACATTATTGGCAACCATCAAATTGGATCAAAATGCAATATCTAACCTTTCCTCAAATTCAGAACAGGATATTAAGGTTGAAATTTCTGCCGTTGACGCATCGACCCTCTCCGACGAGGCGAAGAACGCAATTGGCGACAGACCTGTTCTTAGCGTGAGTGTGACAAGCGGCGATAAGACAATATCTGAATTCGAAGGAGATTTGACTATAGTTGTACCATACACTCCTAACGAAGATGAAGATTCAAATGCTATAGTAATCTACATTATCAATGCTGAAGGCAACCTTGAAATAGTTAAGGAATGTGTATACAATGAGGAAACAAAACGTATCACCTTTAAAACCAGCTATATCTCAGACTTTGCAATAGGTTATAACAAAATCGATTTCTCAGATATATCCGGCTGGTATAATGGACCAATTACTTTCCTTGCTGCAAGAGGCATAATAAGCGGAAAAGGAAATGGTATTTTCGATCCAAATGCAAACATAACCAGAGCAGAGTTTGTTCAAATACTTGCTAATTTGGCCGGTGCAGATCTTAGCAAGTATACAACATCAGCCTTTGATGATGTTAAGACCGATGACTGGTTCTTCGGTGCGGTACAATGGGCACACGAAAGCGGCATTGCATATGGATTCAATGGTAGCTTCAATCCTAATGCCAATATAACCCGCCAGGATATGGCAGTTATGCTGGATCAGTATATTAAGAAAGTTGCAGGCTATACTTTAGAGAGCATATATGAATCTGTACAGTTTGCGGACGACAGCGAAATTGCCGACTATGCGAAAGAAGCAGTTTCAAATATGCAAAAAGCAGGAATTATATCCGGTAAGGGTAACAATATCTTCGATCCTAAGGCCAATGCAACAAGAGCTGAAGCATCAGCCATGATTGCTTCCTTAATGCAAAAAATCTTGAAGTAAAATTAAAAGTCTCCTTCTTGGTGAAATAAAAAAAATCTCCGAGAAGGAGATTTTTTTTATTCTATTTTATTTCATACTCAATAAAGTATATGTGGCATATTTTATATAATTGTCAAAACTGTCTTTGACCGCTTATATTAAAATCCAGCAAATTAACCAGTTCTTTCTTCTCCCTATTTCCTTGTGTTTTTATCTCTTTTCCATTTTCATCTGTTTCTATCTTGATATAATCTCCCGTTATCAAATTAATATCTTCGTATTCTCTGCCTGCACTTGACTGAGTGTGAAACCAGTCTTCAGTTGCCCCAATTAGGTACCAGCCATCATTTTGGTATCTAAATCTGTAAGTATTACTCCACCTCCAAGCACTTCCACCTTGATGACTAATTAACAACGAGCCTCTATCTATAGACAGTCCCACAAAGGGGTCTCCCATAATACCTCCCTCATCAGCTCTTAATATAGCTTTATCAGCAGTTACTGCTAAACTATACGAGTTATCTTCTTTTCCTATTGCAATTAATAACAAGCGTTGTGGAGCTGACTCATCAGTATTATTCTCCTCAATTACAAGTGCTAAATCAGCAATACCATCTGCATTTAAATCCCCTTCAATTTTCGACTCGCCATAAGCCTCTACCAAATGCCATCCCTTTGGAATTAGGGAATTCAATGTTTTAAAATAAACCTTTCCTGATTGACTGTTTTTTTCATCAATCGGGCTAATTTTACCCCAAAAAGTGTTTATGCCTAAATTTTCCCTTTCAAACCTCAATAGAATATCTCCTACTTTATATGGTTCAAGCATATTGTCCGGTAAGTACTCACTGAAGATGAATTTTACTGAGTTCTCACCACCCTCAACTTCTGCTTTTAATCTTTCCATTGTCTGAAACCCATCAATATTTATTTCTGCAAAATACCTATCATTTTCTTTGAATATTGAAATACTATAGAACATGTTTTGATCTGGAGGCACAAACTCTGAAAATGAATAATCACCAATCCATGAATCTAAAGACTGAGAAGTTGCAATTGATTTCAGCATATCATTCAGGCTATTAATTACTTCGTTGTTTTCATTATATATGTCTCCAGTCGCCAAATCCACTTCGTAATGATACGCTGTCGCATGTCCAGTTGCATCTGTTGAAACCATATATCTTTGAGTATCGTTGTTAAAGTCACTAAAATAATAGATAAATCCATTATTCAGGCCTTCAAATGCTCTCTTTACATCATCTATTGAATATTTCTGAATTGGTGTCTGCATTGAATTATTAATATCTTTGGCTTCGGTCTCCTCTTTTTGGTTATCTTCTGTAATGTCCCCTACTGTAGTAATATCTGATTTATCGCTTACATTCATCTGGTCAGAGTCATTCATTGAACAACTGGTAATAAAAGCAATTAATAAAAGTAAAGTAATAATCTTTTTCATAAAAAAACCCTCTCAATAGCTACGCCCATACCTATGTGCGTTTTTATATTTCAATTCACAGTTCGTACTATATAACTATTTTAGCATAGCATGCGTCATAAACAAGTTAAATTTATTAATCTTGATAAAAAGATTCTGCAAATTCCGAATGTCAATAGAAATATATAGCTAAAAAGGTTCGGTGAGCAGCCCACAATTCATTACTACATTCACAATAGAACTCTTCATTTTCTAGCCTCATTAAACTTTTACAGTATGGACAATAGATTTTACCTCCAACCAACTACTATTACTAATCATTTATAATTACTCGAATTATCTTTATAAAAGCATCTTATAGGCTTTAAGACTTATCTCTAGCACTCTTTGTAGAAGCTATACCCACAATTCGGACATTCTTTCTCATCAACATCTCGTTTACAAAAGCAATTTGGGCATTCATCCTCTCTTGCTTCTGAAGTTTCATAACCTATATTTATGCCATGTATCTCACTTCTATCCTCGGCATTATATTCCTCTATGTATTCTCTTCCATCATCAATAAACCAAAGAATATAACCACAAGTATTACATATGTAGTTTATTGCATTCGCATCCAACCAATCGAGATTTAGAAAGGTCATCCCTCTCGTATTAAGTAGGCTACTTCTTCTGTCAAATTTTTTTCCTTTACAGATTGGACATACCAACTCATAACCATTTAGCTTCACGATTGCTCCCTCCCCTTTACCTTTATCTTTATCTTTTTTACCGTATATTTCCACTTATTCCCTATTAGTGTACTTTAACATAGACTCAAAGATAAATCTCCTGTTAATCAATAACAAGCCCACAGATACAATAATTGCCAAAGCATTACATATTGAAAAAAGCCATGCATGATTAAAATACCACTTATAGAAGAAGTTAATAACATTAGCCCAATGCCATGGGAACAGCTTAATGCTATTCATTCTTAGTACTCGGAAAAGCCCCTTATCTATTAGATCAGGCAATACCCCTCCCAAAAAACAGAAAAAAACTGAATTTCGCAGTTCTCTTTTTACAAATATTATTGACAACAGAAATAAAACAAATGAAATAGATATATCAACCATTGTTGTAACAGGATAATCATGTGGAACTAAATCCATAACTCCATGCATGATTATGTTACTTGCAAAACCCAATCCCAAATATCTCAAAGGCTTATTAGTTTTAACTATATTTTTAGCAACTATTGGAGAGGTAGAAACGCTAAATACTGTATGAAAAACCAAATTCATTTTCTAGCACCCCATTATCAAAATCTATATTTTTTGCAATCCACAGTAAATCCACATCATTTACAATTTTCTTTCTCATATTAATCTTCCTTATATCTTACTATCGCTTTCTGAGCTTATAGATAACATTTCCTACGATTAGTAAAATCCATGCAGCAAATCCTACTTTGAATCCAACCCTCGATACGCTTTCATATTCCAGTCCAAATAATAAATCCAATATTTTCATCACAACCGTTCCAAGTAACGTCAAAACGATGAGCAAAAGTATTGATAGCACAATATTTTTTATGTTTTTCATCATGATAATCTCCCCTTACAAATTCTTTATTGTTATTGAACTGGTGATTTTGATCCTTTGATAATATTTTATTATACTTTGTTTTCCTCACCATAGCACTTTCTTATCGCCCAAATATTAATTATGTCCATACAATAGAATTCCCAGTTAGGCATGATGCCTCAAATAATCGTATAAGCACCTCGATCGAATAAAAATCTTTAAATTCCAAATTGCGTCTGATTACTTTCAACTCTTTCGGAAAATAAAACTCTTTTCTGTCCCAACTAATATATCTATGAATTGGTTGTATACATTCAAATGTCTTACCTTCAATAGTATCTTTAAACGTAACTTTGAATTGAACTTTGTCCAAATTCTGGGCCATAGTTACATCTTGAATAAAATGCCGGGAAAGAAATAGCTCGTTATCCTCTGAATCAGTTATATAGAATCCTCTATTACCTAATTTATAGTAAAATTCTCCACCATGACTATAAAACCAGTTGTCTTCATCCATAAATACAGACCAGAATTCTTCATTGGTTTCGTTATCAATTAAAAAAACACCTTCCATTTCATTTATTTTTAATTTTAACATTTCCACCTCTTGTAATGCTTTCTTAGCCTTTTCCGGTTTCAAATATTCTTCTTGCCATATAGACTTAATAGTTGGAAACAGTTCTTCTCCTGCTTTTTTTATTGCACTCCACAAAAAGTTTAAACCACTTATATTTGAAACTCTTTCATAAATATAATATAGTCCCGGATGTTCACATGCATTTTTTCTCCATTTTTCATAGGCATAGTATGTTTCGTCGTCAACATCTTGAGAAATATCAAATACATTATTCTTGTACTCAATCAAGCTCAAGTCAAAAGGCGGAGTTTTTATTTTGCCTTCTTTAATACAGTTACACTGAACATAACCATCTAAACCCATATCATAAACACCTCTCAAAACTAGATAACAACAGTACATATAACAAAGGCATTACATAACTCTACTTAAAATCACAGGATGTTAAGGCATTGAGCTTTTTTACCACAACATTATCAAGAAAAACTGCTAGTAAATTTTGGTCTTGTGAAAAAGTATAAAATCTTTTTTGGCTACCCGACTTAATTACTAGGTCATTTATTTTATCAATCAGTCCGACATCAAACCAATCATCATCAAGTCTTATATCCCATCTATATTCAATTCCCTGAAAATCAAATGAAACCCATGCTTTGATTGAATCAAAATCAACGAAATCCTTGATATTGCTTATTTTAAATACATCTTTAGAAAGATCTCTGAACATCCCCCTATAATAAGCAATCAGTAATTAGCATTTTCCGTCTTGGACTTATGAACCTAACTCTTTTTAGGCTTTACCCTTATTGCTATTAAATTCTTAACGTCATTGAGTACAGACTCATCTTTTACCTGTATCATTAGCCAACGTCCACCGCAGCTAAAAGGTGTTTTCCGGTATAGGTCTTGAATATATGGAGTAAGGGTTTCCAAAGCCAGTTCTACCTCATCTTGCTCTTTTGCTCCTATTACGACTAACGCAATAAAATACCCTTCCATTGGATATAGCGTACACAATGATTTACTGCTTTTCTGATATTTTACATTCCAACCCAGTTGCGCAGAACATTTGCTATACGACATTTTGGGTTGGACTTGATATCTTAATTCGATATATGAAAGTAGTTCGGACCAAAGCGGCTCTCTTTCGCCGATAAATCCTTTTATGTCTTCATATGACGGCTGGTGATCAATATTAAACAACTCACTCCATTGCATAAACTCAATATCCTCTCTACGGTTTTATTCAAAAAACATTTCAACACTTAAAATGCCCTCTTTCACATAAATTGTGAGCCTCACAAATACCTTACGTTGATAGTATGCAAGACCAATATACTCTAAAACATAATTAATAAAACTCCTACTAAAGGCCCAACAAAAAAGCTGGCAATATTACTTGTTATGGAATAAATAACACGCCTTAACACCGTATGATTTTTTAGCAGCTTTGAAAACAATATTGCCTCAATTATGAAAATAATTATTTCTGCGAAGAGATAAAATAGTATGGCAAAAAGACTTCCTAATACATACATCCCTACTGAAATCATTACATATAAAAAAACTTGAGTCAAAATATTTATTAAAATGAATGCCTTTATATTCTCTTTTATGCTAAACCTAAATAAGACTAGTATGATTCCTTCAATTATCAGCGTTATTAAGCAAGTAAATAAAAATGGGAATATATAAGCAATAATTAACGGTACCTCATGCGCCGTTGAGTTTTTGTAATCAAAAAATATTATGCTCTCGAATGCCTTTCTCTCAATTAAGTTGGAAACTTTAACACTTCCATCTTCTGAAACAACAATAATTTTAAACCTATTCGGAACCATGTAACTATATTGCAGGCTACATTCTCCATTTTTTACATTACAAATTATATCGCCATGGGTACGACTCAAATTATTTACTAATAGTGAACTCATTTCACCGTCATAATATTCTTTCAGCTTAGCAATTAATTCTTGATTATATTTAGGGTCATTAAACTTTGCATTAAGCATCGAAGATGGTTTTCCTTCTATCAGCAAATCCATGTAACATAAATTGTCAGGCATATTTTTTGCCCGGATACTTATGGAAGGCTTGGGTCCAGCATCAGCATATACATAAGTTGTATAAAAAGTTCCAAGCAAAATAAATATCATTGGTATTAATATAATTATCTTCAATGCAATTTTCCTCATGCTTTCCTCCTTTATCTCTCTGAGCCATCTACTATTTCCCTACCTAAATTCCTTTTTGTAATTATCCGAACATTTGCTTTGAATCAAGCTATACGCCTTTCAATTGCAGTTCGCACTATACAACTATTTTACCACAATATGCCTTGTAATCAAATAAAATTTATTGCTAGAGTTATGTATTGAAAAGCAAAAGCATAAGTCAACCGAATGTGGTATTGTAAATCAATCATTTCCACAGGGTTAATCTTATGCCTGATATCTGGAATCTATTTATAACACGCTAGTAACCGGGATAGAAGCTGTGGGGCAAGAAAATCTCGTCTCGATTTGGCTAAAAATGAAGGTTAGAACACGACAACGTAGAGAGGAACAAGTCCATCCCCACGTTGTAATAAATCATAATGAATTTGATTAGTACTTTACAAGCTGACTATCACCTAAAGCTATTGCTTCCGGTTCTGTCTCCTTACCTTCGTACATTTGCTCAAACATTTTTGTAACTTCCGGGCTAAGCTTATCATAAGAGTTACCGCTGGCAGAAGTTTTCTTCAATTTAAATTTCTCTACCATCTGTTTGAGCATTTCAGCTTGACTTGAAAGCTCTTCGCTTGCGGCTGCACTTTCCTCGGATGTGGCTGAGTTTTCCTGAACAACATGGGATACCTGCACAATACCTTGATTAATATGCTCAATAGCAGTGGCTTGCTCATTTGAACCCTTACTTATATCACTTACCAGATTTGATACGGATTCAACTCCGTCAACAATCTTTTCCAATGCGCCAGCGGTTTCTTTTGCAATTTTAGATCCGGATTCGACCTTCTTTATTGAATCCTCAATTAAAGTTGTCGTTTCTTTGGCTGCGTTGGCAGATCGTCCTGCAAGAGTTCTAACCTCTTCGGCGACAACAGCAAAACCTTTACCGTGCTGGCCTGCCCTAGCTGCCTCAACTGCGGCATTTAGTGCCAGTATGTTGGTTTGGAAAGCAATATCATCTATTACTTTTATTATTTTATTGATATTACTGGATGATTCATTGATCTCATCCATTGCTTTCACCATTTCCTGCATATGAGTATTTCCGGTAACTGCATAATCTTTTGCTTTTTCAGCCAGATTATTAGCCTTATTCGCATTATCGGCATTTATCTTTGTTTTGGAGGATATTTCTTCTATAGAAGCGGATAGCTCTTCTATTGAGCTTGCCTGCTCTGTAGCTCCCTGAGAAAGCGCCATACTGGAATCAGATATCTGCCTGGACCCGGATGAAACCTGTTCGGTTGCTGAAGCGATATTCATTATCAACTCATTAATATTATGTACCATTTGAGAGAGCTTTTGTCCCAGTAAGTCCTTTTTAGAACGAATTGGTACATCAACTGTAAGGTCGCCATCAGCTATTTTCTGAACTATTACCGCTTGTTCTTTAGTGCTTTCGACCAAATCTGTAAAGGCATCAATGAGTTTTCCTGTTTCATCTTTAGACTTAATATCAAAAGATATATCCATATCTCCTTCAGCAAGTTTACCTGCTGCAACAACAACCTTATTAATAGGCCCCGATATACCACGGGATATAATAAGACTTAATACAACTGCAAATATTACACCTGCAAATATTACTGCAATCATTAATGCAATTGAACTTTCTGCTTGTTTTCCGTTTTCTGCAATCTGCTCTGTTGCATAGTTAATATTATAGTCAATTAATTCTTGAATAGCGCTGTCGGCATTACTTGCCAAATTATGAGCTTGTCCGCCGTTTGAAAATGATGCAACAAAACTTTCTTTGCTAACCGTCCCAGCCTCGAGGTCATTCATTAGTTGCTTTCTCATGGCCGTAAATTCAGTTATTGTTGCTTGAACATTATTAATTAGCTTCAATTCCGCTTCAACTTCACTTACATCATAATCATCCAATATATCATGATATGAACTAATATGTTTATCAACATCACTTTCATGCTTTGCAATTCTTTCAATATAATAGTCCTTGTCTTTATCTGAGTCGGATGACAGAGCAAAACCAAATATGTTTACCCTTGCCTGTTGAAAGTGAGAACTGATTGCCTCAACATGTTCCAATGCTTTGGTACTACTGGTATAATCAAGCGCATATGAATCCTGAACAGTTTTAAGATTCTGAATTCCAACAACTCCTATAGTACATGATATGGCTACAATAATGAAAAAACCTATAATAATTCTAACTCCGATCTTTAAATTATTAAACCAATTAAACATAAAAAAAAATCCTCCTTCTTTGTTTTAATTTTCGTGATTTTCTTAGGCTGATGCTCCATCTCCTAAGTCTGATGTCATTAGAATTAATCTCTTTTTAGGACAAATGCATTTACTCCTTATACACTTATCGACCGAGTAGCTTCTAAAATTTACACCTTGATAAAACATTTGCATTAAGAATTATGCAAGCATTCCCTTTGTAATGCTTGCATATAAATGAAAATTTTTTCTCATTTGTAGTTGAAAAGAAATGCTTGTTGATATAAATAACTGAAATGGTTTTGATATGCAAGAGATTGATATATCACAAAACGAACCGAAAAACAGTAGGAATGGTGCCTATTGCTTCCACATAACAAAGTGTATTAAGTTCTGACATCTTAACTGTAATGCCGAACCAAATGTTCACATATTATACATCATTCGTTGATAATGTCAATATAACTAAACCCTCCTTACCATGCTCATGATGGCTAGGAGGGCATTTGCTTATTTACGCTTAATTCGATGCCTTATAACTATTCCAACCATTGATCGGCGTGATGGCCTCCAACCCTATACCAACGGGGATTGTTCAACTGCCACACCTCATGGTTATTATAGTATTCTTGTTCTTTCGTAATTATTTGATCATCGCCACCGTATTGCATCTCGCGGACAATCTCCATTTTCCCATTAACAAGTTTCTTTTCTACCAATCCATCCGAATCGGCATCTAAATCGTTTGTAACCACAAATTCTCCATTTATAAATTTGTATATACTGCCACCCCAATAAGCAGCGCCCGAGCCTCCAGTGGAGTAAATTCAATTATTATCCGGGTCAAGTGAGGGATTGCAAATCTCAGCAAACGACTCCGAAGCGACAAAGGAAGATGTTTTCACATCCCACAACCAGCAATCATACCACGTATTGCCATGGGCGCCAAAGAAGTTATTCAAAATAATGACATCCTTATATCCATCAAAGTTCACATCTACAACATGCAGGCCCATTGTGTCCATCATTTCATTATAAACAGGATAGCCGACTTCCATATCATAATGCTTTTTTGAAAAGTCCTTCGATAGAATGATTTTATTGTTCTCATCATAGACCTCCAGCCCCATAACATAGCCTACTGCCCCTATATCGGTCACTAATCCGGTCGCCTTGCATCGCACAATTCTCGTTGTTAAAAACATTTTCTGTGTTGTTGGACAAGGTGGCGTTATTCTTATCCACCAGTTTCCCAGATAAGCCCCCACAACTACTGAAGCTCAAAAGGAATATAAAAGCAGCAAAAATAATAATACTTTTTCTCATCAGTGCCTCCCATTTATTAAAAACCAATTTTCGAATCTTGATTAAATACAACTTTCCATTTCTCGTCGTTCTTAACCCAAAGAGAAGACACTCTATATTTACCGTTCAGATCTTGCTCGGATGATTTAACAGTCACAATATAATTTATTAAAACTGAATTTAAATCAACTTCCTTAACTATAATATCAGTTAGTTCATATCCTTGTAGTCTTATTTGTGAAACAATAGCAGTATATTCACTACCAGTTTCTCTAAATCCACCACAAATCATCAATGCATCCTTGGATACTAAATCTCCAAATGATTCTGAATTGCCCGTTGCGAATGCTTCCCACATTTGCTTTTCAAAGTTTATTATTTTCTCTTCTAATATCAAATTACTCACAAATAATCTCCCTTCACAATTTTAGTATTGTGGACTTACCACTTTTATTTTTTCATCAAATAACTATGCTTCTAACTATGCTTCGTTGTATAATACATTCCAATTATCTTTACTTGATATCTTATCAAGTTGAACACTATTAGTAAACCATAAGTATATTTACAATATATGGCTATTATTTAATTTCTCTGTTTTCAAAAATGCCTCACATTCAATATTCTATAAACTATTGTCTTTATATCAATCATACAATATAATATAATATAATATTTTAACAAACTTGTAATATTTAAATTTTGCTTCGAAACATTAATAAAACTATAAATTAAAGTAAGGGTGGTAAAATTGATTTATATTTGTCATTCTCCAAACGACAGGGCTATTGCCGAAAAAGTCTATATGGGATTAAAGCAAAAGGAGCTAAAATGTTGGATTTCATCTAATGATATTATGGATGGTCAAAGCTATGCAGAAGCTATAGTCAATGCTATTGAAAAATCCGCTATCATGGTTTTTATCTATTCTTCAAACTCCAATACATCTCCACAAATAATCCATGAACTCGAAAAAGCAGCATCTCAGGATAAATTTATTATACCTTTTAAAATTGACTTCGCAACCCCCTCAAAAATAATTGAATACTATTTGAGTAGCCCTTACAAAGTAGATGCAACTAATGGTATTCTAGAAGATAATATCAACAAGTTGGAAAACATTATAAAGAATATATATCAACAGTTGCCCGACTATAACAATAATGACATTGGCACTGTAAAAGATACATTATCGGCCCCTAATACAGAAATAAATAATGCAAGCAGCATAAACGATGTTCCAAATAACTATAGTCAAGAAACAGTTCGTATTAATGATGCAAATAATGAAATAAATAAAGGAACTAATCCTGATCCTCAAGTAAATCAAAATGTTCCTTATCAAAATCAAATACACTCCAACGTAAACACCATGAACAACCGACCCAACCAGAATTTTTCTTCTGGAGCTCAAGTTAAATCCGCTAAAAAAAGCAAGACAATAATTTTAGTTGGCTCAAGCGTTGTAGGTGGAATTATATTATTATCAATTATGTTCATCTTGACCAAAAACTTTTTATTACCATTAATAGGCGGAAGTGTACAAATTAACGTTCCTAATCCAAATCCGTCCGGTTATAATTCAAATGCTAAAATAGATGGTAGTAACTATACTGAAGATGAAATTATTGAATTTGCCAAAACTGCTATTTTAGAGTTAGATAGATTAGAATCTACCTCTGAATTCTATGATACCTATGCATACAGAGGATCGGAATATGATATAACTTGTATCTATGAAGATGTTCTTTTTAATATTATGGATTTAGATGTAGTTAGATTTGAGGACGTGTCTATTGTAGGTGAAAACAGAAAAGAACATGGTATAGAATATCTTCTTAAAGTAAACTTTGTTTGCTATGCGGATTATCAGACTCAAGCCGAAAATGATGAAATAGTTCACCGTGAAGGAGAAGCGTTATTATATAATAATGTTGTAATACTTGAAACACCAAATAACGGATTAAAGTATTTATACATGGAAGGAATATCTGAAGATGAATTAAATGCAAGAAACGAAGACATTGAGTCTTCATACCGTAAAATTGCAGAATCAGGTAATATAAACACTGAAGATACTATTCAAAGCTACTTGCCCGATTCAACTAATGGTGATGCCATTATGTCTGTAAAAGATATTGTTAGAAATAATGACCACAAAGTTGTTGCTGTATATGTTGAATCAGAAAATGGGCAATCTCAAGGAAGTGGATTTTTCATAAAAGATGGTGTCATCGTTACCAATTACCACGTAATTGACGGAGGACGTAGCGCTAAAATTTTACTTTCGGATGGAACTTATGTTGATGTGGCTGGAGTTATATTCTCTGATCCTAATGTTGATATTGCTGTATTGAAATTAGTAAAGGAAATCGGTATTGATCCGGTAACTATAGGTCAAGCCCTTGATTCTGACAAAGGCAGTATCGCAGTTGCTATTGGTTCTCCTTTAGGACTTTTTAATACGGTATCCACAGGTATTATATCTAACTTTTGGCAGTCGGAAGGAGTTAATTTGATCCAAATTTCTATTCCTATTACTCATGGCAACTCCGGAGGCGCCTTATTCAACGAGTCTGGAAAATTAATCGGTATCACAACCTCAGGTATGGGAGAGGCAAACTTGAATTTTGCCATTTCTTCATCCCATATAATACCTATTTATGAGGAAATAAAGCAACAGTCCTTTAACACAATAAAGGCATTTGCTCTTGGCAATGCAGGTAACAGCTCTAATTCCACTACTACTCATATTGGTTCTTCTAATCAAGAACTTTTATCATCAAAATATAAGTTTGTTAATTCCGATAAACCTATATCTGATGAATCAACATATACCTCTGACTTCAAAACAATATATACTCTGTCTGTAAACGAGTATTATACCGAAGAAGATTTATTAGGTGATCTTACTTTCGCATTTGGCCAAATTACAAATTTCGGTACAGAGAATTACGGGAGATATTTCGATGATATACTTCATGATACATATATAAAAGCAGATATAGAAACCTATATTGAAATAAATAATGCTACCCTGGAAGTAAATAACTCTACTGATCAATATATTTACTTTTCGGCAGATGAAATTGAAATAATAGGAGCTGGAATAAAAAAAGACGGAAATATTGATGGTATTATCGTAAGTGCATTATTCTCTAAAAACTTAGAGCCCTATGTGTAGTTCAGCACTTTAAAATCGGAGCAAAAATCAAATTAAAATTCTCTTAATACCAGTGAAAACAGCAAAATAAAATTCTATACGCATAATACTACCGGAAAAAAAGCAAATAAAAAGCAGGTCA
>NZ_RLII01000028.1 GCF_004102745.1 Acetivibrio mesophilus | reverse complement strand
TTTGACCCCCGTGGAAATAGTTTTTTATCTATCAATTCAAAACTACCACATTTGGTCTGCTTATGCTTTTGTTTTGCTATTTTATTGGTAATACAATTTATTACTTTTTAATGCACAACACTAATTATTTTATATAAATAAAAAAGATATATGTTTAGTATCGCAAATCACTAAAATTCAAATATGCACGCATACTGACTCGGAAGGAACCAGCACTTATGATTTGATTTTAATTCTAAAGGATGAAAATCAGGTAAAAATCAATAACAGTTATGATTTTGGCTTAACGTGTGATATTGCTGATGATATTGCTGATTTTATTGATGTTGATATTTATATTGACCAATGAATTAAGTTGACCTACTATCGATACCATGATAGGAATTCAACGTATAAAAGAAAGGGAGGAGAGAATTGGAGATACTCCGATGATTGCCAAAATGGTATAAAAGTAATTGCGAGGGCTATTGGCATTCGGACGGTAATGGGATTTACCGTATAGCTTTTCGGCAATTTCTTTATTGCTGGCACCTTGAATAAGTTTTTCTACAATGAGTTTTTCTCTTTCCGACAAACAATACTGATTACAAATATCATCCAAATTTATCTGAGTTTTTGTATCTAAACTTTTCGAGCTTTGAGCTAAATCTGGGGCGAGGTTTATCGTTTTAGACTTATAGGCATTTATTGCAAGAAATAAAAAAAGGTATATGGAACAATTAACATACTTATAGCAATATTTGTCGGTAAGTCTTCGAGAGTATCTGTAGTACACAATGCCATTAAAAACCCGATAAAAAATCCTACAAAGCCGGTAATGATGCAATTGCGCTTGATGATATCAAATATCTTCTCCTTGGACATTCCCTTTTTATAACCTATAAGGGTAAGTAATGCAGTGCCTACAAAGAGAAAAATCAAGGTTGGAAAATCAATTATGAAAACTATATTTTTGCCAAGCACTACTGCAATGAGTATAGCAAGAATAGAAACAAGAATAAGTTTGAAATACTTATTGGTTATGATTGAAGACATTAGCATTTCCTCCTGACAAACTCATATAGGCTATTTTGCTGCCATAGGGTTTATCGTCAAAAAGTTTTGGTCGTGTTGCTACAATCGTTGAGTAATTAAATACTGTTTGAGTATTAATTGACTTCATTGGCTCAGCCCTTTGTTTACAAGGGGTTGAGCCTTTTTATGTGCGTCCGGCAAAGCCGACGCACGGGCTTAAGTCATTTTCGTGGACTTGCTGTGGGCTTATTTTATTCTTTGGACTTACGACTTTGAACTTTGTGTTCTGTGGTTGTGGATCCTTTTCTGGTTTATCTGAGATTTCAGATGCACTGGCAGATACTGTTTCCAACTTGTGCTGGTTCTGCATCATATCCACTACTTCCTGATGCTTGTTCGGATACAGGTGGGAATAGGTGCTTAAGGTGGTTTGTACCTTTTCGTGTCCTAACCGTTCCGATATGAGCAGTGGTGCGCATCCCAAGTTGATAAGATAGCTGGCGTGTGAGTGACGGATGTCGTGGATACGAATCTTTTTCACTCCGCTTTTCTTGCAAGCCCTTGCCATCGCATTATTGATATAGGATTTGGTGAAGGGGAAAACCCTGTCCGTACCTTTTAAATCATAAAGCTTTGACATATAATCTTTGACTTCGTTCATTACAAAGTCCGGTATGATGATGTTACGGATACTCTTGGGCGTTTTGGGTGGTGTAACCACATCCTGCTTTTTAATCCGCTGGAGACTTTTGGTGATGTCGAGGGTGTTCTTCTCGAAATCAAAGTCTTTCGGTGTTAAAGCGAGGAATTCTCCAAAACGGATACCGGAGTAGTACAGTAGTGAAAACGAAACATGTGCCGTAGGATCATCTTCTATTGCAGCCAGTATACGGTCAAATTCATCCTTTGTCCAGAAGTTTACCACAACCTCACGTTTGCCCATTCTGCCTGCCTTGTGACAGGGATTCTCAGCTAAGTTGAAGTAGTCCACTGCATAATTAAAAAGTGCGGTAATCATATTCTGCATCCTGTCTAGGTAGGAGTTGGAATAATCCTTTGCGATCATTTCATTCTGCCAGGCTCGGATGTCCTTGGGAGTAATCTTATTGATAGGCTTATTCTCAAAATAAGGGAGGATGAGCTTCTCGAATACATGCTTCTTTCCGTCGATGGTGCTCTGGCGGCATCGGTGTCCCATATCCTCTATATAAATCTCATACATAGAGCGGAAGGTCATGTCCGTGCTGCCTTTCTGCTTTCTAAGGAAATCTGCTTCCCATTCCTTGGCTTCACGTTGAAGCTTAAAGCCACGTTTCTTTATCTGCTTTTTCTTTCCGGTAAAATCTTCATAATAACATCTGACATACCAGGTTCCTCGTTCTTCGTCTTTATAGATCGGCATATTGTGTCCCTTTACTATCGAAGGTCCTCGCCAAAGAGTCGGATGAGTTGTTTGAACTGTTCCTTCTGGTATTCCATAACCCTTCCCAGTGCGTCCTCACTGATTGGAAAAGTTTCCTTATCAAAGCTGATAAGGTAGGAAGAAGATTTACTTCCGTCATCGTTTTCAATCTGACAGGGATTGCATCCGAAGTGGGAAAATTTCAACCAGTTTAAATATGCATCTAAATTGTTGCCAAAATCCGTGGTCTGTGTCATCCGTACATATTCATCGCCGGATGCTACAAATCTGGATGTGTCACAGTCCAGAGCATTTGCAATTAGTTGAAGCTTTCCGATTCCCGGAGTGCGGTCCCCCTGTTCGTATTTGGAAACCGTTCCAACTTTCAAGCCGATGAGATTGGCGAGCTCCTCTTGTGATAGCCCTTTCTCTTTTCTTGCTTGTTTTAGTCTGTTGCCAAGTTCCTTGCGTTCTTCAAGTGTCATAATATTCATGGCTTTTCACCTCCTGAAACAAATACTATCACAATAAGTGATATTTTGCAATAGGTAAATCTATTGACAATAACAAAAAGTAGTAGTATAAATAATGATGAAATGATAAACAAGGACAAAATGTGATAGTAGAGAGTGAGGTGAGAGCATGAAAACACAATATGTGACGGCAGATGAGTTGGTGGATACCCTGGGCGTCAGCAAGGGAAAAGCCTACCAGATTATCAGACAGCTCAATGAGGAATTGGCTGAGCAGGGATATATCAAAATTGCCGGGAAGTGCCCAAGAAAGTATTTCGAGAAGAGATACTACGGATACATTTCCGAGGCGTAGCGTAAGCAAGCCCTAAAGAGCGGTTGAGATATTTCCCAAGGCTGACATTCGTACCGGTTCATTTCCATAATAAGAATGTCAGCATGCAGATGTGACTGCCAGCCACAGGAAGAGGAGTTCCTAATACGGCTGGTGGGAGCAGATGCATTTGTGGTCAAGCGGCAAAACGCTTGCCCCCTAGTTTGGGATTTCCCAAACTAATAGGGGGACATTACTTTCGGAACCGGGAAAGAAAATGGAGAGCGATACCCTAAGAAATGAACCTAGGAAATTTTAGAAAAGGAGATTATGACAATGAGCATAAGAAGTTTTTTATTTCAGAACTTAAGCAGACATGGAACGGATAAAAGGAGCGTGATAAGATGCCGGATATATACAGAACCATATCGGGGGCACTGTTCCGGGCACCCAACTTAGTACACAATAACAGAGACCATATTCCTTGGAATGCGGTACAGGAACGTGCAGATAGGAATGTGGTATTTTTAAACGGAACAAAAGATTTTACCCTAGAGCAGATATACGATAAACTTTTTCAAAAATCCTATGAGGAGTGGCTTGCAAAGGAGCGGAAAAAGAGTCGGGCCAAGGATGATCCACCAACCTATTATGAGAAGATTGAAAAGGATAAAAAGAAACATTTATCCTACGAAATCATCTGGCAGATAGGGGATATGGATGATACCGGGTACGATACAGACCACTTGTCAGCCATATGGGCGGAGGATGTTCTGTTACGGTTTGCAGAGCATCTGATGTATGAAGTGCCCAATGTGACTTATGTATCCAAGGAGAGGCTTGAAGACCCAGAGTGGAAACCGCCCTTTGAGGCAGGTGTGGTGATTACCAATTTTGCATTTAATGGAGATGAATCCACTCCTCACCTACACATGACATTTGTTCCCTATTCCGATAATTGCAGTCGTGGACAGAAAACCCAAAATGCATTGGCACAGACCTTTACGCGAATGGGTTATAAGACCACTATGGAGCAGGCAAGAGATGCCTCAGATGAGCTGGTGTGGCAGGATACACCGGAGGGGAGGAAGCCTCAGATGGTGCGTACAGCCTACGGCGCAGTTGAGTGGATAGAGGAGCAGAAGAATTGGATTGCAGAGGATATGGAAAAGAATATCGGATGGACTCGCTTTTACAAGGGTAAGAATGAGCGAGGCGATTTACTTCTTTCAGATTATCGCAGGGAGCGTGCAGCAGAGAAAGCATTGGAAGCGGAACGTGAGAAAGAAAGGCAAGAAAATGCTCTGCAGCATATTCAAACCCTGTCAGAGAAGACTATGAAAAAGCTGGATGAAGAGATATCCGCCAAGAATATGGTGCTGGAGTTCAATGATGCACTGATTGAGATTAAGAAATCAGATGTGGCAGAATGGGAAGAAAAAGTGGAGTATTCCAAGTCGGAGTATCTGAAGGCAGATGAGCTTCTGACGGATAAAAAGAAAGAAGTGGAGCAGGCACAAGGGAAGCTTTCCAGAGTGACGGAGAAATTGGATGAAGCAACCCGTAAAAAGGAGATCGCCTTAGATTTGTACCACAGGTTATCAACGGACACTGAGAATACGGATTTATTTGATAAGGTGGTGGATTTGTCCTACGAGAATGAACAGCTAAGGAGTAAGATTCAGGTCTTGCAGGATAAGCTGGAAAAAGCCTATGAATTCATGAAACAGTTTGTAATCAATGGAAGGAACATGCTTGATGTGTTCCGGGAGCGGATTGGCGAAGTGAAGGAGTGGGTGCATAGGAAGGTTGCCGGGATGGGACGGTAGGGGATGCCCCAAGTGGTAGGGATGCTGCTTGGGGTGTTTTGCTCTTTACAAAAGAAAAATCCTATGATATATTTGAATAAATATTCAATGAAATATTATTCAAAAATAGAGGTTATAAAATGGAAACGAGAAAGGAACAAAAAGAACGTAGACGACAAGAAATTATACAAGCTGCACTAGAGTTATTTGTTGGTAGAGGTTATGCAGCTACTAAGATTACGGATATTGCAAAAAGAGCAAATATGAGTACTGGCTTAATGTTTCATTACTTTGATTCAAAAGAGAAACTATATGAAGAGTTAATCCGAATGGGATTGGAAGGGACCGCATATCCGGGAGAACAGAAGTGTGAGCATGCCATTGATTTTTTTGTAAACTTCACAGAAGCGTTGTTTGCATATATGAAAGAGCAACCTGTTGTGGCGAAGTTTTTTGTATTGATGGCAGAAGCACAGCGAAGTGAAGCGACACCTGAGCATATACGGGAAATAGCAATGAAAGTAAATGTGATAGAACAGTTTGTACCCATTATTGAATGGGGACAAAATGAAGGAACGATTAAAGAAGGTTCCCCTTTGGTAATATCCAATGCATTTTGGTGTAGCATACAGGGAATCGCAGAACGATTTGCTACGAATCAGGATATTGAGTTGCCTGAGGCAGAGTGGATTGTTGACATAGTAAGAAGAAAGTAGGGAAAAGTTTATGAAAAAGGTTGTAATTGTTGGTGGTGGAATTGCAGGAATGACAGCAGGGGTGTTGTTGCAAAAGGCTGGATTTACTACAGAAATTTATGAAAAAAATGCACTACCTGGCGGACACTGTACCGGATGGAAGAGAGAGGGATACTTTATTGATAATTGCATTCATTGGCTGACCGGAACAAGACCGGGCAGTGCTTTGCACGAGCTCTGGAAAGAGATTGGTGCATTGGGAGATACTGTGGAAGTACACGAAAAAGAAATGTTTTTTTCATCGAAGTTGAATGGTCAGACATTGACCTTTTGGAGAGATAAGGAAAGAACGCGAAAAGAAATGTTGGAACTGTCGCCTGAAGACGAAGAGGAAATCAATAAATTGATAAAGTATGTGTCTATGGCGGAAACAATGACGGTACCTGTGGAAAAGCCTTTTGATGCCATGAACTTTATTGATTATATGAAATTAGGAATGTCGATGAAGGCAATGGGAAAAGTGATGAAAGAGTATGGAAATATGGATATCAATGAACTGGCAATGCGTTTTAAACATCCATTAATTCAGCGTGCAATCGTTGATTATATGCCAAGCGGGTATCAGGCGTATGCTTTTCTTGTATCTTATGGAACAGTGACCGGAGGAAATGGTGATATACCGAAAGGTGGATCGTTGGCAATGTCACTTCGTATTGCTGAAAAATATAAAGGATATGGTGGTGTAATACATACCAATGCGGGTGTAAAATCAATCTTGATAGACGGTAAAATGGCAGAAGGGATTTTGTTAGAGAACGGAAGCAAAGTAGAGGCTGATTATGTTATTTGTGCTTGCGATACCGATTATACATTCCGAAAACTATTGTCAGAAAAGTATATGCCAAAAGGTTTAATGAAAATGTATGCAGACAGAGATAAATATCCGGTTAGTAGTGGATTTCAAATTGCTTATGCTGTAGATGGAGTATTTCCGGAATTGACAGGAACAAGAATATTTTCTTGCGATGATATGAGTGTGGGAAGTCAGACTGTGAAGCGTATGAGTATTCAGTCGTATGATTACGAACCTAATTTTGCGCCGGAAGGTAAAATTATTTTGCAAACTAATTTTTCACAGACAGAATCCGATTATAAGTATTGGGAGTCGCTTTATATAGACAAAGAGAGTTACGAAAAAAGGAAGGCTGAAATTGCAGAACAAGCATTGCAAAGAGTTGAAAAAGAGTATCCGTTTTTAGCAGGGAAAATACATGTGATTGATGTATGGTCACCGATGACATATACAAGATATTGCAACTCTTATAAGGGAGCATATATGAGTTTTGTAACTACTAAGCAGGCTAAGAGTATTACTGTACCGGGAGTTGTCAAGGGACTTGATAATGTATTGCTGGCAAGTCAATGGTTAATGGGACCGGGCGGACTTCCGACGGCAGCGGCTATGGGTAGATTTGCGGCATGGAGGATTATGAAAAGGAGAAATAAAGAATGATGCAATTCATAAAAGAGATATTGGATTTGGAGGAATTTGATGGAAGAAATTGAAAAAATAGTAAGACAATTTCGGGATGCCATAGATGTAGCTAAAGATGCGGACAAATTTAGAGGTTTATATCCATTTTACAAATTTCCAGACGATTGCTGCGAACATTCTTGTGACTTGTTGGGACAGTATCTACTTGAGCATGGAATAAAAACTACTCAAGTGAATGGTGCATATAAACATAATAGAGCGAGGCGCCATGTGTGGTTGATAACGGAGGATAGAATAGTAATAGATATTACTGCCGACCAATTTATTGGTGAACTGGTTTCTAAAGATGAGGTTGAAGCGGTACATGTTGGGAGAGAAGGTACAATTCATAAAATGTTTTGTTGTGATAGAGTGTTTCAAAACAATACGATATTTAATGATGTTGATAGATATAATGGTTTTGGAGGCTGCCCAGATGTTCGACAGAAAAGATTAATAGATTTATATAAAATTATTTATCAGGAAATATAGTGTAAGAATATTGGCATGAATGCAACAAAAACTATTGCAAACGCAACAGTTTTTGTTGCATTTTGTATATATATGGCTTATTATATATCATAGGATGGTGCGATTTAATGAGAAAAATTAGTTATAAAAAATTATGGGTCAAGATAGCAGAAAATGAGATGAGTCGTGCGGAATTCCGCAAGAAGGTAGAGATTTCGCCTAATACACTTACAAAACTTAATCAGAATGAAAATGTATCATTAGAAATCATTATAAAGATATGTGAATTTCTGAATTGTGATATAGGCGATGTGTGCGAAATTGCGGAAAGCAAGGAGGGTTAAGATGCCTAGATATACTACAAAAGAGATACAACTTGATGACCTTTATTTAGATGAAAAAAATCCACGATTTATAGTGCCACCAAACCCTACGCAGCAGAGTATTGTAGACTATTTAATCGAAAATGAAGAAGTAGAACAATTGGCACAGGATATTGCAAAAAGCGGCGGATTATATGCTGGAGAAAGAGTAATTATTACAGAAGAAAATGGAAGATGGATTGTATTAGAGGGGAATCGTAGAATATGTGCTTGTAAGATACTAATGAATCCTCAATTAATAGCAAATAGAAGATTAGCATCTGTCGATAAAATATCGTTATTGATGAATAATGAATTAAAGCAGACATTGGCAGTTGTAGATGCAGATGTTATGAAAAATCGTCTGGAAGCACAAAGTTCTTTAGCGGCAAAGCATATAGATGGTATTAAAAAATGGTCAACGATTTCCAAACATAAATTTTTTGCATTAGAATTTGATGCTGGAAAGTCGATTGAAGAAATATCAATGATAACAGGGGTGTCATTGGCTAAAATAAAAACGGGATTAAAAGAATATAGAATCATTGATTATGTGTTAAAATTGCCTTTTTGGACACAAACTGAGTGCGAAGAATATTTAAATTTACAAGAAATAAAAACAACGCGTTTAACAAGACTTTTTAGTGCAAAACCTTCTAAGGCGGATGCTAAAAGACTAAGGGAAATTATTGATTTAGATTATGATGATGATTATCATATAAAAACGTCTCTGGCAAAGGATGTGTTTGACAAAATATTGCATATTGTAGCGCAAGCTGCATTTATACCGGATTACGCAAGTGATTTTAACGGAACACGAAGTACATACGAGGATATTCCTCAATTAATGCAATTTTTGGAAGACAACAAATTGATTATTGAAAATAAATCTGGGAATAAAAATATCTATGTAGCACCTGAACCGAAGACTAATGTAGATGTAAAACCGGAAACTAGTGAGAAGATGAGCGGCAAGGAAGAAGAAAAGGCTGTGAATGCAACTAGTAATAAGCAATTTACATCTAAGAGAAATGTTTTGATTCCGGAAGATTTTAAAGTTAATTGTACTGTTGTAAAAATAAATGATATTATTAATGAATTAAAGCGACTCAATTTAAATTATTGTGTTAATGCCCAGGCAGTTTTATTGAGAGTTTTATTGGAACTGAGCTTGAAGTATTATCTAAATAGAGTTAATGAGTCAAGTAAAATAGATGAGGGTCATCTTGAAGGAACATATGTGGCCGCACTAGAAAGTATGCGGGTCAAGAAGTTGCTGAATTCTGTAGAACACAGCAATTTGGTTCAACTTAAAAAGAGTGATAAGATTTTTAGTATTTTTAATGGATATGTACATTATGATTCAGTCGTACCAAACAAAGATGTTTTGATTTTTTATTTTGACAATTTGAGGCGGATTATTGAAATTTGTCTCAATAGTTAAGAAATGGAGGCTTTTAATGCTGTATTCGCCATTACGTTATCCTGGGGGTAAGGGTAAACTTGCACCATTTATGGGATTGATGATAAATAAAATGAATATTAAAAATGGTACGTATATTGAGCCGTTTGCTGGGGGAGCAGGGGTAGCTCTTATGCTCTTGATGGAAGGTTATGTAGATGATATCGTCATAAATGATTATGACAAGGCTATTTATTCGGTGTGGAGGGCAATAATTAGTGAGTCAGAAAATCTTGTGGATAGAATATTATATACGCCGGTTAACATTGATGAATGGAAAAAACAAAAGGAGATATATGTAGAACAAAACAAAAAGTATTCTTTAGATCTGGCTTTTGCTACATTTTTTCTTAATCGAACAAATAGGTCCGGCATATTAAAGGGTGGACCTATAGGAGGATTTGAACAAACAGGAAATTATGGAATAGATGCAAGATACAATGCAGAAAAATTAGTGGAGAGAATTCGAGCGATTGCAAAATATAAAAAGCATATCAAAGTATACAACAAAGAAATTGTTAGTTTTATTGAGAATGTTTTGCCTAACTATGGTCAAAATTCGTTGACGTACTTTGATCCACCATATTTTAATAAGGGACCAGAATTGTATAAGAACTTTTTTGACAAAGAAGATCATGCTAAGATTGCTCAGTTAATTTTAAATGGGGTTCCAGGGAATTGGATTATTACTTATGATGACACTCCTGAAATAATAGAATTGTATAAGCAACAGTGTATAAGGAGGTATGATTTGAATTATAGTGCAGCTAATACAGGAAAGAGTTCAGAAGTAATAGTTTTTAATGATAATAAGTTTTGCCCGACGAATCAAGAGTTACTAAATCAGGAAATTAATATTAATTTACGCGAGGTGAATGAATCGTGATAATTGAAAGTATAGAAGTAGAAAAATTTCGTGCGATTGAAAATTTATCTTTAGATATCGGTAAGAATATTACTGCTATCGCTGGACGAAATGCCACTTTAAAAACAACATTGCTGGGTATGTTAGGTCAACCTTTTACTATTTCAAGTGGTCATCCAATGTATGGTTGCACAACTATTGATGGATATAATTTCAAATCGCAGTTTAAAGAAAAATTTAAAATCTCGAAAAATTTTGATCATCATGGAGAACATATTTGGACTTTGAAGTTCTATAAAAGAGGCTATTATAATGATGATGAAATCAAAATGATGAGTATTAGGCGTCCAACTAAAACAAATCCGAATGATATTCGCTTTTGGAATGCTAAAAGCAAGGCGAAGGGGACTGGCTATGTGCAGTTACCTGTTTATTATTTGAGTCTAGGCAGATTATTTCCGATTGGCGAAACAGGAAAGACAAAGAATATAGATATACAATTAACGGAAGAGGAAAATACATATTTTGTAAAAACATATAAAGAATTATTATCGATTCAAGAGGCAAAAAACGCAGTTGCTACCATGGAAAAAGCTGATGCACGAAGAAATTTTGTGGGTGTAAATGATAGTACACATGATGTGTTTACAAACTCTGCGGGAGAGAGCAACATAGGAAAGATAATATTGGCTATATTGTCTTTTAAGCGTTTGAAGGATGAATATGGCAATAAGTACAAAGGTGGAATATTACTCATTGATGAGTTGGACGCAACTCTTTATGGCTATTCGCAAAAAAAATTAGTGAATTTTCTGTATAAAACATCTCGAGAATACAATATTCAGATAATATTTACAACACATTCGCCAATGGTTTTGCAAGAGGTAAATAACTTGCAGCGAAAAGAAATTCGTAAAATGCTAGAAAAGGGTATAGATGTATCAACAATTTCATATAATTATGAAAGTGAGATAATTTATCTTGAATCATATTATGTTGGAGAAGTTGGTGATAGCAAGCGAATGGTAAAAGGACGTAATGTAAGAAAATCTTCAGAGTTAAAAGAAATTACTGATGACATGAATATGCAACCTTCTATGGTAAGGCAAAGCGTAAATGTATATCTGGAAGATGAGCGTGCAAAACACTTTCTTTTATATTTATTATCACAACATTTAGAATATAATTTTGAAAATTATTTTAATATTGTTGATGTTAATTTAGGCTTTACTCATTACTTGCATTTGCATGAAAAAAAAGTACCCGAGTTTTTAAATAGTTTGATTGTGTTAGATCATGATCTTTATAGAAAAGCAAGTAGAGCACAATTGGATTATGTAGAGAATAGAAGTCAAAATATAATGTTTTTGCCTGAAGATGTTGAAGAGGGAATGTTTAAATTACTTAAAGATCCGATTCGTTATTCGGAATTTGAGAGTACTATTAGCGATGTCAGAATGCCCTATGAAATCTGCTTTAAGGATTGGACTGAAAATGAATATGAGTCTAATGGGTATAAGCATTGGTTTGCATATATGGAGGAGACATTGGGTGGAGTAGAGAAAATGTATGACTTTTGGCTTCGTAATAATGAAGATAGTGCTCGCAATTTTGTAGTTCAATTTATTGATGCTTATAATTTGATTGCAGATAAACAAGGATATGACTATCTGATGGGAATAACAGAGTAATATGGAAAAAGGCAAGCCCTACCGATGGTAGGGCTTGTAAGACATTAAAAAGCTTCCAAACTATCCTCCGCATCCACCCATGCCTGCATCTCATCATTCAGCGCAAGCCGGACATATTCCAGCGGATTATCAATCGCCAGAGCATTCAGACACCTCTGGGAATTAGGAGTGGTCCGTATCCCGGATTCAGCCTGATTACAGTCAATCCGGAGGACGTAGCCGTCATAGTGGTTAATGTCGATGCTGTTATGCATCGGGTTATATTCTGCGTGTATCAATTTCATTGTTATCAGTCCTTTCGTTTGAATTGGAGGTAAAAAGCCCATGGGCTTATTTTGGACTTGAAAAGTTTTTGAAATAGATATAATAATCACAAAATGTACCATTTTATAAAATGAAACATCACTAAAAATATTACAAATAATACAAATCGTGATATTAACAGTAGTTTAACAACTAGAACGTTAAATTTTGGTTGTACAATGAAATGGATTATAATTAAAAAATCAAATCTTATTATTTAAGGCTGCCAGTTAACTTGGGGGGAGAATAATTAATGAACTTTATGTTTAGGAGGGAGACCTTGTATATTCGGAGAACGTTGAGACAGGAGATAAAGGCTTGAAGAAAGTAAGCAAAGTATTTGTAAGAGAAGTAAGAAAGCTAGTCCATGTATATGTTGACGGAGAAGAGATAAATACCACAGATACGCATACGTTCTGGGGTGAAGGCAAGGGCTTGACAGAGGCGGGTGAGCTAAAAGCAGGTCATATATTAAGGTTTTATACAGGTGAGTTAAAAACTATAGAAAAAGTTGAAATAGAAGTTTTCGACACGTCGATAAAGGTATGTCGATAAAGGTATATAATTTTGAGGTGGAAGATTGGCACACTTATTATCTAACAGAGCAAGGAATTTTTGGTCCATAATGCACAGGATTATGACGGGAATGGCAGTAATCCTAAGCCAAGGAACAAACCAAAGTCGTAAGAAATACCGAATTCGGTTGAAAATCGAACAGATGCTAATGGGAATATAATCAAGTATACAGAATTTGGCCCAAATGGCGAGTTTGCTAAGAGGTTAGGTTAATGGGAAAAGAACATGGAAGTATACCTAGACCGAATGTAAAAGAGCAAATTTCAATATGTATATTTAATCATGCACTCGCTTGTGTTTTCTAATGCGCATTATCCTGTTTAATAATAAGGCACCCAGAAAGGCCCCTGCTGTATTCAAAATAATATCGTCTATGTCAAAGGTACGTCCTCTGTTGCCTATAAGCATTGAGAGTAACTGTATTACTTCAATACTTAAGGATGTAAAGAAGCCAAATACGGTTGCAGTTCTAATATTTCTAAACTTGTCCCATAATAATGGCAGTAATATTCCAAGGGGGAATAAAAGAATTAGATTCCCTAAGATGTTCCTTATCCAGAATCTAACCATAAAGTCGGATATTGGGGAATTGCTGCAAGTATAAATTATGTCTTTGACTGTAGTATATACCGGTAATACATTTACAGAAGCATAAGAGCCGTAAATATCACCCCAAAATAATATCAATGGAAAAAGCGTAACTCCTAAAACACATAATATGTAATAATAAAATACGCTTAGCAGCAATTCTCTTTTTATTGATAAAGGTTTCCTTTTTCTATATCTCACAATATTTATTATTATTCGAATTAATACCCATAATGGTATTCCAAATATAAACAATATATTACTTTCTATATACATTGCAGATACTCTACCCTCTTCATATTATTTTATCAAAATCTTTAAAGTTTTACCTTTGCATCTGTGCACCATAGGCGGTGTTTTTGCATTTTAATTAACATGTCTTGCAATCAAATCAAATAATTTTAGTCAAGCATTTCTGATTTCTTTTCCAATTCATTATTGCCAACATTTGGTTTACCTTCGGCTTCAACAGCTTCAAGACCAATTTTAATAACGGTGTGTGAGATAAGTGGATATGAGATTAGCATAAGCAGTATACCTAAAAGTGTCGGGTTTTTAGCGCTTAATATAAATAGCGTAAATTTTATTGCCGAAACGAGAAATCAGAACAAAATAAAGTAAATCCCCTAAAATAAAGTAAGTAAAGCTGTTCCAGCTAAAATGAGTGCTTTCTTTTGTAATATCTCTATAAACTGCAGTACAACTGCACTTTTGCGCTAATCTTTATCCTCTAATCAAATTGGCAGTTCAAAAATATATTATTTTGTAGATGGTCTATTTTTTACAAAGGAATCTTTATAATATATATATTCTTCCGGTTTATTGGGTTTAAATTGTACCACAAATAACTTTTTATCTCTATCTACCAAAGCCACGAATTTTGCTCCAATGCTTTTATTAATATCAGAAACATGTATTTTGCCTTCTTTCAACATGTATATTTTTGCTTGAGGAATTGTGCCAAAAGTTGAAACAATTTCTTTCTCATCATCATCGTCCAAATCAATTTCAAACGTGTTTCCATCTATCTGTATAATTGAATCTTCAGGATTTTCATCAACAAGCCAATAAAAAGCCTGTGCATAATTGGCACCTAATATTCCGTAAATCTTTACAGCTTTCTTTCCAAATACCTCAACTTCCTCAATTCCCATTAAATCGTCTGGGGTGTTCTCCATTGACACCTGACCAATATAATAAGATTTGCCGTTCAAAGTAATTCCGGCTTTTAGAAATTCACTATTTTCATTATCCATAAATATAAAAGCGCTAAGTTCACTATCAATTATTTTTTCTTTAATGGTTTTACTAACGTTATCCAATTGAAGACTTTCTATTTTTGAATTGCTTATTTGAGAAAATTCTAATGGATATGTTTTATCTTCTTTATTACATCCGTTGAGTAAAAAAGTTGAAATTAAAACTATAATTAACAACTTACGTTTCATAATTTATTCCCCTTACGATGATTAAATAGTATTATAAAAAGTTATCGGATCGAATAAGCCAAAACCTCGTATCATATTAATAATAGTACTTTTTCCCTCTCTTAATATATTCATAAATACTCAAATAATCGGTGTTTACAATTTATACCTCAATGTTACTTCAAATCTCCCGGTTTTTCATGTAACATCGACCAGATATTCATTCTATCCATGTATGCATTGTTCTCAAAAAAACATACTTAGCTATTCTAACTTATCCACGTCAATTGTGAACTGCTTACAATCCATTTGTCATTTTCTTTTTTTAGAACACATTTAACTCCAACAGCACCTAATCCCGAACGGAACTTAGAACATTCAATAATAATTTCATTGTCTGATATTTTATCAACTTTTACAATTCGTAGAAGAAGCCCATCCAAACTGTTTAAATCTTTTACCATTCCCTTTGCTTTTAAAGTTTCAAACGATTCGTCCATTATTTTGACATCATATTTTTTGAAATATTCTAATACAGCTTTTTTATCTGACTCGGTAGCATTTTCTAATGTCTGTGTTTCTATAGCAATATATTCCATATCTCCATTAAGGCCTTCATCAATTGGCATAAGTGAATCTAATGCTAATATGTAAACATCTGCAAGTTCAGTTCTGTTATCAGTATTCAGTGGAACATCTGTATTCTCAATTTCTTTATTGCTATTATCAACAGAGTCACCATCTATTGTTTTAGAGCAAGCTGTGGCTGTAACTAGTGATAGTATCACTATTAAAATCAATATTTTTCTCATCACTTTTTTCCTCCAAATATGTAATATTCATACTATTAGCCTATCTTGTATCAATGATATTTCGTAGGACTATAATATTCCCGACATACGTCACCGAACATCACAACTTATATTTACTTGCGACTGTCGCTAATCCTTCCTTTTAACTTTATGTATATACACATAAAAATAATGTCAGTTGCTATAAACTTGCAAAATTAACTTCCAACATAATTACATAAGTTAATTATAGCAAGTTGTTACCATAATAGGCAAGATTTATTTTAAAACATATACCTTAAGGGACAAGTACTTATTAAGCGGGAAAAACCTTAACAGATAAGAAAAAACCTTGGTGCATTTTCCTATTTGCCGTTCTAGCCTTTTGATGTTACATTAATATATATACAAACTCATCGGCTTAAAATTGTACAGCTCATACAATACCAATCTCAGGGAGGTGTGTCCATGAGGGCACCAAATGAAATAAAAAGAGATATGAAATATCCATCGCCTGAAGTAAAAACAAGATGTATGAATGAAGTTGCACGCTATTTGAGGGATACATATAAATGTGGTATTTACTCGGAAGCGCTTGAAAAATTGTACTTGAGTAAATTATATTTTGGAATTGACTTGGATGAACTGATGGAGATGCTTTCAGAAAAATACAAATGCAAGGAAATTTGCGATAAAACAAAACTGCTCAAAAAAATATATATGGAAGAGCGGGGAATTGAGATTGATGGAGATTTTAGAGTACCAGCTGGTTTTAAATATAAATTTATTTGTGAACAGATAATAGGAAAGAGCTTGGATTATGACAATCTTACCTGTGCAGATATTGATAGTTTCATTGAAGGTATTGAATTATTAAAAACTCCCGGAGTCTTGTATCCGTTAATGTGGCTAACGCACGCAAAAAATGAAGAAGTATTCTTATATATCTATACAAAGTATGTTCTACCCGCCTTTATCAAATTGAGTGAATCCGGAGAGGTAAGCAGATATGATGCCATAAGATCTATCATGTGTGGTTATATAGAAGAGCTGCTTATCTATGTGGGAGGTTCCGGACAGGTATTTATTACTTCACTTCCGGGGAACACAACATGGAATGAAGAAATTTTGAAATTTCAAAAGGCGGGAGAATTTGAATGTATCAGGAAGGCAAATGAAAAGCTTAAAAAAGCAGACGGTATAGGTACTAAACTATTAAAACTATATAATCAAAACAAGAACATGTTAAAGAGTAAGTTCAAAACCTATGTCACCGATTATTTCCCCATGTTTGCCGCTTTGGTCATTTTCGCACTTTTGGGAGAGGGGAGAAGCAAAGATGCGGTAGAATTCATGATTGACAATTATTCCGACATAAGCGAGGACAATTACCAATGTGCCTATGTGCTGATACTCTTATTCCAGACGATTCTTTTTTGTGATAATTATGAATATATGAATATTTTATATGCGGATTTGCAGAGAGAAAAACTCTTGTATCAGAGAAATTACAAGGATATTCATGATGCAGTGATTAGGTCATGTGAATTTATTGAAGAATTGTATCAAAAAATAAGCACGCCAAAGGAAAAAGAAAGTTTTGATTATCTCAGGAACTTTGTAAAGGAAACGGTATTTGAAGAATGGGGCATGATTCAGGACATCCGTAACATCAAGAATCAGTACAAAGGAGCGCAGGATAAGATCAAATCCGACATGTTCCGAAGGTTATACAATGTAATGCTAGCCCTTTCGAATCCCGAAGGAATTTATATAGCTCTGATTGCTCAAACCTACGGGAAAAATTATATAGATAATGAATTTATAAGAAATATACATCATGATGATAAGATTGCAATGGTCATATCATGGGATGATGTAGATAGGGCAAAAAATCTTTCTTTGCGTTTGGGAGATATTGATAGGGGAGCGTCTTCTGTTAGAAACCGTTCGTTTTTCGATAGAGTCGATATTGTTATCAAGGACATTTTGCTCGAAAAGCTGGATGATGATATCGAAAGTATGCTTACATCTATCAAGGAGCTTAGGGAGAAGGCTGGCTACCAAGACATGGCAGATGAATTTTTTACAGCTATCGAACCCCGTATCCAGTCGCTGACAAAACGCATCTCAGCAAAGTACATTGACCGTGAGCAAATAGTGGATTTTTTTGTTAAGCTGGACGACAAAGGCTGTTGGGATAGGCTGGATGAAGAATGCAAAAGTATGATGATTACGTCTGAGATAGTTTACAGAACATTGGTTTCAAGGGAAGATGCGGACAGCCTTGACTATTCTCCGTCTATGATACCCCTTACCAAGGTGATTGAGTACCTTCTTAACGATATATACATTAAAATAAAATACAATATTGTGTTTGACGGACCGGGAATGAATATAGATTCCAATTCGGTCAGGTTTTTTAAAGACAAGAACGAGACTGAGCCAAAAGAGTGCCTTGAGATGGGGCCGGCAATCAGAGTGCTCAGTGACGGATTTTTAAAGTTTGGCAGAGGTGGTCCTGTCTATTCAAGTTATTTTCTGCCGCCAGACAAATCCAGGTTTGAAGAATGGAAGGGAAGCTCCTATATTGATTGGAACCTGCTGAAGGATTTTAAAGGAACAAGGCTAAACTGCAACAGTTTTGATAAAGAGCCCCCCGTTCAGCAATTTGTACTGGGAAGTGACGCAGAATATAACCGCAAGGTTTTTATAGGGTCATTGGAATACATCAAGAACAATTATAGAAATAGAGTGGCCCATAAGGATGGCATTGAGAAAGATAGAATGGAAAAATGCAGAGAAGATATGCTTATTGCACAGAAGCTAATATGGATGTTGATTTATATTATGAAGTGAGTTGTTGTCCGCACAATATATTGATAAGTTTACAATTCCTAAAACGAATGAGCCAAAGACATGCTTCTATGGCTCATTTTTCTTTATGTAAAACCGTCCCAAATTAAAAAGCCCGAGAATATAATATATAAAGCCCAATGGTTGGAGGTGGTAAAATGAATTATGTTGTGTCGGTATGCAACCTGGGTATGAAATACCATTCGCTTAATGGGGAAATCGATGCCCTTGAGAATATTAACTTCTCGGTCTCGGAGGGTGAATTTATAAGCATAGTCGGACCAAGTGGTTGTGGCAAATCGACACTATTGTCGCTAATTGCAGGACTCATGGTTCCAACCACAGGAGAAGTATTGGTGGATGGAAAACCTGTTATGGAGACTTCCGATAAGGTGGGCTATATGCTCCAAAAGGATCATCTTTTTGAGTGGAGGACCATTTATCAGAACGTGGTTTTGGGACCGGAAATAAGGAGGACGCTAAACTCAGATACAAAGGAATATGCACTAAAACTTTTGGATACATATGGACTCTATGAGTTCAAAGACAAATACCCTTCGCAGCTTTCGGGAGGAATGAGACAGAGGGCGGCCCTTATAAGAACTCTTGTGGCAAGGCCTCAGATACTACTTCTTGATGAAGCCTTCTCAGCCCTGGATTATCAGACAAGACTGGCAGTGACGGAAGACATATACTCAATCATTAAGAAGGAGAATAAGACTGCAATACTTGTTACCCATGATATATCTGAGGGGATAAGCATGGCCGACCGGGTTATCGTGCTGACAAAACGGCCGGCAACAATCAAATCAATACACGATATTAAATTGAACTGTGAAAATCGAACACCGCTAAGTTCCAGAGAAGCACCGGAATTCAGAGAGTATTTCAATAAGATATGGAAGGAGCTTGATGTTTATGTCTGATAAGAACAAGCCGAACATATCACCGGAACATTTGAAATATTTGAGGAAGGTAAAGAGGAAAAAGCAAATCATTTTCGTCACACAAATAGCTATATTGGTATTATTTTTTGCCTTCTGGGAATTGGCTGCGAAAGTTGGATTGATAGATCCCTTTATCTCCAGCCAACCGTCGAGGATTATAAAAACTATTTTAGACCTATACAGAAATGGCGAGCTTTTTAACCATGTTATTGTGACATGTATGGAAACGGCTCTGGGATTTCTCTTCGGTACTCTTATTGGAATATTGATAGCGGTAATTCTCTGGTGGTCTGAGTTTTTGGAAAAGGTCCTGGAGCCCTACCTTGTGGTGCTAAACAGCCTTCCGAAGATTGCACTAGGTCCGATTTTTATAGTATGGATAGGTGCCGGACCTATGGCAATAGTGGTTATAGCAATGACAATCTCCATTGTGGTGACTATACTGGAGGTTTTAAATGGGTTTCTTGGCGTCGACAATGACAAAATCAAGCTTGTTAAAACCTTTGGGGCAAGTAAAATTCAGATACTTACAAAAGTAGTTCTTCCATCTTCCTTACCGGTTATGGTAAATGCCCTTAAGGTAAGTGTCGGACTGTCTTGGGTTGGAGTTATCGTGGGAGAATTCTTGGTTTCAAAGGCAGGGCTAGGCTACTTGATTGTTTATGGAGGGCAGGTGTTCCAGTTGGATCTTGTGATGGCGAGTGTTATTATACTTGCCGCCGCCGCATTTTTGATGTACCGAATGGTAGCATGGTTTGAAAGACTTGTTGTAAAGAGAAAGTGAATATGTATGTGGAGGTGTTAACATGAAAAAAGTTACTTTAATTTTGATTATAGCAGCAGTATTAATGGTGTCCTTTGCGGGCTGCGGGGAAAGGGACTATACCACTGTCCGATTAAGTGAGGTTACCCGTTCGGTATTCTATGCTCCCCAGTATGTTGCCTTGAACCTGGGTTTCTTTGAGGAAGAAGGGCTCAAGATAGATCTTACCAACGGACAGGGTGCCGACAAGGTGATGACATCGGTTTTGTCCGGGCAGGCAGATATAGGTTTTTCCGGACCGGAGGCAGCCATCTATGTGTATAATGAAGGCAGAGAGGACTACGCTGTTGTCTTCGCACAGCTTACAAAACGTGACGGATCATTCTTGGTGGGCAGGAAGCCGGAACCGGATTTCAAATGGGAAAATGTTAAGGGAAAGACGATAATAGGCGGCAGAAAAGGCGGAGTTCCAGAAATGACCCTTGAGTATGTATTAAAGAAAAATAACCTGTTGCCGGGCCTTGACGTAAATGTTGACACAAGCGTTCAGTTTGCATTGATGGCGGGGGCATTTACCGGAGGACAGGGCGACTATGTCACGTTGTTTGAACCGGTGGCTTCTACAGTGGAGAAGGAAGGCAAGGGATATATAATTGCATCCATAGGAGAAGAAAGCGGTGAGATTCCTTATACAGCATATTACGCAAGCAAAAGCTACATAGAAAACAACAGAGATATAATTCAGAAATTCACCAATGCTATATACAAAGGTCAGAAGTGGGTTGAAAGCCATACACCGGAGGAGATAGCGGAGGTTATAAAGCCCTCTTTCCCCGATTCGGATGTGGAGACTTTAGTGACGGTGGCAAAAAGATATAAGGATACGGATGCATGGAGCAAGGATCCTATATTGAATAAGGAGTCTTTAGAGCTCCTTCAAAAAGTAATGAGTATGGCAGGGGAACTCAAAAAGGAAGCGCCCTACGAAAAAATAGTAACAACAGAGTTTGCCGATAAAGCTATAGAGAATTTTAAGGAATAAGACGTATTATCACAGTAGAAAGGCAGAATTGTGTGGGAAGCCATGCAATTCTGCTTTTTTAGATCAATATGAAATTTTTTATTATTTTTCTATTTTCGGTTAATGACATACATGATAAACTATATGTATAAAATTACATGTGCTGAGTAAATGCTTGTAATAGTGGCATCAAAGTAACTAGAGGGAGATGAATATGGGGATTATAGATTTTTTCAAAAAAAGAGATGAAATTGACGAACTGTTTGAGAAGCTTAACAGCTCATCGGAGGAGATAAGGGAAGATGCAATAAGCAAACTGGAAAATATGCAGTTTAGCGTAGAGCAGGGCCTTAAGGTTCTGGAGATGACCAAGAATGAATTTCCGCCTCCAACCTACGAATGGCAAGACATATCGGCGCGATTGATAGATATTTGTGCAGATAAACCCTATATGGAGTACATAAGCAAAGTTGAAAGCATATATGATGAGCTTAATCCGAATGCAAAGATAGCTGTGATGCAGTTTTTGTCAACATATAGAAATGAGCAGGCAATGATCGCATACTTAAAAGTGTTGGGAAAGGACTATATGAAGCTTAAGAGCCTGCCTTTCGGGAATCTATTGGAAAACCCCAGATTTCCTCAGATACTGTTTCCGGGAATTTTGAAGTTTACCGAAAATAATGATATTGCGAGTCAAATATATCTTATTTTATTATATTATTTTAATAATGACCTGGTTGATGAAGAGGTATTGGGTGAACATAGAAGCAAAATAATTCGGGACATTTTGAGTATGGTTGATAAAGTTTTGAACTACACTATTAAAAATGGTTCGCTCTGGGATGATGATAAATATCTTGGGCTTCGGAGCAGTGCAGGGGTTTACTTTGATCTTGCAGGTCATATCATAGCTCCTGAGATAACTATGGCTTTAAAGAGATTAATGAGCATAAAAGATATGAGATTGAAGATGTTTGCTGTGATTTCCTTGCTCAAACACGGTTGTGAGCCGGCGAAGGAAGATTTAATGGATATTGCCGGAAGTAGCGAGGTGAGAAACTGGTTTTATGATGCTCTCGTGAAGATGGGAAGGAGTGAAATATATCCTGAAGAGTATAGAAATCAGAGATGCTTTGCAGAATCAAACATGGTGGACTGGCTTGTCTATCCTACCGAATTGGGTAGAGTGCCGGATGAAATAGAGCTGATGAATATATTTGACGATGAAGATAAAGAGTATTATCTTTTTCGGTTCAGATGTCAAAGCGACGAATCATGGCAAGAAAAAGGGTGGATGGCAGGTGTGTCCGGGCCCTTCGACAAAAATAATTCTCCAACCACATTGGCGGAAGGGCATACTTTCAGCCACTTTGAACAATGGGAAAGCAAGCATCCGAAGGAGCATTTAGCATCCATTGTGGGCAATGTGAAAGAGTATTGGATGAAGTTGGCGCAGGAATGAAGACTCCTTGCGCCAACCGCTTGCATTAGCCTCTTTTATTCCCATTGGCTATGCGGATTGTTCTGCTTCCAATAGGGCATGGTCTAAATCAAGACACAGGTTTTCCCTTCCCAGTTTGTCTATAAATCCGTACTTTTCAAGAACCTTCATTGGTTGAGGCTGAACATTGGAGAGAAGAAGCTTTGTATCATTTTTTCTGCAGTTCTTGTAAAGTCCATACAAGGAGGAGTATCCCGTTGCATCAATTGCGGGAACATTTCTCATTCTTAATATCATCACTTTAGGTGATTTTTTCTGTATTTCATCCATTACCTCAACGATTTTGCCTGTTGCACCAAAGAAGAAAGGACCGTTGATTTCGTAAACCATAACATCGTTGGAAATCTTACTGTCATTAATGGACTGGGAAGCGGCCTCTTTGGGCATATCCTCAATTTTCTCGGATATGGATTTGACATGAGTAACATCTGCCATTCTCTTCATGAACAGAAAAGCTGCAATGACCATTCCAACTTCTATAGCAACGACAAGGTCTTCAATGACTGTGAGAGAAAAAGTCAGAAGAAGGACGATAATATCGCTTTTGGGTGCCTTGAAGAATTTGACAAAGACTCTCCATTCACTCATGTTGTAAGCCACGACTATTAATACTGCGGCGAGAGTAGATAGCGGAATCAATGTGGCATAGGGCATAAACACAAGCATTATGACCAGAAGAGTGAGAGAATGAACCATTCCTGCTATCGGCGAATTACCTCCGTTTTTTACATTGGCGGCAGTTCTTGCAATGGCTCCCGTTGCCGGTATGCCGCCAAAGAGCGCTGATGCGATATTTGCAGCACCTTGGGCTATAAGTTCTGTATTAGAGCAGTGCTTATCGTCTACCATACCGTCTGCTACAACTGCCGACAGCAGGGATTCAATTCCCGCAAGGATGGCAATTGTAAATGCAGGACGTATAAATTGCGGAATAGAACCCACGTCAATGTTGGGTATTGAAAACGGAGGAAGTTGGGAGGAAAGCTCTCCAAACTTGCTTCCAATAGTTTCAACATCCATCTTTAGCATCAATGATGCCAAGGTGGTCACTATGATAGCAATAAGTGAGCCCGGGATTTTACGGTTGATTTTTGGCCACAGAATGATTATTGCTATGGAAACAATGCCTATTATCAAACTTTGATAATTAATTGTACTTATGTTGGCTATGTAGCTTGCAAACTTCGGAAGAAACTCAGAGGGAACCTCATCAATTCTTAATCCTAAGAAGTCCTTTATCTGGCCGGAGAAAATCACAACGGCGATACCACTGGTAAAGCCCGTTATCACTGGTTCAGGTATAAATTTTATGAGATTTCCCAGCTTTAGAACACCCATAAGAATAAGAAATATACCTGCCATAATGGTTGAAATAACAAGACCTTCATAACCGTACCGGGAAAGGATTCCGTAGACAATAACAACAAAAGCCCCTGTAGGTCCTCCTATCTGTACTCGGCTCCCGCCTAGAAAGGATATCAGAAATCCTGCGATTATGGCAGTATATAGCCCCTTTTCCGGGGAGACACCTGATGAAATCGCAAGGGCTATTGACAGAGGCAGTGCGATTATTCCCACGATTATTCCCGCAGTTATATCCTTTAGTAGATGCTGTTTGCTGTAACCTTTTAAAGTAGTAAAAAGCTTTGGTTTAAACATTGTAAATACCTTCTATTCTAATTTAAACTCATGTATAATGTATACACACTGAAACTAAGTTTATCAGCTAGAATGGCGGTATGCAAATGGTTATTTATACACATTTTTGTATAAATATTAGAACCTGAACCTATTAAAGCAATTTATACAGGCAAGGCTATAATTTGCGCTCATTATTTAATGATAAATCATTCTTTAAAGTTTTTGTAGGGATTGCGAATGAGGTTTGAGTTTAAATATCTGGGATCGCCGGTGACTTCCCTGCCAATCCAATCAGGCTTTTTAAAAACAGTGTTTTCATCCGGAAGTTCGATTTCAGCCATTATCAGTCCCTGATTTTCCCCAAGGAATTCATCAATTTCCCAGGTGAATCCTTCGAATTGATATTTGTATCTGAACTTTTCTATAATAGGCCTTTCACAAAGATATTCCAGCATTTCATTTGCTTCATCTGCAGGAATTTCATACTCGAATTCCGCCCTTGTGGCACCTTTGGACGGGCCTTTAACCGTAAGATATCCCTTGTCATTAAATATGCGTATTCTAACCGATCTTCCCATATCGGAGCATAGGTAACCCTGTCTGTACAAGACTCCTTTTGCAAGACTTTTGTAAGCATCACCGTTTACAATAAATTTTCTTTCGATTTCCTTTCCCATAAAACGCCTCCAATGATTAAGATAAGATTAACTGTTTATGTTACTATAAGGTACTTGCCAAAGACCTTGCGAAAAGTATTGCTGTACTCATTGGCAAGACTTATTTCGAGCTCTGAATCCCCTTCCCTTATGGTCTGGATTTTGACCGAATCGGCAAGAATATGGCATTCCAGTGCCTTTATGACGGCTGTTTCACTCCTGTCAAGACATTCTGCCAGCTTTAAGAATACCGAGAGCTTTTCCCAGAGCTCTGTATCTCCCGGCAAAAGAATCTTTTTATAGCGCTTCTGCCAGTTCTCCTTGAACTTATCCTTAGAATGAGACGCAGCTATGGCTGCTATGAGCAAAGTCTCCCTGTGGGTAAGTCCGGTAAGTCTGGAGTTTAAAATTATGTAGAATGAGTGCCGATAGTGCTCGTAATAGCCCATGGAAATACCGATATCATGCAGCAACGAGGCTACTTTTAAAAGCTTTCTTACCTCTTCGCCATAATTATGTAGATGCTTTAGCTGGTCGAATAGGGAAAGCGCAAGAAAACAAACATGTTTTGCATGGTTCTTCCTTACGCCGTAAAGCTCCATAAAGTTTGTCAGGCTAAAGCTTAAGGCATCTGTAAATTTTACCCTAGGGTTTGTAGCGGTAATATAGTCAAATAAAATACCCTCCCTAAGACCAAATCCGCTTATTAGAATGTGGGACGGAGAGCAAATTGATATAATGGTTTTAAGGATTGCAAGCCCGCCTACTATTATGTCAGCCCGGCTCGAAGAAATACCCTTCACTTTTTTGCGGGATTTTAGGTCCATACTTTTTAGGTCATCATATATACTATAGAAATCGTCAATCTTCATTTCATAGTTGTGAGCATGATTTATCGGATAATCAACACGATTTCTGTGGATTTTGCCAAGATTTCGTATTACCCCTCCCAAGCCTATCAATGTCCTGTTGCCCTCTTGCCAAAGCCAGCTCTGCTCTTTAAGCATTTTGCGGACACTGTCTTCAAGGAGGGCAAGTTGATCCGGGTTGATGGTGTCTTTGCCAAGGAAGCTTTCCGTTGCGACAACTGAGCCAATGGGAATTGATATGGAATTTGTTATGCTATTGTCCTTGAAGGAGATTATTTCGGTGCTTCCACCGCCAATGTCAACAATTACTCCCTCATGGATATCCAGGGAATAAATCGTCGCCTTATAAACATAAGAGGCCTCTTCTTCGCCGGAGATTAGCCTGAAATTTATGTCTGTGGAGCTACTTAAAAGCCTCAGGAACTGATCTCTGTTTTCTGCCTTTCTCACCGCTGCGGTAGCAACCCCTATGATGCGATTACAGGGTATGCCATAGGAATTGCATAGTTTCCTGTAGAGCTTGATGGTTTTAACGGCCTTATGCATGGCAAGGTCATTTAGAAGCTTTCCATCAATCATGTTCTCGCTTAGCCTTATGGTATCTTTTATGTCGTCAATAAGCTTGAAGGCACCATTGGGCATTATTTCAAATATAACGAGCCTTACAGAGTTTGAGCCAAGGTCAATTATTCCTATTTTTTTTGACATAATTAATCCCACATTTCCTTAAATTAATTCTGGCTTTCAGTAATGCTACCCGGATATTTTCAACTAATTATACCACATAAATTATCGATAATAACTTTTATAGTATTACAAAAATTATATATTGTATTTTGCGTAAAATTCATAGAAAAAAGTCGATAAACCGTGACAACGTAAAAACCGTACGCAAAACCTTCAAAAATGATGCTTCTTATATTATAATAATAAAATAATAAATATTCAAAAGTTAATATGTCCTTAGGATAGAGCATTGAAGGCACAAACTATATAAGCTATGTTAACAAGTATCGGTAGAGGAGAATGAAAGTAAATGAATTTTAAGTTTAAGATAGGCACAAAGGTTTTATTCGGAAGAGAATGTATAAAAGAAAACAAGTCGGTATTTAAAGGCTTTGGCAAAAGAGCTTTGTTTGTGACGGGAAAGAGCTCTGCAAAGGCCAGCGGCGCCCTTCAGGATGTTATCGAAGTGCTTGAGGAGTACGGCATTGATTATGAGATTTATGACAGGGTTGCCAATAATCCCTCTCTTGAAAACGTAAAGGAGGGAGGGGAGGCGGCAAGAAAGTTTAATGCCGATTTTATCATCGGAATTGGAGGAGGCTCGCCTTTGGACGCTTCGAAGGCAATAGCCGTACTGGCACGAAATGATATTGAGCCTGTGGACTTGTACAAAAACGTATTTGAAAACAAGCCTCTTCCCATAATAGCGATTCCCACCACCGCAGGAACCGGAAGTGAGGTTACTCCCTATTCGATTCTCACCCGCGATGATATAAAGACCAAAAAGAGCTTTGGCAATGAGGATACCTTTCCAGTTGTAGCGTTCATTGATGCACGATACACCGAAAGCATGTCCTATGAAACGACGATAGATACGGCAATAGATGCCTTTACCCATGCCCTGGAGGGTTATCTGGGAAAAAAGAGTACACCTGTCAGCGATGTTTTGGCTGTTGAAGCCATAAGGATATTCGGCCAATGCCAGGAAGACCTTCTAAACAACAGGTTTGACTATGCTGTGAGGGAAAAGCTTTTATACATGTCGATGTTAGGCGGTATGGTGATATCCCATACCGGTACAACAATAATACATGGCATGGGATATTCTCTGACATATTTTAAAGATATTCCCCACGGCAGGGCAAACGGATTGCTTGTGAAAGAGTACCTTAAGTATAATTATGAGGTGGCGAAAGGAAAAATAGATAATGTGCTAAGCCTTCTTAGGTTATCGTCCATTGATGCCCTTGGGGAAATAGTTGAAAGACTTATTCCCAAAAGACCTGTTTTGACCAAAGAGGAGATTGAGCTTTATGCAAGCTTGGCAATGAAGCAGAACAGCACTTTGTCCAATGCTCGGACGGTAGTTAAAGAGGATATGGAAGAGATATTCAAGAATACTTTTAAGGATGGTTGATGTCAAGTTTATGATAATAGGAGTGGTATCGGACACACATATAGGAGGAAGGATAAAAAACCTCCCCCAGGAACTTTTAGACGGACTTCGTGGAGTGGATCTTATAATTCATGCGGGGGACATTTTAAAAGACTATGTAATATATGAACTGGAAGAGATAGCGCCAGTTGAGGCTGTGGCGGGAAATAATGACGATTATTATATGCACGACAGGCTGGGCATTAAAAAGATACTAAATGTGGGTGAATTTAAAATCGGCATAACCCATGGAGCCGGCGGAGCCACTGCATTAAAAAGGGCAATGGCGGTGTTTGCGAAGGATAAGGTGGATTGTGTGATATTTGGACACAGCCATGCACCCTATAACGAGAAAATAGACGGCGTATTGTATGTAAATCCCGGTTCACCCACCGATAAAAGGATGCAGAAGCAGTATTCCTATGCAGTTTTAAAGGTGGACGATTCGGGGATTTCGGCAGAAATTAGGTATTTTTAGTTCTCGAGCATTTCTAATTGAAAAGGATGTGGGATTTATATGATAAATGCAAGAATTGTCTATATAAATGATATGCATGAAGCAAGAGAAGAGATTCGCAAAATCGGTGTGGATGCATCGGCCATAACATGGCTATCGCCTAAAGCATTGTCTATTGCTATAAAGCTTGAAGATGTAAGCACCTTTGAGGCGAATATAATCAAGCAGGAAATGCTGGGCAAAGGCGGCGACGCTGCTGTAAACAGAGGTGTGGCGAGTTTTAGCACGGAAAGCTCCGATATTCTTTTGATGGGTACGTACAGTCAGTATAATAGACTTGTGTACAAGCTTCGTATGCAAGGCGGGAGCCTCAAGGAGATAGCCAATGAAATCCAAAGGCTTCTGGAGGGCTTGGAGAAGGGTAAACCGGAGTACTTTGAGTGCGGCAAGTATAAATTACCCATAGATGAAAAAACATATGTTATGGGGATACTCAATGTTACCCCGGATTCTTTTTCTGACGGTGGGCAGTATATTAAGATTGACAGTGCAATAAAAAGGGCAAAGGAAATGGTGGATGCCGGTGCCGATATAATAGATGTAGGCGGAGAGTCGACAAGGCCGGGATATCAGCAGGTTGACGCCCTGGAGGAAATAAACCGGGTGGTACCGATAATAGAAAGTCTCTCAAAGGAGCTCAATGTACCTATATCGGTTGACACCAGTAAAGCCTTGGTTGCAGAAAAGGCTCTTTGTGCAGGGGCCTGTATCGTAAATGATGTTTGGGGCCTTCAGAAAGACCCGGCTATGGCGGAGGTTGTATCAAAGCACGGTGCCGGGGTTATTATGATGCATAATAGTGACACCAAGGAATACAGAGACCTCATGGGCGATATTATACGATTCTTGCGAAAGAGTATTGAGATAGCTGAAAAGGTAGGAATTACCAGAGAAAACATGGTCGTTGATCCCGGAATAGGCTTTGGAAAGACCTTGGAGCACAACCTTGAGGTAATGAGAAGAATGAGGGAGCTAAATACCCTGAATCTCCCGGTCCTTCTTGGGACATCAAGGAAGTCTCTTATAGGAAATGTTTTGGATTTGCCTGTAAATGAAAGACTTGAAGGTACTGCCGCGACCATCACTCTTGGCATTGCCAACGGAGCGGATATCGTGAGAGTCCACGATGTAAAGGAAATGGTACGGGTGGTCAGGATGACCGATGCGATGGTAAGAGTATGATTTTTACGGTAGAGAGGGAATTGGAGATATAGTTGTTATGGATAAAATAATGCTTAAAGACATAAAACTTTATGGCTATCACGGTGTTTTCCCTGAGGAAAGGGAGAAGGGGCAGAATTTCTATATTGATATTGAAGCTTTTGTGGATTTGAGGAAAGCCGGGGAAACGGATGAACTTGAAGAAACAGTGGATTATTCAAAAATATATGATATTATAAAATGTATAAATGAGAATAATAAATTTCGACTAATTGAGAGCTTTGCTCATATCATTTCCCGGGAAATTTTGTCGACATATAGGCAAATAGACCGAATTGTTGTCCGGGTTAGAAAGCCTGATGCTCCTATAGAAGGGGAGTTTAAATGGGTGGGAGTGGAAATAGAGAGGTTTTCCAATGAATTATAATGTGTTTTTATCTTTGGGCTCAAACATAGAGGATAGGGAAAGCTATTTACTTGATGCCCTAAACAATATTTCTGCTATTTCCGATGTAAGCCTTAAGAATATTTCGAGTATTTATGAGACTGACCCTGTGGGCTATACCGAACAGGGACGGTTTTTAAATATGGCTGTGCAAATTAGTACTTCTCTTGGAGCGGAGGAACTTCTTGAGGCACTTTTGAGGATTGAGAAGCTTCTTAAGAGGGAACGCGTAGTTCGTTGGGGGCCTAGGACCATTGATATAGACATTCTTATTTATGGTGATTTGAGGATTGATACACCTAAGTTGACAATTCCCCATCCGCGAATGTTTGAACGAGCTTTTGTTCTAAGGCCGTTGATGGAGATTTATGAGGGGGAAGAACTTTTTGGCATAAATATTCAGGACGCATTGGATAAATGCAGTGATAGGGACGGGGTAAGATTATATAAGAAAATAACAGTTTGTGATTTGACTTGAATCTGCTAAAATAATATAACGAGGCAATAGATGTTTTCTTTGAACTGAAGTGTTATAATTAGTATAATTGGATTGTTTGGTACAGTACAAAGGTAAGCTTTTTGGAGGTGTCTCTATGGTAGAAGTATACTACTACATCCCTGCAGAGGAAGTTGAAAATGCTGTAGAGTGCGGTTTGAAGCTGTCAGAGTGTTTCGAAAAGGAAGTAATTATAGGAAATACTAAAATGAAGTGCATATCAGCACTCTTAAATCCTAAAGATGATATTGAGAAATACAGGTCTGAAAGCTTAAAATGCGTTAAGCTTGAGCTGCCTTCAGAGTATTGCTTTGTGGCGGATAGATACCTGTATGAGATTGGACTTAATCATCAAGCGGTGATGGGGCTTTATCTTGACTCAATTATGCCGATTAAGGATTATCCCTTTGGATTGTACAGACTTCCGGAGTGCCTTGTTACAAGCACTGTTATAAGTGAGCACATAAGCCTTTTGGATAAAAGGTTGGATTCGCCTGTTTTATTTGATAATTCTGAGGAACTATATATAAATAATATTGTTGAAAACTTAAAAGAAGATTATCCTAATATCAACGATATAATGTTGTACTATTTCTACTGTGAGTTGGAAAAAGAAGGTAAATTAGAAAAGGTAGAAGATAAAGGAAGTAAGGCAGTTGTTTTTCTGGATAAAGAGGCAGGCAAAGCTTTTATGGCAAAAAAGCCTGACATTTAGTTTTAGTAAGAGAGGGTAAAGGTGAAAGATGTTATTTTAAGAAAGCTAAAAGACTCAAAGGGGGAGTTTGTCTCCGGCGAGGAGCTGAGCAGCGGCCTTGGAGTATCAAGGACTGCTGTATGGAAATGTATTAACGAGCTAAAAAAAGAAGGTTATGTTATTGATTCTTCTTCAAAAAAAGGCTATAAATTAAGTTATGTGCCTGATATAATTAATCCATGGGAAATAAAAGAAGGTCTTGACACTGAAACTATTGGCAAAAGTGTTCACTGCTTTTCCGAGGTTGATTCAACCAATAACTATGCAAAAACACTTGCTCAAAAGGGCTGCGATGACGGCACGGTTGTTCTGGCCGAACGCCAGACCCAGGGGCGGGGAAGGTTGGGTAGAAGCTGGGATTCCACGGATAAGAAGGGAATATGGATGTCTATTGTGTTGCGCCCGGCTGTTGGATTGGAGGATGTTCAAATTATTACCCTTGCTGCTTCGGTAGCAGTAGCCTCCGCATTAAAGAAAGCTATGGACGTAAATGCCGGAATAAAATGGCCTAATGATATAGTTCTGGATGGGAAAAAAGTCTGCGGCATCCTTACGGAAATGAGTATGGAAATGGAAAGAGTCAATTATCTTGTCCTTGGGATTGGGATGAACTTTAGCCAGCAGGAATCTGAGTTTCCTAAAGAGATAAGAGACAGAGCTACATCTTTGGGTATTTATTTAAAAGAGAAGCATGGTTTGGATATCTCTGGATTCAGGAGAAGTCATCTTGTAAAAACAATATTGTCGGAACTGGAAGAAGTATATGACACAATTAAAGAAGGCAAAGTGGGTGTAATTATTGAAGAATGGAAAAAGTATTCCGTAACGCTGGGAAAAGAGGTGCTTATAAATTACAAGGAAGAGCAGTATATTGGTACTGCACAGGATATAGACCAAAATGGCAGGCTTATAGTAAGATTAAGTGACGGAACAGTAAGAGAAGTTTTGTCGGGAGAGGTTTCTGTAAGAGGACTTTTGGGATATACATAGCCCATAGGATTGTTTATATAGATTAATTATATTAATTTAATATTATGTTATATTATATGTTGGGAGAGTTGTACAATGATTATTGACTTCCATGTACACTGCTTTCCTGATAAGCTTGCTCCAAGAGCTGTCTCGCAGCTTGCTGCGACTGCCGGCATTCCTCCAAGGGTTGACGGTACAATAAGTGGATTGAAGGAATCGATGAAAAAGGCCGGTGTTTCAAAATCAGTTGTTCTCTCTATTGCTACAAAAGCGACACAGACAGAAAATATCAATAACTGGTCCGCTGAAATTCAGGATGAAGAGATCATTGCGTTTGGAAGTATTCACCCGGATTATGGAGATTGGAAAAGAGAGCTTTTCAGGATGAAGGATATGGGAATTAGAGGTATAAAATTCCATCCCGACTATCAGCAGTTCTTTGTGGATGACAAAAAGATGTTTCCGATTTATGAGACAGCTTTTGGATTAGGCCTTATAGTGGTATTCCATGCAGGTGTGGATATTGGTCTTCCTGCGCCATATCATGCGACACCTGAAAGACTTGAAAAGATTGTTCGGACATTTCCGGGGTGCAAAGTTGTAGCTGCACATATGGGAGGTTTCTCCTTCTGGGACGATGTAGAACGATTTTTAGTGGGAACCGACATCTATTTGGATACTTCATACAGTCTGGACTTTATTGATGACAAACAGGCAAAAAGGATTATTAAGAACCATGACTTAAAGAAAATTCTTTTTGCGACAGATTCTCCTTGGATGGACCAGGGGGAGGCAATTTCAAAGCTTAAAGGACTTAATCTTGGGGAAGAGGCTGAAAATGCCATTTTGGGATTAAATGCAAAAGCTTTATTGGAATTGTGATTATGACGATAATGATTAAGACCTGAGACTTGCAGTCAAACAAAGATGTCCTTGAAGAACATTTTATTTTGACCCAAACAGGGAGGAGATACTTATTCCAGAAGGGGGATTCATAGTGGTTGATAATATCAACGGTAATAACGGCAACAGTGGCGACAGTGTAAATAGCAGCAGGAGCAGCAATAATAGCAGTGTTAATAACGGCGCAAGCAACACAAATAAAAATACCGGCAATAATAACAGTAACAGAAATAACAGAAGAAGAGACTATTATAATAATAGAAGAAATAACAATGATCAGGGTGCGAACAAGGGAAATTATTCAAATAAGAGCAATTACAACAAAGATAATTACAATAAGGATGGAAATTACGCAAAGGAAAACAGGCCGAATTTAAAAGATAATAAACAGAGCAGAGAAAATGCCAATGTAAAAAGTCCGCGTCCCGGCAGGGATGAAAATTCTTATAAGGAAAATAACAACTTTCATAAAGGAAACGGATTTAGAAAAGAAAATGGGCAGCCGAGAACAGGTGGCACACAAAACAACAGCTATTCTTATAGGGATTCGGGAAGAATAAAAGCTGAGGAAACTGTGGAAGACATTAAGCTGGATATTGAAAGAATTGAAAAGGAAATAAAGCTTGAAATAAAAGAAATCAAGAGTATGAGACTTGGAGTTTAGACATTTGGAGATGTGATTAAAATGATATTGGTTATAGATGTTGGAAATACCAACACTGTGTTTGGGGTATATGATGGCACAAATCTTTTGAATCATTGGAGGATGGAGACAAGCAAGGGAAAGACCTCAGATGAATACGGCATGTTTATGGTAAGTCTTTTTAATTATGAAAAGCTGGATATTGACGAGATTGAAGCGGTAGTTGTAGCTTCTGTGGTACCGCCTATAATGTATTCTATCGAACATGCCATACGAAAGTATTTCAAGCGGGAACCAATGATTGTGGGGCCGGGGATCAAAACCGGAATAAATATAAAGTATGAGAATCCAAGGGAAGTAGGAGCGGACAGGATTATCAACGCAGTGGCTGCGTGCGAACTATACGGAGGACCTTTTATTATTGTTGATTTTGGCACTGCCACAACCTTTTGTGCAGTTTCATCAAAATGCGAATACCTTGGAGGGGTAATCTGTCCCGGGATAAAGATTTCTGCAGAAGCGTTATATCAGAAGGCGGCAAAACTTCCGAAAATAGATCTCACGAAGCCCGAAACGGTAATAGGACGCAATACAGTTGCCAGTATGCAGGCTGGAATCATATACGGATATGTTGGAAAAGTTGATTATATAGTGCGACGTATGAAGAAGGAAATGAAGGAAGACAATATAAAAGTTATTGCTACCGGCGGAATGGCAAGGCTTATTGCCAGCGAATCCGAGACAATAGATGAAATTAATGGACTTCTTACAATGGAAGGGCTAAGAATTATATATGAGCGAAATAAATAAAATCAGTATATTTATTTAGGCAGATCATAGCGAATTGGTAAAATTTTCTTAATTTATAACTACTGGAAGTATGTACATTTGTAAAGGATGCAATGTATTGCTATGGCATTTTGGCCTTGACAAATGCATATGCTTCCAGGAATTGTAAACGGACAAATTCTCTCAACATTTATTGTAATTTCCCTTATCTCAATTAAATCAAGATTCATCCTATATATTTTGCAATCAAAATTTTCATCGATTTTGGATATTCCAAAGTCTTTTTTTATTTTCAAATATTAGATATTAAGAGAAAATTCAGAAAAGAGGGAGCTATCAGATCATTTGTTGTAGTTGGTTTTTCAACATAAGGGAAAATGTAGGTTGAAGGGATAAAATAGCACTGATATACTTGATATAGTTTAATAATTACTTAACTTGGCAATCATTAACAACAAACAATAAGAAATTACATAATGTGTGGAGACGAGAAAATGAAGTTTAAGCCAGTGCTGTTATTGTATACCTTGTTTATTTCAGTTGTTCGTTTGGTGATTTTTTTTACATCCGATCCAATAATGTGTCCGGATACAGAATCATACATTGAGTTGGCAAATATGATTGCAAAACTTGATTTTTCAAATTTTGACGGGCTAAGGACTCCGGGATATCCGTTTATTATATTATTATCGGGATTGAACCTCAAAATTGTCGTTCTCATACAAATGATAATGGGAATAACTATTTCATATTTAATTGCGAATATCATCTATAAATTCACAAATAATACAATGATATCCTTGCTTGCTTCGTGCCTTTACTCATTGTTTATACCGTTTTTGTTCTTTGAAATGGCTATTTTGAGTGAAACCACGGCAGCTTTTTTCATAATACTGAGTTTTGCATTATTTACGAATATAAACACCAATAAAAACCATGTGTTTTTGAAGATAATATCTGTTATAGTACTTTCGTGTATTGCCGGATTAACAAGACCTATATATTTTGTGCTGCCATTTTTATATACTGTCTATTTTCTGTTTGCTTTATGGAAAGAAAAATATAAACTTCCAAAGATAATATTATATTCTTTTATAAGCTTGATACCTCTGGCTATTTCTGTAGTTAGCTGGTCATATGTAAACTTGAAATATAATAATACATTCAGCATAGCTACAGGCCGTGGGTTTGCCTTTATGGAGATGGCAGGGGACTATATTGAGTTGGCGCCGAATGATTATCCTTATAATGTCATTAAGGAAGTATATATAAGGGAAAGAGATAAAAATATTCGGGAAGGAACTCCTCATATCGATACGATATGGGCAATAACAGATGAATTGCAGGAAAAAACCGGGCTTAACTATGAGGAACTGTCGAAGAAAGTCAAGGATATGTGTATAAAAGTTATGCTAAAGAAGCCTGATGTATATTTTAGAGCTGTATTAAGATCGGAAGTGAATTTTTGGAAAACCTTTGGAATCCTTATAAGGACAGAGACGGGTGTCCCTATGCCTGTTAGATTTATTAACATTCTTCAAAGGAGTATTTTGATTTTATTGCAATTACCGTTTTTAGTAGCCCCCTTAGTATTTTTCATAACAAGGAGGCAGACTGGGAAAAAAATCAGTAATAATATATTGCTTGTTTTTTCTCTTGTATATATATTAGTTATTGGAGTATCAATTCTGATAGCCTTGGTTGAAGGCGGGGAAGGCAGGTTTGCAATGCCGACATTTCCCCTTCTAATTGTAGTTACTTTTATACTTTACAATTCTGTTTTTCAAGGAAACTTTATTCCGAAAAAAATGAATTAAGCGACTTAAAACCCTCTAATTTTGCGAAGCAATATAGTTACGATATGTATTTTTTTTAGGGGGATGATTTTTTCATGAAAAAAGCAGGAACACTTATTCTTATTGTTACCTTGTTGCTGACCTTTATTATCCCTATGGATGGGGCTTTGGCAGCAGAAGACAATCTACTTTTCAATCCGGGATTCGAGCTAGGGAGCACAGAAGGGTGGTATCCTTATGGAGATTGTAGTATCGATGTAGTTGACACTGATGCCCACAGCGGAAGCTATTGCGTTGTCGTTGATGACAGGACTCAGGAGTGGAATGGTGTAGCTCAGGACATGCTTGATAAGCTGACCGTAGGTATGACCTATCAAATTTCGGCATGGGTCAAAATTGTGGGAACAGGAAGCCATCAAGTCAAAATATCAATGAAGAAAGTCGATGACGGGAAGGAACCGGTGTATGACAGTATAACGCTAAGTACTGTTGACGGTTCCAAATGGTATAGGCTGTCAGGACCATACAATTATACCGGTACTGATGTTACAAACCTTGAGCTTTATATAGAAGGCCCAACAGCAGGTGTCAGCTACTATGTGGATGACATCGCAGTGACCGAAGTAGGTTCGTCTGCGACATGGAAGGAAGAGGCAAATGCAAGAATTGAGCAAATTAGAAAAAGGGACGCAAAAATAAAGATTGTGGATTCAAACAATAAGCCGGTCTCAGGGGTGAGCCTTGATGTGAGGCAGGTAAAACATGATTTTGGGTTTGGATCTGCTATCACCGTAAATGCAATGTATGATTCCCGTTATACCGAGTTTTTCAAAGATCATTATGAGTGGGCAGTATTTGAAAACGAAGCAAAATGGTACTCTAACGAAAGCAGTCAGGGCAATGTTTCCTATGCTAATGCGGACAGTTTGTATGATTGGTGTGCAAAGAACGATATAAAGGTCAGAGGTCATTGCGTATTCTGGGAACCTGATGAATGGCAGCCGTCTTGGATTAAAGGGCTTACAGGAGATGCTCTTAAAAAAGCGATAGATGCAAGACTTGACAGTGTCGTTCCCCATTTTAGGGGCAAATTCCTTCATTGGGATGTAAACAATGAGATGCTCCATGGGGATTTCTTCAAGAGTCGTCTGGGAGATTCCATATGGCCTTATATGTTTAAGAGAACCAGAGAACTGGATCCCGATGCAAAGCTCTTTGTAAATGATTTCAACATTATCACTTATGCTGAGGGTGATGATTACATAAGGCAGATTGAATCGCTGTTGGAAAACGGTGCCGAGATAGATGGTATAGGGGTACAGGGGCATTTTGATGAAGCTGTTGATCCCCTTGTTGTAAAGGCGAGACTGGATAATTTGGCAACTTTGGGGATTCCTATATGGGTAACCGAATATGATTCTAAAACACCGGATGTAAATAAGAGGGCGGAGAACCTTGAAAATCTTTACCGTATAGCATTCAGTCATCCATCCGTTGACGGTGTTATAATGTGGGGCTACTGGGCAGGTGTCCACTGGAGAGGGCAGGATGCTGCAATAGTGGATCAGGACTGGACTATAAATGAGGCAGGAAGAAGATACGAAGCTTTGCTGGAGGAATGGACCACAATTACTTCGGGTACTACCGACAGCAAAGGTGCATTTGACTTCAGAGGCTTCCACGGCATATATGAAGTTACTGTAAATGTTCCGGGTCAAGAGTCTTTTGTTAAGACCATTGAGCTTAATAAGGGAGAAGGGACATCTGTATATACATTTACTGTAGACGGAACCCCTGTCGACCCTGTTTTATATGGAGATATGAATCAGGATGGGTATATAACTTCAACGGATTTGACTGTAATGAAGAGATACCTGTTGAAGATTATCGAAGTGCCGGAAAAAGGGGTTGAGGCTGGAGATTTGAACGGTGATGGCAAAGTTAATTCTACAGACTTGACTATTCTTAAGAGATTTTTATTAAAAACTTTAGACAAATTTCCGAGAGAGCGGTAAAAATAAGTTAACTAAATATTTTACAGCAAAAAAATAGTAGAAAATTCTAAAAAACGTGACAAATCATATAATATAATATATTATATATATGTGTGGGTTATTGCTAAAGGATAGTGTAAAGTAGCATATGAAAAATGTGGCCTGCCACTATCGAGACAAAATGCACCTTGAAAAGTGAAGAATATACCAAAGTTCCGCATTTATTCCACGGTCCTCTTGACAATGAGCCTCTGCCGGCATGTTGCAGGCATCAGAGGCATCCCCCACACTGAACAAGGCAGAAGGGCTCTGAAGGTGGTTGATGCCGGCACGATAGCCTAACATGCCGGGCACTCATTATCAAGAGGCTTTCGCGGCATAAACGCTGCTACGAGACTTGCTTGGATAAAATCAATTGTTGAGAAAGCTCAATTAGTTTCTGCCACTTGCCTGGCATATTAGGAATGGATTCAAGTTCCGGGATAAAATTCAGTGGCTGCCAGTAGGTGTATGAATGGGGACGAAGAAAATTGTAATAGGCGACAAAGAGTGCAACATGAGTGTTTGAGCCTTCCCCGCTACCATAGCCATTAGTGATTTGATAAGAGAACTTGAAAGTTCGGTTGAGGCGTTCAATTGTCTGTTTGAGCCAACGATATTCAGTAGAAACAGGATCATTATTGGTAAGACCGATAACTTGGAACAAATTGAAGTCCATGTTCTGCAACATGAATTGTTGTTGAGCAAGCTTGTAGGCAGTATAGCCGTCAGATGCGA
>NZ_RLII01000027.1 GCF_004102745.1 Acetivibrio mesophilus | reverse complement strand
GCACTTCCAAAGGAACTTAAGGGTAGGCTTTTACTGTGTGCATAAGAGCAAGAATCATGATACTTACTTAAAGCCAAATATTGAATTTTCAAGGTGCATAGAGATTATTAATCTGCGAAGTTTAAGTGAATTAAAACAAAACAAGGGTGTCCTAATCCAAAAAACCTGTCCCATGCTCTTGGAGTGGGGTGTACAATATGACCTTTGAAAAAATCCCAACTAAGAATAAATTTTATCAGCATAGGCCAAATAATTGGGAAAACAAATAGTATAATAAACGTTAGTAGTTTAAGCCAAACAGGGTGATTACTAACAAAGTCTTTATTGCTTATTATATTTATTAACCAAGACAAAACTGCAAAATTTATACAACTATAGCTAATAGTTTCTAACATATAATCAGTAATTTTCCTTTTTTCCGTTGGCACAAGCAGATTCCAAACTTTAGTTGAAACAAACCCAGGTACAAAAAAGAATAAAAACAGACTAAGCTTATCTATGTTAAATATATCCAACAAATATCTTCCTTTCTAAAAAAGCTACTTTTGATATTTATTCTACATTTATTGATAATATCCTGCTAAAAATTGTAACTTTTAATGTGTTATTTCGGGAATTTCTCTTTGCCAGAAGCTATTTTTGTTGATTAATAGGACGGTCAACGCCCTTTACATATTAATTTCAATATAAAGTATCATGGGGAAGTTGGTAAAAAATCAAGAATATAGTAATGTCAGTTATCCTGCCACTTAACATTTATAACCGGGGTGGTCGTGTGCTTTACTCGGCTTAAAAATCTTTGTAACCCTTATGGTTGTTGGCTTATTGTGTATACACGATTGTTAGTCGTGGTATTTTTAACGTGGAAAAGGGGTAAAATTAATCCCTCGTCCTTGCTTGGTGTGAATATGGGTGATATTTCGCCTTGGCTTTTAAATATGCTTCGTGGGCTTCCTCCGGCGTTTCAAAATAGCCCAAATACTTTGTTTTGCCGTCAACTGTTATCCTTGCCCGGTACTTGCCTTTATACTCTCCAACACCGGGTAAATTGCTTTTATTCTGCTTGCGTGTACCCCTCATGTTTTGGTTGTTCTCGCTGTGTGTGGCTAATCTCAAATTCCAACGGCAATTATTCAAACCGTTCCAATTTTTATGGTCTACCTCAATTTTGGGGTCTGTAACGTCCATAATCAAACGGTGTAGCCTTATTTGCTTTCCGTCAACATTGGTCGTTACATACCATGTTTCGCCCCTCTCGGAATATCTCGCTGTCCATGTGCCGGGTACGCTGTCCGCCTTGGGTAAATCCTCCGCACTTATTAAAGCGTACATTTGTTGCCCTTTTCCCATAACCCATATATAACAAATGTCGTCTATCACTTCATAATAATTTTTCACCGTTCCACCCCTTTCTGTATATATTATAGTTACAATTTATCTATATAATGTATGTGACAAAGGCATTATTTATAGACTTATAGGGAATTTTTGTATATAATTTATATTAGTAGAATACTATGTGAGGGGGCTATATAGTGAATAAAAACACAATACAGAATATCATTGACGATTGTAAGGTTATGTTGAGGAAATATGGTGATATTCCATATGATAAAGTTTTTATAAAGACACAAAAAGAATTTGGTGAAATTGGTAGGAGATATGGTATTACAGGTGCAGACGTATTTAAAATATTAATGGAAAATTTCCCAAGGAGAAATGATAAATGAATGCAACAAAATCGTTAGGGCATGTATTAAAAGCTTTTGCCAATGTAGTTAAAGATTTGTTTTATAAAAATCCTGTACTTTTTTTAGTATTAGTTTATTTGTCCGATTTAGGAATAAGAAGCTATATAGAAGCTGGATACTCAAAAATATTACTACTCGACATAATTATATTGGTTGTATCTATAGGTATATATATTTCTACAAAAAGTATCTCGCAAACTACTTTAAGTTTTATATTAGGACTTTTAACTGTTTATACAATTGATTGGGAAAAATCAAGTATTACATTATTTATGATACTATATATCACTTACTTTATAATAATATTTTTTATTGGAAGTGTTAGGCTGTCGGCGAAACAAGAAACTATTTTAATTCAGGCAACAAATAAGTTAGCGGATTTATCAGATAATAGAGATTATAAACATGTCTTCAAAAGGCTTAAAAAAATATCTTTAGTAAATACCAAGTCAAGCCAATTAACAATTATAGAAAAATCTGAAGTTATTAGGTATTTAGCATTTAGACAAGTTGCTATAGGAGAATATGAAGACGCAATAAACACTGTTGAATTAATCAAAACAGTTTGTCAAATAGACTTAGGTAAATCATGTGAATTATATTATAGTTTATATACATTCAGTAAGAATAAATTATCAACAAATAATCATTCAAAAGAGGTTATCAATATATTAGATAGAATTTTGACAATTCCAATGCCCCACGAAGAGTTCTTTAATATATTTAGACAGACGAAGAAATTATTATTCCAAGATAAAATTAACTTAAATGATTATTTTATTAAAATTAAACTTTTAGCGATTGACGGTTTTGACGAAGACGAAATAATAGGTGAATTAAATGATTCTTATATGTAAAATTTAAGCAGGGGATTAAACCCCTGCGTCATTCTTCTTTAAGCCTAATAATTAGTTTATTTGGTTCTTCCTCAACAATAATCTTTTTTCCTATCTTAAAACCCAATAATTCAAGCCATTTACCGTGTAACTTAATAAAGGGATAACATATTTCTCCAACGTAATTATAATATACCGTTAATTCTCTCAACGCTTGTTCCTCCCCTTCATTGATATATGGTTTCCTTTCTGATTACTTATAGTTTCTAATGGGTTAAAATTATCAAAATTCCGCTTTAAATCGTCGCTGAACATGTTTACATATTCCCGGACGGTTTCAATGCTTGAATGTCCTAAAACCTTTTGAAGCCGGAATATATCACCACCATTTAATATCCAATTCTTGGCGAATGTGTGGCGGAATAGGTGAAGGGACGTTTTATTAACCCCACGCACTTTGTTATATTTTGAAATGGCATGTTTACAGGAATTTTCGTCAAACTTGCCGCCATAAGCATTACAAAATAAAAAGTCGTCTGCTTCGCCGTTCCTTATAGATAGGTATTCCATTAGTACCTTTGTAATGGTCTTGGATAACGGCAAATGACGTTCACGCCTTGACTTGCCGTGTCTTATCCTTACAATGGCTTCGTCCATAAGAATATCACCAACACGGATATTTACAAACTCACCAACTCGAACGCCTGTAGCCAATAGGAAATTAACAGTTACCCAATTTCTATACTCTGCAAAATCCTTCATGTTGGGTTTATCCAGTAATAGCCTTAATTCATGGTCTGAATAGGTTTCCTTTATTTTCTTGTCTGCTTTAATCAGCTTGATTTTGAATTGGGAACAATAGCCCAATGATTGCCAATAATAAACAAACGCCCTAACTGCCCGGATTGAAGTATTAACGGTTATGTCGTTTACTTCGGTTTCTTCCTTTAAATATAGGATATAATCGTCAATGGTGGTTTTTGAAATATCCGCAATGTGTTTAGTCTTTGCATTTTGTAGAAATGCTTCAAACTTGGCAAAATACGCTTCATAATATACAATTGTTTTCTCTGCCAAATTCTTAATTTTGCAATGGGTTGTAAACTCCTTAAACCCTTCTTGAATTGTTTTTTCCTGCTTTGATTTTGATTGAATAGATAGTTTTTGCCTTGCCATATGGTACACACGACCCCTCGTTTTTTATTAGAAAATCGTGTGGATTGAAAAAGCGTCCCGAAACCTCGGAACGCTTGATATAACTGTGGCGGAGAGAGAGGGATTCGAACCCTCGGTACGCTATTAACGTACACACGATTTCCAGTCGTGCGCCTTAGACCAGCTCAGCCATCTCTCCATCTATGCGGCTTTTATGCCTATTCAACTTTATAAACTGTAAAATCTATGTGTACAAACACATGATTAGTTACTTAACGCTTAAATAGTATACCATGGATTTATTTTAAAAGCAAGAGGTAATTTTGCACAAAACTCTTTATGGACATAAGAAGTCATAAATATGATGACCACCCTTAGGTGAGTGGTCATCATTAACTAATTTTGCTTTTACTATTGTAATACTCTATTGTACTTCCCCTTAATTCATCGGAGCTTTGAGTATTTCTTTCAAATCTGCCAGAGGTATCTCAAATTCAAGAGGCTCATCATCTGTATATACCAGTGACTGATAGAATATTACCAACTTGTCGTCTTTTAAATAGTATGCTTGATTCTCATCCAAACCGGTAAAATCTTTATTGGTTTCAACCTCTAAGTTATTGAACTGTGCTTGTACTATTGCATTTAGCTTATCTTTATATGTTCTAATCTTAAATAAATCCGCTAATGGAATGTCTTCACCGCTGTTGAGGTCAAAATTAAAGGTGTCGATAGTAATGTCTGTATAATCGTCGTCTTTTATATAAGATTGAATATAGAATTTTATGCTAAGTTTTTCTTTTGATCTGTATGTAACTTCATACCATACCGTCAAGGTTTCTTCCAGTCCAAGATCTTCACTAATGCTGATCAAGCTCTTGTAATCCTCAACTCTTGCTGCCAGAGTGCTATTGATTTTTTCTTCAATCCTCTTGTCAATCAGGTCCTTTATTACCGGATAAGTAATTACCGTAACCAAACTATCATTGTTTTTTTCTTCAGATACGCTTTCCACCTGATACTTATCGGTCAATTCAGTCGCCTGAAGCTTGTCCTTGTCTTTGTCACCCGAACAACCCACAATGAGAAAAGAAAACAAAAGCATTAAAACTACTAATTTCTTCACCAGATTCCCCTCCACTTAATTCAAAAAATTAATATCATTATTCAATAATAATATAACATATTATTATCAAAACATAAATAAAAACTTTTCAACTTCCCTAAAAGACAACGACAAACCTCGCCGAATTCTCTATTTTATAGCATCTTTTAAGGCTATATTTGCTAATTCAAAAAATTCTTTTACATGAATTGACGCTCCAGATATTGCATCAGTATGTCCTTCATCATCTTTATACTTTATAGCTGTAGGATCTTGCTTCTCTACAAGGTATGCTTCAACCTTTTCAGCTTGCTCATGCCATTCTGCCTGGGCTCCGCCAAATTCTACCATTTTATAACCGCCGTTTTTCGATAGTGTATCTTTGTCGTCGCCGCCATCCTTGTGGATTGCATTCCAGTCCGCCGATATAATTTTTCCGTCCTTTACCTCTATAGTTACAGTGGTCTTCCATCCTGTTTCATCAAAAGCATCTGCCTCGGCATAATATCTGCCATCCTTATATTCTTTTGAACCATCATCTCGAGTGCTCTGAATTTTATTACATCCCACCAACACTCCTGCTACAACTATTGCCAATCCTGCAGCTAAAATCCTGCGTTTTAGCATAATTAATCCTCCTTTGAATTAATATTGAATTTTTCATCCAAAATTAATTAAATATTATTATCAGCTAATTTATCGTCATTTTTTAATATCGATTTAACAGCCCTGATCATATCATCAATACCACTTTGAAGCTACTATTCCAACATACTCCTTAATGGAAAAATAAAACTTTTGTAAAGCTTCCGCTGACGGAACAAAATCCATAAAATTAACTCTTCTTATACTGTTTGTTTGATAATCGGTAGGATATGGGATAACATACACCTCATTTTTTCTAAACTGCCTTACCGCTCTTTCCATATGAAATGCTGATGTTACCAGTATAGGTTCATTAAAACCGTGCTTTTCAATCAGCTCCCTCGTATAATTTGCATTTTGAGTGGTATTTAAACTTCTATTCTCAACAATTATCTTTTCCTCGGGGATACCTAAGCCCAGCAAAATATTCTTTGCAATTCCTGCCTCTGAGTTTTCGTGTCCGGGAATCTGCCCCCCTGAAATAATTATGGGAACATCCAGCTTGTGATAAAGCTGTATACAGGTCAATAGCCGATTCGATGCTATACTTGACAGATGGCCTCTTCCATTCACATTTGGGGTATCGGCATAGGCGCCTCCTCCAAGCATAATAATAACATCACCCCTAAATTCCAAAGGCGGTTCATATCTTCTCTCCAGTGACCAAATTAAATTATCGCATATTATAGGCGTAGAAACCGCGTAGAGTATTACGGCTATAATAACAAAAAACTTGGTAACCTTTAAGCTTTTCTTCTTATATTGCCAAATTGAAGCTGCTGCCAGCAGTAAAATTATACACCCCGGAGGAAGTATAAAAGTCTGATAAAAAAACTTAACCAGATACAACATTCTATTCACCCTCTTTCAACCCCATACCTGCCATTTGTGGCGGCTATTGCCATATATATCTAAATAGCGGTTATGTCTCTCCAATTATCTATTACAAGTTTTACAAGATACTCTGCCGTATTCTTCCGAAATGGCATCACATGACCATGAAACGGGTAGTAGGTCAAATAACTATAAAGCGTCTCAAAGCCACCTTTTTCCCATTCCTCCATATGGGGAAGATAACCCGTGCATCCGTTTGTATAACCATTGAAAAACACTAACGGATCATTTACTTTTTCCTGCACTTCAATTGCTATCTCTGCAAATATTTCCTCAGGAACACCACAGAAACACCCGTTATTCAGTTTAAAAAACTGCAATTCTCCTTGAAGAGTCTGTGTATTTATCCCAGCCTTTCGAAGTCTTTCACATTCACCAAGCCAATTGGCGCCATCGATTCCACAAGTATTTAGAGCCTCTTGGGCAATTCTTTGGGCTTCAGTTTCTGAAGGAACATCCGAAATATAATTTATTTCTCTTGAAAACATTCGAATGTCTTCTATATTGTCCAATTTAAATTCCAATCCCTTTGCAGAATCCACAAGAATATCAGCTATCCTCTCCAAGTCTGAAATTTTTCCGCCAAATATTTTATGCACTCCAACTGGTTTAACATTCCCTGCCGCGCCTTGAATTAGTATTACCGGACATGAAAAATAGCTGCGCAGTTTTTCACGGGCTATACTAAAATAATCACTTGAAATCCGACAATTATCACTCATCAAAATATTGGCATGAGCTGTAATTCTTAAAACCACAGCAATTGGCCTACCGCTCTTTGAATCCACAAGTTTCAATGCACCAAGCCTATTATCAACGACAGTGCAGCCTTCTCTTCGATTTTCACCTATCCATGTATCAGCTACAGCCCATCCAGCTTTACAAGGTGAATAATTAGTTTTAGCATCATCAACGCACTTTAAAATTTGCTCGCACAAATAATTGAAATATAATTCCCCATTTAATGCAAAAGAAGATGGAGCCGGTGCTGAATGTGTATGTGAAAAATTAAGCATTACATGTGAAATTACTGTATTTAGATGATTTGCAACCCTTGTACGCAAATCATCTGCCAGTGCTTTGGTTAGCCCAAGACTATCAATAGCAACAAGGCAAAAAGTCTCACCACTTTTTTGAAACAGCAGTATTTGTGCATAAAGTGGGTGTAAAACTCCCTGAGACCGATTATCTTTTCTATAGCAGCCAATTAGTTCAACTTGAAAATCAGGCGTTATATCTACTTGAGAAAATGCAACTTGACATAATTCGCTCATTATTCCACTTACCCTCTCAACTCAATTATCACCGGTAAAATTCAACAATTATAGATAATGTAATATTATATTATAGAATGTCCTTAGTCAATAAAGCCAGTGAAATTGTCCTTTGGTTTGACAATACTGATATTATTGCTTACGGTCATAAGGATAATATCGGCAATAAGGTTGACGTCATTTGTGGTACGGTTCACCATTGATAATTTTAAAGGATCTGTACACCTGCTCAAGAAGTATTAATCTTGCCAACTGATGCGGAAATGTCATATCCGAGAGTGAAAGCCTAAAGTCAGCCATATTAAGAAGATCTTTATCTAGACCCAACGACCCTCCGATTACAAAAGTGATATTGGATTTGCCTGAAATGAAAAATGAATCTATCTTGCGGGCCAATTCCTCCGAGCTCAACTTTTTGCCGCAAACGTCCAAAACGATAAGGGCTGCTCCCTCTTTCAGTCTCTTAATAATCCTCTCACCTTCGCGTTTTTTTACCTGTTCTTCCTGCAGGCTACTAAGATTATCCGGTGCCTGCTCGTCACTAACTTCAATTATTTCTAGATTGCAAAACTTGGAAAGTCTTTTGGTATACTCATTTATGCCATCTCTCAAATACTTTTCCTTTAGCTTTCCCACTGCAATTATTGTAATTTTCATGTGTTTATGCTACTCCATTCAAATTTCTACTACCTGGCCAACCCTGTCCCTTAAAGCTACAGAAAGCCTTATGTCCCTTTCTATATCTATGTTTTTCTCTTTTAGTATGTTGCGTACAGTCTCATAAGCCAGCTCCGGAAAATTGTTTTCTTGGCTTAAGTGCCCCAAAAAGAAGCACCTTGTTCCCTTTTCCGCGAGATGTGCCACAACCTTGCCCGCCATTTCATTGGACAGATGCCCCCTGTCTCCCAATATCCTCTTCTTCAGATGCCATGGATATGGACCTACCTTCAACATTTCTATGTCGTGGTTCGATTCTATCAGCAAAACATCGCTTCCCTCAATGCATTCCAGCAAATCTCTATTCATATGTCCAATATCTGTAGCTGTTGTTATCTTGTTATTGTCCACAAAAAAGTTAAAACCTACCGGTTCCGCAGCATCATGAGGTATCGGGAAGGGATTTACAAGCACATTTCCTATCTCAAATTCCTTTCCCGTGTTAAAATACATTTTATTCTTAACATTTATAGGGCCTATCTGCTTTTCCATAGCCGCCCATGTATTCTCATTTGCATAAATCGGTACGTCGTACTTCCTTGAAACTATTCCTGCACCTCTAACGTGGTCGCTGTGTTCATGCGACACTAAAATAGCGCTTAATTCCGTGGGCTTCTCGCCAATTGAAACAAGCGCTTCTGTAATTTTTTTACCGCTAAGTCCTGCATCAATTAAAACTTTAGTTTTACCAGCTGATAGGAAAATTGCGTTGCCGCTGCTTCCACTGTACAAGCTGCAAAATTTAATCATTTGTAATCTCCTAACTATTAATCCGATTAGTTAATCCCATCTATTCTTTTCTTATTATCTTTGCACCCAACCTCTTAAGCTTTACTTCCAGGTCTTCATAGCCTCGGTCAATGTAATTTATATTATACACCTCGGTATCACCTTCTGCAACAAGTCCAGCTATAACCATAGCTGCGCCGGCCCTCAAATCCGTAGCCTTTACAGGTGCCCCCGAAAGCTTTTCAACCCCTTCAATAATTGCAACTCTGCCTTCGACTTTAATTTTCGCTCCCATTCTTTTTAGCTCATCCACATACTGAAATCTTGAATCCCAGATTCCTTCGGTCACAGTGCTTGTTCCCTTGGCCAGACAAAGCAAAACCGATGTTGGAGGATGCAGGTCGGTAGGAAATCCGGGATAGGGCAGGGTCTTAATATTTGCCTTTTCTATTTCGTCAACACCGATAACCCTTACATAGTCTCCGCCTTCCTGAATCTCTACATTCATTTCAATAAGTTTTGCACTCAATGACTCTATGTGTTTGGGAATTATATTTTTAATAATTACATCTCCTCTAGTGGCTGCTGCGGCAACCATAAAGGTACCGGCTTCTATCATATCCGGAATTATTGAGTGAGATGTCCCTCCCGCCAAACTTGAAACACCCTTTATCTTTATAACATCGGTTCCCGCACCCTTTATATTGGCTCCCATTGCATTGAGGAAATTTGCCACATCAACTACATGGGGCTCCTTCGAGGCGTTCTCAATAATCGTCAGTCCTTCAGCCCTGACAGCTGCGAGCATTATATTAATGGTAGCCCCTACACTTACTACGTCCATATATATCTGGCAGCCCACCAGCCTTTCGGCTTCAAGCTTTACAATACCGTGATCTATTTTAACCTTTGCTCCTAATGCCTCAAATCCTTTAATATGCTGATCTATCGGTCTAAACCCGAAATCACATCCTCCCGGTAGTGAAACCTCCGCTTTTTTAAACCTACCCAAAAGTGCTCCCATTAAGTAATAGGATGCCCTTAAGCTTTTCACCATATCATATGTAGCAGTATATGAGTTTATATGCTGAGAATTTATAGAAAGAGTATCCTTGTCTTCAAAATTAACTTCCGCTCCCAAGTCTCTTAATATATTAATAAGTATTTTTACGTCACTGATATCCGGAATATTCTCTATCGTGCACTGACCATCAACCAATATGGCTGCAGGAATAATCGCTACGACAGAATTTTTCGCTCCGCTTATGCTGACCTCACCTTCAAGAGGTCTTCCTCCTGTAATAACAAACTTTTCCAACCAATACGCCCCCACCCGTATACTATATCAAAACCAATTTGTATAACTTTTCAAGTCAATTATACTACTAATTAATGTTGTTTGCATACAATAAATTTAAATAATCTTATCTTTACATACTTTTATTCTATTTCAGTTCCATCATACGCCTTAAAAAACTTATTTTGCTTCTTGCCTTTATCCTCATACTCAATACGCCAAACAGGAATATCATCCAATTCCCTGCTTCCGTCACCCATTTTATGCTCTTTAAAACCCAGATCAATCTTTGTAATGGTAATATTTTTTATAGTGTCATAGTGCCGTATCAGTACTTGGTGCACGGGCATGACCTTTTTGCTGCTGATTATGCTGTCAATCTTCCTGTATCGTAATTCAAGATATGTCACGCCTCCATCTATTAGACCCACGGCAATATAGTTTTCATGAATCCAGAGGCCCTTATATTTCTGCTTGAAGATATAAGTTTTTTGGCTATCCTTTTCCTCAATCATATCCAGATGATAATCCATCACCGGTATTTCTGTCCCTTTAAGGACATTGGACACAAAATTCAATATACCCTCTGCATTATTCAAACCTGGTACAGCGCTTTCGGGTTTACCGTCCCTAAAAACAATGGAATACTCGTCCAAAAAATCCAGTTCTTTACTTCCATCCTTTATCTCAAGCCTTCCCGATAAATTTTTTATTATCTTTTCTTTGTCAAGGCTCATGTCGTCGTAAGTGAGTGTTCCCATACTTCCATTAAAATTCGGTATATCGCAGGTTATGGCGACACCTCTCTCCGCCAAGGCCTGCCGGGCATCATAAATAGTATCCTTTGTGATGCTGTCATTGTCTATCGTATATATAAGGATAATAGTGAGAAAGACATTCAGAAGAAAAAATAGAATTATAAAAATACTCTTTGTCTTAGCCCAGTCCATATCTATTCTCCCTCCTAAGGTTTCTTTTGCATAGGAACAACATACTGTCTGCCCTCAATGGTCTCAATTATCCAGACAGGCTCTAAGCTCTGACTGTTTATGCTGTATTTAACCTCATATGACATATTTATATCCTTTACAGAAAAATCCTTAATATTTATATCTTTATACAGGGTAAATATATCATCAAACAAACTTTCAAATTTGACATTCAGCATCAGGTTATCCTTGCCCAACTTAAACTCCTTTAGCACCCAGTAGCAGCTCAAAACCCTCTGACTATTAACATCTACTGTTATGGCATGGTTCAGTTTATTTTTGTCCTTGTTGTTTACCGTATATTCATTAAACGACACCGCCATATCATTATATTTATAATCAAAAGTAAAGGTGTAATAATTGTTGTTCTCCTCAATTCCCGATAAGTAAATATCGACCCCCGATACCAACTTTTCTCTGTAATTAATAAACTCCAATGCTTTCTTTAATGCCTCAATTTCGCTGCCCTTTTCGTAGCTATTAATTGCATGAAGATATTTATACTCCAAAAGGCCATCTCTGTAAATCCTATATATACTGCTTAAATTTTGGAATACAATGGTTTCATAAATATCAACACTTCTTATGTAATCATCCTCATCCTCTCCAAGGACAGTTTTTGCTATATCATTAAGGTCCTGACTGCTATTTGGCTGGATATTTCTTATTTTCTCGGGAACCTCGCAAATAAGATTCTTGTAATTTCTGAATTTTGGTCCCTTCGCAACTATCAAAACATCCGGGCTTAGATATTGATACACATAGTTTGCTACATATTCCTTAATAACTCCGTATTCCTCAATATCTTCTTCGTAGAGATTCGATATAATATCGTCATAGTCCTTTATGGACAAGCCCTTCGCTACAAAGGGAACCACATATTTATTTACCTTCTCACCGTCAAATACATATATTGTAAGATTTTTATTTATGTTTTCCGACGGAAGGATTGCCATTTTATAGATACCCTCAGATTTGAACCCAGATACCCAGTTCTCATTAAGAAATGCCGCCAGAAGCTCAGAGTTTATGCAGGTTTTAAATTCAAAGACGAAGGATTTCTTTAATACTACATCCCCCCAAAACTCCTTGCCATACTCCCCTTTCGAAGATACATCTTTGTCAGTCAAAAGGTATTTTATATAGGCTTTAGCATCATTCCACAATGGCTTATAGTATTCATGATTTTCTTTAATTACCCAGTGGGGATTTTCAAACCCTTCCGAAACCACAACTCTATAGGGCTCGAAAGCATCTCCGATGTCATACTCCGTTTTCCCCTGTGCTTTGTTAAAAATGCCCCATAAAAAATTAGTAGGCACTCCTCGATTTTGATAATACCAAAGGATACCTACCTGTATAAAACTTGTTATTACTAACAAAAACAGTATGTACAACTTAATTCTTTCACGACTAAACCATTTCATCCAAATCCCAGACCTTTATGCTCCGAATAAATTATCTAACATATCTGTAATTCTAAGAAATCCGTTCTTAATTGAATTTCTAATGCTCTTGTCCAGTAGTGTAACGGTAAAAGTGTTTACCTGCAAATTCTCTCCTAAAACCAATTCTGCTTTGTCCATTTTTTCCGAACCCTGATATGCCGCAATTCTTATCCTGTTGGCTCCTTTCTTCGGAAGCTCGATCTCCTTCATAAAGAACCCCGAAGCTCCTATTACCCATGTGTCTTCGCCATCCAAATTCATGAAGGGCTCAAACTCTTCTGTCTCCTCATTGTACATAAGAAGCTTTACTGTTATGTCCTGCTTGTCGGAATTGCCGCAAATTACATAAGACTCTTTAAAAGTGGTTTCGTCTCCTTCAGGACGAGTAATTGTAACAAGAAATTGTTTGGTATCTTCAGTCTTCTTATCGGATATCAAATCAATTTTCTCGTTTGCAAATACTGTCATGAACGTACTCATTGAAAATATGACGATTAAAAGCAAAACACTTATTTTTTTAACCATAAAAAGCACCTCTTAGCTGAGAAATAAAGACAAAATCAAACTTTATCTCCCCTAATACTAATCTAATTATACTATATTACTGTTACAAAATTATTACACAGCATTTAAGATTCAGTTACACGTTGGCAACTTTACAGTAACCTCCGTTCCCTTTCCCTGTTCACTTGCCACAGATATCGTTCCTTTATGAGCCTCTACGATTTCCTTTGCAATTGCCAATCCAAGACCCGTACCGCCCATTTCCCTCGAACGCGCCTTATCTGTCCTGTAAAACCTTTCAAATATTCTATCAATATCATCCTTGGGAATTCCTATCCCCGAGTCAGCCACCTTGACATAAACATCACTGTACATCTTTCCGATATAAACTGTAATTTTACCGCCTTCAGGAGTATACTTTATGGCATTGGTAAGAATATTCAAAACCACCTGCTCAATGCGATCCCTGTCTGCAACAATCTCCATTGCCTCACCAATAGTAAAGCACTCCAGTATTTGATTTTTGTCTGTCGATGCAAATCTAACCTTTTCAATGCAATTTTTCACCAGAACATCAAAGGAAATTTTCTGCATATCCCACTTCATTTGATTATTATCTAGCCTAGAAAGTTGAAGAAGATCCTTTACAAGCCTTGTCATTCTGTCAGCTTCCGAATTGATAACGCCCAAGAATTTCTCAGCTATTTCCCTATCTTCCAAAGCTCCGTCCAGCAATGTTTCGGAATAACTCTTAATCGAGGTCAAAGGTGTCCTTAATTCGTGGGATACATTTGCAACAAATTCCTTACGCATGTTCTCGAGCTTTTGCTGTTCGGTTATATCATGAAGCACGGCAATTATACCGTCTGCATTATTTTCCTCATCAGTAAAAAGAGCAAAATATATTTTTACATATTTTTCATCAATATTAATACCGACTTCCTTGGCATTGTATATTTCAAGGTATTTAACCTCTTCTATTGAAACATCAAGATTATACTTCTTTGAAAATTCGTTGAAGTCAAAGTCAAATTCACTAACCTCCAGTATTGTTTTCGCTACCGGATTAATATGGATTACCTCTCCGTTTATATTAAAAGCAATTACGCCATCGGTCATATAATTGAGAATAGTCTCAATCTTGCTTTTTTCCCTGGATATTTGATTTAAAGTATTTCTAAGCTCCATACTCATAAAATTAAAAGCCTTTGTAAGCTTTCCTATTTCATCGTCGGATTTGACCTCCATCACCTGTCCGAAATCTCCCGCCGCCATTTTCCTGGCCTTATGCATAAGGTTGACAATGGGAACAGTTATTGTCTTCGATAGAGCATATCCAAAAATCAATGCCAGTATGACGGCAATAAGAAAGCTTAGCTTTATTATACTGTTAAAGGCTTCTATGGCTCCAGCCCATTCCTCCCGGTCATATCTGAAGTATAAAATATAATTCGTATTGCCAATTCGTCTTGCATAATCAAAAAAAGCCTTATCGTCAATTCTGATTAACTTTCCTTTATCTCCTTTACCTCCTGCCAATGCTGCAAGATAGTTTCTTGACTGTATAATATCCTCCCTCAATGTTTCCCTGTAGGGCATTTTTACATCGGAATACACTATTTCATTGGTGTTTTTATCAATTATAGTAAACGTTCTGAAATTGTTTATAAAAAACAGGGACATTGCATTTGCCTTGTTATTGGCAGTTAGGTACGAAACAATCTCTTCTCTTGTGGGTTCGTCCTTATCATCTATGCCCCAATATTCAAAACCATTCTCAATTCCTGCTTTAAAGGTATTATAAAAAAACAATTCAACAAAATGGTTTAATGATACACTTGCGGAAACTGCCAACACCAATGCCAAAAGTATAAAAATAGTTACAAGTCTCCACTGAAGGCTCCTTAGAAACTGCAAACGCTTCAAAACCATACCCATCCTCACACAGTCAAAATTTTCTGATTTCTTGCTCCCTAACTAACTTTGTTAAAGTAATATCCTACTCCCCTTTTAGTCATAATGTAAAAGGGATTGCTCGGATCCTTCTCAATTTTTTCTCTTACCCTTCTTACAGTAACATCCACTGTACGAACATCACCGTAGTACTCATAACCCCATACCTTTTCTAAGAGACTCTCCCTTGAAAATATCTGTCCCTGCTGCAAAGCCAAGAATTTAACAAGTTCAAACTCTCTTAGGGTAAGCTCTATTACCTCATTGTTTCTTCTTACTTCATAATGCTCAATATCTATTTCCAGTTCTCCACACTTCAAATAGTTGCTTTGCTTCTTTTGTGTCTCCGATGATGAAGCAACTCTCCTTAAATTGGCCTTTACCCTTGCCATCAGCTCCCTAGTACTGAAAGGCTTCGTTATATAATCATCTGCTCCAAGCTCCAACCCCAATACTTTGTCAACTTCCTCTTCTTTGGCAGTAATCATTATAATCGGAGTGGATATACTCTCCCTTAACTTGCGGCAAACAGTAAAGCCGTCCAATTTCGGAAGCATTATATCCAGCAGTATCAAATCCGGTTTTTCACTTAACGCAAGTTCGATAGCCTGTTCGCCATCGTTTGCCTCAACCGTGGAAAATCCCTCTTTTGATAAATTAAATTTAAGGATATCAACTATATTCTTCTCATCATCAACAACAAGAATTTTAGCACTCACAAAACACACTTCCTTTCATTAATGATTGAAAGATATCATTGCTACCATACCTTCCATTATAACATTAAAAACAAAAATAAGAACATATATTTTACGACAACATCACCAAATAATTGAATTTTTATATCCCCCAACCTGTTTTTCCTCAAATAATATAAAATATTGCACAGATTATATTGATATTATTCCATTATGTGCTATAATTATATAAGATGATTGTCCTTTTTTCCTTCTAATGTTAGTAGCTTTCTTGCAGAAAATAATAAAATTATACCAAAGGGGGCTGCATGTCATGTCCAAAGAGCTAATGTATATTATCATAACTAAGATGCACCTCAGGTTAAACGACTTAATCGAAAAAAATGATTTTAATCTTTTAAATGAAAAAGTTTTGCACTATAGCCAGCGATTAGACAAAGTTCTGTCCCTTTACGATAGGGTTGTACAGAGGGACAAGTCCTACGCTTTCAGCCTTAGTCATCTTAATAAAGCCGCAAAATGCAATTAATAAAACATGACATAAAACAAAAGCAGTGTTTAATAATAAAGGCTCGGGACATCGAGTCCCTTTGCTTTTGCTTCTTTAATTTCATTTCAAGAGGCCAAATAAATAGACGTTTTACATTCAAAACGTCTATTTTTAGTTTCCTTTCATTAAATACTTAAACAATCTCAATTACCATTCTCTGCCTTTTTGTAGGTGGGTACAATAAGTTTAATATACTCTGAAATCCCTTCTGAATTTGTCACCATAATGTCCTTTAGGCAGTCCAGCTCCCTCCTGAGCATTGCAAGATCAATGTGAACAGGCTTTGCAATATAAATCTTGTTGTTCTTGGTTGCCTTAAGCCCCTCTTCGCTAAGTAGAAGCTCTTCATAAAGCTTTTCGCCAGGTCTTAACCCGGTATATTCGATCTTTATATCCACATCCGGCTCAAAACCCGAAAGCTTAATAAGGTTTCTTGCAAGATCACGGATTTTCACAGGCTCACCCATATCGAGTACAAATATCTCGCCGCCTTTTGCCATTGCTCCTGCCTGCAGCACCAATTGCACAGCCTCCGGAATTGTCATGAAAAATCTGGTAATCTCCGGATGGGTAACCGTTACCGGACCTCCCATCTCAATTTGCTTTTTAAACAACGGTATAACGCTTCCGTTGCTTCCAAGCACATTACCGAATCTTACTGCAACAAACTCGGTTTTACTGGTCTTGTTTATCGACTGAATAATCATTTCTGCGATTCTTTTTGTCGCACCCATAATATTTGTAGGGTTTACAGCTTTGTCCGTAGATATGAGCACAAACCTTTTAGCTCCGTACTTATCCGAACACTCTGCCACATTCATAGTACCAAATACATTATTCTTTATTGCCTCTGTTGGATTGCTCTCCATAAGGGGAACATGCTTGTGGGCTGCAGCATGAAATACAACATCCGGCTTGAACCTTTTGAATATACTTTCCAGCCTCTGCTTTTCTCTAATATTGGCAATCACTGTGTCAAGCTTTAAATCCGGATATCTATACAGCAATTCATTTTGAATTTCGTAGGCATTATTTTCATAATTGTCCAAAATGATAAGTCTCTTCGGCGAAAAACCTGCTATCTGTCTGCACAGCTCCGAACCAATTGAGCCTCCTCCTCCGGTTACCATCACTACCTGTCCCTTTAAATAAGCGCAAACATCTTCAATATCAAGGTTTACAGGCTCCCTTCCCAAAAGGTCTTCAATATTGACATCCCTTATCTTTTGCATGACAACAGATTCATCAATTAGCTGTGAAACCGATGGAAGTATCTTCACCTTGCAGTCTGTCTGTGCACAACTGGTGTATATATCGTTTATTTTTTTGTGACTGGCAGAAGGCATGGCAATAATAACCTCATCTATATGCAGTTTTTCTATTATTTTTGAAACGTCTTTTGTATCTCCCACAACAGGAACGCCGTTTAATTTCTTTCCTATTTTAAAGGTGTCATCATCGACAATCCCCACCGGAGTACTCTTAAGCCCAGGATGAGACTTCATTTCCCTTACAATTATCGCACCAGCATCCCCGGCACCGGCAATCAGCACCCTCTTTGAGTTTGTAAAGCGAATCATTTCCCCTTTGATAATCCTTCTAAACACCCTATAGGCAAACCGAATTCCTGTAATCAGAGCTGTATCTGTCAAAATACATATTAGGAATATGCTTCTGGGCACAGATGTTTGAGACAAAAACACATAGCATATCATTATTGAGTTGCTGATAAATGATGCAGCAACCACCATACCCACTTCATATATTCCGGCATACTTCCACAGACTGTTGTAAAGCTTCATCCAAGTAAAAGTTATAAGCTTGGAAATTGTCGCAATCAAGGCAAGCTTCAACAGGTGTTCGGTGAAGCGCTCCGGAATATTTGCATAATTTAAGTCAAACCTCAAAAGATACGCAATAACAAGCGATATATTTACTAAAATTGCATCAATAGCAATTAATCCATTTGCTCTGATTTTTTGTTTCATTGTAGACCCCCATGCGTTACGAAGTTGAATGCTGCTAAAATTTATAGTTAATTACTCTTGTTATGTCTATTTTATTATAACAGATTAAATACAAAAAACAAAAATAAATTTTTGTTAAACCAGGTGCTTATCTCTATTGCCATTATGTTTTTCTATCAAGCTTTAGCCTAATTAAAACTTTTCTTAATTCCTGAGTGATAAATAGTTGCTTTTGAACAATCTCAAATACAATGGAAAAAGTAAAATATACAAAAATGCCTAAAGCAATTTGCAAAACTACAGTACCTGCCCCAGCACCCCACACATTACCTGCAATTGAAACAAACACCACCATAATCATTCCGCTTACCAGATATTTAAGACATGGTTTAATATATTGAATCATATTAAATTCATCCTTAATTTTTATTGACTGATAAATACATATTAAAGCTTCAGAAAGAACAGATGCAATCGCTGCGCCAAAAGCTTGAAAAACCGGTATTAACATTGCATTCAACATAATATTTAATATAGCCGCATAAATTACAGACTTAGTATACAGGCTATCCATACCTTTAGGAAGAATATATTGGGTTCTAAATACATTTCCCCATGAAATGAAAATCAATATAGGAATCAATGCTTTAACTAATATAGCCGAATCCACAAATGATTTTCCCAGATATAACGGAACAAAAGTATCTGCGATCCCAAATATACCAAATACACACCCAATAGTCAAAAACATTGTAAATATCAATGACTTTTCTATATACTTTTCAGTAGCCTGCTTTTGTCCAGTCGCAATCAGATTAGTCATCCTTGGGAGCATGACGGTTCCAAGGGATGTAATAACTGAAATAGGTACTCTTGCAATTTTGTTGGCATTTTCATAAAAACCTACCTGCTGATTATCTGCCATCAGCCCCAGCATTGTCTTGTCCACAATTGAAAACAATTGAATTGCAAGTACAGGAATAAAAAGCATAACAATAGGTTTAAATCTTTTCACAGCTTCATGAGTATCAATCTTTATTCTCTTGACGTATTTACTTAGATTAAACCACATAACAAACTGACTGAAAAAAGTTGAAGCAGACATTATGAATACATATCTATTCAAATCATTAGGTTCTTTAATAAACACAAAAATAAGTACCAAAGAAAGCACCTTAACTAATAAATTTCTTGAGACGGTTACTTTAAATTTTTCCATGCCAAAATAAAACCAATCTATATTAAAGCAGGATGACACCAGCATTACCAGCTGTATCACCAATAATGTTTTTATCTCATCATGGGTGGTTAATATGAAGCATGCATATATACCAAGAGATATAATTGACATTATTAACTGTATAAGGTATATTTCAAAGAATACCTTGCTTCTTATCGTTTCATCCTTATTAACTTTAGCAATTTCCCTTTTACCGTACAGTTGAATTCCCAGCAGAGAAATCAGGATAAAATAACTTACAATGGAATTGCTGTAGGCATAAACTCCTACACCTTCCGGCCCCAATACTCTCGAAATGTACGGCATTGTAACAAAGGGTAGTATCAAAACAAGAATCTCATATATTGTCATTAAAATTACATTTCTTCTCATATTATATCTTCCTACCAAATTACTTTTTATCTCGTTATATTTTTCTTTAGGTATTCTATTGCTTCATTTCTAATTCCTTCGCATATTTTCTTATTTCTAATAATATCAATTCTATCATCCACATTTGAAAGGCGGCCATTATAAATGCAGTTTTCCATATTAAAAAGCTTTAATAAATCAATTATCCTTGAGTCTCTTCCTTTGTTGCCTGACAAAAAAGTAACAAAATTTTTCTCAAACAGTATCGCAAACACTGTTGCATGGAAGGAATCCGTAAATATATATTTGGCATCATAAATTGATTTTAAATAATCAAGGGGCCCGCCAAATATTTTTACCTGAACATTTCTATCTATAAAATCCTTGAATGTTATGCCCCCAGCCAGTTTCACATTCTTATATTCTTTAAGCGCCGCGCTCTTATTATATTCGCTTTCAAACTGTCTTTTTGTATTATGGTTTAAAAAATAAGTGCAAATATTGCTATTTTCGCTCCGATTGTTTGGGTTGATCAAACTTATCCATTCTTCTTTAGGTATCAAAAATACAGGGTCACAAAGTACTTTCGCATCTTTTCCCGTCAGATCACGAATGATTTTTGAGCCCTGCTGTTCTCTAACCGAAATTTCCGGAATTCGCGCCAACAAGCTTGAATAGATCTTTTTCTTGTCTTCGTCAATAGCCTCCAGACCAAAACTTGATGAAAAACTAAATATCCTGCTCTCATCTTTAACGAAATCCATAAAGTATGTGGTATCCATGCCATTTATATTATAATTCCATACCTGGTCGCTGCCAATTATATATTTGTCATACTCCGGAGAGGCGTTTAGTATTTCTTCTCTTGTATCATACCCCTTTTTGCTCAGCATTGTATTTTTTTTGATAAACCCTTCGAATGATGCCTTCTTAAATTTAATCATAGGATAAGCACAAAGCAATTTTATAATGCTTTTAATATTGATTTTCTCTTTTCCTCTCCTTGTAATCATGGAAATGGGTTTTACATTATTTTTAATTACCCAGTTTCTATAATCAATTATTTCAACCTCAGCCCCAAGATTCGAACAAGCTTTGTACAATGCATAGCATTGCATTACAGCGCCAAAATTCAATGTATTATGATAAGTCAGTATTCCTACCTTCATTTTCAAAACCTTCCTACCTTATTTTTGATTTAACCCAACGCTTAATTTTTGTAATTATCCTTATTAATGTCCCCGGCAATAGCCGATAAATAGCAAGCTTATATTTACTGCTGCTCTTTCTTAATAAGGGTTTGCCCCTCCATGGGGTTAATTGCAGTATTCTTTCATATTCACTTCTATACGGATGAACACATTCTTCTTCCCACGGTCTGCCCACCACCCACGACGTGAGGTGTATTATCGCCGGTGACGACACTGCATCATCAAACTCTTTTTTTGGGTAATAATTCTTCACACCATAAACACTGATAAATTTCGAATACTTGAGAAAAAACATTCCGCTCATCACATTATACCTGGGGTGAAGGGCTTTAATTTTACCCTTGCAAACTTCATTAATTATTGTCTGGTCATGAAACTTTATTTTCCCGTTCGTATTTTTTATAAACTCTAGGCATTTTTGAACGAATTTATCTTCCCTACATTTTTTTAAATTCCATAGAGTCACTCCTGCATTAATGTGAAAACAGTGTTCCTGGTCCTCGTTGCAATCTGCCAAGTCTATAATCGATTTAACACCAGCTACATAATAGTTTTCAATGTCCACAGAAAATAAATCCGATAAATTTTCTCTAACCAATATATCTACATCCAAATACAATGCCTTGTCCACGTCATCGGGCAAAACATCAGCTATTAATAATCTTGCATAGGTAGCCAGGGATAGATGGTCGACATTCACATCTTTTCCCAGCCGTTTTTCCAAGTTGTCCAAATTGTGAATAATGATTTGAGCATTACTGAATTTATCCCCTATTGCTTTAATTTTCTCAATACTATTTTCTGAGATATCGTTGGATAAAACATGGATACACACTCCGTCAACCTTAGAATGAACTTCTAAAATCGAGTACATCGTAACCGCCAACTTATCTGCATAATTCTCATCACTGGACAAAACAATATTCAAAATTCTTTTACTGTTCCCGGTTATGGTCAACTTCAAAACCTCTTTCCATTTTATTTTGGTAGTTTAGTGAATTACAATAAACGAAGCCAAAAGCTATTACCAACCAATTTATTACAGATACGGAAACGTTGTTGCCAATCAAGGCCATTTCCGAGGATTGCTTCAACATAGTTATAATTAAAAACACTGCACTCAACTTTACTGCCTCTACATCTTTAAATTCCAGGTACCTGTTCCATACACTCCATAAAAAGTAGAGAAACAGAAACAACCCAATTAATCCTGTCCTAATCAAAATGCTCATATAAGTGTTATGTGACGAAAGTTCAGCACCGTAGATTGTGGTTGGTGTCACATGATGGCCGCTTCCTAAAAAAATATTTCCTTTCAGGTAGTACTCAAACATATTCGACCATATAACATCTCTACCTGAAAAAAATCTACTCTTAGTATATCTTATCGCATATTCATTCAATAAATCTTTATACTCGGAATGAGATAACATAACGTAAATTACCGGTATCGATATAATGAATATAACCATTAGAATAAACAAAATCCTATATAACTTTTTATGGTCAAAAACCCAATCTACAGATAATATTAGGAACAACAGAACGGGAAATAACAACATAAATGTCCTTTCTCCGTCAATAGCTGCAATAAGTAGCCATATACCCATATATAAAATCTTGCCGGGCTTCTTTGTCTTCTTATCAAGCAAAATAAAATATAACAGCAAAAAAAAGAATGCTGTTCTAGATACCCATTGAAAATCAATACCGGATAACGATAGTCCAACTGCTAATATCATTAAAATTTTAGTACCAATCGATATATATCGAATAAATGCCTCTGTATTTTTAAGATTTGTGCTGAAATTCATCAATACCAGGAAAAACAAAATACACGCCATATATAACAAGCCGTTATATATCGATGTAAAATCTTCGTAATAAGCAAAAAGAACAATAGCATTAAACAAAACCAATGCTAAATCTGCATATATTACTTTAGAGTTAAAGAATTTAGTCCTGCTCTTTAGCAAGGGAATAAATACAAGCACCAAAACAAAACTAAAATATAACAATATTCTGGGTGCAGACGGCCCGGAATTTGCAAATGTAATAATAAATACCAATATGCTCAGAAGCAACGGCTTGGTTCGAAAAGTAATATCATCGAGTATGGACATTATACCTCCATCCTCCCCTTTATCGTAAAATACTCTTAATAATTATTTCTTTACCCTTGTGATTAACTTACTATATATATCTTCCATTTCCCTTACATTATTTATCCAATTATACTTTTCAAGTACTCGATCTCTCTCAACTTTTCCAAGCTTTATGCGAAGGTCAGAATCCTTAATTAATTTGTATATTTGCTTCGCCATAGCTTCGTAATCTTTTCTTGGCACCATAATCCCGGCTTTTCCACTGTCTACAACCTCTTTAAATCCATCAACATCGGTAACAATCACCGGAACTTCACAGGCCATTGCCTCAACAACTGCAACTCCAAAGCTTTCGCTGTCAAGAACACTTGTACCAAGAAAAATATCAAATTGGTTCAATGCCTGAGGCACCAAATTGTTTGGAATTCGTCCTTTGAACTCAACTATATTCTGAAGGTTTAAATCTTTTACCAACTGTTCGAGTTCAGACCTTTCAGGTCCTTCTCCATAAATCAAATACTTTATTTTCATATTCTTTTCGTTTTCGGCAAGAAGGTTGTTAACTAAATAATTAATTGCCAAAATACCGTATTTTATTCCGTACTTGGGCGAAAGCTTCTTTATGCTTCCTATAACAATTCCATCTCTTTTATTAACACTTCTTTTGCAAAACTGTTTTATATCCACTCCAAAAGGAGTAATATAGATATCCTCGGCGCGACAATCTATCAACTTTGATGTCTGTTGGGCCATTGCATAACTTGTTGATGCTATTGAATCTGCGGCTTTTAAGTTTTTCCTGATTATTCTCATATTAGTCCTGCTCAGATACGGGAAGTCATAAACATCTCCTCCATAAACCGAAATCAGATACGGTGAATATCCGGTTAATCTGCCCAAAGTCCCATAACCGCTGGCGTAGTGCGAGTTCAAAACATCCGGCTTTATATTCTTAATGATTTGTTTTAGCTGATATACATTTAAATAATATCCAAAAGGAGCCGGAAATTTTAATTCATGCAAATACACATTATCATCAAACTTATCCATAGAAGGCTTTTGATTGGAAACATAACACAAATGTACTGTATTTCCATTACGGCTCAGTTGGTTAGCCCATCTGACACTATGAATATCTGTGCCTGACGCCAATAATAGTATCTTCATAACAAATCCTTTCTTTACATGCTCATTTATCCTATCTTGTGCTTTCTGCTTTTTCCCAAAAAGGCTTGGACTTTCCGGTTAATATATTATAAACTCCAACCCACTGAGATGCTATGGTAACACAATAATAATAAATAATTGCTAATATTCTGTTATTTGAATTTGTAAGCATTTTTATTAAAGCCAGCAAATAAAACAGCAATTGCCCTGTGAGTGTAGCACCATAAAACCACGAATTCGACGCCAAAAAAATATTTGACATCAACACAACTAAATGTGCTATCCATAATAGATACCTGCAAGTCCTGTGCCCGAAGTAAAAATATGAAAACCACCTGTACTTAAAAACATTAAGTATCCTAATATCAGGTAAAATAACCTCCAATATGGTACGATTCATACGTACTTTTCTTTTAAATTCATCTTCTATTACTTCTCCTGCTTTTTCATATGCTACAGCATCATGGTTGCATATCGCTCTTTTACCCTCTAGAGCGTAATATAAAGGCATAGACGAATCATGACACTCTATAGGGTCAAAATCATAATAATCCCTATTTCTACAAGCATACAGAGCACCGTTTCCGGCAGTTATTGTTTGAATTCTTGCTTCAATTTCACGGGAAACAAGATCTCTGTCCCAATAAGCGGCCTCTGAGTCGCTGACATCACTGGCTTGGCGATTCACAATTGATAATTTTCCGCAAATATATGCAATATCATCGGATGTAAATGCCGCCATTAATTCTTTTACTGCATTTCTATCCAACATCGAGTTGGCATCTGTCATAACAAGATATTCCGTTGTTACAGTTTTTTGTGCCTCATTTTGCGCATTTGTTTTTCCCTTCCGAGTCTTAACTTCATAAAGCCTAATTTTAGCCTCAGGATGTCTTTCGATAAATTCTCTGACGATATTGTTGGTTTGATCTGTACTATTGTCGGAAGCAATTAGAAACTCTATTTTGTCCTTTGGATAATCAATCTCCAGGATATTGTTAAGTTTTTCCAATATGACTTTTTCCTCGTTATGAGCAACAACCATAACCGTTACCGTAGGTTGATAATTATAGTCTTTTTCTAATTCACGCGATTTATAGAACCTATCAATTAATTTAAGCGATACGGGATACCCTATCATGGCCCAAAATATAATAAATCCGCTTATATAGAATAATATTTTAATAAATATTACCATCTTCTTCTCCCTTTACTGCAAATATTATTGATTCATCCCCTGTATACAGGAAAAAACAAATTATTCTCGTCAAAACTTTGGTCCTGTTTTCTGATTTTTATCAACTCATCATATTTCTCGCGGTCAAATATCTTCTTTCCTATGCAAAAATAAGTATTCGAATTCTTGTTAAACCCTTTTTTAAACTGATAAAGGCTATCTTCCCTGCTTCCCAAACCTCCACCTAAATGGAATGTCTTATACCCGTTTTCGCTCCCCCAGCATGCCGCTTCATATAACAAGAGGTTGGTAGGCGCAAGGCTCTTGTACTCTCTATCAGTTGTAGATAAATGATAATGCATATGTTGATTTGAAAACAAAATAATTGACATTGAAATTATCTTATTTTCAAAAACCGCGTAAAACATCAGTGAATTATATTTCAAGTCTTCAAGTATGCTATTATAAAAGTCATTCTTGAAATAATAATAGTCTGAAGCATCATCCTTGTCCATTGTTTGGTTATACATGGGTATAAACATATCAAATAATTCCCGGCTTCGCCCCCAATATATCTCGACACCGGACTTTTTGGCTTTACGGATCATATTACGGTTATTACTAGTAAAACTGTCCCAGATTTGCTTCTGTGAATCCAACTCTATTGTTATGGTTCTTCCAAGTTTTGAAATATCGTAAAATGACGAAAGCATTTCAGAATTATTCAATACCGGATGAAACCGAACAAATTCACAAATAATCCCCTCATCCATGCAAAGTCTGGAATATTCCTTCTCAAGAGCTGCTAAATTCTCATCCGTAACATCACCTTCAACTAAAAAACCACCGTATCCATACGGCGTTGCTGCATCGAAAAAGGTATTTGACTGCACTTTGCCCGAAAAGTTTTGATCTCTTTCAATATCCCTTTTCATAAAAACATTGATTGCTTTAAAATTCTTATCTTCATAAAAAAACAGTTTAGGCTCCCCATCGCCATGGGCTTGGAAAGCCTTTACATATTCCGCCAGATAATAAACATCAAAATTTCTAAAGTTTTTCACTATATTATTCCATTTTTCGTTATCATCTATATTCATCAATAAGACCATAAGAACACCTCAATAAAAAGCACAAAATCATCGCATTGTTAGGTTTTTATTATTATTTTTATTGCTTCTTTCAACATGTAAAGCTTCTACAACAACATCAATACCTTCCCTTTTAAATACTTTAATTATTGTCTTTGCAATAATTAAGGCATCAAGGTGAAATGTAACATTCTTAACGTATTCTACGTCAAACCCCAACCTAATATCCCATTCTAGATTGTTTCGCCCATTTACTTGAGCAAAACCGGTTAAACCCGGTCGAACAGTATGTCGAAGCTTCTCTTCTTCGGTATAATACGGCAGGTACTCTACAAGCAGAGGCCTAGGACCTACAATACTCATATCACCTTTTAGGATATTAAAAAGTTCCGGAAGCTCGTCAAGAGAAGTTGATCTTAAGAATTTGCCAAATTTAGTTAGTCTATAACTATCCGGTAACAATTCTCCTTTTTCATCTCTCTTATCCGTCATAGTGCGAAACTTGTAAAGAGTAAATACCCTCTCATTGAGTCCCGGTCTTTCCTGCTTAAATATTATCGGATTGCCAAGTTTTACTCTCACCATCAGCGCGACAAGAAGAATAAAAGGAGAGAGAATTATAATTGCAGTCAACGATAATATAAAATCTAGTGCCCTTTTTAGATATCTTTTATAAATGCCATCTCTGCTTAAAACCAGCACATCCGGCTTTATTTCCTGTTTGACCTCACTGTGCATGTTATCTCCACAACCCTTTTATAGTATTTACAACTCTATATAGATCATCATCTGTCATTTTTGTATCGCTAGGCAAACAAACACCATTTTCAAATATTTTCTCCGAAACATTTGAGCCAATATAATCATAGTGTTCAAAGTATGGCTGCATATGCATGGGTTTCCATATGGGTCTTGATTCTATATTTTCCTCTTCAAGATTTATTATCACATCCAGGGGTCTGATTTTGCCCTCTAATGTAATGCAACTGAGCCAGCAGTTGGGCTCATTCCAATCATTAATAGGCATAAAATCGATATCATCAATAGAACCCAATTCCCTCTTATAAAAATTAAATATATACCTTTTTTTCTCTATTCTCTGATTCAAGACCTTTAATTGTCCTCTACCAATACCGGCAACTACATTGCTCATCCTGTAGTTGTAACCCAATTCGCTATGCTGATAGTGTCTAGCCTTATCCCTTGCCTGAGTAGCCCAGAATTTTACCTTGGCAATTTTCTCCTCATTACTTGACACCAGCATACCCCCACCGGAGGTTGTAATAATCTTGTTTCCATTAAAGGAATAAATCCCATAGTCACCAATAGTACCGGTATGTTTACCTTTATAAGTGGTACCTAAAGACTCCGCAGCATCCTCAATAAGTTGAACATTATGCTTTTTACATATCTCAACTATTCTATCCATATTGGCCGATAATCCATAAAGATGCACCACCAATACTGCCTTTACTTTGGGATACTTTTCAAAAGCCTCTTCTAAAGCTTCTGGACTCATATTCCATGTCTCATAATCGCTGTCAATAAACACCGGTATTGCATTCTGGTATATTATAGGATTAGCTGTAGCTGAAAAAGTAAGTGTTGGACAAAACACAATATCTCCTTCACCCACTCCCGCAGCTTTTAGTGCCATATGGATAGCTGCGGTACCCGATGATAATGCGGCAGCTGCCTTTATACCCACTTTTGCCGCGAGCTCATTCTCAAATTTGTTAACGTTCTCTCCTAGCGGTGCAATCCAATTTGTATCAAAAGCTTGATTAATATATTGCTTCTCGTACCCTTCATCGCTCATGTGTGGCGATGATAGATATATTCGATTTTTTATCTCAGTCTTAACTCTCTTTTGACTTAACATTTTAATTACTGCCTCTCTGCTTATTATCTATATTAAATTTCATGTCTGGCTTGCCAACTATATCTCAGTCACAGTCAGGCTTTTAATCAATAAATCCTTTAAAAAACGGAATCTTATATAGGTATTTGCTGTATTAAAGTCCGATGGCAGCTCAATATTTGCCAAATACTTTCCTTCCCCTGCCTTCTCAAGCTGTACAAAATCTTCATGTAATCCAGGGATAAAATACAATACATCAGTTGCATCTTCCGGATTGTCAATTATTAATTCAATTTTATAGTCCTTGCCACCCTCAAAGCTTATACTTCTCGTCTCCACAGATCCGGGAGTATTATCCTTTATATTATTGACCAGAATATTAGTTTCACTAATGCTTAGATCTACTCTTTCTTTTTGGACAATTGTCCACTGATCCGGTACATTATCGGAGTCTATATCCATTTCATTGATGCTTAAAAATTTAACTTTATCTACTTGCTCTAAAGCAAAATCCTCAAAATTATCATTTATATAAGACAGCCTTTCCAGATATTCCATCGTCTTTTCACTAAATACAAAAGGATCCATATTCTCTTCATTCTTTGTCTTTGCGTTATTAATTGTCTCCAATGCCAAGTCTAAATGCTTTCTGGCATTTTCAGGATCACCGTTTTTTAAATATGCCATCATAAGCTGATAATGCATATTTATCTTAAGCTGCCAGCCCTGTTCATAAAACGGCCTTAACTCAATGGCTCTGTCTACAAGTTCAATTCCTTTATCAAACATAGACATTTTTATATTAAGTATAGACGCATTTTCCATCGTGGCGGCATTGTACTTGTCCGTTTTTTCTGCCTCGTCCACCAATCTCTTTGCAGTTTCAAAATCCTCTTTTGTAATGTTTTCTCCAGATAATAGCAAGTCCGCATACTTTATTTTATAATCAGCATTAAAGGCATCTAATGATTCGGCATTCTTTATATATTTTAACGCATCGTCTGTATTACCTGCCGCCATTGAATCTTGGTATTTGCCTTCAAAACTCGAGGCAGTTGCAAACAAAATCGGCATTATCATAATTACAAAAGATAAAACAGCCATTACTATTGGGTTGGTATTAAATGCTTTCAAATTATTTAGCCTAAAAAGCAAACCCGATTTCCCACTGGAACCGTCATTCTTTTTTACAACAACAGGTTTATTGTGTCTGTATCCCGAATTAAACAATGCTAGCAACGTCCACAACAGTAAGAATACTGAGGATAATGACAAATCAAAATCCAAACATGAATGCAAAAACATTCCGAGTATGGATGTTAATAATGTCCCCTGTACCACTCTATAATTAATATCCTCTTCTTCTTTATATTTATAATCCATGATAAACTGTGCAATAATTGATAACAACAGCATTACCAGAATTATTAATCCAAGTATACCGGTCTCTACCGTAACCTGTAGAAAATATGCATGGGATTGCGTGGACCAGTACAAGTACGACTGGTATGCAAAGATAAGGACCGACCATGCTCCTCCTCCTGCTCCAAGAAGCCAATTATCTTTAAATATTCTAAATCCATCGTTTAAATATATTTGTCTCTGAATAAAGCTTCTTGATACCATCAGATTTTGAAATCTTGAGGCTACAGAGTCCGGCAGATATTTGTATCCAAGCTTAATGCTTTTTAGATTTTTTCCGGTTTTGCTATCTACAATTTTGGCATTATCTATAGATACCTTTGATTTCTCTGAGTTATTTACAAATTTGAAATCTACTATTGAACTACCCTGCGGCACTGTAAACGGAATTTCCAAAGTATCACTGTTATTTTCGCTAACCTCTACAAGTCTTGAATCTCCTCCAAACATAATATTCGCTTTATCCCGGCTACTAACTGACACCGTTAATGAGTTCTCATCATCATTATTCATATATGATACATCAAATAAGAGCTTGTATTCTTTGCCCGGCTGCAGTTCAATACTTTTCTCAAAATAATACCCATCTCCCCCTTGAGGGTTATAGCTTCCAAGTTCCAACTCTTTTGGAATACTTGTAATAATCAATATTGCAACAACTGCCACTGCTACTGGAATAAATAAAAAATATGGCTTCAGCTTGAGCTTTAACATTACTTTAAAACGAAGTTTGAATAAACCCTCCACTACTGCCGTAAAAATCAAGGATAGTATCATCCCTAATACTATTCCAAGCCAAAGGTTCGAATCGCTTCTTCCCGATAAAGATGAAAACAGAATAGGTATTATACTTGAAACTGCTGCGCATAAAGCCATTAAAAATGCTCTTAGCTTGGTACCTTTAGGAACTACAATAAGATATAATACAAACATAATGGGTATTAATATCATTACACCACGACTCAATGTCAATATTATTGTAGTTGTAAATACAAAGCTACATACTCCTGCAATGAGTCTTTGCCAAATCTTTGGTGATATTATGGATATCGTTACAGTTACAAAAAATACTGCCATTAGATACGCAGCCAGTGCATTGGGATATTGGATCGTTGAATGGATACGCCCATCAACATAAATTCCAAAAAATTCAACCGGTATATGCAAAAAATCAAACACATTATTTAGCGCATCAACCACTTTGCCCCCAGCCGCACCATCTAGACCAACAACGCATAATCCCATTGATGCTGCAATAACAGTCCATAATACTATAAGTTTATTTTTCAGTGTTGACGAAAGGTCCGTAATCATGAAAAATACAGCAAAATACATACAATACTTCAGCCATTCTGAAATTGCAAGCCTTGTACTAGCTGAGCTTAGTATTGATATAAAATAAATGAGCATCAACCCAAACGAGCAATACTCTATTGGAGTTGATATGAATTTTCTTCCATTCTCCATGTGCTTCAATATCCAGAATATAGCAAAGCTCACCAATATAAATATCTCTGCTGGTAGCTGTTCTGCTTCGAAATACAATCCCCTTACAAAGGGTGAGTAGAATACCACAATTAGGTTTAGTACCAGTATTAACATTCTAAATATACTATATTTATTTTCATGTTTTATCGACTTCACAGTCTTTCTTGCTTTTCCTCTTTTTTCACCCTTGCTGCTTGTCCCCATTTCTATCACCCTTATGTCATTTTGATTTTATTCGTCTATTTGTCATTTAGTTCTGCTAAATCTATTTGCTTTTTCACTTCTTGCTTCTAATTAAATATTCTCTTATAAAAACTATAGCAAAACTAATTCCAATTCCCAGCACCCCTGCAATAGCTACATTTAAAACCTTCTTTGGTGCAACAGGATTAATAGGTGGAATAGCTTCAGACACAATTACTATACTTGACTTACCTATCTCGGCTGATTGCATGATCATTGATTCTTTATACTTTTGCTGATATGCGTTATATGCTTCCTTTGATAAATCAAGGTCCAGTTTCAGTATATCGTATTCCTGCTGTTTCTCTGCATATTCTACCTGGAGATTCTCAATTTCCTTTTGACATTCTTGGATAACCTGCTCTATATTCATTCTCTGGGCCTCCAGGTTTGACAGCTGAACCTCCAGTTGGTTGAGCATGTTTGACAATTCAACATATATCATATTTATTTGCTCTGTTGACATCTTTATATTTGCAAGGTCTTCTGACGTAAGACCTGTCTTTTCCTTAATCACTCCCGACAAGAGCTCATCAGTTAAAAGAGTACTATCTGTAATCAATTTTTGCGGTGTTTTGCCTATCAAACTTCTTGCACTATTTACCGACGCTCTCGTTGCATTCTCATCAACTTTGATTTGCGATAATTGAGTTTTGTATTCCGTAATCTTTAACAGTTTTGAATCCAACTCCATCTTAACTTCTTCAGGGCCTCTAGGCTGCGACAGGAAGTTTTTATACTCTTCCGATAGTTTTTCCATATTCTCTTTTTCTTTTTGCATCTGATTCTCAATAAACTCTGCAGAGCTCACAGCCTGCTTTTGATTTGTCTCAGATACAAATTTAGTAAACCTCTCACTAACTAAGTTTGCTATTTGGGCCGCAATGTCAGGGTTCACGTCAGTTACACTTATTGTAAGCAAATTTGTATTCTTTATCGCATTTACGGATATTTTTGATGCTATTTTGCTTAGTGGAACATCTTTCATATTCATTTCATCACGAATATACTGCAGTATTGCAGGAGCCTTTACTTGTTCCCTGTAAGTATCAATAGACATTTCCGGATATCGCGATATAGCATCAACCAAAGGCGAGAAATTGTTTATATCCTCAGCCTGTGCCTCGCTCTTTTTTATGGGCGAGATCATCAACATCGTTTGCGCTTCGTAAACCGGGTCTATAACAAATACACTTATTATTAAGCTAATAACTATACATATTGCAGTAACTGCAGCTATAATCCATTTACCTTTAATAACTATTTCAATAGCTTCTCTTAAGCTCAACTCTTCCATCGGCTCTGTCCCCCGTTAGGTTTATCTAATTAGAATTACAAGCATAAAAGGAGCAATGCCGTTGCAATACTCCCCTCAAAATAATCTATTTGGTAACTCAAAATCATTAATATTATATATAATTAATATGTTGATGTCAATTAGAAATATAAGGTGCTCAGCGCACATAAAAAGGACTTCCCCGACGGGGAAGCCCTTTTATTAGCAGTTGGAAGTAAAATTATTTAACTTTTACTTCTTTATTTTCGAACTTGTTAAGTGCATTACCAGCCAAGTCAGTGATATACTTCACAGTTTCCTTAGTTGATACTTTAAGAGTACCTGTGAATTTACCTACTCCGTAGTCATCACCTTTGAGAGTAACTTTAATTTCATCACCGTTAACGATTGCTACATCGTAGTCAATACCAGCTTCAAGAGTCTTTCCACCGTCTTTGATTACGAGGTCAGTTGCACCCAATCCTGCTGAGTTATTTAAGAACTTAATGTCTTCATCAAATGCTACTGAGAATTCATTGTTTCCTAAATAGTATACGTTACCAACAACGCTTGGAGCAAACTTATCTGCAAATGCTGCTGCAACTACTCCTGTTGCCATTGACTTACCAGTATCGGACTTAACGTCTCCAATAACTTCTAATGCATAACCCTGACCAGTGATATCGCCTGAGTTAGCAGGTTGTACTGAAGCTGCAAGTACACCCTTAATTGTTGTCTTACCATCTTTAAAGGTAACTAAGCTTATTCTTGTAAGTCCTTCTGCTGTCTTACCAGTTCTTGATACCTTAAAGTCTGCCTTTTCAATAGTTGCTTTATCAAGTATCTTGTTAACAACTATTTCGATTTCAGTCTTGCTGATAACTTTAATTTCTTCTACTTCTGGTGCTTCTTCATTAGCAAGAGCTATTTTCTTCACATCGAATGCACCTATAGCATTACCGGATGTGTCTTGAACATTAGCTACTAAGAGAGTGAAGTTTGTAGCAAGTGTTACTGAATCAGCAACAGTTATTCTTACTTTGTCTTTGTCTGAACCGAAAACTTCAATCTTCTTAATGTCTACATCTTTATCACTAGCGTCTTTGAGTTTGTAATTGTCCTTATTGAGAACTGAGCTGTCACCCTTTGTTGACATAGCTTCGCTGAATGTTACATAGATGTATTTGCCAACAAATGTTATTTCTTTAACTGATGGAGCTGTTTTGTCAGTAACTTCAAACTCAAGTGTGATTGCTTGCATTTCATTTTCAGATACTGAAGTGTCTTTAATACCCTTAATGTCTATTGTATATTTTCCGCCAGCGAGCTTATCATCTAAAGTAATTACTGCTTTTGTTTCATCGCTCTTATATTCGATGCCTGAAATAGACTCATCTATTTCTTTTCCATCTTTCTTAATTACATAGTTGTCTTTGTCTTCTGCTTGGCTTTCTTTTACATCTTCGCTGAAGATAACTACAATCTCATCTTCTTTTTCAGCTTTTACAGATTTTACTGTTGGAGCTTCATTATCAGATACTATTGTAGCAGTAAGCTTTATGTCAGATGCTACTTTGTTACCCCATGCATCTACTACAGCATCATCGTCTACTTCCTTGAGGATTGTTATAGTAACATTTCCTTCTGGAAGCAAGTATACACCGTCGTTACCTACTTTATAGTCTTCAGAGAAGTATAAAGTGTAAACTTTGTTGTTGTCAGAAGCTACAACTTTATTTGGCTTCCATGAAGAATAAGTGTGATAGAAGTAATCTCTTGTAAGAGAAGCTTCGTCACCTGAGAAACCGTCTCTTGTAGCAGGCTCGTTAAATTCGATTTCTACTTTGTTCTGAGTTGCTGACTTTATTTTAGCAACTGGAGCAGTAGTATCTTTTACATACTCTAAGTCAAAAGTTTTTGTTCTGAGTGAGTTTCCAGCGTAGTCTTTATAACCTTTAACTTTTACTTTGTAAGTTCCTTCTTTTAATGAGCTTACGCCCAATTCTACAGTCAATGTTCTGTAGTTTTCTGATAATTTTTCTTCACTTACATAGTAAGTTCCATCATCAACTACAACTTCTGAATCTGCATTGCCAGCAACAGGCTCTGAGAATACAATCTCAAAGGAGTTTGGACCTATCAATGCGATAGATACAGCTTCTGGATTTTCATAGTCAACAGGTACTACAGTCTTAGTAACTTCTTCCTTCAAGCCAGTAGCTGTCTTGATTGTTACTTCAACTTCTTCTTCAGCTTTCATAGCACCTTGAAGTGTCAATGTAACTGAAGTCTTGTCTTCTGATACTGTAACCAACTCGATAGTATGGTCTTCAACTGAGTAGCTGCTCTTTTCATCAGCCTTATCAGCTACTTCTCCGTTAAAGTTGATAACTATTTCTTTAAGGTTATCAGCTTCAACGCTGTTAACTATAAGCTCTTCAGGTGTAACTATAACCTTAACAGTAGCCTTTGGAGCTTTGTAATTTCCGATAGTACCTTCGATTGTCTGTTCTCCAACTTCTGCTGTGTCAACTGTAGGCCAAGTAACTTCAAGTTTAGCAGTTGTATCATCTTCGTATACTACTTCAACTTCTTTTGGAAGTTCAGCTGTTTTACCTTTTTGTACTTTAACATCTGCTAAAGCTTTTACTTCTTTAATTCCTTTTAAGAGAACTCCGATTTCTAATGCAAGTTCTTTATCAACGTTTCCGTTTGCAACGAGAACTTCAATTACTGTCTTTCCGTCTGCTTTGTATGAAGCCTGTAAAGCAGAGTAGGAAATACCAACCATTGAATCTCTGTTTATTCCAGCATTGCTGTTGAATATTTTAGCTTGTTCTTCGGTCAAACCGCCGAATTCCTGTAATTTGTATGCAGCTTCTTCATATTTGAAGTCACCGTCATATCCCAATTGTTGAAGGATTAATGAACAGTAAGCTAAACCGTTAAGATCAGCAGTTGGAGCAAATGTTCCATCTGGCAAACCTTTTACATATCCTTTTTCAACTGCATATGCAACCTGTCTTTGTGCCCAATCTGCAACGTCAGCTGCATCTTTGAATTTAGCAGCAAGCTTTGCAGCAGCATCTTCTAATGACATTTCTAATGCATCATCTTCCTGACCGAACAGTCTGAGGAGCATAACAACCCCTGTCTGTCTGTCAAGCTTACCTTCTAAGTTAGGCACATATTCACTTTCTGATGTGCCTTTGTACAAGCCAAGCTCATACAATTCTTTTGCTTCTTTTTCATAGCTGAATGAATCAGCAAATGCAGGCACCAAAAAAGTTGAAACCATAGAGATTACAACTAATACTGCCAACAATTTTTTGAGATTCTTCATACTCTCAAATCCTCCTTGTAAGTTTTTTTGGGAAGCAGGCTTTAATATTGAAGCCAGGCTACGCCTTATCCCTTTTGTTTCTTAACCTGACCTATCTTGCATTTTGATCAAGACTGGCGCACATAACCTATCTTGAATTCAAACTTATTATACCATTGGCCTTTTGGAGAGTCAACAATTTGAATTTAAGTGTAAAGAAATTGTAACAGAATTGAAACAAACTGTTTTGTTGGATTTACTAGGTAAATTCAGTAGTTTCAATAATTAATATTATACTATAAAATCACTGCGAGAACAATTATATTATTAATTTTTTTGGGAAATGATCTTTTGGACGTATTAAAAAAGCCGGTATTTCACCGGCTTCTCTTACGCTTTAAGGCAATACTATTTGCTTGTGAGGTTTCTTTCTGCCATTTCTATAGCCTTTTTGACTATATTACCGCAGTCTCTTGAACTAACTGAGCCCCAACCTTCGTTTGATACTGTGTTGTATACCCCAAGTTCCTTTGCAATTTCCGTTTTGAGCTCTTCTGACATTATACCTCTGTTTCTGCTCATGGTATGTGCCTCCTTTTTGCATAAGTCAAAAGACCTATGCTAAAAATTTTGCGTACATAATTATTATCTTCATTTTTAATTAATTAATTTGATGTAATTTTTTCAACTGTTTATCCAACACGATACTTTTACTCCTTGCATTATTTTTTTGGCCTTTTATTTTAATTTATAGTTACCAATTTTCCGTTATGTTAATATACTATACTATGTATATATCTCGCAATATCCAAATTCAATATAGAACGTTTATTGCAATATATACGTGTGTTTTTAATATTGCTTACATTATATTCACAAGAATGATTGCATTCTATCTAAAAGAAAAGAGTCAGGGTGATCATTATGCCATTTTCTGCGAGAGAATTATTTGCGCGACTTATTAAATGCGAGGCTGGCGGAGAAGGAATAGACGGTATGAAAGCCGTTGCTACTGTTGTTATGAACCGCGTACATGCTTCATATGGTGAATATCTGCGAACCGGTCAAGGAGACCTTCGAAAAGTGATATTCCAGCCCACCCAATTCACATGTGTAATGAGTAAAGTATATGGGGAAGTAAACCCCCAGACAATCTGGTCAAGTCCCCCCGAGCAAATTCACTATGACATTGCCGACTGGGCACTGGCTGGAAACAAGCTACCGGGTGTAGGTGAATGTCTTTGGTATTATAATCCCTTTAGTGCGACGTGCAACTATATATTCCCGGCAAGCGGCTCAGGTCAATTTGTAACCCGTGTCAATCAACATTGCTTCTACCGACCAACTGAATTTTATGCACAGACTTAAAAATAATATCATTAGAATCATTTCATTACGGAGGGAAATTTCATGGCTAATTATTTTAATCCGAATAACTGTCAATCTTTTTGCAACAATTTGAACCGTCAAATGACTCCAAACCAGTTTTCTCCTAGCAATATACCCGCTTCACCATCGACAACAGCTTTGCCTCCTATGCCCACAGGTTACCCTTCTGGCCCCATGTACAGTCAGATGCCCGCACCGACGAGTATGACTCCTACGCAGGTCACTATGCCTTCAAGTCCGGAGCCTGAACCCGAAACTCTCCAGAACATTGCCTATACCCAAGGATATCTTAAAAAACATATAGGCTCAAGAGTAAAGGTTGAGTTCCTTATTGGCACTAGTATGCTTGTAGATAGAGAAGGAACTTTAGTCGACGTAGGCACAAGCTATATTGTAATCAGAGAGGTGGATACGGACGATTTGTTGCTTGCTGATATGTATTCTATCAAATTTGTCCGCTTCTATTACTAATTGATGACCACTTTTAATATTATAGTTTAATTCTATTATATATTATAGAAGCATTGCAAAATTTAAATAAAAATTCGGGACACCGCGGCCCTTCACTTTTGCCTCTCTCATTTCACTTTGAGAGACTAAAATAAGCATTGAGATGACACTGTTCGTGTCATCCCAATGCCGTCATTCTTCTTAGATTCTGAATGGTTTGGCCGGTTTGGATATTTCACATAATGCCTCCGATGCTTCCATGTCAAGTCTCGTATCTGTAGCTATATCTCCTAAAGAGAGCATTCCAACAATCTGATTATTTTCAACCACCGGTACTCTCCTAATTTGCTGATTGGCCATCAACTTTGAGACTTCCTCCACATCCATCTCCGGTGATACGCTAACAACCTGCGATGTCATGACATCCTGCACTTTTGTGTCTTTAGGAATTTTACCGTGGGCAACATTTCTGACAACAATATCTCTATCCGTCACTATCCCTACTACTCCCTGGTCATAAACAGGAATAGATCCTACATTATGCTTTTGCATAAGCTGGGCTGCCTCAACGACGCTGGTATTGGGCTCAACATATGCTACAGATTTCGTCATTTTATCCTTAACCTTCAACCTTATCATCTCCTTATTTGTATTTCAAATTTATTTTCCCCTCAGATGACTATTTCATAAATGAAAATATAGACAACAGAATTTGCACGTAAATATGTAATTGATGAAATTTACTAATAGAGTTTACATCGTCCTATTATAAAATTAATAGCCATTGTATCCAGTATTTACTTTTATAATCCAACTGTTTCTTATTTATAATATGTCCATGGGATGCTATAATTAAAATTGATCACATCGTTATAATTTCACAAAACTATTAATAAGGGATTGATTTTAGTGCATCAAGTACGCAATCACAAGATCTTTATAATAATCGTTCTGGTATTTTTTCTCTTATTTGTTCACTTTGAACATATTAATATCTTTTTTTGCAAAACTTTTTATGACAAAATCAACTTAAATGTTTACCTAAGTCTTATAAATAGCGAGGTTCATTCAATTTCATCTGAGCCTTCAAACAAGGTACATTTAAAGGCTGTAGTTAAGGATTCAAATGGAAATCTCATTCCCTATATTGAAGTTAGTTTTGAAAATACAAAGGATTTTGGTGCCATGCATCCCAGCAAAGCTGTGACTAATAGTCAAGGGGAATGCCTTGTTACTTATGTGCCCGATAATTATTATAATTTGAATGCCGGTACAAATCCCCAACCAATTAGTATTACTGCTTCAATAGCCGGCACTAATATAAACTCTACGGTGAAATTAAACCTTGTTCCCATACCTATCGTTTTCATCCATGGATATCGGGAAACCGAAGATGTGTTTGACAATTTAAATGAATTTATTTCATCAAAGGGATATACCTGTTCCTCCATAAATTACGATTCAACTCTAGGAGTAGAATATGGAGCCAAAGAACTGGAGTTATTTTTACAGGATCAAAAACGAGAATTCTTAAGTCAGGGAATTCTTGTGGGCAAATTCGACCTAATTGTCCACAGTATGGGAGGTCTTGTGGCAAGGTACTATTCCGGAAGTAAAAATTATCTGAAAAACGATGATGTCAATAAAGTAATTTTCCTTTCGGTGCCTCATAAAGGCTCTGTTCTGGCGTCAATCGGAGAAGAATATTTTAATGATAAGTCAATTAAAGAACTAGTCCCCGACAACGAATTATTTGTAGGCATATTTCCTAATACAATTAATAACGGACTAAACAGTTCAATACAAATAGGAAATCTTTTAAGTCAGTACGATGAGGTAGTGACTAATGAAAGCGCCAGCCTTGACAAATGGGGCATTAAAACTGAAATATTCAGCGTAGGTGAAAACAGTTTTACTGTGAATAACTTGTTAAATGGCAATATTCTTGACGCTCCAAATCATAAAGGAATATTAAACAATAACACGGTTTTTAGCCGGATTTTCGAAATGCTTAATACCGATTTGCCTTATCCTGCAGTCATAAACAAATAGAATAAACCCATTAATCCACATAAAACACAATAGATATCCACAAGGCTGTGGATATCTATAAAAAAATTAACAGCCGCAAACAGTTGTTTCATGCGGTGTTCACAACTTATGCACAAATCCAATGAAAAGTATGTGAATTAATTGTGGATATGTTTTCGTTTTATCCACAAGTCGTCATTACATCCTAACTTATTTTTAATTTTGGAAAGCTTTTTATTAACAGAATGAGCTTAAATTTTGAAAACTGTCCTTTTAAATAATTGCTGACTGTTTTAACTGATTTTCATACTAATATCAAATGCATTTACTGAATGTGTAAGGCCTCCTACGGAAATAATATCAACCCCAGTACAAGCGATATCATATATTGTATCGGCATTTACGTTACCGGATGCTTCCGTAATAGCTCTACCATTAATAATTTTAACAGCTTCTTCTAATTTGTCAAGCCCCATATTATCAAGCATTATTATGTCAGCTTTTCCATCTAATGCCTCCAGTACTTCTTCAATACTTTCGGTTTCAACTTCAATCTTCATAGTATGTGGAATCCTTTCTCGTACAAGCTCAATTGCCTGTTTGATTCCCCCCGCGGCTTTTATATGATTATCCTTTATCAAAACCCCATCGGAAAGGCAAAACCTGTGGTTATACCCTCCACCAACTCTAACAGCATACTTTTCCAGTATCCGAAGCCCCGGTGTCGTCTTCCTTGTATCCACAAGCTTTGCAGGCAAATCCTTAATTTTATCCGCAAGATACCTTGTCTTAGTTGCAATGCCCGAAAGCCTTTGAAGAAGGTTTAAAGCTGTCCTTTCACCCTTTAAAAGAGCTATGGTATTACCTTTGATTTTTGCGATTATATCACCGCGTTTTACTATCTGCCCATCCTCTACTTTCTTTTCAAAAATAACTTTTTCATCCAGCATTAAAAATACCTTTTTTGCAACATCTAATCCCGCTATCACTCCTTCGTCCTTTGAAATCAATAACGCCTCAGATTCAGATGCTTCATCAATAATGCTCTCAGTTGTAATATCTCCTGACGGGATATCTTCCTTTAATGCATTTATAATAATTCTGTCTATGTCCGATATGTACTGCATATTTTTACTCCTTCCCTATTAGTATGTACTAAAATTTTCTTTTTATTATGTTTCTTTTCCAATTTTCATCATCGGTTTTTTGATGATCCAGTCTAAAATGTGCTCCACGGCTTTCATTACGTTCTAAGGCTGCTTCAATGACAAGCCTTGAAATAAGAACAATATTTTGTGTCTCAAAGTCCCTGACATTGATATTTTTCATGTCCTTTATCAAATCGCAGTATTCTTCGATCTTCTTCTTTGCTTTTTCAAGTCCTTCCCTCTCTCTTACTATACCTACATATTGGGTCATTGTTTCCTGTATATCCTTCTTAATTTGATTTACGTCAATATCTTTTAGCACTCTGTTTGAATGCGCTTTTATACTGATTTTTTGCGGCTCCTTTGGATAGTCTTCTATTATATTCTCAACCTCTGTTCCTATTTTATGTCCAAACACCAAACCTTCAAGAAGTGAATTGCTGGCCAACCTGTTTGCTCCATGTATGCCATTACATGCAACCTCACCGCAGGCATAGAAGCCCTTTATATTTGTTCGCCCAAATACATCTGTCCTTATTCCTCCCATACAGTAGTGCTCGGCAGGAGCAACAGGAATATAATCTTTGCTTATATCAATTCCATAGCTCAGGCATGTCCTGTAAATATTCGGGAACCTTTGTTCCAGATATTCTTTATCCTTAAAGGTAATATCAAGATATACATGGGTTGAATTTGTCTTTTTCATCTCATGAAAAATCGACCTTGAAACTATATCTCTAGGAGCCAGCTCATTTAGCTCATGGTATTTGGGCATAAACCTTTCACCGTTAATATTCCTTAATATAGCTCCTTCTCCTCTTACCGCCTCAGATATAAGAAAGCTTTTGTTATCGGGATGAAAAAGAACTGTGGGATGGAACTGAATAAACTCCATATCCATGAGCTCCGCACCAGCCCTATATGCAAGGCCGACCCCATCACCTGTTGCTACCTCCGGATTTGTTGTGTTTGAGTATAATTGTCCAAACCCTCCTGTTGCACATACGACAACATTTGCCCTATATAATACGTAGGAAGAGCTATCCTCATCATAGGTTAATACTCCTTTACACACATTGTTCTCGGTGATTAAATCTATTGCAGCAACTCTTTCCTTTATTTTAACATTCTCTCTTGTCCTTACTACCGATATGAGCTTATCGCAAACTTCTTTGCCCGTTGTGTCTCCGGCATGTATAATTCTGTTTTTGCTGTGAGCGGCTTCTCTTGATAGAGAGAGCTCATTTTGACTTTTCCTGTCAAAATTAACTCCAAACTCACACAAAGCCTCAATGTTGGATGCGGCTTCATTAACCAAAACCCATACACTTTTCTCATCACACAAGCCCGCTCCGGCATAAATTGTATCCTTAAAATGCAACTCCGGAGAATCTCCCTTGTCAAGGGAAACAGCTATTCCCCCTTGGGCAAGAACCGAGTTGCTAATTTCTATAGTTTCCTTTGTCAGTATGGCAACATCATATTTTTCAGGTATCTCAAGCGCAGTATAAACTCCCGCTATCCCGCTTCCTATAATAATCACATCGTGCAACTCTGTGCGTATATTATCTGTATCAAAATCTACTAAATATCTACTCTCCTCCAAAATTCGTTGTTCCTCCTCTATAATAATCACATTTAATTTATATCACAACAAAAGCTCCGGATAACCATACCCAGCACCTCGGAGCCTTAGATTAATCTAAAGAAATAGCCATAAATCAGCCAATCCGGAGCATTCTATCCAGAGCCTTTTTGGCATTTAATCTTACATCCTCATCAAGTTTTATTTCATACTTCATTTCATTTAATGCAGTATACACACTCTTTAAAGTAGTTTTCTTCATATTTGGACATACCAGTCCTTGAGAGAGCAGATAGAAGCTTTTATCAGGATTATCCTTCTTTAGTTTATACATTATTCCCATTTCTGTACCTATAATGAACTTTGAATGGCCGGATTCTCTTGCAAAGTCAATTATCTGCTTGGTACTGCCGACAAAATCCGCCTGTTCCCAGATCTCCTTCTGACACTCCGGATGTACAAGCAGCAAGGCATCAGGATGAATATTTCTAATTTCTTTAATTTGGTCAAGGTTAACCCTATGATGTGTTATACAGTAACCTTCCCACAAAATTATATTTTTTTCCGGAACCTTTTGTGCAACATAACTACCCAGATTTTTGTCGGGAACAAACAATATGTCCTTCTCCGGGATTGACTTTACAACTTCAATGGCATTAGATGATGTGCAGCATATGTCACTTTCCGCCTTTACTTCTGCAGATGAATTTACATAACAAACAACTACAGCCCCGGGGTGCTTTTTCTTTTCCTCTTTTAAAGCATCCGCTGTTACCATATCAGCCATAGGACAACCGGCATCAATTTCCGGAAGCAAGACGGTCTTTGAAGGCGAAAGTATCTTTGCGCTCTCAGCCATAAAATGAACACCGCAAAATACTATAACATCTTTATCATTATCTGCACAGTACCTGCTCAAGGCCAGGGAGTCACCAATAACATCTGCAACTTCTTGAACTTCGTCATTCTGATAATTATGAGCCACTATTACAGCATTTTTCTCTTTCTTCAATTCATTTATTTTTTCAATTAATTCAATATTATTCAATCTTATTACCTACCTATCAGCTAATTATATTATTTTTCTTACTATAATACTTTTTTTAATTTTAATACTTTACTACCCTTTTGTAAAGGATATATTAAAAAACCTGCATATCGCAGGTTTTAATTTATTTTTTCATTTTTAATTATCCATTTTTTACTCTATCCATTCCTTGCTCAAGACCTGTGAAAAACCTGTGCCCTAGTGGCGTTATCGTAAACACTTCCAGTATAACTCCAAAGCATCCTGCCAAAGTATACATATTTAATTTGAAATGCACTGCTGTCAATGACGCAAATAACCACATTATTATAAACAGTACAGATAGCCTTTTAAATTTGTTGATTTCCTCCTGCTTAGTTATCGGTCTATTGGGATTGTCGGAAGGTGCCCATTTTAACAAGGATACTAGCGAAATAATAAATGTTAATATTACAAAAAACACAATTGATGTTCTATTCCAGAGGTGATATGTATATTTCGAAATTAATGCTGCCGTGATAAACATCCCCAGAGAAGCTGCAATGCACTTTCCATAAGTTTTCATATGGTAACCTCCAGCAATTTGCCTTAAGGCTACAAAAACGGCTACAATTGTGAGAGAAGGAAGTACTGTCTGCGTAATACTTGCCAGCAATATTAAAAGTAATCCTTTAAATATTGCACCAATTATGATTTGAAAACCAAAGTAATAGACTCTCCTGCTTTCGTGATTTCCTTTCATCTGCTTCATTAAATAATCTGCACTCTTATAGGATAAAGCATGAATAAATCTCATTCCACCACTCCCCCCTTTATTCTTTTATATTAATTATACTATAGATAGATAAGTTATGTAATATTAAATAAGAAATATTGTCTATTTAATTCAATTTTTGTATATAACATAGTAAATAGATATAGATAAAACAAAGCCCTACGGGGTAACCATAGGACTTTGATATTAAATCTGGCAGCGACCTACTTTCCCGGGACGTCTCCATCCAAGTATCATCGGCACTGAGAAGCTTAACTACCGTGTTCGGTATGGGAACGGGTGTGTCCTTCTCGTCATAGCCACCAGAAGATTGT
>NZ_RLII01000026.1 GCF_004102745.1 Acetivibrio mesophilus | reverse complement strand
CATTTGGTTTGATTGTTTCTCTCAACTCAATTATACCAATGTTGAAGGTCTCATGCCATTTTTATCACCAAATAATATTGAATTTTCAAGGTGCACAGGGACTTTTATAAGTGCGAAGTTTTAGTTACATTAATGAGTATTAACGTTGGAGAAGACATTGGTCTGGAAATGCATCCTGATGTTGATCAATTCATACGTATTGAAGAAGGTCGGGGGCTTGTTAAGATGGGGGACAGCAAAAACAATCTGGACTTCCAAAGGAATGTATATGATGATTATGTATTCATCATACCTGCAGGAAAATGGCACAATCTAATAAACACAGGCGATAAACCGATAAAACTGTATTCCATCTATGCACCGCCAAACCATCCTCATGGCACAGTTCATGCAACTAAAGAAGATGAGGAGTAGGGCATAAAGCCTTATGGAAGTTGGTTCATCAATTCAATATGTACACATACACTTTTCGTACTCCAAATCTCATGGCGGATTCATTTACTATGGATTCGCCAGGATTGTCTTCTCCAAAAAATATGTCGATTTTGTTGCCCTTGATAAGGGAACCGGTGTCTTCTGCAATATAAACTCCATTTAGATGGCTGTATTCTTCAGGGAATACTATAAACATTTCACTTCCTAAGGGGATTACTGAGGGATCAACTGCAACAGTTCTTCCCAATTTAACTCTTGTACCGGTATATGTAATTCCGTATGCCGGATGTTCCCGGGTTTTGCCGCAGCTTTCATAGGAAAGGTCATAGGCTGTGGCGGTAAGATACAGCACTTTTTTGTGCTTTGGGACATCCTTATGAAGTTCGACGGAGTAGCCCAAGCTGGATAAAATGGTGTTTTTTGAGTAAAGGTCATCCGGGATATTCAAATTGTTAAAAACGCTGACGGCGGAAGGGGATGGGCTTGCCTCGTAACTGCTTGGCTGTACAGTAGTATTGGTTTTGGTCAGATTTCTGACCAAGGTAATGCAAGAAGAAGCAATAATCAGGATCAATACCGCTGCAGCAATTACGATTTTCTTTATGTCGAGAATACCTTTAATACTGCTAGTTTCATATGTATCGGGGATATTGCTTGTATCTTTAAGCTCAGCAGTAGGTTCATCGGAAATTGAGATCTCTTCAACTGTCTCATCAGCTGGCTCTGGTATATTTTCTGCCATGGGTTCTATAGCATTATCATGATCCAAAGGGGCACTTTTGGCATCGTTTTCTAAATTATTAACTGGCTTATCTACTGTAGCGGGGCTGTCTTTAAGGCTAATTAATTTTAGTGTGTAATCTTTCAGTGCGTCTTTTATATAAGGTTTTTCCAGTATATTTCCGCACCATTGGGAAACTTCGTTTATAAATCTGTCTTCTCTAAAGCCGCTGCCTAAACAGGCCTGATAGATGTCGTTGGCATTAATTGTAAAAGGATATTTCTTTACGGTCTCTTTAAGAAGAGTTTTTGTTATTTCATCTCTATAGGTTATGTTTATTGAGGATATGTTTTTATTAATTATTTTATTTACTGCATCAGCAAAGATTGCAGCTCTCTTTTGCTGAGAATGCTTCGGATAATGTACTGAAATATAGTTTTTTATGTCCAATACATTTTTTTGGGTAAGGATCTCCCGGGTTTTTAATTCTTCCAACACAAAATTAATGTTGATTTCCACTAATAGCCCCCCAGATAAAAGGTTAAAACAGATTAGATTTTATTTGTGTCATATTTTATTGTATCATTACTATTGCATATATAATATCGAAATTTATCATATTTAATAAATAAGCAATATTTATACTTATGATTACTCAAAAAGTTTTGATACTGCAGCAACCCGATACTTTTATTCAAAATAAGTGGGAGGACCTGCAAAAGGTAATAATATCAAATTCAACAGTTAAAAATTTATATTGACTCCAGAAAAAAAAGAGATTAATATTTATAATCATATTATGTTTATTGGGGGAATTTATGAGGTTTATTACATTTGATCCGTTTCGTGCATTAGGGATTCCTGATGTTACCTATATAAAACCCGAGTTGATTTTTGCAAAAAAGGATGTAATTAAAGAAGCAGACTGGGTACTATTCCCGGAGTACTGGCAGGTAAATCTTCTTCATTATGTATGGAAGAAAAACATTTTTCCCAGCATCAACACCTATCACCTAGGGCACGACAAGGTTGAGATGACAAGGGCTTTGCAGGCATTTGCACCGCAGCATCTGCCATATACTCTTATTGCACCCTCAAATACCGATGTAGAGATTATAATGGAGCAATTCGATTTCCCGTTTGTAGCAAAAGAGGTCCGAAATTCCATGGGAAAAGGTGTGCATCTTATTTCAAATTCTAAAGATTTAAAGGATTATATGGGAAGAAATGAGATTTTATACCTTCAGGAGTATTTGCCTATAGATAGAGATATTAGGTTGGTTCTGGTAGGAAAAAAAGTGGTGTTTGCGTATTGGAGAATTGGACAGCAAGGTAGCTTTAAAAATAATGTTGCCCAAGGAGGAAGCATTGATTTCTCCCCTGTTCCGAGGGAAGTGATCGAACTGGTGGAGGATGTGGCTTCAAATCTTGGTATTGACTACGCAGGATTTGATGTGGCGATGGTTGGAGAACATCCTTATTTCTTTGAATTTAACGTAATGTTTGGAAATCAAGCGATAGTTCAGGCACAGGTTCCTCTTGTGAAGTATATTTTGGATTATGTAAACGAGAAAAACTCCCCTCACCCGCCCAAGCCATTGGCTCCGGCACCGTCTCCAAGAGCGTCCTAATCAACCTATTTGTTTTACCGACTGTCTTTCGACAAGGGAAACCGGCAACAGTATTTTTTCTTCAATATATTCATGTCCGTTCATCCTGTCGATAAGCTTTTTAACTGCGCGCTCTCCCATTGCTTCTTTGTAGATATGCATTGTTGTCAGCTCCGGAGAAACACTTTTTGAAGACTCTATATCGTCAAACCCGATAATTGATATATCGTCGGGAACGGATATACCCATTGCGGAAAATGCTTTATAGAGAGAGATTGCCTCTAAATCATTGCAGCAAAACATAGCTGTTGGAAGCTGAGGAATTTTCTTTAATTCATCAACAATTTTATCAACGCTGTCGTGAAGCAGTGTTGACATGTTTTTGTCAATGATTGAAAAGGAATTATTGATAGGGATATTGTACTGGACATGGGCTTTCAAGTATCCCATGTACCTATCGAAAAAGCTTGGGGATGCGAATACATCTCCAAAAAATCCTATATCCCTATGTCCTGATTTGATTAAATACTCTGTAGCAATATAACCGCCTGAAAGGTTGTCGGTTAGTATATAGCTGGCTCTTATATCATCAAAAAAATCATCTATTATTACAAGGGGGAGATTAAGGTCAATAATGGAATTTACGGTCTTTCTGGAAATACGTCCAAGAGTTATTATTCCGGAAATAATGCCATCTCTTATGCAAACCGGGGGTTGAAATTCTTTGTTATCATCAAAACAGTAAAGTATTGTATTTAGACCATTTCGCTTGCCTTCGGATTCAATACCGTATTGAATGAATGAAAAGAACCCTACAGAATTCCTTGTATCATTTGAAAGCATAAGACAGATACTCTCTGTTTTTGAATCACCGGTGTTATTTTTGGTATTGGATTTTTTGTATTTATAACCGTATTTTTCAGCTGTCCGAAGAATCTCGTTTCTGGTCTTCTCGCTTACACCGGGCATATTTCTAAGGGCCAGTGAGACAGTGTTCTTTGTAATGCCCAGTTGGTTTGCAATAAATTCCATTGTGACTTTCTTTGCCATTTTCTCCTCCATAAAACACTTTAATTAGTTATATTATAAAGATTTTAAAACACTTTTTCAATCTGTGACTTAAAATAATAGGTCCTAATCAGGGGGATGGAACAGGGCAGAAATATTACAGAAATTTTATGTATATTGTGTAGTTGCTTTAATTATTGTATAATAATAATATAAGCTTATTTGTGGATGTTGTGTTAATATTCTTTCGACAAACAGTTCATATTTTTATTTTTTTCTTAAAATGTCTTAAAAATGTAACGATTACATTGAAATTTAGTAATGTTTCAAACAGAAAAAGTGGAATAGTATAGGGTGCATAAAAGTTACAGATAAGGCTGATTTGCAATATCGGCTTTCCAATGGTTCTTACAAATCAAGCCTATTAATTGGATTATTTGATATAAAGCAGGAAATGATGTTTTGGAATCCATCATGTGTTTGCTGCAACAAATCGGCATGGAGGCAGATTAAAAATGAAAAGAACTAGCGGAAAAACTCTAAATTTAAATAGAACTATAATTTCCATTATAGTAATAGCAGCAATTTTGCTTGTTTATAATAGTGGGATGCCTTTTACCGAAATATGGGAAGGAACATTTTATAAGGTGAATGCGGAGGAATCACCGCTAAAGGTGGAGTTTTATAACAGTAACAGGGGAGAATATTCAACTGTTACATCTCCGAATTTTCGCATTACCAACGTAAGTCCATCTGAAATCAATTTGAAGGATGTGAAGATTAGATATTATTATACGCTGGACAGTTTGGACAGCGAAGAAGTCCAGACATATAGTGTTTATACTTCGCAAAAGGCCGGAGAGGATATAATTGGAGTTACAACCGGTACTTTTGTTAAAATGAGTATGCCGACTGATACGGCCGACTATTATTTGGAGATTGGATTTAACGATTCTGCGGGGACTATAGAGCAGGATGGTACAGTTATAGTGGGAGTAGGCTTCAGTAAGGAGAAAATTATAGAAAATATGCAGACGAATGACTACTCTTATAATGGTTCCGCTGAAAATTACACACTGTGGGATAAAGTAACCGTATACATAGCTAATCAGTTGGTTTCAGGAATTGAACCTAATATGTATGCAAGCAGGCAAACCGGTGCATGGTATATGTTTGATGACACTGTCAAAAACTTGCCGGATCAATCAAAAGACTATAGAGGCAATTATGGCAATGCGGTACTAAACTCGGGGGCCGGTATTGTACCGGGACGAAACGGAAATGGTTTGTCTTTGGACGGAGTTGATGATTTTGTTACTCTTCCTGCAGGAATAACTAACTTGCTGTATAATTTTACCATAGCTACATGGGTAAAGGTTGATGCTGTGGGGAATGGGCAGGCGATATTTGATTTTAGCAAAGAGAACGACAAATATATGCGTTTTACAGTCAATAATGATGGAAAGGTTAAGGTTTCAATAACCGAGTCTGGCGAAAGTCAGGCTAAAGAAATTGTGTCGGATATAGAATTGTCTCCAGGGGTTTGGAAACATGTGGCAATGGTCTTGGCCGGAAGCACAGGAATTTTGTATATTGATGGAGTCGAGGTTGGTAGAAACAGCAGCATTACCATTAGACCTTCAAAACTGCTGGGTACTACGGCAAGTAACTATATTGGGAAGTCCCGTGAGTCGAATTCATACTTTGGCGGGATGATAGATGATTTCCAGATTTTTAACAGGGCATTGAGTGCTAATGAGGTACGAACTTTAGCAGGAACTGTAACAAAGATAAATGATTCGGATTCGGGGATAGTTTACAGCAGCGGCTGGAATTATAGTTCGGGAAGGGATAAAGGGGACTATTTAGATGATATTCATCAGTTTACTTCACCTGATGGAGACGACTATTTTGAGTATACGTTTACTGGGACAGGAGTAAATTTTATAGCTCCACAACATACTGACAACAGTGATGCAGATGTGTATATTGATGGGGTATTTATGAAGACGTTGGCTATGGATGGGTCAACCGACTATAATTCTCAGATTGTAGCCTACAGTATACTGGGGCTGACTCCGGGAACCCATACGATAAAAGTTGTATTTAAAAACAATACCCAGGGAATTATTGATGCTTTAGATATAATGTTAGAGGCTACGGGGGGGCCAACGCCGAGCCCGATACCAAGTCCAACACCAACGCCGAGCCCGATACCAAGTCCAACACCAACGCCGAGCCCGACACCAAGTCCAACACCGACGCCGGAACCGACACCAAGTCCAACACCGACGCCGGAACCGACACCAAGTCCAACACCGACGCCGGAACCGACACCAAGTCCTACACCGACGCCGGAACCGACGCCAAGTCCAACACCAACGCCGAGCCCGACGCCAAGTCCAACACCAACGCCGAGCCCGACGCCAACACCGACGCCGAGCCCGACACCAAGTCCAACACCGACGCCGAGCCCGATACCAAGTCCAACACCAACGCCGAGCCCGACACCAAGTCCAACACCGACGCCGGAACCGACACCAACACCAAGCCCGACACCGAGTCCAACACCAACACCAAGCCCGACACCAAGTCCAACACCAACGCCGAGCCCGACGCCAAGTCCAACACCGACACCAAGCCCAACACCAACGCCGAGTCCGACACCAAGTCCAACACCAACTCCGGAGCCAACACCAGCGCCAACACCAACACCGGAACCAACGCCAGCACCGATACCAATACCGATGCCAACACCAGCGCCAACACCAACGCCGGAACCAACACTAACACCAACACCAGAACCGACGCCGACACCAACCCTTGAGGTGGAAATTAGCCCATATCTTTCTGACCTTATAGTGACAGGAGCAGAACTTAAACCGGCTTTTAATCCGGATACACTGCATTACGAGGCAGTGGTGGAGGAGGATACCCGGTTTGTATGCGTTATTGCATATGCATCAGATGAGGAAGCTACAATTACTTTAAATGGTGTTTCTATTAAAAACGGAAATATATCCCACGCTATCGGGCTTAAGGAAGGCAAAAACGAACTGGTTGTCAAGGTTGTTGCAAAGGATGGAAAAACCACAAAGGTATACCGCATAAATATCCTCCTTAAAGCGTTGCAGTTGCCCACACCAACCCCCGATAAAAGTGGAAACCCATTTTTCTCATCACTGGAGGATTTGCTCAAGGAAAATGAGCTCACTCCAAGTGAGACAAAGGGTGAACTTTTTGATGATGTGCCCCAGAGCTACTGGGCGGAACAATATATTCGCAAGCTTTTTGACAGAGGTATTGTTAAAGGGTTGGATGAAAGAAGCTTCATGCCCGGAAGACCTATAACCAGAGCGGAATTTACGCAGATAATTGTTAATTCCTTGAAAATTCCTTACAGGGAAGGGGAATTGCATTTTGCTGACGTGTCTCAAGAAGACTGGTATTACAAGAGTGTATCTGCTGCCGCAACCTTTGGTATAATTGTTGGGAGACCTGATGGAAGTTTTGCCCCGAATGAATCTATAACCCGGCAGGATATGGCAGTCGTTATTGCCAAGTTTTTGGAGAAAAAGCAGGGTGAAAGTACCGAGGGGATGGGAAAAAGCCTAACTTTTGCCGACGGCAGTAATATTTCAAGATATGCCTTGGATTCAGTGGCGGCTGTGGTATCTGAAGGGTTGATGGTTGGAAAGCCGGGCAATATCTTTGATCCAAAGGGCCTCACTACAAGAGCGGAAGCCGTAACGGTTATTTGCAAATTGCTTAACTATTAGAAAAGATACGACTGCGGTTTATATATAGTTCATGGATATTATTATATAAAGTCAAACATGTAAAATTAATTATGTTAACAAGCCTCCTAGGAAGATTTATTTGCATATTATGCAATATGCAAATATCTTTTTAGGGGGTTTATTATGTCAATATTAAATGTGGGAGATATAGTAGCAAGAAAATCTCACGGTCAGGATATCTACTTTACGGTAATTGATATACAAAATAGGGATTCTGCCAAGCCTGTCTATGTTCTAAGCGGATTGTTTTACAGGATAATTGTTGATGCTTATGGTGATGATCTGATAAAGAAAGATCCAAGAAGTGTACGCATGAATTTGAGACGAGATTTGGTAAGAGCAAGGAGTAATGCGTACAGGGCTATGCCTGCCAGTAGATGTTTCTTGTTTGGCAGACCCCGGCAGAAGCCCGGAAAGGTTCTTCACATTGATTCCAGTGAGAGTTATCTAAATATGTGCAGAAATCTTTACAGGGAAGCGGGAATCAAATCTAGTGAATACCTTGCGGATGAGAGTGAACAGCCCAATATTATCAGACGGGCTCTTATGGAGACCAAACCGGATATACTTGTGGTAACCGGTCACGACAGCTTAAAGAAAGGGAGCAATCCTAATTCCATTGACAGCTACAGAAACTCAAAGTACTTTGTTGAATGTGTCAGGGAAGCTAGAAAATATCAACCGGATTACGATAAATTATGTATATTTGCGGGGGCATGCCAATCGTATTTTGAGGCTATCATGCAGGCGGGAGCGAATTTTGCAAGTTCACCGGGAAGAATAAATATAAACGCTCTAGACCCTGCCATTGTGTCGGAAAAGGTTGCACTTACAGATAATAAGTATTTTGTGACTCCTGAAGAGCTCAGCAAATTGACCGTATCCGGAAATAAGGGTATTGGAGGAATTAAGACGAGGGGACATTTGGTGGTTTTGTAAATAAACAACTAAACAAAAGGTGTCCGCGGACTTTTGCCCGGTTGAAGCAACTATTTATTTACTGTAAAATAAATAATGCTGAAGAGGTTAGTGGAAAAATTGATATATAAGGAGATATGATTTGGGTAAAAAACTATACATTACGGAGAAGCCTTCAGTGGCTGCAAGCTTTGCAGAAGTTTTGGGCATGAATATTACAAAGCAGGATAAAAGCAGAGGATATGCCGAGTCGGAGCATTCAGTGGTAACATGGTGCTTCGGCCATCTTATCACAATGGCATATCCTGATGCCTATGATCCCAAATACCGGGAGTGGAAGGTGGAGCATCTCCCAATAATTCCTGAAGAATACAAGTATATTGTCATTGACGACCAAGGGGTCAAGAAACAGTTTGAGACCATAAAGACTCTAATGCTTAGAGAAGATATAGACCTTATATATGCCTGCACCGACAGCGGCCGTGAGGGTGAATATATTTACAGGCTTGTGTATGAACAGAGCGGGAGCAATAAAAGCGCAAGAAGAGTATGGATTTCATCGCAGACTGAAGAATCTGTAAAAGAAGGTATTCGCAACGCAAAGGATATAAGCGAGTATGATTCTCTGGCTCAGGCTGCCTATAGCAGGGCTAAAGAAGATTGGCTTTTTGGGATGAATTTCAGCAGGATTTATACCTGCCTGTACGGAAGAAAGGTGTCTAACCTTTTAAAGGAGAGCAAGTCCTCCGTTATAGCAATTGGAAGAGTTATGACATGCGTGCTGGGACTTGTGGTGGATAGAGAGCAGGAGATAAGGAATTTTGTTCCCAAAAAACATTATGGTATTGCGGCATCGTTTCTTTCCTGTGATAGCAATCTTTTATATAAAGGCAGGTGGGTGCCTCAGGATAAAAAAGATAGCAAGGAAGCAGATAAAGAAGAAAAGTATATAAGCCGGGAGGAAGCACAGAAGGTTATTGAAGAACTTAAAGGTCATCCGGGAAAAATAAAGAAGGTTGAAGTAAAGACCAAAAAAGAACAGCCTCCCCTTCTCTTTAATCTCGCAGAGCTTCAGTCGGAGGCAAACAAGAAGTTTAAACTTCCTGTGGACAAGACTCTTGAAATCGCGCAAGGGCTGTATGAAAAAAAGCTGATTACCTATCCAAGGACTGACAGCAGAGTACTCTCGACCGATGTTCTTGAGGAGATACCTAAGGTTTTGAACGGACTTTATAAAAATGCAGAATACAAAGATTATGTATTAAAGATAAAGGAGATGGGAGACCTTAAGGTCACAAAGTCTACAAAAAGGTATGTTGACGACAGCAAGGTTACGGACCACTACGCAATAATACCCACATATGTAACCGCCGAAACTGCCCGTATGGATGACAATACAAGAAATGTGTACAACCTTATTGTAAAGAGGTTCTTGGCAATCTTCTTTCCTCCGGCAGTATACAATACAGTCCGGGTGGAGACGGCGGTGAATAAGGAAATTTTTGTTTCCAATGCCAAAACCCTTAAAGAAGCAGGGTGGAAAGAGGTTTACGAGGTCAGCGTAGCAAAGCAGGATGAGGAATTGACGGAAGTACCCATACATCTATTGGCAAAAAATGAAGCAGCAGAGGTTAAGGACTTTGAACTTGAGGAAAAAGAGACCAAGCCTCCTTCACGATATACCGACGGTTCACTGATAATTACCATGGAGAAAGCGGGTAAGTTCATAGAGGATGAAGAGCTGAGAGAGCAGATAAAAACCTCTGGAATCGGCACGTCTGCTACTCGTGCCGGCATAATTAAGAAACTGAAGGATATAGGTTATATTAGAATAAATTCTAAGACCCAGGTGGTAACTCCTACCATAAAGGGGGAGGCCATAGTTGAGGTGGTAAGGAGGACGGCGAAAGAGCTTTTGAGTCCATCCCTTACGGCCAGTTGGGAAAAAGGGTTGGCAATGATTGAGAATAAGGAAACCACTCAGGAGGTTTTTGAAGAAAAGCTCTATGCTTATATCAACAAAACCATAAATAAGGTAAAGAAAAGCGGAGGCAGTATTGACCTTACTAGAATAATTGATGCCGAGGTAAAGGCGAAATAATGGTCAGGGAAATGGATATTTACATATCAAATATATGATGATATAATTTTCATCAGTGCCATAGATAAAAAGGAGGTGTACACACTATTAGGTGTGTTTATGTAGATGAAGAATAAGTTTAAAGATGACTTACTTATAATGTTAAAAGGATATATCATAGGCTCATCTATGAGCGTTCCCGGAGTGAGTGGTGGTACCATGGCTATTCTGTTGGGTATTTATGACAAGTTGATTAGTTCAATCAGTAACTTCTTAAAAGACATCAAAGGCAATATATTATTTTTAATGAAGTTTTGTATTGGAGCCGGTGCCGGTATTTGTTCCCTTTCATTTTTGATAAAATGGATGCTGGAGAAATTTCCATTGCCTGTATCCGTGTTTTTCTTAGGCGCGGTAGTCGGAGGCATTCCTGCTCTATATAAGAAGACGAAGGAATCCTCTTTAAGAATATCTTCAGTTATTTATTTCTTGCTAGGTTTCCTTGTTGTGATATCCATTGGATTTATTCCAGTAGGAAGTATCAATATTAGTTCCGGATCAGGAATTATTCATTATTTGATGATATTGATTACCGGTATTGTAATTGCTTTGGCCTTGGTGCTTCCGGGCATTAGTACCTCTCATATGCTGTTGGTACTGGGTATGTATGATGCCATGCTTGCTGCAATAACCGGGTTTGATATTGTTTACATAGGTATATTGGGAGTTGCAACGTTAATCGGAGTTTTCCTGATTACAAAACCAATTGAATGGACCTTAAATACATTTCCTCATCAGACCTATTGTGCGATTATAGGATTTGTACTTGGCTCCACAACTGAGATTTTTCAAGACAAAATATTACCTGCAATTCCTGCAAGTGCGGGTGCACCTTGGTGGATAGGTTTTGGACTGATGTCCATAGCTGCATTCATCTTAGGATTTATGGCTATTAAGTCCTTGTCGAAATTTCAAAATGATTGATTATACAAAAAAGATGATAATAAGAAGCAGCTTCGGAATTGAAATCCGTTGCTGCTTTTATTTGGCCTCTTGGAGTAAAATGAAAGAGGTAAAAGCGAAAGGACTCGATGTCCCGAGCTTTTGATTTTTTAATATTCGTCCATTTAATTAGTAGGGTGTATTTTTTTTCGCAAAAAAAAACCCGTATAACTACGGGACTGGTATTAGAGAGGGAAAAAAACATTTCCCTTACATCTTCGTTTATATTATATATCTTGTGGATATTACAAAACAAGCCTAAAAGTGTTCTATTTTGAGAACATGAGCAAAAAACGTTTAACATGTATTGACAAAACATGCAAAGTATTTCCTTAAAACCTGTCGCATTATGAAGCAAAATGTTCTACTATAGAGCGTTGCATTTCCCAATGTGTTTAATATAAAATATATAGAAGCAATATGTGCAGTTTATTATTATTCCGAAACAGGTGAATGAAAATGGAAAATGATATTATACAATGGATAACTGATATACCTCAGAATTTACAAGCGCTTCTGGGAGGGCTTTATAACCCGGTGGCTTTGATAGCAAAAATAATTGCGATACTTGTTATTACTTTTTTGTTGGTGAAGTTTGGCAGTAAAATGATAAAAAAAGCCCTAGAAAAGCAAAAGTCCTTTAAACTTAAGCCTGACGAAAAAAGAATTGATACCATGTCTACGCTTTTGGTAAGCATATTTAGGTACACTGTATATATTCTTTCGGGAGTGGCAATTCTTACTCTTCTAACAAATGCACTGAATCTTCAGTCAATAATGGCTGCCGCCGGTATAGGAGGTATAGCTGTAGGCTTTGGAGCACAAAGTTTGATTAAGGATGTTATATCCGGTGCCTTTATTGTATTTGAAAACCAGTATAGCGTTGGAGACAATGTGACATTGGAGGGCAGGACGGGATTCGTTGAAGAGATTGAGCTGAGAGTAACAAAGGTAAGAGATTCTAGAGGAGATTTGCACATCATACCCAATGGGGAGATAAAAAAAGTAACAAACCATTCAAGGGGCAACAAAACTGTTATTGTTGATATTCCTTTAGCGTATAAAGTAGACATAAACAGAGCCTTTGAAACCGCGGACAGGGTTTGTAAAAGCGTTTCAAAGGAGTTTGACACTATAGTTGAAGAACCTAGAGTGCTTGGCATTACAGAGCTGGGGAAGGATAATCTTACGCTCAGAATTACTGCGAAAACAGTTCCCGGCGAGCACTGGGGAGTGGAAAGAAGAATAAGGAAACTGGTGAAAGAAGAATTTGATAGAGAAAATATAGAATTTTTTGACAGGTACAAAGTAGTATTGGATGGAACAGAAGGAGGAGAATAACATGGAGCATAAGTACTGCATAGGAGAAATTGTTGAGCTTAAAAAGCAGCATCCATGTGGCAGCAAGCAATGGGAAATAACTCGGGTGGGTGCAGACTTTAAAATAAAGTGTCTTGGCTGTGAGCATCAGGTTATGCTTCCTAGGCCGAAGTTTGAAAAGAGTGTCAAAAAAATTATACGGACAATAGAGGAAAACTCATAGAATTCCTCAAAAAAAGTCTGTTTTTTGAATTCTTTTAGAGTTTTGTTGCAATAATAGAAATAAAAACTCTAAAAGGATGGTATTATGTTTGATAAAAGCAGAGGGAAAAATGGTTTTTTCACCATACTTACAACATCACTTCTGACATCTTTGGGCGTTGGACTTTTATTAATTTTTGCCGTTACAGGCTTTATAACTAGAAATCGAAATACGACTCCTCAAACGCCTCAAGGTGGTACGGGTATTGAAATGCCAAGTCCGCAGCAGATTGTAGCAGAAAAGTCGAATGACATAAACGCAAAAACCGATACAATACAAAGTGTTGCAGAAAATGCATCAAGGGCTGTAGTGGGCATTTCTGTGCTTAAGGTGGACAGCAGTTCAATATTTGATGCCAATGCAGCCCAAACGTGGGGTGTGGGTTCGGGAGTAATAGTAAGTCCTGACGGGTATATTCTCACAAATCACCATGTTGCGGGAGGAAAAAGCAAAAGAATTATTGTCTCGCTGATTGATGGAAAGAATATGGACGGAGTAACTGTCTGGTCCGATTCGGTGTTGGATTTGGCGGTGGTAAAAATAGAGTCGGAGGGGCTTCCTACAATACCCTTGGGAGATGCCAACAGGCTTAAGGTTGGAGAGGCCGCAATTGCTATCGGCAATCCCCTAGGGCTTCAGTTCCAGAGAACAGTTACATCAGGTATTATCAGTGCGCTGAATAGAACCATAGAGATTGATACCGATCAGGGAAGAAATTATATGGAAGGCCTTATTCAAACCGATGCCAGCATAAATCCCGGAAACAGTGGCGGACCACTTTTAAATTCTAGGGGAGAAGTGGTGGGAATTAATACGGTAAAGGTGGCCAGTGCAGAAGGAATAGGGTTTGCCGTACCGATCAACGTGGCAATTCCAATAATCAACAAATATGCGAATACAGGAGAATTTATTGAGCCTTACCTCGGGGTTTTTGCCTATGACAAAGACATTATTCCGTATATTGATGGGAGTGTCAAAGTTCAGAACGGGGTGTATGTGGCAAATGTAGACGAAAACGGACCGGCTTATAAAAGCGGAATACGGGTGGGGTGCATCATGACCCAGATTGACGGAGAGGAAATAAGCACGATGATGCAGTTAAGATGCGTTATTTATTCTAAGAAGCCTGGAGATGTTGTGACCATTAAGCATATAAGCAACGGTAAGCCTGAGACCGTCCAAATCAAGCTTTCCGCAAAGGAAAAAGACGGACTTGTGACAAGATAGGAAAACATTGCAGTTTGCCTATTTTAATGAGTTATACATCATTTTTTGGTATATCCTCCATGTAAAAGTGGAAAGACTTACATTGATAGAACATCATTTTTACATGGAAGGAGCTATTGATGAATACAAATAGAAAAATACAAGATAAAAATAATTTTGAGAAAATGATAAAAGCATATCTAAGGCAGGGCAGAAGTAAGCTGTTGAATGAGTTTACCGGCACTAGGGAAGCTATGGTGCAGATTGCATCCGACAAAATAAAGGACTTTATTAAGGTTATGGACATAGGCCTTGATGAGGCAGAAAGGGAATATCTGCGTGCATTGATTGTATCTAGCATGTATCAATCCTTTTGCTATGGCTATGGTATAGGCAAAATTGAGGGGAAGAATGAAAATAGGGTAGTGATTTAGGATTTATTAAGAAAAATAACGCACAAGGATATACCAATCTGCTTTTAATTATGGTAATATTAAGTATAAGAAAAGGTTTGTCGGACAAGAACCGGAAAAACTTCAGGATAGGACAGAAAATCTATGGACGATTTTATGAAAGAGGCTGTTAAAGAGGCTATGTCAGGGATGAGGCAGAACCATGGAGGGCCCTTTGGAGCAGTGATAGTCAGGGACAATAAGATCATTGCCCGGGCACACAACCAGGTCATAAAGAATAATGATCCCACCGACCATGCAGAAATGATTGCAATTAGGGAGGCGGCAAGGAAACTTTCCCGATTTGACCTGGGAGACTGTGAACTGTATTCTTCCTGTGAGCCGTGCCCAATGTGTTTTGCAGCTATTCACTGGGCAAAGATAAAAAAGGTATATTATGGTTGCACTCGGGAGGATGCCGCAAAAATAGGTTTTGATGACAATTATATATATGATGTTATAAAGGGCGAAGCTGACGAGAATAGAGTGAATTTTGTTCAGAGGGACAGGGATACCTGCCTTGAGGCTTTTAGAGAGTGGGAGCAAAAACAGGATAAAGTCCAATACTAGCCCCATATGCCAAAGATAAGATACATTAAAATTAGACTTGGTATTTAATAAAAAACGTGTTGACTTTATGTATGTGCGTTGATAAAATATTTATCAATTATACTCTTTGTTATATAAGATACATGCTGTGATGGAATAAAGATGCATTAAATTGCCAAAGAGAGCTGATGGATGGTGTGAATCAGCGCATGATATGCATGTATAACTCGTTCCGGAGCTTCATTGTTGAAGTTGGAGTAGACAATGACGTTGACTTCACGTTACAGTCGGGGTATATAAGAAATATACCCACTGAGGGCATACATAAAAGTATGTTGAAACAGGGTGGTACCACGTTGGACATAATCCCTTCGTCCCTGCAGACAGTAGAACGTGTTTGCGGAGATGAGGGGGTTTAATTTTATAAATTTACTTACTGGCTTTTGATATTTTATACCTTACTATATAAGAGGGTGGCGATTATGAAACTTTCAGGTGCTCAGGCTATTGTAAAGGCTTTAGAATTGGAAGGGGTAGAAGTTGTATTCGGTTATCCGGGAGCTGCAATTTGTCCCTTCTATGATGCGCTGATGGAATCAAACATAAATCATATACTCACCAGGCATGAACAGGGAGCTGCTCATGCTGCCAGCGGATATGCCCGGACAACGGGCAGAGTCGGTGTATGTGTTGCCACATCCGGACCGGGAGCGACCAACCTTATTACAGGTATTGCCGATGCATATATGGATTCAATACCTTTGGTGGCTATTACCGGGCAGGTTAACTCGGAGTTAATCGGCAGGGATGTTTTTCAGGAAGCTGATATTACCGGTGCAACGGATCCTTTCTGCAAGCACAATTATCTGGTGAAGAACACAAAGGATTTGCCCCGCGTGTTAAAGGAAGCTTTTTATATTGCGTCAACAGGAAGGCCGGGACCTGTTCTTATTGACGTGCCCATAGATGTGCAGACGAGAGAAATCAACTTTGAGTATCCGGAAAGTGTTGATATAAAAGGTTATAAGCCAAACTTCAAAGGCCATTCGCTTCAGATTAAGAAGATAGCCGAAGCCATTGAAAAGGCAAAGAGACCGGTTATATGTGCCGGAGGAGGAGTAATTAATTCCGATGCATCCCAACAGCTTTTTGAGCTTTCCCAAAAGTGCGGAATTCCTGTTGTTACGACCTTGATGGGTATTGGCGCTGTTCCGTATGATTATGAACTCAACCTGGGAATGGTTGGAACTTACGGGGTATACACTGCAAATTATGCTGTAAATAATGCGGATTTGCTGATTATCATTGGTGCTAGAGTAGCGGATAGAGCTATAAGCAATCCGCAGCAAATTGCAAAGAAAAAGAAAATAGTTCATATTGACATAGACCCGGCGGAGATAGGCAAGAATATTGAGGTTGCAATACCGGTGGTCGGAGATGTGAAGCAGGTATTAGAAGAGGTTGTGAATATTTCCCGAAAGGGAGATACGGATGACTGGGTAAAGACAATTCAAAGAGAAAAGTCAGAGCATGCCCCGAAACTGGATTCAAGATCCGGCACGGGTTTTGTAAATCCCAAATATCTATTGTCTGTTTTGACGGAACTTTTAGGTGATGATGATATAGTTACAACAGAGGTTGGGCAGAACCAGATATGGGCTGCGAACTATTTGGGTGTGAGAAAGCCTAGGACATTTATCTCGTCCGGAGGCTTGGGCACTATGGGATACGGATTTCCAGCCGCAGTAGGGGCTAAAATCGGATCCCCCGACTGCAAGGTGGTATGCGTAGAAGGAGACGGAAGTTTCCAGATGAATATGCAGGAACTCGGTACCATCAAGCAAAACAAGCTGGGAATAAAGGTGATTTTATTCAACAATTCAAGACTGGGGATGGTAAGGGAGCTGCAAAAGTCAAAGTATTGCGGCCGTTATTTCCAGGTATTTTTAGAAGACAATCCTGACTTTATAAAGCTGTTTGATGCTTATGGCTTCAAGGGCAGGAGAATAGATGACAATTCTCAGGTAGAGGATGCATTAAAGGAGATGCTGTCGGACGAGGGAGCATATCTCCTCGAGTGCAGGATTGACCCGGAAGAATCGACACTATAGAGTGATCAATATTGTAAGTGGGAGGTTTTAAAATGGCGAAGCATACTTTATCAGTCCTGGTTGAAAACCATGCAGGAGTATTATCTAGGATAGCCGGTTTGTTTAGCAGGAGGGGATTTAATATTGACAGCCTCGCGGTGGGTGTCACTGAAAATCCGGAAGTCTCAAGAATGACAATTGTTGTCGACGGCGATGACTACATAGTTGAACAGGTTAGCAAACAGTTGAACAAGCTTGTTGATGTTATTAAGATAAAAGAACTTGAAGATTCCGATTCGGTAAGCAGGGAGCTTGCTCTTATAAAGGTTGGGACGACTGCCTCTACCAGGTCGGAGATAATGCAGATTACAGAGATATTTAGAGCGAAGATAATTGATGTGTCAAAAAATACGCTAACCGTTGAAATATCCGGTAGTGTAGATAAAGTTGCTGCTTTGGAGGATATGCTGAAGCAGTTTGGTATAAAGGAGATTGTAAGGACGGGTACAATAGCCATTCAAAGAGGCAATAAAATTATAAAAACTAAGAATAGTGATGAGGAGTGATTTTTAAATGGCGAAAATGTATTATGATAGTGATTGTGACCTTGGTTTGCTTAAGGGGAAAACTGTAGCGATAATAGGCTATGGAAGCCAAGGACATGCACATGCGCAAAACCTGAAGGATAGTGGAATAGATGTTGTTGTTGGTCTGCCCGAAGGTTCTAAATCAAGGCAGAAGGCTATTGATGATGGTCTTAGAGTTGAAAATACTGACGTGGCAGCTAAAATGGGCGATGTTATAATGATGCTTGTACCTGACCAAGTTCAGCAGGACATCTACGAGAAGAGCGTTAAGCCGAATTTGGAGGAAGGGAATGTTCTTGCCTTTGCTCACGGCTTTGCAATTCATTTCAAAACTATTGTTCCACCGGCAGAAAACGATGTTATTATGATAGCTCCAAAGGGGCCCGGTCACACAGTAAGAAGCCAGTATCAAGAGGGAAGAGGAGTGCCTTCTTTGATTGCGGTTTATCAGGATGCTTCGGGTAAGGCAAAAGACTATGCCCTTGCATATGCAGCAGGAATAGGAGCTGGAAGAGCCGGAATCCTTGAAACTACTTTCAACGAAGAAACAGAAACCGATTTGTTCGGTGAACAGGCTGTATTGTGTGGAGGAGTAACCGAGCTTATGAAGGCTGGATTTGAGACTTTGGTAGAAGCCGGATATCAGCCGGAAATAGCTTATTTTGAATGTATCCACGAGATGAAGCTTATTGTAGACCTTATAAATCAGGGCGGATTCTCATATATGAGATATTCCATAAGTGATACAGCGGAATATGGTGACTACATAACAGGAAAGAAGATAATTACCGATGAAACAAGAAAAGCAATGAAATCTGTACTGAAAGATATTCAGGACGGAGTTTTTGCTTCAAGATGGATAACTGAGAACAAGTCAGGCGGAAGAGCGCAGCTCCTGGCTACCAGAAGAAATGAATCGGAACACCAGTTGGAAAAGGTCGGCGCAGAATTAAGAAAGATGATGAGCTGGCTTAAGAAATAAGTAGATTGAACAATTATTCCTAACCTTCTTCTTTTAGAGGAAGGTTAGGGAACAGAAAGCATTTTTTAGGAAGGATGAAAAGATGAAGAAGGTTTTGATATATGACTCAACCTTAAGAGACGGTGCTCAGGCCCAGGGAATTTCATTTAGCGTCGAAGACAAACTGAAAATTGTCGAAAGACTTGATCGGCTTGGCGTAAGCTATATTGAGGCAGGCAACCCCGGATCCAACCCAAAGGATTTGGAGTTCTTTGAGAGAATTGGACGAATCAAGTTGAGGCATGCCAAAGTAATTGCCTTTGGAAGTACGAGAAGGGTGAATGTAAGTGTTCATGAAGACGCCAATGTAAAATCGCTTTTAAAGGCCGATACTCCTGCTATAGCTATATTCGGGAAGAGTTGGGACTTTCAGGTTATCGATATCTTAAAGACAACATTGGATGAAAATCTGAAAATGATTTTTGACACCATTTCCTTCTTTAAAAATAAGAATAAGGAAGTAGTATTTGATGCGGAGCATTTCTTTGACGGCTACAAGGCTAACCCCGACTATGCAATGAAGGCCTTAAGGGCGGCTGTTGAAGCCGGGGCGGACAGCATTTGTCTTTGTGACACTAATGGAGGGACGTTTCCGAATGAAATCCAGGACATTACTTCTAAAGTTGTAAACGAGTTTAACGTGGATGTGGGTATTCACTGTCATAACGATACAGGAATGGCGGTTGCCAACTCTATTGTGGCAGTACAGGCAGGAGCTGTGCAGGTTCAGGGGACCATAAACGGGTTTGGAGAGAGAAGCGGTAATGCCAATCTCTGTACAATAATACCCAATTTGCAGCTGAAAGCTGGCTATGACTGCATACCTAAGGAGAGTATGTCGGACATTACGGCTACAGCCAGGTACGTGAGTGAAATTGCCAATGTTGTACATGATGAAAGGGCGCCGTATGTCGGAAAGTATGCATTTGCTCACAAGGCAGGGATGCATGCAGATGCGGTGAGTAAAAACTCCGTAGCATACGAGCATATCAGCCCCGAACTTGTCGGAAATGAAAGACTTTTCCTTATGTCGGAAGTAGCAGGCAGAAGCGCTGTATTGCATTTGATCAATAACATTGATAATACTATTACAAAGGATTCCCCGCAGACAAAATTGGTACTGGAGAAGCTTAAGGAGCTGGAATTCGAAGGTTATCAGTATGAGGGTGCAGAGAGTTCCTTTGAGATTGTAATCCGCAAAATTCTTGGCAAATATCATCCTTCTTTTGAGCTTGGAGAGTTTAAGGTTGTGGTTAACGAGCCGTCTATATGCGGAGCGAATTCTTCGGCTATGATAAAGATTAATGTGGACGGACAGAATGAGATTACTGCAGATGAGGGGCAGGGTCCGGTAAATGCACTGGATAAGGCGCTGAGAAAGGCTTTGGAGAGATTTTATCCGCAGATTGCAGAGATGAAGCTTACCGACTACAAGGTTAGGGTTCTTGACTCCAACTCGGCTACAGCTGCAAAGGTAAGAGTTTTAATTGAGTCGACCGACGGAAAGGAAGTCTGGACTACTATTGGAGTTTCAACGGACATAATAGAGGCCAGCTGGAGGGCGTTGGTGGATTCGATAGAATACAAGCTTATTAAGGATAAGGAAGCAGGACAAAGCTCTTAGTAGATGAATATTGGATAATATAGATAAATTCTAATAGAATGAGGACGAGGATATTGGTACTTGTTGGCAGACTAATAAAGGGAACATATATAATAAAAGAGTCTATTTTTAGTAAAGATGATCAAGAAGCTAGCTTTAGGGATTTGCTTGAGGAGGGGCTGATTAGCATTTGCAGGGATTTGGACATTCCTGTTCCCCTCTGGCTTAGCAAGAATACCTCTGAGTTTGCCAGATACCGAAAAACCTTCTTCGCAAAGGATCAGTTTGTCGAGACTGTAAAGTTCGACAGATTTGAGCTCAATATAGAGTAGAAAAATTACATTTCTGTTAAATTTAATATTTTTACAAAAAATTACTTCATTTTCATTTTAATATGGTATATAGTAACATTATAGGATAGTATCAGCAGAAACCCGACTAATGTATATTTGTTTATGTCGAACTTTGCTGATATAATTATGCTATGCATGCTTTATGATTCTGTTCATTTTTGGAGGCAACCAAATGTACCCTGTTACTATAAACCAGAGGGTTGAGTCAATTAAAAATGATGATGATGAGATAAATATTTTCGTTGAGGAATACAAACCTTTTATAGCTGCCTGTACACAGAAGGTGGTAGGGCGTTATGTTGCCTATGGTCAGGACGATGAGTTGAGCATTGCGTTAATGGCCTTTGTAGAGGCTATTCGTTCTTATGACGGCGCAAAGGGCAATTTTCTTTCTTTTTCCCAGAATGTTATTAGAAGAAGAATTATAGACTATCAAAGAAAAGAAAAAAAGTACAATACGGTTATTAATATAAATGGGTACTCGGATGAAGAGGAAGAGGAGACTGACCTTAGTATTGCTATGTCCATGGAAGAGTACTCAAAAGAGGAGGCCAGTGAATATAGAAGGCTAGAACTCCAACAATTGAAAAGGGAGCTTGAAGAGTGGGGAATATCCTTTTTTGAGCTGGTTAACATATCTCCCAAGCATAAAAAGACCAAGAGGATTTATTCCGATATAATAAGATTTCTTTTGTCAAGACAGAATATTATTGAGAAAATAAAGCAAAAGAAATATATACCTATTGCAGAGATAGAACAGAACCTGAAAATACCTCGGAAAACGATTGAAAGAGCTCGAAAATATATTATAGCAGTAGTTATAATATGTACTGGAGATTACGAGTTTATTAAGGATTACGTAAACTGGGAGGTGTAATGATGAAGGCAATTATAGTAGATATAGAAGGCGATTATGCTGTTGCTCTTGATAAACGCGGCCGATTTATTAAGATTGAGAAGACAGTAGAGCATACTGTCGGCTATGAAATTGATGTACCAAGTAAGGTGAGTAGATTTAGCAATAAAACGTTATTAAAAATAATGTCTGTGGCAGCTGTCCTATTACTTGTTTCAAGTATTTCTTTTGCCGCGTATAGCTACAATACGCCTTACTGCTATGTGAATGTCGATATAAATCCCAGTTTGGAAATTGTCCTTAATATGTATAACAGGATTATTGATGTAAAAGCACTAAATCCTGAAGGCGAGAAGCTGATTGAAGATTCATATAAGAATTCCCGATTGGACGAAGGTGTAAAAAAAATTATTGACAGTGCAGTGGCACAAGGTTTTCTTACAAGCGATGATGAAAACGCAGTCATGCTTACAGTTGCAGGAAAGAATTATGAGAAGGTTCTTAAGATAAAAGAAGAAGTAGGAGATACAGCAAATAAGGCTCTTACTAATGATAAAGTAGTTTCGGAGGTAATTGTTGAGAATGTAGTGTTGGAGAGACGGGAGGAGGCTAAGGAATTGGGAGTATCCCCCGGCAAATTGGTTCTTATTGATAAGCTTAAGGAGGTCAATCCCGAGGCAACTACTGACGAGTACAAGGATAAGCCTGTGAAGGAAATTATGAAGTCCATTAAGGACAGAAAGAAGGTCAAAGAAGAGAATAACCTGAAGGATATCAATAAAGATAACAACAAAGATAAGGTAAACAGTGAACCGACTATAGAACCTTTACCTACTAAAAAACCTGATGCAGAAATTAGTGTTGGGGAAAAGAATAGCATCAGCCCAGCTAGAGACAATAAACCGGATAAAGCCAATAGCAATACTAAAATTAATAATGACATCAATAAGGATAATACGGACAATAAAGCCAATAGCAATACTAAAACTAACAATGATGTCAATAAGGATAACAAGGACGGTAAAGCCAATAGCAACACAAAAATTAATAATGACATCAATAAGGACAACAAAGATATTAAAAATAATACTAATAATAATGATAAACCCAATAATCAAGATAACAAGGACACCAATAATAAGGATAAGTACTTTCAATACAATCCGTATTGGAATCCCAATTGCAACCCTTACTGGGCCCCAAATTCGAACCCGTATTGGGAAAAGCCAAAGGAAAAAGTAGATGAAGAGCAGAAAAAACCACATAATGAATGGACTGAAAAGATAGGGGAAGATCAGAAAAAACCGCATAATGAATGGACTGAAAAGATAGGGGAAGAGCAGAAAAAGCAGTATAATGAATGGATTGAGAAGATGGGGGAAGAGCAGAAAAAACAGTATGACGAATGGGCTAAAAAAATAGCTGAAGAACAGAAAAAGCAGTATGATGAATGGATTAAAAAGACGGAAGAGATGAAAAGGATATATGAGGAAAGTAAAGAGAAAGAAGCTAAAGATAAACAAAAAGAGAATAAACCGGACAAGCCTTATCATCCGGGAAAAGACAATATGAATAGAAAAAAACAATAAAGAAAATATGAGTTCAAATAACTATTGCCAGTCTTATTTAAGTTTATCTAGAAAGCTTAATAAAACTGGCAATAACATATACCATATACCATATACCATGTTTATACACTGTTAATTTGGATATATATCATATATAAATTTTGAAAGGAATGATTATATGGAACTTACACTTACAACACCAGCATTGCTATTTCCAGCTATTTCCTTATTAATGCTTGCATATACAAATCGCTTCATTGTGTTGGCTCAATTAATCCGCGATCTGTATGCTAAATATAAAGAAAACCCTGATGAAGTCACAAAAGGGCAGTTGTATAATTTAAAAAGAAGGATTGTGATTATCAAAAATATGCAGATATTTGGCGCTTTGAGTTTTTTCTTCTGTGTTGCATGCATGTTCTTGATCTTTTTTGAATTTATGTTTTTGGCAGATGTTGTTTTTGGTATTAGTCTAGTGCTTTTGTTGATTTCATTGGGATTGTTGGTATATGAATTGCAAATCTCCATTAATGCTATAAATATTCAGATAGAAGATTTTAAATAGTATGAACCGGGGGACTGCTGCAAACATTATTTCTTATTTATTTCCTAAGTGAAAAAGTATTAATACATTAAAACAGCCATTTAGAGGGATAAATATTCTATTTTCCAAGTCTTAATATATTTATAAAGCTTCCACAGAAATTCACTCTTTTTTATTTTGACTTTCCAATTTAATGCTATAGTATAATTTAAATAATATTCTTACAATCGGAAGGAATTGCCGGTTGAAAAGAATTAGTGTTATATAAAACGGCACAATTTAAGTGGGTTGTATTCACGTAACATCCTTAAATGTGCTGTTTTATATTGGATTTTAACTTTGGTTAGCTTATGCTGCTAAAATCTTTGCGTGGGCCTATTATTGAGATGTACTCACCTTTATCAATCCTTATTATAAAAGACCTTATTGACAAATTTTATAAAATATTATATTATTAATTAGCTAACTAAAACTATAGGTTTACTTATATATGGAGGCGGTGCTTATTTATGAAGATGTCAACAAAAGGTCGGTATGGGTTACGGGCGATGCTGGATATTGCAATTAATTCAAGAGGAGATATAGTAAATGTAAAGAGCATTGCTGAAAGGCAGAATATCTCAGAGTCATATCTGGAGCAAGTCTTTTCAATATTGAGAAAGGCTGCAATAGTAAAAAGCATAAAGGGTGCACAAGGAGGATATATTCTTGCAGACGATCCTTCTAACATAACTGTTGGCCAAATTTTACGCACGTTGGAAGGGAACCTCAATGTTGTTGACATAGATAACCGGGATAATAAAGTCAATAGAGAAGAAAAGTGTATAAACGAATTTGTCTGGAATAAAATTAATGAGAGTATTGATCAAGTTGTTGACAATATTTCTCTTGAGGATCTGTTGCACGAATATCAGAAATTAAAAGAAAATCCCTCTGTAATGTATTATATTTAACGCTAAAAATAGTTTATAGCATTTTCTTATGCCTTAAATAGTAAATAAGCTTTCGTATTAACATAGGAAATTGTGCAATTATTGACTTGAGTATTTATATATTTATTAAACCTGTTGACAGGGGTTTCTAATTAATAATATAATTTACATACAAAATCCAAGTAAACATATAGGAACAATGATATAATGATGTAGTATTTCCAGTAAAGAGAGAATGTGGGGTGTGGATTTTGAACGTAATCATGGCTGGGATTGATTATACCTTGGCGTCAATTGATATTAGAGAAAACTTTTCATTTACAAAATCCACTTTACAAGTTATATATAATGAGTTATTAAAAAATGAAAATATTTTTGGCGCGGTGATTATTTCAACTTGTAACAGGACAGAACTATATCTTTCGTGTGAGGATGGCTTTTATATAAATCCCTTTGAGCTATTATGCGATGCTGTTAATTTCGATTATGAAGAGTATAGTGATTTACATACGTTAAGAACAGGGGATGAGGTTATCAGGCATTTATGTGAGCTTGCCTGTGGAGTGAAGTCTCAAATATGGGGAGAGGACCAAATCATTACCCAGGTTAAAAACGCCATTGAATTGGCAAGAGAAATGAATGCCAGTGACAGCGCCCTTGAAGTAATGTTCAGGATAGCCATAACCTCTGCCAAAAAAGTAAAATCCATATTAAAGCTCAGTAGTACAGAGAGTTCTATAGCCTATAGTGCTTTAAAGATTATTAAAAGCAAGGATAATATTCAAAAAATTCTGGTAATTGGAAATGGCGAAATTGGCAGGCTTATGTCGTCAATATTGATAGAAAACGGGTATGACACCACTATAACCTTAAGGCGCTATCACCATGGCAGCAATATAATACCTGTAGGGGCAAAAACCATAGAGTACGGCCAGCGATATAAAAAGCTCCAAGATTGTGATGTTGTAATTAGTGCTACTCTAAGTCCACACTATACTTTAGAAATAGATGAGATTCACAAGATGAGTTATCCTAATTTGTTTATTGATCTTGCAGTTCCACGGGATATTGATCCTAATATCAAAACTTTAGACAATGTAGAGTTATATGATGTTGACAGCATTTATGCGGATGAAGTAAATAAAAATCATGCAGAGCAGTTGGCCCGAGTAAATGAAATTATAGGAAAGTATATTTTTGATTACTATAGATGGCACGAATTTAGAAAAAGGCTGGTTTCAACATGAAAGAATATTTTCCGTTATTTATTTCTTCAAAGGGTAAAAAGGCGCTGGTAATTGGCGGTGGAAACATTGCTGCAAGGAGGATATCAACGCTCCTTAACTTTGAATTTGATATAACAGTTGTAGCGCCGAAGATAACAAAGAAGATTCGGCAATTTGCAGAGGATGGGCTCATTACATATATTCAGCGAGAGTTTTTAGAGGAGGATTTGGTCGATAAATTTCTTGTTGTTGCAGCTACAGACAAAAGAGAAGTAAACAAATACGCAGGTGAGCGGGCAAAAGAATTGGGGGCATATGTGAGTGTGGCCGATGTGAAAGAAGAATGCAATTTTTATTTTCCTGCGGTCATCACAAAAGATGAAGTTGTTATTGGTGTTACCAGCGGTGGTAAATCTCATAAGATGGTGAAAGACATATCAAATACCGTAAGGAAGGTATTAAATCATGAAGATTAGAGTAGGCAGTCGTGAGAGTAGGCTTGCTGTCAGGCAATCGCAAATAGTGATAGATTCTATAAAAAAATACAGCCCCGATATTGAAATCGAGCTTATAACAATGAAAACAACAGGGGATATAATTCTTGATAAAACCCTTGACAAGATTGGCGGTAAAGGTCTGTTTGTAAAAGAACTCGACCGTGCTTTGTTAGATGAAAAGGTGGATATCACTGTCCACAGCTTTAAGGACATGCCCATGGATATAGATGACCGCTTGCCCATTGCGGCAGTTTCAAAAAGAGAAGATCCTAGGGATGTACTTGTGTTGCCCAAAGGGGTGAATGAGATTGACTTTAGTAGGCCCATTGGTTGCTCAAGCTTAAGAAGGAAAATTCAGATAGAGAAAATTTATCCAAACTCTACAATCCAGCCAATAAGAGGAAATGTTTTAACACGCCTTGAAAAGTTGGATAGTGGGGAATATTCAGCCATAGCCTTGGCGTATGCAGGACTTAAGAGATTGGGACTTGAAGATAGAATTTGGCGCGTGTTCAGTACGGATGAAATTGTTCCGGCAGCATGTCAGGGGATTATAGCGGTACAAGCACGGAAGGGTTTTGATGTATCGTTTTTGGCAAATTTTCATGACAAGGACTCATGGGATATATCAGTGGCAGAAAGAAGCTTTATAAAGGCATTGAACGGTGGATGCAGCTCTCCAGCTGCAGCTTTTGGAGTAATACAAGAGGATAAAATAATTCTTACAGGATTTCATGTTGATAAAAGCAATAGGATATATAAATTGACAAAAGCAGGGAACAGAAATCAAGGGGAAGAATTGGGATATAATTTGGCGATGGAAATGCTGAAGGGGATGGATACATAATGGCTGAGGGCAAAGGAAAGGTTTACTTGGTGGGAGCAGGACCGGGAAATGAGGAACTTCTGACAGTTAAGGCATTTGACGTTATAAAAAGAGCAGATGTCATTGTTTATGATCGGCTTATAAGTGACAGTATACTCTCAAAAATTCCCGACGATATAGAAAAAATTAATGTTGGAAAGAATGCAGGGAGTCATCCGGTTCCCCAGCATGAAATAAACAAAATCCTCATGAGCAAAGCATTAGAAGGTAAAAATGTTGTCAGGCTAAAAGGCGGTGACCCCTTTGTATTTGGGAGAGGAGGGGAGGAGCTTGAGTTCCTATATGAAAGTGACATATCTTTTGAGGTGGTACCCGGCATTACTTCAGCAATAGCCGTAGCAGCGTATGCAGGTATCCCTGTTACCCATAGAGACTTTTGCTCGTCACTGCATATTATAACCGGGCATTCAAAAGACGGCGGAAGCCTAGAGATTGACTATGATTCCCTGGTGAAGCTAAAGGGAACGCTTATCTTTATGATGTCGGTGGCGTCATTTTACAAAATAGCAGAAGGGCTGATAGAAGCCGGCATGAATCCCGATATGGATGCGGCAGTGGTGGAAAACGGAACAAGGCCAAATCAAAGAAAGTTTATCTCAAAACTTTGCGACATTTCAAAAGTTATTGCGGAAAATCAGGTTAAGTCTCCGGCAATAATCATAGTCGGAAAGGTATGTGCTCTTTCGGAAAAGCTTGATTGGTTTTCCAAATTGCCTCTTTACGGCTGTAATGTGCTGGTAACAGGCCCTAAGAAAACATCGGAGAAACTGGTTGGCCAGCTAAGCAGACTTGGGGCGTATGTAATTGAGTATTCATGCATAGATACCGAGCCATTGGACTTTGATATCGATATAAAAGAGTACAGTTGGGTAATTTTTACAAGCAGCTTGGGTGTGCAAATATTTTTTAAAAAGCTGAACGAAGCGGATCTTGACAGCAGGCACTTGTATAATAAAAAAATTGCAGCAGTAGGCTCACAGACTGCCGAAGAGTTGTTGAAGCATGGAATACGTGCTGACTTTGTTCCCAGTAAATTTGACGGCAAACATTTGGCACAGGAGCTTTTAGATAGCGGTAAAATAACCTCAAAAGATAAAGTGATTGTTTTCAGGGCAAAAAACGGAGCGAAGGAGCTTGTAGACATTTTTGAAAAGAGTAATATATCTTATACCGATGTCCCTGCTTATGCAACTAGATACATAAAAAATGATACAATCGACATAAACAATTTCAATTATATTACTTTTACAAGCGAAAGCTGTGTAAAGGGATTTACGGATTCCTTTGAAAATACCATAGATTATTCAAAAATCAATGCAATATGCATTGGTGAACAGACAGCCAAAGCTGCAAGGGCTTATGGAATGAACACAATTATTTCCGATATCGCAACAGTTTCTTCAATGGTTGAAAAAATTGTAGAAATATATTGTGCTAAATAAACCTGCTAAACGGAGGTGAAGAAAAATGCGTAAGAAACATTGTGGAGCAAGTCGTAGAGCCTGTTAATACGACGAGGAAAGGGAGAGCATTGTCTGAGCGAAGCGAGTTTTGCTCGACCCCGAGGAGTATTTACAGGCTCTAGACTAGCGGAACTCAAGTTTCTGGAGCATTTTTCTTGCACCGACCTATAATTACAAAGATTGAGCTAATGGAGGTGTATCATGCTGCAAAGACCGCGCAGGTTGCGATTTAACCAACATATAAGGGATATGACAAGGGAAGTGAGGGTAAGTTCCAAGTCCCTCATACTGCCCATTTTTATCATGGAAGGCGAAAATATAAAGTCACCTATAGATTCTCTTGAAGGTCATTTTTATTACAGTCCGGACACGGTTTTTGAAGCGGTGGATGATACGTTGAAACATGGAGTGAACAAGTTTTTGCTTTTTGGATTGCCGACAGAAAAGGATGAGATTGGCAGCCAAAGCTTTGATGAAAACGGAGTGATACAAAAAGCAGTCCGGATGATTAAGGAGCGGTACAGGGATGAAGTATTTATCATAACTGATGTTTGCATGTGTGAATATACCTCCCACGGTCATTGCGGCATACTGGACCATGGGTATGTTGACAATGACAAGACCCTGGAGTACCTTACCCAAATTGCCCTGTCCCATGCAGCGGCCGGGGCAGACATGGTGGCGCCGTCGGATATGATGGACGGCAGAGTGGCGGCAATTCGGCAGGCGCTGGATAAACACAAATTCATAAATACGCTCATCATGTCCTATGCCGTAAAATATTCGTCATCTTTTTACGGGCCCTTTCGTGAAGCTGCAAAGTCGGCTCCATCCTTTGGCGACCGGAAATCATATCAAATGGATTACCATAACAAGCAAGAGGCCATCAAAGAGGCCTTGTTGGATATGAATGAGGGCGCTGATATTCTAATGGTAAAGCCGGCATTGTCCTACTTGGATATTATCAGCGAAGTTTCAAAACAGTCCAACCTGCCCACGGCAGCGTACAGTGTCAGCGGGGAGTATGCTATGATAAAAGCAGCCGCGAAAATGAATCTGATAGATGAATACGGAGTGATGTGTGAAACAGCGGTATCCATCTTTAGGGCGGGGGCAGATATTTTGATTTCATACTATGCAAAAGAGATAGCAGAGTCAATCAACAAGGGGGACATTGGATAATGACCGTATCAAAATCAAAGCTTTTATTTGAAAGAGCAAAAAAAGTAATTCCCGGCGGAGTAAACAGTCCTGTCAGAGCCTTTAATGCTGTAGGAGGCTGCCCGCCTTTTATTAAAAAAGCGAAGGGTGCAAGAATTTACGATGTTGACGGCAATGAATACATTGATTATGTGGGTTCGTGGGGGCCGATGATTCTAGGCCATTCCCACCCAAAAGTACTTGAAGCCATATCAAAAACCATGGTGGATGGGTTAAGCTTTGGAGCTGCAACGGAATTGGAAGTTCAAATGGCGGAGCTTATTTTAGAGCTTGTGCCGTCAATTGAGATGGTCAGAATGGTAAACAGCGGTACCGAAGCAGTAATGAGTGCCCTTCGTGTTGCAAGGGGCTATACCAAAAGGGAAAAAATTATAAAGTTTGCAGGTTGCTATCACGGACACGCAGACAACATGCTGGTCAAAGCAGGTTCGGGGGCGCTGACAAATGGAATCCCCAATAGCGGGGGAGTCACGGAAGGTGCTGCGAAGGACACATTAATAGCGCGATATAACGATATTGACAGCGTAAGGATTTTATTTGAGCAAAACAAGGGCAGTATAGCAGCTGTTATTGTTGAGCCTGTGGCAGCCAATATGGGAGTTGTCCCGCCGGAAGACAATTTTTTGGGAAAACTGCGCAAGCTCTGTGATGAAGAGGGAGCCCTGCTAATCTTTGATGAGGTAATTACCGGATTTAGGCTGGCTATTGGAGGTGCACAGCAGTATTTTGGCATTAATGCGGACCTTGTGACCTACGGGAAAATCATCGGAGGAGGAATGCCCGTGGGTGCCTATGGAGGAAGACGCGAGATTATGGAATGTGTGGCACCGGTGGGGGATGTTTATCAAGCAGGAACATTATCGGGAAATCCCATTGCCATGTCGGCAGGGATTGCTACATTGAGGGAGCTGGCTGATAATCCTGAGATTTTTGACAATATCAACAGACTTGGTCAAAAATTAAGTGAGGGTCTTAACAAAATCACCAACAACACTGTAAAAGCAGTTGGCTCTTTGGTTTGTGTGTTTATGCTCGAAGAGGGAGTGACTGATTATGACAGCGCAATGAAAAGCGATACCCAGAAGTTTGGAGAGTATTTTAATTATCTATTGAATAATGGAATTTATATTGCTCCTTCGCAGTTTGAGGCGATGTTTATTTCCAACTCCCATACAGACAAAGATATTGATGAGACTTTGGAAAAGATAAGTTTATTTTTTACCTAAGATCATCCTCGTTAACGAAACCAAAGTATATATATAGGATTAATAAAATTTTTTACTAATCTATTGACAGTAGATAAAAATGGTAGTAAAATAAACACAATAATTCATATATGAATAGTGTGATATAGTTTAAAGGGGATAACCCTTTAAATTTTAACTTAAAGCACACTAAACTGGTATGAATACTTATATTTAATATCTTTGTGAGGAGAGATGATTATGGAGAGAAATAAGAAAGCAAAAAATATTCTGAAGATAAGTATAGCAAGTCTGATAATTATAGCTAACTTTGTTTCCTTTACAGGATGCGCAAAAGAAACCAGCAAAAATAGAGGAGATTCGGGAGAAGCAAAGTCTGTTACACTTCTTAATGTATCTTATGACCCCACCCGTGAGCTTTATCAGGAATACAATGAAGCGTTCGTAAAACACTGGAAAGAAAAAACCGGTCAGGATGTTACCGTCCAGCAGTCCCATGGAGGCTCGGGCAGCCAGGCAAGAACAGTAATTGACGGTAATGAGGCTGATGTTGTGACACTGGCCTTGGCGTATGACATTGATTCTATAAACAAGAATAAAGAGATTTTGAGTAAGGATTGGCAGAAACGTTTGCCTCACAATTCGACTCCATACACATCAACTATTGTATTCTTGGTAAGAAAAGGCAATCCAAAAAATATTAAGGACTGGGATGATCTCGCAAAGCCGGGAGTGGAAGTTATTACTCCAAACCCCAAAACTTCAGGAGGCGCACGCTGGAATTATCTTGCGGCATGGGGATATGCCCTAAGAAAGAACGGAAATGATGCAGAGAAAGCTAAAGAATTTGTTAAAGCGATATTTGCCAATGTACCCGTTCTTGATTCCGGAGCTAGGGGGTCTACTACGACCTTTGTAGAACGGGGATTGGGTGATGTACTTATAGCTTGGGAAAATGAAGCATTCCTTTCTTTGAACGAACTGGGCAAAGATAAGTTCGAGATTGTTGTACCATCGGTAAGTATATTAGCTGAGCCTCCAGTGACTGTAGTTGATTCAGTGGTTGACAAGAAAGGAACCCGGGAAGTGGCAGAAGCGTACCTTGAATATCTGTACAGTGACGAAGGGCAGGAAATAGCTGCAAAGAATTATTACAGACCTAGAAGTGAGGAAGTTATAAAAAAATACACTTCACAATTCCCCGAGATTGAACTTTTCACCATTGATGAAGTCTTTGGCGGGTGGGATAAGGCACAAAAAGAGCATTTCGATGATGGCGGTGTTTTTGATCAAATATATGAAAAATAATAATCTTTGAATCTTAGGGGTGAAGTCATGAATCTTCTAATCAAGCCATTTAAAATAAAACAAAAAAGTGTCATACCGGGTTTTGGTATTACAATGGGGTTTTCCCTTACGTATCTGACCTTACTGGTTTTGATTCCTGTGTCAATGGTCTTTTTAAACAGTGCCAAAATAGGGCCAGCGGAATTCTGGGAAATTGCTTCTTCAGAAAGAGTGTTGGCTTCGTTGAAAATATCTTTTAGTACTTCTTTTTTGGCCGCAGTAATAAACGTTATTTTTGGACTTCTTCTTGCATGGGTTTTGGAAAGGTACACCTTTTGGGGTAAAAAACTAATAGATGGCTTGATTGACTTGCCTTTTGCTCTGCCTACAGCTGTTGCAGGCATTTCACTAACTACGCTTTATTCCCAAAATGGTTGGATAGGAAAGCTTTTGGCACCGTTGGGCATTAAAGTATCATATACTCCTATTGGTATAGTTGTTGCATTGGTTTTTATAGGTTTCCCCTTTGTAGTAAGGACTGTCCAACCGGTGCTGGAAAGCATTGACCTTGAGGTTGAGGAAGCAGCAGCATGTCTTGGAGCTACTAGGTTTCAAACTTTCTATAGAGTCATTTTGCCGGAATTGCTTCCAGCATTAATAACGGGTTTTGCATTGGCATTTTCAAGGGCTTTGGGTGAATATGGCTCAGTGGTTTTCATATCGGGAAATATGCCTATGAAAACGGAAATAACGCCGTTGTTGATAAGAACAAAGCTGGAACAATACGATTATGCAGGCGGCACAGCGGTAGCCGCAGTTATGTTGATTATTTCCTTCATTCTGCTGCTGTTAATTAATATATTTCAGTGGTGGGCAAGTAATAGACATAAGGTAAGTTAGGTATGGAAATTAATGAGTTGAAGAAGTGTTAGTCTGCAACTAACAAACGACATATGGCAAGTTAGGAGTGATTAAGATGGCAGGAAGCATCCCGATTCAAATAAAAACCGCAAAAACAACGCCCGCGGAAAGGAGAGCGGTAAAAGGCTCGAAGATTGTTCCAGTGATTCTAACGGCGATTGCAATATTGTTTTTTATATTAATGCTCATAGTTCCACTTATTTCGGTATTTGCAAAGGCATTTGAACAAGGAGCGAATTTATATTTTGCTTCAATTACCGACCCTATAGCATGGAAAGCCATAAAGCTGACCCTCATAACCATAGCAATCACAGTTCCGATTAACACTGTATTTGGCCTTACAGCTGCTTGGGCGATAGCAAAATTCAAGTTTAAGGGTAAGAATGTATTGATTACTTTTATTGATTTGCCTTTTTCCATATCACCTGTCGTGGCAGGACTAATATTCGTTTTGCTCTTTAGTACCAGTCATGGACTTTTGGCCCCGTTACTTAATGCTTGGGGATTAAAGATTATCTTTGCACCGCCGGGGATTATTCTGGCAACGCTGTTTGTTACCCTTCCCTTTGTTGCAAGGGAGATAATACCACTAATGGAAGCTCAGGGGACCACAGAAGAAGAGGCAGCGTTGACCTTGGGGGCAAGCGGCTGGAAAACCTTTTGGCTCGTTACACTTCCCAATATAAAGTGGGCACTGTTATACGGCATTATGCTCACAGCTGCAAGATCAGCCGGAGAGTTTGGGGCAGTTTCTGTTGTATCGGGACATATTAGAGGTCTTACCAATACAGTTCCTCTTCATGTTGAAATACTATACAACGAGTACAAATTTTCTGCGGCATTCGCAGTGGCATCATTATTAACCCTTATTGCACTAATTAATTTGATTGTAAAGAACGTAGCCCATTGGAAGATAAAGCAGCAAAGCAAAATATAACGACTTTACACATTGTGAGGAATTTTGGGGGGATTGGTTATGAGTATAGAGATATCTAACATTTCAAAGACATTTGATTCATTTAAAGCGCTAAACGATATAAACCTGCACATTCAGACCGGGGAATTGGTTGCCTTGCTGGGCCCGTCCGGTTCGGGCAAAACAACACTATTAAGAATTATTGCCGGTCTGGAAACAGCGGATCAAGGCAGCATCATTTTTGACGGAGAGGATAATACCGGCAAGAGTACTCAGGACAGAAAAGTAGGGTTTGTGTTTCAACATTATGCTTTGTTTAAACACATGACGGTCTTTGAAAATATTGCTTTCGGTTTAAGGGTTAGGCCTTCAAAATTAAGACCTGGCAAGGAAGCTATTAAAAAGAAGGTACATGAGCTATTGGGGCTCGTAAAGATGGAAGAACTGGCAAACCGCTATCCTGCGCAGCTGTCTGGAGGGCAGCGTCAGCGAATTGCCCTGGCGAGAGCATTGGCCGTAGAACCCAAGGTTTTGTTGTTGGATGAACCTTTTGGAGCATTGGATGCCAAGGTTAGAAAGGATTTACGCCGATGGCTTAGGAAACTCCATGACGAATATCCTATCACAAGTGTTTTTGTGACCCATGACCAGGAAGAGGCGCTGGATGTGGCCGATAGGGTTGTAATCCTCAACCAAGGCAAAATTGAACAAATAGGTACACCGGAGGAGGTATATGACAACCCGGCTAATCCTTTTGTATATAATTTTCTGGGCAATGTAAACTTGTTTCACGGAAGAGTGCATAACGGAAAAGTTGAGTTGGGATCATTTAAATCTAGCCCGGATAATAATGACCAAGGTAGAGATATAGTCAGTTATACCCGTCCCCATGATATTGAGATTAAGCTTGAACCGGAGGGAAAGGAATTCATCGGTTCTCAAATTACTTTTATAAGGGCGGTAGGACCTGTTGTTAAGATTGAATTGGTGAGATTGGATAATGGAGAATATATTGAAGCTGAGATTAGCAAGGAAACTTATAGGAAGCTTGAGTTGAAGGAAAAGCAAACTGTTTACGTGAGACCTAGGGATTTCAAGGTTTTTATTCCCGAGGATTATGTAATTTAATACAAATGTATGTAAAGGGGAAGAAGTGATGATACAGTTAGATTTGGAAAAATTAAATAAGGAATATTTGGACAAAAGTCCTGAAGATATCATTAAGTTTGTTGTGGAACATATAGGTATTTCAAGGGTCGCATTGGCTTCAAGTCTTTCTATTGAAGATCAAGTTCTGACGGATATGTTGATTAAAATTAATCCCAGAGCGAGGGTGTTCTTTCTTGATACAGGAAGACATTTTCAAAAAACCTATGATCTTATGGACGAAACCATGCAAAGGTATAAATTTCATTATGAAGTTTATGCTCCGGAAAGTAAAGAATTGGAGCAAGCTGTCGCAGAACATGGTCCCAATTTCTTTTATGAAAGCGTTGAACTTAGAAAAAAGTGCTGCGAAATAAGAAAGGTAAATCCATTAAAAAGAGTCTTGGGCACAGTGGATGCATGGATTTGCGGTTTAAGGAGAGAACAGTCATTAACCCGACAGGAATTGAATATTTTTGAATGGGATAGTAGTCATTCTATTTATAAAATAAACCCCATTGCTTTTTGGTCTGAAGATAGAGTGTGGGAATACATCAAAAAGCATAACATTCCGTACAATTACTTGTATAACAACGGGTTTCGAAGCATTGGATGCCAGCCGTGCACCAGGGCAGTAAAGCCCGGGGAAGATGTTCGCAGCGGCAGATGGTGGTGGGAAGACCCTGACAAAAAAGAATGCGGCTTGCACGTAAGAGTGGGGGGAACGGTATGAATCACTTGGATAAATTGGAAGCACAGAGCATTTATATATTAAGAGAAGCGTATAGAGAGTTTAAAAATATCTGTATGTTGTGGTCCATAGGAAAGGACAGTACGGTACTTCTTTGGCTGGCAAGAAAAGCTTTCTTTGGACATGTACCTATACCTTTGGTACACATAGACACCCATTATAAGATACCCGAGATGATAAAGTATAGGGATGAACTTGCAATAAAATGGAAGCTAACCATGATATATGGAGAAAATAGCGAGGCCCTGGCACAGAAGAAAACTTTTCCCGACGGAAATGCGGATCGCTTAACATGCTGCCAAATGCTAAAATCTGAAGCTTTGAAAAATACCCTTTCCGGTGAATGGAACCGTTATGTTATGGATCATAAGACCGGAAAATATGTTGTCGATTCCAATAGAGAAAAATATACAGGGGTTATCGTAGGAGTAAGGGCCGATGAAGAGGGGAGCCGATCAAAGGAAAGATATTTTTCCCCGAGGGATAAGGAAAATGACTGGGCTGTAGAAGATCAGCCTCCTGAGTTTTGGAATCAGTTTAAGACCGACTTTGCGCCGGGAACCCATATCAGAATACATCCACTGCTGGATTGGACGGAGCTGAATATCTGGGAATACATAGAAAGGGAAAATATACCAATTACATCCCTGTATTTTGACCAGGGTGACGGAAAACGTTATAGATCCCTAGGATGCTATCCATGTACTTTTCCTGTGGAGTCAACAGCAAAGAATGTTAGTGAAATTATTGAAGAATTAAAAAGCGGTAAGTTTGCAAACATAGCAGAAAGATCGGGACGAGCACAGGACAAGGATGATGGCGGTGGGCTTGAGACCTTAAGGAGAGGGGGGTACATGTGATATGGATACAAGAGAACAAATGAACATTGTAATCGTCGGACATGTGGATCATGGAAAAAGTACCGTCATAGGAAGGCTGCTTGCAGATACCGGCTCTCTTCCGGAAGGAAAGCTCGATTCGGTTAAGGAGTATTGCAGAAAGAACTCCAGACCCTTTGAGTATGCGTTTTTGTTGGATGCATTAAAGGATGAACAGGCACAGGGTATTACAATCGATACTGCAAGATGCTTTTTTAAGACAAGTAAAAGAGATTACATTATTATTGATGCACCCGGGCATATTGAGTTTTTAAAGAACATGGTTACGGGAGCATCCCGGGCGGAAGCAGCCCTCTTAGTAATAGATGCAAAGGAAGGCATAAAGGAGAATTCAAAACGCCACGGTCATATTGTTTCCATGCTGGGAATTAAACAAGTGGTTGTTTTGGTGAATAAGATGGATTTGGTGGACTTTAGCAAGGAAGTTTATGAATCCATTATCTCGGAGTTTGGGGAATTTTTGCAAAAGGTTAACATAAAGCCGATTAATTTTATCCCCATCAGTGCCTTTAACGGAGATAATATTGCCCAAAAATCCCCAAATACCTTGTGGTATGAAGGCCCCACAGTTTTAGAACAGTTGGATGGGTTTGTGAATAAAAAGGAGAATCGCCAGCTCCCATTCCGTATGCCTGTACAGGACATTTATAAGTTTACTGAAGAAGGGGATGACCGATGAATTGTAGCAGGTACAATCATAAGCGGAGCAATAAACGTGGGGGATGAGGTTGTCTTTCTTCCCTCAAACAAGAGGTCGGTGATAAACAGCATTGAGGGATTCAATGTAAAGCCTAGGAATACAGCCTATGCAGATGAAGCAATAGGAGTGACATTGACTACGCAGATTTACATAAAACCCGGAGAGCTGATGGTAAAAGCAAGCGAAAAGCCTGCGTCAGTGAGCTCACGCTTTAGGGCTAATATATTCTGGGTGGGCAAGGCTCCTTTAATAAAAAACAAAAACTATAAATTAAAAATCGGTACTATGAAAATTGCAGTAAAGCTGATTGAGATATTAAATATTATTGATGCTGCGGAGCTAAACATTGATACCTTTAAGGATCAGGTGGAAAGGCATGATGTGGCAGAGTGTATTTTTGAAACTGCAAAACCTATTGCCTATGATGTCATTTCTGACGTTGAGCAGACCGGAAGATTTGTAATTGTAGACAACTATGAGATATCCGGCGGCGGAATTATTTTGGAAGAGGTCCCGGATACAGATAGCAGCTTGCTGACCCATATTAGAGAAAGAGAATTTTTGTGGGAGAAAAGTTTGATTTCTGCGGAGCAAAGAAAAAATGCCTATGGACATAAGGCAAAGTTTGTTGTGATTACTTCAGGCAGTGAAGGAAAAGAAAAAGATATCCAAGATATCGGAAGACAATTGGAAGAGCGACTTTTCAATATGAAATATAAAGCATATTATCTTGGGGTTTCAAGCATATTGCACGGACTTGCATCGGATGTGGCAAATGACTATGAGGATAGGGATGAGCATATAAGGCAAATTGGAGAACTGGCAAGAATATTTACAGACTCGGGCCAAATATTTATTACCAGTATATTCAACTTGGATGACTACGAGGCCAAAAAACTTAAACTTTTGAACCAGCCCAATGAAATCATAGTGGTCAATATAGGACAGACGCCTTTTAACAATTTTGTACCGGATGCAAGTATAGAAGATACAGAGGGTGCGGTCGAAGCTGTGGGTGATTTGTTAAAACGTCATGAAATTATACTTGAATATTATATATAGAATATGGGGGTTTTTTGAATGACAATTAAAGTGAATGGCAAGGATATATTAATTGAAAAAGCGGTTACCGTAAAAGAACTTCTGGAGATTCAAAAGGTAGAAATGCCGGATTATGTCACAGTGCAGATAAATGATGAAATACTGGACAAAGGAGATTTTGAAACCCTGACTGTCAAGGAAGGCGATGTTGTGGAATTCCTTTATTTCATGGGAGGCGGTGCACTATGAGCTTTACCAATGAGCAAATGGAGAGGTATTCTAGGCATATTATTTTAAAAGACGTTGGGGTGAAGGGGCAGAAAAAGCTTCTAGAGTCCAAGGTTCTAATTGTAGGAACGGGTGGCCTTGGAGCACCGGCTGCTATGTTTCTGGCGGCTGCAGGGGTTGGAACAATAGGTCTTGTGGATTTTGATGCAGTGGAGCTTTCAAATCTTCAAAGGCAGATTATTCACTTGACCAAGGATGTGGGAAAGCCCAAGGTTATATCGGGAAAGGAAACCATCAATGAAATGAATCCTGATGTGGATGTTGTTACTTATCAGGAGTGGGTAAGTGCGGCTAATATAAGGGATATTATTAAGGACAGGGATTATGATTTTATTATAGACGGTACCGATAATTTTCCTGCGAAGTTTTTAATAAATGACGCCAGCGTTCTTACGGGAAAACCCTTTTCCCATGCGGGGATTATAAGGTTTAAGGGACAGACCATGACCTACGTTCCGGGAGAGGGACCATGTTATAGATGTATATTTGAGAATCCTCCGCCACCGGATAAAGTCCCGACATGCAAACAGGCTGGTGTGCTGGGAGTAATGGGCGGAATTATTGGAACCATTCAAGCAACAGAAGCTATTAAATACATACTTGGTATTGGTGAATTGCTTACAGGGAATCTTCTAACCTATGATGCCTTGACGATGGAGTTTAGAAAGATTAAATTGCCAAAGAATAAAAGGTGTCAGATTTGCGGTGAAAATCCTACAATAAAAGAGCTTGTAGACTACGAGCAGGCAGTTTGTGATTTGAAATCTTGATGGGTGTTGGAGGTGTCTAGTTATGATTGTTATGACAAAGGACCAATATCAGGAAATACTAAATCATTCTCGCAATACTTTGCCCAATGAAGCCTGTGGGCTTTTAGGAGGCAGAATAGAGAATGGTGTAAAATACGTTGAGAAAGTATATCTACTTAGGAATATAGATAATAGCCCTGAACATTTTTCCATGAACCCACGGGAGCAACTTGCTGCAATTAAAGATATGAGAAGTAATGGTTGGGAGCTTCTGGGAAACTTTCACAGTCATCCGGCGACACCATCCCGCCCGTCAGAAGAGGATATAAGGCTGGCATTTGATCCCAAGGCAAGTTACATGATATTATCGCTAAAAGACAGTACACCGGTAGTAAAGAGCTTTAATATTTCATCAGGACAGGTGAGTGAGGAAAGATTATCTATTGTGGGGGAGGAAACATAGTGGCGAATGTAGATTATAAAGAGCTAAAAAAAGGCGGATTCATGAAGCAGGTTGATAAGGACCGGTTTGCATTGCGTGTTAAAATTGTTGGAGGTCAAATAAAATCAGATCAACTTGCCAAGGTCAATGAAATAGCACAGAAGTATGGTGCAGGCTATGTCCATATGACTTCAAGACAAAGCATAGAAATCCCGTTTATTAGGCTCCAAGATGTTGATGTTGTTAAGGAGGAGCTTTCTAAAGCTGGGCTTAAGCCCGGGGCATGCGGGCCAAGGGTTAGAACCATTACTGCATGTCAAGGGTCTACGATTTGTCCTAGTGGTCTCATCAATACAACGGAGCTTGCTAATGAATTTGATGAAAGGTATTATGCCCGTGAATTGCCCCATAAGTTTAAGCTGGGTATTACCGGATGCAGAAATAATTGCTTGAAGGCGGAAGAAAATGATATTGGCGTTAAAGGTGGAATGATGCCGTGCTGGGTGGAGCATAAATGTATTTACTGTGGATTGTGTCAAGCAGTTTGCCCGGCAAAGGTTATTCAGGTAAAAAAGCAGGAAAAAGAGTTGACTTTCAATGAAAAAGACTGCATCTATTGCGGCAAATGCGTTAAGGTGTGCCCTACAAGTGCATGGGAAGGAAAAAGTGGATTTATAGTGTACTTTGGAGGATTGTTTGGCAATAGAATATCAATCGGAAGGCAGCTTTTGCCTATCATTTTCTCAAAGGAAGTATTGCATAAGGTTATTGAAGCAACTTTGGCGTTTTTCGAAGAGAATGGAAAGCCCGGTGAAAGATTTGGAAATACATTGGACAGAGTGGGTTGGGGCTTGTTAGAAGATAGGCTTGTTGAATTGTTGGAAGCGGTGTGATTATTGAGCATTTTATGTGGATACAAGAACCGCTTGAAATGGAGGGATGGATATGAGCGATTTTAAAGCAAATGGTTTTGTAGATATCACTGATGTTGTTTGCCCCATGACTTTTGTTAAGGCAAAAATTGCCATAGAGGAACTTATGGAAGGGCAAATTCTTGAAATTAAGATGAATGAGGGAGAACCTATTTTGAATGTGCCAAGAAGCCTCAAGGAAGAGGGGCATAAAGTACTTGATGTTGTGAATAATGAGGATGGTACCTTTACTGTTTTTGTGGAGAAGGGAGAGATTTGACATTTAGCTTTTTCACAGCAGGAGCTACGAAGGCGTTAGCATACCTTGTGAGCAGTATATTAAGTTGAAGCTGTTTAGGCTCTGGCTGTCCATGTTACCATTCCTTTGGGCAGTCTGTCTTTATGTTCCGCATAGTTAAGGCAATACCTTCGTAGCAGTTTAAGAACATCGTCCTCTGCCAAAAACTTTACATCCCACATAGTTAAGGCAATACAATAAAACTCCAGAGGAAAATAATCATATCTTTGTAACTTTACATCCCACATAGTTAAGGCAATACCAAAAATTCAACCTCTTCTTGCGTCCAATGTTTCCCCTTTACATCCCACATAGTTAAGGCAATACCATTCGGAGAAGTCGAAGGACTTCCGGATTCACAGGACTTTACATCCCACATAGTTAAGGCAATACTCCTGTTACAGTTCCCGTACTGTTTTCAGTGAAATACTTTACATCCCACATAGTTAAGGCAATACTACCGCATCAATTACCTGCTTAAATAGGCTTATTAACTTTACATCCCACATAGTTAAGGCAATACGATACGTTCCAGTATTTCCCGAATATCAATTTCACACCTTTACATCCCACATAGTTAAGGCAATACCGTTTTCTGTCTTTTTCCTTACCTTATCAGAAGGTCTTTACATCCCACATAGTTAAGGCAATACCAAAATAAAAAAGAAGGCATAAACTACCATTACCAGTCTTTACATCCCACATAGTTAAGGCAATACCTCGTCAAAGCGGTCTGAAGTGTATGCTAATACCACTTTACATCCCACATAGTTAAGGCAATACATTGAAGAAAATAGGCTGCATGATTTTTATACGTCACTTTACATCCCACATAGTTAAGGCAATACGTTGATTTGCTCCTCGAATAGCTTGAATCTTGCATTAACTTTACATCCCACATAGTTAAGGCAATACTCGATATACAGCCCATGCCATTTCCCTTTTGGCGCCTTTACATCCCACATAGTTAAGGCAATACGATTCGTACTCTGACAGATTCGGCAAAATTATTGATCTTTACATCCCACATAGTTAAGGCAATACAAAAGATGATTGATGAAGCCGAGAAGCCCGAGACAACTTTACATCCCACATAGTTAAGGCAATACTACAGTTAGTGTTTGCAAGCTATTTGCCGACTACTTCTTTACATCCCACATAGTTAAGGCAATACACCTAATGACACACCGAAATATTGGGCTATTTTATCTTTACATCCCACATAGTTAAGGCAATACGACAAAGGATTGAAACGTTTTTAAATTTAATTCTTTCTCTTTACATCCCACATAGTTAAGGCAATACCCCCACCATACGAAGGCAACATAGTAAGTTCCTGCAACTTTACATCCCACATAGTTAAGGCAATACCATAAGGAAATTTATTCTTCACTACATCAAAAGGAACCTTTACATCCCACATAGTTAAGGCAATACAAAAGAAAGAATGTAGACATGAGATAACTATTTGTGCTTTACATCCCACATAGTTAAGGCAATACGCCAGCCATTTCATTGATCCGGTTCAGCTTCTTCCCTTTACATCCCACATAGTTAAGGCAATACATATTTCAACTGGAATAGTGTTCAACTTAATTTTTCTCTTTACATCCCACATAGTTAAGGCAATACATCCCGAACCCGTCATTTGAAACAAATTTGTCCGGGCTTTACATCCCACATAGTTAAGGCAATACGGCTGGGTAAAAGGTTATCCGGACGGGACGTTTCAACCTTTACATCCCACATAGTTAAGGCAATACTTTTATTATCGCCGGTTCCTTGTGTTCGCAATTCTCCTTTACATCCCACATAGTTAAGGCAATACATGAAGATACTTATAATATTAAAGTTGATTATATGACTTTACATCCCACATAGTTAAGGCAATACTTCTACAATAATATGCCAATAAGTCTCCCTTCTTTCCTTTACATCCCACATAGTTAAGGCAATACGTACCATTGACTTTTTCTTCCCTTCTTGCTTGTAGCACTTTACATCCCACATAGTTAAGGCAATACACAATGCTTTGATGTTGTAGAATGTCGTACTTTACTCTTTACATCCCACATAGTTAAGGCAATACATGAACCTGCTTGGTGGGATATTTGGGACGGGCTTGACTTTACATCCCACATAGTTAAGGCAATACGTGTGTGACGGAAGAAGAAGCAAAAGAAAACAGGGACTTTACATCCCACATAGTTAAGGCAATACTATGAATCATCCTCCCGGAGCACTCTTCCCGACCTCTTTACATCCCACATAGTTAAGGCAATACCCTGCAATGCCTTGAAGCGAGTTTTTAACATTGTTACTTTACATCCCACATAGTTAAGGCAATACGCCTGTTACAACTCCTTTGAATCCCCATGTTGCTTTCTTTACATCCCACATAGTTAAGGCAATACTTAGCAGAACCAAGTATATTATTACTTTGGAAACCACTTTACATCCCACATAGTTAAGGCAATACATATATTTCTGCAGCATCAACTGTATAGACTACCTTCTTTACATCCCACATAGTTAAGGCAATACTTCATCCTCGATAGCCGAAAGATATTGCCCTTCTATTCTTTACATCCCACATAGTTAAGGCAATACCATTTCGATTATGCATGTATTAGAACCTAAGCCAACCTTTACATCCCACATAGTTAAGGCAATACGGAATAAACCAAGTAACAATAGACGGAGAAAACCTGAACTTTACATCCCACATAGTTAAGGCAATACTAGAGCGCAAATAAAAATATATTCAGGCCACCCCGACTTTACATCCCACATAGTTAAGGCAATACCAAAACAGAACCCTTCACAGGCTTATAACCTTTACTACTTTACATCCCACATAGTTAAGGCAATACTAGACGGCACTCCACTCAGGGGCACTCCTTTTTTATCTTTACATCCCACATAGTTAAGGCAATACATTTATTTCATGCAAATAAACAGAATCAGTAACAGTCTTTACATCCCACATAGTTAAGGCAATACTATGGTGCTAGTTGCTGTAAGGCTTGATATCCTAACCTTTACATCCCACATAGTTAAGGCAATACCATTTGCAACAAATCCGGTCATGTCTATGATCCTTTCTTTACATCCCACATAGTTAAGGCAATACGAAAATAAGGATTGAAACGTTTCAAACTATTTTTATCACTTTACATCCCACATAGTTAAGGCAATACGTAGGGCGCGACCGCATTTACAGTGCTATACACAACTTTACATCCCACATAGTTAAGGCAATACGAAGACAACGGAACAACAGAATGTGGTTTGTGCGGCTTTACATCCCACATAGTTAAGGCAATACGTTTTGCTAATGTTTCAGCTTCTGCTTTCCTTTGCTCCTTTACATCCCACATAGTTAAGGCAATACTCTACTACATGAAAGTCAGTATATTTGTTTCAGTACTTTACATCCCACATAGTTAAGGCAATACGCGCTGAGCTGACTGTGTTTGTCATGCTGTTTACTGATCTTTACATCCCACATAGTTAAGGCAATACGTCCATCCGAAAATTTAAACCCGATGTAGAATAAATACCTTTACATCCCACATAGTTAAGGCAATACTTGTTGCCTGAGTGTATTTGCCCATGCAACTTGTTTTTCTTTACATCCCACATAGTTAAGGCAATACGTTCAACACGTTTTTCACCTCCGAAAAGTCTAACACTTTACATCCCACATAGTTAAGGCAATACTTTGCTTCGTCTATTGGCGGGATCTTATCATCAGGGCTTTACATCCCACATAGTTAAGGCAATACTTAAACCGCTCAAAGGCACGTCGCGTCAGAATATTACTTTACATCCCACATAGTTAAGGCAATACCTCGTAAGGTTTTCCAATCCGTCCAATCCTCTATACTTTACATCCCACATAGTTAAGGCAATACCGGTTCTGGAATTGGGTCAGGTTCCGGATTAGGTTCCTTTACATCCCACATAGTTAAGGCAATACTTGCTTTGGGTCTATCATAAGGAATTTCAATTCATCCTTTACATCCCACATAGTTAAGGCAATACCCTAGATCCTTTTTTTGCTTACCAAAAAACTTTTGCCTTTACATCCCACATAGTTAAGGCAATACCACTGCGCTAATATCATTGTACTTTTGGAAGCTCATTCCTTTACATCCCACATAGTTAAGGCAATACCAAAATCTTTTGGATCTATTCGGATCACATCTGCCTCTTTACATCCCACATAGTTAAGGCAATACTTTTCGCATTGCTCAATAAATTCATTTGATATTGTCTTTACATCCCACATAGTTAAGGCAATACGCTGTTTCAATCGTAAGTTTCCCAAGCCCTACGACACTTTACATCCCACATAGTTAAGGCAATACTATACACAATGGGGAGTTGCGGGCTTATAAACCTAACTTTACATCCCACATAGTTAAGGCAATACAAAGAAAATTGAGTTTGCGCGCAAATTAAATATTAAGCTTTACATCCCACATAGTTAAGGCAATACTCAGCTAAAATAACGACATTATGATTGTTTATTTTACTTTACATCCCACATAGTTAAGGCAATACGTAGAAAATTATGATGTGTTTGATTAAAATTGTGCTCTTTACATCCCACATAGTTAAGGCAATACAATACCATCCTCTATATTACAACTAAACCAATACCGTCTTTACATCCCACATAGTTAAGGCAATACCTTATATGAACCATACAAGAATCATGGTTTGCATCCTTTACATCCCACATAGTTAAGGCAATACCTTTCCCTTCTTGCTGTAGTATGTGCAACAAGAAAACTTTACATCCCACATAGTTAAGGCAATACTAATTGTGCTATCCATAGATTCGCCTTCAACTCCACGCTTTACATCCCACATAGTTAAGGCAATACGAGTATAATCAATATAGTGAAATAAGTATTGAATTGCTTTACATCCCACATAGTTAAGGCAATACTTAGAGCGCAAATAAAAATATATTCAGGCCACCCCGACTTTACATCCCACATAGTTAAGGCAATACATATGTATTATGAGTTTACCGATAGCGCCCAGCGGTATCTTTACATCCCACATAGTTAAGGCAATACTCGATACGTAATTTTATTATGCCTCTCATGCTATTCTTTACATCCCACATAGTTAAGGCAATACGGAATATGAGACATTTTTTTTACCGTATACGGAAAACTTTACATCCCACATAGTTAAGGCAATACCCTCTTCCGACTCAGAAACCGTATGACGATACGGATCTTTACATCCCACATAGTTAAGGCAATACTATGTTGACGCAGACGTATTGATTCAGTTCTTTGTCTTTACATCCCACATAGTTAAGGCAATACCCCATTACCCACCCTATGCCTTTTTTGATAAACAGCTTTACATCCCACATAGTTAAGGCAATACCTGTTAACATATATTTTATAATTTATAGCTTGCCTCCTTTACATCCCACATAGTTAAGGCAATACAGGAGATACAAAAGTCAAACTATCAAGTTTCAATTCTTTACATCCCACATAGTTAAGGCAATACTGGAACTATGTAAACAACTCGAAGAGATTCCCTTCTACTTTACATCCCACATAGTTAAGGCAATACCCGAACTAAGTACAAAATTGACTTATGAATATCAGTCTTTACATCCCACATAGTTAAGGCAATACGCACAACAAATCCAAAAAGAAAAAAACAATTACCCCAACTTTACATCCCACATAGTTAAGGCAATACCGAGAGTCCCACCTGTAGAGCGACAAATTGTTTTTCCCTGTTAGATTGCTAAAACGCCAAATTAAAATTCCTTTCACCTATAAATCAAGAAAATAATCTGCTGAAAAACACATCAAAATACCATCTGCTCTATTGCCAAATACCAAAAGTATATTATCATAATATAAAAAGAGAAAGAGTCAGTTTTGCTTGGCCACTTAACACTCTTTCTCCTGCTAATATGCTTAGAAAAGCACACCCACAAGATTATGATAAGATTATTTTCAATA
>NZ_RLII01000025.1 GCF_004102745.1 Acetivibrio mesophilus | reverse complement strand
ACATACTACTATGACGCATTTGGTAATATAGAAGAGGAAAAGTACTATGATGCCAATGGAAATCTGACAACAACGCCGATAAACAACAACATAAGGTATGCCGGCTATCAGTATGATGAGGAAACAGAGCTGTATTACCTGACTGCAAGGATGTATGATCCGAAGATTGCAAGATTTTTGCAGGAGGATACATATACTGGGTCACCGGATGATCCGCTTAGCTTGAATCTGTATGTGTACTGTGGGAATAATCCTTTGGTGTACTATGATCCTACAGGGCACTTTAGAATTTTCGGAGTTGAATTTGGAAATCCAATTGAGGGATTTAAAGAACTATTTTTAACAACCGAAGAAGAACGAGAACAAAATTTTAGAATCATCTACCTATATGGTGGAGACGATGCATATACCACGTTTGTAACTGATATGGGAGCTGCGCTTGTAGAAGTAGGTGATTTGTTCAAAGACCCTATAAGTCAGATGAATGAAAATAATGCAATATTGGATTCTTTCCTTTCCAATGATTTAGGATTAAAAGATTCCAAGGTATATAATACTGCTAAAGAAGCTTTGGAGTCTGATATTAAAAAGGTTGAAGCTGCAGCAATTTATAGTATAAATATGTTTAAGAGTGTAGCACAAACTGGTTATGTCATAATAGACAGTAATAATAAGCAGATGAATTTTGCATATGATACGCTGGGATTATTAACAGGTGGTTCGAATTTTGAATCTTGGGGAAATTCTGCACAGGACTATTATAACCACCAAAGGATGTTGGTAAGTATTCCGGGGAATATAGTAACAGGAGCAGTAAATGATGTAAGAACTCTCTTAAATCCCAAAAATGCCGGTAATTATTTCTTTAACCCGGATGCAAGTCTGGAATCAATAGTAGAATATCAATCTGCGGGATTTGATACTGCTATGTGGGTAATACCAACAGCAAAAGTAGCCCCAAAAATTAAGACTCGTATTACATCAACGTTAGGTTCAATAAGTGAAAAAGGAATAAAAGGCTTTGTTTCTGATATTAAAAATGGTATTAAGCTCAAAGTTGGTAAAAAGGGAGCGAGTAAGGCTCTTGGTGATCTGTCTCAAGCATCAAAGTATGGAATTGATACATATGGCAATTTGACAAAATCTTTAAAAGGAACAGGTTTGCAGGCTCATCATATTATTGAACAGCGTTTGGCAGATGTATTAGGAATATCAAACACTAAATCAATGTTAAGTGTTGCAGTAACTAAAACAGAGCATCAAGCATTTACAAATGCTTGGAGAAAACTTATACCTTACGGTACAAATTATAGTACGTTAACTAAGACTCAAATTTGGAACTACGCACAAGAAGTTTATAAGGATTATCCAGCATTGCTTGATGCAGCTAAAAAAACTATTTTTAAATAGGAGTGATGAATAGTTTATGAAGATAAGGCATCGAATAGTATTTAATAGAAAAACTATCAGCATAGAATTTGTTAATTTTCTTGAGGAAAAAAAAGCTAAATTCTCAAATGATGATTCAGATTTGATAGTTGCATATCTTTTTGAAGAAGAGAATTGGAAAAACGATTTATATCAATTTTTACAGAAGGAAGGAATTACATCTATAATTGAATGTATATATTCAAAGGCAGAAATTGAAAAAGCAACTTGGTTTTCAATAAGGTCAAAGTTTAGATGGGAGTATCCTCAACCAAAAGATTACTTTAGCTATAGGCACATAACATATGACAGTACTAGTTATTGTGATAGTTGTGGTTATGGATTAAAGCAAAAGGAAGAATTTAGAATCAATAAGAGCCCCAAATGGGGAAAACGAAATTTCCTAATGTTAAATTGGGTTCATGATGAATTGTTTATTAATAATAAAGTCAGAAGCATTATGGATAAAGGTGATATCAAAGGCTATAAATTACATAGTGTTTTAAATGTTAAAACAAATAAACCTATCGACGATATCAACCAAATTTATATTGAAGAAGTTTTACAGCCCGGCTTAATCAATAAAGAGCAATCAATTAAAGAAGTATTAACATGTAGAAAGTGTGGAACAGTAAAGTATATTTATACAGGAAGAGGATTTACTTATAAGAAAGATGTTTTTGAAGGTTTAAACACTGATATTGTTAAGTCTGCTGAAATGTTTGGCGATGGACTAATGTGTTCAAGTATTATATTTATTTCCAGAAATCTGTATAATCTTTTAACATCAAATTCTTTAGATAAAGATTTAGTATTTGAGCCAATTACGATCGTGTAAAAACTTTTAAACCCTGGCAAGCCAGTCAAAGGTAAGCCGGGTTTTCTTTCTGTAAATACTTGACATGCGTATTACATTGTGGTACAATAATGACATAAAGAAACATAGGAGGTGCAATTGTGTCCACAGAAAAAGATAGTATGTTAAGAGTAAGACTTACACAAAAACAATCAGATGCACTGGATTCCATCATAGCTGAATTACAAGCACAGATGCCGGAAGCAAGTGTCACCACATCAAGCATTGCTAGATATGCACTTGAGAAGTATGTCAGTGATTATATTGCTAAGCGTGATGGAACTAAAATTTTTATTGAAATAGGTACAGAAGATGCCACAGATGATGACATTAGAAATCTTTATAATCTTGTTTCCAAGATGCTAGATGATGCGAAGGAGAATTACTCACAGTCAGTTCATTACATGGTAGGAGAGATATTTGAACCTATCATGATGCGAATGGCAAGCCTCATGAAACCAAAGAAACCGGAGGTGAAGGCTGGTGAGTAAGAAACAGTACACAGTCCGCTGTCCTCGCTGTAATCACAGAGTATTTGATGCCGACTATGCAGATGTTGAAATTAAATGTCCGAAATGCAGAAAGGTATTTGAGGTAAGGCTGGAGAAGAAGGTGGTGTAAAAAAGTGAATAGTTCTGGCACAGAGCCACAAAGGGAGCAGATGACTCACCTATAGAGCCTGGCAGATAGTCTAAAAAACTATTTGTCGGGCTCTTATTTTATTTGCGCGAACGCGCCCGCGACAACCGGATAAACTCGCGTAGCGTGTTTATCCCGGTTTCGGCAACAAAGGAGGTGAGAAACGTGAATCAATTTATAAATATTCCAGTAGAGTTAAAGAAATTACCACAGTGGGTGTGTCATAGAAATAAAGTGCCTTTTAACCCAGTGACAGGAGCACCAGCTAAGGCAGGTCAGACAGCTACATGGGCAAGTTTTAAGGATTGTGTGAATGCTTTGGATAGTGGAGGATATGACGGTATTGGCTTTGAATTTAACAATAACGGTATAGTGGGGATTGACCTTGATCATGTTGTTACAAATGATGGCTCATTATCTGCCGAAGCTGTTGAGATAGTAGCAATGCTGGACAGCTACACAGAGTATTCGCCTAGTGGAAAAGGTCTTCACATCTTCGTTAAGGGTGATATCCCTGTGGATGGCAGGAAGAAAGGCTTTATTGAAATGTATAAGGCCAAAAGGTATTTTACCATGACTGGTAATGTCTATGGTGATTTAAAGCCAATAAACGAGAGAACAGAGCAGGTGATGCAGATATTTAATAAGTATTTCATCAACCCTGTGTCGGCAAATTCAACCATGAATGCTGCTATAGAAAACGCTTGTATAAGCAAAGGTAAGGACTACCTTCACATCGGACTTGAAAAGGATGCTGTGTTCAAGTCTCTATGGAACGGTGGGTATCAGAGTGAGAAGTGTATTAGCGAAAGTGAGAAAGACCTTGCATTGATGGGGAAGTTACTCTATTGGTGCTCTGGCAATGTGGGTACAGCCATAGAAGCTTTTAAAGACTCACCTTATGCTAGAGGTAAAGACGACAAACACACAGCCAAGTTAGAACGCTTGGATTATCTTCAAAGAACAGCAATGAAAGCAATCCAAGGTTTGACTTCAACAGCTGCTTTGGATGATGAGCAGTTTATAGGACAACAGGAGTTTAGTTTAGATGATATGGGAAATGCCAGGAGATTGGTTTTCATGTATGGCCATAACATACGATTCAGTTATACCAAAAATAGTTGGTATTGTTGGAATGGTAAGGTATGGCAGGAGGATGAGACAGGAGAGATTAACCGACTTGCAGATAAAACAGTGGAAGCAATGTATACCGAAGCTATCAATCTATCTGACCAGGATAAGCGTGATAAACTTCTAAAACATGCATCCAAGACCCGCTCCATAGCAGGTAGAAAAGCAATGATAGAAGGAGCAAAGCATTTGGAGCGTATTCCAGTTACTACAGCTGATTTTGATAGAGATGTGTGGCTGTTAAATCTTCAAAATGGAGTCCTCGATTTGAAATCAGGAATGATACATCCACACAGCCCGGACTTTATGATAACTCAAATCAGTAATGCTAGCTTCAATCCTAGTGCTACATGCCCAAGATGGATGGATTATCTGGATAAAGTCACCAATGGTAATGCAGAGCTTATCAGATATATGCAAAAGGCGGTAGGGTATTCTCTTACAGGCAATACAGGAGAAGAGTGTTTGTTTATCCTTTATGGTACCGGTCGAAACGGGAAAGGAACCTTTGCTGAAACATTGTTACATCTTCTGGGTTCTTATGCAAGAACCGCTCAAGTAGATAGCTTGATGCTTAAAAGCGTATCAGCCAATAGTGCCAATCCTGATATTGCAAGGCTTAAAGGGGCAAGGGTTGTTAATGCTGCTGAACCACAGAAGAATGCAAGACTTAATGAAAGCTTGATTAAACAACTGACAGGTGGGGACACGGTAACAGCCAGATTTCTTTATGGTAAGGAGTTCGAGTACCGACCGGAGTTTAAGCTGTGGATTAATACCAACTACAAACCGCAGATATCGGGCAATGATGATGGCATCTGGAACAGGGTGAAGCTAATCCCTTTCACCGTATATATTCCACCGGAGAAGCGTGACCCACATTTGAAAGAATATCTTCGTGAGAAGGAGATTGACGGAATATTAAACTGGGCGCTTGAAGGATTAAAGCTGTGGCAGAAGGAAGGATTAGAGATGCCAGAGACGATGAAATCAGCCACGATGGATTATCGCTCGGAAATGGATATCATGCAGAAGTTCTTGAATGATTGTACGAAACCAAACAGTAAGTGCAGTGTCGGAGCATCTGCCTTGTACAAAGCTTATTCGAATTGGTGTTCCGAGAATGGAGAGTATACCCTGAGCAATACCAAGTTTGGAAGAGAGATAAGCAGGTACTTAAGTAAACGATATGACAGAAGTGGAACAGTTTACCTTGATATTGAACTCACAAGTCCATTGCTAGGAGAACAGCATGAATTTAACACAGAGCTTTAAGTTGATAGGTGTGGTGTGTTTAAGCAGTTTGTGGTGAGTTGGATGGTTAGTACAAATAGCTGAAAGCCTCTTAAACACAGGGGTGTGGTGAGTGTGGTGGGCTATGGTGAGTTTTTCAGTAACTTTTATATTTTATTTTATTATATAGACTTTTATAAAAACTAACCACAACTAACCACACTCACCACAGAAGATATATAAATTGCATAAGGAAAGTTGGATGATTGTGTGAAAACCATGGACATAGCGGATTTGAGGGCAGGGGGAGGTCAAATCTCTACAGCAAAGAAAAAGAACAACGGGCTGGCAGCACCGCGTAAAAAAATGCAGATTCAAACGGGGTATTAACCCCAGACCATATTAACAAAAAAATATTAAGAAAATGGAGGTTTAAGCATGAGATTTATAGCAGATTTGGTACATGAGAAAAAGCAATTGGTGAAAAAAGCAGAAGCCATTTTGCAGGAAGCTGAAAAAGCAGGTGGAAGTTTGACGAATGAACAGGAGCGACAGTTTAACCGCTACACAGACAAAATTAAGAGCATTAATGAAAGCATTGACGAGGAATTATTAAATATCAGAACCTCTGAGCCAATTCTAATTACACCACAAAAAGCTGTATCTCCTATTGAAGAATCAAAAACACCTGTAACAAAAGCCGTATCAAAATCATTCAGAGGGATGTTCTATGGAAACGAAACTGTGAGCTTAAGCAACAATGGTTTCCATTCCATGGATGAATTCCTGAGAACACTTCACTCGGGAAGAGCCGACAACAGGCTGATAAATGCCAGTATGGTGGAAGGGATACCTGAATTCGGCGGATATTCCGTACCGGAGGAATACGGAGCCTTCCTGATGGATAAATCCCTGGAGAATGAAATCATCCGTCCAAGAGCAACGGTATGGGCAATGGGAAGTGAAACAAAGAAAGTACCAGCCTTTGACGGAGCAGACAGAACCAACAACCTATTCGGCGGCATCTCTGGCGAATGGCTTGAAGAAGGACAGACAGGCACACGAAAAACAGCCAAGTTAAGGCTGATTCAACTGAAAGCCAAGAAGCTGGCATGTTTCAGTCAGGCATCCAATGAACTCATAGCAGACGGAATGTCCTTTGAAGAAATGCTTGCAGGTGCTCTTATTAAAGGCTTGGGCTGGTACATGGACTATGCCTTTATCAATGGAACAGGAGAAGGACAACCACTTGGTATCCTCAATGATCCTGCTCTGATAACCGTCACCAAGGAAACGAACCAGACCGCTGCCACAATCAATTACAGCAATGTGGTCAATATGTTTGCAAGGCTGGCACCTTCCTGCTTTACCAATGCAGTATGGCTTGCAAATCCCTCAGTAATTCCGCAATTGCTCACAATGACTATCACTATTGGAACTGGGGGTGCTCAGATACCTGTATTCAAGGAAGAGGCAAGCAGATTCACCCTTCTTGGCAAAGAAATCATCTTTACCGAGAAGTGCCCGGCATTAGGCTCTAAAGGTGACTTAATCCTTGCAGACCTCAGCCAGTATGCCATAGGCATGAGGAAAGAAATTGCCCTTGACCGCTCCAATGTACCTGGCTGGATGGAGGATATGACCGATTACAGAGTGATAGTGCGTGTAGATGGTCAGGGTACTTGGGATAAGCCTGTTAAGCCTAAAAATGGCACTACGCTCTCTTGGGTGGTGGCTCTTGAAGCAAGATAGTTTTACTCAAATTTGAGTAAAAGCCACTGAACCCAATTTTGGGCTGAGTGTGGCTCACTTCATTGCCACTGAGCACAATTTGAGGCTAAGTAATACTTAGGGCGAAACCGCTCAAAAATGAACAATTGGAAGTGCTGCTCCTATTGAGATAAATCCTTCGGCAGGAGCAGCGCCCCATCCTCTGAAACCCTTAAAAATACTGTATACAAGTGCAGAAATGACTTGATGTATTAGCGGTTCAGAGGGAACATGTTACTACGGAATAAAGGCTTTCAAGGCTTTAACCGTAGGAAGGGGTGATAGTGTGAGAATAAAGATTACCACAACCATAGAGGAAGCAATATTGAACAAAGCCAAAGCACTTGCCAAGCAGGAAGGCTTGGAGGGTGCAAATGCAATTATTGAAAGGGCGCTGGAGTTGTATTTTACCAGTATTGAGAATGAAGTATGGGAAAAATCATTGTCCAGCGGCTGGATTAAGAAGCTAGTTCTCAAAGGGGATTCTATTCTGTACGAAAACATCAAGTGCAGAAAAACCTTGGAGAACTACAAACCAGAGGATTACACACAGAATAATTTACAAAGTAAAGGTTGGAATAAGGTTTAGCAGCCAGTAAAAGGACTTCTGTATTGCTCCTATGAAACGTAAAAAGCGTAGGTCAAAGCCGTAAGCTTTATAGAAACAGACGGGGCAAGTAAAGAGGGATTTGTAAGGGCTGCAGCAGTTATTAACACAGTTATATCGGTCAGAAACATTAAAGAATTTATGTCCAAGCGAAGCAGTAAAAGAACTTTGAAAGCAAATGAACCAAGGCTCGTGATGCCTGAAATCACGTAATTTGTCACACCAGGAATAGATAGGTTGGCGTTCCCTTGCGAGGATTAAGGTTGAAGGACACTTCTTTACAAGAAATGTCCCTAATCGAATCTAACGCTCTTAAATTGAGGTTGCCGGTATGAGTGGTGGAGACATTGGAAAAGGAGAGGATAAATATTTATCATAAACGAAACACCTGCTTTGTTGGAATTGATATGCACAAGGATACCCACTGTGCAGTTGTTATAGATTGCTGGATGAATAAACTGGGTGAGATTAACTTTGAGAATAGACCATCCAGATACCCTGCATTTGTTGAGGATGTTAGGAAGATTTGCGGCACAAAGGAAATTGTATTCGGACTTGAAGATACCAGAGGCTTTGGCAGAAACCTTGCTGCCTATCTGGTGGGCAGGAAATTTGAAGTCAAGCACGTTAACCCTGCCTATACAAGTGCTGTAAGGCTGGCAAACCCTATCATTTACAAGGATGACTCCTATGATGCCTATTGTGTGGCAAGGGTACTCAGGGATATGGTAGACACTCTGCAGGATGCCAAACATGAGGATATATTCTGGACAATCCGGCAGATAGTTAAAAGGCGGGATTTGATTGTAAAGGGCAATGTGATGAACAAGAACCAGCTCCACAGCCAGCTTTCCTACAGTTACCCATCTTACAGGAAATTTTTTGCCATGATTGATTCCAAGAGTGCTTTATGTTTCTGGGAGAACTACCCGTCACCGGAGTATATATGGAACACAACACCGGAAGAAATATATCTGACGATAAAGCCGGTGCATCAGGCACTTAAAATACAGCGTATTCATGAGATTATATCCATGATTGAAAGGGATGGAGACACAAGAAAGGACTATCAGCCCGAAAGAGATTTTATAGTCAGAAACATCGTAAAAGATATCAGGCACAACAAGGAGTTGATTGCCGAAATTGACGATGAACTAAGAAAGCTGATACCTTTGACAGGCTATAAGCTACATACAATGCCGGGAATCGACCTTGTTACAGAAGCACAGATAATATCTGAAATCGGAGATATTAACCGCTTCCCAGACTCAGACAAGCTGGCCCGGTTTATGGGCTTGGCACCGGTGCAATTCAGCTCCGCCGGAAAGGGTAAAGACCAAAGGTGCCGGAATGGCAACAGGGCATTGAATGCCATATTCCATTTCATGGCGATACAAATGGTAGCCATATCGGCGTCAGGAAAACCGAGGCACCCAGTATTCAGGGAATACTTCGAACAGAAGGTCAAGGAAGGCAAAAACAAACCACAGGCGCTTGTATGCGTGGCGAGGCGGCTTGTGAGGATTATTTACGGCATGATGAAGACCAAGACTGAATACAGGCCATTTGAGAAAGTTGACGGAAAGAACTGATTTTTAAAAAGGCTCAGAACCTTGGAAGGAATTTGATTTTTTGATTGAGATATTGAAGTCGGAATAATATAATAGTTATAGTCCTTGTAGTGAGGGAACGAGTAAGACTGGCTATACGTTTAATCCCGATGTAGACCTTGATTGGAGAGGTACAGAAAAAACTTATAAAGACGCATTGGAAGAGGCTTTCAAAAGAACAGGGGTTCCAAAAGAAAAATTTGAAGTAACTGAATGGGCGAAAGATGTAAATGGGAAGTCCTTTCCAGTTGAATGGAGAGCGAAAAATGGAGCAGAGGTTAATATTGATATCGGACATACTACGCATGGTCCTGATGTACCTCATATTGGATATCAGACGGGTGGAAAGAGAAATAGTGGGGGTGCAATACGTGGACATATTTTGGTTGATGATGTTCCTATTAATAGATGATAAGCAAAAGAACTGGAGGTGTAGTTGTGTGGAATATACAAGAGCAAATATTATCTGCTGCTAGCTCGTTAAATATTAATATAGAGAAAGTTGAAGCTATTGAAGTTGAACGTATGATAAGCAAAGTTATAGATAAATTTGCAGGTGGAAGTAAAAGTATGCCATTATGGGAGTATCTTAAAGATGATTTAAGCGTCAATAGCAAAGATGCATGGTTATGGCTTGGTGAGTTAATTGGTGATGTTGAGACTATTATGTTTTTTAATCCTACTGATGAAAAGGAGGCATTTTGTTTTAATAAAGGCGATGATGTGGTTTCTGTATTAGGTGAAACCTACGGATTTGAGTTTTATTTAACTAATAGGGATTTAGAGTATTTAATATGTTTTAATCATCATGATGTTCTCATAGTATGTGGCAATGCTATTGAGAAGTTAAAAAATATAAATTATGAGAACATAATACACTCCTACAAAGGAAAATAGTTTTAAATCCATTAAGTTGTAAATAAAGACGGTTATCTGCGGATAGCCGCTTTTTTCTTCGTAACCGCCAAATAGCTCATCACATAGTAGAATTGTCGTAAGCGGTAAACCATGAGTACCTCGCAAAGAATTAAGGATCATGAGATAATTCTTCTATAATATTTTTGCTAGTTACTTTAGAAACTTGTAATAGTTTTTCAAGTAAACTTAAAAAACTGTAAAGGAGAATTATTAGATGAATGCTCAAGAAGTAAAACTTCAGTATCATCTTTCAAAATGGAGGCCCATTGTTGAGAAGTGCCGTACTAGCGGTATGACTGTAAAGGCATGGTGTAAAGAAAATAATGTAAGTGAGCAACAGTTTTTTTACTGGCAGCGCAGGTTACGAGAAGAAATTTGCACATCTATACAAAATCCTGAAAAAGAACATAAAGAACATCAGCCAACTATATTTGCTCCGATTCCTATTGGGAATCATCATAAAGAAGCTCTTCTATCGGCTTCACTCATACCTGATTTGGTTATAAATATTGGTGATTATAGGTTGGAAATTACGAATCAAACCAGTACTGAGTTGCTGGAAGCTGTTCTGAAGGTAATTCGCCATGTTTAATGATGCTACTGGTTTTGACCGTATATTTATTGCGTGTGGATATACCGACTTACGTCGTGGAATCGATGGTCTTGCCAGGATTGTCGAAAGTGAGTTCTGCTTGGATCCTTTTCAAAATATTTTGCTTCTTTTCTGTGGTAAGAGAACCGATAGAATCAAAGGGCTATTGTGGGAAGGTGATGGATTTGTTCTTTTGAATAAACGTTTGGAAGACGGTAAATTCCAATGGCCTCGAAGTAAAAAGGAAGCTAAAGAGATTACCCAACGTCAGTTTAGATGGTTAACAGAAGGTCTTTCCATTGAGCCATCAAAATCTGTGAATAAAGTACAACCAAAACGGGTTTTTTAGTGGATAACTTATCTTGGAATTCCTTAAAAACATTAGATTTCGTCAAGTTTATCCACAAATTTTAGAAGTTACTTTTAACCTATTCCATATTATCCATTTTCGTGATATTGTAGACATATGGAGAAAACGTATACAGAAATCGAATTAATTAAATATAGTAAAAAAGATATTATACAACTCTTCCTTAATCAGCAGGAGCTCCTTGCAAAGCAAAGCGAACAGTTAGAACAGATGAACAAAAACATCAACCTTCTGATTGAAGCTACGAAGATAGCAAAGCAGCAGAAATTTGGGCGTTCCTCTGAAAAGATGGAATGGGAAGGCCAGATGGAATTATGCTTTAATGAGGCAGAAGTCACAATCGCAGAAAAGAATGTTATAGAACCTGAGTTTGAGGAAGTATGCCCGAAGCCGTATAAGCGTAAAAAAGCCAAAGGGAAACGCCTTCCGGATGAAATCTATAAAAGACTTCAGTTTCATCCAGCTACCTTTGAAGTGGAAGAACACCATGTAGCTGTTTATGTCGGCAAAGATAATCAAACAATTGTAAAGGCAGAACGTCCAACGGATCTGTTGCGTAACAGTATTGTAACTCCATCCTTGGAAGCAGGTATTCTTAATAGTAAATATATAAATGCAGTTCCATTGTACAGACTGGAGCAGGAATTTGCACGGAATGATATCAACATATCCCGGCAAGTAATGGCAAACTGGACCATACAGTGTGCAGAGCGCTATTTTTCACTTTTATATGATCGTCTGCATGAAGAATTGCATCGGTGCCATGTATCCCAAGCAGACGAGACGCCGGTTCTCGTCTCTAAAGACGGACGAGCTGCCGGTTCCAAAAGTTATATGTGGGTATACCGCACGGGAAAAATATATCATGACCCGCCAATCATTCTATATGATTATCAGAAAACACGGAAGGCTGACCATCCCCGCGAATTCCTCAAAGGGTATAAAGGTATTATTGTAGCGGATGGCTATGAAGTTTACCATAAGCTTGAAAAAGAAAATCCTGATATCAGGATAGCTGGGTGTTGGAGCCATTCACGCAGAAGATTCGCTAATGTGGTGAAAGCACTAGGCAAAGAAGCTGCAAAAGATACGCTGGCCTATGCTGCATTGAAGCAAATAGCCATCATATACAAAATCGACAATGGTCTTCTGGATCTCAAACCAGAGGAACGTGTTGCTCAGCGTCAACTACTTGTAAAACCACAAGTTGAGGCTTTCTTTGCGTGGATAAAAGAGCACCGGAATGAAGTGCCGGCACAATCGGAAACAGGTAAGGGATTTACTTATTGCCTGAATCAGGAGAAATATTTAAAAACATTTCTTGAGAATGGTTATGTTCCCCTAGACAATAATGCCTGTGAGTCATCAATTAGAGGATTCTGTATTGGAAAACGCAACTGGCATATGATCGATACGATTGAAGGAGCTAAGGCAAGCGCAATCATTTACAGTATTGCTGAGACAGCTAAGGCAAACAACTTAAAACCATATCAGTATTTCAAATATTTACTGGAAGAGATACCGAAACACATGGATGATAAAAATACTTCCTTTTTGGAAATGTTACTTCCATGGTCAAAAGATCTACCAACTGAATGTCGCAAAGCGGATCAAAATCGCTAAAATTTTACCGTCAGAAATGACGGTGATTTTTATACCAGTACGCGTGGTTTACCGTTTACATATGGAATTCTATGACGAAGCACAAAAAAGATTTGAATACTTTGAAAATAATGTAACAAATTTTCTAGGCATTCAGGATAATGAATACTATTACATAGGAGGTACATTAACTGGTGCTTACAATACGATTAAAGGTGCATCGCAATTTGCAGGTGGTGCCTTAATAGGCGCGCGTGGAATGCGAGATACTACGATTGGTATAAAGGGTATATTGAGTGGTGATGGTACAATATCCTTAATGCTTACGGCAGTTGGTGTTGGTGAATTGATGCTTGCTGCAGAAGTTAGTGCCGGTGGAGTATTAAAGGCTAGAAGCGGTTTTGATAGTTTCAACCGGAATTACGAAAAGTTTGCTAAAATGACAGAGGGAACGGGTGGAACTAAAATAGTAAATGGATTTGAAGCAAAGGTAAATGTAGGACAGCAGGAAAAACATATTCCTGGAACTAACAATTATAAAAATGAAATAGCAAATGGTAAAGTTAAAAGTACTATAAATGGTGATGTGAATGATGTTCAAAGATTGCTTGATGAAAAAGCAGGAACAGGAACTATGATTGGAAATAATAAAGAAAGAGTAGATTTTGGTGAGATAATTGGTCAATATGTTGATCCGAATACTGGTATTGCAACAGATACAACAGTTGGAATTATTCACTATGGTAAAAAAGGGGCTCATATTGTTCCTGCAAGACCTAAGTAAAAGGAGAATAAAAATGGACGAATTAATGAAACAATTAAGTAAGTATCCGAATGGAACAAATATTATTATTGTATGGGATACAGGGTTGTGTATAGAGGGGATAATTAACACAATATATGAAAGTAATAATGGATTGGAAGAAGATGAGGAAGGTTATAAAGAATTTTATGCATGTGCAGTAGAGGTAGTATCAATTATAGCTGATTCTGTTGGAAGAGTAGAAGTAGGAAATCTAATTGAAGTATCAATGGAGAATTGTCCTTTATGTGTAAAATTAAAAGACGGATTGGAAATATGGAAGCGTCCATGACTGTGTCTGTAATTTATTTCGTATAAGCTAATAAACTAATCCTCTTGATTTAATGTCAAAGTAATTATTAGTCCAAGAGGATTAGCTTAGAGCTAGACAAAGGAAGCTTACTCAGGAACGCAAGGTATAACTTTTCTTGCCATTCAGATAGTGACTGTTTCACTGTCAGGTAAGCCAAGACACCCGGTATTTTGGGAATACTTTAATCAGAAGGTCAAGGAATGCAAGAACAAGTCACAGGCACTTGTATGCTTGGCAAGAAGGCTTGTTAGAATTATCTATAATATGATGAAAACCAAGACAGAACACAGACCATATGAGAAAGTTGTAGATAAGAGGTTATTTTAAAATGAGAGCTCATAGTATTTGGAAGTGTTTTTTTGAATAAGTTATTGGGAAAGAAATAATATAATGGTTTTAGTTCTTGTAGTGAGGGAACGAGTAAGACTACAGGAAAACAAGCTCAAATTATAGGTGCGACTAGAGAACAGAAAGTTGCAGATATAACAGGTGGACAAGTTAGTGGAGCAAAAATAAAATCAAGTGCTGGAGGAACAGATATAGATGTAATTGGACCTAATGGCGAATTAATAATGGTCGGTGGACCAGCGAAAGCAAATGATCTTGGTAAATTGGGTCAAGTTATTAAGATATATCAAGATGAAGCAGCTATAAGAGGAGTTGGTGTTAAGGCGTATTTTGCAGAAGGTACACCACAAAATGTAATTGATTTTGCTATAAAAAAGCTGGGCACAGATAATGTTGTGATATTTAAATAGAATTGGAGGTTGCTTATGCCAAGGGGTGTTGCTAGCGTATTTTCTACACTTCAAAATATTGATATGTTTAAACAAATAGAAGTTCTTTTTAACACCAAGGGGATAAGACTTGAATTGCCTAATGCAAATAAAGTGCAAGTATGGACTACAGAAGGTGAAATGCTAAATATTGAGAAAAAAGAATTACTTCAAAACACATCAGATATAAGTGACTATTTAATACAATTTTGGTGGCCTCAGATGGATGATGTTGCAATAAAACTAACTTGTCAAGGGTATTTATGTGTATGTGATATTTATTTAGACGGATTAGATGAAAGTCAAACAAAAGTTATTCTTGACTTATTAATCATTATGACTCTCCAAAGATTCGAAATAGTTGGGTTTGTCATTGATAGGGAGGAACTTGTTTCAGAACTCGAATGGAACAGATTTTTTAGTAACAAAGAGTATTTGGATAGTCATTATTTGGAACTATGCGGTTTAAAAATATTTAAGAAGTATGAGCTCAAAGAATACAAAACAGAGCAGTTGATAGACTTTAAAAGAGATTGTGTTTATGTTGCTATACCAAATCGCGAACGGAGTACAATAACTTTATACTTACTCTGCTAGAAGTTCAAGGGATGCAGAACAGTTTTTATTGGTACAGGAGATGTTAAATAACTTGACGTTGTCCTAAATGAGAAAGAATTTATGTCTTTGAGCACGGTAATCATAAAACAATAAAAGTCTATAAGTAGGAAGAATAGAAAATCTTTTTAAGGTCACACCGTATCGGCTGGTGTGGCCTTTTTTCTTTTATCCACGCTTGATAATATGTGATACTTTGTGACACAATAGAACCAACAAGAAATCCAGGAGGTGCAATAATGTCTCCAGAAAAGGATAGTATGCTTCGGGTAAGGCTTACACAAAGGCAGTCGGATGAGTGGACGCTATCATTGATGAGTTACAGGCACAGATGCCGGAAGCAAGCGTTACCACATCAAGTATAGCAAGATACGCTCTGGAGAAGTATGTGAGCGACCATATCGCCAAGCGTGATGGTACCAAAATTTTCATTGAAATCAACACTGCAGATGCCCCAGACGAGGACAAAGTGACGGCGGTATATTAACATATTTGGCCAATGAGCCAGACAAGGAAATTTTAAAGTCTGATGAATTGGAAATGAAAGCAAATTAAGAATGTTCCAAAACTTGAGATGCCGGAAATTAGAAGAGCATTAGATTAAAAATACTGAGGGCCTAGTGCCTTTTTTTGTATATAAAATTTTAATAAAAATCGGACCTGACTAATATACTTACAAGGAAGTGGTTTTGTTAATTACATATGGAAAGTGATGAATAGCGATGTGGATAAGTGTGGCACAAATACTCATGGCTCTAGCCCTGATTCTAATTAGCTGTGAGTTCTTTACAAATGGTATTGAGTGGTTGGGAAGAAAGCTTGGAGTTGGAGACGGTGTTGTAGGAAGCATATTTTCCGCCGTAGGTACATGTCTTCCTGAGACAATGGTCCCGGTTATTGCGATAGTGTTTTTGAGGGAAGACAGCGGATCGATGGATGTAGGAGTTGGTGCAATTTTAGGAGCGCCTTTCATGCTGAGCACCCTTGCATTCTTTGTGATCGGTATCAGTGTTGTTTTGTTTAGGTCAAAAAGAGAAACAGGAATGACGGTAAATGTTAATAGTGATATTGTTAGCCGTGATATCAGCTTTTTCATTGTAGCTTATAGCGTGGGGGTGGCTACCGCCTTTATAAATATCCATTTTATAAAAGGGATTGTTTCTGCATTTTTGATCACAACATACATCTATTATATTATTCTGACGGTCAAACAGGATAGTGTAAATCAGGGACATTTGGATAAGCTTTATTTGACAAAAGCATTAGGCTTAAAAAACAATATGCAGAATATTTTGCTGCAGATTTGCATTTCATTGACGGGCATAATTTTCGGAGCTAATCTTTTTGTAAAAAATATAGAGGGCGTAGCGGAGCTAATTGGTATAACTCCTCTTATCCTGTCTTTGATAGTGACACCTATAGTAACGGAGCTCCCGGAGAAGTTCAACAGCATTATCTGGATATCAAAGAGGAAGGATACCTTGGCAGTGGGTAATATAACAGGAGCCATGGTGTTTCAAAGTTGTATACCGGTATCAATCGGAATTCTTGCGACTCCATGGCATTTGAACTCCCATATTATAGTAAGTTCTGTAATGGCTACCTTGTCCGCTTCCACAATATATTTCTGGATAGAGGATAAAGGAAAGCTAAATCTCATCCCTCTGCTTATGGGAGGCGCATTTTATGCCCTGTTTATAATCTCCCTCTTTATGAAGGGGTGAGTTGCTATTTGACCTTTTTAGGTGGAAATAAGTAGGGAAAAAGCTAAGGGGCTCGGTGCCCCGAGCTTTTACGTCAAAAAAATATCCTTCGTCACAAAAGATTTTTTAGAGAAAAGGATTCTTCTTCAGGAATTTTGTTTATAAACTGTCGTAATACTGCTATTTCGGATATTGCCATAGAGACATTTTTAGTCTCAACATATTTTGATATTCTTAAGAGGGATGTATCAATATTCTCTATTTCAACATGGTCTAGGAGAAGTACCCATGAGTTTTCCACTTTGGTCCATTTCTCCTGAATCGCCATAAGGTGTTTTTCGGCAGATGTCCAGTCAGCTTTGTTTATACTATCTTCGATTACATTAATCTGCTCTTCAAGCATTTTTGCATCCCTTGAAAAAGTTGTGGATGTATAAAAGGATCCACCTAATAGTAGAACGCACAATAGACCAAGCCCCATAAATACTTTGGCTGAATGCATTTATTTATTTCCCCTTTCCTTAACCTGATAATAGAGGTTGCCCTCCGAGTCCAGACTGGCAAAAAGCACGTCTTTGGGATTGTTTATTCCAAATTTTGAAAGTGTGTCCTTTAGCCAGTTTATGTCGAGATTAGCCAATTTAAGGTTTTCATAGCTTATATCTCCGTCAATAATGATATCCATAGATAAACCCTCATACTGTGTGGATATATTCAGGTCTTGAGGAGTTACAGGTCTTTTTTGTGATTTCGGTATTACGCTCAGTTGTCCATTGGTTTCGAGTAGGGCAAACTCAACATCGGCTATATTTTGTATATCTTTGATTCTCAACTGCTCCAACAAATCATTTAAGGAGTACATCTCCTTTCTTAGCTGCGCTTCATTTATTTTGCCGTTTTGAATTAAAATGGTGGGTCTTCCGCAAATTATTGCTCTAACATGGGGGTTTTTTAACCCTATAAAAGACAGGGTTATCTGTGCGAATAGCAATGTAAGTATAGGAATTATACCGTTTATCAGAGGAATTCCTATGTCTTGCATAGGCAAGGCGGCAAGCTCTGATATCATTATCGCAATAACAAGCTCAAAGGGCTGCAGCTGACCGATTTGACGCTTACCCATTATTCTCATAATAAATACAACAATCAAATAGAGTATCAGTGTTCTGACAACAACTACTAACACAGAATCATCCTTTCTTTTTTGCTGTTGTTTCAGGTCATCTTATATATTATTAGCATTCCTTTTTTAAAAAACTCTATTCGAAGGAGGAATTTACTTAAATAGTCGATAAATTTCGTAATAAGTATCTAATATGAGTAATATCGAAATATCTGCGTACTATCATCTTATAAATGTAAAAAATTGAACAAAATTTACGAATATAATAATGTGCAAAAAATGCTCGCATGATATAGAATAGATGTCATATATTAATTGCAGTGCGTTCAGGAGGAGTAGTATGTTTATAATTGTAGTTGGGTGTGGTAAAGTGGGTTCGAGGTTTGCCCAGGTTTTATCCGAGGAAGGACATGATGTGGTTATTATTGACAACGATTCCGAGGCATTCAAGCTTCTAGATCCTGATTTTGGCGGATTAACCGTTACCGGAATTCCCATTGATCAGGATGTCTTAAAGAAGGCTGGAATTCAAACAGCGGATGTTGTCACGGCGGTTACTCCGGATGACAATATAAACATAATGGTTTCACAGATGGCAAAGGAGATTTTCAAGGTTCCCAGAGTGGTTGCAAGAATTTACAACCCTGCCCGGGAGCATGTGTTTCATGAGTTTGGACTTGATACCATATGTCCTACCGAGATTACTGTTGATTTAATGAGGTCAATGTTACTTTGCCAAAGCGAAACATCCACCCATACTATAGGAAATACAGCCATTGTGTTCAGCAATCAAAAGATTCAAAATGGAGATGTCGGCAAAAAGCTGGGGGCAGTAAAATGCGGCCGGGATTCTCATATTTTTGGCGTCATAAAAGACGGAGAATTTAATTTCCCCGATCCGGAAATGATTTTAAACAAGAATGATGTTTTGGTAGTAGCAAATAAATCCGGTAAGGTGAAAAGTAAAAAGACCTAAATCTGTTGTTTGTATTAATATTATCAATATAATAGTTGGAGGTTTGTTTTATGTATATTGTTATTGCAGGGGGCGGCAAGATAGGCTACTATCTGGTTAAGACTCTTCTTCCTTATAAACATAAAATTGCGATTATTGAACCGCAAGAGAATGTTTGTATTAAGATTGCAAATGAGCTCCACATTCCTGTAATAAATGGTGATGGTACTGATCTTGAAATACTTTCGGAAGTAGAGCTTGAAAAAGCGGATATTTTTATTGCAGTTACCGGCAAGGATGAAGATAATCTTATTTCATGCCAGCTTGCAAAGAGAAACTTTGGCGTAAAGAGAACTATATCCAGGGTTAATAACCCCAAGAACATAGAGGTTTTCCAAAGGTTTGGAGTGGATCTTGCTGTAAGCAGCACTTCGATTATCGCTGAGTTGATTGAGCAGGAAGTGGATTATACAGGAATTAAGACACTTATGAAATTAAGGAGCGGCAAACTGGTCCTAAGCGAGATTTCTATTACAAAAAACTCACCGGTTTGCAATAAGAGTCTTAAGGACATAAATATCCCTAAGGACTGCGTACTGGTTTCGGTTATTAGAGGGGAAGAAGTAATAATACCTAACGGCTTTACCGAACTAAAGGAAAATGACTCTATTATTGCAGTTTCTTCCAAAGAGGATCAACAGGAGTTGAAGGAATATTTTATTGGTAAAGATAAAAGATAGCAAATTTTACCCGACCATAATTTTACCTTCAGGATAAACCAGATCCTTTCTGTTATTTTTCGTTGAAAGAGCTATGGCAAAGGAAAGGGGTCCTACTCTTCCTAAAAACATGGTAAATAACAACAGTAATTTACTTGCAATACTCATATCAAAAGTACCTATTGTGGTCATACCGACAGTAGAAAAGGCAGATGTTGTTTCAAAGAGGATATCAATTAAGGGTTTGTCTTCAAAAATCATTAGTGCAATGGTTATTGTTACGACTAGCAATGCACACAGGCCGATAATGGAAAGGGACCTGTATACGATCTTTTTGGATATACGCTTCTTTAATATTATGGTATCGACAGAACCCTTTGACTGGGAGATAATAGTTGCAATCATTATTGCAAAGGTTGTGATTTTGACACCGCCTCCTGTCGAACCTGGGGCGGCTCCTATGAACATTAAAATAATGGTTATTAATTTGGTTGTTTCTCTCATCTGATCAACAGGTACACTGTTAAATCCTGCGGATCTTGAGGAAGTAGAATGAAAAAATGCAGCATTGATTTTTGCCGGCAGAGATAATGGGCCTAAAGTCGCGGGGTTGTTGAATTCAAATGCAAACACAAGCAAAGCACCAAGGACCAATAACATTGCGGTTGCGCCAAGAACAACTTTTGTGTGTAGTAGAAGCAACCTGTTCTTTCTATAGTCAACCAGGTCTTTCCATACGATGAAGCCCAATCCACCGAAAATAATTAGAGCAGATAGAGTATTTAGAATAATGGGGTCTTGATTCAAAGTGGTGAGGCTACTGAAATTTTCTCTTTGACCCATTATATCAAAACCGGAATTACAAAAGGCACTAACGGAGTGGAATATTGACATATAGATTCCCTTCAATCCGAATAGGGGAATAAACCTTGTTGACAATATCAACGCGCCGATAAGCTCCACTGAGAAGGTGAAAATAATTACGTTTTTAACCAGCTTCAAGACATCTTCAAAGTTAAAATGATTTAAGGATTCTTGTGCCAGTACCATTTCTTTCAAGCTTACTTTTCTCTTTATAAGCACCGAAAAGAATGTTGCAAAGGTCACAAAACCAAGGGCACCTATCTGAAAAAGCGAGAGGATGACAATCTGACCGAAAAGGGACCACTGCTGATAGGTATCTACTACCAGCATACCTGTCACGCAGGTAGCAGAAGTAGAAGTAAAAAGGGCAGTGAATAATCCGGCACTGTTTCCATCCCTTGAAGCTATGGGCAGTAAAAGGAGCACTGTTCCTATAAAAATTATGGCTATGAAGCTGAAAACAATTATTTTTGGAGAATCAAGTTCAAATAGTTTGCTTTTTTTGAACCCAAATTGAAACTTTATCATATATCCTAAATCACCATTCCTAAAAGCTAAAAATCATTATTTGATTATTATATCACAAATTTTGCATATTTCCATAAAAAACAGATTTAAATAAATGTAAAGAAAATAAAAATAGCAGGAGATTATCTCCTGCTATTTTTATTATTTCAAATTGTACATTTATTACCTTGAAGTGTCGCCCAAATGCTCTGAAGGATAGCTGTTTCCAGTATAAGACTGGAATACTTTCTTAACGATGTTTCCACCTATCTTACCAGCTTCCCTTGCAGTTAAATCTCCATTGTAACCCTGTTTTAAGTTAACGCCTACTTCTTTAGCAATTTCATACTTCATGTTATCAAACTGAGTTTTGGTTTTGTTGTTGTTAGCCATTACTATCACCTCCTTAGTCTTATTTTTTCTAAAAACAAGACTATTATGAGTAGAAAGTTTTTCTAACATTTTATTGGACTTACGTTAACTTTATTTTTGATTTATTTTGATGTTTTTATGCTTTTTAAGCACTATCTTTTTATTATGAGACAACGATATCTTTTTGTGGATTTCCCAAAATTTGGGGAAATCATCGGAAAATAAATCGTCAGGGAAGTTAGTGTCTCCTTTTTTCTCTATGCTTAAAAGGAAGCTTACTATCTCCTTTGCAACATTGGGATTTAGATACTCTTTTTGAGATTGCTTTATTTTGTTCAGTTTTTCGGCATTATTAGCAAGAAGCCCGTCGACAGTATGCCTTAATTTTCTAAGGTCTTTACATACGATACCGAGATTGTACTTTTGCATATAAGCTGGATTGCCTTCTTCTTGACCGGGAAGATTGCCGGTGATAATGATGGGCACATTGCAGGCTACAGCTTCCATCATAACATTCGGGCTTCCTCTGGTAACGGCAATATCGGAAGAAAGCATCAAATCCTGAATATTCTCGGTAAAACCGTATATTTCAACTCTATCGCCATATTGCTCGCCGATAGTGCGTTCTAGCCTTTTTTTCAGAAGTTTGTTTCTGCCTGTAACTATTTTAACCCGGCAGTTGAAATTTTTCAGCAGTATCGATGCAATTCTGCTCATGTTTCCGGAGCCTTCACCACCACTCATGATAAGACATTCAAATGGCCTATCGCCAGTATATTTTCGGGTATTTTGGTCATAATCCCCGGAATTATCGTTAATATGCTTCAGAAACTTTTGCCTTACCGGAAATCCTGTCTCGATAAGCTTTGATTCTGAAACCCCAAACTCAAGGCATTTAAACTTTGATTCCTTTGAAGGGCATATAATATAGTCTACCCTAGGATCTGCCCAGAGAGGAGTAATGCTTACGATATCTGCTATCAGTGTAACAATGGGAATATTAATATTATAATCTTCCAGGATGTTCAATACCGAACCGTTAAAGTTTGGATGCACTGACAATATAAGATCCGGCTTTATATCGTGAATGAGCTTTAGAAAGTTATCCTTTATCGAAACTTCGGTAAAGTCGTTTAAGAGACTGGGTTTTTTCAAAGATATTTCCCAAACCAGCTTCCATAAATCTTTCGCATTTCTTGTGACCGATCCATAGAGCTTTCCGACTCTAAGGCCAAAATTTCCTGCTAAGGTAAAACCGTCAACTACATGAACCTTGACGTCTGGGTAAAGAGAAAACTGTTCCAGTAGTGAATCGGTTATGCTTTTATGGCCATGCCCTGTATTATTTGAAGATAAAATAAGAATATTCTTAATCATACTGCCTCCTAGAAAATTAAAATTATTGTATACTGGTTCAATTATTTTCACTAAACTTAATTATATAACTTAATTTTTACAAATCAAAGTGTTGAATATCAATATATTATTAAAAATTTCATGTTTATTGTACTTGAGACTTTAAGTAATTCCGATTTTCTTATTTTTTCAATTATAATAAATAGAAGAATAACAATATTTATACATATGATCTATAAATATAAATAAGCATCAGAAGATATTCGTCTCCTGATGCTTATTATATATTTCACATATTAATCCTTTTCAAAAATCGAAGGCTCAAATACGTTTTATCTCTTCATCAGCTGCAAAAAAGGTCGTTGCCAGACACGCTTCCTTAATTTCAGTTTGCATATTTTTTATGATTATTATACAGTTTGAATAAACCTTTTTTGTTATAGCTATTTCACCTTCGCCTTTTGCTGTTAAATATCTTGAAAGATTCTTTCTTTCTTCTTCTAAAGACTTAAGCTGTCCTTTTAGCTCCGATAGCTTTTGTATGTTTGAGTTGTATTGGGAGGACTGCTCGGAAGTCATTTCTTTCGTGGGGTCCTGCTTTGACATAAATAGCTTTAGGTCTTTTTGCTCATCCTTTATCTTATTTATTTTTGCAACTATATCTTCCAGCATTTTTGTGAGCTTTTTTCTATCAAAGCCTGTGAGAGCAACTACTGTCCTAGTCTCAAGCTGAGAACCCAAGATAGGTACGGTAATTTTTACTTCAGCTTTTATTCGACCTCCAATTATATTTCCCTTTATTGACTCAATAAACACTTCTTTGGCTTCAACTATGCTATTTATGCAATAAAATCCTATATGGGCAATACCTCCGCAAGACAATCTGGAATTATCTACAAACTTTGTATAAATATTTTTTTGGGCAGTAATTTGCGTAGAACCTTTTGAAGATATTCCACCTTTTATGTAAATACTGCCTTCGCGGCTTTTTATTCCCTTAATATTTCCTAGACCTATGGGACTGCTTATTTCTATGTCTTTTGTGGCTTCTACATAGAATCCATCGGTGACGGTACCTCTAATGGTTACATATCCGTCGAAAATTATGTTGCCGGTTTTAAAATCCACATCACCGTCAATTTCAAGATGATTCGATACGGTTATTTTGTTACCGAAATAGTGTACCGCACCGTCTATTTTGGAGAAAAGTACGACTTTCTTGCTTTGCACTACTTCATAGACCGTATTTCTATCGTAAGACAGGGGATAGTTTTTTCCTCTTATAGGATAAATGGTATTTCCATATACTGTTTTTCCCGGAAAACCTTCAGTGGCATCAATACGTTCGCCAAGCCAGTCGCCAGCCTTAACCTTGTTAATCAGCTTTAACTCGTAGAAATTCGCTTTTCCGTCTTCTCTTATCTCCGGTCTGGGTTCTTCGAGTTCGTACATCCTGATTTTGCAGTCCTCTCCATCAATGGCAGGAGTTCCTTCGGCTATAACATATTTTTTCCCGCTTTGCAAATCACCGAAGAACAATTCTTTTTTTATTCCGAAATTAATATTTTTTCTCTTTAAAACTTCATAGGTTTCTATTATGAGTTTTTCGCGGTTTTGAAGCTCCAGTTCCTCTTTCGATAAATTAAAGGTAATGTAGGCCTTTAATTCGTCGGGGGTTACGGATACGACAATTCTTTCCTTCAATTGGCCAAATTTTTGGGGGGACGGGGAAACAATGTTTAGGGCATCGTTAAGACAATTGAAATTGGTTATTTGTATCTGAGGATGCGATGTCAATATAGTATTAAATTGGTTTGGTGAAAGGCCGGGTTTAAATGTTTGGATGAAAACTTCATTGGCAAGTGCGAAGATTTCTATAAAGTCATCTTTGTATAAAGTTTGATGATTCATAAGCTGTCCCCCTCCTATTTATATTATCGACAATCCCGTAAAAATTATTTATAAACTTTCATTACTTTTCATATATTTATAAGGAGAAAATAGATGTCCCACACTTTTTAGTAAGAGGGTGGACCGATTTGCCTTTTAGATAGCTCTCTATTGCCTCGTTGAAACACTGCTGCGGCAATGTGAAGCATGATTAAATTAATAATGGGATGTGATATATTTGAAGAGAAATACAAGAAGAATATTGATTTTTTTATTTTGCTGCATATTTGCAATAAGCTTGAATGGAAGGGTATATGCGGATGAATTTATTGAAGATGAATTGATTTCTGAGTTCGTCATCAATACTGTCAATGGGGGTGAAGAGTTAAAGCCTCCAAAAATAGAAGCGGGAGCGGCAATAGTAATTGATGCCGAGACCGGGAGGGTATTGTATGAAAAGGATGCATACTCAAGAAGAGCTATAGCCAGTACCACCAAGATAATGACGGGTATCGTGGCAATAGAAAACGGCAATCTCGATGATAAGGTAAAGGTCAGTAAAAGGGCTGCCAGTATCTGGGGTTCCACAATCAAGCTTAAGGCAGGGGAGGAACTCACATTGAGGGAACTTCTTTACGGCATGATGCTGAAGTCGGGAAATGATGCGGCATTGGCTGTGGCTGAACACATTGGTGGGACTGTTGAGAATTTTGTTGCAATGATGAATGCCAAAGCAAAGGAACTCGGACTTAAGGATACCTCTTTTAAGACACCCCACGGGCTGGATGTGGAAGGGCACTACTCCACGCCTTACGAGCTGGCGATGATTACCCGGTATGCATTGCAAAATCCTGTTTTCGCCGAGATGGTGTCAACCAAGAACATGACAATTACCAATCGTAGCCTGTATACAACAAATGAAATGCTTTCCCTGTATCCCGGCGCAGATGGAGTAAAGACCGGATATACGGGGAAGGCGGGAAGGTGTCTTGTGACATCGGCGACAAGAGATGGATTTCAGATAATTTCCGTGGTTTTGAACTGTGCCAGCAGGAATAAAAGGGCCGAGAGCAGCAAAGCAATCCTTGACTATGCTTTCAACAATTACAGGCCCTATGAGCTTTTGAAGGCAAATCAGGAACTGGGGCAGGTGAGCGTATATAAAGGAAAAAAGAGCTCCGTGTCCGTTGTTGCTGTGGAGGGAATCAGGTTGCCCTTGAGCAAAGAAGAAAAGGAGAACCTAGAAACGGAGCTGACATTGTATGACTCAATAAATGCCCCGGTGTATAAGGGGGTTGAAGTGGGAAAAATTGAGTTCATTGCCAACGGCAAACTGATTGCCAGGTCAGCTGTAAAGACGGCCGAAGTTGTGCCCGAAAAAAAGTATGGCGATTATTTCAGAGATGTTTTGGATATATGGTTCAAACTGGCAAAGCCAGAATAAACTCCGTTGTAAAATTATCCTTGAAATGATTCAGCTCCGTTTGTTATAATAACGTAATACTTAAGGAGATAGAATCATGAAGACAATTATAATTGGAATAAATTCAAAATATATACATTCGTCCCTTGCCGCATGGTATCTTAAGGCATCCTGTGATAAGCAGTGTGGGGAAGTTCGGGTGATGGAGTTTACTATAAATGATAATCCGGAGTCTGTCCTTTCCCGCATTTACACCGAAGGGTGTGACGTGGCTGCTTTTTCCTGCTATATCTGGAACATAGGATTTGTTCTTAAGCTGGCTGAAAATCTGAAAAGGGTTCTTCCTGATGTGAAGATAATACTGGGTGGACCGGAGGTTTCTTTTGGTCCTGAGGAGATTTTGTACTCAAATTGGTTTGTAGACTACATAATGGCAGGGGAGGGAGAAGGGGCTTTCGGGCTTTTGCTTCGTTCTTTTATTGATGAAGGGGTAGAACTTGATGCTATCGAAGGCCTAAGCTACAGAAAAGACGGAGAAATTCACGGGTCAACGACTTTTCGGTTGGTTAGGGAGCTTGACACCATTCCTTCTCCCTATACGGAGGAAATGCTTGGGGCTGTTGGTAGCAGGTTAATGTACTTTGAATCTTCAAGGGGCTGTCCTTTTTCTTGCTCCTACTGTATATCCTCGACCTTTGACGGTGTGCGGTATTTCTCCATGGACAGGGTCAAATCCGATCTTTTGACACTGATTAATGCCAAAGTCAAGCTTGTAAAGTTTGTGGATAGAACTTTTAACTGCAATAGAGAAAGAGCCAAGGAAATATTTTCATTTATTATTGAAAATTCAAAGGGGACAAGTTTTCATTTTGAAGCAGCAGCCGACCTTTTTGATGAGGAAATGTTTGATATATTATCTCGGGCGCCGAAAGGATTGATCCAGTTTGAGATAGGGATACAATCCACCAATGAAGGGGCTCTTGAGGCCGTGAGGAGAAAAACTGATATAAAAAAGGTGTTTCATAGCATAAAAAGGCTTAAAGAGTACGGGAATATGCATATACATGCGGATTTGATAGCCGGACTTCCCCTAGAGGATTATAATTCCTTCATGAATTCCTTTAATGAAGTCTATGAGCTTTACCCACACCAACTGCAGCTGGGCTTTTTGAAGCTGCTAAAGGGTTCTAGCATAAGGCACGAATATCGAAAACACGGCTATAAATTTAGGCAATACCCTCCCTATGAGATACTGGCCAATAATTACTTGAGCTTTGGTGATATCATTGGGTTAAAAAGGATAGAAGAGCTCTTGGAAAGATATTACAATTCTGCAAGATTTCAAAGAACGCTAAAGTACCTTATTGAAGTGTTTTTTCCTTCGCCGGCCACCTTTTTTGAAGAATTCTCGCGGTATTATGACAAGGCGGGATATTATGAAAGGTCCATTTCCGCCAGGGAGCTTTATACCATATTACTGGATTTTGCATCAAGCCTAAAGCTGAAAGTGGACCTGATAATGCTTAATGAGATTCTAAAGTTTGATTTTTTGGTGTCGGATAACACAAACAATCTTCCAAAAGGCTTGGAACGGATATATATCGATAATTTCAGGGCAAGATGCTTTGAATTTTTAAAAAGTAAGGCGAATATTGAAAACTTTTTGCCCAAATTTTCGAGCATACCTCCTAAAAAAATATTTAACGAGGTTCATTTTGAGGCATTTAGGTTTAATGTCGCCGATGACACCGGAATCATGGATAAAGAGGATACGGTCATTTTGATTGACTATAGCCAAAAGGACAGCATAACAGGGCATTACAGGTACTATAGGATACAGCTTCCCTGATTTTTCAAAGAATGCTTCCGATGTTAATAGTTTATTGATACGGTAACCTTGGTGCCTTTTAGGGGATCGGAAGTTATTTGAATATTATCGCAAAGCTTCTTTAGTATATAGAGTCCCCAACCTCTGCCTTTTATTGTACTGAGACTTGTGTTGTCCTTTTCAATGTTCAGAGCTGACGTGTCAAATCCCATACCTTGGTCAGATATTTCAAGCTGTATGGTATGCTCCTGCTTTTCTATGAAAAAGGATACATTGCCGGCGCTTTTTTTATATCCATGTTCGAGGGAGTTTATCAGCAATTCGTGGGTTGCACTTTTGAGCTTGAAAACAGTCTTTTCATCCGAGGCCATGTTGTTTATTACCTCTTCACAAGATGACAGGAACATTTCTATACTGTCTTTATCGAAAGGAATATGGGCATTGAGCTTATAACTTAATATTTGCATATACAGACCCTCCGTAAGCAGAATACTTACATCACATTCAAAATTATATCATAAATGCAAACGAAAATAAAATATATCAATTTATATTATTAAAAATGGGTTTCCAAAATTATTGTTGACATTAATTTAGGTCAAATATATTATTACTATGTATGTCTATATATGTGTTAATATTTACAGAAGGGGATGGTAAGGATGTTGAAAAGAGTATCGACAATGATTTTAGCAGTACTAATGATGTTGGTTGTGAGTCTTGGCGCTGTAACTACATTTGCAGCAATGGACGATGAGGCAGAGGAAATATCAGTCAATAGTCCGGTAACCGATAATTTGCCGAACTATAAAACTATAAATTATTATAAAGTGGAACTGCCGGCACCGGGTAAAGTAAACTTAAGCTTCAATCATAAGAATTTGGAAAGCTCGAGTGTATACTGGCAAGTTACAATGTTTGATAGTGCTGAAAATATAGTACTGTATTTTGAATCAACAGGAACCAACACAGAAGGCAAGTCCATGAATGCTTACCTTAATAAGGGTACATATTATGTTCGAGTTGTAAGTAGGGATTCTTACTGGTATAGTAGCGCTGATTATACTCTTTGCGTAAACCATACAGAAAATCAGGGTGAATATGAAATTGAACCGAATAGAAACAGAGATTTGGCAACAGAAATTTCGGTCGATAAGCCCGTTACTGGTAATCTTAGAGTAAGCGATGATATAGACTTTTACCAATTTACAATATCAGAACCCGGCAAAGTAAATTTGAGTTTCAATCATAAGAATTTGGAAAGTTCAAGTGTACATTGGCAAGTTACAATGTTTGACAGTGCTGAAAATATAGTATTGTATTTTGAATCAACAGGAACCAACACAGAAGGTAGATCCATGAATGCTTACCTTGATAAGGGTACATATTATATTCGAGTTGTAAGTAGGGATTCTTACTGGTATAGTAGTGCTGATTATACTCTTTGTGTAAACTATACAGAAAACCAGGGTGAATATGAAATAGAACCGAACAACAACATGGATGGTGCAACATTAATAGAGGTAGACGAACCGGTTATAGGTAATTTGAGAACTAATTCAGACGTTGACTATTATAAATTTGTAATGCCTGATTCCGGAAAAGTATATTTAGGATTCAATCACGGAAACCTTGAAAGTTCTGGAGTTCATTGGAAAGTGTCTATGTATGACGCAAATGGCAACAATCTTGATCAACTGGAATCCAGAGGCACTGATACAGTTGGAAAGTCAAAGGAGATAAACGTTGGAAAGGGTACATATTATATCAAAGTTGTATACGGAGGATACTGGCATAGCGCTTCTGACTACAACCTCACAGTAAATACTGTAGGTGGTGCTCCAAAGATTAAAGTTCTATTGGATGGCAAAAGAATCAGGTTTGACCAACCTCCAATTATACAGGACGGTCGTACACTTGTGCCCCTCCGTGCAATATTTGAAGCCATGGAAGCTACCGTTGAATGGGATGACAAGACAAAGACAGTTACAGCAAAAAAAGGAGATACCACTGTTGTTATGGTAATAGGCAACAAGACAATGACAAAAAACGGAGAGAAAATTGTATTGGATGTTCCTCCGCAAATTGTTAACGGAAGAACTCTGGTTCCAGCCCGTGCAGTTGCAGAAAGCTTTGGTGCAAAAGTTGATTGGGATGGCAATACAAGGACAGTTATAATTACACAATAGACTTGGGACAACGGATGCTATAGAAGATTAATTTTTGATGTGTCTTATAGGTAAAACAAGGAGTCTTGTTGCTTGATAAAAAAGAGCATTCGGGACTCCTATTTTATTTCGGATTTTTCATCAAATGAAAATTTAGGATTTCTAATAGCTGGTATTTGTTATTAACGAGAAAATCTGATATTATTTATTATATGATTTTTTATTTAATGTAGTTATTAAATAATTTTGAGATAAAGGGTGAAAATATAGTGCTTCATAATAGTGATATCGAGTTGCTTGAAATAATGATAGACTCTCTGGATAAATACCTCAAAGCAGCCGGACGACTGTCGGATGATGCGTTCAACGAGCTGTCGAAGCATTATGGATTGTTGTGGATGGAGCTGACAAGGCAAAAAGAGATAATAGAAGGATTGCTTAGGACTCAAAATCTTGAGGTGAAACAAGATACCAAAATAGAAGAAGATACAGCTATAGAAGATACGGCTATTGAAGATACAGCTATAGAACAAAACACTGTCATAAAACAAGATACACCTTCCATCAGTGAAAATGCCGGTGTAAGGCTCTATGATGCAATGGTGGATTTTTTAAAGCAGCAAAAATATATTGAGCTTCATTGGGTGAGGGTATATGCTGTAAAATGTCCTCAGGAAGGCTTCTATGATTTTCAAATAAAATACTTTGAACATAAGGATCCGTCACAAGCTGAGAAAAACTATCTTCTATTTGGTGATTCCAATACCAATTACTCCATGAGAAAAAAGTATGATGAAATCATTGGAGATACTTCTCAATGCTTTGAGTATATTCTGAACCTTCGTGACCAATTGGGAATCGAATAGCTATGATTTACCATATATTAGCAGGATGGATTGAGTATTATGGATTACTTGAGCGGAGTCGTAGAAAGAATAACTTTTATTAATGAAGAGAATGGCTTTTCTGTTGTAAAGATAAAGTCAAAGGGCTTTTCAGACCTGGTAACAGTAGTGGGGAATATAGCGTCGGTAAATGTTGGAGCTGTGGTAAGTCTTCAGGGGGAGTGGAAATATGACTCCAAATTCGGCAAACAGTTCAATGTGCACCATTATAAAGAGACGATCCCTGCCACTGTTGCCGGTATTGAGAAATATCTGGGAAGCGGGCTTATTAAAGGAATCGGGCCGGTTAATGCGAAAAGAATCGTAAAAGCATTTAAGGAGGACACCATAAGGGTCATTGATGAGGAGCCCGACAGACTCATAGAGGTCCCGGGAATAGGAATTAAAAGGGTGGAAATGATAAAAGAGGCATGGCAGAATCAAAAGGAAATAAAAAATGTCATGCTTTTTTTGCAATCCCATGGTGTTTCTACGGCTTTTGCTGTAAAAATATTTAAAACATATGGAAGTGACAGCATAAATATTGTAAAGGACAATCCATACAGACTGGCGGACGATATCTGGGGAATCGGTTTTAAGACTGCGGATAAAATAGCTCAAAATATGGGGTACGACAAGGAATCTTATGCACGTATAAGATCCGGTGTAATGTATGCATTAAACGAATTTGCCAATGACGGGCATTGTTTTGCCCTAAAAGATGAACTAATAAAAAAGGCTTCGGAGCTTCTTGAGGTGGATTTAGAGAAGGCAGAGACTACTGTAAAATGCATGCTGGAGGAAAAATCCATAATGATAGAAGGGGAGGATGCTGTTTACCTTCCTCCTTTTTATTACAGTGAGGTGGGGGTTGCCAGAAGGATACGGGAAATAACCGAGACTAAAAGCGCATACAGCTTTTACAATTCCGAGGATGTAATAGAGAATCTCCAGAGGGAATGCAATATCCAATACGACGAAGTGCAGATTGAAGCCATCAAGAATGCGGTTGTATCAAAGTTTATGGTTCTTACGGGAGGGCCGGGAACCGGCAAGACTACAACGACTTTGGCAATAATAAAGGCATTTCAAAGGTTGGGTGCTGCCGTCCTCCTTGCTGCTCCCACCGGAAGGGCGGCAAAGCGAATGTCAGAAGCTACCGGTATGGAGGCAAAGACCATACACCGTTTGCTGGAATACAGTCCTCAGGACGGATATAAGAAGAATGAGGACAATCCCTTGGAATGTGATGTTCTAATCATTGATGAGACCTCAATGATTGACATTATCCTAATGTACAATCTCCTGAAAGCAGTTTCAAATAATACAGTGGTGGTGTTGGTGGGTGACGTAGACCAGCTCCCTTCCGTAGGCGCAGGAAATGTATTGAAAGACGTAATAGAATCGGAAACAGTGACTGTGGTAAGGCTTACCAGGATATTCCGACAGGCTCAGGGAAGCGCAATTGTAACCAATGCCCATAAAATAAACCATGGGGAATATCCTATCTTAAAAGGTGGCAAAAACAGTGACTTTTTTTTCATTGAAGAGGAGAATCCGGAGAAGATTGTGGAGCTTGTCCGACAGCTTTGCTCAAAACGGCTTCCGGGATACTATAAGGTGAATCCTTTAAATGATATTCAGGTCTTGTGCCCTATGCAAAAGGGCGTGGTAGGAGCGCAGAATCTTAATACAGTGCTTCAGGAAACTCTAAATTCATGCAATGTTTCAATAAAATACGGCGGTACCAATTACAAAGTAAATGACAGGGTAATGCAGATTAAGAACAATTATGATAAAAACGTGTTTAACGGAGATATGGGAAGAATAACGGCTATTGACCATGAAGAAAAAACAGTATGTATAAAGTTTGATGATGTTGAGGTCGAATATGATGTGACGGAGCTAGATGAAGTAACTTTGGCATACGCAGTCACAGTACATAAAAGTCAGGGAAGCGAGTATGGCTTTGTGGTGGCACCGTTTACAATGCAGCATTACATGATGCTTCAGAGAAATCTTTTATATACATGTGTTACAAGAGCTAAAAAGGCCTTTGTCCTTATAGGCTCCAAAAAGGCTTTAGGCTATTGTATAAGAAATTCCAAAAGTGCGGACAGAAATACCAAGCTTGCCGAGAGGCTCCGGCAGGTATAAAGCTGATATAGGGAATCAATAAAAAAATCCCGCATGTATTAAAAAATTGACATTATTTTAATATAAAAATATAATATAAATATGTACGAACTATTAATTTGGACTATTGGAGGATATTATGAGAAGACTTAATTTGGTTATTGCCGACACCGATGAAGTTTATGTTCAAAATGTGGTTAACTACTTATTGACTAACTATTTGCAGAGGCTTCAGGTGAGTTCCTTCACAAAACAGGAATTATTATATGATTTTCTCTCTGGATTAAATAGGGTTGATGTGTTGTTGATAAGTCCGGATATGTGTAGTGAGACAATGCCAAAGAAGAGTGATACAAAGATGTTTTTGCTGACCCAGGGAGAGACTTCTGTAAAAGATGAGGGAAGAGACTTCATTGATAAACACCAAGTAGGGGACGAGTTTATAAATAAATTACTTGATATGTTTTCCGAGGGTGAAGAGGATGCCGTCATTTTAGAAGAACCGGCTCGAGACATAGAAACAAAGGTGGTTGCGATATATTCTCCGATAGGAGGGACGGGAAAAACCACTATAGCGATCAATTCTGCGGTATACTGCGCAAAAAAAGGGCTAAAAGTATTTTATCTTAACCTTGAGACTTTTCAATCCACTCCGCTTTTCTTCAATTGCAAAAGTGATAGAAACCTTTCCGAATTACTGCGATGCCTTAAGCAAGGAGAAAACCTTGGCACAAAGATTAAAGAAATAAGGCAGATTGACCCTGATTGCAATGTTCACTATTTTGTTCCGCCAGAGGATATAATTGATCTAAAGGAAACGGATTCCCGGGAAATAAAAGCACTCATAGATGCCTTTAGGTCGATAAGATTGTATGATATTGTAATACTGGATATGTCCAGCGAACTGAACGATAGGAATATTGCCCTGCTTGAGACCTCGGATGAAGTAGTAATGGTATTGGCCCAGGATGCTGTATCCAATATAAAGGCCGAGTATGTGTCAGAGCAACTGGAAAAACTCTTTGCAAGATATGGATTGGACTTGTCCGGAAAGCTTACAGTGGCACTTAACAGATATAACTTCCATATGGCCTTAGAGGTGGATACGGTGTGCATAAATGATGAAGCTGTTTCGGTGTACATACCGTCAGTGCCGGGAATGACTGCCGTCAAAGGAAATGCCCAGCTCACTGATATTCAGGGGGATTTTGGGGCCAGCATAGAAGAGTTGATGGATAAATACATAAAACTATAAATGCTAGGCTGCATAAATAAAAAATAGCATATCAGAGCATAATAAATGCTGTCTATATTTTTTATTTATAGGAGCAGCGATATGGCGGGCAGGTTGGAGAGAACTTATGGCAGAGCATTTAAATACTTTCTTTTTGCCATAAACCCATTTAAGAAAGCGGTAATCAAAACCGAGTGCGTAGTTCACAAATATATAAATATCCAGGCGCTGGAAATACTGAAGAATGATAAATACATTGATGCCCACTGCCTGTTTAGCGATTATATTGATGATTTGAATCAGGGGGTGACATGGGCGGATCAGGATTTGAAAAGTGCCAACCATTTTTACAATCCCTACAGAAAAAAAGGATTGTATGGCAATAATAACGCCCTTACCCTTGCAGTATCGTATTATGAGAATGCACTGAAATACTGGTATGATGCAGAGCCAAATCTAGCTATGTTCTATCTTGGAGCGGCAATACACCTTGTGCAGGATATGACAATACCTCATCATGCCAATATCAGACTTCTTGATAATCATAGACAGTATGAAAACTACATTAAAAGGACATATCTCAACACTCCTAGGTATACAGTTGACAGGGGAGGTTATTATCTTTCCAATATAGAAGAGTATATTACTTGCAATGCAAGAAATGCAATAAAAATTTACTCAAGACTCAAAGATATTAAGGATGTTTCAAAAAGATTCCATGTTATTACCAAATTTACCCTTCCGCTGGCGCAAAAAACTACAGCGGGATGTTATCTAACCTTTTACAGGGACATAGCTAAAAGATTTGCAAATTCTACGAAATAAATAAAGCCCGGAGTAAAGGGCTTTTGACTTTTACTCCGGACATAGATTAAACTAATAAGGGACGAGTATTATTTTATTATTTTGAAGCAGGTGCTGCTTGATTCATTAGCTGCATGATTTCGTTGTTTATTTGATCCATAGGCTTATTATTCGCCATATCGTTGGTAATCTGGGTTATTTTGTTCATTATATCACTGGACTCACTAACTATTACATTGGTTATTGAAGGGTCAATCTCTTTTACCTTATTTATTACCATATTCTTTCTGGCATTGGCATCACCTTGTGCCTGCTGGGGACTGTAAGCCACAAGACAGCTGTCGCCGACTACCAGAACATTTGCCTGACCGATTTCAGGTGTTGCCGCAAGCTGACTGGTTATGTTCGCGCTTTTTAGCCTCATATCAGCAGCATTGCCTTGGGGCGCTGGTGTATTATTCCGGTTTGGATCGGAAGCGGGTGATCCCATATTATTTCCGCCTAAAAGACCGTTGTTGTCAGCACCATTATCTCTTCCAAAAAGATCATTATTTATACCGTTATTTGCACCGTTATTGTCCGTTGGGTTCAAATCCATGTTCAAGAATCTGTTGGCATTGCCATCCGGAGTACTTAACTGCTGTGTGTTTTGCCTGTCAGTTGCTCCCGGTTGATTGCCTTGGCCGGTTCCGCCGCCCATGTTACAGCCAACCAGCGGTAATGATGCGAGGGTAAGTCCCAACGATAAAGATGCTGCTTTAGCAAAATTTTTGTTCATCATAAACCACCTCCAACATTATTCTTCACAACATCGATTTTTTTATTAGAGTTAATATTATAGATGAAAGATAAAAATTAATTTCAAAGTAAACAGATGGAATGTTTTATGAATTTCTTAACATAAAAACAATGAAAAAGTAGCAGTATGGAATTTTATGCATAAAATAGAGTGAATACATTATTTATCCCAGGGAGGTTTTGAAGTCATGTACGGAAATGAATGTATGTATCATATGCAGCATATGCCTAATATGATGAATGCCATGGCTTATCCGCAGCAGTACTGTCCAATGGCAGCAATGCCCGAGCAGCAGCTTGAAGATATGTACCCAAGAACATATTATATAGTGTATCCGAGAGTACAGCATTATTGCGATATGATGGACATGAACTATGGCTGTTCATATTGCCCCACAAAAGAGCAGCTTGATAAGATGTGTGACAAAATATGTGATGAAGTTGAATCCGATGTTGAAGCTGCATTATGCGAAGAAATGAAAGAAGAGGCGGATAGACAGTTGGGCTTCGGTGGAAGAAGACTGCTAAGAGCTTTGGTGGGTACCCTTTTGATAAGAGAGCTCCTGAATAGAAGGCGGCCATTTGGTTTCCCGGGATTCTACGGTGGTTATCCCGGATATAACTACGGTTATTATGGCTACTAATATTAAAGAAAACCAGGAGTCGTTATCTAAGGCTCCTGGTTTTTTAAGTTTAATAGAACTAATCCTTCACAATTTTTCTGCACTCCAAGTAAAATCTTTTTTCCTCTGCTTCTCCCATGGAAAAGGTCTTCCTTGGTAGAACACCATCTAAAATAACCGTCTTAAACAGGTCATGTTTTTCCATAGAGGGAAGATAGAAGCCCATATTGCCAGGCTTTGAACCTAGGCGGGTTACAACATCTTCACCGTGTATATAGTCCACTTTGGATTCCTTATTGTTTTTGACAATGTAATCGAGAAAATCTTGAAGAGTGGCAACCTCAAGGTTGTGCTTTGGAGTCTGTACGGTAAATACTCCAAAACCCTCTTCGGTGACAAACCCAAAGGAGTGAACGGATTCTTCCTTCTTTAGCTCCCTAAGTCTAGTGTTCACCGATTCTAAAGAATCGAATTTTTCGAAGGAGCAGCAGGAACTTCCGTAGAAGTCTTGCATAGAATTTAAAATGGATTTTGAATCAATATTGAACAGAACCCTGTGAATAGGTTCAAAGACAATACCGTCATCATGCACATTTACAATCTCAACTAGAGCAAATCTTGCAGGATGATTTTCAATCTCAGCCTCGCCGAGACCCTTTTTGACATTTTCCCAGTGAGCCTTTGCCGATGCGAGGGAATGATTGCCGTCACCTACTGCAAACAAAAGTACTCCCTTATCGTCACCGACATTGTATTTGGCGCGGAATACTTCAGGGTCGGCCAGGGCTTCAATGGCTTTTAATATGCCATCCAAGGTGTTTTCGTCATCAATCCTGTAGCCCTTGATATGTCCTCCGTTCATCATTAGCTCAAAATCATAGACCTTTTCAAAGGAATCAAGCTTATTTGCCAAAGGCTCGACAACGGTCTTGTTTGGGTCGTCAATTAAAATCATTACATGAGGGAGCTCTAAAGTGGCATTTTCCCTGATTTTGACCCTTGGAGGGAGTCTTTCGATTACCGTACCCTCTGTTGCCCTGATAAGGGTCTGGGAGCCTACGGTGTAGTCGTATTTTTCAAGATCCACAGAAATAATAAGCCCTTTTCGGGATTGGGTATGGGATGTGCTTCTGTCTACCAGCAGCATGCACGGCTTTTGAGAAACAAGAATACCTTCATTTATGTACCTTCTCATTTCATTATTTATGCGTTTTATTCTCTCGGCTTCATTTCCATCTTCAAGATAAATTTCAGGAAAAGTCAGATATAGAGTGGAAGGATTATCTCCTACTTTCTTCTCTACCTCCTGCCAGTATTCCGGCTCGGATGTATATTGGTCGCAGGCTACCACCGACCACTTTTCCATATCTATGCCTTCTTTGGGTAATAAAATTGAAGGAATACGAACTCCAATTTCTTTATTGTATGCCATTTGCTCAATCATTTTTGCACCTACCTCGTAAAAATCAATTAAATGTAAAAAAGGAAAATTCTAATCTTTTCTTTTTACCAATTCTACAACGATTAATTTTATATGAATATGTAATTTAAGTCAAATTGAATGCAGCGTATTTTTTGAGTAAATATTGAAATAATAAATAGTGAGAAAAATAAGCAGTTACTAATATTCTAGAGTTTGAAATGTATTAATATGTGAGTTTGGTAAACGGAGAGATGATTCTTTGAATAGATATAGTGAGGTGCTGGGGCTGCCGGTAATATGTGCAGCCGATGGCAAAAAGCTCGGAATAATAAAGGATATAGTTTTTTGTCCGAAGGAGAAAAGTGTGGTGGCCTTTTTGGTTGAGCCAAAGGGCTACAATATGAGAAAAAGAGTGGTTTTTGCCTCGGATGTCTTGAGCCTTGGCAAGGATGCACTTATCGTTAATGATGCGGATGATGTCAAGGAGCTTAGAAAGGTTCAGAATAGACCGGAGTTTAAGGACAAAGGGGATATCCTGGGACTTCCGATATACACAAAAACCGGTGAAGACTTGGGAATAGCCAAGGATGTATTATTTGACTTAAAACATGGCAAAATAGATGGTATTGAGATTTCTGACGGATTACTGCAAGACATTGTAAAAGGAAGAAATGTACTTCCGTTGATTGGAAAAGTTGAGTTTGGAGAAGAGAATATCCTGGTGGACAGTGAAGCGGTTGAGGAAATGATGGAAACCGGGGGAGGAATTAAAAATATAATTGAAGGAAATAAGAAGGTACAGAGAAAGGGGTGACAATATATGAGAAACAACTTTACCCGGGGATTGATTATTGGAGGAATACTCGGTGCATCAGTGGGGATGGCTATGAATTCCGATTCAATGATGAGCAATAGAACCAGAAGAAAAATGAGAAGAAAAGGAATGGATTTAGTGAAAAAATCCGGGACTTTAATAAGCGATATGGTGGAATTATTTCGATAAATACTCTCAAAATCCTTGTAAAGACTGGAACTAAATCCAGTCTTTAACTACATAATGCGGTTTTAAAAAAAAGGAAACATATATTTGGAGCATGCTTACCTTTTAGCATGCAAGGAAACAGAGGATTGGCAAATGGTTTCAACAAGAAAAATATTTACTTACATTATACTGTTTCTTTTGGGCATATTAATTACTTATTTTGGGCTGACATACACAGATAAAATAGAAAAGATAATTTTTCCGTTGGTGATGGGCGCTGTCATTGCATATATACTTCGCCCCATAGTTTTAAAGCTTGAGTCAAAAAATATTCCTAGAACAAGAAGCATAATTCTTATCTACCTTGCCTTTGGAATTGTGCTGACAACAGCGGTAGTATTCATTGCACCAATCTTTGTGAACAGCACCCGAGAGTTTATAAACACCATTCCCGAAATAACCACGGAGTATGGGGAAAATTTCAATAATATATTAAAAACGATAGATACCAGCGACTGGTCGGAAGAAGTAAAAAATGCTATTTACAATGAGATAAACAACGGAGTAAATATAGCGGAAAACATGCTGATGGACGCGCTGAGAAAATCCCTCATGGGTTTTTTAAAGTCGGTAACGGGTATATCAAACATCATACTGGCAATGATTATTGCATACTACATTATGAAGGACGCCGAATTCTTCAAAAAGGGAGCTCTTTCCTTAGTACCGCGAAGGTGGAGAAAAGAAATTATCGGCGCAAGCCGAGAGATAAATGACATACTGTCATGCTTTATACAGGGCCAGCTCCTGACAGCTTTTATTATAGGTGTCATGGAGACCATAGCCCTTACAATTATAGGAGTAAAATACTCACCGATTCTGGGGCTTATGGGGGGCATTTCAAACATAATACCCTACTTCGGACCCTTTATAGGCGCAATACCTTCGGTGGCCGTAGCTCTTATAGATTCGCCGATGAAAGCTGTATGGACGGTGCTTGCCTTCCTGATTATACAACAGATAGACAACGCCTTTATTTCGCCGAAGATCATAGAAGGAAGGATTGGGCTTCACCCCGTTACAACAATTCTGGCGGTTTTGGTCGGAGGCGAATTTTTCGGTATAATAGGAATGCTGGTGGCTGTTCCTGTGACCGCGGTTTTAAAGGTAATATTAAAGAGGTTTGTAGAGGCTATAGTATAGGTGATGAATGGGATTATAGGTTCTTGACACCAGTAGAATACTTATATATAATTTTACTATTCAGAGTAAGCAAAGGACGAACTTTGTTGTCGAAAATGATGCTCTCGCACCTATAGGATTAGGAGGAGAGTTTTTGTATATTGAACGGCTGGATAAGAGCAGTTGAAATAGATCAACTGAAGTTGGACAGCTGAAGTAGAGTATAACCGAGAGAGGAAGAATGCGTATGGAGAAATTAGGATTAAATGAGCTAAGAGAAAGATTTTTAAGCTTTTTTGAACGCAAGGGACACTTGAGGCTTCCAAGTTATTCATTGGTTCCTCAAAATGACCCCAGTCTTTTGTTGATAAATTCGGGAATGGCACCTTTAAAGCCTTATTTTACAGGGCAGGAAGAGCCTCCTAGAAGTAGGGTGACTACATGCCAGAAATGTATTAGAACACCGGACATTGAGAATGTGGGGAAGACGGCAAGACACGGAACCTTTTTTGAGATGCTGGGGAATTTCTCTTTTGGTGACTACTTTAAAAAGGAGGTTATTCCATGGGCATGGGAATTCTTCACAGAAGACCTTAAGATTCCTGTGGAAAGGTTATGGGTATCCATATATGAAGAAGATGATGAGGCCTTTGAAATATGGAATAAAGAAGTTGGACTTGCCCCTGAAAGAATTGTAAGAATGGGCAAGGAGGACAACTTCTGGGAGCATGGAACAGGTCCATGCGGTCCCTGCTCGGAAATCTATTTCGACAGGGGCGAGGACAAGGGCTGCGGTAGCCCCGATTGCAAGGTGGGTTGTGATTGCGATCGGTTCATCGAGGTTTGGAACCTGGTATTTACGCAGTTCAACAAGGGTGAGGACGGCAGTTATTCAAGGCTCAAAAACCCGAACATTGATACGGGAATGGGCTTGGAAAGACTTGCGTGTGTAATGCAGGATGTAAACAACCTTTTTGAGGTGGATACCATAAGAAGGGTGTTGGATTATATATGCCAGTTGACAGGTGTTGAGTATGGTAGCGCAGAGAAAACGGATATATCCATAAGGGTAATAACCGACCACATCAGAAGTACTACCATGATGATATCAGATGGAGTAATACCTTCCAACGAGGGCAGAGGCTATGTATTGAGAAGGCTCTTGAGAAGGGCAGCAAGACATGGAAAGCTATTAGGATTGGATAAGCCTTTCTTATCGGATGTGGCATCACTGGTAATTGAGGAGTCTAAAGGTGCATATCCGGAGCTTGCCGAAAGAGCGGAAAACATAAAGAAGGTTATAAGGATAGAGGAAGAAAAGTTTGAGGAGACTATAGATCAGGGGCTTGTGATCCTGAACAAATATATTGAGGAAACCAAGAAGAATAATGAAAAGGTAATAACCGGCGAAATGGCTTTTGAGCTTCATGGCACCTACGGCTTCCCGGTGGATCTTACCAGGGAGATAGCCGAGGAAAACGGCCTTGGAGTAGATGAAGAAGGCTTCAGGGGAAAAATGAAGGAGCATCAGAACCTTGCCAGGGAGGATTATCACAGCAAGCAGGGTTCCGCTTGGGGTGACAACATTTATTCAAAACTTGACAAGAGCATTAAAACTGAATTCTTGGGATATACGGCAAATGAGGCATCAGCCAAGGTGATATATATAATAAAAGGAGACCAAATTGTTGATGAAGCCCAAAAAGGCGACAGTGTGACAATCATACTTGACAGAACTTCTTTCTATGCGGAAAGCGGAGGACAGGTTGGAGACCACGGCTTTATTGAAGCCCAAGGGGTTCGGGTAAAGGTTGTGGACTGCAAGAAGACCAATGACGGCAAATTCCTCCACATCGGTGAGATTGAAGAGGGAACTCTTAGAAAGGATATGGAGGTCAAAGCTGCAATTGACAAGAAGAGAAGGATGGCAATAGCAAGGAACCATACCACAACCCATCTTCTCCATAAAGCATTGAAAAGTGTATTGGGCTCCCACGTAAATCAGGCCGGTTCTTTGGTAGAGCCTGACAGATTGAGATTTGACTTCACTCATTTTTCAGCAATGACACCGGAGGAGATAAAGAGTGTTGAGGCTCTGGTAAATGAGAAAATACTGGAAAGCCTTGCAGTGGATATTAGGGAAATGTCCATTGATGAAGCTAGAAAAATGGGCGCTACAGCATTGTTTGGTGAAAAATACGGTGATGTTGTAAGGGTTGTAAAAATTGGGGATTATAGTACGGAACTATGCGGTGGGACTCATCTTGAGATGACTTCCCAAGCCGGATTCATTAAGATAGTCAGCGAAAGCGGTGTGGCATCCGGGGTAAGAAGAATTGAAGCCCTTACAGGAGAGGCAGTATTAAAGCACTTTGACGAAGAGGAAAAGCTCTTGAATGATGTGGCTCAGGTGCTTAAGACCAATCCTTCCGACAGCATCAAAAGGATAGAGTTGTTGTTGAATGAGATTAAAGCAGCCCAGAAGGAGATTGAACAGCTAAGGAGCAAGCTTGTAAGCGGTTCATTGGATGATGTTTTGGCAGGTGCTGTAGAAATTAAGGGGGTAAAGGTTGTTACTGCCCGCTTTGACCAGTTTGATATGGAGGCGCTGAGAAATACAGGAGATACCATACGAAATAAAATGGGCTCCGGAGTAGTAGTTCTCGGAACTGGCTTTGGAGACAAGGTTAGCCTTGTGGTAATGGCAACGAAGGATGTTGTAGCAAAGGGCGTTCATGCAGGGAATATAATTAAAGAAGCTGCCAAGGTTGCCGGAGGCGGTGGCGGCGGACGTCCGGACATGGCACAGGCAGGAGGAAAGGACGTATCTAAGATTGACGAGGCTTTAAAACAGGCTGTCAAGGTAATAGAATCGCAAATTGCAGGTTAGTGTGTTGAAAGAATGGTTAATTTATGATATATTTTAGTTGTAGTTTGAGTTATTAGTGGTAAAATGTGGATGAAAAATTATTGAGAAATTTGAGTTGATAGGCTTGAAGACGTTGGGAATACTGGGTTGTATGCCTATGTTGGTAACTCAAAAATGTGTGATTTTTGATGAAAAAGGGGCATTTTTTGATGGGAAGTGAGCAAAAAAGTCTCGTCAAAAAATGCTCGTAAGGCTTGAAAGTTGCGGGATATGGCTTCGAATGCTGTTGAAGTAGGACTTCCAGTAAAACAAGGATTGAAACTAAATTAATGGGTTTTTCTAACTTATCTGAGTTTATTGTTGAAGTAGGACTTCCAGTAAAACAAGGATTGAAACGATAAAGAAACAGACAAATCAACAGACCTTTGCCCCGGTTGAAGTAGGACTTCCAGTAAAACAAGGATTGAAACTTATCTGTAAGCTCAGTATACACAAAACCAAAAGTTGTTGAAGTAGGACTTCCAGTAAAACAAGGATTGAAACTGATTGTCATGCTTATCTAAACCACAAAACAAAGCATAGTTGAAGTAGGACTTCCAGTAAAACAAGGATTGAAACTATGGAAAGGCATTTTCAATAGGCGCTGTAGTTATTGGTTGAAGTAGGACTTCCAGTAAAACAAGGATTGAAACACAACGTAAAATCTCTTTCCCGCAACATCTCTCAAAGTTGAAGTAGGACTTCCAGTAAAACAAGGATTGAAACCATTTGTTTTTATTTCTTCCCAAGAATATTGTTTTTTGGTTGAAGTAGGACTTCCAGTAAAACAAGGATTGAAACCCCAACCTTCCGAGAAGTTCATAAATTCTTTAGATTGGTTGAAGTAGGACTTCCAGTAAAACAAGGATTGAAACTTTTCACCATAGATCAAGACTACACAAAAAGGCTCAGGTTGAAGTAGGACTTCCAGTAAAACAAGGATTGAAACACATTTAATAACCCCCTTACTGAATTTGTGTATATTAGTTGAAGTAGGACTTCCAGTAAAACAAGGATTGAAACTTTAACTCCCAAACATTTTTTGTAGTCCCATTCTTCACCGTTGAAGTAGGACTTCCAGTAAAACAAGGATTGAAACCGATTGTTCCGATTTCGCCATTTTGCTTCTCATATTCTTGTTGAAGTAGGACTTCCAGTAAAACAAGGATTGAAACTCAACCACTATTTTAGCCGAAGGCAACACTTTCTTAGTTGAAGTAGGACTTCCAGTAAAACAAGGATTGAAACGCCATAGCCTGTGTTTTTCTAGAATGTCATTAATAGTTGAAGTAGGACTTCCAGTAAAACAAGGATTGAAACATGCAGAAACAAATGGATTATGGGGAAAGGCATTTTGTTGAAGTAGGACTTCCAGTAAAACAAGGATTGAAACAACAGATAGTAAGAAAGGCAGGATATACAATAGGAGGTTGAAGTAGGACTTCCAGTAAAACAAGGATTGAAACATGACTACGAATATACTTACGGGTACGGACTTATAGTTGAAGTAGGACTTCCAGTAAAACAAGGATTGAAACTAATATTTTGGTATGAAATAGGGCTGATAGGCTCAGTTGAAGTAGGACTTCCAGTAAAACAAGGATTGAAACACCGATGCAGGAGAAGACGGAATTCCAACCCTTGTCAACGTTGAAGTAGGACTTCCAGTAAAACAAGGATTGAAACTATTATTAGTGATACCTTAATAGAACATCTGCCCTCCGTTGAAGTAGGACTTCCAGTAAAACAAGGATTGAAACATAAAAATTGAAAAAAAACAAAAAATAATTTAAAATAGTTGAAGTAGGACTTCCAGTAAAACAAGGATTGAAACGAATCTTCTGGTAATTATTCTGCATCTGGCTTAAATTGTTGAAGTAGGACTTCCAGTAAAACAAGGATTGAAACGGCTCAAAGCTTTGCACTCTATCGCTGTTGGAGTTCGTTGAAGTAGGACTTCCAGTAAAACAAGGATTGAAACAACATTCAACTTCAACACTGTCATAGCAAACTAAGCAAGTTGAAGTAGGACTTCCAGTAAAACAAGGATTGAAACTTTGTCCTCGGGCCCTGGGGGGTTCGGGGGGAAAGCGTTGAAGTAGGACTTCCAGTAAAACAAGGATTGAAACACCGTTCCATAAGATCCTCCTAGTATTATCAATATTGGGTTGAAGTAGGACTTCCAGTAAAACAAGGATTGAAACTTGTGTCAATCGTGCCTATATTATAAATAAATTCCTGTTGAAGTAGGACTTCCAGTAAAACAAGGATTGAAACATAATATTCTGTTGCTTTTTTGTTTGTGTTGATCTCAGTTGAAGTAGGACTTCCAGTAAAACAAGGATTGAAACTTGTACTATGGTTGATTTTACTTATTACGGTTATATGTTGAAGTAGGACTTCCAGTAAAACAAGGATTGAAACGGGACTCCATGAAAATGATAGTCGCAGAAGCCTATGTTGAAGTAGGACTTCCAGTAAAACAAGGATTGAAACTTAAGCATAATAGGTTTTAATGTCAATCCTGTTATACGTTGAAGTAGGACTTCCAGTAAAACAAGGATTGAAACATAATTTAGCTGAAGCGATAGCCAGCGTAGGAAGTCAAGTTGAAGTAGGACTTCCAGTAAAACAAGGATTGAAACGTTTGTAAAATGTTTTGAAGTGTAGCACGGAGTTTTTGTTGAAGTAGGACTTCCAGTAAAACAAGGATTGAAACGAAATTTTTCGGGGACATTTTTTCGCACGCGAGGGGTCAGTTGAAGTAGGACTTCCAGTAAAACAAGGATTGAAACCTGATGAAATGCCAGTATTTAATTTGACAGAAGTTGTTGAAGTAGGACTTCCAGTAAAACAAGGATTGAAACAAAGAACCCTGTTTTTCTGTTACATGTGTGAATCCCAGTTGAAGTAGGACTTCCAGTAAAACAAGGATTGAAACATACGCTGGGATGAAGACAACAAACTAAGAGCAAAACGTTGAAGTAGGACTTCCAGTAAAACAAGGATTGAAACCCCTTCATGTAACACACTTCTAAGAATTAAATATAGTGTTGAAGTAGGACTTCCAGTAAAACAAGGATTGAAACAATATAGTTTGTTATCATCTGACATTAATAATAATGTTGAAGTAGGACTTCCAGTAAAACAAGGATTGAAACACCTTAATGTTAAAATCAAAATTTTCTCTTAACGTTTTTGGTTGAAGTAGGACTTCCAGTAAAACAAGGATTGAAACAAGTCAAGTACCATAGGCATATTTTTATATCTATTTGTTGAAGTAGGACTTCCAGTAAAACAAGGATTGAAACTGCCTGTTTTAATGTTACCATTTCAAAACCTCCTTGTTGAAGTAGGACTTCCAGTAAAACAAGGATTGAAACTCATTACTCACACCTCCCATCAATGAATCTTTTTTCGGTTGAAGTAGGACTTCCAGTAAAACAAGGATTGAAACAATAATCATTAAAATTCATAATGAGATCCTCCTTAAATTGTTGAAGTAGGACTTCCAGTAAAACAAGGATTGAAACTACCGTCAAGTGTCCTAACAACTCTGTTTTTCTGGTAGTTGAAGTAGGACTTCCAGTAAAACAAGGATTGAAACAGGCTCGTCGTTTCGTTGTGTTTTTCGAAGATATCGAGTTGAAGTAGGACTTCCAGTAAAACAAGGATTGAAACCTGATACTTGTTGTTAGTGGGGTTGTAGTATATTTTATTGTTGAAGTAGGACTTCCAGTAAAACAAGGATTGAAACCTCACTATTCATTAAACAGCGACTTTCTCTTAAGAGAGTTGAAGTAGGACTTCCAGTAAAACAAGGATTGAAACTAGTAATGATGTAAAGCAATCAATAGGAGGTGAGTTGTTGAAGTAGGACTTCCAGTAAAACAAGGATTGAAACTCTATAATAATTATTTTTGCCCTCCAAATAATATATGGTTGAAGTAGGACTTCCAGTAAAACAAGGATTGAAACCCTGTGTAAATGACATTCTCTATTATAGAAGTAATTTGTTGAAGTAGGACTTCCAGTAAAACAAGGATTGAAACAAAATATTGATTTGGGGCAATTAAGCCCCAAATATTACTGTTGAAGTAGGACTTCCAGTAAAACAAGGATTGAAACTTTTGTTGGTAATTGCTGCTCATACCGTATCATCCCGGTTGAAGTAGGACTTCCAGTAAAACAAGGATTGAAACTCTTCCAGGCTCTTCTCAAGCTTTTCCCTTTCCTTGTTGAAGTAGGACTTCCAGTAAAACAAGGATTGAAACAACAGATTGCAAATATTGTAAACACGTTCATTGATGTATGGTTGAAGTAGGACTTCCAGTAAAACAAGGATTGAAACGATTTTGCCATACGCATCATCTCCTTTTTGGTTCAGTTGAAGTAGGACTTCCAGTAAAACAAGGATTGAAACATGGAACAGAAGAAGAATAACCAGTAGGCCAATCAGGTTGAAGTAGGACTTCCAGTAAAACAAGGATTGAAACACCATAATAATTTATATTACACTCAACATTATAGAACGTTGAAGTAGGACTTCCAGTAAAACAAGGATTGAAACACACCTTTGAAATCGAAAATGACATGAAAAAAATAGTTGAAGTAGGACTTCCAGTAAAACAAGGATTGAAACAAAGCTGACTCCCAAATTTCAGAAACTAAGACTATAGTTGAAGTAGGACTTCCAGTAAAACAAGGATTGAAACACGTTAGGGTCGAAGGGCTCATAGTTGCCTTGGAAACCTGTTGAAGTAGGACTTCCAGTAAAACAAGGATTGAAACTAGTATTTTGTGAAAATCATATTTGTAACGATTACTGTTGAAGTAGGACTTCCAGTAAAACAAGGATTGAAACTTTTCGCAGCTCATTAATGCTAATGCAGTGCTTTGGTTGAAGTAGGACTTCCAGTAAAACAAGGATTGAAACACTCATTTGTCATCTTATTTATCCTCCTTTCTTTGTGGTTGAAGTAGGACTTCCAGTAAAACAAGGATTGAAACATTAGGGGGAGAGAAATAAAATTTCCCTATACTTATCATAGTTGAAGTAGGACTTCCAGTAAAACAAGGATTGAAACTTTATCCTTGATGAACTGTATATTTTATAATGCTCCCCATTGTCAAGACAATTTTTGCAGCTTTTTTAAGTTAGATTCTCCCTTCTTTGGTTTTGTATAATATTTACATCTATGCACTCTGTTGGATGATGTCAAGGGCGAGCGTAAGCG
>NZ_RLII01000024.1 GCF_004102745.1 Acetivibrio mesophilus | reverse complement strand
TTATTTCTTTCACTTGCTCTTTTGATAATGTTGACATAAAAAATCTCCTCCTTGGATATTATTTTGTAATTCTTGCCAAGAAGGAGTCTTTTCATTCTCTTATACACAAAATTTTCAACATTCTCTTGGTAGATGGTTTTATTATTAGAATATTCCCAATTAATAACGCTGAAATCATGCTTTGTGTGTCTTGTGATGAAAAACTATTCTACTGCCAGTTTCTTTTTATCTACTATTGTCTTATATTTTTCAGGATGATCTTTAGCGGTATAGAACTTTATAGCTTCATCATAACTTGCTGCCGCCAGCTTTCTATTTTCCGCTGTGTTTTTCACTTTAGCTAAGGAAATATAGGCATCACCCAGTTTTATATGGGTATTGGCATAGGAATCGGGAGTTTCATTAAGAGTATAATACTTTAGAGCATCCTTATATGAGTTTATACTTTTTAGTATATTTCCCTCCAGATCCTCTATATTTGCTTTAATAAAGTAGGCATCACCAAGAGTTACCTTTATATTTGCATGATAATTGGGTAAAGCTTCAAAGGTAAATACTCCGAGGGCGGTCTCACATGCCTCAATAGCCTTATCTATATTCTCCGACGGTTCAACACCCAATTTAGCAAGTTTTATTTGTGCAGAGGCAATGCATCCCTGTACATATGAGAAGTAAACCGGATCTACTTCCAGATTATATATCACCAATGCTTTTTCAAAGCATGTGATAGCATTGTTTATGTATTCTTCTGGTTCGGCAAACTCACTCATGGCCATATATGCTTTTCCTAGTCCAATATTTGTGATGACATAATCATCAGGGTATTTTTCCGGGGTAAAAATCTTGAAAGCATTTTCAAAGGACTTTATTGCTTTAGCATAGTATTCTTGCTGACCTTCTAAATTTCCGATGATGCTGTAGCAACTTCCTAGATAATATTGAAGATTCGCATAAAACAAAGGATATTGTTCAATGTTATATACCTTTGTTGCTTCATCTAAAGCCTCAATAGCCTTATTCCCAAATTCTGCATCACCGGAGAGATCGGACATTTGAATGTATATTATTGCTAACTGTACTTGAACATATGCATAATTCGCTGGAGATGTATCAAGGTCGCAAAATTTCAGCGATTCTTCGAACGCAGCAACCCCTGCCTCAAAGATTTCCTTGGAGGGGTCAAAATTCATAAGGCCTTGATAAACAATTCCAATATAGCATTGAATTCGTACATATTTACTAGGGTTATTTTCTGCATCTATGCATTTTAAGGCATCTTGAAACGCTTCAAAAGCCATATCAAGATATTGTCTGTCACTGGAGCTGGTGGAAATGCGCAAATAAATAATACCTTGAATTTCCTTGATATCTGCATACTCATTGGGGTTTGCTTCAGGATTGAATATGGTTAGTGCTTCCTCGCAGGACTCCAAAGAGAGTATAAGGTTCTCCACGGGTTCTTTCACATGAGCCAACGTATAATGGGAAAATGCCTTATGAATATGAGTATATGCATAGTCGTAGGCATCCTTCTCTTTATCATATAATTTCAAGGCTTCATCCATTGCAGCGAGGGCCTTGGAGGTGTTGATTTCCAGATCCCTTACATTTGCATAAATGGAATAGGCATTTCCGATGCCTTTATATGCATCCGCTATATAAGAAGCATATTTTTCATCCTTTATGTTTGCCAGCACTTCTTCAAAAATGGATATTGCCTTTAATGAATTTTCATCTTTATTGATGAGACAAGATAATTTGAGATAGGCATTAGCCATATTATTCATTGTATGGGCGTATTCTTCGGGGTTTTTTTCACTTGAAATATTCCCAAGAATCTTTTCATAGCTTTTTATGGCACCCAAATAATTGCGATTTTCTAAGAGAGTGTCTGCAGCTTCGATTTCATTTTTATAATTTCCTTTATTATATCTCTTGATTACACTTACAATTACGTTATTTCCTGCAACAAGAAAATTGTTATCACCAGACACAGAAACCGATGACCCGTTCTTGGTTGTAAAGCAAACGGTTTTTTCCTCTTCTATAAGATTTACATCGATATCCAGACCCTGACAGATTACTTCGGAAGTTACATATATTCTTCCATTAATAATTAATGCGGGGGCCGGAAGAGTCAATACTTCATCATTAATCTGAGCGGTTTTACTGCCCACATTTATCAAAACCTTTTTGTCGGCTTTTATACATGAGGCTGTTTTACTAGCAGCATTCCATTGGACGTTAAACCCGAAAATCTCATATATTTCTCTAAGAGGCAATAATAGGTTTTCATTATCCATTACGGGAGCCATCGTAAACTGTACAGTATGTTCGTTTATTTTTACATTATATTCATTTGACGCTGTCACTGTTTGCACGGGAATTATGAGCGTCAGGGATATGAAAAAAACTTGCAGCAATAAAAATAATTTTTTCGTATTCATCTCTATTCATCAACTTCCTTAATAATATATTTTTTATTTTAAATCCTTTGATCTTTCAATTGCTAAGAGCGCCTCAGCATAGTACTTTGAATACTCTGAGGAATTAAAAACTTTAAGGCTGTTTTCATATGCCGATGTGGCTTCAGAAAGGTGCTTATCCCTATTTTCGATCCGGGAAAAAAGCAGTTTCAAGTTACCTAGTTCATAGTTTACTGCAGCATAAAGGAATGGATAGCGTTCTATCGAATAAAACTCAACAGCCTCCTCATATTCTTTTTCAGCCATGATTAAATAGTCAACATCGCCGGATTTTTCATAGTATTTGGTATGGATTTTTCCCAAGTGTTCATGAACCTTTGCATAGTTTAAAGGGTAGCTCTCGGCAGTCCATACCTTTAATGCTTCTTTAAAATTGTCTATTTCTTTTACCTTTACCCCCTCAAAATCATTTATCTGGTGCATCTCCTCCTCTTCCAAAGGGCACAGATCTTCAAGAACATTATTAACAATGCCTAAGTGAAACTGAATAGTTGCATAACAGTTAGGGTTCTTGTCCAAAGAATATATATCCAGTGACTCAACAAATACGTCTTTGGCAGCAATAAAACACTCTTTTGAAAGATCAAGCTCTCCCAGGTCATAATAAACTTTTCCCAGGTTATATTGAATTAGAGAATACTCCATAGGATGCTGAGGAAGGGTATAATACTGCAGTGCCTCTTCATAATAGATTGCTGCTGTTACAAGGAAAGCGTTATTGCCAGTAATATCCGACAAAATCCTGTAGGCACTTCCGAGATTATTCAGTATTATGCTGTATTTTGCAGCATAATCATTATCCCTGTAATATGCCATAGCTTCGTTATAGAAACCGATCGCAGTAAGAATATTGCTTCTGGTATTCTTTGACTCAGAAAGCTTGCTGTATGCATTTGCAAGATTATTCATTACGTGGGCATAAATATCCGGCATTTCCTCCTTCGAAATGTTGCCTAAGATTTCCTTATACTTATGTAGAGCTTCTTGTGCATTATTTGAGGCAAGCAGCCTGTCCGAATAGCTGATCATATCGCTGATAGTATAGATATTATACGGCTCGAAGATATTCACAATCATGCTGTCCCCAACAATAACAATGTTACTGCCCCCGTCTACAATAATGCCTGTCGTACCCTTATCCGAAGTAATTATTATGTTATCATTTTTATTCCATCTAACTTTTAGACCAAACTCTTCTGTAATAAATTTTTGCGGTATATAGCTCTTGTTCTCCAGAATTATTAAAGCCCCATCTATTATATAATAACTGTCATCAATATCAACTTTTGAGCTGTCTACTTTGAAACGAATAACCCGGTTCTCATTTGTGCAGGTAACAGTTTTTGATTGCCCATCCCAACTGACTTCCCAGCCTAGTGCTTCGAAAACGCTTCTTAATGGAATATATATAATCCCATTAATAATTTTAGGGTGCACATTTTCTATACTAAGGCTTTCGGTAGTATATCTTATATCTTTGGCAATGGCTTTCTGGTTATTTAGCATAAAGCAGAAAACCATTACAAAAATCAAAAGTATATTCGAAATTGTGGACTTTTTTATTATACCTATCATATGTATCACCGGTTTTAACTTCACAATATTCAATCAGTTTCAATAATAACGGCGTTTTGATCCCCCAATATCACTTTGTGGTTTTCTCCGCTGATTTGAATATTTGAGTTGTTCCAACTATTCACCTGAGTATTGTTTGTTGTGTTTTGCTCATAGCTGTTGTTTGTATTATTTGTTGTATTTTGCTCATAGCTGTTGTTTGTGTTATTTGTTGTGTTTTGCTCATAGTTGTTGTTCATGTTGTTTGTTTGATTATTGGCTGTATAAACTTCTTTTTCTTTGCTCTCTTTGATTTCTTCGCTATCTTTGCCATCTTCACTATCTTCACTTTCTTCCTGAATGGCTGTTTTAGAATTATCAATTTCTTTTATCTCAGGAATAGGTGAAGGTGTAGTGTATTCTTGGATGTTCTCTGTGTCTAAAATATCCGGCTCGTTTGTATTTTCAATGGGTTCACTATACAAAGAGCTATTTTTTGACGCAAAAACATCGGAGTCGTTTTTTTGCATGCCCCCAGAGAAAGCAATTATTATTGTACCTGAAATTACCCATACTAATAGGACTCCTAAAGCAGTACTGCTTGTAAAGAAGTTTGCAACTTTTAATTTTTTCTTTTTAGGAGTTAAGTTTAATATTCCATTAAATTTTATTCCTGGACCGTTCGCCAACTTTTGAAGATTTAATTCGTCTCCTTCGGGAAGATCAAAATCAAGCTTCACAGTACCGGAATAAGCTTCTTTTCCCTTTACTTGAGACTCTTTACTGCTAATACTCTTGGTCTTTTTTGCTTCCTCATATTCCGGCATTGCGACACTTATAGCCTCTTTTAGAAACTCACTGAAATCTTTGGTATCTATAATAATATCTTTAATCTTGCTTTTTATAGGTGCCTTTCTGAGCAATTCCTCAATATTATCCCTTATTAATTCCTTTTGAGAAGATGTAGCTTCAGTATTAGCAAATTCAACAATTTTGATAATATCATCATTCTTAGGATATATCACACTATTTCGCCACTTTGATATAATAGATACATCCTTCAACAAATATTGATCGGCAAGGATTCTCGCATTTTTCTTCGTATACTTGAAAATGATTTCTAAAAGCGTTTTCATATCATAGTTCACATACATTGTAATCCCCTCCTTGTGAAATATTGCTTATGCGGTTTCTAAAAAACATTGACACTTTGGTCTTTATTTCAACTCAAATTTATTTTACGGATATTATACACTAAATAAAAAATAAATTCATTAAAAAACATAGTGTTTTTTATTAGTTAACTAAAAAAATAAGGCTAGGGTGCTTTTCCCCAGCCTTATTTTGAAAAATATAAGATTATTAAGCAATGATAGTATATAATTTATTCTTTTTGCACCGGAAATTTAGAAATTTGTCCAAGTATATAACTTCTAAGGAATCCGTAATCAATAGAATTTACGTCACCTGAGCCATCTAGATCTGCGCTAATCGCCGAGTAAGACCCCGGAAGGTTTTTAATCCTGCCTGTAAGATAATCCGCCATAAGGGCGAAATCGATCGATTCACATATACCGTTACCATCTACATCACCATATATGAAGATATCAACAACTCCATTGATAAGGTCTAATCCCGTATACTCGTGAGAACCTGCACCATATATCTTGGATTTGTCTTTCTTAAAGCTTAAAGAACTACTCTTTGCAGTGTTTACACTGTTAAGGACATCAAATTCAATATTTGCCAATAATCCATTACTGCTTATTGCCTGCTGAGTTCCGTTATAGCAGATGCGTATGGTACCAAGGTTATTATCAATATTGTAGGAGAAAGCATTGCTGTCAGCTATGATGTTTCCGCAAGTTATATCGGTCACCGAAAGAGTGGATGCATCGTACTCAAGGGTTATGTCTACTTCATATATCCCATTTGAAGGCACGTTGGATATTGACAAAGGCAGAGTCTTTGCTCCTGATTTCGGTTCCATTAAACCACTACCCATCTCCAGACTGATAATGCTTTCCTCTGTGGGTGAATAAGAATACACGGTATCGATTACGTCAATATAAAGGAGGCGATCCAACATTCCACCCATAGTATATATCTTGCTTCCGTCAAATACCGAACAGTTCCTTGTCATGACTGAAGGAAGGCTCTGCTTTTTCGTCCAGATTTCGTTTGCAGGGTCATATTCATAAACGATGTTTAAGTCATTTGAGAATGATTCAGACCCGCCGATGATAAATATTTTGTCATTAATAACTGCGGTAGAAAATTGCATATTTCCTTGGGGCATAGGTCCTTTCGTAGCCCAGGTGTTTGTTAATGGGTCGTACTCATAGACGGAATCCAGCATTCCTGTTGAGTTATATCCACCTATTGCATATATCTTGCCATTTACAGCAACCAGTCCGTGATAAGTCATTGGAACCGGCAGGGAAGCTACTGTGGACCAACTGTTGCTAGCCGGATCATACTTATATACATTTTGTGAGAATTCAGAATCGTATTTATTTTGCTGTTCCTGTTTGCCGCCGACAACATACAGGTATCCGTTTAATGAAACTGCCCTGTGTCCGGCAAGCCCCTTAGGCATATTTGCCTTTTTAGTCCATGTTTTACTCACAGGATCATATACTTCAAGCATGTTGGAATATGACTTGCCCATATGACCGAAAAGGTCTCCACCGCATACATAAATTTTGCCGTCAATAACTGCGGATGTCAAATCCCTCTTTTTCTCGGATATTTCCGGACATGAAGACCATGCTCCGGTAGATATATCGTATTCTTCTACGGTTTTTAAAGTTTGGAAATAATCGTTCTGTCCTCCAATGATATATATCTTTCCGTCCACAAGTTCTGCAGTAAAGAAGGAATTTGCATTAATCATGGCAGACTCTTTTCTCCAACCTTCATTTTGAAGCAAATAGCGAAGATTCTGGTTGCTGCAGGATGTGTTTGCAAAACCGCCTAAAATATATAGCTTTCCATTTTCCAGGGCAGAAGCATGTCCGAACACATTTGAAGGCAGCTGGGCTACTTTCGTCTCCGAGCAGGTTAAAGGATCGTACTTTATGATTTGATTTGAATTTCTTCCGCCTGAGATAAAGAGTTTTCCATTTGCTTCACACACGCTAAAGTCGCTTATATAGTTACTGAGCTCATTTTTTACCGTCCACTTTCCGGATGAAAGATCATATTCTTCCACTGATTTCAGATTATCGGTACCGCATATTCCCCCCATAGCAATGATTTTACCGTTTACAACCCCTGCTCCGAAGTTGCTTCTGGCTGTAGGCATATCAGTTGCACCGGTCCAAGTATCTGTATAGGGGTCATATACTTCAACGCTTTCCAATGTAGTTCCGTCATATCCACCCATTACATAAATTTTGCCGGCGGTAAAGGCAATGCCGAAATTGCTTCTTGGGGCATTCATACTGGTCTTCACAGTCCAACTGTCATTAATGGGGTCATATTCTTCAACGGTGTTAAGATAGGAGTTGCCGTCGAATCCTCCAATGGCATAAATTTTTCCGTTATCTGCTTCGACGATTCCAACGCCGCTTCTTTTTTGAGACATTGGAGCTTTCTGTGTCCAGGTGTTTGTGTCAGGATCAAATTCTTCCAGGGTATTTAGATAATGGGTTCCGTTTGTTCCTCCTGCTACATAGATTTTCCCGGTTTTCGATGCTACAGCACCAAAATTCATTCTTTCAGAGGTCATAGAGTTTCTATAGGAGACTCCTATATCGGGGGTTACAAACTCCAAGATATTGCTGGAATCACTGGTGTTGAAATCTGTTTTGGCCCTGATGAAAAATCTGTACTTTGTATTGGGTACAAGGTCTGTAATTGTGTATGTATTTGAGTATACAGTGCCCAAATAACTATCATTCATATATATGTCGTAGTAAGTTGCTTCCGGAACGGGATTCCATGTCAATTGGACTCCGTCGTCGACCCAAATATTATTTAGGACAGGTGTATTCAGTATTGTCGAATATGTAAATGTAGAACTCCAAGCACTATGGGTTACAGCATTTTTGGCCCTGACTCTGTATTGATGTTCTGAGTTTGGAGTTAAGTTGCTATGAGTATAGCTTGTCCCCGAAATGTTCACAATATTTGTGCCGTCCACTTCAACATCATAACTCATTGCTCCGGGAACAGGGTCCCAGTTGATGGTTATGGAATCGGTGGTTGATGTGGCTTTTATGGTCTTCGTTGTACTGAAAAAGTCGGATGAGCTTACTAGCGCAAAGGGCTGAGGACCATACGGTACTGAGTGCGCCGATACTTCTATTGTGTAATTCCCTGCAACAGGATTGGCAATTATTACATTTTCTACATTGTTTGTCCTGTCGAAATCAGAGTCGTAGGGAAGGGTAAAATCATTTCCGTAATACGTTACACTACCGTCCGGAGATGTAACTTTCAGGTCAAGGTCGTTTACCAGTGTAGCTGCATTCTGCACAGCAGCAGGATAATCCGACCAAACCAAAGTGATTTTTAATGGAGTGTCTGTTCTGGTGCATGATATGGTATAAGTTGACTTTTCATCTTGAGACAAAGAAACGGTGTCATTTATTATTTGGGTTCCAAACATCGAATCATACAAGCTTACTTTCCCCCAACCCTTGTCTTGGCTATGACCGCTTTGGTCTAAAGCACCGTTAATGACAAAAGCCTTCAGAAGAGCAGCACTTGGCACTATATTATAATTCTTTGTAATATATTCTCGGATTACCGCAACAGATCCGGAAGTAATAGGAGCTGCCATAGAAGTACCGTTCATGAAGTGATAATTTGAGTTTCCGGGATAGTAATAGGTGAATAGGGATAGCTCGTCAAATATTAAAGATGACATTGTTGAAGCAATATATGTACCTGGCGCCACCACGTCAGGTTTGATTCTTCCGTCCTGGCATCCCCGGCTTGAGAAAAAAGCTGTTTCATTAGGGTCATCAGAGATGTTTTGACCATAATACAAATTCATATTGGGTCTGAAATTCTCCGTTGCACCGACAGTAAGACAGTTTTTTGCGGTGGCCGGTGACCCTATGGTACATTCATCCGGGCCGTTATTTCCGGCAGATACCACTACAAGCATGTCTTTATGAGACCATACAAAGCTGTCCAAATCGGCACTATCTGAGGCATAGGCACCTTGGGAGTCTTTTCCCCAGGAGTTATTGTGAATTCTTACTCCATTGTCATAAGCCTCTTGTAATAAATTATAAAAAGAATTCATATAGATTGAGCCATCATAAGCGCCTATTTTTTGAATAACAAGGTTTGCTTTGGGCGCCATGCCTTTTATCTTCCCTTGAGACATTTCTCCATTGCCGGCAATGGAGCCTGCAACATGGGTGCCGTGACCATTTTGATCAGATCCTGTATCATTTACCCAGTCAATAATTTTAATTATTCTTCCGCTGAAGTCTTTATGAATCGTGCCATTGTTGAGGCCTGAGATTCCTTTGTCAAGGCCGGTATCGGCAATCCCTACGATTTGGCCTTCGCCTTCATATCCAAAGGTTGAGGCTATTTCAGATTGTATAATACCTGAAGCTTTATCGTTAAAGAGCTCATACTCAGGTACTTCTTCTATAAATTTGACTGATTTTAATTCGGATAGTTCCTCAATTTTATCTGCTGATATTTTTGCGTAGATATTATTTTCTCTGAGGGATACATTGGAAGCACCCAACTTTTCTATTTCACTTATCAAATTGCTGTCATCAATTCCAAAAGTGCTTATCCTGACATCCAATTCTAAAGAAGGGGTATCAATTCCTATTAGAGATTTTATACCCTTATTTTCTGAGAATTTTGATAATAGTGCAGGATCAATCTTGTATTCGTTTTCATATGTAAGAACATCTACAACGTGTGAAATACCTTTTACCTTTTCTGCAGTATCGGCAGTCATGTAGCAAAGATACGAATACTCAGGTGTGTAATCTATAAACTTTACACCAAGTTCCATTACGTCATTCTTCATTTCATCTGTTATAGGTCCGTTAAAAGATACAATGTAGGCTCCTTCTTCATTTGAAGAATACCTTTTTGCCATCAGCATGAATGACCTTTTGCGCGGTTCTAATGTTGCTGCTTTCAAATAAATTTTTTTGCTTTTATTTGAAGTATTCTCTGCCGCTGAGACATTTACACTTGAGCAGCTGGCGGATAAAACAATCGAAGCCGAGAGCAAAAAAGCCATAAGCTTTTTGAATTTCATAAAACCAAGCCCCTTTCACATTTTTTGGTAATAGTTTTATATGTGCAATTTTTATTTTCACGCTTATCGATTATATACCAAGAGTAGCTAAGAGAGTAAGAAAATTTGTGAAAAATTCGTGAAAAAAATGGGAGATGCAACATTTAACATATATTTTACAAAACGCCCGGTTAAAATATGATATAATTCTTTTGATTTTGATTAAAAGGGAATGGGTGATATATGGATTTATTTGGTTTTTTAGAGTTGATAGGCGGGTTGGCATTGTTCCTATTTGGTATGAGTCTAATGGGAACAGGCCTTGAAAAAAGTGCAGGAAACAAACTCAAGGGCTTGTTGGAACGATTGACATCAAAAAAGTTAAATGGCTTTCTGATGGGCTTGGCTGTGACCGCCATTATACAAAGTTCTTCTGCAACTACAGTTATGGTAGTGGGATTTGTAAACTCCGGTGTAATGACATTGAAGCAAGCGATACATGTTATTATGGGGGCAAACGTAGGTACAACAGTTACAGCATGGATTTTGAGCTTGGCTGGGATTGAGGGGAGCAGTTTGTTTATAAAGCTTCTGAAGCCTTCTTCCTTTACTCCGATACTTGCATTAATCGGTATTATCTATTATTTGTTTATTAAAAATGAAAAGAAAAAAGATATTGGTTTGATTCTGTTGGGATTTGCCACATTGATTTACGGTATGGAAGGCATGACAGCAGCTGTTGAACCATTAGGTGAAATGGAAGGGTTCCGTAATATACTGTTGGTTTTCTCAAATCCTGTACTTGGGGTATTGCTTGGAGCTATCGTAACGGGTATCATCCAGAGCTCATCTGCCTCAGTGGGTATTTTGCAGGCTTTATCTTCCACAGGGCAGGTTACAATGGGGGCGGCTATACCTATAATAATGGGACAGAATATCGGTACTTGCGTTACAGCGTTAATCTCGTCAGTAGGTACAAACAAAAATGCTCGCCGTGCGGCACTGGTGCATCTTTACTTCAATCTTATCGGTACGGGAGTATTCCTTACACTATTCACCATATCGGATAAGATATTCAATTTTGCATTTCTTGATTTGACAGCCAATCATGTATTTATTGCAATTGCCCATTCGGCATTCAATATTTTGTGTACGGCTATGCTGCTTCCTTTTAGCGGGTTGCTTGAAAAGTTGGCATACAAGACCATAAAGGAAGATAATAAAAAGGACAAGGTATCACTTCTCGATTCTCGTTTGTTTTCAACTCCTGCTATAGCTATAAACCGCAGTAGGGAGGTTGCAAAGGAGATGGCCTATATTTCAATGAATGCTATAAGGCAGGCATTTGCCCTGATTGACAATTATGACGAAAAAGAAGCACAAAAGGTAAAAGATGCAGAACAGCAAACAGATACATATGAAGATGCTTTGGGGACGTATCTTGTTAAATTGTCCAGTCAGAGTTTGTCAGCTCAAGATACTACAGAAGCCGCTAAACTGCTCTTTATGATTGGTGAGTTTGAGCGCATTGCGGATTATGCGTGGGAGATTGTGGGTTCTGCCCAGGAAATGTACGATAAAAAAATACAGTTCTCCGAATCGGCAAAAAAGGAGCTGGGTGTTATGATGGCAGCTGTAGAAGAAGCAGTAGAGATATCAGTCAAAGCCTTTGACCAAAACAATATTTCACTGGCTGCAAAGGTAGATCCCCTCGAAGAAGTAATTGACGATCTAAAAAGCAGCATGAAAAAGAAGCACATTGGAAGATTGCAGAGCAACCAGTGTACAATCGAAATGGGATTTGTGTTTTCTGATTTGATGACGGTATTGGAGCGTATATCCGACCATTGTTCCAATATTGCCGGATGTGTTATAGAAATGTCCAATGACCGCATGAATATGCATAGCTATCTATATAAGGTGAAGCATGAGCCTAATAATGAATTCATTAAGCAATTTAATGAGTATTCAGTAAAATATGCTATAAGTAGAGAGTAGGGCAGTATTTTGCTGTTGAGTATTTAAATAAATACGTATAAAGAGCACTTTTCTTGATACTTCAAAGAAAAGTGTTTTTTTTACTTTAGCCTCCTAAGCCTTAGGTAAAATAATTGTAATGTGAAGAAAAATATAGTAAGATAAATATGAAGGGAAAAGTAATCTTATTTTGTCACATTACAGTAATGGGTAAATTAAGAATTTCATTATATACTTTTTCAAGAAGGGGGAATCTCTATGAAGAGGAAAACTTCAATAAAAGTTTTCTTGGCGTTGGTGCTTGCAGTTGTTATACCTATAACATCATGCATCAATGTTACAAATGCAACATCTATGGATGGGGACAAGTACGAATTTGAAGACGGCGTTCATGATGGAGCTAAAATCTATACTGACTATGTCGGTAAAAATGATGATGGTGACGTCTTCGATCTTACCGGAACCACCTGCAGCTTTATTGGGCAAAAAGGTACAAGCACTTCGGTTAATGTTGAGGTTGATGAGGCAGGACTTTATGAAATATTTATCTGCTATGTACAGCCTTACGACAAAAACAAAAAAGTGCAGTATCTTAATGTAAATGGTACCAATCAGGGAGAAGTAAGCTTTCCATATACTCTTCAATGGAGAGAAATTTCAGCAGGCATTGTAAAGCTTGAGGCGGGTACTAATAATATTGAGCTTGAAGCCTACTGGGGTTATACCTATTTTGATTACCTAATTGTTAAACCTGCGGATGAAAGCATCACAGGGCTTAAGGTTAACAAGACATTGGTAAATCCTAATGCTACAAAAGAGGCCAAAGCACTAATGAGCTACCTTGTTGATATTTACGGCAAGCACATACTTGCGGGCCAGCAGGAGCTTTGCGGTTCCCATAACTATGCAGGTTCTGAGGCTGAATTCACATATATACAGGAGAAAACCGGGGAATTGCCTGCAGTAAGAGGTTTTGATTTTATGAACTACAGAGGAAACGGCTTAATGTGGGATGACCTGTGCGCCGAGCGCGTTATCGAATGGTACAATGAAAAAGGCGGAATTCCAACGGTTTGCTGGCACTGGTTCTCCCCTGCGGATATTGGCAAGAAAGCAGACAACAGTTTTTATACAGAAAGTACAACCTTCAGTATATCAAAGGCTTTGACTCCGGGAACGGAAGAAAATATTGCAATGCTAAACGATATTGATTTTATGGCAAAAAAGCTAAAGCAGGTTCAGGATGCCGGAGTTCCGATACTGTTCAGACCGCTCCATGAGGCAGAGGGTGGCTGGTTCTGGTGGGGCGCCGAAGGTCCGGAGCCTTGTGTTGAGCTTTACAGGCTTCTCTATGATAAGTTTACCAACGAATATGGTTTGAATAATCTTATATGGGTTTGGACTTCATATACTTATGAGACTTCAGCGGCATGGTACCCGGGCGATGATGTGGTGGATATTGTCGGTTACGACAAATATAATGCCAAAGACGGATTGCCTAACGGAAGCGCAATTTCATCCACATTTTATAATTTGGTAAAACTCACTGACGGCAAAAAGCTGGTTGCAATGAGCGAGAATGATACAATTCCGAGAGTTTCAAATCTTGTAAATGAAAAGGCGGGATGGCTTTATTTCTGTCCATGGTATGGCTGGTGGCTGACAGGAGAACAGAACAATCCTGTTGACTGGCTGATTGAAATATATACCAGTGAATACTGCATAACTTTGGATGAACTTCCAGACCTAAAAACCTACCCTATATCAGGTTATGATGATCCGACGCCAAATCCGTCTCCTACACCTACAATATCACCGGAAGTTCAATATGGAGATTTGAATGGCGATGGCAAAATTACTTCAACGGACCTGACTATTATGAAAAGATATATTCTTAAAATTATTAAAGAATTCAACGTTTCCGAAAAAGCAGGAGATTTAAATGGAGATGGAAAGATAAATTCAACGGACTTTAGTATATTAAAGAGGTATTTGCTTCGTATAATATTGGATTTTCCCGTTCAAAAATAATGAGGAGTGTAATTTAATATTTACAGGATTAGTCCTGTGGTGTCGGCCGGTGTCTTATGATGCCGGCTTTTACTTTAGCCTCTTGGAGTGAAATTAAAGAGGCTAAAGCGAAGGGATTGGATGTCCCGAGCTTTTATTTTGCCTCTTAGAGTGAAATGAAAGAGGTAAAACCGAAGACACTCGATAAATTTTAGTGAAGAAATCTAATTGTAATGTAAAGAAAAATATAGTAAGATATTAGTGAAAGGATAAAGTAGTATATTGATAATTAAAAAAGATCAAAAATTGAATCAGTTGCAGTAATACTATTCTTTTTAGAAAACAAATATTGCCATTAATTCATTGAAAAAACGTCTTGCTATATTCTATATCCCAAATTTAGTCCTTACTTTATCTGTTTTTTTATTAATTGACCCAATTTTATTAATTTATGTTTGGTATTAGTTTAACATAAATAATTTATTATTATTAAGAAAGGAAAGGGATATGATGAAAAGGAAGTTTTTTCCAAAGAAAGCAGGGGCATTTCTAATAAGTCTTGCAATCACAGTTGTAGGAATTGTTCCTTTTAACACTGTAAGCACTGATGCTGCCGGGGAATACAATTATGCAAAGGCATTGCAGTATTCCATGTTCTTTTATGATGCGAATATGTGCGGTACTGGTGTTGATGAGAATGGTCTATTAGACTGGAGAGGGGATTGTCATGTATATGATGCAGAACTTCGACTGGATTCTCAAAACACCAATATGTCGGATGGCTTTATCAGTAGCAATAGAAGTGTATTGGATCCCGATGGGAATGGCAAAGTTGACGTTTCGGGCGGTTTCCATGATGCCGGCGACCACGTAAAGTTCGGTATGCCTGAGGGCTATGCCGCTTCAACAGTGGGTTGGGGATATTATGAATTCAGAGAGCAGTTTCAAGCAACGGGTCAGGCTGCTCATGCGGAAACGCTTTTAAGGTACTTTAATGATTATTTTATGAAGTGTACTTTCAGAGACAGCTCCGGTAATGTAGTGGCATTTTGTTATCAGGTAGGCGATGGCGATATAGACCATGGATCTTGGGATGCACCTGAAAATGATACCATGTTCAGAAAAGGTTGGTTTGCTACCGCGCAGCTACCTTCAACGGATGTTGTTACAGCAGCAGCGGCTTCCCTTGCAGTAAACTATCTGAACTTTAAGGACACAGACCCTCAGTACGCTGCAAAAAACCTTGACTATGCAAAAGCCCTGTTTAGATTTGCAGAAAAAAATAACAAACAGGTTAATGATGATGGACCAAAGGGTTATTATAGTTCTTCCGATTGGAAAGATGATTACTGTTGGGCTGCGGCATGGCTTTATTTGGCTACTGAGGACGATCACTATTTAGAAGAAGCATTTAAATACCATGTCTTCGAATCACCTGCATGGTGGATACATTGTTGGAATGATGTACGGACAGGGGTAGGATGTATTTTAGCTGAAATAAATGACAAGTATGACAGAAACAGTCAAGAGTTTGAAAATTGGTATATTAGAGTTGCTAACCAGAAACCTTATGGAGAAGTAAACTTTTGGAAACCTGTAGAAGATTTGCTTAATAACTGGATGAATAATATTCCTAAATCTGGCGCAGGATATGTTTTCCTTGACCAGTGGGGATCTGCTAGGTATAATACTGCTGCACAACTCGTAGCCCTTGTATACGATAAGCATAATGGGGACAGCCCATCAAAATACAGTAATTGGGCAAGGTCACAAATGGACTATTTGCTCGGTAAAAATCCATTAAATCGTTGTTATGTTGTAGGCTATAGCAGTAATTCGGTCAAATTTCCGCACCATAGGGCTGCTTCGGGTTTAAAAGATGCCAATGATTCTTCCCCGCATAAACATGTATTGTATGGTGCACTGGTTGGTGGTCCTGATTTGGGTGACCAGCATATAGATGTAACAAAAGACTATATTTACAATGAGGTTGCCATTGACTATAATGCTGCTTTTGTAGGAGCATGTGCAGGTCTCTATAGATTCTTTGGAGATTCTTCAATGCAGATAGATCCATCAATGCCGTCACCGAATGTACCTGTACCAACACCAACACCTACACCATCTGCAACACCTACCCCTGTTAAGGAAGTTATGTATGGGGATTTGAATGGGGATAAGAGGGTAAATTCCACAGACTTGACTATGTTGAATAGGTATTTGCTTAAAGTTATTCATCAGTTTAACACTTCCGAAGAAGCTGCTGACCTGAATAGAGACGGCAGAATAAATTCTACAGACGTTACTATTTTAAAGAGGTATTTACTCAATAGAATACCGTCTATACCCATATAAATAATAATTAAAAGCAGTTGATATTTACATTTAATAATGTACAAAAATAAAACGGGTAGCAAATGCGCTGCCCGTTTTATTTAGCCTCTTGGAGTAAAATGAAAGAGTCAAAAGCGAAGGGACTCGATGTCCCGAGCTTTTTTACGTGCAATTATGTTTGAACCCTATAGTTTATGCTTGATGTTTTCTAAGATATAGATTAATCTTAAGAAAAGTTTAAGAATTTTATGAAAAGTTTTGTAAGGTTTGCCTGCTATTATATAAATAAAAAGGCAGGTGATATTAAGATGCATTATTACAGAAAAGTATTGGGGGCCGATACATATGGAGAAATTCAATATTCTAGTATGCGATGATGACAAAGCTATAGTAGAGGCAGTGGAAATTTACTTGAAACAGGAGGGATACGATGTTGTCAAAGCATATACGGGAAAGCAGGCATTGAAGGCTTTGGAGGAAGAAAAAATCCATTTGGTAATAATGGATGTGATGATGCCGGAATTGGATGGATTATCTGCAACCATAAAAATCCGCGAAGAGCTAAATATACCCATAATAATCTTGTCTGCAAAGTCTGAGGATACAGACAAGATTATAGGGCTTAACTTCGGTGCTGATGACTACGTGACAAAGCCCTTCAATCCATTGGAGCTTATTGCAAGAGTAAAGTCACAGATGCGGCGGTACACTCAGCTCGGAGGAGCGGAACAAAAGAGAGGAATATTGAAAACCGGAGGGTTGGAGCTTGATGTAGAGGCCAAAGAGTTGAGAATTGATGGGGATTTAGTGAAGTTAACAGCGACGGAGTACGGTATTGTGCTATTTCTCCTGAAAAATGCGGGTAAAGTGTTTTCGATAGATCAGATATATGAAAATGTATGGAAGGAACCGGCGTGTTTATCGGAAAACACAGTTGCTGTGCACATTCGTCGCATAAGGGAGAAGATAGAAATAAATCCGAAAGAACCAAAATATCTAAAGGTGGTGTGGGGCATTGGATATAAAATGGAAAAGTATTAAATATTCAAATAAAACAAAGATGCTTGCTTTTTTCCTCGCATGGCTGAGTTTTTTAAGTGTGTGTGGAAGCAGCGGTTTCCTGATAAAAAATGATCAGATTGTCATATGTGAGGACTATTACAGCTATCCCAAGTATTTATCCAATTTTAACAGTAGTGTTGCAAGCATTGTGGAATATTATATTTGGCTAAAAGATGTAAAAACCGAAAAGGATATTATTGCTACTGAAACCGATCAGAATATAATTTGCGATAAATTAAGTGCGTTATATAATTCTACCCAAAAAATTTCCACCACATTAAACTTCGGCTATTACATCCGAAATAAACAAACAGGAGAAGTTATTACAAATATAGAAGATGAGAAACCAGTTGAATTACTGAAAAAGCAACGTACATATACATATATAGACCGGGGCCTTGTATATAATCAAAAATTATATGATGCCAATTATATAATGAAAATAATGAAAGGAACGGACTATGAAATTCATGCCGCAGTTATAGAGCCATTGAAACCGGGAGACGAATTCTACGATGATTATGTTCTCTATAATAGAGTAAAATCCTTAATAATATTTGCAATAGTTTTATTGATATCAAGCTTTATACTGATGATAGCATGTTTAGCATACATTTTCATTGGCGCTTGGCGAGGGATTTGGAGGGAAGGAAAGGAAGAAAGCGAATCTTTGCCCTTTATAGACAAAGTGTATTTAGATATACACACAGTAGGGGTTACAATTTTGATTTGCATATGTGCATTTGTTTTTGAGAGAGCTTTGGATGACTACTATCATAATGTGTCTAGAGTTACACTGGTTTTGGCTGTTGTACTAAGTTTGACCTTTATATCTTCGCTATCCTATTCATTATCCCTGATACGGCAGACAAAGAGGGGAAATTTGTCAAGCAATATTCTTTTTATAATTATTTTAGAAAAAATTAAAGCCTTCATTAAGGGATGCTTTAATGGTAAAATTTTTAAAGCATGGATATTGATATTGCTTCTTGTTTATTCAGTTATAAACAGCATTTTATTTGCAATATTTATTCAGGCACTTTCCCATTACTACTATAGAACTATGGGGGTAATTTCGATTTTTTTACTGGTATCTCTGAATGCATTGGCTTTTGCTTCTACTGCCGGCGCATTGAGGTCCCTCTCAACAATTATGGAGGGAACCAAACAGATATCCCAGGGCAATCTTGACTATGAAATGAACACCGATAAAATGTCCCCTGCGTTTGCTGCTTTCGTGGAAAATATTTGTAATATCCAGGGAGGATTGAAAAAGGCCGTTGACGAAGCAATAAAGGGTGAACGCATGAAGACTGAGCTAATAACCAATGTATCCCATGACCTAAAGACACCCTTGACCTCTATAATAAATTATGTTGATTTGCTGAAAAAAGAAGAGGTGGGAAGCAAGAAATCAAAGGAATACATCGGTATTCTTGAGGAAAAATCCGCAAGGCTTAAGGTGCTTATTGAGGATTTGGTGGAGGCAAGCAAAGCGTCCAGCGGAAACATGGCAGTCAATTTTGAAAAGGTGGATATGCATGAACTTATTATGCAGGCGTGTGGAGAATACCAAGAGAAAACCGCAAAAGCAGGGCTCGATATTCGAATTAATGCGGAGGAGAAAAATGTATTTGTGCTGGCTGATGGAAAGCATATGTGGCGAATAATAGAAAATCTTATGTCAAATGTTTTGAAATACTCCATGCGAAATTCAAGAGTTTATATCAATATAACAAAAAGTCAAACTGACGGAGTATTGATTATAAAAAATATATCGGCGTTTCCTCTGGATATACCTTCAGAACGATTGACGGAAAGATTTGTGAGAGGCGATGAGTCCAGAACGACGGAAGGCTCGGGCCTGGGATTGTCTATTGCTCAAAGTTTGACTACTCTGCAGAGAGGAAAGTTTGATATACAGATAGATGGAGATTTGTTCAAGGTAATTGTAGAAATGCCATTATGGAAGAATTAGCAATAAAAAAGGGGCATAGAGCCCCTTTGCCTTCGAAGTGAAAAACCCAAGAGGGTAATAAAAAATCCTTGAAACACTTGGCAATATAGTGTTTCAAGGATTCATTTATTCTGATAATCAATTATTTGTGTTTCCTGCCACTAAAGGCTCAACTATGGGCAGAATATTCTCGGAACCTACAGCCAGGATCAATGTTGAGAGCATTGGTCCTTTATCTTCTCCAATCAGCAAACGATACATGGTTTTGAAGAATAACAACTGATTCTTCTTGTTTTCCTTATTGTCTGCCGATTCCTTTTTAGGAATAGCATAAAGCTGAGTAGTCAATTCCTCGGAATCCATCTTAATTTTGATTAAATCACAAAAAGCTTTGACCCAACCTTTTACTTCATCATCCAGAGTTTCAAAATATTCGAAATCCGGGGATGTATTTAACTTCATCAGCATATTCGGTGCGTACTTTTGTAGCCAGTAAGCAACTTTATCGAGCCTTTCTTTGAGCTCTTCAGCTTTAAAGCTCATGCCGATTTTTGTAAACATTTCTTCTATCATATCAATTTTGCCGTTGGAAATTGAGTATAAAGTCAATAGGATACTAAAAGGAGGATTAACCTTTTTAGGGCTTCCGTCTAATATAATATCCAGCGTACTTTTGGTGATTTCATCTAAACTTTCATCATTCTTATAATAGTTTTCATAAACTCTGTCAAATTCACCGTAAATTCGCGGTACATCATCTCCAAGGCTTATATCAAAAGCTTCGTTAGGAGTCTTTTTGGCATAAATCCACCAGATGATTTCCGGAGGATATATCTTTAGCAATTCTTCGAGATTTATATTCAAGCCCGAAGAACCGGACATTTTTCCTGTCAAGCCTTTTATTCCAATAAACTCATAGCCCTGGAACAGTGGCTCATAAATATTATAAATCTTTTTGGCAATTATTCTGGACACCTGATAGCTTCCCTGAGGTGATGCATGATCCTTTCCGCCGGGCTCAAAGTCGACACCTTCATACGTCCATCTCATAGGCCAGTCAACCTTCCATGGAAGCTTGCTGTTGCCCTGTTCGGAAATATTCACAGTTGAGACATTTCCGCATTTGCAGCTATAGCCCACAACATTGCAATCGGAGGATAATTCGGTGATTTTCGTAGTATCCTTTCCGCATTTATCACAATATATAGACAGAGGATAGAAATTCTCCCTTTCCTCAGCAGAATACTCCTGTGTCTTAAACTCCTGCATTATATCATATATTTCTTTTCTGTTTTTCAGCGCTGTTATTATCCCGTCTTTATACCTTCCGCTCATATACTCCTTGGATTGATATCTGATTATATCGAATTCAAGACCGATCTTTTTAAGGGATTCTTCATATTCCTTCTCGTAGTGTTCTGCATAGGAAGCATGACAACCAAAGGGGTCAGGCACTGCAGAATAGGGTAGACCGATATAGTTTTCATATTCTTTGATTTTGTCCTCGGGAAGGTTCTTAGGGACTTTTCTGAAACGGTCGTAGTCATCCCACGACAAAAGCAAAACCGTCTTTTTTCCCTGACTCCTAAGAGCTTTTGCAACAAAGTAAACGGTAACAGCATCCCTAAAATTACCTATATGGACTGTCCCTGAAGGGCTTGTTCCTGCAGCCAGTACAAACTCTTCCTTATCAGGGTGTAAGCTAATAAGCTTCTTAGCAACTTCATCCGACCAATGCATTTATTACATTCCTCCTAGTGTAACAACACCATAAAATCCATTTTATTCTTAGCAAACTAATTGCTTTTTATCCTTAATTAATTCAAAAAATAAAATAACTCGGTGACCCATCCGCGATTTAAACGCAGGCCACCTCAATTAGAGTAAAATGCTCTGCAAATTGAGCCAATGGTATCTGATACCATACTTTAAAATATGATAATACAAAATGAAAATTAAGTCAATAAAAAGTTGGGACAAGAGGCGGGAAGTCCCAATAGCCAACGCTTTGGAGCTTTCACCTCTGTTGACAAATTGGATATACTTGTTTAGAATAAATTTATAATAAAATTGAAGACTGTAAATAGTAGCTAAATACACTTCCAAAGCAGGCCGAAAGGCGTTTTGAAAATAATCACTTCAATTAAGATAGTTGTTAGGATAAATATAAAAAATAAAAGGCAGGATATGATTATGGAGAAGAAAATAAGATGGGGAATATTAGGTTGTGGAAGAATTGCAAGGACTTTTGCAGAAAGTTTGCAATATGTGCCCGATGCAGAATTGGCAGCTGTTGCGTCAAAGACTCCGGGAAGGGCTGCTGAATTTGCCGAAATTTATAATGTTGAGCGTTACTATGAAAACTATCTCGATCTTGTAAAAGATGAATCTGTGGATGTCATATATGTAGCCACCACACATAACTATCACTATGAACACACCCTCCTTTGCCTGGAAAATAAGAAGCCCGTCCTGTGCGAAAAGCCTTTCACAGTTAATTCAAAACAGGCTGAAGATTTAATTAAAGCGGCAAGAGAGAATAAAGTTTTTTTGATGGAAGCAATGTGGACAAGGTTTTTGCCGTGCATAGTTGAGCTAAACCGCGTGCTTTCGGAAAATGTAATAGGAGATATCGGTCTATTGAGAGCCGATTTCGGATTTAGAGCAAAGGGGCGAAATGCGCCGAAATACTACTTTGATCCAAACCTGGCAGGGGGAGCATTGCTGGATTTGGGGGTGTACCCTGTTTCCTTTTCCAGACTTGTTTTCAAAAAGTCTCCTGTCAACATAAAAACCTTTGGGTATATAGACAGCTCAAAGGTTGATGAACATGCGGCCTATATGTTTGAATACGAATACGGGAAAGTGGCAATGATGGCCTCTTCATATAGTGTTGACATACCCCATGACGGTGTAATTTGCGGGACAGAAGGATATATAAAGATTCCAAATTTTTCACGTCCAACCGAATTTTCAATTCAATTACATGGGCAGGAGGAGAAGGTTGTGAGAATCCCTTTTGTATCCAACGGGTTGAACTACCAGGCCCAGGAAGTAAACAGATGTCTTAAGGAAGGAAAGCTTGAGAGCGATATTATGCCTTTGGACGAGAGCTTGGAAATCATGAGGATTCTGGACGCACTAAGAAAAGAGTGGGGGCTTAAATACCCTATAGAATAATAATTATACAGATATTTGTTTTTATTCGATGATTTTAAGGGGTGTACAAAATGGATAATGTGCAAAAGCAAGTTGAGGAGCTCATGTCAAAGATGACCCTTCGGGAAAAGATCGGTCAGATTATTCAAATCGAAACCCACAGACTAATGCAAGAGCCCTGGGACGATGAGCTGAGTGAAGAGGAATGGCTTAGAATCGAAAATAATCTAAACCATGATGCCCTGAAAAAAGTGTTGGTTGACTATAATATAGGATCAGTTATGAGCGGTGGTTCTGCAGCTCCTAGAAGTACGGTTGAGGGATGGATCGAGCTGATTGGCACCATCAAAGAATATAGCTCCAGAACCAGGCTTAAGATACCTATAATCTACGGATTGGACGCGGTCCACGGCTTTAACTTTATATATAATGGTACTGTTTTTCCCCATAACCTTGCAATTGCAGCAACATGGAATCCTCATGTGGCGAGGGTTGAAGCGGAAATTACGGCAAAGCAGTTGGCGGCCGTTGGAGTTGATTTGAACTATGCACCGGGACTTGATATCGCAAGAGATCCAAGGTGGGGCAGAACCTATGAGACATTGGGTGAAGACCCTTATCTTTCGGCCCAAATGGCAAAAAGCTTCGTTGAAGGGACTCAAGAATCTTCTCGGGTAATGGCCTGTGCCAAACATTACATTGCCTGCGGCAGTTCCTTTAACGGTAAAGATCGAAGTCCGGTGGATATTTCGGAGAGAACCTTGAGGGAAATACACCTGTTGCCATTTAAGGCTGCGGTAGAAGCCGGTGTAGAAGTGGTAATGCTTAGCAGTGTAGAGGTGAATGGTGTTCCAGTCCTTGTTTCCGATTGGCTGATTAATGATATTTTGCGAGGAGAGCTTGGATTTGAAGGAATTATAACTACCGACTGGGGAGATGTACACAAATTATACAATTATCATAAGATTTGCAGGACGGTCGAAGACGCTGTGGTAAAGACGATAAACAACGGCATTGATATTATAATGGTGCCTGTTGATTTGAAATATGCCGATATTATTGAGCGTAATGTTGAAAATAGCAGGATACCCTTAAGTCGTATAGATGAAGCAGTTGAAAGAATACTGAAAGCGAAGATTAAATACAACTTGGCTGATAAGAGACCAATTGATGAGGCAAAAGCCAATAGTATAATTATATCCGATGAAGCAAGGGATGCGGCACGAATGGCTGCAAGACAGTCCATAGTATTATTGAAGAATGAAGAAAAGGTTCTTCCTCTTTCAAAGGACGTGGATTCAATTCTTGTCGTAGGGGAAGCAGCTGCATGCAGAAGGCATCTTTGCGGCGGATGGACTATGCTGTGGCAGGGAGCCTCTGAGGAACAGCTCACCGGGGGAGATACTATTCTTGACTCTATTTCAAGCAAGGTTTCGAAAGGGACAAAGATACAGTTTATTGATAATTACACTGAAAAAGAAAAAATAATCGAAGCTGCAAGAGCTTCGCAAGTATGTATTTTTGTTGCCGGAGAGGAGCCTTACGCAGAGTGGTTTGGGGATTCAAAGGATTTGAGACTGCCTGATGAACAGGTTGAAATGCTGGAGCTTTTGCACAAGACCAATATACCCATCGTTACAGTCTTAATAAGCGGAAGGCCTCTTTTGATATCGCAGATTGTAGAGAATACAAATGCTCTTTTATGGTCATGTCTTCCGGGAACTGAGGGAGGATGTGCAATAGCCGATGTTATTTTTGGGGACTACAATCCTTCGGGATGTTTGCCCATATCTTTTCCGAGAGATATTTCTCAATTACCCTGCGTCTACAATTCAAGGATAAATACTGCTTACGATCCCCTGTACCCATTTGGATTCGGACTTAGCTATACGGATTTTGAGTATTCCAATTTGAGTCATCCGGAAAGGGTATATGGCAATCAGGAGTTTGAAGTCAGTATAGACGTAAAAAATACCGGCGATATGTGGGGTGAAGTGACTGCCCAATTGTATGTTTACAGGCAGTACGGAACGGTCACTGGACCGAAGAAACAGCTATTGGGCTTTGAAAAGGTTTTTTTGGAATGCGGGCAAAAGAAGACAATTCGTTTTGTAGTATCACCGGAGCGACTTGCCGTATTGAATGAAAAGATGGAGCAGGTATCGGAACATGGAATTATTCGTATTGAGGTGGGCAATAAATTTGGTGAAATTGAGATGATATAAAAGGCTAAGTCAAGGGAAATGGTTTCCCTTGACTTTCTATCTGCTTGACATTTGAATTGGAAAATAGTAAATTTATTTTATTATCAATGTAAGAAATTTATGATTTAATTGGGGGTGATAAGATAATGGATGACTATCCGGCGGATTTACAAAGCATCGACGCACTATGGTTGTTATTAAAATCAGAGGGTACTGTAAAAATGGACAATATAAAAATCGGTAATTACAAAGGGGCCATAGTAAATCCGTAGCATGGGTTTATTATGTTTTTTTTTAATCTAATTATATTAATGTGGAGGATGATTTTAATTGTTTGTTGAGATTCTGGTTTTAGTACTATTGATAGTGCTGAATGGATTTTTTGCAGCTTCGGAGATTGCACTGATATCATTAAATGACAATAAGCTCAGAATGATGAGCGATGAAAAGAACAAAAAGAAGATTGCATTGCTAAAAAAACTATTATCCGAACCGGGCAGGTTTTTGGCCACCATCCAAGTCGGTATTACTCTTGGAGGAACACTATCGAGTGCTTTTGCGTCCGAGAGCTTTTCTGATAGACTGGCAGCTTTTATAAAGCAGATGGGTGCTCCTATTCCGGATGCAGTGCTGAAAACTTTATCAATGATTTTCATATCTGTGATTCTGTCATATTTCTCACTTGTAATAGGTGAATTGGTTCCTAAAAGGCTTGCAATGAAGGAAGAGGAAGCCATATCCATGTTTGCTGCCAAACCCCTCTATTTTCTTTCGGTTGTTACTTATCCTGTTGTAAAGTTTCTCAATGCGTCAACCAATTTGGTGGTAAGACTGTTTGGTATTGACCCTAATGCAGATGAAGAAGAGGTTACGGAAGAAGAGATTCGAATGATGGTGGACGTAGGAGAGGAAAAAGGAGCCATACAGGAAACCGAAAAGGAAATGATTAACAATATTTTTGATTTTGACAATAAGACTGTCATGGATATTATGACACACAGGACTGATATTATAGCCCTTCCGGACAATGCAAGTCTTAATGAAGTGATGACTTTGTTTATTGAAGAGAAATATACGAGGATACCGGTGTATGAAGAAAGTATAGATAATATTGTTGGAATCTTGCATGTTAAAGATTTGATAAAATATATTGGTAGTGAGAATACTACTAAAAACTTTGATTTGAAAAAGATTAGCAGAAAGCCTTATAATGTTCCTTGGTCAAAGAAGGCAGACGAGCTTTTTGCTGAATTGCAGAAAAACAAAAATCATATAGCAATTATTATTGATGAGTACGGTGGAACAGCGGGAATTGTTACTATGGAAGATCTTGTTGAGGAGATTGTAGGTAATATATTTGATGAATACGATGAAGAAGAAAAAGATTTTGAAAAGCTGGATGATAGTACTTATGTGTTTAATGGTTCTGCCGGGCTTGACACTCTAAACGAATGGGTAGACGCACAGCTGCCTGAGGATGAATATGACACATTGAGCGGTTTTGTCATAAGTCAGTTGGGGAGAATTCCAAATGACGATGAAAAACCTCAAATAGAATTCAACGGACTTGTATTCAAAGTAGAAGAGGTAAGCGAAAAAAGGATTGAAAAGATTAAGGTGTGTAAAACATAAAAAAGTTATTGACATTAACGCAGCGTAAAGGTGTAGAGTATTCTTGTGAGGAGGTGAAAGCATGGAGTACACAGTGCAAAAGCTTGCATCTCTGGCTGGGGTCAGTGGCCGTACCCTTAGGTATTATGATGAGTTGGGTATTCTTAAGCCGGCAAGAATAAATTCATCAGGCTACAGGATATATGGTCAGAAGGAAGTTGACACTCTGCAGCAAATACTTTTTTACAGGGAATTGGGCGTGGGTCTTGACTGCATTAAGGATATTATTACGTCACCTTCTTTTGACCCGCTTGCTGCACTGATAGAGCATCGCGAAAAGCTCCTCCAAAAAAGAGAGCAGTTGGAATTGTTAATCGCAAATGTGAGTAAGACAATTGCGGCTGCGGAAAGGAGAGCTGAAATGACTGATAAGGAAAAATTTGAAGGTTTTAAACAGAAAATGCTCGACGAGAACGAGCAAAAGTATGGAGAAGAGATCAGAGCTAAATACGGAGATGGACAGGTCGATGAATCCTATAAAAAGTTCAAAAACATGACGAAAGAGCAGTATGAAGAGATGGAAAAGCTGTCTCTTGAGTTGAATGAGATATTAAAGCAAGCCTTTGCAACGGGCAATCCCGCAGGCGAGCTCGCTCAAAAAGCTGCAGACTTGCATCGCCAATGGTTATGCTATTCATGGGGAAGCTACAGCAAGGAAGCCCATGCCGGACTTGCCAGAATGTATGTTGAGGACGAGAGATTTACTGAGTATTATGATAAGGAACAACCGGGAACTGCAAAGTTCTTGAGGGATGCCATTCTAATTTATACCGGAATGAAGGACAAATAATGTAGCTTATTTAAAAAGGTTGACTGCCATGTGTTCGGCAGTCAACCTTTATTTCATTTATCAATCTAACCAAAACTGCAATTACTATGATACAAATGGAAGTTTATCAATTACCTTAAGCAAATACCTTTTTAGGATAGTAGCGTCTGTTGAAGTCACCTTACCGTCCTTGTTTACATCTGCAGCGTCCAGGTTCGCATTTGATACCGGAATCTTCAGCAATATTCTCTTTAACGTAGTAAGGTCTGTTGAGTTGACATTACCGTCGCTATTAATATCACCATAAGTAAATCCCGGTTTAGGTGATATTGTAGGAGTCGGTAAATAAGTTGGCTTTGGAGTCGGTGTTGCAGGAGCGTCTGTTACTTGTGGTGTTCCGTAGTATTCACCCAATGAAATTCCGTTGGAACCAAGAGGAATTTTATGGTCAAGTCCGATAAACTTGCCATCTTTGGTCTGCCATAATGAAGGCTTTAACAATCCGTATTTCTCTTCGTCCCAAGTGGACCAGTCATTTCCGATTAATCCGCCGGTATCACCGGAGTTTGGATTTATACACCAGAATGTGTGGTGAATGCGGTTCTCGATCATATAATCCCTTAGCAATGTCATCCATTTTTGGTTCTTGCCACCATCCATATGTCCTCCCCACTCACCTATGAGTAGTGGTGCAATTCCCTGATCGTTAATATATGCCCAAGTGTCATACCAATAGTCATCTAACAAGGTCTGAGTTGTGAAGTCTTTATCAAACCATGTTTGAGCATATACCGACGGACCGTAGTCGTGCGGAGAGTATACTATCTGACTGGTCAAAGGACCTAAATCAATAGGATAGTCTTTAACACCTCTTAAGTTTCCGCCCCACCATGCACCATACCACGGAGAAGCATCACCTACTGCACCCCAGATATCCGGTGTATCATAGGTATAGCCTTTTTCAGTCTTAGGATACTGTTCAACACCTTCAATCATTATCAACAAATGAGGATTTACATCCAAAATTGCTTTTGCACAAGTTTCAGCAGCGTATTTCCAGTTGTTTTCGTCTTTAGAGTTATCCCACTTTGCAAGCATTTCAGGTACTTCATCCATATAGCCACGCTTTCCGTGAGGCTCGTTTTTCAGGTCAAGCGCCAATAATGTATCATCGTTTTTGTACTTATCGGCCAGCCAAACCAAAGTGTCTATCCACATTTTTGTAGTAACTACTCCGCAGGTACTGGTATCCTTACCGTACCACAACTCATAGTTATGTCCGGAGTTGTTGGCATCAGGGCTATGTATATCTACCATTACCTTAATTCCAAGTTCCTTACAGTATCCCATAATGATATCGAAGATTTCCATACTGTCTTTTACATCGTCGGTTTCAGGATCGTAAAAGTCAGGGTTAACACAATGATACGGAGGATTATTGCTGGCAGTTACACTGGAAACCGGATTCGGCTTTCCAATCATCCAGCTGTACAGAAGCTCTGTGGAAATTGGTATTCTCAGAAAGTTAATACCTCTGTCGGCAACGCTTGTTAGAATACCCTTAACGTCATACCAAGCACCATGGAAACAGTTTTCACTACAGTTAAAACCAAACCAGTTGGCACCTGTCAGCCAGACTTCGTTTCCATACATGTCGTAAATCTTGTTGCCTTTACAATGCAACCAGTCGTCGTTGTTGCTGTCAACAGCGGTTACTGTTGATGCTGTATTCTGTGAAAAACAAAAAGCAGCCAGAACCGTGAAAGCAACAACCAGCGAAAAAATCATTTTTGCTTTTTTCATAAAAATATCTTCCCCCCAAAAATAATTTATTCAATATATTATTGAAAATTGTTAACCAAACTAAAGATGTATTAATATAAGTAAAAACCCTGAGTGACACAAAGTTCCAATTAACTGATGCAATATGTACATCCTATTATAATTTTATAAAATATTCGAGATTAAATCAACCCAAAATCTGCACATCTGCAGAAAATTAGGCATTGTGTCGGATGTTATTGCAATCTAACCTGTTTCTCACAAGGATCACAAATTCTTTTTCGCAATATATAGGTATTCTATCACAGAAGCAAATGTATAAAAATAATTATCAAATATAATACTCTCAATGTATAGTTGTATAACATCGCATACTTTTTGAGGCAAAAAAGTGAGGAATTTGTCGCCTTTATTAGAATAAAAACAGGAGGGTTGATACTTCATCAAAACATGCATAAAAAGGCAAAAGACTTGTTGATATTTTGGTGGTTTTGTGTTAGGATGTTAGTGAAAAAATTAACTAATTCGTTACAGAGCATAAAATACCGAAATTATTTCGGTTCACTTATATTGCAAAATGCAATAGCATAAATAATACTTTATTTTGGAAGGAGAATTTCTAATGACATCAAACAAGAAATTGCAGGCTTGGGTAAAAGAAATGGCTGAAATGTGTCAGCCTGATCAAATTTATTGGTGCGATGGTTCACAGGAAGAAAATGACCGCCTATTAAAGCTGATGGTAGATTCGGGTTTAGCAACACCTTTAAATCCTGAAAAACGTCCGGGATGTTATCTCTTCCGCAGCGACCCATCCGATGTTGCTCGTGTTGAAGACAGAACTTTTATTGCATCTAAGACTAAAGAGGATGCAGGACCTACCAACAACTGGATTGACCCGGAAGAACTTAAGACAACTATGAAGGGATTGTACAAGGGTTGCATGAAAGGAAGAACAATGTATGTTATTCCTTTCTCCATGGGACCTATCGGCTCACCTATCTCCAAGATCGGTATTGAATTGACCGACAGTCCTTATGTTGTTGTTAATATGCGTATCATGACACGCATAGGTAAAGCTGTATTAGATCAGCTTGGAGAAGACGGAGAATTTGTACCATGTCTTCACTCAGTTGGAGCTCCATTGGAAGAGGGCCAAAAGGATTCAGACTGGCCATGTGCACCAATAGAGAAAAAATACATTAGTCATTTCCCAGAAGAAAGGACTATATGGTCCTATGGATCCGGATATGGTGGAAATGCGCTTTTAGGAAAGAAATGCTTTGCACTTCGTATCGCGTCCGTTTTGGCACGTGATGAAGGTTGGTTGGCTGAGCATATGCTCATCCTTCGCATAACTGACCCAGAGGGCAATAAAACATATGTTACCGGTGCTTTCCCAAGTGCCTGCGGAAAAACAAATCTGGCTATGCTTATTCCTACAATTCCGGGCTGGAAAGTTGAAACAATCGGTGACGACATTGCATGGATGAAGTTTGGCAAGGACGGTCGTCTCTACGCTATCAACCCTGAAGCAGGATTCTTTGGAGTTGCTCCAGGTACATCCATGGATTCAAATCCAAATGCAATGCATTCAATCGAAAAGAATACAATATTTACAAACGTTGGATTAACTGACGATGGTGATGTTTGGTGGGAAGGTATTGGAACTGACGCACCTGATCACCTCATAGATTGGAAAGGCAATGACTGGACTCCAGGTTCAGAGACTCCAGCAGCACATCCTAACGGACGTTTTACAGCACCTGCAAGTCAGTGTCCTGTAATTGCTCCTGAATGGGAAGATCCTCAGGGTGTGCCGATTTCTGCTATTCTCATCGGTGGACGTCGTCCAAGCACTATTCCGTTGGTTCATGAAAGCTTTGACTGGAACCACGGTGTATTTATGGGTTCGATCATGGGTTCTGAAATTACAGCTGCGGCAATTTCAAATAAAATCGGCCAGGTACGTCGTGACCCATTCGCTATGCTTCCTTTCATAGGCTATAATGTAAATGATTATCTCCAACACTGGCTTGACATCGGTACTAAGACTGATGATAGCAAGCTTCCGAAGATATTCTATGTAAACTGGTTCCGCAAGGACAGCGACGGAAGATGGTTGTGGCCTGGATTCGGTGAAAACAGCCGTGTTCTCAAGTGGATTGTTGAAAGAGTTTCCGGCAAGGGTACAGCAGTGAAGACTCCTATAGGATATATGCCTACAGTTGATGCTATCGATACAAACGGACTTGATGTAAGCAAAGAGGATATGGAAGAGCTCTTGAAAGTTGATAAGGAACAGTGGCTCAGTGAAGTTGAGTCAGTAAGAGAGCACTATGCATCATATGGAGAAAAGCTGCCAAAAGAATTGCTGGCGCAGCTGGATGCTCTTGAAAAACGTTTGAAAGAATAAGTCTTGGTATTAAAGACGGTTAATTTATAAAGTAGAAAAGGAGTCATGATGTTTTCACGACTCCTTTTTTATATTGCTTAGTTTCCTAATAAAATTATGTTTGCCTTATAATAAAAGCTAGAGCCATTGAGGCCCTTTCTTTAGCCTCTTTCATTCCAAGAGGCTAAGAAAGCGAAAAACCGAAACTTAGTTTCGGTTTTTTAGTAAGCTTTATTATATGTATATTTTATATATAAGAGAAAAGGGTGTAATGTTAAATATGTTTTATCGTTTGACGGGTGTCAAATTAGAGCGTTGGTTTGTATGATTCGGTGTACATATTAAGTGTGTATATTATTATATCGATTCTAAGTTCTTTGCTACGTTGTAATTGCATTCGTAATTAAATATATTATATTGTTAATTGGATGATGTATATTGTTCGGTGTTATACATCACACCCCTATAATTTTCTTTCCCTCTCACAATCTTATTATCACAAATTCTGCGAATTTAAACAATATGCAATTTCAACAAAAAATGAAGGAGTATGCAATCAAATTTTGATCAATAAAACGAAAAACAATAATTCACTAACGTTACATAATAATGGATTTCATTGTGAGATATGGTGCTATATAAATTAAAGTGGTATTACTAATGGAAATAAAATCCTCCAAAAGCAATATTTATAGCTATTTCCCATTAAAAGTTTTTAGGGCAGATGAATATTATGAAAGGTATTGTGTTAACATAAAACGTTAGGATTTCTAAAGATAACAACAGGTTTATCCACAGGTAAAATCAGCCTATATTACTTATTCACAGAATTGTCCACATTATCCACAGGGTTTATGTGCACAAAACAGATGTTTTGTGGGTCAAATGTGATATAATTGTGGAAAAACATTTGAATACAGCTTTCTGTATTGGTTCGCAGGCTTTCGAGCTTAAGCACTTATGTGGGAAATTAGATACTGTTAGGTTGTAAAATACCTATTTGCTTGTTTATAATTATTTTGAAGGAATATTTTACTTAACGTCGAATTAATATATTATTAATATTTTTACCCGAAAACACAGAAAAGTATGGGAAAACATGATTTGTGACATGATTTGAACTAGTCAATTTTAGTAAATGGGGGTGGGTTTTTGATTTTTAAGTCAAAGTCGTGTTTTGGAGATAATTTTCTGGGTAAAACTATTAATAATAGCAAGACAGGTATTTGTACTTAAATGAGATTGTACAATACTTGTTATTGACGGAAAGGGGCTGTATGCATATATGAAATTCAAAGTTACTGGAAAAAACATTGTTGTAACTGAAGCTTTAAAAGAAATGGCTATAAAAAAAGTCGGAAAACTGGACAAGTACTTCCGCCGAGATGCTGAGGCTCATATCACCATGAGCGTACAAAAGAACAGACATATAGTGGAGGTTACAATACCTTTCGAAGGAGGACTACTGAGAGCCGAAGAAGACAATCAAGATATGTATGCTTCTATCGACAAGGTCGTAGACAGTCTCGAAAGACAGATAAGAAGAAACAAGACTAAACTTGAAAAGAAAGTCCACGATGGCAGTTTGAGGTTTGAGAACTTTAATTTTGATGATGACGCTGAAGAAGAACCTAAATTTGAAATCGTAAGGACAAAGAAATTTGCTATAAAGCCCATGACAGTTGAAGAAGCTGTTTTACAAATGAATCTTTTAGGACATGAATTCTTTATGTTCTCCAATGCAGAAACTCTTGAAGCGAATGTTGTATATAGGAGAAAAGATGGGAATTATGGACTAATTGAACCGGAGTTCTGATTCATCAATTGTGAATGATAAAATATATGTTTGATATATAATGGGTTTTCTACTATAATAAAAATGCCGAGGCTAATGTCTCGGCATTTAAATTTGCGTTTTTTATTGGAGAGGACGATATATGGATTTATTAAAGGATTTAAATAAAGAACAGAAGGAAGCGGTATTGCATATTGACGGACCATTGCTTGTTTTGGCCGGCGCAGGAAGCGGAAAGACAAAGGTGCTTACGCACAGGATTGCTTACCTGATTCAAGAAAAGAATGTACATCCCGCCAATATTCTTGCGATAACTTTTACCAACAAGGCTGCAAAAGAAATGAGGGAAAGAATAGATCGGCTTGTTGAAGATGTCGGTAACAGTATATGGGTAAGTACCTTTCATTCCATGTGTGTGAGAATACTAAGAAGGGACATAGAAAAAATAGATTATGATAAGAGCTTTGTAATATTCGATTATACGGATCAGCAGAATGTTGTAAAGGACTGTCTTAAAGAGCTAAACCTCAATGAGAAAAACTATCCTCCGAAATCTATATTGGAAATGATTGGGAGAGCCAAGGATGAGCTTATTACTCCCGATTCTTACTTAAAAATGTATTCCGGGGATTTCAGGATGGAGAAAGTTGCCCGGGTTTATGAGCTCTATCAAAAGAAGCTTAAGCAGAATAATGCGCTGGATTTTGATGATATTATAATGCTGACGATAAAGCTTTTTGTGGATAACCCTAATGTGCTTGATTATTATCAGAGAAAATTCAGATATATACTGGTGGACGAATATCAGGATACCAACACAGCCCAGTATTCCCTTGTAAGCCTTTTGGCCCAGGGATATAGAAATCTTTGTGTTGTGGGGGATGATGACCAGTCCATCTACGGGTGGAGAGGTGCCAATATAAGAAATATTCTGGACTTCGAGAAAGAGTTTAAGGATGCAAAGGTAATAAAGCTTGAGCAAAACTACCGTTCAACTCAGACTATTCTTGATGCAGCCAACCATGTCATTAAAAACAACTTAGGAAGAAAAAATAAGAGCCTCTGGACAGATAATAAAGAAGGCGACGGAATTAAGTATCTGGAGTGTTTAAATGAGCATGAAGAGGCGTATTTTGTAGCGAGCGAGATAAAGAGGCTTTGCACTGAGAAGAACAGGTCTTATAAGGATTTTGCCATACTCTATCGTATAAATGCCATGTCTCGTGTTGTTGAGGATGTGCTCATGAAGGAAGGAATAAGCTACAAAATATTTGGAGGATTGAAGTTCTATGACAGAAAGGAAATAAAGGATGTCATTGCTTATCTTCGTGTTATTCAGAATCCTGCAGACAACATAAGCTTAAAGAGAATAATAAACGAACCGAAAAGAGGTATTGGGAATACAACGGTGGATAATGCCGAGAAATTGGCCAATGAAAGAGGAGTTAGCATTTTCTCAATTATTTCATCGGCGGCGGAAATCCCCGAGCTTATTAGGGCATCAGCAAAGCTTGAGAAATTTGTTTCCCTGATAAACAGCCTACGAGCTCAGAGTATGGTGATGACTGCATCGGAAATGATTGGGGAGGTAATTGAGAGGACAGGCATTCTAAAGGCCTATGAGGAAGAGAATACTATAGAGGCCCAGGGCAGAATAGAAAATATGAAAGAGTTATTGTCCGTTGCAATGGAATTTGAAAATGAAAATGAAGAAAAGAGCCTTACGGATTTTCTTGCCCATGTATCCTTGGTGTCAGATATTGATACTATGGATGAGGATAGTGAATATGTTGCTCTAATGACTCTTCACAGCGCAAAGGGGCTGGAATTCCCTGTGGTTTTTTTGGTGGGGATGGAAGAAGGTATTTTCCCGGGTTATAGGTCAATGACCAGCGAAACGGAGCTCGAGGAGGAAAGAAGGCTGTGCTACGTTGGCATAACAAGGGCTAGGGAAAACCTTTATATGACAAGTACCTTCAGTCGTACACTGTTTGGAAATACTACCTACAACAGAGTTTCAAGATTCATCAAAGAAATTCCTGGAAATCTGTTTGAGTCCGGTACCGATAAAGAAAAGGCTGTGGAAAAGACATCCGGTAAGACAGAGGCTAAAAAGACCGATGCAGTAAATAAGGGCTTTAATCCGTCTGTAAGCTTTAATACGGTAAGTTTTAAGGGTCCTCAAAAGACGGCAGCGCCAAATGCAGAGCTAAAGGTGGGTGACCAGGTGAGGCATAAGCTGTTTGGAGAAGGAATCATCACACAGAGGGAGAAGGATGGCGATGATTTCAAGCTGGAAATACACTTTAAAGGAAAAGGTATGAAGAGGCTAATGGAAAGCTATGCAAATTTGACAAAACTGAATTAATAAAATTTTTAATTTTTTTCATATTGCTCGAACAAAGTCAGATATGATTGCGTCTAATATTTAAACAGAAAAATATGGATACAAACAGTATTAATTATCCTAAAATTTAAGAGGAGGTAATAAGGATGAAAAGAACGTTGGCAATCATTCTGGTATTGAGCATTATGATGGTAAGTGTACCGGTAATGGCGAACGGAGGATACGGCGAAGATGGGAAAGATGTGAGCAAAGCAGATTTTTCAGACATTTCGAGACACTGGGCAAAAAGTGCAATCGAAAAAATGGCGAGTTTAGGAATTGTTAAGGGTTTTGGCAATGGTTTGTTTTTGCCCGATGCACAGATGAGAAGATCGGAATTTGTTGTATCTTTGCACAAGGCATCACAAATTACAATCAACTATTTTAAAGCCCCGGACATCAGTGAGTTTTACAATGATGTGAAAAACGAAGATTGGTATGCTTCGGCCCTTTATGATCTGGCGTCATTAAACATAGTTGATGACAGAGGCAAGTTCAGACCCAATGATCTCATAACTCGTGAGGAAATGGTGCATTATCTTATAAACACATATAAATATAAGCTTAATATTATTTCAGATGAATTTGATGGAGAGGACAATTATTTTGATGATGAAGCAAGTATCCAGAAACAGTATAAAAAGTCAGTAAAGTATGCATTTAAACTTGGATTTGTCAAAGGACGGGGCAATGGAAAATTTGATCCTAAGGGATCTACCACAAGAGCGGAAGCCATGATAGTGCTGGACAAATTAATGGAAGCTTTGAAGGAAGCGGTTGACGAAATGGTTGAACAGCCTAAAGACGCTGTTGAGATAACTCCTTCACTTATAAAACACAAAGATGGGTATAAAATGATGCTGACAATCAGAAATAACAGCGAGCAGGAAGTTGTGATTGAACACTCATCCGGTCAAAAGTATGATTTCGTGTTGCTGGATGATAAAAAGGAGGAAATATACAGATGGTCCGAAGGAAGAGGCTTTACTATGGCACTGACACAGACAACGATTCCTTCTGGCAAGATAGTGGAGTTTTCCGAGGAGATAGACGGGAAAACCTATGGGGAAATCAGTGATAAAGTGTATTATTTTATAGCGCAGATAGTAGGAAACAGCGAGGACTTTGAAATAAATAAAGAAGGATATTCTTTGAAGCTCAAGGAAGAAAAAGACGATAAGCTTGTAATAGTACCGAGCTATGAAAAAGGCAAAAAAGCGTTTGCAATGAAACTTGCAATAAAAAATACATCCAATAAACCAATAACAATCAACCATACATCAGGACAAAAGTTTGACTTCAAATTGTTGGATGAAAATAAAGAAATAATTTATACATGGTCTGCTGACAAGATGTTTATATTTGCGCAGACGGAGACGGTAATTGATGCAGGCAAGACGGTGGAGTTTACTGAGGAGCTTGATGTGGAAAGTTTTGAGGATGTTATCAAAAAAGCAGTGTATTTGAAAGCTTATGTTGTTGGTACATGTGAAGATTGTGATATAGAAAAAGACGGATATGAGATAGAAATAAAGTAGAGTGGATTACTTAGAAATTTGATAGAATCCAAAAAGCTGCGGTGGAGTTGATCCTGCCGCAGCAATTTTTTTGTTGACAAATTCCAAAACTTTCTTTATAATTAACTTAATTCATCACTTTATAACTTTAGTATAGTAAAGTGAAAAAGCGAGGTGCTGGAATTGGCTAAATGGAAAATATATACTCCTGAAGGCATTCAGGATATACTTTCAAACGAGTGTTTTTTCAAAAAAAACCTGGAAGAAAAGATGAGAAATGTGTTTAGAAGCCGCGGATACTACGAGGTTGAGACTCCAATGGTGGAGTTTTATGACGTTTTTTCTACAGAAGAAAATATTATGCCGCAGGAAACAATGTTCAAATTTTTTGACCAGCAGGGAAGGATTCTGGTGCTGAGGCCGGATATGACAATACCGATTGCTAGGGTTGCAGCTACTAAGTATAGGGATGCTGCTTATCCACTGAGACTTTCCTATATAGGCAACACGTTTAAGTACAACGAGTTGGGGGGCGGAAAGCAAAAGGAGTTTACCCAGGCGGGAATTGAGATAATCGGTGTAAATACTCCCGAGGCAGATGCTGAGGTGATTGCGACGGCAATAGATGCAGTAAAGGCTGCCGGGCTGGAAAATTTCCAGATTGATATAGGTCAGGTGGAGTTTTTTAAGGGGCTCATGGAGGAAACAGGCCTTTCTGATGAAGAAACAGAGAAAATGCGAATACTGATTGACAAAAAAGACTTTTTGGGAATCGAAGAATTGGTCCAAAAGCAGAGTATTAGAGACGACTTAAAGGAGCTAATCTTGAGCCTTCCTAAATTGTTCGGTTCTACCGACGTTATTGACAGGGTGGAGAAGTATCCTATAAACCAACGTTCTATAGATGCCCTAAACAATCTAAGAAGTGTACTTAAGATTCTTGATGATTATGGGATTTCCAAATATGTTTCGGTGGACCTGGGGATGGTGCAAAGCCTTAATTATTACTCCGGTACGATTTTCAGAGGGTTTACATATGGAGTGGGATTCCCTATACTGAGCGGAGGAAGGTATGACCGACTGGTGGAGAAATTCGGGAAGAAAAGTCCCGCCACAGGTTTCTCCTTGGGTATAAACATGATAATGATGGCTCTCGATAGGCAGAAAATTGAGATTGAAAAACCTGGTGTTGACACCTTGGTTTGCTGCAAGGAGGAAGGAAGAAAGACCGCCTTTAGAATCTGTGAAACTTTAAGAAATCAGGGGCTTGTGATAGAGATGGATATTACCGGCGGCTGTGACTTTGGAAAGATCAAGAGCTATGCATCCTCAAAGGGCATTGGCGGTATACTCAATGTTCTGGACGATGAGAATATTGAGGTTCACAACTTGGAAAAGGGTGAGGTTTCAAAGGTGACCGTCAGTGAGCTTTTAAAGATATAGTCAGGAGGTAGGGTATGAGATATCTAACGATAGCGCTTTCAAAAGGTAGGCTGACCGATATGTCGGTAGAGCTGTTTGAAGCCATAGGAATAGATTGCACGGAGCTTAAAAATTCATCCAGAAAATTGATTTTAAGCGATGAAAAAAGCAAAATCAAATTCTTTCTTGCAAAGCCCAGCGATGTGCCTACATATGTAGAGTACGGAGCAGCAGATATAGGTATTGTGGGAAAGGATACGCTTCTTGAGGAGGGAAGGCACCTTTATGAAGTATTAAACCTTGGGTTTGCTGCTTGCAGGATGGTGGTGGCAGGCCCGGCGGAGCTTCAGGGAAAGCTTGACCAGCTCACAAATAAAAGAGTTGCCACAAAATATCCCAGGATAGCAAGGGAGTATTTTGAGCACAAAAGAAGAGAATCCATTGAGGTTATAAAGTTAAACGGGTCCATTGAACTTGCGCCTTTAGTGGGGCTTTCCGAGGTAATAGTGGATCTTGTGGAGAGTGGCAGAACCTTAAAGGAAAACGGGCTTGTTGTACTGGACACTATAGCGGATATAAGTGCGAGACTTGTGGTAAACAGGGTAAGTATGAAGATGGAAAGTGAAAGAATCAACGCAATAATCGAGGGAATACGAAGGGAATTGGAAAAGAGGTGATACCGTTGGTAGAAATTATTGATTTGAGAGATAACAAAAATAGCGACATATTTGAAAGCCTAGCGTCAAGAAGTCAGCTAGAGCATGGGGATGTTTTGGATCGCGTAGAGGATATAGTGGGAAATGTTCGGCGAAATGGAGACAAAGCCGTGCTGGAATATACCGCTATGTTTGATAAGGTTGAGTTGACTTCCGATAAATTAAGAGTTACGGAAGAGGAAATAAAAGAGGCGTACACCAAGGTTGACCCAAAGCTTGTTGAGGTGATAAAAAAGTCGAGGGACAATATCCGGGATTTTCATGAAAAGCAGAAGGAGAAGTCTTGGTTTTCCACCGATACTGAAGGAGTAATTGTCGGGCAGATGTATACACCTTTAGAAGTTGTAGGTGTGTATGTTCCCGGGGGAACAGCTGCCTATCCTTCTTCGGTCCTCATGTGTGTAATGCCTGCAAAGGTAGCTGGCGTAAGTAAAGTCGTAATTACCACACCTCCGGGAAAGGATGAAAAGATAAACCCTGCCATACTGGTAGCGGCCAATGAGGCGGGGGTTGACGAAATATATAAAGTAGGCGGGGCCCAGGCTATTGCTGCCTTGGCATTTGGAACAGAGACAATCCCGAAGGTGGATAAGATTGTAGGACCGGGAAACATATATGTGGCAATGGCGAAGAGAACAGTATACGGCTATTGCGATATCGATATGATTGCAGGTCCCAGCGAGATCACGGTAGTTGCCGATGAGACGGCAAATCCGGTGTTTGTGGCGGCAGACCTTTTATCCCAAGCAGAGCATGATGCCCTGGCTTCCTCCATTCTGGTTACAACCTCAGAGATTATTGCAAAAGAGGTTCAAAGGGAGCTGGAGGTGCAACTTGAGGCTTTGGAAAGGAAGGAGATAGCCAGAAAGTCAGTAGCTGACTATGGAGCTATAATTATTGTTGAAAGCCTGAAGGATGCTGCGGCGGTGGTTAACAGAATTGCGCCGGAACACTTGGAGCTTTGCATAAAAGATCCCTTTGCCGCGCTGGGAAATATAAAGAACGCGGGAGCAATATTCCTTGGCAACTATTCTACAGAGTCTTTAGGGGATTATTTTGCAGGACCTAACCATGTGCTTCCGACAAGTGGCACAGCAAGGTTCTTCTCGCCCCTTAATCTATCGGATTTCATGAAGAAGAGCAGTATTATTTCCTACTCAAAGGATGCTCTTGCAAAGGTTAAAGACGATGTCATACTTTTTGCCGAATCCGAAGGATTGGGTGCCCATGCAAATGCTATAAGGGTAAGGTTTCAAGACAATCAGAGAGAATAAGAAACAGCCTATATTGAAATAAATAAAGGAATTTACAGGACAAATAAAGGGGGGTATATACAATGATCAAAGATTTGGTAAGACCTGAACTGCAAAAATTGGTGCCATATGTTTCCCATCAGATTCCATACAGGATAAAGCTTGACGCAAATGAAAGTCCCTTTGAGCTTCCAGCGAGTATCAGCAAGAGACTGGAGGATTACTTAAAAAACGGACCGGGCTTGAATATATATCCTGACAACGAGTCTACTGAACTTAGAAAGACTCTTGCTAAGTATTGGAATGTTGATTCGGATGAGATTGTTGTGGGCACCGGCTCCAATCAGCTTATTCAACTGATAATAACGGTGTTTGTGGGGAATGGTGAAAAGGTGGTATATCCCTGGCCTACGTTCTCAATGTATAAAATAAATACTCTGATAGCAGGTGGCGTCCCGGTGGAAGTACCCCTTGATAAGGACAGGGATTTTTTGTTTGCTGTCGATGAGTTTATTGACACTGTAAATAGGGAAAGAGCCAAGGTGGTTTTCCTCTGCAACCCCAACAACCCTACAGGCGGAATGATTTCTCTTGAGGATATTGAAAGAATAGTGAAAGAATGCAGCAATTCAATTATTGTTGTGGATGAAGCATATGCCGAATTTTGCACCCAGAGCGCAGTATCTTTTGTAAAGAAGTATGAGAACCTTGTTGTACTGCGTACTTTTTCTAAAGCATATCTTCTTGCCGGAGCAAGGTGCGGCTATTCGATAAGCGGACCTGAGATTGCAAATGAGATAAATAAAATACGGCCCACTTATAATGTAAGCTCATTGACTCAGCTAATAGCCAAAATGGTATTTGAGGAACAGAAAGAAATGCAGGATAAGATACTTTATTTGATTGAACAGAGGGGTAATTTGGAGGATAGTCTTAGAAAGATAAAGGATGTATATATTTATCCTTCTTTTGCAAATTATATACTTATCAAGGTACCTGAGGCAGGCATAATAAGTAAGGAGCTTGAAAAAAGGGGTATATTAATTCGGGACTTTTCCAATGATCCGATACTTCATGACTGTATCAGAATAAGTGTGGGAACCAAGGAACAGAATGATATTTTCTTAAAGGAATTTTCCGACATTATTAATAGTTTTTTAAGAACATTATAGTTGCGATTTTCTATAGAAATGGTAGAATTAAAATAGCTTATCTGTTAGAAACGGATAGGAAGTGATTACAAACTTCGGAGGCAATTTGATGAGTAGGAAGTCTGAAATAATCAGAAAAACCGGTGAGACGGATATAACCTTGAGCATAAATATTGATGGTGCCGGCAAAGGTAATATCAATACGGGAGTTGGGTTTTTGGACCATATGCTTAATTTGTTTGCAAGACACGGTCTTTTTGACCTCGATATAAAGGCAAAGGGCGATTTGGAGGTTGATGCCCATCATACCGTAGAGGATGTGGGAATTGTACTTGGCCAGGCGATAAAACAGGCTCTGGGTGAAAAGAAATCCATCAGAAGGTACGGGTCTTCCTTTGTTCCTATGGATGAAACGTTGGCACTGGTTGCCCTTGACCTAAGCGGAAGGCCATATCTGGTTTTTGATGCGGAGCTAAAATGTCAAAAGCTCGGCAATATGGAGACAGAGCTTGTTGAGGAGTTTTTTAGGGCGGTTTCCTTTAATGCCGGGATAACCCTGCATATTAAAGTATTATACGGTACTAATACTCACCATATAATTGAGGCTATCTTCAAAGCCTTCGGAAGAGCCCTTGACGATGCTGCAAGGGAAGATGACAGGATTGAAGGAGTCATGTCGACCAAAGGGATATTGTGAATAAATTCACTATAAAAATATACATATTTAGTAAGAGAGGTTTTGAAAATGTTATTAGGAGACACAAATTTTATAGACCTTCCTTTATATATTAAAGGTAAGGTAAGAAATGTTTATGATTTGGGAGATAAACTATTAATTGTAGTTACCGACAGGATATCTGCTTTTGATGTGGTATTTCCGAACCTTATACCCAACAAGGGAAAGGTTCTCAATGGTATTTCCAATTTCTGGTTTGACTATACCAAGGATATCGTGGATAACCATGTTATAACTACCGATGTCAGCGAATACCCTGAAGGACTTTCAAAATTCAAGGAAGAGCTTCAAGGGCGTTCTATGCTTGTAAAGAAGATACAGATGATTCCGGCTGAATGCATAGTCAGAGGATATCTTGAGGGGTCTGGACTTAAAGACTACAAGGCAACCGGAAGCATATGCGGAATAAAGCTTCCGGAGGGACTAAGACAGGCCGATAAGCTTCCTGAGCCTATATTTACACCTTCTACAAAAGAATCGGAAGGTCACGACCAGAATGTATCCTTTGAAGGACTTTGTAATACAATAGGCACGGAGCTTGCCAACAAGCTTAGGGATATGAGTCTGGCATTATACAACAAAGCTAGCCAGTACGCAGAGAGTAAGGGTATTATTTTGGCGGATACTAAGTTTGAATTCGGTATTTTAGACGGAAAGATTGTATTGGGGGATGAGATATTCACACCTGACTCCTCTAGATTCTGGGATATGAAAGAGTATGAGCCCGGCAGAGCGCAAAAGAGCTTTGACAAACAGTTCTTAAGGGAATATCTTGAAACCATTGACTGGGATAAGAACCCGCCGGCTCCGGTTCTTCCCGATGATGTAGTGAAAAATACGGAACTAAAATATATTGAAGCCTATGAAAGGCTTACAGGCAATAAGCTGATATAACTTGAAACACTCCCCTTTCTTTTTGTTTGGTAAGGGGAGTGTTGGGTGTTTGTACTTAATTTTTTATTTGGAGTGAACAAATTTGATAGCAGTAATAGATTATGGAGTAGGCAATTTGAAAAGTGTCGAGAAGGCATTTCAATTTATTGGTTTTGAGGCTGAGACATCCTCGGATAAGGAGCATATTTTAAATGCAGATGCTGTAGTTCTCCCGGGAGTAGGAGCCTTTGGGGATGCCATGGATAGTCTTTCTAAAAGCGGTATGATTGAAGTAGTTCAAAAGGTTATCGAGAGTGGGAAACCGTTTTTAGGCATTTGCCTTGGCATGCAGCTTTTATTTGACTATAGTGAAGAAGGCGGAAAGAACAATAAGGGACTTGGGATACTAAAGGGGGCAATCAAACAGCTTCCCTTTGAGATGAATCTTAAGATACCTCATATGGGGTGGAATTGCCTGGAGCTTAAGAATAAGTCTCCGTTGTTTGACGGGCTTCCCCAAAAACCATATGTATATTTCGTTCACTCTTATTATCTTGATACAGATGATGAGGATATAGTTATTGCCAAAACCAATTATGGCATCAACTTCTCTGTTGCGGTACAGAAACAGAATGTTTTTGCTACCCAGTTCCATCCCGAAAAAAGCGGTGAAGTTGGACTTGAAATATTAAGAAATTTTGCGAACATTATACCTAATAATAAATATTCTTTGAAAGGTGCTTAGTATAACTTAGGAGGTTGTTGTAGATTATGATTATTTATCCAGCCGTTGATATTAAGGATGGAAGATGTGTAAGGCTTGTACAGGGAGAATTCAATAAGGTTACGGTTTATTCAGACAATCCTGTTGAGATGGGTTTGAAATGGGAACAGATGGGTGCGGAGTATGTGCATGTGGTTGACCTGGATGGAGCAAGAACCGGACATGCTCAGAATACTCCAGTCATAAGTGAAATGGCTGTGAAGCTGGGAATTCCTGTGCAACTGGGTGGAGGAATAAGGACTATCGAAGCGATAGAAACTCTCCTGTGCAAGGGAATTCACCGTGTGATATTGGGGACTTCGGCAGTTAAGAACCCCGAGCTGGTCAAACAGGCCTTAAAGACTTTTGAGGGTAGCGTTGTCATTGGAATTGATGCAAAAGACGGTATGGTGGCTATTGAGGGTTGGGCAAAAACCAGCGAATTTACAGCAGTAGGTTTTGCCAAGAAGATGGAGCAATTGGGTGCAAAGACCATAATATACACAGATATATCCAGAGATGGAATGCTGGAAGGTCCAAATCTTAAGGCTATGGAAGAAATGGTGAAAGCCGTGAATATAGAGATAATCGCTTCTGGAGGAGTCAGCAACTTGGAGGATATCAGGAATTTGAAGGATGTTGGTGTTTCCGGTGCTATCGTTGGAAAGGCACTATACACAGGAAGTCTGGACTTGAAGGAAGCTATAGAAGCAGCGAAATAAGGAGTGAGGCAAATGGTGACAAAACGAATAATTCCTTGCTTGGACGTTCACAATGGCAGGGTCGTAAAGGGTGTTAATTTTGTAAACATAAGGGATGCTGGAGACCCGGTTGAAATCGCTTCTATTTACGATAAGGCCGGTGCTGACGAGCTTACTTTTCTAGATATAACAGCTTCGGCAGATGCTAGAAGCATTATGATTGATGTGGTCAGAAGGGTTGCGGAGCAGGTTTTTATCCCCTTTACTGTAGGTGGGGGAATAAGAACGGTTGAGGACTTTCGGGAAATTTTAAAAGCCGGAGCGGATAAAATATCTATTAATTCTGCAGCGTTAAAGAGACCGGAGCTGATATCGGAAGCTGCATCCCGATTTGGAAGTCAGTGCGTGGTGGTTGCAATTGATGCGAAGAGGCGCGATGACAATTCCGGATGGGATGTATACCTTAACGGAGGAAGGGTCAATGCCGGAAGAGATGCGGTAGAGTGGGCTGTGGAGGCTGAGAAACTTGGTGCCGGGGAAATCCTTCTCACAAGTATGGACTGTGACGGTACCAAAAAAGGGTATGATATTGAGCTTACCAGAAAGGTGTCGGAAAGTGTAAAGATTCCAGTTATTGCATCGGGTGGTGCCGGGACCTTGGAACATTTCCGTGAGGCACTGGTGGAGGGGAAGGCTGATGCTGTGCTGGCTGCATCCCTGTTTCACTACAGAGAAATGGAAATAATGGATCTTAAGAAATATTTGAGGGAGAACGGAATAGAAATAAGAATGTAGATTGGATATGGAGGCAATAAAATGGGAAGTATTTTAGAAGAGATAAAATTTGATGATAGGGGTTTGCTTCCTGTAATTACACAGGATTATAAGACAAATGAAGTACTCATGATGGCATATATGAATGAAGAGGCGCTAAAGAAGTCCTTGGAAACAGGTAAGGTTCATTATTTCAGCAGAAGCAGAAATAAATTGTGGCTAAAAGGTGAGACTTCCGGCCATTTTCAGATCATTAAGTCTATAAATATAGATTGTGATGGAGATACGCTTCTCATTAAGGTTGAACAAGTTGAGGCGGCCTGTCATACAGGACATTATTCCTGCTTTTACAGAGAGGTCTCTGGGGATGAATTAAAGGAAACCTCCGATAAGGTTTTTGATGAGCAAAAGGTGTATGCAGCAGAAAATGCAAAGATACTTCAGGATGTATATGATGTCATAGTTGATAGAACCATACATCCTAAAGAAGGCTCTTATACGAATTATTTGTTTGAAAAGGGCCTTGATAAAATACTGAAAAAGGTTGGAGAAGAGACGGCAGAGGTTATTATCGGAGCAAAGAATAAGGATAAAGGTGAAATTGTATACGAAATATCCGATTTGATCTATCATCTCCTTGTTTTGATGGTGGAAAGAGGAGTTAAGCTTGAAGATATCTATGAAGAGCTGAAAAAAAGAAGATAGGATAAGTATCGCGGAGGAATAGCAATGGACTGCTATAAGCTAAAGCGCTTGCTGAAAAAGGAAGAAGGTCCTAAGATTGACTTTAAGGCAGCGCTTAATTTATCCACTGAAGGTGAGAAAAAGGAGCTTACCAAGGATGTTATTGCCATGGCCAATTCCAGGGGCGGGCGAGGATACATTCTCTTGGGCATTGAGGATAAGACCAAAAAAATATTGGGAATTGATCCTAAAGGGTATAAAGAAGAGCAGATTCAGCAGATAATTTATAACCGCTGTGATCCCCCTGTGCCGATATCGGTAGACTTTGTTCAGTTGGAGGGCAAAACAGTGGGGGTTATTACTGTCTATAAAAGCAGTCATAAGCCCCATCAGATGATACAGAATGGAGCCTTCTACATAAGGAGAGGTTCAACCACCGATATAGCCAGGAGAGGTGAAATCGCAAATCTATTTCAGGAAAACGGTCTTATGACCTATGAGACAGTGATACTGAAGAATTTAGGCATGGAGGAATTGGATTTTACTCTTATTAAAGACTACTTTAAAACACTAAATGTCATTAGTGACAATCCTAGCGACCTTATCCTTGAGGCACTGGGTATAATTGGGCAAAAGTCCGAGACAGAGAAATATCACCCAACTATAGGAGGATTGCTGTTGTTCGGGAAAAATCCTTCCTTATATCTTCCGCATGTCTATATAAAAGTAGTTTGCAATGGAGAGACTCGAATGTTTTTCGGGAATATATTAAAAATGCTCGATGATGTATCCGGTTATATGAGAAGTATAATAAAAACGGAACGATATCCCTTTAATGCCTTAGAAGAGGTAATCGCCAATGCTCTTGTTCATAGGGACTATCTGGATGTAACAAAGGGAATTGTGATAACAGTTACAGAAAAAAATATTGAGGTCAGCAACCCTGGTGCTCTTATTGCCAATAACAGCGTCTACAGTTTTTCAAGAGAGAATAATCCCGATAGACGAAATCCATGGCTGTATCAAAGGCTTCTGACTTTGGATCCCAAAAGGAGATTTATGAAGTCGGGGTTGGGAATGAAGCGGGTTAAAATATCCTTTAAAGAGATAGGGACAGTTAAATTTATAAATATTGGTTCCCAGAATTTGTTTAAGGTGCTTTTGCCAATTGAAGCAACACAGGGGGTAAATATTGATACAAAGAGTTGATTATCAACGAAAAAATGAGGAAATTAATGAATTAGGGATGTATTTATCGGCAATTGGCTCCTATCCCCGTAAAACGATAAAATTTAGGAAAAATGCATGTTTGATAACAAAATGGGTAATATAATAATATTATATTTGTGATTAGCACTCACCTTTGGTGAGTGCTAATAAATGAATACATAAACCAAGTTTAAATAAAAAATTCAAAGAGGAGGTACTTATATGAATATTAGACCATTAGCAGACAGAGTAGTTGTTAAAATGGTAGAAACTGAAGAAACAACAAAAAGCGGTATTGTTTTACCGGGTTCAGCCAAGGAAAAGCCACAGGTGGCTGAAGTTGTTGCAGTAGGACCTGGCACAATCGTAGATGGAAAAGAAGTTAAGATGGAAGTAAAAGTCGGAGATAGGGTTATAATGAGCAAGTACGCTGGCACAGAAGTAAAATTTGACGGACAGGAGTATACAATCCTCAAACAGAGCGATATTTTGGCGGTAGTTGAATAATTGCCTTATCAATCTAGTTACAAAAAGTATACCTTAAGGAGGTTATTATATGGCAAAGGAAATAAAGTTTGGTGAAGAAGCAAGAAGAGCGCTAGAAAGAGGCGTTAATCAGTTAGCAGATACAGTAAAGGTTACCCTTGGACCTAAGGGAAGAAACGTTGTACTTGATAAGAAATTTGGCTCACCGATTATTACAAATGATGGTGTAACCATTGCTAAAGAAGTTGAGCTTGAAGATGCATTTGAAAATATGGGTGCACAGCTTGTAAAAGAAGTTGCTACAAAAACTAATGATGTTGCCGGTGACGGTACTACAACAGCAACACTTCTGGCACAGGCTATAATCAGAGAAGGACTTAAAAACGTTGCTGCCGGCGCAAATCCTATGGTGCTGAAAAAAGGTATAGCAAAAGCAGTTGATGCAGCAGTTGAAGGTATTAAAGAAGTAAGTCAGAAGGTTAAGGGAAAAGAAGACATTGCAAGGGTTGCTTCAATTTCCGCTAATGACGAAGTTATCGGTACATTGATAGCCGATGCTATGGAAAAGGTAACAAATGATGGTGTTATCACTGTTGAAGAATCAAAGACAATGGGTACAAACCTTGAAGTAGTTGAAGGTATGCAGTTTGACAGAGGATATGTATCACCTTACATGGTTACTGATACTGAAAAGATGGAAGCTATTCTCGATGATCCATATATCCTCATTACAGACAAGAAAATAAGCAATATACAGGATGTTCTTCCATTGCTTGAACAGATAGTTCAACAGGGTAAGAAACTGGTTGTTATTGCTGAAGATGTTGAAGGTGAAGCTCTTGCAACACTCCTTGTAAACAAATTAAGGGGAACATTTACATGTGTTGCTGTTAAGGCACCGGGCTTTGGTGACAGGAGAAAAGCTATGCTTGAAGATATAGCAATTCTCACCGGTGGTCAGGTTATAACATCCGATCTCGGTCTTGAACTCAAAGATACTACTGTTGAACAACTTGGTAGAGCAAGACAGATCAAGGTTCAGAAAGAAAATACAATTATCGTTGACGGTGCAGGAAGCGCCAGCGAAATTCAAAAGAGAATTGCATCAATTAAATCTCAAATTGAAGAGACTACATCGGATTTTGACAGAGAAAAACTGCAGGAAAGACTTGCAAAGCTTTCTGGCGGCGTAGCTGTAATCCAGGTTGGTGCTGCAACTGAAACAGAAATGAAGGAAAAGAAATTAAGAATAGAAGATGCTCTTGCTGCTACAAAGGCTGCTGTTGAAGAGGGAATAGTAGCAGGTGGAGGAACAGCTCTGATAAATGTTCTTCCAAAAGTTTCGAAGATTCTCGAAACTGTAACAGGAGACGAAAAAACTGGTGTACAGATAATTCTCAGAGCTTTGGAAGAGCCGGTTAGACAAATTGCTGAAAATGCAGGTCTTGAAGGTTCTGTAATAGTTGAAAAGCTGAAGGCTAGCGAAGTAGGCGTAGGATTTGACGCCCTTAACGAAAAATATGTTAACATGATTGAAGTAGGAATTGTTGACCCTGCAAAGGTAACAAGATCAGCTCTTCAAAACGCTGCATCAGTTGCTTCAATGGTGCTCACTACAGAAAGTGTTGTTTCCGATATTCCTGAAAAAGAAGCTGCTCCTGCAGGAATGCCTGGCGGAATGGGCGGCGGAATGGGCGGAATGTACTAATTTAAACCGCGTCACAAATGTCAGTAACAAGGGGAGATCCTTAAATAAAGGGTCTCTCTTTATTATTTATACCTTATAAAACCCACAAAATGCTGCCTAATATTTACAGAGTATTGAACTTATTTCATAAAAGATATAAAATATATAGTATAAGCAATTCGGTTCATATCATGTTAGTTGTCTTGCGTTCAAATCATTTTCTACAAAAGGAGATTTATTATGAGTGTTATTTCCGTAAGCAGAGAAGAATTATTTAGTATCATGCAATATACTAATCTTGTACGCGTAAGATTCGAAACCGATGATGTATGGACAGTACTTCCGATATTATATGCCAGTGAAGACCAGGTGGATGTTTTGGTTGATGCTTCAAAGACTGCCCTGTTGGAAGATGATGGAAGTAGAGCTGTTATAAAATTTCAACGCAAGGGATATGAATACATTATAAATGGGCATATTGACGATAAAAGCAAGGATGCTCCTGTGACAGTCACTATAAAATACACGGATGCAAAAAAGTACTATAACTTAAGAAAACATATAAGATTTGATATTGATATGAAATCCGGAATAAAAGAAAGGGAAGACGGTTCAAATAAAAATGTGAATCAAGGACAAAAATGTGACAGCCTATGGACGGAGGCCACGATTAAAAATATAAGTAAAGGCGGTGCAATGTTTATTTCCAATACGAAATTGGATTTTGACAGCACAATTGATATCAAACTAAATTTTGACTCGTCCGGAGGAATTGTTGCATCTGCGAAAGTATTAAGGGTATCGGACTATAAAAACGGTGAATTTGGCTATGGAGTGCAGTTCATTGATATGGATAAAAACGATAGGGATATTTTAAATGCCGAGATATCAAAGTATGAGGACAAATATTTTGAGTCATTGACTACCCTTAGAGAATTCAAAAGAATTTCTGACATGAGGTTTGATACTAAAATTGTAATATTCAGTTCGGATGTTGATGAAAGCTATGATATCAGGGAATCACTGATAAAACTTGGAGCGGAGAATTTTGATGTAATAAATAACTTTAAGTTCTATTTTGACTACCTTACAGAGGAAAAACCAAAGCTGGTAATAGTTGATACAAACACATTGGATGATGAAGTTGTCAATACGATAAAAAATATAAAAACGGATTTTTCCGATATGCAGGTTCAGCTTATTCTGCCTATAGAACTTATGGAGGAGGGTATTCTCAATACCCTTGCAAGTGAAGATGAAGTTTTGTTCAAGCCATTGATTTATAATGAGTTTGAAGATAGAATTATAAAGTATCTTTAAATTGAATTATTTTATATTTATTTGGGAGGATGGAAGTGGATATATTTTTAGAGAAAATAGTAAAAAAGAAGAGGGATGCTAGTGATGTCTTGATTATCGGCGGCTCAATAACTTTGGCTATTATTTTAATTGCAGCAATAATAGTTTTATTAGGGCCTTACGGGACATCCCTGTTGATTTCTGCAGCGATAATATATTTAACCTATTTGATTATTACATCAAGAAGAATAGAGTATGAATATGCGTTTACCAATGGAGAACTTGATATCGATAAAATAACCAACAAAAAGAAGAGGAAGAATCTCATAAATTCAAATTGCAGAGAATTTGAGATTTTTGCGAAAGCAGATTCCGATAAGCTGAGCAGCTACGTTGAAGAAATAAAGGATAGGATAATGGCTGTTAGCTCTCTAGATTCTGAGGACATCTATTGCTTTGTTGTAAATAAAAAGAGTGATGAGGATGGCAGGACACAATCGACAAGAGTGATAGTCTTTTTTGAGCCAAATGAAAAGATGTTGAAATCCATTAAAACGATGATACCGCGAAAGGTATTTGAGTAGTTTGCATGCTAGTGAATATTGGCGAAAAAGGGAGTCAAATCGGACTTCCTTTTTTTATTTAGTGTCGAATTGATAATTTTATTGTATAATGTTAGATAAATGACTATTTTGTGATTATGGGGGAACAAAATGAAGAAGAAAATTATAGGTTGCTTTGTGATTGTTCTTTTATTGGCGTTGGTGGCTATAATTCCAGTGGGATATTACCTTTATTTTAAACCCAATGATAATGTGGTTCCTGCCTTTTTGGAGGGGGAATTAGTTTTGTTGGTTGAGGGTGATCGAGTAGTTTCAAAGAACGGCCCGAAGCTGATGGAAGGTGAGATACTTCTTCCTTTTGATGTTGTAAAAGAGTATTTTGATCCTCATATTTTCTGGGACGAGGCTTTAGGGAAGGTCACCATAACCACGAAGGATAGAGTAATAAGGATGAAGACGGATAATCTCAATGCAATTGTCAATAACGAGCCAATAACTCTAAATATACCTGTGACGGTGGAAAATGAAGTGGTGTATATCCCTATCGAGTTCCTGGCCGAATTCTATGGCATTGAGGTATCCTACATCCAAGAAAGCAACGTCATTATTATCGACTATAAAAACAGCATAAGACAGATAGCTGAGCCAATTCAACCCGAAGCGGTTGTGAGAAAAGGACGTTCCATACGCGAACCTATTATAAGAAAGTTTGATTTAACTTCTGGTGGGACTTCCGAAAATACTCTCAGAATATTTGAGGAGTATGACAAATGGTACAAGGTCAGAACTTGGGATGGCGCTATTGGATATATTGAAAAACGTTTTGTTGTTGTCAAAAGAATGATTGTAGAGGAATTTTTGGAGCAAAAAGATCCGAAACCTGCATGGATGCCTCCAAAGGGCAAGATAAATCTTGCTTGGGATATGATATATTCAAGAAGAGAAGACCATGCGTCTTTGGGGGAGATGAAAGGGCTTGATGTCATCTCCCCTACATGGTTTCAGGTGAAAAATGATAAAGGAGAGTTAATCAACAGAGCGTATTCAAAGTATGTTGATTGGGCCCATGGCGAAGGTTACCAGGTGTGGGCTCTCTTGAGCAATGACTTTACTGACACTGATATGACAAGCAGGTTGTTAAACAATACGGATGCAAGGGACAACCTTATCAAGGAAATATTGGCGTATGCGGCACTGTACAAGCTTGATGGCATTAATATTGATTTTGAAAATATGTATAATTCGGATAGAGATGTTTTTACACAGTTTGTCAGAGAAATTTCTCCGTTGTTGAGGGAGCAAGGACTTGTGGTATCTGTAGATGTCAACGATATAAAATGCTACGATAAAAGGGCATTGAGCCAGCCTGTAGATTATATAATGTATATGTCCTACGACCAACACTGGAGTACAAGCCCTGTAGCGGGTTCGGTAGCACAGGTTAGCTGGCAGGAAAAAATATTGAAAAGGGTTCTTGAAGAGGAAGGAGTACCGAGGGAAAAGCTGCTCTTGGGTATTCCGTTTTATACCCGGCTATGGAAAGAGACGACTGATGCATCCGGCAAAAAGAAGCTGACAAGCAGTGCTCTTACAATGAAGCAAGCAAAAAACAACATTATAGAGAACAAAGCAAAAGTGGAATGGGATGAGGAAAGTGGGCAGTTTTACGCCGAATATACTAAAGATAACACATATTATAGGCTTTGGCTTGAAGATGCCAATTCAATTAACTTAAAAGCATCCCTGGCCCAAAAATATAGGCTTGCAGGTACATGTGCATGGAGCATTTATTTTGTATCTGAGGATATCTGGGATGTATTGAACAGGAATCTCAAGGAAATAGAGAGTTACCAAGAGTGGTTGAATCAAAACCGGGATAATCAATATAAATTTCCTTGATTAGTACGAATATTTGGCTTCTGTCACAAATAGGATGATATAAAACCTGTTTAAAAGAAGGTATGTGATACTTAAATGAGTAATATAGGTTTGATGCTATTGTGTCACGAGAAAGAAGGTACAAAAAAGAATTTAATTAAAAATATATTCAATATATTGAGAAGACTTTTAAGCTCAAATCTCCCCGATGGAGCAATCAAGAAAGCAGAGCTTTATGACGAATTTAATATTTTTACGGTGAGACTGCCCTATAGATTGAGCGAACTTAAAAAACCAAACTTTTTTACGATGCACAGACTAAAAAAGATTATTCGGAAACTGTGTTCGGATTACTCCATTGATAGGTGCTTTTTTCCCGGAAGTATGCCCGAGGAATTAGATATTGACTGCTGTATTAAAAATCCTTTCTCGGGGTATTTTATTTATACAGCAATGCTGGTAAATATTTTGAAGATAATTTCAGACAGAAAGGGTAAGGATATAAGGGGGCTTAGTGTGGCAATTATCCATGGTAGAGGCCATGATCTTTTATATTCATATATTAAGCTCTTATCAACTCTTTCAAAGTATTTGACGATAATAACACACGAGAAGGATAATGTTGAAAAAATAATTGATGATATCTTTGAAGAGACAGGTTTGTCGGTGAGGGTAACAGACAGTGTGGCAAGCGGCATAGAAGATGCTGAAGTTATTGTGAATCTAACTGATTTATGTGATTTTAATATTTCTAAAAACATAAAATCCAATGCATCGGTTATAAATTATGGAAGTGTTAAGACAGATAAAATAGAGTTTTCAGATATAATAATTAATGATATTGACATCATCCTACCGAAGAAGTTTGAGGAAATGATGGGCAAAGATGTGTATAAATTTTATAAAAAAGCCGAATTGGCAGAGATTATTTTATTAAACAAGCTTGAAATTGGAACATACGCAATTGGAAACAGTGCTGATTATACTGTAATAGATAATCTTTCAAGGCAGTTTCAAAACGATGGATTTAAGCTTATTCCAATTATTAACTGATTTGTATTGAGAAAAACTTTTTTTCTTGGTAGGTTATTGACAATATTAGTTTAGTGGTCTATAATGAATAAAAATTGACTTAGATAAATCGCATTTATGAATTAATTGCTGTTATAGCGGTTTATGATATTAGGCGGTTCTGATTATACTGGTTCCATTTCATTCGTACTATTGATAGAAGTAATTTTATATTGCTTTTATATTCGTGGTTCTATAGCTTAGCTAAAGGCGCTGTTATACCATTTCGGTGCTGTTTATATTTCGAAAATATCAATTTTAGAATAAATAAGAAGGAAATGCATATATTATCAACACGAAATTCTAAGTAAAGGAGAGGCTTCAAATGGTAAATAAAGAAGTTGTTCTAACATATGAGGGATTGCAAAAGTTGGAACAGGAGCTGGAGAATTTAAAGACTGTAAAGAGAAGAGAGGTAGCAGAGAGAATTAAACAAGCTCTTTCATTTGGTGATATATCTGAAAATTCCGAATATGACGAAGCAAAGAACGAACAGGCATATATAGAAGGAAGGATATTTCAACTTGAGAATATGCTGAAGAATGCTAAAGTTATAGATGAAGACGATATAAAAACAGATGTAGTAGGTATAGGTTCTAAAGTTACTGTTTTGGATATGGAGTTTGATGAAGAGGTTGAGTATTATATAGTTGGTTCTACGGAAGCAGATCCTGCCCAATTCAAGATTTCTAATGAGTCTCCTGTGGGAAAGGCACTTATTGGGCAAAAGGTAGGCGGCGTTGTTGAGGTTTCAGTGCCTGATGGCATTATTAAGTTTAAGATTTTAGGAATCAATAAGTAATTGAATATATCTTGTAATATTAATTTGAATTAATATATAATTTAATTAATATATAATTTAATTAATATATAATTTAAGTTAGCATATTATTAATAACAGTTTACATGAAGTGTAAGCTGTTATTTTATTGTCTTTATGAATACCACCTGCTATGCAGGTGGTTCCAAAAAGCTTATAGCTATGAGTAGATAAAAATACCTCCATTTGCTAAAATATAGCGGGTTTAGCCGACCGCATAAATAGCAAAAGGAGGT
>NZ_RLII01000023.1 GCF_004102745.1 Acetivibrio mesophilus | reverse complement strand
TTTGACCCCCGTGGAAATAGTTTTTTATCTATCAATTCAAAACTACCACATTTGGTCTGCTTATGCTTTTGTTTTGCTATTTTATTGGTAATACAATTTATTACTTTTTAATGCACAACACTAATTAATGATTTGAACAATTGGGCTTCAACTATGATTAAGGCAGTTAATTATGCCGATGCAATGGATATTAAAATTGTAAACATTAGTTTGGGAATATACAAATTTACTATTGAAGGAGGTAATTGGCCATTTGATTCTAATGCTTTAAATGATGCAATAAGCCAAGCTGACGTATTGTTTATAGTAGCGGCTGGGAATGAAACTAGGAATATAGACGACCCAGAGAATACTATTTATCCTGCAAGCTATACTGCTGAAAATATTATTACTGTTGCAAATACTAATGGAGAGGATACGCTTTATCAAAGTTCAAATTTTGGTGCTGTTTCAGTTGACCTTGCTGCCCCTGGAACAAATATTTATAGCACTATACCAACATATTTCGCAGGACAAGGCGAACCCTACGATATAAAAACAGGCACATCCATGTCCGCACCACATGTAGCAGGAGCGGCGGCTTTGTTATTATCTGCGAATCCATCTTTAACTACACAACAACTTAAAGATATAATTTTATCCAGTGTGGATGTAATACCGTCCTTACAGGGGAAAGTTGCTACAGGTGGTAGGTTAAATGTTGCAAAAGCCATGAAAAAGATTAGAAGTACTGTTAAAATTGGAGATTTAGACGGGAATGGAGAAATAAACCAACTCGATTTTGACAAACTTAGAGCATATTTGTTGGGTTCGAGTTTGACATATAAGCAATTGGCTGCTGCGGATGTAAATGGAGACGGGTATGTAAATGCCTTGGATTTGAATATATTTAATAGGTATCTATCGGGAATAAGTGTTACATCCCATATTGGAGAAAATCGCATATATACATATGGCGATATTGACAATAATGGAATAGTAAATCAAAGCGATTATATCCTTATAAGCAACTATATTAACGGTACCGGGACATTATCGGATGCAAGTTTGCTTGCTGCAGATGCCAATGGGGATAATACTATAAACCAGACAGACAGATACCTTTTAGAAGACTATATTTCGGGAGAAATTGCCAATCTACCTGTAGGAAATTAATAATAGATATTGTAGTTTAAAAACAAACCCTTTGATGAAACAGTATATTATTGTCAATTTATTCGGAGCTAATGCGTAGACCCGAATAAATTGACAATTTTTATTATACCCTTTAAAAATTTTTTAAAAGTCGGTTTTATTAAAGAAAAGTGGGTATATTTATAATTAGTCTATTGTTATTAAAATTAAAAAAGTTTAAATAGACATCTAAAATAATAAAACGTAAGGAGGAATTTGTTATGTCATTGATTGGAACTGAAGTTAAACCATTTACTGCTGAGGCTTATCAAAATGGAAAGTTTTTAACGGTAACAGAACAAGACTTTAAAGGGAAATGGAGTGTAGTATGTTTTTATCCTGCTGACTTTACTTTTGTTTGCCCTACAGAACTTGAAGATCTTCAAAATAATTATGAGAAATTGAAAGCATTAGGAGCAGAAGTTTATTCCGTTTCCACCGATACACATTTTACTCATAAGGCATGGCACGATACATCAGAAGCTATAAAGAAAATTACTTATATAATGATCGGCGATCCTTCTCATACGCTCTCTAGAAATTTTGATGTTCTTGATGAAGCAACAGGATTGGCAGATAGAGGTACATTTATTATAGACCCGGATGGTGTTATTCAATCGGTTGAAATATCGGCAGGTGGTATCGGACGTGATGCTGATATCCTGTTTAATAAAATAAAGGCTGCTCAATATGTTCGAAATCATCCCGGTGAAGTCTGCCCTGCAAAATGGAAAGAAGGCGGCGAGACACTTAAAACAACCATTGATTTGGTTGGAAAGATATAAGAGGTAACGGGCATGCTTTTGGATGTAGAAATCAAACAGCAACTAGAACAGTATTTGGCTTTACTTGAAAATGATATTGTCATTAAGGTTAGCGCCGGAAGTGATAATGTATCCACAGATATGCTTATACTAATAGATGAACTTGCTAAACTTTCGTCAAAGATACATGTTGAAAAGGCAGAATTGGATAGAACCCCTAGCTTTAGCGTTAACCGCTTAAATGAGGATACAGGTATTGTTTTTTCCGGCATTCCATTAGGTCATGAATTTACTTCCTTAGTCTTGGCTCTCCTCCAAGTTGGAGGAAGAGCCCCTAAGGTAGATGATACTTATATCAATCAGATTAAACAGCTAAAAGGAGAGTATCATTTTGAGACCTACATTAGCCTAAGTTGCCATAATTGCCCCGATGTAGTGCAAGCCCTTAATATAATGAGTGTGGTCAATCCCAATATCACCCATACCATGATTGATGGGGCTGTGTTTAAAGATGAAGTTGAGAGTAAGGGTATAATGGCAGTGCCTACAATATACCTAAATGGTAATTTCTTTGAAAGTGGACGATTGGCACTGGAAGAGATTCTTGCCAAACTGGGACAGACAACAGATTCTTCTTCTATTAATGAAAAGGAGCCTTTTGATGTACTTGTTATAGGTGGAGGGCCTGCTGGAGTTAGCTCTGCTATTTACGCTGCCCGAAAGGGCCTTCGTACAGGCATTATAGCTGAAAGATTCGGAGGTCAGATTTTAGATACCTTGGGAATTGAGAATTTTATTTCTGTTCCATATACTGAAGGTCCTAAGCTGGCCGAAAATCTAAAAGAGCATGTGAGTAGATATAATGTGGATATAATAAATCTTCAAAAAGTAAACAATATAAGCCGTAAGGAATTGTTGGAAGTAGAGTTGGAAAAGGGTGCTGTTGTTAAAAGCAAGACGGTTGTTATTGCCACAGGCGCTAGATGGCGTAATGTAAACGTTCCGGGAGAGAAGGAGTTTAAAAATAAAGGAGTAGCTTATTGTCCTCACTGCGATGGCCCATTGTTTGCAGGAAAGGATGTAGCCGTAATTGGTGGAGGTAATTCCGGTATAGAAGCGGCTATTGATTTGGCAGGGGTTGTAAGGCATGTAACAGTACTGGAATTCATGCCGGAGTTAAAGGCTGATAAGGTGCTTCAGGAGCGTTTATATAAACTTCCCAATATAACTGTACTTACTAATGTTCAAACAAAAGAGTTTACCGGTAAGGAAAAGCTTGACGGCATTACTTACATTCAGCGTGACACTAATGAAGAAAAACACATCGATGTTCAAGGGGTTTTTGTTCAAATTGGTCTTATTCCAAATACCGAATGGCTTGGAGACAGTATTGAACGCAATCCTATAGGTGAAATTGTTGTTAACCACAAGAATGAAACCTCAATGTCTGGAGTGTTTGCAGCCGGTGACTGTACCAATAGTCCCTATAAACAGATTATTATATCTATGGGTTCTGGTGCAACAGCAGCACTTAGTGCCTTTGATTATCTAATCAGAAATTAAGACTGAGGACGGTTCTGTGTTTGAAATCACCCCACCGCTATTATCAACGGTGGGGTGATTTGTGTGTGAGAGCCGTCCCTTTTTTTACTGTTTTATTGCTTAAAGGATGCCCATTTGAAAATTACGAAACCAAGCTTTGAATTTACTACTCCTTGAAGTTTTGGTGATATAACCACAGGTTCAGTATAGAAGTATAAAGGAGCTATTGCGGCATCGTCCATAAGTAGTTTTTCAGCATCATGGAAGAGTTGAATACGTTTTGCTGGGTCAGTTTCTTTTCTCGCCGAAGAAATTAGTTCATCATACTTTGAACTATTGTACTTGGCGTTATTCTGACCGTTTCCGGATGTGAATATATCCATAAAGGTTGACGGATCCATATAGTCTCCGATCCAACCGTTTCTGTTTATATTATAAGCAGCGTCTTTTCTTGACTGTTGGAATACATTCCATTCCTGAGCAAGGATTTCAACTTCTACTCCCAATTTTTCTTTCCACATCTGTTGCAAAGCTTCAGCTATAGGCTCGTGACCAGCACCTGAGTTCAAGCCGAAGGTAATCTTCGGAAGTCCTTTTCCGTCCGGATAACCTGCTTCAGAAAGGAGCCTTTTAGCCTCTGCTACATTCTTCTCGTAATCCTCAGGCTTTACGGAGATATAGTCGCCGGCTGTTGTACGGAAGTCAGGTTCCGGATTAACATCAGCTATACCGTAGGGTACGAAGCCTGTTGCTGGGGTTTCTCCGCCCTTTTTAACATTTTCCACGAGGTAATTGCGGTCTATTGCCAAGGAGAAGGCCTTTCTTACTTTAACATTATCAAAAGGAGCTTTGGTGTTTACAAAGTCAATGTAGTATGTTCCAAGCAGTGGAAGGATTTTGAGATTACCGGCTTGTTTTTCAGCAGCCAGCTCGTCTGTGGGAATATTCTTGGCATAAGCAACCTGTCCGTTTTTAAATGCGCTTAGAATAGCATTTTGATCATTCATAAGATACCATTCGATTTTAGGAGCAACAATAGAATTCTTGTCCCAGTAATTTTCATTCTTTTCAAAGATAATCTTTGAATCATGCTCCCAACTGGTTAACTTATAAGGACCGTTACCTATATAGGTTGATGGGTTCAGCGCCCACTTATCTTTATTGGCGGATACAATGTCTTCCCTTAGTGGAACAAGAGTGGGGAAGGCAACTATTTCAGTAAAGAATTGGCATGGATTTTCAAGAGTTACTTCTAGAGTTTTATCGTCAATAGCCCTTACTCCCAATGTATCAACGTTAGCCTCACCAGCGTTGATCATTTCCCCATTCTTTATGAAATAGATATAGTATGCGTAGTCAGAAGCTGTTGCCGGATCAACGGCTCTTTTCCATGAATAAATAAAGTCATTTGCAGTTACATCCTTACCGTCGGACCATTTTGCATCCTTACGGATATAAAATGTCCAAACAAGTCCATCAGAACTTGTTTCCCATCTTTCGGCTGTTCCTGCAACAATGGTGCCGTCTTTGCCTATTGTGGTTAGTCCTTCAAATGCACATAAAATATAGTTGCCACCGTCAACTGCATTGTTAAGAGACGGATCAAGTGTTTTCGGCTCAGATGCAATAGTTGCACGAATAACTTGATCTGAGCTTGATGATTTCGGTGAGCCTCCGCAGCCAGATAATACTGTTGCGACGGTTATAAATGTAGTTAGAAGTGCTAAGATTTTCTTCATTTGATTTCATACCCCTTACTATTTCATAATTTTAGCTTAAGATTAATGTGTCCATATCTAAAATTAATATTCCTATTAATGGCCAAAAGAATATTAACTGCTAACAAATATCTGGCTGTCACAATTTACCTGCAAAATGGCAAGCGACATAATGACCGCTTCCGTGTTCTTTAAACTCAGGAATCTCTTTTTTACAGATATCTTTAGCAAAGGGGCATCTGGTTCTAAACTTGCAGCCTGAGGGTGGATTTACCGGAGATGGAATTTCACCCTTTAAGATAATTCTGTTCCTTTTCTTAGCAACTTCAGGATCAGGCTCGGGAATAGCCGTCAAAAGAGCCTGTGTGTATGGGTGGAGAGGATTCTTGTACAATTCCTCAGATTCCACCAATTCTACTATATGTCCCAAATACATTACACCTACTCTGTCACAGGTGTGCCTGACAACACCCAAATCATGGGAGATAAAAAGGTATGTCAGATTCAACCTTTCTTGCATTTCTTCCAGGGTATTAATTATCTGTGCTCTTATAGAGACATCAAGGGCTGATACCGGTTCATCGCATACGATAAACTCAGGTTCTACAGCGATAGCCCGGGCTATACCGATTCTTTGGCGCTGCCCCCCTGAAAATTCATGGGGATACCGGGATGCGTGTTCGGTATTGAGTCCCACCAGTTTTAACAGCTCTCGGATTTTCTCAGCTCTATCTTTCTTTGAAGTAGCAAGCTTATGGATATCTAATGCTTCACCTACAATATCCGAAACCGTCATACGAGGATCGAGGGATGCATAGGGATCCTGAAAAATATACTGCATTTTTTTTCTGTAATGTAGGAGTTTCCCTTTTTTCAATTTGGTTATATCTACACCGGAGAATATAACTCGTCCGGCAGTAGGCTCATATATCCTGAGAATTGACCGCCCTAAAGTGGTTTTACCGGAACCGGATTCACCTACCAGTCCAAGGGTCTCACCTTTATAAATATTAAAAGTAACATCATCCACTGCCTTAACTGTGGCTTTTTTGCCAAGGCTGCTTTTTATATTAAAATATTGCTTTAAGTTTTTCACTTCTATTAAAACATCTTGTTTCCGGGCTGAATTATAACCGGATGGAGAAGTTTTTGATTCATTATTAGCCATTATTCTTTACCTCCGCGTTATTATTGGCCCTGCTATCATACAACCAACAGCTGACTCTGTGCCCATCTTCAGTTGAATATTCCTCAGGCATATGATTTATACAGACCTTCATGCAATTACCGCACCTTGGTGCAAAGGAACAACCTTTAGGAAGGTTTAATAGGTCTATGGGATTCCCTTGAATAGGGATTAGTTTTTCACCTTTTTTGTTAAGGTCAGGCAGGGAACGAAGCAAGCCTTTGGTATATGGATGGCGGGGGGAATTAAATATACTGTAAACAGAGCCCTGTTCAACAATTTTACCGCCGTACATTACAATAATATCATCAGCCATATCGGCAACTATGCCAAGGTCATGGGTTATGAGAATTATAGCCATTCCCGTCTTTTTCTGAATATCCTTGAGAAGCTCCAAAATCTGTGCCTGTATTGTAACATCAAGGGCAGTGGTCGGTTCGTCAGCAATCAACAGTTTAGGTGAACCGGCAAGGGCCATGGCAATCATTACCCTTTGGCGCATACCTCCTGAGAACTCATGGGGGTATTGGGCCAATCGCTTTTCCGGTTCGTTTATACCAACCAGTGTCAACAACTCAATTGAACGCTTTTTTAATTCCTCTTTTGAAATTTTACCGTACTTGTGAATCAAAGATTCTGCAATCTGGTTTCCTATTGTAAAAACAGGATTAAGACAGGTCATGGGGTCTTGAAATATCATCGCCACCTCATTTCCTGCAAAATTCAGTCTTTCTGCTTTAGTCATGGTGGAAACATCTTTTCCATCAAACACTATACTTCCTCCAACAATCTTACCGGGTTTGTCAATTAATCCCATAATGGAATAAGATGATACGCTTTTGCCGGAGCCGGACTCACCAACTATTCCCAAAACTTTTCCGGGTTCAAGACTGTAGCTGATTCCATTTACGGCCTTAACTTCTCCCGCCGGTGTGAAGAAGGAAACTTTTAAATCATTTATTTTAAGCAACTCTTTATTCATTCAAATCATCCACTCTCTATTTTTTCATTCTTGGGTCAAGAGCATCTCTCAGACCGTCACCAAAAAGGTTTATTGACAAAATAATGATACTGATAGTAGCTGCAGGGAAAAACAGCATATATGGATAGGAATATATACCCTTTAAGGCGGTCTGTGACAGAGAGCCAAGCGATGCCATAGGTATTGAAACTCCTAATCCTATAAAACTGAGGAAAGATTCTACGAAAATTGCCTCAGGAATCTTCAAGGTAGCTACGACTATAATCTGACCTATACAGTTTGGCACAAGATGCTTGAAAATAATATCCCTATTGCTTGCACCAAGTACCTTGGCAGCTAAAACAAACTCTTGCTCCTTTAACGCTAAGATCTGACCACGTACTATTCTCGCCATGTCAACCCAGTAAAGAAGAGCAAGAACAAAAAATATACTTATAAGTCCGACACCTAAGTTTTTTAGGAAGTTGGGGGCGTTGGCGGAATTTAAGAAAGTATCTATTGGAGTTTTTAGTGCAACCTGGAGCAAAATAACTATAAGTATGGTTGGAACTGAATAAACAATATCTATAATTCTCATCATAACAATATCAACCCAACCACCAAAATATCCTGAAATTGCACCGTATAAAATACCGATTATTGAAATCATGATAGCTGCAACAACACCAACAGAAAGAGAGATCCTGGCACCGATCATAGTTCTGGTAAACAAATCTCTTCCCAAACTATCTGTACCGAATATATGCTGTGCACTCGGAGGTAGATTTTCACTGCCTTTATTTATCTGATCATATGCATAAGGTGAAAGCATAGGACCAATTATTGCAGCCAGTACAACCAGCAGAATAACTAAGAGTGAACCCATGGCGACTTTATTTGCTCTAAGTCTTCTCCAAGCATCTCTCCAATAACCTACCGATGGACGCATAACTTCAGCTGTAGCCTTTTCGCTGTCCGATGCAGGTAGAAATAACTTCTCATCTAGAACTTCTGATTTATTCATATTTGTCATTTTAATCTCCCCATTTCCTTACATTTCCGCCGTCCTTTGCAACAGACTTCTGTCGCATGGCAACGATGTATTTAGTATGCCAACTTGCTATTAGGTTCATAAACGCTACTATATTTTTAACTTATTTAGTAATATTAATTCTTGGGTCAACAAATCTATATATTATGTCAACAAAAAAGTTCATAAAAATGAGTAGAGCTCCGTAGAATATTGTTACGCCCATTACTGTGGGATAATCCTTTGCTGTAATGCTCGTCACAAAGGAACTTCCCAGACCGGGTATTGAAAAAATTGACTCAATTACAAAGGAGCCTGTCACAACCCCGGCAACCATTGGTCCTGCATAGGTTACAACCGGGAGAATCCCGTTTCTCAAACCATGCTTGAAAATTACTACTCGCTCTGACAAACCCTTTGCACGTGCTGTTCTAATATAATCCTGATTAATAACGTCAAGCATTGATGAACGCATGAGCCTTGTAATAAAGCTAAGAGGGAAGAAGGATAGCGCAAATCCAGGCAATATATAACTCGAAAGGCTATCGAGGTGGCTGACCGTAGGTAAAAGATGCAGTTTTACTCCAAATAAAACCATACTTACGGTGGCCACTACGAAGCTTGGGACTGCAATCCCGACTGTTACAATGATCATAATTGCCCTATCGGCTGCGGTATTCTTCTTCAGTGCACTTATTGTTCCAAGGATAGTGCCGATAATTATGGCTATAGCACTGGAGAACAATCCTAACTTAAGTGAATAAGGAAATTTTCTGGCAATTATTTCGTTAACACTCTGTCCCGAAAGCTTTATTGATTCCCCTAAGTCACCCTTAAGAATGTTCATTGCATACATCTTATATTGAACTAATAGTGGCTTGTCTAAGCCATATTTCGCTTCTAAGTTTGCCAGTATTTCGGGCGTAATTTTTCCATCTCCCAAAAAGGGATTGCCCGGTGTCAAATGCATTAGAAAAAAAGTTAACGTAAACATGATACATAATGTCAAAAATGATGCAAATAATCTTTTCAAAACATATTTAAGCATAATACCTCCATATTTGTGAACTGTGTAGTCACAGTGTTTTTTGAATTTTTTATTAAATTTTTTATGTATGTTGGTAAATAATATTATGTTAACTGGAAGTAACTTGTGGGGCTAAAATATATTAGCAAACTAAGATGTAAAATTGTAATAAGTCGAAGATTAAGATAGAGTCTCTTATGATGTGCCATTATACTACAAATTTAGAGTTTTTACAACAGATTATTAATGACAAAAAAGTTGGTAAAAATTGTGCATAGGTGGGTTTGGGGGAATCCCTTTTAATATGACAAAAATCGACAAGTGTAAAAGTACAGCTCTTGGGTTATATTTCCGAAGTAAAAATATTGCATATTAGAAGTAAAAATTATCCGTTCATTTGATCAAAAACATCTAGTATAATTGGAATTAAATAACGTATAAGGGGGAGATAAGCAATGTTAAAAAGATTGCTGGGTACATTATTGTCTGTTGTAATTATTACCTCGTTTATGAGCGGATGCAGACAGGAGACATCTAAAGATCAAATAGTACTTACACTGTGGAGTATTGCAACAGAAAGCGATGCTTTCAGTAATGCCTATTCTAAGGCCATTAAAGACTTTGAGGATGCAAATCCCGGAGTAAAAATTGTTCATGAAACCTTTGAAAATGAAGCTTACAAGACAAAGATTAAGACTGCTGTAACTGGAAATAAACTTCCTGACCTTTTCTTTACATGGGGCGGCGGATTTTCCAAACCCTTTGTAGAATCCGGGAAAGTACTTGCTATTGACAAATATTATACGGATGAGTACAAAGAGCAGTTGTCGGAAGCAGCATTAACATACACAACATATAATGGAAAGATTTACGGTTCCACATACACAACCCCTATTTCAGCGTTATTCTACAATAAAAAAATCTTTGATGAAAATGGACTTAAAGCACCAACCACATTCGATGAACTGGTACAGGTATGTGATAAGCTTATACAAAAAGGTATTACCCCCATCGGTATCAGTGCAAAGGATACCTGGGTGCTTGCCATGACCCATGACGCTATGACATTAAAATCTGCAGGTTCGGAAAAGGTTAAGGCAGCACTAACAAAAGCAGGACAAAGCTATGATGATCCGGATTTTCTTGAGTCTGCCAAGAAATTCAGACAACTCGTTGAAATGGGGGCCTTCTATAAAGGAGCTACCGGATTATCAAATGATGAAGCAAGTGCATTATTCTATAGCGGTAAAGTTGCAATGTATACAACAGGTAGCTGGATGGCAGGCTCTATTCAAACAGATGCTGAAAATCCAAGCGATTTTGATGTGGTTCCATTCCCACTCTTGGGATCTAATGCGAAAGCAACAGATTTTATGGGCGGTGCGGTTGACAGCATTATGGTAAGTGCTTCGACTAAAGATCCTGATCTTGCCGGAAAGGCTGCATTTGAACTCACAAGAAGTATCTCAAAATACGCATATCTTGACGGAGCAGGTCTGGCAGTTTGGAAAAAAGATTATGATGACAGTGGTGTTAACCCAATGACTAAAAAATTAGCTGACTTTGCAGCAAATGCAACATCGTTTACACTATGGTTTGATACTACCATGGAAGCTGAAGATGCAGGTGAATACCTCACATTGTTACAGGAACTGTATGTTGGCGAAATAACTCCTGAAGAATTTGTTAGTTCTATGAAAAAGAACCTTGAATAGTTAGCGGTTTTATACAATATGAAGTATAAGTAGATCAAGCCTTCCAAACATGAATATTGCAACGGAATCAGAAAGAATCCCATGCCAAATTAAAGGAACTATAGCTTCTTTGAACGTTGTAAGAACCAATCTTATTGGAAGAATAGAATTATTCGATGTTTGGAAGGTTTGATTACTTTAAACAGAATCTGAATGGGGGGGTATGATGAAAACTGTAAGGCAAAATAAGTTGGCCGCAATTCTATTTATATTACCCGCTTCCCTGCTATTTTTTACAATCATCATTATGCCAATCTTTATGTCAGGCTATTATAGCTTTTTAGGATGGGATGGGATTAATCAGCCAACCTTCATAGGAATAGGAAACTATATAGAGTTATTTACAAGTCCGGTAGCGGGATTTCCAAAATCTCTACTAAACGCTTTAATTCTTGCAGTCTTGTCGGTGTTTATTCAGCTTCCTCTTTCTCTTGGTCTGGCATTAGTGCTCTCAAGGGGAGTAAAAGGGGAAAAGTTTTTTGTAGCGGTTTTCTTTATGCCGGTATTAATATCCACAGTAGTTATAGGACAATTGTGGCTAAAGATTTACAATCCGGAGTATGGCATTGTGAATGTGGCACTAAATAGCCTGGGACTTGAAAAGTACGCCAGAACCTGGCTTGGAGAACAGGATACTGCATTGATAGCGGTGTTTATACCGATTATATGGCAATACGTCGGGTATCACATGCTTTTGATGTATGCCGGTATTAAAAGCATTCCAACTGAAATTAGAGAGGCGGCTAAGGTAGAAGGCGCAACAGAAGGCCAGATTGATAGATATATTATTATTCCAATGCTAAAGCCAATTATTAAAGTATGTGTAATTTTTGCAGTAACGGGTTCACTAAAGGCCTTTGATTTGATATATGTATTGACAAGAGGAGGTCCTGCTAAAGCCACTGAGGTTCCAAGTACCCTGATGGTAGCTATGATCTTTGATAGGAACCGGTATGGATTTGGAAGTGCAATTGCTATTATGATAATAGCTTTGTGTTTCTTCTTTGCATTAGCCATTAAAAGAGCTTTTGGTACGGAGGAGGATTAAATTGGATAGAGAAATAAAAGCTGTAACAAATGAGTTTCATACTCCAACTAAAGCAATAGTCCAAAAAAAGATTAAAATTAGCAGTATACTGACTTATACGGTTCTTGGAATATGGGCAGTAATTAATATTTTCCCGTTGTACTGGATGTTTACATTTTCCCTGAAAAGTAATAAGGAGATTTTTGGGGATAATGTTATTGGTCTTCCTAAGGAATGGTTGTTTTCAAACTATCTAAATGCCTTAACAAAAGGTAATATGGCTCTTTATTTGATAAATAGTACTATTGTAACAGGCCTTACTATTATATTGACTTTGATAGTTGCTTCAATGGCAACATATGCATTGACAAGGCTTGTATGGAGAGGGAGAAAGACAGTTAATAATATTATTATGCTTGGTCTCACCATTCCGATACATGCAGCAATTTTGCCCGTATATCTGATACTCGATAAACTGAAAATGCTAAATTCTTATCAGGCTTTGATAATTCCCTATACTGCTTTTGGACTCGCCATGTCCATTATGATTTGCAACGGTTTTATTGTAAATATTCCAAAAGAACTTGATGAGGCAGCATGTATTGATGGGTGCAGTGTATATGGAATATTTTTCAGGATTATTCTTCCGCTTATGAAGCCTGCGCTTTCTACAGTTGCAATTTTTACGTTCTTGTCATGCTGGAATGAGCTGATGTTTGCAAATATCTTAATTGATGATGCCAAATACAGAACTATATCCGTAGGTATTCAGACATTATCCGGTACGCATACAACCGAGTGGGGACCAATAGGAGCGGCACTTGTTATTGCTACTTTCCCTACTTTGATTCTATATTCTTTTATGAGCACAAAAATACAAAAAAGTTTGACTGCCGGTGCAGTGAAAGGATAAGGGAGAATAGTATATGAGATCAGATTTATATTATAGAAAAAAAGCAGAAGAATTGGTGGCACAGATGACACTAGAGGAGAAGGCCAGTCAGCTTACCTACAATTCTCCGGCTATTGAAAGACTTGGAATCCCTCAATATAATTGGTGGAACGAAGCTCTGCATGGAGTTGCAAGAGCTGGAACTGCTACTGTTTTTCCACAGGCAATTGGTCTTGCTGCAATGTTCGATGATGAATTTCTGATGAAAATCGCAAATATAATTGCTATAGAAGCCAGAGCCAAATATAATGAAAGTTCAAAGCATGAAGATAGGGATATTTACAAGGGTCTTACCTTGTGGAGTCCAAATATAAACATATTTAGGGATCCTCGATGGGGAAGAGGTCATGAAACTTATGGAGAAGATCCATTTCTCACCAGCAAACTGGGAGTTGCCTTTATAAAAGGGCTACAGGGAGATAAAGAGGTGATGATGACGGCAGCTTGTGCAAAGCATTTTGCTGTCCATAGTGGTCCTGAGGATTTACGGCATGAGTTTAATGCAGAAGTATCAAAGAAGGATTTGTGGGAAACCTATTTACCTGCATTTGAGGCCTGTGTAAAGGATGGTAAAGTGGAAGCAGTAATGGGAGCTTACAATAGAACAAACGGAGAACCCTGCTGCGGAAGTTATACACTGCTTCGGGACATTTTAAGAGACAAGTGGGGCTTTGAAGGGCATGTAGTATCCGACTGCTGGGCAATAAGAGATTTCCACTTGCACCATATGGTGACAAAGACACCTGAAGAATCTGCGGCACTAGCTATTGATGCGGGGTGTGATCTGAATTGCGGCAACGTTTATTTAACCTTGCTTGTGGCCTTAAAAGAAGGATTAATAACAGAAGAGCATATCACAAGAGCAGCAGTAAGGCTCTTTACAACAAGATTCAAGTTAGGTTTATTTGAGGATAATGAATTTGATAATATACCTTATGAGGTTGTGGAATGCAGTGAACACAAGGAGATAGCAATTGAGGCTGCAAGGAAAAGTGCGGTACTTCTTAAAAACGACGGAATTTTGCCTATTAACAAGGGCGCTGTAAAAACAATTTCTGTAATTGGACCAAATGCCAACAGCAGACTTGCATTGAAAGGGAACTATTATGGAACATCTTCAAGATACATCACCCTGCTCGAAGGCATACAGGATGAAGTTGGAGATGAAGTAAGAGTACTATACTCAAGAGGGTGTGAGCTGGTTAGAGACAGAACTGAAGTCTTGGCATATGCAAATGACCGTCTTGCAGAGGCTGTTACTGTTGCAGAGCATAGTGATTTGGTTATTCTATGCTTGGGACTTGATGAAACCATTGAGGGCGAAGAAATGGACGATGGTAACAATCAGGGCTCCGGTGATAAGGTAGATCTTGAATTACCGGAAGTACAAAAAACACTTTTAGAAAAAATAGTGGTACTTGGAAAGCCAACAGTACTTTGCCTTATGGCTGGAAGTGCAATAAACTTAAGCTATGCCCAGGAACATTGTAATGGTATTTTGCTGACCTGGTATCCAGGTGCAAGAGGTGGTAAGGCTATAGCAGATCTCCTGTTTGGGAATGTGTCGCCATCCGGGAAATTGCCTGTCACATTTTATAAATCATTGGAAAATCTACCGCCATTTACGGATTACTCAATGAAAAACAGAACCTACCGCTATATAGAAGAAACTCCTTTGTATCCCTTTGGATACGGCTTGACCTATAGCGATGTAGTATTAAAACACGCAGAAATAATCGGCACTATAGAGAGTGAAAAGGATATTAATCTTATTGTAACTCTAAAGAATCAAGGGAGAGTTGCTGTGGAGGAGGTTGTACAGATCTATATTAAAGACGAACAATCCATATATGCTGTTAAAAATTTTAGTTTGTGTGGCTTCAAGCGAGTTGGTCTAGGAGTCAATGAAGAAAAACAGGTTTCTATGAGTATTCCTTTTGATTGTTTAAAGGCGGTAAATCTAGAAGGAGAAAAAGTACTCGACAGTAGAAAGTTTACCTTGTTTGTTGGCCTATGTGGACCTGATAAACGAAGTGTAGAACTTACAGGGAAAGAGCCCATTAGAATTCCCTTTGAGTTATAGACTCAACTTTTACATATATAGCACCTGCTACGTGTATGTGGAAATAATATCGTTTCTTGATAGGCAAAAGATACATTGATATAATAGTTGTAAATTTATTATGAGGACAGTGTTGTAAAAGGGGTCATGAAGAAAAAAATAGAGAGAATCATTCGGTGGTTTTATCGCAGAAGGCTAAAAGACAAAATTAGATTCTTATTTTTGGTTCTTGTAATTACGTATATCGTTACACTCTACTTTATCTATAATTTTTTAGTTAAGAAAAATATGATGGAGTATGTTCTTGAGAGTAACTATAATACAATGATTTCTATTGGAAACAATCTCAATGTTGAATTTGAAGTTGTAGATACAATGAGCCAGCTTATTATGACTAATAGTAATGTAATTGAGTATTTGAGAGATAGGGGACATGAAAATACGAGGATTAATAATAATGCAATAACGGCTATGTATGATATCAGCACCAAATTTAATTACGTTTCGTCTATCTATATCTTTAAAGAATATAAAGAGTATATTCATATATCCAGACATCTAACAAATGTTGATTTAAACCTTGTTTATAGTCCGTTGTGGAGGAAGGAAATCCTAGAGAAACGGGGAGCTTGTGTGATTAGAGTTAACGGAGACGGTGCATTTAAGAAGAAGTTTGGGGAACCGTTAATCTCCGTTATAAGGGTCATTAACGACATAGATACTCAAAAACCTATTGGAATTATTGCCATAAACTTAAATATTGACATACTTAAAAATTCGTTTAATGACATGACAAGTGATGACAGAAATTTCTGGTACTATGCAGGAGGTAAAAATATTTTGGACCAGAATGAAGAATTTGAAGGACTCGATGAATTCCGGAAGATGGGTATTGGCAAAAAAGAATTTGATCAAAGCATTAAACAAGGCTTTGGAGTTACAAGAGTATTTTCCTATTATCGGGTTCCTAATACACCTTTTGTGTTGGCTAAGATTGAAACGGTACCATTTTTTAGATATTTCTCAGTTCAAGCAGTCGTTGTTATAGTTATTGTAATTGCTTTATCAATTTTATGTATTGTTATTACCGGTGTTTTTATATCAGCTTTTATTACAAATCCAATTGAGAGACTTATGCAGTTTATGAATCTTGAAAAACTGGAGCTTGATGAGAATGGGACTAGAAACAGGTCTGCATTAGCAAGTAAAGAAAATGAAATGATGCTGAAAAACAGCCGTCTTATTGAAATTAATCAAATAATGAGTGAATTGCTAGAGAAGGAAAAAACAATGCGTAAGGCTGAGATGGAGGTGCTTCAGGAGCAAATAAACCCGCACTTTTTATACAACACATTAGGGTCTATTGCAGACCTTGCACTAGAGATCTCGGCAGATGAGATATATGACGTTGTTGAAACTCTAGGTAACTTTTATAGGAGATTTTTAAGTAAGGGAAGCAGAGAAATTACTATACGGGAAGAAATTGCAATTGTGCAAGACTACCTGAAGTTGCAAAAATTGAGGTATCATGATGTTTTTGAGGATGAATATGAGTTGCAGGAAGATTTGATGGATTTTAGGGTGCCCAAATTAATACTTCAGCCTTTAGTGGAAAATAGTTTGTATCATGGAGTAAGGCTCAAAGGTGAAAAAGGAATAATAAAAATATCTGTCTATGCCAAGGATGGTTTATTGCACATTAGTGTATATGATACAGGGGTTGGTATGAGCCTAGAGCAAATAAGTTCAATAATGAACGGAGACAATAAAAAAAGCTTTGGGTTTAAAGGTACTATGGACAGAATCAGATATTATTATGATGCAGAAGATGTCTTTGAAATCAAAAGTGAGGAAGGAAAGTATTGTTTAGTTGATATTAGAATCCCAATATAGGGGGGTTGGAAATGTATAGGGTTCTGATCATTGATGACGAGAAATCAATCAGGAATTTATTGAAAAATATACTAAAAAGAGAAGAATTGGATATTGAAGTAGTGGGAGAAGCGGAAAGTGGCATTGAAGCCATCAATATCATAGAGGAAGTACAACCCGATATTGCCTTTGTAGATATTAAAATGCCTTTTATGGATGGTATTGAATTTTCAAAGCTGGCAATTAGCCGTTATCCAAATCTAAAGATTATTATACTCACTGCTTTCAGTGATTTTGAGTATGCCAGGCAATGTGTCGGAATTGGAGTATGTGAGTATTTATTGAAACCTATCGTGCGTAAAGAAATTAGAGATGTTTTATTGAAGATTACAAAGGAGCTCGATTCAAAGCAAAAAAAGGCTGAGATAGAAGAGCCCATTGTTCATAAAAAAGACACTGTTCATAAAATAAAGTTATTTATAACCGAAAACTATGCCCGGCCAGATCTGGATCTAACAGTTATTGCCCAGACCTTCGGCTTTAATTCTAGCTATTTGAGCAGGCTGTTTAAAGCTGTAACAGGGGTTAATCTTATTGACTATCTTACAGAATGCAGAATGGAAAAGGCTATAGATTATGCAAAAAAAGGAACCATGATGTATGTAACTGCAAAGATGGTAGGAATTCCTGATCCTAATTATTTTGGCAAGTGTTTTAAGAAGTATACCAATCAAAGCTTTTCTGAGTTCATGAAGAAACATAAAAGATAGATAGAAGATAAAAAATAGGGGGGATTTTGTTTGTCATATTTACTAGGAGTAGATATAGGTACATCGGGTACAAAAACGGTTTTATATGATGAACTGGGAAATACCATAGCAAGCAGCCTTGAGGAATATCCATTGTACCAGCCCTATATTGGGTGGGCAGAGCAAGAACCGGAAGACTGGTGGAGGGCAACATGCTTATCTATCAAACATGTTATTTCCAAAAGCGGAATTGATGCTTCCTCCATTAAGGGAATTGGACTTTCAGGGCAGATGCATGGTGCTGTCCTTCTGGACAAAGATGGCAAAGTGCTAAGAAAAGCAATTATATGGTGCGACCAGAGAAGTTTTGCCGAGTGCGATCAGATTACTTCAATCATAGGGAAGGAAAGGCTCATTGAGATAACTGCCAACCCTGCACTAACGGGATTTACAGCATCAAAGGTTATGTGGGTTAAAAATAATGAACCAGATATTTTTGAGAAGATTTATAAGATACTTCTCCCTAAAGATTATATAAGATATAAGTTGACAGGAGAATTTGCTACAGAGGTATCTGATGCAAGTGGAATGCAGTTTATGGATATACCGGGGAGAAAATGGAGTGATGAAGTCATAAGCAAACTCGGACTTAATAAAAGCATGCTGGGAGAACTCTATGAGTCTCAGGAAGTTAGTGGGAAAGTGGATAAGCATGCTGCTTCATCAACCGGACTGAAAGAAGGAACTCCTGTAGTGGGTGGAGCAGGGGACCAGGCAGCAGGAGCTGTTGGTAATGGAATTGTGAGACCTGGGGTGGTTTCATCCACTATAGGAACCTCAGGAGTAGTATTTGCATTCTCTGAAAAGGTTATTATCGATCCAAAGGGTAGAGTTCATACTTTTTGCCATGCAGTGCCAAATACTTGGCACATTATGGGGGTTACACAAGGAGCCGGACTGTCTCTTAAATGGTTCCGTGACAATTTCTGTATAGAAGAAAAGAGAACTGCAGAGCTACTGAAAATAGATCCATACATAATTATGGATAAGGAAGCTGAAAAAGTGGCCCCGGGTTGTAACGGTTTAATCTATTTACCTTATCTGATGGGAGAAAGAACGCCACATCTTGACCCTAATGCCAAGGGCGTCTTTTTCGGATTAACAGCAAAGCATGAAAAACAGGATATTTTAAGGTCAGTTATGGAAGGTGTTGTATATAGCCTTAGAGATTGCCTTGAAATTATTAATGAAATGGGTGTTAACGTTTCTGAAGTAAGAGCCTCCGGTGGTGGCGGGAAAAGTGAATTGTGGAGAAAAATGCAGGCTGATATATTCGGAACTGATATTACAACTGTAAAGTCAAGTGAGGGACCGGCACTTGGAGCGGCACTTCTTGCTGGAGTAGGAACGGGTATATACAGTAACATTAATGAAGCATGTGAAGCAGTAATAAAAGAAAACACCAGGCAGGTTCCAGACCATGAGCTATATGCCAAATACACAAAGCTTTATGATATTTATATACGTCTGTATAACTCCTTGAAAAAGGAATTTGCAGACCTTTCGGCTATACTGTAAAATTTACTGTCCTAAAAAGTAGCAACCGGAAGTGACAAAAAACATTTTGAGTTAATAAAATAAGGAGGAAATATGCATGGCAGAGTATTTTAAAAATGTACCGAAAATCAAATATGAAGGAAAGGATTCGGACAATCCTTTAGCGTTTAAGTACTATAATCCCGATGAAGTCATTGGCGGTAAAACAATGAAAGAGCACTTAAGGTTTGCTGTTGCATATTGGCATACATATCAGGGAACAGGCTCAGACCCATTTGGGCCGGGTACTGCTGTAAGACCGTGGGATAACATATCAGACCCAATGGAACTTGCAAAGGCTAAAGTGGCTGCAAACTTCGAGCTGTGTGAAAAATTGGGAGTACCCTTTTTCTGTTTTCATGACAGAGATATCGCGCCTGAAGCTTCAACTCTAAGAGAGACCAATAAAAGGCTTGATGAGATCGTTGCACTGATAAAGGACTATATGAAAACAAGTAGTGTAAAACTACTCTGGGGTACAACCAATGCTTTTAGCAACCCAAGATTTGTCCATGGTGCATCTACTTCTCCAAATGCAGATGTATTTGCATATGCTGCAGCTCAGGTCAAAAAGGCTATGGAAATTACCCTTGAACTTGGTGGTCAGAACTATGTGTTCTGGGGTGGAAGAGAGGGCTATGAAACCTTACTTAATACTGATATGGAATTGGAACTTGACAATATGGGAAGGTTCCTTGGAATGGCAGTTAGCTATGCAAAAGAGATTGGTTTTGAAGGGCAACTCTTGATTGAACCTAAGCCAAAAGAACCGACAAAGCACCAGTATGACTTTGATACAGCTACAGTTATCGGTTTCTTAAGGACTTATGGTCTTGAGAATTATTTCAAAATGAATATTGAAGCAAATCATGCTACCCTTGCAGCACATACTTTCCAGCATGAATTGAGGGTTTCAAGAATTAACGGTATGCTAGGAAGTATCGATGCAAATCAGGGAGATCTTCTTTTAGGATGGGACACTGATCAATTCCCGACAAATATCTACGATACTACCCTTGCTATGTATGAAGTACTTAAGGCAGGCGGATTTACAACTGGAGGGCTGAATTTTGATTCTAAAGTCAGAAGAGGATCTTTTGAGCCTGTTGACCTGTTCTATGCACATATTGCAGGTATGGATGCTTTTGCCAAAGGGCTTAAAATAGCATATAAAATGGTTTCTGATGGTAAGTTTGACAAGTTTATTAATGAAAGATATGAAAGCTATAAGAGCGGTATTGGAAGAGATATTGTAAATGGAGAAGTAGGGTTTAGAGAGCTTGAAAAATATGCTTTAGAGCTTAATGAAATCAAGAATGTGTCAGGAAGACAGGAAGTTCTCGAAGCCATGTTGAACAAATATATTCTTGAGGATTAGTCTTATATTGACTTGTTGAAGAAATATTGAAGAAACATCAGAAAGCCAGTTATAGAGCCTGTTAAACCAGCGAGGAAAGGGAGAAGCCTTCTTTTATAAGGGGGTTTTTCCCGACCCTAAGGGTATTTATAGGCTCTAGACTAGCTTTTTCAATTTGGAAGCTATTGCACTGCCAAAGGATTATGTTTTTGAAGGAGGAAACATTTTTATGGCTATTTTAAGGGAAAAGTTTATTGATGGCTGTGACAACAAGGATATCGATATATTCGTTCTATCGAATAAAAATGGAATGACAGTTAAAATTACAAACTTTGGTGGGACAATTACTTCTATGTTGGTACCTGATAGAAATGGCAAATTTGATGATGTGGTTCTCGGGTACGATAGACTTGAAGATTATTTTGAAAATGCCCCTTATTTTGGTGCAATTATAGGAAGACACGCAAATAGAATTGAAAATTCAAGATTTGAAATTAAGGGAACAGAGTATATATTGAATAATAATGAAGGAAGAAATCATTTACATGGTGGGAATAAAGGGTTCCATAAGGTGATCTGGGAGGCTGAAACGGTTATTATAGATAATAGAGAGTGCCTAAAGTTAACATATTTAAGTAAGGATGGTGAAGAAAACTATCCCGGAAATTTGAAAACTACAGTTACTTATTCTTTAGGGGAGGACAATTCTTTAAGGATTGATTACTTCGCCGTTTCAGATAAAGATACTGTTATAAACCTTACAAACCACGCATATTTTAATCTTTCCGGCCATGGCTCCGGTGAAATTACAAATCATCAATTAAAGCTTTATTCTGATAAATATACACCTGTAAACGAAGAGTGTTTACCTACTGGGGAAATTCTGGAAGTGAGTGGAACCCCACTGGACTTTACCTCAATGAAACCTATTGGAATAGGGCTTCTGAGTGATGATATTCAAATTAAGTTAGGAAACGGATATGACCATAATTGGGTGCTGAAAGTCTCGGGTACAGCTCCTGAAAAAGTTGCTGAGTTGTATGACCCTGAAAGTGGCAGATTTTTGGAAGTTTATACAACAAAACCAGGAATTCAGTTTTACTCAGGCAACAATCTATGCGGTGATAAGGAAGCAAAAGATAAGATTCGCTACAGAAAATGGGGAGGATTATGTCTGGAAACACAATATTTCCCCAACTCTTTAAAGCACAAGCATTTTCCATCACCTGTATTTAATGCAGGTAAAGAGTATAAGCATACAACAATTTATAGATTTTTGACACAATAAGGCCTCTTTTATTGTTTGTTTTTTTATGTTCAGCTTGTGGATAGTCTTATCAAGAGTCAGTATATTATGAAGACGATTTCAATGAAAAATACGAATATGGGAATCTATGGATCTTGTGAAAAAACTATATTTTCCCCACTCTTTTGTCGATATTAATAGAAGATAAATCAGTAGTGTTGCATTAAAAATATAGATAAACATTTACGGTAGAAAAATCAAACTCCTTTAACCAAAACCAGGTGATTTTTGACAATTTAATAGGCGACATATTCCCAAACAACTGTATTACTTTACAGGGCCAAACTAATCTGTTGGATTTCCAGTAAATTGCTGGATTGGTCACCCGGCAAAAGTTTGTAAAATAGTTTTATGCAATACTACTGAAGATGAGTATCAAATTATAAAATATTGTACTAAATACGTAAAATTCCTAGATGGGAAGGGGCCTAAAAAAGAATGAAAAACTGGAAATTAAGCAGGACAATCACGTTGGGAATAATGGTAATTGTCATTATTTGCATCAGCCTACTCTATGTTATGGCAAGCACAACAATGAACAACATAATGAAACAGTCAGAACGCAATCAAATGGAAACAAATCTTTTGGCACAGACAAGTCTTATTAATCAGTATGTATCCAACCAAGAAGATTTATTAATTGCTTTTAGTAAGGCACCTGCAGTACGAGAACTATTAAAGGATGTAGATAATGCCGAAAAGCAAGCGATTGCGCAGGCATATACTGAAAACTACTATGCAGGACTTGATAATTGGGAAGGTATATATATCGGAGAGTGGGATACGCATTGTATTGTACATTCTGATGTTTCTAACGTCGGACGTATCTGGAGGAAAGAAGCAGATCGCTTAAAACAATTACAAGATGCAATGCTGGAGAAAAATGGACTATATAATGCGGGAATTATTGTTTCACCGGCACACGGACAGCTTATTTTGTCCATGTATTACCCTGTGTTTGATGAAGATGGGACTACAATTTTAGGTTATGTAGGTGGTGGTCCGTATGCAGAAGGTTTAAAGAATCTTTTGAATAAATTGAAAAGTAAAGAACATACAACCAGATATTATATGATTAATGTTATGACCGAAAAATATATCTTTGCCGATGATGAGACTTTGATGGCTACGGATATCAAAAATCCGATGTTATTAAGTGTTATTGAAGCAATTAAAAAAAATGGCGGTAACGGAGAACTTTCATATACGGATGAAACAGAGGGTGCTTGTATTGCCAGTTACCAATATATAAGTGAACATGGATGGGCAGTTGTATCATTCGATAGTGAAAAGAATATTTATAGCAATACCAGAAAGAATACGATAGCACTTGCTACAATTTGTCTTATATTCGTTGTAGTAATCAGTATATTGGCATTTGTAATGATTAGATTCAGTATGAAGCCTTTGCAATATGTTGAGGATTCCATCAAGCAACTTGGAAACTTAAGATTACAGAAAAATGAAAAATTGGAGCCATGGATTGGTACGAAGAGTGAAATAGGACAGATTGCTACTGCAATGAATTCTTTGTATGAAGCGTTAGGAGAAATTGTATATACCCTTAGCAATTGCTCTTCTTCATTAAGTGAATCAGCAATTGCTATGCAAGATTCTTCGGGAGTATTGGTAAAATGCGTATCAGATAACTCAAAGGCAACAACATTATTCGCAGAACATACAGAAGAAGTAAATGCAGCTGTTTCAAAAGTAGATCATGAGGTTGGAAAGATTGCGCATGCAGTATCGGAGGTAGAAGAAAGAATTAGTCGGGGGAATCAGCACAGTAGTGAGTTGCTTGAAAAAGTTGATCAAATGCAGAAACTTGCAAATAGCTCAATGAGAACAATCAGTGAGCGAATAGAAGAAAATCAAAAGAATATTAAACGTGCACTGGGTGACTTACAATCATTGATGCGTATTGATGAGATGGCGTCAAAGATTTTGAATATTACAAGTCAGACCAATCTTCTTTCATTAAATGCTTCGATTGAGGCGGCAAGAGCTGGTGAAGCCGGAAAAGGATTTGCTGTTGTTGCAGGAGAAATTGGCAAATTGGCCAATAGCTCATCTGAGACCGCAACTCAGATTCAAGCAATTTGTAATGAAACAAGAAACAATATTGCAAATATTCAAGCATGTTTTGATCAGGTTATTTTGCTCCTGGAAAAGGATGTACAGGCGCAGTTTGTAGAGTTTGGAAAAGCAACGGAGGATTATCATCAATCAATCCAGGATATTCAGAGAATTATTGCAGATATTGCAGGTGAATCATCAACGTTTGCTGAGACAGTAGATAGAATTCAGGCACAGATTCAGTCAGTATCAGATGTTCCGGGTTCTCAGACAGTGAACAGTCAAGATATTTTGGATAAAGCGCGTCAAACGGAAGTAACAACAGAGGAAATGACGGTTATTGTTCGTCAAAATAGAGAAAACGCAGTTGCAATCAGCGGAATTGTGAATCGATTCTCATAAGGTATATGTAGTATACTTTCTATCATCAAATCATTTTAACAATATCACAAACCTGTATAAATGGGCGGAATATAGCATTATAAATAATTATTGCCAGATTAGATCAAGTTTACATATAAAACTTAACAAATCTGGCAATAATGTATAATGTGAAGGTGGCTCAGATTTATATTCTGTAAAGCTTAAAAACTTGAAAATACTTACCTAGAAGCATTGATTTTAAGCTTTGCAATCTCTAAAACATCTTCATGCTGTTTTGATTACTCCTCTACAGGGAACTTATCTATAATACGCAGTACGAACCGTCTCATCAAAGAATAATCCGTTGAGGTTATCTTACCATTGCCATCAACATCTGCAGCTACTTTTCCATACTCGTACGGAAAATCCTCTATAAGCTTGAGCAAATATCTCTTGATATATGTACAATCCGTTGAGTTTACCTTGCCATCACCGTTTACATCCCCGTATAAATAATTTCCAGGTGTCGGCGTGGGTTCAACTGGTCCTGTTCCGGACGGTTCTTTCCCTGCCACCCGAATGCCATCTTTGTATATAGGAATATTCTCCAAGGTCTTATAAGTATTACCTAAACCTTCATAAGAAAAATCATTCGAAGAATCCCAGAGTTTATTTTCATAATAATAAATACAGAACTGCACATAAGTTCTGGCATATACCGGATTGGGGAAGCTTATTTCCACATAGTAAATATTATTCTCTTTATCAAAGGGCTTGAGCTCAGATATTGTAGCATCTGCAGGCGAATAATACACTTTTGTAACAAATTTGGACATATCAATGTCTGCCCCTGCATATTCCGACAAATCAATAAAATACCTGCAGGATAGACCAGGCTCAAATTGTGGAGGAGATGTAACAATATTATACATGTTAAGATCAACTGTAATACCGGTTTCATCTTCTTCGTATACTTTTGCGTCTGCATAGTATATGGTCGGTTCACCTTCAATACCCGGAGTATCTTCAGGCATTTGACCTTCTCCAAAATATTTTGACATACCGGCTAATGCACCAACAAGCCCAGCATTATAATCCAATCCCGTCTCGGAATAAACGTACTGATCTATATCATCAAAATATTCATCATTTATATCTGCTCCTCCAACTAAAGCACCATATAAAATATGCCTTTGCGGATCGTTCTTTGTTTCGTCGGCCGGCTGTCCTTCAAGTCTTCCGCTTGCAGCCCTGTGATGCGGGAATTTGGGGTAATTGTCTCCAAAACCAACCACATAGGACATTTTATTCGGATTATCTCCAAGGATATAGTCAATTTGGCTCTTTGCAAAATCAAGGCAACTCTTGTCTCCTGTATACTTATAGTACACCAGTTGAACCATGCTCTCTGCAGCAGGATATTTGCAAACACCCCAACTATCCAAGAACTTTATGCCTCCGGGAGAAGATTTTAGCCTGTTCTGCCAGTAATCCAAATGGTCTTCGGCAATTTCTTTATATATAGGCTTGTCGGAGAGGGTGGCAAGCTTGATAAATACACCGGTCAAAACATAGTCCCAGCATTGGGTCCAATTGTCGTTAAACGAGTTCCCGGCATCATCGCCAATCCTTTTTTCAACCATCAGCTTATCCACATTGTCCATGTATTTTTGCTCTCCTGTGGCAACATAAAGCCATACGGAGCCCCACATAAGTTCATCAAGATAATCCCTAGGAAGATAATAACTTTGTCCTTTACTATTTCCTCTATAGGTCATACCAAACTCATAAATATCCTTTGCATAAGTCAAGCATTTTTCTGCATATTCCAAATCCCTGTCTTTATAATTTAAATACATAAGTGCCAATGCTGCTGCTGTATCCCCAGCGACGTCTGAACCTGGATTTTCCGGTGTGGCTACATAATATGCAGGTCTGTCGTAGCTCTGAAGCTCAGGTGGTCCCCAGTACTGATGATCCACATCACCGTCACCGACTTGATAGTAAAACTTGTTCTTTTCAGGATAGCATTTCATGAAGTAATCACAAAAATGCTTTAAAATGTTGAGCATATACTCATCTTGTCCCTTTTCTATAAACACGTCTGAGAATTCATAGTAAGCCCAAGCAAGTGTTGAAGCCGACGCACATTGAGGCAATCCAAACTTAACGTGGTCTCCGCAATCATGGAAGCCTCCCGTCAAGTCAAGTCCCACATCTTTGCCGTCCTCAATATGACATGGACCACGCCATTTTATCCTGTTATTGCCTGCGTCAGGGCCGCACCAGTTAGCTTCGTAGAACAGAATTGATTTGGCAAACGCATCCACATAATTAAATTTTGGTTCTTCGGCCAGAGCCGGTTTTGGAATTATTCCTGCTAGAAGAGCAGCAATCAAGACAAGTATTCCTATTCTTTTCATTATGTACCCCCCCAATTAATATTGTTAGTGTTTTAACAGTCCAAGCAATATTATTAACCTTATCGGGTTCATAATATTGCTTGGACAAATCTATCCATACCCCAATCTGCTTATTTTACTAAAAAGATGTTATTATGCCAAGAATATAACGTTTCATTAATGAGTAATCCGTTGAAGTAACACGGCCATCCCTGTTAACATCTGCGGCTTTTAGAAAGTTTGCATCCGATTCCTTGTCAATTAGCCCAAGTAAATACCTTTTCAAAATTGAATAGTCTGTAGAGTTAACTTTACCGTTATAGTCCAGGTCACCTAATACAATATCAATTGTAACAGGTTCAACCCCATATTTGAGTTTATCTTTTACATAAGCAGTAATCTTGTTGTTATCCCCAAAAACATCGAACATTTCAGGATTATAGGAATAATCATCTGTAAGGTCATAAGCTGTTGCACCATCAATTCTGAAAGGTATTGTTCCTGTACTTCCTCCAGGTGCAAGCCTTCCCGCATCCTCAGTAAATGATATTTCACAATACGAATCAGCACCCGGGACTGAGTTTTCTATCTTTTTGACACTACCCTTTACTTCGTCCGTTCCAAAAACTGCATACTCGCACACAAAGTTGTTTTGCTCGTTTCCGTCACTTGTAAACCAGTATCGAACCTTGATATCCGATAAATTTACAGGAGTAGTTCCGGTATTCTTAATAATTATTGCAGCTCTTATAGTATTTTTCGCATCATCCTTAACTCCACACTTGTATGACACACTGATTGAAGCATTAATATCCGGAGTAACATTAGGATTAATTGTTGGCGTCGGTGTAGGAGAAAGTTTGGGCGGTTCTTCTCCGTAAACCTTTACCCCATCTAAATATACAGGCACATTCTTGCATACTACATATTCATTCGTAAGGCCCTTCCTGCTATAGTCATTACTGGAGTCCCAATGAGTCATGTAATTTGAATCCTGTTTAACTCTAAAAGAAATCTGAAGCTCCCTGTCTCCATAAATTTTTCTTCCGCTCCAGTCAAATTCATAATAGTACGTTCCCGCATCATCCCATTTAAAAGGCCCTCTGTATGTAATGGGTTCTTGCTGCAGGGAAATCTGTTCATCATATTCAATAGTAAATATGACATCTTCTATGCTTTGATCGTTCTCTATAAGCTCGCTTATATTGAAGAAGTATTTTGCCATCATTCCTGTTTCATAATGAGGAGGTCGGCTTGATTCATTATGAATTCTTAAAACAACTTGTGTACTGTCTTCAGTTTCACGGGCAACTTTTGCTTCGCAGAAGTAATCGTCAGTTTCCGGTTCTAATGGAGGGAAATTAGCAATTGGTTCATGTCCCTCACCATAATATTTATACAGCCCTGCAAGAGCTCCTACAAAGGCAGCGTTATAGTCAATTGTAACTTCATTATAAGCGTACTCAGTAGTTGAATCAATGTGATAGTCATTTATATCAGGACCTCCTGAAAGAGCTCCCCACAAAATATGACGGTGTTCTTCAGGGTCGTTCATACTGTTTGTCTTTGAACCGTGAGCTGCTCTGTGGTGCGGATGCTTTGCAAAAGGCAGACCCTTTTCATAGCCATAACCAACTATATACGAATAACCCATAGGATTTCTTCCCATAAGGTATTCCATTGCACCCTTTGCCCACTCACCGAAATCTGTCCTTTCCGGATTGTTTTTCATGTACACAAGAGCGGATAATTGTGCCGCTGTATTGTAACGAGCAGAGCCCCAGCCGTTTATCATTGTGTATCCTGCAGGTGATGTTTTATAGTAATTCGTATCATTAGGATCCTTATGTTTGCATTTTCCGCCGGATAAAAACTCAACATTCCAGCTTGCGATAAAGTCGTACAATTCATTTTCCGGGAAGAGCTGATTTAGTTTTAAGAAGGTTCCTCCCCATACAGCATCCCAACAATGTACCCATGAATTATACCAGACATTCTGTTTATAGGTTTCGGGTATTATCCTTTTCATATATCCTATATAATTGCCGGTTTCATCAACCGCGTTAATGTCATCTATATATTTCATATCTCCGGTACACTCATAGAGCCAAACAGCAGCCCAGGCCAGTTCATCTTCGTCATAATCCGAGGTGTAGTAGCCGTCACCATCATGCAATCCTCTGTATTTAACTGCAAAATCATACAATGCCTTGGCAACAGTAAGACATTCTTCAGCGTATTTGGGGTCTTCATCCTTAAAATTCAAATATGATGTGCACAGTGCTGCAGCCGTGCTTGCACAAACGTCACTTCCGGGAGAATCAAAAGTTGCAAAATCCGCCGGTCTGCTTCTTAAGTATTCTTCAGGGTATAATTCCGGAGGCCCCCAATAGCAATGGTCTTCGTCTCCTTCACCAACCATGTAGCAAAAGGCAACAAGATTACCTTCACTATCCATAAATGAACAACGTAAAAAGGTATCTGTAAAGTATCTTAAAATCTCAATCATGTGTTCTTCTTCCCCGATTGCCTTGAAGGATTCTCTGAATTCATAGAATCCCCACCCCAAAGTACCTGCAGTATAGCTTTGAGGAAGACCGAAACGGACATGGTCACCTGCGTCATGGAAGCCTCCATGTACATCTACAGTACCGTCTCCATCAGGGTCGATTATATCTCTGTACTTTTCTAAAAAAGCCTCGGAAAGGGATGTATTGGAAAGGGGAATCCTCTCATCCACTTCATGACATGAACCCCTCCACTCAAGCCTTCCACCTTGGTCATAGCCTGCCTCGACTCCGCATTTTTCAGCGTCATAAAAATATAGCGATTTTTGCAGGGCTTCGGCAAAGTTAAAGTAATCATAACTCTCCCAGTTTTCAGCAGGTGTAAAAGTCTCAGGTGGTGCTTCTGCAAATAATATACTCGATGTTAATAGCTGCGCTGCAACAATGACAGCTGTTATAAGCCTTTTACACCTGTTTTTTCGTTTGAAAATCCTTTTTTTTGGTGCCTTAATCATTTTACATATTCCTCCCCTGTACAATATTTAGTTATATAAAATAGATACACTATAATAAAACACAAATTCTCCATAAATATTCCGGTCATTGAAGCCATTATTATTATAATATATTCGTAGGACTTAAGAATTTTATGGGGTTATGTTTAATAATTATGAATTTATATATGTTTAAACAAAAATCAATCGAAAAATTGTATATTTTCGTGATAACCTCATAATGTATTGATGAAACGGATTAATATTTCTTAACAGTATGATGAAATTTAAATGGAGCAGTTTTAACGAACATGCAAAAATAAGTCGGAAGTGTTAATATAGATTATGTTGTGCCAATGTTTTGGGAGAATAGGAAGATGGCATGGAACAGAGAACCATTCTCTGTTTTAGAAAGGAGAGCTATGAGAAAAGTATTTGCATTACTAATTTTGACGATATTTGTGTTCGTTGGTTGTTCAACGGAGGAAAATACCGAAGAACCTCACGAAACATCAGAGATTACCAAAGAAACTGTCAGCAATTTGGAACTCTACAATTTAGAAGCTCCAAAAGGCAGTAAGTACCAGGCTGTGGTGACGGAGTTTGATCTTGGCAAAAAAGAGTATTTGTCTAAGGCCGGCAAGATTATGCCTTATAATATTAGGGGAATTATTGGTGTGCCGGAGGGAGATGGGCCTTTTCCCCTCATCCTAATCACCCACGGTTCTCACTCAAATGACGACGAAAGTAAGAGATTTGATACCGGATTTGACTACTTGGTAAAGGATTTGGCTGAAAACGGCTATATAGCTGTATCCATGGATATGAGTAAACCCTATATATGGAAGTACGGAGATGGTGATGACGCCGAAAAGTCCATTCCCATAGCCAACGATCATATTGAAAACTTAATTTGGGCCAATGAGGGAAATAATCTGGAATACGGAGTGGATTTAAAGGGGAAGATTGATTTTGATAAGATTGCTTTGGTAGGTCACTCCCGAGGAGGAGAAACTATTTTTGATATTACTAACGACCAGGCAAGAAGAGGTATTCTAATTAAGGCTCTACTTTCCATTACGCCTACAGCCTTGTTTGAAAGGGAAATGCCCGATATCGATGTTGCCATCATAGTTTCCGAATATGATGGCGATGTGCAATTGGATGGTTATAACATGTATAGTATGTTGAATAGCAAGAGCAAGGGCTTACATTTTGTGACACTACTTATGAAAGGTAACCACAATTATTTTAACAGGAACATTCAAGCAAATGATTCATGGCGTTCAAGGCATCAAAATGTTGATGATCAGCTGACTAGAGAACAGCAGGAAAGCTTTTTAGTCAACTATGCAGTAGGTTTTTTTAACTCTGTGCTTTTAGGCAACACTAATGATTTTATCAATGCGAATTCACCACAACCTAATAAGATGTATGGCTTTGATGTTAAAACCATGTATCGGACCGATAAGAGGATTGATTTGGTAGATATAACAACGACAGATGATTTTCAAGCAGAAGGGGGTGTCGTGGAAGCTACTGTAGATTCGTGGTTTTTTAAATTGGATAAAGTATTGATTGATACGGTAACTTCCGGCATTGAGCCTTTTAATATCAGACCATTAATAAATGTGAAATGGACCAATAAAAACAGTCGTGTGATTCTATCTCCAAAGGTGCAAGATTTCAGCCGGTATGAGGCATTGACGCTGAATATGGTGATTGATTCCGCGGACGAATTGAACAAGAAGGATGCCTCGCAACAGTTCACTGTTGAATTAATGGATGCTACCGGAAACCTCTCAAGAGTGGTTTTACCTGAGAACATGAATGCTTTAGCATCTACACCGGGAGAAATGGATTATACCCCTTTAGAGGATATGGTTTTGACCTTTTGGTCCACTGCATCACCTATTTCATGTATCAATCTGCCTCTTGGTGAATTTAAGAATCTTGATTTGGAGCATATTGAATCCATCTCCTTGATTTTTGATAAAACCGACAGTGGTTCTATCTTTATAGACTCAATTACATTACAATAGAATGTGTCATTGAGTCTAATAGATATGTAAATATTTTAGTGAAATATGTAATTTCAGACGATAAATCGAAGGTTATTTTTGGCAGTGGGAGGTATTTCGACTTACGTGGAGAATTTCATCTTGTGGTTAGTCTCCACAAGAATGCAGTAGAGATATCAGGTTATAGGGCTCTATTTTAACCATTATACCGATATAGATTATTGCAACTATATTAGATTTATTATAAAATATATTTTGTTTACATATAAGATTTGATATGTAAACATGGAGCACTAAATTATTGGATTGTAGAAGAATATAGTTTTTGATATAAGAGAGAGCAGGGCAGTAATAAACTGTCCTGTTTATACTTCTAATTGTAAACATAAGAATTCAAATTGGTTACTTTCTAAGATTATCTCAATATAATGGGTGTATTTTTTTGTAAATAGATTAATAGGAGGCATACATAATGTATTCGTTGTTGCTGGCGCTGATTTATCTTGCTTTTATCAGTTTGGGGTTACCGGATGCTCTTCTAGGATCGGCTTGGCCTACCATGTATCCCGTATTGGGAGTGTCCGTTTCTTCTGCAGGTATAATATCTATGATTATAGCAGGGGGAACCATTATCTCCAGTTTAAATACAAATCGTGTAATTCGCAAATTTGGTACTGGGCTTGTGACTGCAATTAGTGTATTGATGACAGCGCTGGCTCTGTTTGGGTTTTCCACTTCAAAAACTTTTTGGATGCTTTGCCTTTGGTCAATTCCCTATGGTCTTGGAGCAGGTGCGGTGGATTCGGCTTTGAACAATTTTGTGGCCCTCCATTATGCTTCTAGGCATATGAGCTGGCTGCACTGTTTTTGGGGTATAGGTGCGTCTATCGGACCCTATATCATGAGTTATAGTCTATCGGTCAAAAACAGTTGGGAAAGCGGTTATATGACGGTAGGCATTTTTCAAATCGTATTGACAGCGATTCTCTTCTTCAGTTTACCTATTTGGAATAAACAGGCAAATGTGAAGCGAGAGAGTCAAACGGAGGAGCCAAAGCATTTGAAAATCCACGAAGCATTAAAAATAAAAGGGGTAAAACAGGCGCTGATAGCGTTCTTTGCTTATTGTTCTCTTGAAACCACAGCAGGCTTATGGGCCAGTAGTTATTTGGTATTGCATGAAGGAATTGAGGCAAAAGTGGCGGCTAGATGGGCTTCTTTGTTCTATTTAGGTATTACCTTCGGGCGCTTTTTGAACGGATTTGTAACTGACAAATTGGGAAATCGCAATATGATTCGTATAGGATTAAGCATAATCACCGTGGGGCTGGTGGCAGTGATTCTGCCTGTTCAAATTGAACTTCTAACTTTGATTGGTCTAATTTTGATCGGTATGGGATGTGCCCCTATCTATCCGTGTATTATACATGAGACCCCAAAGAATTTTGGGGCAGAGAATTCTCAAGCTATTATTGGTATTCAGATGGCAAGTGCATATACCGGTTCAACATTTATGCCGCCTATATTTGGTTTCCTGGCAAGTATTACAACAATATCCCTATACCCGTTTTATTTGAGTCTGTTTCTGATTTTGATGTTAATCATGACAGAAAGGCTTAATCGTCTTGTGGTAAGTAAGGAAAGTAAATAATAATCCAACTTGATTTTTGTCGGCAATATTTTATCTTTTTAGAGCTTTCTTCAATCATCAATTTAGATAGTACAAAAGGAGCTGAATAACTTTTGACAAGTTGATTTAGCTCCTTTTCTCAGCCCTGTTTGAACGAAGCCACCCATAGCTTCTAACCTAAAAGGCCAACCGATACTCGCCTTGTAATATTCTCACTAAAATACCTCTTTTGGCAATTTATATTGATCAATCACCTTATCCTTGTATAGAAAAGCATTTGCAGGACATTTGTGCACGCATCTTTGGCATGAAACACAATTCTCAAAGAATGTAATGCTGTCTTTATTAACCTTGATATTATTTACCGGACATTGCTTTTGGCATAACCCACACCGCGTACATTTACCCATGTCAGCAACAAGGCTCTTTTTTGCCCACTTTCTAGACCAAAGCAAAAACAGCTTGAAAACCGGCTTTGCCCATATTTCTCTTGCCTTTGCATTAATAAGCTGGTTTTCGTGTTTGATAAACCTATCTACAAGTGTCCTTGCGAGGTCTTTTGATTTCTTTAAAGTATCATTGACCTGTTGCTCGGTAAACTTTCTAAACATAACCAGGTAGTAGTTGTTGGGCATCAAAACATTATCTTCAATAACAACTTCGAAGCCTATTTTATTTAGCTCTTTAGCAAAGGTACTAGGTCCGCATGCAATGGTATTTGCTTGAGTAGAAAAAACAATGCATTTTCTGCCGTTTCCTTTAGTTATATGCTTTTTAACCCATTCTGTATAAAAAGGCGGGAACATTTCAGCATAAATTGGTGCCCCGAAAACGTAGAAATCATATTTGTCTTCAAACCCTGAATTTTTAGAAACCTCATACATGTCGCAAGGTATATTGTTATTTGCAAACTCATCTTTTATTGCCCTTGCAACATATTCGGTATTTCCTGTAGCAGAAAAGTATAATATACATCCTTTCATATCAATTAACCTCCATCAAATAACTCAATCAAAGCTGGTTTTTCCGATAATTACCAAAACCTTTGATGTACGTTATCTATTATATAATATATTGAAATTTTAATGAAAACAAAAAACACACTATTTGATTTTACTACACTTACAAAAATTAAGGAAGAGCTATAAGCCAGTAAAATATTGCTGTTGCAGGTGAAGGAATGAAGTTTGGTTTGATTGCATTGTTTTTTGATATATCTATTGACAAGGAACTAATTTTTGTATATACTGTATATAGTGTATATATACAGTATTGAATGGAGGCATAACCTTGGATATCGTATTAAGCAATATGAGTAATCAACCGATATATGGGCAAATATATACTCAGATAAAAAACTACATTATCTCGGGTGAGCTTAGAGAAGGAGATATGCTTCCGTCTATACGAGCACTTGCGAAAGATCTTCGTATTAGCGTCATTACCACCAAACGGGCTTATGATGAGCTTGAAAGGGACGGTTACATTTATACTGTTGCGGGAAAAGGCTGTTATGTAGCGGAAAAGAATACGGAGCTTATCCGTGAGGAGCATTTGAAAAGGATAGAGGGGCATCTACGTGAAATACAGCGTCTTGCTAAAGTCTGCAATCTTTCCCACGATGACATTATTGAGATGTTTAGCATCATCCAGAAGGAGGAGTAAAGGAATGAATGCCATTGAAATCAAGAATCTAAGCAAGTCTTATCCGGGATTTGATCTTCGAGATATAAATCTTGTGCTTCCCGCCGGGAGCATTATGGGACTTGTTGGCGAAAACGGAGCGGGCAAATCAACGACCCTCAAATTAATCATGAATGCTATTTCACGAGACAGCGGGAGCGTGCAGGTCTTAGGAGTCAATAACCGGAGTAATGAGTTCAACGTTGTTAAGGAGGATATAGGCGTTGTGCTGGATGAGGCATACTTCCCGGAGGTTCTGACACCCAAAAATGTGGGTAAAGTCATGAAAAACACTTATCGCAACTGGGATGAAGCCTGCTATTACAATTTCTTGGATAGATTCAAGCTGCCGGAGACAAAGGCATTCAAGGATTTCTCCCGCGGTATGAAAATGAAATTGGCAATTGCAGTTGCCATGTCCCATAGTCCAAAGCTGCTGATATTGGATGAAGCCACCAGCGGTCTTGATCCCATCGTTCGTGACGAGATACTGGACATTTTCAACGACTTTACGCGGGATGAAACGCATTCTGTTCTTATTTCTTCCCATATAGTCAGCGATCTTGAAAAGATATGCGACTATATTGCTTTTATCCATAATGGCAGGCTCTTGTTCTGCGAGGAGAAGGATAAGCTATTGGAAGAATATGCTATTATAAAGATGTCAAAGGCCGACTTTGAAAAGATACCTGAAGAAGCGGTAAGGGGCAAAAAGGTCAGCAAATACGGTGTTGAAGCCTTAGTTCTCAAATCGGCTGTTTCAGGTGTATTTAGCACTGAGTATACTACTTTGGAGGATATTATTTTATTTCTGGCGAAAGGAGATAAGAAATAATGAAGGCATTACTCCTTAAGGACTTTTACACACTGATAAAGCAGATAAAAATTTACATTGTGATGATTATTGTATTTGCCTGTATTCCAGGTAATTCTATAGCAGCGATTGCTATGGTATATGCTGCTATGCTGCCGATTACGGCGTTGGCCTATGACGAGCGCTCTAAATGGGACAGTCTTGCTTTGATGATGCCATATTCCGATAGAAGTATAGTGCTTAGCAAATACATCTTAGGCTATATAGCAGTTGCTGCTGCATTTCTAATCTCGATTGTTGCGCAAATTGCTATCACCTTGATAAAGAATACAGCTTTTGAGCCTGAAGGCATTGTCTCTCTTATACTTATTGCCTGTATTGCAACTGTAGTTCAGGCTGTTAATCTGCCCAGTATGTTCAAGTTTGGGGTGGAAAAGGGACGCCTTGCATTTTTTGTGCTAGTCGGAATCATAACGGGCGTGGGAATGGTGATTGGTGACCGACTTGCAGGGTTTCTTTCGACATCATATATAAACATTATCACTGCAATGCTGGTCACTGTGATTTTTACGTTGGCTATAAATTTAATATCCATTGCACTATCAACACGAATATATAAAAAGAGGGTATAGGAGAAAACCACCGGCTTGTCCGGTGGTTATGAATTTTAATGAAGTACTTTTAATTTAAACCGAGTCCTTTTCTCTTCTTCTGAATATGCGCGTCAATATCCTGTGCGACCTGTACCGGATCATCACCGAGAGCAACTTTTCCCCCGGTGAGGGATTCAACATCTTCGGTAAGAAGTTTTACAAGGTTTGGGGCTCCAGTTACAAACGGGGTTGGAGACAGATGGGTATATGCACCGTATGCCACAGCAAAGACCCCGTCAATTGTTGCCTTTTGCTCCATCCATTCGGGGGCTGTTACTGCAATTGGCAGGTCAGGTATGTCCACATCAAGATGGTCGGCCAACGCCGTAACAAGCATTGAGACTCTTCCCGTATCGGTACAGGTGCCGAAACTGAGAACAGGGGGGATTTTAAGCATGGAGCAAACTTCTTTCAGTCCCGAACCTGCCATGTTTTGAGCTGATAAATCACACAGTCCCGCTACTTCAAGAGCATGATTTCCGCAGCCGCAGCTGACAATAAGGATATCTTTTTTAATTAGCTCTTTGGCAAGGTTAATTGTGTTCCAGTTTTGCGGTCCATTCCTTAAAGTTGAACAGCTTGCAAGGGCAACAACACCTTTGATTTTTCCTTGCTTAATTACTTCAACCAATGGATCAAGCTTGTTTCCAAGGGCCCCGAGTACTGCTTCCGTCGAAAATCCGGCGATTGCCTTTTGGATTCTCTTTGGCACTGTTGCTGTGATTTTGCCATGACGTTTTTTAAAGTTTTCAATTGCCAGCTCAATTAACCGATCGGCCATTTTGTTCGCATCCTGAGGATGATATGGTATGAGTTCCTTTAATCCGGGCATACCGATAATTGTGCTTATACTCACAAGAGTTGCCTGATATTTTTCTGCATATTGGTCTATCGCCGGAGGAGAGCAGTTTTCCTCCATTGCAAGTACGTCAACTGTTCCCGTGGCAAGGAGCGGTTCGATTGTCAGCCAGTCACCTGTGAGGCCGACAAAAACGTCATCAACCGGGAATCTTTGCAAAAGCTCCTGTCCTGTTTCGATCGAACCTACAATACGCAATCCTTTTGCTCCAGCATCTTTCACCCGTTGCTGTATTTCCGGCGTTCTCGCTTTTTGCATCGTAGCTACACCAATCCACGGCTGATGTCCGTTAAATACGATATTGACATAATCCGGATCCATGATTCCTAAGTCTGTATTGACTTCATGTGGTGTAGGGGTTCCGTAGAGTATATCCTGAACCATTTCCAGACCAATCTGAGCGGTGTAAATTGTTGCAAGTCCGAGCCGTAGAGATTTCTTAGCCAATGACACGTAATCTCCGTCCACGTTTGTCAAGCAGCTTGCAACAGAATTTTGTATCTCATGAATAACTCCTGAAGGGTATATGTTGAGATTTTTCCATACAGGTTTTCGTTTTTTTGGGGCAAATGCTTCAACCATAATACTTGGCTGATCCGGGCCTTTAGACATTTCGGATTCCAATAGATCTGCAAGCTCAATTGCCATTTGACTTTCGCTTTTATTTGTATCGATTCCTACCATCTGGCATAGCCATTTTAGTTTGTTTATATCTGTAATTTTAAACGGAGTATTCCCCCGGCCAGTCTCTCTCAGGGTGCGATACGCCTCGTAGGCGTGGTGGCTGTAGGTACCTGCTCCCATAATGTTATGGAGAAGAAATTCGCGCATTGCCATTGCGTCCGGCCCGATACCGCATACTCCCTTAGTCTGACCGCCTTTTTCGCTTATTCTGCAAGGTCCATCAGAACAGAGTTTACAGCTTAATCCTTCCAGACAAAACTTACAGCGTATTTTTTCTTGCAAAGCGTATCTGTCAAATGCATTGGATAAACCATCTTCTCGTATGATTTTAAGCATTTCCTCGACGGAGTCAAGATAGCTTACTCTGCCTTCTGTTTTTTCAAGAATTGTCTCACTCATAAAAACAACCTCCTTATCTAAAGCTATTGTTGTCAAATCAATATAAATTTATGTAATATATAGTGTTTAAGCATCAAATGGCATAAATTGTTAATCTGGATAATCAAAAAGAGTTTATTTCGACCCGCTATAACGAAAAATTATATGGAAAAAGAAGCTATATAATGCACCCAACAAATTAAATAAAAAATAAGGGGAAGAATCTCATTCCCCTTATTTTTTATTTAATTGAAAATAATAATCTTTTGATTTGGCTTACGGCACGGAGTAATACATCTTTTTAACCGATGGATCTATTGGAACACCCTTTAATGTGAACAATTCACTTAAGGTCACAAATTCATAGCCCTGACTCTTTAGTGTTGGAATAATTATGTCTAGAGCTTCCGGTGTTGGATGAGGTTCGGGTTGAACATCATGCAATAGAATTATTGTGCCGTCCTTGACGCCGTTTATAATTGCCGATGCCCTCTGCTGAGCAGTTGTAGACTGAATCCAGTCATTTGCTGTTAGACCGCTTGCAAAGACCAAATTAACATTGTTGAATAATGTGGCGCTTGTTTCAAGATTTGGCGGACGGAAAAACTTAGGTGTCGTTCCTGAATATTTTAGGATAGCCGCATTTGTATCATCAATAGATTTCTTTATCTCCGCCGGACTCATATTGGCCATGCCTGAATAACCCCATGAATGGTTTCCTATCTCATGGCCCGAATCAACCATTCTTTTGATGGTAGAAGCCGTAGAATTATTAACCTTCTGACCAATTACCATGAATGTTGCCTTAACATTATATTTGTCAAGCTTATCGAGAACCCTCGCTGTAAGCACATTATCCGGACCATCGTCAAAGGTAAGAGCTACCAGCTTTGCATTTGGATTAATCGTCGGCTTTGGAACGTCAGTAGGTTGCGGACTGTTGCTGGGTTGTGGATTGCCACCGGGGAAAGCGGAGATTACGCCGAGAATATATCTTTTTAACACTGTGAGGTCAGTTGAATTAACCTTGCCATCACTGTTCACATCGGCATTATCAAGAGCAGTTCCCGTAATTTTACTTATTTCCAGCAAATGCCTTTTCAATATCGTAAGATCTGTTGAATTAACTTTTTTATCCCCGTTTAAATCACCTTTATTTTGCGAAGGTTGTGATGTAGGCGTAGGTGTAGGAGCAACACTACCGGAATCAAATGTGAAGTAGTCAATATTAACGGGACCGCTAAATACCAGATACAGATCTTTTATACCTGTAGTATTGGTTATGCTGCAGGTTTTTTCCTTATAATCATTCCAGCCACCTGTAGAAGGTATTGAAAGAGTACCTATAAGGGCACCGGATGCACTTCCTAACCTCAACTGAATATCGGTAGGTGTGTCCGCATCAGATGCAACACGGGCTGTGAATGAATTTGCACCGCTTCCAAAGTCTATTTTGTTAAATACTAGGTAATCGCCATTTTCGATATAGCCTATACCGCTTCCTCCATCGGAAGTACCTATTGTCTCAATAGTCGATGACTTAAGAGAATTGTACTCTTCAGCCTCAATTATTTCAAAAGCACTTCTTGGAGCTGGCGTAGCTGTGGGTTGGGGTGATGGCGGTGTACCGCCTACAGTAATTGACATACTGGTTACATCGGCTTTTCCGCTGCTTTGATATCCCTCTACCACTAGAGAGACTTCATACATTTTTCCCATCTTCATACCCATATTTTCCCATGCTTTAAAGTGTTCACTAACAGATATGGTTCCGCTTGTGCGCTTTGTGGTACGTACACTCCAGTACTGCTGGAAAGTTGTTACATCACCCTTGATGGAAGGTTGATCGACTCTGGTGGTCTCATATATATCGTATGTACCTCCATCAACGGTAATAGTACCCTTTGATGTTGCTCCTGGTGGCCTCCAGTTGCCCCAGCTCTCGATAATGTAATATTCTACGAGTGGGTCGGAAGTCCATCCATAGACGGATAAATACGAATTTCCGTTTGGCTGATAGTTGCAGGAATAGGTAAGTGTTATGTTTCCAAGTTGTTGGTGTGTCTGTGTTTCGTTGTATTTAAAACCTTTACGGAACAATATATTATTGATATTACTCCATTCGCAACTGAACGCACCACCATCCTTCAGAACCATAGTTCCGTTTCCTCTATCCTTCCAGTATTCAAAGTTGTACCCGCCATGAGTACCCGTCTGATTTGACGTGATTGTTTGAGCGTGTACGTTTACCGGAAAAAGGGTAAACGAGATGGTAAATGACATTAAAATCATGAAAATTACCAACAGTTTTTGCTTCATTTTATTCCCCCCTTCTTTGCTCGAACCAAGATTAAAGGTTAGAGATTACACCGAGGACATGTCTTTTTAGAATAGTGAGGTCAGTTGAATTAACCTTGCCATCACTGTTCACATCGGCATTATCAAGAGCAGTTCCCGTAAGTTTGCTTATTTCCAGCAAATGCCTTTTCAATATCGTAAGATCTGTTGAATTAACTTTTTTATCCCCGTTTAAATCACCTTTGTTTTGCGAAGGTGGTGATGTAGGCGTAGGTGTAGGGGCAACACTACCGGAATCAAATGTGAAGTAGTCAATATTAACAGGACCGCTAAATACCAGATACAGATCTTTTATACCTGTAGTATTGGTTATGCTGCAGGTCTTTTCCTTATAATCATTCCAGCCACCTGTAGAAGGTATTGAAAGAGTGCCTATAAGGGTACCGGATGCACTTCCTAACCTCAACTGAATATCGGTAGGTGCGTCCGCATCAGATGCAACTCGGGCTGTGAATGAATTTGCACCGCTTCCAAAGTCTATTTTGTTAAATACTAGGTAATCGCCATTTTCGATATAGCCTATACCGCTTCCTCCATCGGAAGTACCTATTGTCTCAATAGTCGATGACTTAAGAGAATTGTACTCTTCAGCCTCAATTATTTCAAAAGCACTTCTTGGAGCGGGCGTAGCTGTGGGTTGAGGTGATGGCGGTGTACCGCCTACAGTAATTGACATACTGGTTACATCGGCTTTTCCGCTGCTTTGATATCCCTCTACCACTAGAGAGACTTCATACATTTTTCCCATCTTCATACCCATCTTTTCCCATGCTTTAAAGTGTTCACTAACAGATATGGTTCCGCTTGTGCGCTTTGTGGTACGTACACTCCAGTACTGCTGAAAAGTTGCATTACCCTTAATGGAAGGTTGATTGACTCTGGTGGTCTCATATATATCGTATGTACCTCCATCAACGGTAATAGTACCCTTTGAGGTTGCTCCTGGTGGCCTCCAGTTGCCCCAGCTCTCGATAATGTAATATTCTACGAGTGGGTCGGAAGTCCATCCATAGACGGATAAATACGAATTTCCGTTTGGCTGATAGTTGCAGGAATAGGTAAGTGTTATGTTTCCAAGTTGCTGGTGTGTCTGCGTTTCGTTGTATTTAAAACCTTTACGGAATAATATATTATTGATATTATTCCATTCGCAACTGAACGCGCCACCATCCTTCAGGACCATAGTTCCGTTTCCGCTATCCTTCCAGTATTCAAAGTTGTACCCGCCATGAGTACCCGTCTGATTTGACGTGATTGTTTGAGCGTGTACGTTTACCGGGAATAGGGTAAACGAGATGGTAAATGACATTAAAATCATGAAAATTACCAACAGTTTTTGCTTCATTTTGCTCCCCCTTCTTATTATTTTGAAAAAATATATGCCTTCACCTTAGCAGTAAGTTGATGGCATTACAGATTCTTTTCTTTATGGCCATAAGAAAAAAATCAATAAACCTATAATTATATATTAATTATTCGCAGCGACACATTTTTTTAAGTCGCACATTTTATATAATTTCTCAAAATTATTTAAAAAGCAAAATAAAATAATGTTTGACAAGTACCGTTAAAGGGCTAAAATAACGGTAGGATCAAAAAGATTCATAGGTTCGATGCGATGCTTGATCTTGTCATAAAACACTGGCTTTTTGGGTCTGGAATAAAGGAGGATAAAATGCGGATTGAAGGAGAACTTGTAGAAGCAAGGTTTATTAAAAGGTTGAATCGATTTGTAGCTGTAGTAGAGGTTGATGGAATGCAGGAATTGGCCCATGTTCCGAATACAGGAAGGTTAAAAGAGCTATTGGAAGAGGGGGCTGTTGTCATGGTTAGAAAATATGACAGAACAGATCGTAAGACCCGTTTTGGACTCATATTGGCTAGAAAAAACGGAATATGGGTATCTATTGATTCGGCCAATGCACCCAATAGAATAATGCATGAAGCGCTGGTGCAGGGAAGGTTCGATAAGTTTCGCGGCTATAGTGAGATACGTCGGGAAGTAACTGTATTAAACAGCCGCTTTGACTTCGGACTGTTCTCTGAAGATAAAGAATACTATATTGAAGTTAAGGGTGTAACACTTGTGGAAGACAGACAAGGCTTCTTCCCTGATGCTCCAACGCAAAGAGGCACTAGACATCTAGAGGAGTTGGCAAAGATAAGACTTGGTGGAAAGGGGGCAGGAGTTGCTTTTGTTGTTCAGAGAGAGGATGCAGATGTTGTAAGACCCAATGATAGGACGGACAAGGATTTTGCCAATGCGTTAAAGGTGGCCGCAGAGGCCGGCGTTGACCTTATGGCTTATGTGTGTAAGGTTGATGCGGATCAAAGGAGAATGGATATTATTCGTGAAATACCGGTTATTCTGGAAAATGACCGAGATTGACCCTTCAGGTGCCATAATCATGGTTGTCATATATAGATGGTTTGCTTTCCGGTATCTTCTCCTAAAATCCCGAGAATTAAATTAAAAGTGCTCCGGTTTACCTTTGAGATGGTCCTCTGACTTCTCTTTGGGACTATCCTTTAGTTCCACTTTAATTTGTCCTTGTAGATCATCCTTTGGTTTGGCCTCGGGACTATTCTTTGGCTTCGATATGGGTTTTTCTTCTAAAGAACCTTTTGGCTCCGCCGCAGGTTTTTCATCAGGCTTATCCTTTGGTTCCGGATATGGCTTATCATCGGGCTTATCCTTTGGTTCCGGATATGGCTTTTCATCGGGCTTATCCTTTGGTTCTGGATATGGCTTTTCATCGGGCTTATCCTTTGGTTCCGGATATGGCTTTTCATCAGGCTTATCCTTTAGTTCCGGATGTGGCTTTTCATCGGGTTTATCTTTTGGCTCAACTATAGGGTTTTGATCATTCTTTTCTTTTGGAATCGGTTTTTCTTTTGGCGAATCCTTTTTTGGGGATTCCGGAGCAGGCCTATTTGATTCAACCTTTTTTACATTATGAACAACACCCACATCATCAATTTTGACCTTCTGCAGAGTCTCTTCAATACTTTTGGTTTTTATTTCTTCAATATCGAAATCAATGCCCTGTTCTTTGGCTTTTTCATATACAATACTTCTACCAATGGAAATTTTATTTGCATCCGCAAGTTTTTTATAGTCATAGGGGACCTCTACCACCTTTGACTCTATATTTTCACTAATATTGGTTTCCACGGCGCTTTTACATATATCAATTAATTTGCTGAATTCGATAGACTCATTGTCAACTGGGGAAATGGATTTCTTTTTGCTTTGCTCATTCAAACATGCTGATATCAAAACAGTTGATTCATTCAAATTTAGTTTTTTAATTACCTCTTTTATGGCAAAATCGACAGATTGATTCTTTAAGTCCAATTCATTTAATAAAGAATTTGTGTCATCATTGTAACAATTCACTTTAAGTATCTTGTTGTTTTTATCCAATTCAAATTCTATACTAGTATTAGAATCTATAGCAACATAGGCATATACTCCGCTATTACCAAATGGGTTAAAACAAACAAGCATGACTATAAATATTGCAGCAACTCCTGCAGCAATTCTACAAGAAAAAGCAAGGTTTTTCTTTCGATTAATAATTTCATTTTCATTGAATGAAATTTCTAATCCCACATACATACCTGGCTGTTTTATTATTGAAACAATTTTACAATCATTAGTCATAATAATTGCCAAGTTATTCTTAAACTTCAAAATAGTGCCCTTTTGCTTTACCATAATATTTCACCGTCCTATTGTATCATATATGTACTTTTTTAATATCTCAAGATCACTTTTAAGTATAAAAACCATAGCGATAATAAATTTTCTGTTTTTTTCGAGAGTTCTTCGACATAGATTAAAATGATCGGATAATTCTTTGTATGGGAGAATTTTCCTTTCTCTGAATATTCGGTATAGTGATTCATTTTCTATAATAATATTTGCTATATTAAGGCATGAAATTATAGTATCACGATGTTTTGGGGAACATTCAATCAAATCCTCAATGGACATTTTGTATTCACATATTTTTAACTCCAGATTCTTGATTTCCTCTCTAGTTTCAAAATCAATGCTATAGTCTGAATTTTTATCACATAAATACTTTTCTTCGAAGCTACAAGTGCTGTGATCATCAAAACCAGTATTATTATCATTAAAATATGAAAAAGGTACAGTGACATTGTTCTTTTTTGTGCTCCTCAAATAATCTATAAGCCGTCTTTTTATTACCTGTTTCGAAAAACTAACGAACCTTGTCTTTTTATCCAAATCATAGGACTCGATAGCTTCGTTGAAGGCAATGAGAGCAATACTGTACTCATCGCTTTGAATTAAATTATTTTTTTTACCTACGGATTGAGATACACATTTTAAAATAAAGGGTTTGAAGTCATCAATAAACTTATTTCTCAGTAAGTTGTCGCCAGATTTGATTCTTTTTATGATTTCTATAAAAGAATCTTTTTCATGCCATAATAAGTTGTAGGATTTTAAACTTATCAATGAATATTCCCTCCTCTCTATAGGACATTCGTATATAGATTCTATTTTTATTCGGTAATATATAAATAAATTGCAGCAATTAAATTATATAGCTTTTATCCTCCAAGCCAATACTGAAGAATTTAAGGGTTCAAACTTAAGAATAGCTAAAAGGTAAAATAAACCGAACAAAAAAACATTGTGTTACCGAAAGACTTCAGCGAAGGGAATTAGTGAAAATAAGCTATGTATAAAACAAAAAGAATTTTGGTTTTAAATATAGCTTATTAAATAAAAAATAAAGGAGAGAATGTGAAATGAAGAGAGTTGCAGGTTGTTTATTAACAGCAGCAGTAGTATTTTCTGTTACAACAAGTGCTTTTGCCTCAAAGGCTCCAATTCAAAATGAGATTTACAACAAACCAATAGGTCAGATTATTCATCCTAAGCACGTTGAATCTCTCATTGAAAAGGAAGAGGTAGCAAAGATTAAAGCATTGTATGAGGCAGACATTGCCAAACTAGAAGAAAGTCTTAAGGCTTTGCATGAAGAAATAAAAGCCTTGGGAAAAGTAAAACCGGTAGACGAAGAAGCAATGGCAGAATTAAAAAAAGAAGATAAAGAATTGCACGACAAGTTGAAAGCTAAGAGAGATGAGTTAAATAAGGCAATTGAAAGAGCAAAAATGGTTCTCAGGTATGGGGAAGAGGCTACAACTCAAATTGAAACAGCACAGGCCAAATTTGCAGCAGAAGAAAGTAAAATAAAAGAAAGAATAGAAGCGATAAAGGCTGAAATAGCAGCTTTGTTGGCGGCCGAAACTGTGGATGAGGATGCAGTTGCCAAATTAAGAGAAGAAGAAAAAGCATTGCATGATGAGTTGAAGACGAAGAGAGATGAATTGAAAAATCAAATTGACAGAATTAAATTGATTGCAGAGTATGGCAAAGATGTTATAGTACAGATAGAAGAACAGCAAGCATTATTTGAGAAAAAGATTATTGCATTAGAAGAAAAGAAAAATGAAGTAAAGGCAAAATTAAAAGAATTAAGAGCAGCTAAGCCAGTTGATAAGGATGCAGTTGAAGAGTTGATGAAAGAAGAAAAAATCTTAAATGATCAGATTAGACTTGAAAAGGAAACTTTAGCCAATATAATTAATGAGATTCTTTATGCTGCAATAGCTAATTAATTTTAAATGAAGTATGTAAAATATTTTGTGCAGGAATGATTAATTGAATTCCTCTTAGGTAAGAATCTTCGATTGCTACCTAGGAGGAATTTTTATTTGGCCTCAACAGTATTTAGTTCTGTACCAGTACATGGAATAGGCACACAACAACAGGACTACAGCGATCAAATGCAGCGGATTTAAATAAGAAATCATTTGACTAAATGCTACTTGTGCAACATATGCCTCTTGCGTAATTCCCCCAGCAGTTAATTTATTTGATACTACTAGATTTCTAAAAGTACTGAGTATTGTTGGAATTACGTAAACGATAGAAAAACAGCTTAAACAAAGCAGAATACCAAAACCGGTATTATATGCAGAATCAGCCTTCAGCTTATGAGAAAACAGAAAATAAATTGCAACAATAATAGCTGTTGCCAAAACTGCATTTATCGCACTTGGCCAGTCAATAAAGGGCTGATAATTGAAAACGCTTTCATCTTTTATTCTTGTAAAAAACTACAGTTAACACCTGAGTTTATATACTGGTTATTGCTTGACAAAATATGTATACTCTATTACAATGAACTGATAATTTCTGCATTGCTTTTTTGCGTGAGGAGAATTGCTTTATGGATAAAATCATTTATTTTGAGCAGGGGCTTCCTTTTTGGAGCGAACTAAATAACAGTGAGAAGGAAATGATTGAACAAAGCAGCATTAAAGCTAAATATGAGAAAGGTGTGCTTCTGCATCATTCTGAGCAAGGATGCAAGGGTATTATGCTAGTGTTATCGGGTCAACTGCGAACATACATTGTTTCAGATGAAGGGCGGGAGGTTACATTGTTTCGTATTAGACAAGGAGAAACATGTGTTTTATCAGGATCCTGCCTTATGGATTCCATTGTTTTTGACGTTATGATAGAGGCGGTGGAGGATACAGAAGTTATAACGATTCCGTCCTCTGTGCTGTCCCAAATCATGAAGGAGCATTCTCGGGTGGAGGTGTATTTATATAAAACTGCTGCAGAACGCTTTTCAGATGTGATGTGGACAATGCAGCAAATCCTGTTTATGGGAGCAGACAGAAGGGTTGCTATTTTTCTGTGGGATGAGTTGACCAAAAGCAAACATACAACCATATGTCTAACGCATGATGAGATTGCCCGTTATATAGGCAGTGCAAGAGAAGTTGTTACAAAGGTATTGAAGTACTTTGTACAGGAGGGCGTGGTCACTTTGAGAAGAGGAAAAATTGAAGTTATTGATAAGAATAAACTTAGAAAGTATTTGTAATGTGATTTGATTACATACGCCACTTTGGTTTTCTGGTAATATCTATTCAGAAGACTAAGGTGGTTTTTTTATGGAGGGATAAAGATGCTAGCGAAGAAATATGCTGTTGTTGACCAAAGCCGTTGTGTTGCCTGCGGTGAATGCACTCATGTCTGCCCAAAAGAAGCAATTAGTGTGCCCCATGGGTGCTTTGCTGCGGTAAATATTGAAAAATGTATCGGATGCGGGAAGTGCGCAAGGGCGTGCCCTGCCGGATGCATTAAAGTCAATTTGATTCGTCAAGGTATTTAATTAATGAGAGACAGGGGGAGAAGCTATGAGGAGTAAGCATTGGTATGATTATCTTTGGATTTGGTCAATAATCTATTTTTCACTGGGTTTTTTTAATATTTTGTTTGCATGGTTGGGAATGATTGATTTTCTGTTGCCGATTATTATTGCGGTATTTCGCGGGAATAAATGGTTTTGCAACAACATGTGTGGCCGGGGGCAGTTGCTTTCTAAATTGGGAGGCGCACTTAAGTTTCTTGGAAACAAGCAGGCTCCCCGATGGATGGCATCAAAATGGTTTAGGTATGGTTTTCTTGGGTTTTTCCTTACTATGTTCTCTAATATGGTGTTCCAGACATATCTTGTCGCAGCAGAAGCGAGATCTTTAACAGAAGCAATAAAGTTATTCTGGACATTCAAAGTGCCATGGGGTTGGACCTACACGGCAGGAACCGTGCCGGATTGGATTGCGCAGTTTAGCTTCGGATTTTATAGTTTGATGCTTACATCCATGTTAATTGGACTCATTGTAATGGTGCTTTATAAGCCAAGAACATGGTGCACCTTTTGTCCAATGGGAACTATGACTCAATCCATCTGCAAATTAAGAAGCAAATCTAATCAGAATAATAATTAAAGATGAAAAATATATATTGAGCCTAAATATGTTTTTCAAGCCTATAGATAATGGGCATTGCAATAATTCCTCCTATTAGTGCCGTCACAAGCTGAGGCCATCCGAAAGCGGCGTTGGCTAAAGCCATTGCGTTATTTGCAGGCAACAGTTTGAAAAATGGAATGATGTAAAGGAGAGAACCATAAATAACTGCAAATTTCGCAATCGAACCTAAGATTATACCAATAACTTTTTTCTTTCTAAAAATATAGAATACAAGTACAAGAGCAAAGTTCCCCAGCGCTATAAACGGAGCTAACGGTAAAGGCATTGTGGCGCCAGTCAGTATGGCCCCGTAAGGTGCCAGAAAGGATATTGCTGCCCCGCTAAAAACCCCAACCAAACCTGCAGATATAATGAGGCAGGCGTTAACTAAAGGCCCTACTATAAAGTTGCTGTTTTGTCCTAGGGGGATAAGCCGTCCCAGAGACTGAAAAACTATAGTTAATGCCAGAAGCATTGCCGTTCTTATTAAATATTTGAGCTTATTATTATTCATTTTAAATTCCTTTCGTTTCTAATATTTTAGGATATTAATTTTATACTTACTATTATTTTTTATCCGGAGTGCGAGAAATAATACGTATATTGTAGCTATTCTTTGAGAGCAAATCAAGTATAATAAATCATCTCATATGACTACCAGATGATGGGATAACGCTGGTAATTATTTTAAATAATACAACTACGGCCAATATGGGTGTAAATGGTAAGTGGTTTTTGGATTTACTTACATTTATGTAAATTTTGATTTAATTAGGTAACCTCTAAATTGTAATAGAAGTTTAGCCGATATTATATAAAAGTATGATACGTTAAATAATTTTGGAAATCTTAATAAAAATTTTAAAGGAGAATGCTGAAATGAAAAGATTTTTTCCCTTAGCGATTGTTTTGGTAATTATCTTTGTGTTGACAGGATGCAAAAGTGTTGAAAGTTCAGGTGGCGATAATGGCACTCAACCAGTTGAAAGTACGGCAAAGGATCAAAATAATGAAAAAGAAGTGCAAAAAGATCTTGTAAAAAATGAAACTGCTGAAAATGAGCTTCAAGTTTCGTGGTTTGAAAATCCCCCACATATATTCATCGACAAGCAAAGTGGTGAATTGACAGGTGCTGTATATGATTTGCTTGAGCAAAAAATAGCACCAAAAATGAATGTAAAACTTGTGTGGGATAAAGAAGGAACCTCTATTCCACGGCAAACAGCCAATTTTGAAGCTAATACAAAACCTTTTGCGTCTGCCTTGCTTACCAAAAATCCCGAAAGAGAAAGTGTTTCTATATGTTCCGAGAAAATCTTTTTTGACAGTCAAACTGCAATAGCAGTAAAAAAGGATAATCCACTAAATGAAATTAAGAAAATTGATGACATACTAGACCTTAAAATCGGATATGCTGAAAAAAGCTTTGTAAGTGAGTTTATGAAAGATCCTAGGGTACAATTTGATTTGGTATCTACAAGCAACTATCACGAAACAAATTTAAAAAGGCTTATGTCAGACAGGATAGATGCAGTTTATGCTCCGGACAAAGCGGCATTTTTAGAATTGATGAAGCAAATGGACTTGGAAGATGATATAAAAATACTTGACATTCCTGAAAGCAAAGCAGGTTTTTACGTGGTATTTTCCAAAGCTGCAAATGAGTTTGCAGAAAAATACAATGAAGTAGTAAAAGATATGGATTTAGAAAAAGAGTATCTTGACATGCTGGCAAAATATATTGACACATCAAAGCTGTAATTATGGTTGTTGTACTATAGAATCAGTAAACATTCTCTTTTCCAAATTAAATCCTTGGAGGAATTATAATGAATTTTTTACTACAATTAAGAGATAAATTTTTAAACAATAATTCTAAAGCAAAGGAAACTAAATTTGGACAGTTTAAGAAAATATCATTACGTTTTTGCGTGCCAACGATAATTAGTGTCATTGCCTTTTTGCTAGTGTATAATTTTTTTGTTGCAATTATTGCTTATAATTCACAAAATAAAAGCTTGAATGAAAGAGCAGAAGGGCTTTTAAGGATTGCCGAAGTGTCCTCTGTTGAACCCCTATGGCAATTGAATTTTGCTGCACTTGAAGCTATGGCGAGTTCTTTGATGGAAAACAATGAAGTTGCCGCTATTGAAATATTCGACTATAATAATGAATCCTTATTTAAGAAAGAAAAAGATGGTGATCAGTACCTTGAGAAAAATTTGTTACCTCCTCTAGAATGTGAGGTTTTAAAAAATGAAGAGAATATTGGGAGAATAAAACTAACGATTACTAAGTACTATGCTAGGCAAGAAATATATAAAAATATAGTTAATGCACTAGGACAGGCTGTGATAATTACTCTTATCCTTTGGGGGATAATTTTGTTGGTTTCTAGGGGTATCGTAAGATCTATAAAAAAGCTCTGCGAGTTTGTTGATAAAATATCTAATGGAGATTTTACCTCCACCGTCGAGATTGATTCAAAAGATGAGATTGGTTTTTTAGGACAAAAAATTCTCGAAATGTCAGCTAATCTTTCACATTTAATAATTAAAATAGATGAAACTTCAAATTTATTGAGTGCTTCATCAACCCAGCTAGCTAAATCCACAAATATGAATTATAAACTGAATAAGGAGATATCTCTTGCAATTGAACAAATAACACAAGGTGTTACACAACAAGCAATGGATATAAATGAAGGTGTTCAAGAGGTTAATGATCTTGCAGATATAATTGAAAAAGTAATTGCGTCAACAAACATTCTCGAAGAGGAAATAACAAACACAGAAGAATTAAAAAATATTGGTATGGAAACTATTGATAGTCTTAGTAAAAAAACCAAGAAAAATACTGAGTTTTCAAGCAAGATAAGTGAAACTTTACTAAATTCTCAAAGAGGGGTAGAGCAAATAGGCAAAGTATCGGAAACCATATCACATATTTCATCCCAAACCAATCTTCTTTCCCTAAATGCAGCTATTGAAGCAGCAAGAGCCGGAGAAGCGGGAAAAGGCTTTGCTGTAGTTGCAGAGGAAGTCAGAAAGCTGGCGGAACAATCATCTAAATCTGTTAACGAAATAAATAAGATAATAAGGGATATACAATTAAATTCAAATAATATGGAAGAAATGATAATTGAAATAAATGATATTTTAGAAGACCAAACAAACTCTATGGCTCAAACTAACAAGATATTTAATGAAATTGCAAAGGCAATACAGAATACAAAGCTTAGAGTAGAAGACGTGTTTTCACTAGGAAGCAATATGGAGGTAAAGAAGAATAAAATAGTTGAAATGATAAACGATTTGTCAGCAATTATGGAAGAAACAGCATCCAGTACTCAGGAAGTATCTGCGTCGGTGGATGAATATTCAAAAATGATTGAAGAACTCAATGTCACAAGCTCAGAGATGGAAAATACAGCCATATCCCTTTCGGAATCAATAGGGAAATTCCTTGTGCAATAAAACAAGGTACGGCACTCTGTTTGATGTTGTACCGCAACAAAAAGGATATTTTGATGAGGGTCAAAAATATCTCCGTAAAGAAGTTTTATTGTACACTTACTCAATCCATACCGCAGAATCAAACAGTTGATTAACCAATTCTGTATATTGTGATGAGTTGTGGCATTTTTTGATTTTTTTCAATAACCTTTTATCCATGCATATATGGACTTGCAGATAATCCCAGAGTTCCTTCATTTTATCCGATAAATGCTTATCCCCTGAAAGTTGGGTTTGGTAATAGTTAAAAATATCATCGTGAAAATCACGAATTATACTAATTTTATCCTCAGAGGGTATGTTGTGACCTTTAATCCTGGACGGAAGAAAAGGGTCACTTAAAGCTCCTCTGCCCAGCATTATATTTTTTACTGTGGGCAAACAGGAATTAATGTGAAGATAATTATCATAGGTGGAGATGTCACCGTTATAGGTTATCTCGTGTTTGCAGGAGGTGGCGAGAGTTTTAAATGCATCCAAATCCACTTGCCCTGTGTACATCTGCTCTCCAGTGCGGGCATGAACTATTACGCCGCAAAGAGGATATTCATTTAGCACTTCCATGACGTGAAGTCCTTCCTCAGGATCCTTCAGTCCCAGTCTCATTTTTATTGAGACCTTGTAAGAATTGTCGGAGCAGGCAGTATCAAGAAACTTCTTTATCATATCCGGATACGGTAATATACCGGCTCCTCTTTTTCTTCCTGTTACCATAGGATAAGGACAGCCTATATTCCAGTTGATTTCATTGTATCCCATAGCTGAAATAGCATAAGCTAAATTCTTGAAGAGAACACCGTCATTGCCAAGAAGTTGCGGAACAACATTAATTGAACTGTCATTGCGTTCGGGAAGAAGGTCTTTTAGAAGTAAATTGCTTATTTTCTTTGTTTCCGAAAGCCCGATAAATGGGGCATAGTACGCATCAATACTACCGAAATGCCGTGCAAATGCATTCCTGTAACATGCAATTGTCATACCCTGTATTGGGGCCAAAAAAAGCTTCATGATCACACACTCCAAAGAAAAGTTTAGAATTTGTCCAATATAGTGTTTCTAAAATATTTACTTAATGAAAATCCTGCGAAATAGTTGAATCTTCAAGATACTAGGATTTTTTACACAGTAAATTGTGGATACACTACTAGTTTCCATAGTATACGCAAACGCATATAAATGCAATACAAATTATGTGGATCCTCATGAACATAAAAATAGATTTCAAAATCAATACGTCAATAGAGCAAAAAATGCTTTTAGGGGAAGGCTCAGAATACGAGATCAGGATTGTGCTGCCTGAGATTTATTTTGAAAGGAAAATAAAAGGCCAGGATACGGCTCCTGACCTATGATGGCTGATAACTTTGATTAAAATTTTGAAAACCCATGTTCTTTTTTTAGACTTTCCACATATTTGTAGTGTTCAAGGTTTTGCAGTTTTGATGCTGCTTCCTCATCGAGCACAACAGTTATGTTGCCACTGTGTAGCTGTATGGCTGATGCAGTAATCTGCGATGTTACAGGACCTTCCAGACATTTGGCCACAACATCAGCTTTTTTTGCACCGTTTACAATCATTAGAATGTTTTTTGCCTCTAAAATGGTTCCTATTCCCATTGTAATGGCGAAGTGTGGCATTTGGCTCCTTTCAATATTGGCTTTTTTGTAAAAAGCTTCATAATTGTCGTCCAAAGTTTGCTTGGTCAACACCTGCACTCTAGTTCTTGAGGCGAGGGATGAGCCGGGCTCGTTAAATCCCCAATGGCCATCGCAACCTAGCCCTAAAAGCTGCAAATCAATACCTCCAGCCTTTTTAATCTCTTCTTCGTACCATTGGCAGTACTTTTCAGGATCTTTTGTAAGACCATCGGGAATATATACATTTTCCTTTTTGATGTTGATGTGGTTGAGTAGCTCCTCGTGCATAAATCGTGCATAACTTTGATCCATATCATAAGGCTTATTCAAATCTATTCCTATCCCGAGGTATTCATCGAGATTAAAGGTTTTTACCTGTGAAAAATCAAGCCCCTCTTCCCGGTGCATTCTGACAAGTTCCCGATAAGTGCTTATTGGCGTTCCGCCGGTTGCAAGACCAAGGACGCAGTTGGGTTTCGATTTTACATATGAAGCGATAATTTTAGCGGCATATTTGCCCATTTGCTCATAATTTTCTTTTATGATAATATCCATTTACTGTTCCCCCTTATTAGCCATGTTCAATTGCGAATATCAGTATTTCTATTTTATTATACATGATTTTTTTAGTTTTTGATTCAACAAAGATTGAAAAATACTGAGACACTTTTTGGGATAGAGTATAATATTATACTAGGTCGATTTGAGTTTTTGGTAAGAGGTGAATAATGAAGCATTTGTTTATCATTAACCCGTACGCCGGTAAAGGTCGCGGTGTTGAATATGTTGAAAAAATAGAAAGGTATTTTGAGAAGAACAAGGAGCTTGGCAATGAGGAGCCTTATTATATAGAATTTACAAAGGGTCCCGGGGATGCTACTGAAATTGCACAAAAATATGTAGCAGATGACCGGTATAGAGTCTATTCGATTGGGGGAGACGGGACTTTAAACGAAGTTCTAAACGGTGTTATGGACAGCTCAAGTAGCCTTGCGGTAATTCCTTCAGGAAGCGGGAATGACTTTTTTAGAAATATAGGAGATATCGCTGACCCAAGCCTTCTATACCGGACAATAAACGGAACGGAAAAATATATTGATGTTGGCAGAGTAAACGGTCGTTATTTTTTGAATGTTGCATCTGTGGGAATTGATGCGGAAATTGTGGCTAATGCACGCAAGTTCAAAAAGAATCCTTTGTTTTTCGGCATGGGCTCTTATGTCGCAGGAATTTTTTATACTGTGTTTCGATATAAAAGTTTTAATTCTGCAATAACTGTTAATGGTATGGATTACAACAGAGAAACTCTCCTGCTCGCGGTTGCAAATGGCAAATATTACGGAGGGGGAATGAAAATTGCTCCTGGAGCGAACATTAATGATGGTAATTTCGATGTTTACCACATCGATAGGGCGAATCCGCTTAAAGTCGTATTTTTCTTTCCGAAGCTAATCAAAGGCAAGCATGAGGGGATTAAAGAGGTCAGATATTTTGTGTCAAAGGAAATCAAAATACGTTCTGAAGAAGGCTTCCTCTTGAATGTCGATGGTGAAATTTTCGACTCTTATGAAGCGACTTTTGATATTATTCCCAATGGATTGAAGCTGGTAGTTCCATCAAAACATTCAAATTGACATTATATCGGATATGTGACATATTTACATAAAAGGATAAATAACACAATATGTGGATGGTTAGTATTATTTCTATTCCTTATAATAGAGGGGGTGGAAAATGTTGATAAAAAATGAAATAGATAATATATTATATGAAGATGCTTTATCCTTATTATTTTCTAAAAACTATGAAAGAGTATACAGGCTTGCATTATCTCTTACATACGATGAAGAATTATCAAAAGACATAACTCAAATAACTTTTATGAGCGCATTTGAAGGATTATGCAAGCTAAAAGACAAGTCTAAATTCGATGTTTGGATTCGTACTATAGTGTAGAGCGACAAATTGTTTTTCCCTGTTAGATTGCTAAAGCGTCAAATTAAAATTACTTTTACCTATAAATCAAGAAAATAATCTGCTGAAAAATACATCAAAATACCATCTGATCTATTGCCAA
>NZ_RLII01000022.1 GCF_004102745.1 Acetivibrio mesophilus | reverse complement strand
TTTGGCAATAGATCAGATGGTATTTTGATGTATTTTTCAGCAGATTATTTTCTTGATTTATAGGTAAAAGTAATTTTAATTTGACGCTTTAGCAATCTAACAGGGAAAAACAATTTGTCGCTCTACACCTATGTTAGATCAAAATTTTATTTTAGACCTAATTACTACTCATGGGGTGATATTGATAGCTTCTTATATGTAGGAGAAGTTACAGACAAGTAATTTAAAACACAAACATGATTTAACATAGCTTATATTTTAAGGGAAGCTTCAGGCGGAGATTTTACTCCACTTGAAGCTTTATATTTAGTGTCAGTTTCTCGGTCTCTGTTTGCCATAGGAAGCATGGACAAGCTTAAAGACGTGCCTGTTCCCTAAACACCTTCCAGAGATTTACTCATGATTTTATATGAATTTTGCTCCCAGTTTCTTTAATTTTTCATTATATTTACTTGCTCTTCTGTGAAACATAGTACCTACTGCAGGTGTATTAATAGTAACTTTATATCCTGCTTTAATCGCACCCAATGCAGTTAACGCTACACACCCTCCACCATCAACACCAACTATCTCTATTTCATCAACATTTAATTCATCCAGTTTCTCTTTCAACTTTGGATTAGTAAATGCATCGCCCTTATGCTTTTTAAAAAAATAATTGGATACTACTTCTATGTTATTAGCCAATTCCGCATTTTCAGTGCCTTCGAATGCCTTAAAAGGTGCAAGCCTATTGATTAAATTGTCTTTCATAATAGTCAATATGTAAATAATGGAATTTCCTTCATTGTCTTTAATTACCTTATTTACAGCAGCAATAAGCTCCTTGTTGTTATACTTAAAAAATTTTGCATGGGAATCTCCTACACAAATATTCTGCATATCCATAACTAAAACTGCTTTAGACATAATTCTCATCCTCACATTCCTATTATATTATCTATTAATGCAATGGCACACCTTCAACCTTCCTTATTCTCTAATCGTTTATATCGTTTACAGATCTAGGTCTAAACTTTTAAAGGTCGCATATTCCTTTATCATCCAATCCAGTGATCCCCAATCAGCAGAGCCATTCAACTCCAAATCATTTTTCAGTTTAATTGCATAGAGTACTAGCTCACTTGCCTTTTCTTCAGAATCAATAAAGAAAGGGCCATTATCTCTAATACCCTGAAATACTCCACAATTACTACAATGATTTGCAAAATAATTGCTTTGTGAAGTTTCTGAATATCTTTTGCAGTATTTAAAATTATCATTTAGAAATCTCTGTAAATTCGAAGGCATATTACTAATGTTACTGATAAAATTAATTTCTTCGTCAAATACTTCACTTCCATCATCAATTACTGTATAATTATCTGCTGCTAATAATATTATCTTAATATCACTTTTACATTTAAAACATGTCTGATTTCCAATAGCAATATAGAGGTGCTCCGAAACAATTAAGTTCGTATCTTTATTATGAAACCACTTACTAAATTTGTGATATTCTTCTCTATTATTTACATACCATTTTTTAAGCTGCGGATTCCATCTTGCTCCTAAAGCTTTTGCTTCATCCTTTTGCGAAAAAGGCACATTCAATAATAATGGCAATCTATATCCCCCCATGATATGCAAAATCACATTTTAAGAAATAGTTTTTCCTTACTCGACATCTTATCAAATCCACCAATACTTGTCTACCTTATTTTACTAAATGCCCAAATAGAATCGACAATTGCCCCAGCTACATTTGCGCTCATTGGTTTTCAGGATTTCTTTCTGCCAAACATAACTGCAAAGGAATAATACTTGTAGATGCAACTAACATCCATTAATCCTATTTCCTTGAGCCATTCTAATTGTTGATTTACTGTTGCTTCTTTGTCCAACTTCATTCTTTCATACGCAGCTAGGATTTCTTCCCTTGGTAAACCGCTTTTCTCTATACTTTCCTTCCATCTTTTTTTGTTAAGACTATCTATATAGGGTGTTTCTCCAATTACTTGATCTGCATTAATAAAAACCCCGTTTGGCTTTAGAATTGAATAGCATTTTTTGAATAATTCTTTTTTATCTGAATCTTCCAAATGATGTATTGAAAGTGCAGAAACAACCATATCAAACTCTTCTGAAAGATTATATTTTGTATAATCACCCACTACATACTTTATATTCTCATTTCCAATAAATCTTTGCTTTGCTACTTCAAGCATTTTTTCAGAAATATCTATGAGTGTAATTCTAGCTTCAGGATATCTATCAAGCAAAAATGATGATAATAATCCTGTTCCAGCACCAATATCAAGTATTTTAGGTGTATTATTATTAACATCTGCAACAGATACACAAATACCATAAAACTCGTCAAAACATGGTATAAGCATCTTTCTTTGACTGTCATACTTTTTTGATATTTCATCAAATTTATCTTTTAATTGATTCATATTTTTTTCTCCTTATGACATAGGATCTGAAGATATTATTAACTATTTTACCACATCATCCCTCATAATCAAATTAAATTTGTTATTAAGTATGATGCTGTAGATGAAGGATGTATCAAAGCTTAATTGGTCATTTTACTTCGTGAAATCCCACTCAAAATAATTGCGAGACTCAAATGAATCTCGCCTTGAAATGTATTATATTCCTCGGACAGCCTTATTCCCTGTTCTTCAAAGCCTCATTCATTGGTATCCTCTTCACCTTTTGAAGATGCAGAGCATTAATCACAAAGTAAGCCAATGCTCCGGTTATGACAATTTTCACATAAACCGACACCGGCAGATAAAAATCCATATACCCTTCGATTAATGAGGATATGTATACCAGAGCCATTTTAAATACATATGACTCTAGTGGAAGACAAATCAACAAAGATATCAGAGTAACAATTGCTGAAGCATCCAGATACAGCTTCCTGATTTCCTTTTTTTCATATCCGAATACCTTCATAAAGGAAATATAAAGGGAGTTCTTGTCAATGACAATCTTAGTCAGAAGGTACATCAATACTAAATAGGCAAATACAGAGAACACATTCACAATAGTAATAACATCTCCAAAGGAAATCATCATCTGCTTTGCCGCCCCGAGAAAATCACTTCTGTTCATGAGTTTGGCAATGTAAGCATCGTCTATATCCAGTTTTTTCTGTGATGCATAGCAGTTAAAGGTGCCCGCATCCTTTTCAAGAAGTTTACACAAATCATCAATGCTCATATATGCCCCCAGATTATTAGTGTAAGGGCTAATTGTGTCCACTACCAAAGTGTATTTTTTCTCATAAACAGTATCCTCAAAAATAATTTCATCCCCCACATTAACGTTTAACTTTTTTGCAAAGGAATCGGAAACGACAATGTGGTTTTGCTCGGTCGGAAGCGTAAAGTCATTAAAGATTTGGCTATCTTCCTGCACCCCGTAAAAGGTGACATCTACATTATCTCCAGTCAGGTAATACTCAGTCTCTAAGGAATAGATTAATACCTTCTCTCCCCCCTCTGCTTCTACCGGAGCTTTTAATATATACTGATATTCATAGGGCAGGGTGTCATCAATCGTATCCACATAATGATCCATGAGAGGCTGTAAGCCAATGCCAAACATCAATAGGAAGCTAGATAAAAAGATTCCAAAAAACAGAACCAGATAGCTTCCTTTATTTTGAAGAATAACGCGAATCCGGAAGCGGCTAATAAATTTGAAGTTCGGAAGTTTTGCTGCTTTCTTTTGCTTTCTTTTCTTTAGATCCTTTCGCAGGAAACGAAGAGGTGACAGAGACATTTTATTTATCAGCAATGCTAAATTCACCACAATCATAATAACCACAGGAATAATCGTAGTCTTTATAAAGGCCGTCTGATTAAATCTCAACGCCAAAGGCGGCAAACAGTATGTGGTATAGTAAATTCGCTTAAATGGTTCAATCATCACTGTATACCCTAAAGCATTCCCCACTACGGAGGCAAGGAATGTGACAATGATGGTCGGAGTAATATAGTGGAGAATCAGTTCCCATTTTTTATATCCCATGGAACGAAGGGTACCAATGATTGGTGCCTCTTCCTCAATAGTATGTGAAGAAAGTACTGCGAACACAAAGGCCATAATTACTATTAAAATATAGATTAATACTTCCATCACAGGTCCGTCTTTGCCCATATCGTTTTGAAGGAAAATTATGCTTTGATTATTCTGGGCAATTAAGAAATCCTGAACATTCACGCCATTGCCGACAAGAAGCTTATGGATTCTATTGGCCGCCTCTACCTTTTCTTTGTCTGACAGATTCCGTTCATTGTGGCGGTAGCTGTAACGGTATGTAACAGTACTTTTGTCAAATTTATCAAAGCCCTCCTCCGACACCATGCACACACCAAACCCCGTGGTATTCATGACCAAGTCCTGATTATTCAGAAACAAAGAACTGTAATCGGGTAAGGAGATGGTTCCCGAGACAATATATTTAATCTTGTTTAACTCAAGAGAATCCCCTACTGCAATGTCATGGTTTTGGGCAAACAATCGATCCACAGCAATCTCATTGCCATTGGTCGGTAGCTTACCTTCAAAAAGAGCCGGAATATTCATTTCATTTCTTTCGTTAAAAACATATACCTTGGCATCTCCATCAAATTCTTCTACCGAGCTGTAATAATTGTCACAAAGGACAATATCCTCTTTCCCCAACATATTCTTTACGTTATCTTCCAAGGGAAATGCAGTTTCAAAATAGGCATCTTCGACTTTATTATCAATTAGGTATTCATCCAATGAATACTTGACACTCTCCATCACGCACAAAAAGCCTGAACCGATAAGTATAGTAATGACCAAAAGCAAGAATATGCATATGTATCTTCCCGCATTTTTCTTAAATTCAAGGGAATAACGTTTACTCAACGGATTTCTCATATTAGTCACCCCCTACCACTCTAATTGGCTGGCCGATATCGGATTCTCATTGACATAGTCAGAGACAATCATGCCATCTCGCATCTTTAGCACATGGTTGGCTATGTTTTTAATTGCATCATTATGGGTTACAATAATAATTGTATTACGGTATTTTCTATTTACCTGCTCTATGAGGCTTAATATTTCTTTTGATGTTTGATAATCAAGGGCTCCGGTTGGTTCATCACACAGAAGAAGGGACGGGTTCTTGACCAAGGCTCTTCCAATAGCACAGCGTTGCTGCTGTCCGCCGGACAATTGAGACGGCAATTTATCCTTATGGTCGTACAGTCCGAGAGTTCTTAATAATTCATCAATTTCCAGAGGATTCTTACTTAGGTATGCACATACCTCAATATTCTCTTTCAGTGTAAGGTTCGGAACCAGGTTATAAAACTGGAAGACAAATCCCAAATGGTTTCTTCGATAGAGGGTAAGTTCTTTTTCATTCATGCGTTTCGTGCAATCTTCCCCAATGTCGATACAACCGGCGTCTGCCATTTCGATGCCTCCGATGATATTAAGAAGCGTGGATTTGCCCGAACCGGACGGACCTAGCAACACACATATTTCTCCGTCCTGAATCTCACAGTTTATTCCCCGCAACACTTCAACTCTAGAATCTCCATTTCCGTAGAATTTGTGAACATCATTCACTTTAATTTTCATGCAATCTCCTCCTTTTCGGTCGTGTCAGAAAAATAAAAGCTCAGGATATCGAGTCCCTTCGCTTTTGCCTCTTTCATTTCATTCCAAGAGGCCAAATAAAAAAAACGGATACGTCGCTGTATCCGTTAATAAATATCCTATATTTATGAGTTCGGGTACAGCAACGCTATACTCGAGTCTCATCATTTAATGCAAAACCAGGTTTATGATTTTCATCAACCAGTGTGTTGGCTTGCCACGCTTTCGCGCTGACTACTCCCTCAAAGATTAATCATATTTTAACATATGAAGTAAGTTGTGTCAAATTCCTTAATTCCATAATTTACCATAATAGAATAATCCATATAACGCTACGGGCTTCATCCCATTCAAACCAATTCAGAGCTGGAAAGCTGAACTCCAAAAAATCTAATCTTCCAGCTCTTTTCCCTAATTCTTAAAAAAGAAAATTCCTCCGTCACTCAAAGAACGATAGGTATCATTATTTCCATTTTAACTTATTTTTGCTGTCTTGTCTGTCTTAATTTCTGGTATCATTATACGTAATCCTCAAAGACAAACTCACATAGTATGTCAGTTGAAGTGCATTCTTGGAAAAAAGAATAATCCTTTCTTTCATTTGAAGAAAGATTGGTTTATACTATATACATATAGCTTAAAAATACCTATGAGTCAGGATATTAAACGACATATATAATCAATATTAATAATTGGACTACACATTTTGCCAAGTCCGTGCCATTTCGGTATGTTAGCTATAAATGATATAATAAGCACAGTTTGCGGGGGTATTTTATAATGAAATATAAGCAAATAAATGCAAATACAGAAGAAGGATTTCAAGATTTAGAATTCAGTATTGAGGAATATTTCCAGGACGAAAATCAAAATCAAATTGTTAGAGCGATAGGTCTTTTTGAAGAAGAAACTGTAGGGTTTGAAGCAGTGTTTAAATCCGATATGGTACCAGGTATAAAAGGTAACACCATTGATAACACAGCTTTTTGCAAAGGAGGAGTATCCCTAAGATCGATGGGAATAGTATCAGATAAATTTGTACAAGCTTTAGCTAAGCTTTATAATCAAAAAGCAAAAAAGAATACCATGGTAAAAGAATTGAAATTTACAAGCTTTGTCCTTGGTGGCAATCCAAAAAATTTTCCTTTTGAGGACCTTAAGTTTAAGCTTTTCTATGAGGATTCATTTGAGAAAGACTCATACGCTGAAGTATACCTTAATGTGAACATTCCAAAAAAAATTATTGAGCTTAAAGAAAAAGATGTTGACTATAGAGAAAACATTTGCAGGGCATTAACAGGTGATTATCCAAATGCCTTCGGGAGAATCCTAAAAAAGATATTTAAACACGGCCAATAAGATATATGAAGCTACATATTTAAGGGAGTATGATGAAATTGAGAAGAAAAGACAGAGAAGTTACAGAAACAAACGAGCTAATTCAAATTATTGACCAATGTAAGGTCTGTAGGATTGGTATGCAGGATAATGCCGGCCTTTATATTGTGCCAATGAATTTTGGCTATACTTATGAAAATAATCAACTAGTGCTATTTTTCCATAGTGCAAAAGAAGGAAGAAAAATCCAAGCATTAAAAGAAAACAGCGTTGTATGTTTTGAAATGGATTGTGAACACCGCCTTATTACAGGAGATTTAGCCTGCCAATATTCGTATTCATTTAAAAGCATTATTGGAAACGGTAAGGTTGTCTTTATTGATGAAGTTGAAGAAAAGAAAACTGCCCTATCTGCATTGATGAGACATCAGACCAAAAAGGATTTTTCATTTGATGATAGAATGGTAGACAGTGTTTTAGTGTTTAAAATTATTGTACACGAATTTACCGGTAAATATCACCCATAATAGACATAATACCTATTCATATTAATTCACTTTCTTTATATATTGCTCAACTTGATAAAATTAGAGCATTCCACCAGAAGATTTTTAAAGCGTTAGAAATTCGTTAGAAATTTGGTTGAAAAAAGGTTTGAGAAAATTAATAAAATTCTCTCAAACCTTGTGGTGCGGACGAAGGGACTTGAACCCCCACGTCGGTGACACTAGATCCTAAGTCTAGCGCGTCTGCCAATTCCGCCACGTCCGCAAATAATATCACGCGACAAAAGATATTATACTTGCGTTCTAGTCATTTGTCAATAGAAATTTTAAATTTTAAATTTTAAAACTTTTCGCATAATTAATATATCTTTCGCTAATTAATAAAAAAGAAGGAACGCTACTATAGCTAAAACCATTAGTATAATAAGACCCACAAAAAACTTAGCTACCTTCTTGCCTACCGTGGATTCTCTCCTTCGGTAGCTCTTAATGGAATACGTCCTAGGCTGCAGGTCATAGTCATTGTTTAAATTGAACATATTGAGCACCCCCCATAATAAAATTATACAATCCCTCCTTATCTAAAATCCAGAGGTTAATATTGCTAAAACCCTTACAATCAACTGCTTTTAGATCTCTCAGATACTTTAGCAATTTAAAAACTCATTGATGCAATTCAAATTTACTGATATATTATTTGGGTAGACAATAATCAATCAAAAATCAAATACAAAAAGCATAAAAATAATAATATAAAACAGAAATATGGAAAGGTAAAAAATGACTACTATATATTTTATTTTATTAGTATTGATTCTGGCCCTTGTTTATATGCGTTATGAGACTACAAGACTAAAAGTCAGCAGAGTCTATTTCACCAAAAAAAAGAATCCTCTTAAGGTTATACATCTTTCAGACCTGCACATGAAGTTCTTAAATGTGGATATAAACAAGGTGGTAAAGGTATTGGAATCCGAAAGACCCGATCTTGTTATACTTACGGGGGACTATATAGATAACCCAAAGCATATACCGGCATTTATAGAGTTCCTCGAGGACATCAGAGGAGATTATGAAATTTGCCTTTGCTTTGGCAACCATGATTATAATGCGCTAAACAACGATGAGGTATCAATACAGGAATTTAGAAAGCTAATAGAGAGCAAAGGTGTATCGGTGCCTCTCAATAGCTCCGTCTGTATAGAAAAAGGCAATCGAAAGTACAATATTATTGGAATTGAAGATCTGAGGTCAAAAAGGTACGATGTTGAAAAGGCCCTTAGCAGTTGCAACACAAAGGGCTGCACCAATATAGCCATATCCCATAACCCCGATATTATATTTCAAATACCCGTGGGAAGTGTGGATTATCTTCTATGCGGTCATTTTCACGGTGGGCAGATATGGGCACCTTTCAATCTTGAATTTAAGCTTCTACGCCACGAAAAACTTGCTAAAATGGGCATGACAAAAGGTGCTCATAGGTTTAAAAATATTAATTTAAATATTAACAGTGGTCTTGGGAATGTATGCTTTCCCTTAAGACTTTTTTCACCGCCGGAGATATCTGTATTATATCTGCCATAAATTAAGGAGTCAGAGAAACTCTCCGACTCCTTAATTTTATGCATTATAAACGCTCTTCAAGCTTCTTTTTCTCATCTTCGTAGCCCGGTTTTCCCAAAAGCGCAAACATATTTTTCTTGTAGGCTTCAACTCCCGGTTGGTCAAAAGGATTTACCCCAAGGAGGTATCCACTGATACCGCATGCTTTTTCAAAGAAGTATACCATATTTCCAAAGTAATAGGAAGTAAGCTCGGGTACAGTTACTACAAGATTTGGAACTCCGCCGTCGGTATGCGCAAGCATTGTTCCTTCCATTGCTTTCTTATTTACATAGTCTATATCTTTACCGGCAACAAAGTTTAATCCGTCAAGATTATCCTTATCTTCCTTTATAACGATATTTTTTCTAGGCTTTTCGATTTTGATTACAGTCTCAAATATGTTTCTGAGTCCATCCTGTACATATTGTCCCATGGAATGAAGATCTGTTGTAAAGTCAACCCCAGCCGGGAATATGCCTTTTTGATCTTTTCCTTCACTTTCTCCATAGAGCTGCTTCCACCATTCTGTGAAATAATGAAGTGAAGGCTCATAGTTAACCATTATTTCGATTGTCTTGTTTTTTCTGTAGAGAGCATTCCTTACAGCCGCATACTTATAGCAGTCGTTTTCCATCAGATTCGGATTGCTATAAAGCTCACGGGCATCAGCTGCTCCTTTCATCATGCTGTCGATATCGGCTCCGGATACTGCAATAGGAAGCAAGCCTACTGCTGTCAAAACAGAGAATCTTCCTCCGATATCATCCGGAACTACGAAAGTTTCATACCCTTCTTCTGTTGCCAGCTTCTTTAGAGCTCCCCTTTCCTTGTCGGTAGTAGCGTATATTCTGCTCCTTGCTCCATCTTTTCCGTATTTGTTTTCCATGTACTCTTTAAAGATTCTGAATGCAATGGCAGGCTCTGTTGTAGTACCGGACTTTGATATTACGTTTACCGAAATGTCCTTGCCTTCTATTACTTCCATCAAATCAGCAATGTATGTAGAGCTAATATTGTTTCCTACGAAATATATTTCAGGGGCAGTTCTCTTTGATTCGGGCAAAAGATTATGGAATGAGTGAGAAAGCATATCTATTGCTGCCTTTGCCCCTAAATATGAGCCTCCGATTCCAATTACAATCAATGCCTGGGAATCAGATTTTATCTTTTCTGCTGCCGCCTTAATTCTCGAAAATTCTTCCTTATCATAATTTACAGGAAGATCTACCCAGCCTACAAAGTCATTTCCTGCTCCAGTCTTATTATGGAGCATTTCATGTGCAGACTTCACAAAGCTTTCCAAATACGCAATTTCATTTTCATTTACAAAAGCCGCTGCTTTTGAATAGTCGAATTTTATTCTTTCCATCGTTAAACCTCCAGCATATAATTTTTATTGATCAAACATAAGTCTGATAAGCTTTTCAACAACTTTGTTTTTATATTAACAAATGATTAATCTTAACGCAATAGAATATTCTAATTTTTCCAACCCTAATATAGTCTATAAGCCTATATTAGGCCTCATTGTCTAAATGATATAATACACCAAACCGTATAATTTATACCTTAGAGCATGAATTTTCATTTCATCAAATTACGTTTTTAGGGTATCAATCCCACTACTCATATCTTAATGCTTTAGATGTAAATTTTAGATGTAAATTTTCAGCTACTTAAAGCTTAAAACTAAGCTTTTAAATAATAATGCAATTGGCACAAAATATGGGCTATCTGCATCTTAATACGAAATCAAGCTTAAAATTACCGTGTTAATCCTTTGCAAAATGTATAAACTAAATACATACAAAATAGACAAGGTGGTGAATAGCATGGCAAAAAGAAATACTCCTTTGGTTCCAGAAAGCAGAGATGCTTTAACTCGTTTTAAAATGGAATGTGCTAAGGAAATCGGTCATTTGCAGTATGTTAAAGAAAACAACGATCATTACAAAGGTGATGTACCTTCAAGAATAAATGGATTACAAGGCGGCCCCATCGGCGGACAAATGGTCAAAAGAATGATTCAAATGGCTGAAAACCAATTGAAATAAACTTCGATTGACTCATCATACAGTACAGATCATCATTTCACTCCGAAAGGCTGATAAGAGCCGGAGAAAAGTAAGCCCATTACTCTTCTCCGGCTATATTAATAAGCCTGATTACCTGAGCTCTGCACCAAGGTTTCTTTTTAGTCCGTCAAGGATCTTTGTCATAGCCTTGCCCACATCTTCATCGGTCAAAGTCCTGTCGGATGCTCTAAATGTTATGGAATAGGCCACACTCTTCATGCCTTCGGATACCTGCTTTCCTTTGTAAACATCAAAAAGCTTTATACTCTCAAGTATCTTGCCTGCCCTTTGCTTTATAACATCTTCAATCTGTTTAACCATTACTTCATCTTTTACAAGCATTGCTATATCCCTTGTAACGGCCGGGAACTTCGGAAGAGCCGTATACTGGCATTTCATCGAAGCTTTTTTCACCAACACTTCAATTTCAATAACACCGATGTATGTCCTCTCGGGACATTCAAATTTTTCGGCAACATCGGGATGTATTTCCCCTATGATACCTGCGTACTCACCGTCAATGCTTAAGGAAGCCGTCCTTCCCGGATGGAAAATAGCATTGTCTTTCTCTGGTGAAATCTCATAATCTTTTATTCCAAGCCTTGCGAACAACTCTTCTGCAACGCCCTTTAAATCATAGAAGTCGAGCTTTCCGTACATTCCCAGTGTAAGCACCGGTTTTTCATGAGGCAACTCATTTAACGGAAGACTTTGAGGAATATATACCCTGGACATTTCAAAAAGTCTCGCCTCTTCTATTCTCCTATTGTAATTGGTACTGATTACCCCAAGCATATCCGGAATAGTAGTCGTTCTCATTATGCTGTAATCTTCACCTAGCGGATTGGAAATAACAATAGCCTTGCGAAGCTCGCTGTCCATCGGAAGGTTCAATTTGTCAAACACCTTCGGACTGGTAAATGAGTAGGTAAATGCCTCAGACAGTCCGCATGCGATCATTGTTTCCTTTATGAGGTCCTCAATAATCTGCTTGTGGGTTTTCCTTCCCAGTGTAGCAGCCTTGCCGGATAAGAGCGTAGCTTCTATGTTGTTGTAGCCATAGAATCTGGCAATTTCCTCTGCAATATCCGCTTCCCTCTCCACATCCTCTCTAAAGCTAGGAACCTTTACAGTCATATTATTCTCGTCAACTTTAAATTCAAGGGCTTTCAATATACCAATCATCTCTTCCTTCGGAATATTGGTACCTAAGAAATCATTTATTTTCTCGACCCTTAGATTGATAGTCCTAGGCTCTTTCTTTTTGGCATAACAATCAATCAAACCCTTGCATACAGTACCAATTCCCAGTTCTTCTACAAGCTCAACAGCTCTGTTGATGGCAGCCTCAACATTTTCAGCATCAAGGCCCTTTTCAAATCTTCCGGAAGCCTCGGTCCTCATTCCCAGCTTCTTTGCTGTAAGTCTCACAGACGTGCCGTTGAAGTTTGCCGCCTCAAATACTATCGTACTGGTGTCTTCTTTGATTTCCGAATTGGCACCGCCCATTACACCAGCTACTCCAATTGCTCTTTCTTCATCAGCTATCACAAGCATTGAGGAATCTATTTCTCTGTCCTGGTCATCCAGGGTCTTAATTGTCTCCCCCTCATGAGCTCTTCTTACAACAATCTTATTTCCCTTTATATCCTTGATGTCGTAAGCATGCATCGGCTGGCCGTATTCCAGCATTACATAGTTTGTTATATCAACAATATTATTAATCGGCCTTACTCCTGCTGCTTTTAGCCTATCCCTCATCCACTTGGGCGAAGGTCCGATCTTGACATCCTTTACAACTCTTGCCGCAAACCTCGGACAAAGCTCCGTATCTTTCACTTCAACAGAAATATATTGAGCAGCATCGTCTCCCTCTTCCTTTAGGTCTATAACGGGTTTCTTAAACTCTGTCTTTAGAGTGACAGCTGCCTCTCTTGCAAGACCGATAATACTCAAACAGTCCGGCCTGTTGGACGTAATTTCAAACTCGATGACCTTGTGGTTCAATCCGAATACTTCCTTTATATCTTTTCCCAGTTCCTCTTCCTTAGGCAGAATATAAATACCATCCTCCGGCGCATCGGGATAATCCTCACTGGTAAGGCCCAGCTCCTCTATTGAGCACATCATACCGTAGGATTCTATTCCCCTTAGCTTTCCTTTTGATATTTTTTTGTCTCCCGGAAGGGTAGATCCCACAAGAGCTACCGGTATATAATCTCCAACACTGATGTTCTGGGCTCCGGTCACTATCTGTATTACCTCGCTGCCTACATCCACCTTTGTCACCTGCAACTTGTCGGCATCGGGATGTTTTTCAATAGTCAGTATTTTCCCCACTACCACTTTAGTGATGTCTTCCCCCTGAACCTCTATTCCTTCAACCTTAGAGCCTGACATTGTCATGGCATCTGCAAATTCCTTAGGGCTTACATTTATATCAACATAATCTTTTAGCCAATCTATCGGTGCTTTCATACTATTACTCCTTTCGCAAATTTTATCTAAATATTAAAACTGTTTTAAGAATCTGATATCGTTTTCATACAAAAGCCTCATATCATCAATATTGAATCTTCCCATTGCTGTTCTTTCCGCTCCAAGTCCGAAGGCAAATCCGCTATATACTTCAGGGTCTATACCACAAACCTCAAGAACTTTTGGATGAACCATTCCTGCACCCAAGATTTCTATCCAGCCTTCGTTCTTGCATACCCTACAGCCTTTTCCCCCACAAGTCCAACATGAAACGTCAACCTCAGCACTGGGTTCTGTGAATGGAAAATGGTGAGGTCTCAACCTTATTTCTGTCTTTTCTCCAAACAAGCTCTTAGCAAACAATCTCAGAGTACCCACGAGGTCTCCCATTGTAACTCCCTTGTCTACGACCAGTCCTTCTACTTGATGAAATATTGGTGAATGGGTGGCGTCTACAGCATCGGAACGATATACCCTTCCAGGGCAGATTACTTTTATTGGCGGTTTTTTATTCTCCATAACCCTAATTTGAACCGGTGATGTCTGGGTCCTGAGCAATATGTTGTTATTTATATAAAAGGTATCCTGAACATCTCTGGCCGGATGATTCTTTGGAATGTTGAGAGCTTCAAAGTTATAATAATCCAGCTCAACCTCAGGGCCTTCGGCTATCTCATAGCCCATTCCTATAAACACATCTTTAATCTCATCTATTACAATGCTCAAAGGATGTTTTTTTCCAAGCATCTTTCTGTTTCCCGGCATTGTTACGTCAATAACTTCTTTCTCCAGCTTAAGGCCTCTTTCTTTTTTGGTGAGTTCACTTTTTACCTCTTCAAGACGGCCTTCAATAGAAGCCCTCACCTCATTTGCCAGTTGACCTATTATCGGCCTTTCTTCCGGGGACAGCGCGCCCATACCCCTTAGTACAGCGGTGAGTTCACCCTTTTTGCCCAAGTATTTTACTCTGATATTTTCCAGTTCCGTAATAGTCCCAACATTAGAAAGCTCCTGTTCTGCCTGCATTCTAATACTGTTCAATTGCTCCTTCATGCTTTATATTCCTCCTTATATGAATTCATTTAGAAGTATTTACCTGTCTTTTGATAAAAAAAACCTTCATCCCCACACAAAGGGACGAAGGTTTGCTTCGCGGTACCACCCAGATTCTTGTATATCTCTTAAGATATACAAGCACTCCTATGCAAATAACGGATGCAACCCGGCACTTCCTACTTACCAGCAATTATTAACGCTTTTGTAATGCTTATTAACAAGCTAATGTTCAGAATGCAGCTCTTGAGGGAATTTCAATGGTCTGATCTGATAAAGATACTTTCAGCCCCTGGTATCTTCTCTCTTATATCCTCAATGACCATCTACTCTCTCAATCATCGCTTTAATATATTTTATAAATTATAGCATAAATTCTACATATATTCAATGCGCATTTTCATTTCTTGGTGAAGCAATATTGCTCTCAGCAAATTGCAATGACACTATTCTTAGTATTCCCATAACCTTTTGGTTCCAATTTCATCTTCTGCAATAATGCCATTTCTTATACTTTCATTTTTGAGCTCATCATAAAAAAGTGCATAAGTAGTCATCATGTATGGTATTGTAATGGCAAAACCAATGGAAAAAGTAAATATCGAAATCAATATCCAGCCTATAAAGCTCAAGTTCAGCAAAAAGAACTTTTTCCTGTAGCCCTTCATCATTCTTGCGCTCAAATTCGTGGCCTGTCTAACGTCCATTGTGGGATTATCCGCAAGTATAAAAAAGCTCATACTCAAATCAAGCGCCTTGATTACTCCAGGAACAATCAATAAAACGGACCACACTAAAATTAATAGAGTTGTCCAGATATAAAGTGCAGCAGCGTTTAAAAAATACTTAAAACCGTAAAACACATACTTCATACTGACACGGTAAGGATGCTCGGCTGTATCGAGATTTATTTTTATCTTCTTCCCAATCGTGATTTCCGCTCCAAAAATACTAAATTTCCCTTTTTGCTTTTTCTCCTTGTCCTTATCTTCCTTTTCTTTCTTGGTCCTAGGCTTCTTTTCTACCCTTGATATGGCAAGAAAGTAAATGGTAAATCCCAATACCACCGGTCCATTAATTATTAATACCGCCTCTAAACTAAAACGCCCCAACATAAAAAACAGCAGAGCATAAAACGCCACCGTCATCAGAAATAACAGTGCCAAATTAGATCCATTGTTACTTAGTTGGAACCTCGCTTTCTTTTTTAGTCTACCCAATTCCATCAAATACTACCCCCATATATATCCAATACTTTTGCATATCAATTCATTCTGCTATTTTATCATATTCTTCAACCCAATACAAATAAAAAAACTCATAATTAACCCACAATATGCCGATATACTAATACACTTCCAGAAATTATTCAAGCATTGACAAAATAAAATAGCAAATAGTATTTATGTTTATTGTGGGTTATAATTATATTACACATTATTAGCAAATAATATCTCAAAGGATGTGATAAACATGCCAACTATCAATTTTCCGAAGGATTTCATATGGGGTTCTGCAACAGCAGCATACCAAATCGAAGGTGCGTACAACGAAGATGGCAGAGGTGAATCAATATGGGACCGCTTCTCCCATACTCCAGGCAATATTGAAAACGGACATACAGGCGATATTGCATGCGATCACTATCATCGTTATGAAGAAGACATAAAAATTATGAAAGAAATCGGTATTAAATCATACAGGTTTTCCATCTCATGGCCTAGAATTTTTCCCGAAGGAACAGGCCAGCCGAATCAAAAGGGGTTGGATTTTTACAAGAGACTGACAAATCTACTTCTAGAAAACGGAATTACCCCTGCAATTACCCTCTACCACTGGGACCTTCCTCAAAAACTTCAAGACAAGGGAGGATGGAAAAATCGGGACACTACCGATTATTTTGCTGAATATAGCGAAGAAATATTTAAAAATCTAGGGGATATAGTTCCTATATGGATTACTCAAAATGAGCCTAGGGTTGTGTCTCTGCTTGGTCATTTTCTAGGAATTCATGCACCGGGCATAAAAGACCTTCGCACATCCTTGGAGGTTTCTCATCATCTCATGCTGTCCCACGGCAAAGCCGTGAAGCTGTTTAGAGAAATGAATATCAATGGTCAAATAGGGATAGCTCCGAATTTATCCTATCACTATCCTGCATCCCAGAAACCTGAGGATATTGCAGCGACAGAACTGTCATTTTCGATAGATGCAAGATGGTATCTGGATCCATTGTTCAAAGGCTCCTATCCTGAAGATGCATTGGAGCACTACAAAAACAAGGGTATTGAACTTTCTTTCTCTCAGGATGATTTGAAGCTCATCAGCCAGCCAATGGATTTTCTGGCGTTCAACAACTATTCTTCGAGCTTTATAAAGTATGACCCAACCAGTGAGTCCGGCTATACAGGTGCAGATTCAATAGTAGAGAACTTTGAAAAAACAGATATGGGCTGGATTGTATATCCTGAAGGTTTGTATGATCTGCTTATGCTCCTTGACAGGGATTATGGAAAGCCAAATCTGATTATAAGCGAAAACGGTGCTGCCTTTAAGGATGAAATAAGCAGCAACGGAAGAATAGAAGATATAAAGAGAACTCAATATCTTAAGGATTATCTGACCCAAGCTCATAGAGCAATTCAGGATGGTGTAAACCTGAAAGGTTATTATTTGTGGTCATTTATGGACAACTTCGAATGGGCTTATGGGTACAATAAAAAATTCGGAATCGTCCATGTGGACTTAGAAACCCAGGAAAGAAAAATAAAGGACAGCGGCTACTGGTATAAAGAAGTCATTAAAAACAACGGTTTTTAAAACGTGCTCTATAATGCATGATAAAGCCAAATTCTATAGCCAGCAAAAAAATGATAATGGGCATTTATATCCGAATGTCCATTATCATTTTTAATATCAAAAAGGTCATATCATAGTTTTATTCCAAAACCTTGAAACAATATATTTTATCAACATTAATGTGTTGAATTCTATTTCTGCTTTTTAGCTCAATCCATCCTTCCCGGCACTCACTTACCAGTCCCGTTATCCCAATATGAAGGAGCTTTGACCACAAGGAAAGATATACTACAATCTTCTTTCCCACATACTGTTTTAAATAACCATCCATTAAAATACCACCCTTCGCACTTTTCTGGATAGTTCGTCCGTTATAAGTTCCATTTCGGCACCCAAACTGTATAAACGATCTATAAATAGTATGCAAGGGGTTAAGCTAATAAAACTATCCATATATATTTTATCACTATTGTGGTGCAAATAGAAGCATCTAATATTACTTTGTTCAAACTATCCAAAAAAAAACTCTGTAATTCAACCAAATCAAATTACAGAGCTCTATATATGGAATTTTAGAAAAAAATCGAATCTTCAATAGAATAATAGGTAACTGTTTTTACAAATTCGGTATTATTTGCAAAAGATACCTCTTTAATATCGTAAGATCTGTGGAACCAATCTTTCCATCATTATTAAGATCAGTAACTCTTAAGTCATCAACAGGGAATTTATCAATAATTTTAAGTAAATATCTTTTATATATTGAATAATCTGTTGAATTGACTTTTCCATCACCGTTTACGTCACCTTTAAGAATCGAACTGCCTTTTGTTGGTGTAGGAGTATTTGAAGGAGTTGCAGTATGCTTAGGAGTAGGAGTTGGAGTTGGAGTACCTTGCGGAACGCCATCCGGATAGTATTTTACATATTCATATTCTGCTTTTAAAGGAGTTTTTCCGTCATATGCACCTAACCAACCATCTACACCTATTCCAGGCCATAAGTTCATCATAATCTTGCTTGGGGTAACAGGTATATTTCTAGTACCGCGATAAACCTTTTTGCCGTCAACGTAGAAGTCTATATAGTTTTGCCTCCACTCAAACCCATATGTATGAAAATCTTGAGATGCATCAAATCCTAGATTGTGGTAATATTCGTTGCCGCCATTTCCGTCCTTATACCAGTTAAATTGGACTTGTGTAGTGTTTTTACCAAGGATCTCAATATCGATTTCATCCCACGGATTGTTGTCTGAAGGTCCTGTGTAAGTAAAAAATGAAGAAACAATACCTGTGTTCTTAGCAGCTTTCATTCTTACTTCATAATAACCGTAGCCAAAAAATGATTTTGTACGGTATTCACCGCTTTTATACGGATATGTACCACCATATTCCTTGTCAAGGTTCAAAACCATCTTTCCATTGGAGAATGTTACTTGAGAAGGCTTCCAAACACAGTTAAATACTGAGCCATTTGACCAATCCGCTTTCTCCCATAGACTTGAATCAAAATCAGAAAATACTGCCACAAAAGGTGTAGTTGTTATGTTTGCAGCTTCTGCTTTAGGAAAAGGAGAAATAAACATGGGTAAAGCAAATAGCAAGGAAGCCATTAAGAATAAGATTATTTTCTTTTGCATAAATACCTCCCAAAAAAATAATAATATATAGTTTTGTATCAACATTATAAATCTAGTGTTTTACACAACTAACACGTGTTAATTTATTTTAATTATATCCTATCGCCTTTCCATTGTCAACCAAACCCAAGCTTAGATAAAAAAGAATATGATTGTATATTATTGTGATATAAACTACTGAAATTTTTTATAATTATATACATAAACAGTAAGATTCACTTGATTAATTCCAATATCAGTGCTATCCTTTAGTTGTCAGATTAATTCTAATTCTTATTGGTATTAAGGTGGTTTGGTCATGAATAGCAAGGATATTGCAAAGATTGTTGGCGTTTCAAGAAGTACTGTTTCACGGGTAATAAATAACTATCCTGATATCCCACAAGCAACACGTGAAAAGGTATTAAAGGCAATAAAGGAATATAACTATTATCCTAATGCTTCAGCTAGAAGGCTTGTGGGGATGAAAAGCTCTACATTGGGTATTTTTATTATAGATATAAGAGATAATGAAAAACCTCATCATGTAATAGAAAAAAATGAGGATCTTTTATATGACAATTCATATTTTTCACCGTTTATAAATGCTTTTATTGACCAGTCAAACAAAGCTCAATATCATGTTTTGGTATCAACTATCTACAGCTCAGATGAGTTGTGGAAGATACAAAGCGCTTTTTATGAGAAAAGAATTGATGGTGCAGTAATTGTAGGAAGTAGTAATGCTGATTATAACAAAATTGTTGAAATAATGGATAAAGATTTTGTTACAGTTGCAGTTGATTTTGACGTAGAAAAAGAAAATATAGATAGGGTTATGTCTGTAAATGTTAATAATTATAGTGGTGTGTCTGATGCTGTAGAATATCTCATTGAGCTTGGACATAGAGATATCGGCATTATTACAGGTGATTTAAAAAAGCTTTCCGGTAAAATAAGATTTAATAGTTTTAAGGATGCACTTTTAAGACATTCTCTCCCATTAAATGATGACCTTATTGCCTATGGTGATTTTACCGAATATAGCGGCTATGAAGGTATGAAAAAAATATTGGCATCTGATAAAAAGCCGACTGCCGTATTTGTGTGTAATGATACTATGGCTATCGGAGCATATAGAGCAATAGAAGAATGTGGACTCAAGATTCCGGAGAACATTTCAGTTATAGGCTTCGATAATTCTTATATATCCCAATACATGTCCCCTTCTCTTACTACAGTCAATGTTTCATTGCCTGAGATAGCTAAATGTTCTATTGATTTGCTTCTTGAATGTATAAATAACAATGAGATAAAAGCCATGCAAAAAACGGTTAATGTTCAAATAATCAAACGCAATTCATGTAAAAAAATCGATTGAAATTGTGATGTAAAATAATCTGCTTTAAATCATCAATTATCAATCGCTTTTCTTCAATATAAGTTTGAATTACTTAAGATATTCCTTAAATTTGTCAATCTCCATCTTTAAAATAAATTGCTGATAGGCATTTTTTTCAGCCAAAGCATCGGCAAGGTTCTTTTTTGCCATAAAGGCACGGCTATCGGATACACCCTTGCCTTCCGATAAATAGACCTTCTCTTCATCCTCACTGAGGGTATAGTTTAGCATTCCGGAAGACCCTAGATATTTTAAGCCTGCTTTTACAATACTCTCCTCAACGCAAAGCTTCATGGAAAGCTCGTCTACATAGGCTCTCCCATCTCTATTTTTTATTATATGCTTTATTAGCCCCAGAAGGTTCAATACAAAGCCTTTAAAGGTATAGTTCGGAAGGATACCGAAATTTATTATTACCTTTTGGGGATTGGCAAGGGCAATGACCTCTCTGAAAATGTCTGTATTAGAAGGAGTTGACAGGAAAATGAGTTCATCGCAGTTTCTCACCAAAAACCTGTCAACAGTATTCTCGATAGGACATGCCGCCTGAAGCCCTTCGTAGAATATCTGAGCTTCGGGATATCTCTTCAAGAGGCTTTCAACAGATGTATTCCTCTCATCCGCTATTTCCCCTTCAAACAGATCCCTGAATTCTCCAAAAGTTTCAATCATATATCCTAAAGTCAGTTGAATACCCGCGTCTTTACTGTAATTATTACGGCTGAGCCTACAGACTATATCAAATATCCTGCCTTCAAAGGACTCATCCTCTCCAAACCACTTGACCGCCGGTATTCGCTTTCCTTTTTGGTCTTCTAATACCATTATATGATGTTTTTTCTCCGTTATTCTGTCACTTAGCACAGTAATATTCCTAATATAAAACCAAGGAGCCTCAAAGCCTTCTCCGTAGGGTCCTGCCGATTGAATTCTATTGTAAAGCTCTTGATCTATACTTTCTAACTCCAGCTCCATATCGGCGTTGACATTTATCATGTCCTTTATAAAATACCTATTTTCTGCCTCCAGCTCAATTTGTGCGATAAAATCCTCAATGTCATCCTTTTTGATTGAAAGTCCTGCGGCCTGAGAATGCCCCCCAAACTTCAAAAGCTTTCCGCTGCACTCCTTGATCAGTTCATAAATATTTATCTCCTCAATGGACCTCGCAGAGCCTACTGCAGTAATCCCATCCTCCTTCAGGGAAAACAGTATTGCCGGCTTCCGATAAAGCTCACAAATCCTGCCGGCAGCTATTCCAATTATCCCATGGTGCCAAAAATCCTTAAACAGTACCAAAACTGTCTTGTTCTTTTTCCTTGCCTCCACCATCTCAACAGCTTCATCTATAATTGTCTGCTGCACTCTTTTTCTCTCTGTATTTAGGGAGTCAATTTTCTCCGCCATAATTCGTGCCTTTTGGGCGTCTCGGCACAAAAAAAGCTCCACTGGAAGCCGTGCTGTTTCCATTCTTCCCGCTGCATTTATTCTAGGGGCTATCTGAAATGCAACGTCCTCCTCATTCTCAAGTTTTCCGTTCTTTTCTGCTATCATAAGAAGCTGCCTAAGCCCTATTCTCTTTGTGTTAAACAGAGCAGGCAAAGCCTTCTTAAGGAGGTACCTGTTCTCTCCATTTAGGCTCACCACATCCGCTATAAGAGATAATGCAAGCATGTCCAAAAACTTTTCCGCTCTACTGGCAAGACCCTTTTTCTCAAGCAAGGCAAGGCAGAGAAAATACACCATCCCACAGCCGGATATATTCCTTGCCCTATGCCCCTCCTCCAAAAGCTTGGGATTTAATACTGCATCGGCCGGAGGAAGTTCATCGGGAATAGTATGGTGATCGGTCAGCACCACATCCATTCCCAGCTCCTTAGCAACGCTTATCTCCTTGATGTTTGAAATTCCGCAATCGCAGGTGATTATTAACGATACACCCTCCTGGGCAAGTTTTCTCACTACATCCTCATTCATGCCGTATCCTTCGGTAAATCGGTCGGGAACATGATAGACCACCTTTGGAGTAAAGAAATTCAGGCATTCCACAAGGGTAACAGTACTGGTAACACCGTCAACATCATAGTCTCCATACACACATATTTTTTCTCCATTATCAATTGCACGAAAAATCCTGTCCACGGCTTTGGACATATCGGAAAATTCACAGGTTCCGGTAGGCTCATAAAGCTCTGAATTCAGCATCTGCCTTATCGTATCCGGATTCTTATATCCCCGGTTGTAAAAAATCCTCGCCACAAGCTCATCATCGCCGCAAGCATCCAACACTTCTTGCGGAAGGTGGATTCCTCCGTTTAATATATTTACCTTGACCTTCAACTACCTCAGCTCCTCAATACTATCCCAATCCAGTTGATCGAGGAAATCCTCATCCTCTTCCACAGCCTCAAAATCAACCCGTTCATTATTGCAAAACCAGTTAAACTCACAATACATGCAATTTTTTCTATAAAGTTTTTTATCAAAGCTCCCGTAATCATACTCCAAAATACCGTCTATCTTTCTTTTTAGAGTATGTCGAAACTCTTCATGCATTTCATCAGTATAGCTTATTTCAGCCAAAACACTGACAGGCTCCGGCTGCCAATAGAACATCCTTATATTTGAGCAGTCGATTTCCCTTTGAACCACCCTCTGCGCCTGCTCCTTCAGCACAAAAAGATACACCATTGACTGAAGGCTCCCTTTTAACCTTTCGCCTTTTAGCCTCTCATCAACTGCCTTGTTCTTTCCTGGGGTCTTCCAGTCCCATATTTCAATGCCGCCTTTTTTTACCACAAGGAGGTCAAAGTTTGCTTCAAGTCTCAAGGTTTCTTTTGCCATCCTTAGCTTATACTCAGGAAGATACAGTGCATCGTCTGTCTTTGGGAAATAAGTTTTAAGAGCTTCTATCCATCTTGACAGCTCTTCATATCCTTCAATCCCCTCTGTAAATCCAGTGTCAATTCCCAAAAAATACCTATGAGCCATTATATGAAAGTTATTGCCTATCTCCCGCCTTCTATTTAGCTCTTCACTAATCACACTTTTCCACTTTAGACCTTCAAGATATCTCTTTTTAAACTTCAGTGGACACTTTTCAAAAGTCGATATGGATTGCTGTGTAAACAAAAAATAATTGAAAAACCTTAAATCATTATTCATATTCTCCCAGCCTCCTCAATATACTGTCTCAGCTCAAGGATATATCTTGACGGAAGCTCAACCCTTTTACCCTTGCTTAGCTCATAGGAAGATAAAAAGAGATATTCCTTTGCCCGGGTAATACCGACATAAAGAAGCCTTGCCTTCTCTGAAATCGTTTCCAGCTTTGATTCTAAAATCGAATCCCTGCCGATTTTCCCTTCAAACACTTTTGCCATTTCACTTTTAATTATAGCCTGGGGATTCTTATACTGCTCCTTCAAAAACCAGAATTCGCCCATAAATTTATCCTCCAGCAAAACCGGAAAATCAGCATTATTAAGCCCTGTGAGAAATACAATATCCCATTCAAGGCCTTTAGATTTATGGTATGTAGCAACCGTAATCACTCCCGGCTGCGGCTCGAAGCCTTTTAAATCCCAAACGATCCCTGCAAAATAGTTGAACATATTTTTAGGGCTCAGAAGCTCCAATGCAAGGTCACTGAGCCTCCACCGGGGATTTTGGTTCATAAGGTATCTTACATCACCGGCCACCTTCTGGGCTATTGCTCTTTCCTCTCTGTCAAACCTAAGTTTTTCCGATATGAATAGAATAAGCTTTTCCACAATAGTATTGGGAAACTCCAACAGTTCTCTAACCATATCAAGACAGTCTACAAAATCCTTCCAGATATTTGCTTGAAGAAGCTCCTGCGGCACATCGGCAATTTCAATTATCCCGCCCACAGGATAGAGAAGCTTTTCCACAGGATACTTTTTTAAGAATCCGCTCAAAAGCTCCCTCTGCCCCATCGTCTTTACCTCATCCTCGGTATCGGCGAAATCGGGGCTGTCATAGGTACCAGTTAGAATGCACTCATTTATCATATTGGAAAACTTTTCACCATCTTCCGGTACGGCTAAAAAGTCAATAATTCTACCCAGCTTCTTCAGCGTCCCGTTCCTCTCTCCGGAAGTATTGTCAAGCTGTTCAAAGGGAGCCTTTCTCGATTCTAAAATATTTATGACCAGCGACATTTTCCATGCCGAAGGGACAAGTATGGCAATAGTCTTATCCGGATGCTTTTTTATCATGTGCATTGCCTGGGTCACAACTCCCCTTGCTTCCTCCTCCCACGATTCAAATACAGCGGCTTTTATGCCATATTCATCAATGACCGGGTTGGGTCTTGGGTCATCCTCAGCCACAGGCTCGATATATTGGGGAAGCAGGCTGTCACGGCACTGGGGTACCGGGTGATTCTCCCTTACATACCTTACAAAATAATTGGCCAGGTCAATAATATCCCTAGTGTTTCTACTTGACTGGGTTATACTGTATACCATCGTGTCCGGAGCATCGCAAAAGCCTTTGAAAAGTGTGAAGTCACTGCTGCTAAAGCTTCCGCAAATCGCCTGGTTACTGTCTCCAACCCTCAGCAGGTTTCCATTGGCAATCAATGTCAGTATCTCATTTTGAATATAGTTTGAATCTTGAGCCTCATCCTCACACACAAAGGAGTATTTCTTTCGATATTTCTCAAGAAGGTGTTCATCGGTTTCCAGCATTTTTTTTGCATTGTAAAGCATATCATCAAAATCCAAAAAGCCACCGATTTTTAACCTTCTATCATATATTTCGAATATGTCGGATGCCCATGAGAGAATGGAATCTTTCCCTAAGCTTTTGCATTTCTCTTTCGCTTCGGAAGGTGTAATGCCCTTCACCTTAAAATCGCTGATCGCCGAAAGCATTATCCTGCAAAGCTTGTCCTGCCAGTTTTTATATATGTCTCCCATCTTGCCCGAGCTTAGGTTCTCCATATCCAGATAAAGCTGGAACTCCCTTTCGTTATATCTCTTCCACTCATCTATTGCGCTGGAAATCAAGTGTATCTTTGACACCTCATCAATTATTTCAAATTCCTCGTTTGCAATAATAAGGTCGGGCTTTTCCTTTATGATTTGAAGGCACAGGCCATGAATTGTGGATACAAAGTAATCTTTGCTCCCATTGATACCTCTTTTTTGGAGCTCTGCAGAGATACGCTGTTTAAAATTGTTCACAGCACTGTTCATATACGTGACAATTAGAATTTTGCCCGGTTTATGGTACCCATTGCTTATCATCTCTACTGCCCACAAAGAAAGGCAATGGGTCTTGCCGCCTCCCGGTATTGCCGGAATAGCACATTTTCCCCCTCTGTATCTTTCCACAAGCTCTTTCTGCCCTTTTCTAAGCCCCACGAAACATGCCTCCCAAATAGTTCTTTTACTTCGTCAGTATCTCGTCAAAATAATCTGCCAGAATACCGTCATTTTCATAGCCGTTGGCAGAAAGCATAGATTCAAAGGTTATAAGCTTTTCGTCACATCTTTTTAACAGTGACCTTATGAGAACTGCCAAGTAGTGTTTCTGATTTCTTTCTTCCATTTCCTCTGTATAAATATCCTTTTCATTCCACGTTTTTGTCAAAACATGGATATTGGTTATCTCTTTGATACTTCTCGGGGTCCAATTGTTGCTGCTGATACTCAAAAGTATCAGCACCTTGCTTTTTAATGGGCTTGACAGGTATGCCACCGGAGTAGACATTAGTACAAAATTGCCGTTAAGCTTCTCTTCCAACTCAAATATGCTTTCTGCAGACTTTATTCCCTTCTTCGCGATATCAAGAAAATCCCTGCTGGCATTCCTATTGAACCTTGAAACCACATTAACAAAAGACTCCGCACTGTCAATAAGCTTTTTGGCTTCAATAATGTCCTTCTGGGACACTTCCCCAGAAAGCAGTATCTCCAGAAAAACCTTCTGAAAAAACTCATGTATCTGCAGGGGTTTTTCCCTCTCTCGGTATTCCTTTATCCAGCTCCTTATGTACTCATACTTTTCAATGTTATAATACCCGACCCTCTCCACCAGTCCCGGAAACTCTATATCGGGAAACTGGGCAAAGGGCCTTTGGGCAAGGACCTCTCCCGCAAGGATGGAACTTCTTACCGGGTCTATTTTCAGTACCATCCTAATGAGCGCCCTTATATCGTCCCTTCCCGGTACCGAACCATAAGCCGGGTGACACAGCTGAGCCAAGGTTATCAGTGCCTGGGAAAAGGGATTGTCTATTATCTTGTTCATTCTTGCCAAGTTTTTAATCTCATATCCGTGTCTTTCAAGTGTTCTTGCTATAACAAACTCTGTGACAGGATCTGCATAGTTGGATATTACTGCAATATCTGAAGGATTATATCCTTCATCCTCAATCAGCTCTATAATTCTATCCCCTGCCCTCTCCAGCATGTCACTTCTAAGTTCTAATGCCGGAACCCTCTCTATCTCCGGACGCATATTGAATTTACAAGGTGTAGAGTTCTCTATGATATCAAAAAGCATGTCCGAGAATTCATACATAAAATCCTTACAGGTGTGGGATCTATTCATCTCCACTATCTCTATTTTATCAATCAATTGCTGCTTAACATATTCATGATTACTTCCAAAGGCCTGTCCATATCCCCCTTCATGATTATACCCTAAAAGACATGTCTTTAATTTGGGCAACAGGAATTTGATAAAATCAACCTCCGAAGGTACACACTCCTCGATATTATCTACAATAAGGTGATTAATCCTTTGAAACAACTGATTTCGGTATGTTTCATCAGTAAGGAGGCATTTGTTGTACAACTCCACGGCCATACCAAAGTCGAATATGCCCAGCTCCATACACCTTTTTCTATAGTCCCGTATTATATCGTCGGCTTCTTTGTATACCTGCTTTTTTATGTCTTCTTTTTTCTCTAAAGCACTATATAGGCGATCTCCAATCTCGCTATAGGGAATGTCTGAAATAGCAGCCTTGACAAGGTTTGATGTCATATCAATTGCAAGCCTGTCGGAAAAAGAGGTAACCCCCGCAAAGGCTCCTTTTTTTTGCCTTCGCCAATCCAAAACAATGGACACAAGAAATTGGGAAGCTTCAAAGGTCAGAAAAACAGGCTTCACATCCCTATTTCCAATCTCATTGCAGTTTTTTAGAATAAGAGGATAATAGGTTCTTATCTCCTCCTGAATAAAACCAAAATATGAGGTTCTGAGAATTGCACCGGAGCCCTCAAGAAATGTCTTGGTCCTCCACTCCAAAGACTGGGTCCTGTTTAAAAGCAGTATCAGTATTTTTTCGCTGGGTACCTTAAGGGTATCAACCATATACCTGTACCTTTCAAGAAGCAAAGTTGATTTTCCGCTTCCAGTAGGACCTTTAAGTATCAGCTTTGAATTTTCTATCGGTGCTTTTATAATCTTCCTTGTAAGATCATCAAAAAATTTGATAGGTATCCCTCCAAAAAGTTTTCCTGCATATATTATACCATCATGGGAAGATTAATGAAAATATTTAATAAATGCGACAAGTAATATGGTAATCGACAAAGCTTTATTAAGTCCTGCTGAGTATATAGACGAGGATGATTCCCAAAATCTGAAATGCAAAAATCAACGGAATTCCTATCATAAAGCTGCGGTGTCTTGTCTTGTGTCTGAAAAAGAGCAACCCCAAATATACTCCCGGAGCACCTCCCATTAGGACAAGCCAGAAGAAAGTCTTTTCCTGTATCCTCCACAGGCTCCTTGCAGCTTTATATTTGTCAACCCCGCTTAAAATAAAGCCAACAATGTTTATGGTCATAAGCAAAAGAAAAATAAACATATTCGTTTCCCCCATCGTCATCAAATATTGAGTTTCCATAATTACCAAGAATTACAATGGTTTCGAATAAGTTAACAACAGGATTACATATATATTATATCAAATTTTATTGCTTTAAAACAAATTTTCAAGTTAAATAAATACCCCGGCATTACGCCAGGGCATCTATTAGGGGGTTAAAATGTATTTGTGAGGTCATTATAATTATTAACCATTTTAGAATATATTATTCAACTATCTTAAAAATATTTCACAAATTATTTTTCATAGGTTTTTAATATTCTAGCTGCTATTTCTCTCTTGGTAACCCGCATATCCATTGCCTGTTTTTCAATAAATCTATGTGCCTCAGCTTCCGACATTTTTAAGTATTCAATCAAAACACATTTTGCTCTATCGACAAACCTTATATCCTCTATCTTTTTTTGAAGCTGTTCGTTTTGTTTCTTAAGACCTTTTATTCTATTGTGAGCGGCAGAAGCAAGCTTTAGAGCACTCCAAAAAAGCTGACGATTAACGGGCTTTGCTATGACAAATATACCAAAATCTTCAACTTTATCGGATATCTCATCTTCCAACTCGCTTTTGACAATCAGCATAACTTGTGTTGTTCCCCTATTGGCAATATTTATTGCCAAATTGCTCCCAAATTCATCTGTTAACGGTGTATTAACTATGCATAAATCAAAATCTCTGTCAACTAGTATTCTTTTAGCTTCACCGGCATTTTTAGCCAAAACGATTTCGTTATATGAGTTAAACCTTAATAACTCTTCCAATGAAGAGCTGACCTTTAAAGAACTGGATACAATTAGAATACTATCCATATCACCACCGACTTATCCCTTTTTTGAATCTAAATTCTTCGAAAATACATCTGCTTTTCTATACTTTCCTTGTCTTCACTTTCAAAATATCTCTCCCATTCTTCAAACTTTATCTCTAAATACTTGCCTAGCATTTCTTCCCCTAAAATACTCTTTACAAAACTACTTTTTGATGCAATATCCAAGGCCTGTTTTAAGTTTTCCGGAAGAGCCTTAATATTTCGTAATTCATCGCCGTTAGAATTATACAAATTGTTATTAATCGGTTCCGAAAGCTCTAATTTTCGTTCGATTCCGTCAAGTCCTGCATGCAAAATAAGTGCAAACGTAATGTATGGATTACATGCCGGATCCGGAGAGCGCAGCTCCATTCTGCTGTATTCCCCTGTCTCAGCAGGGATCCTGATGAGCTGAGAACGATTTTGATGAGACCAAGATACGAATTTTGGCGCTCTGAAACTTCCAAAACGAGCATAAGAATTTGTGATCGAATTGGAAAATGCAGTAATATCCAACATTCTATCAATAACCCCGGCAATAAAGCTTTTTGCAGCAGATGAATCATTATCTCTCTCTTTAAAAATATTGAGTCCGTCTTTTGAAAGAGATAAATTGATATGAAGTCCGCTGCCGCTTTCACTCAAAATAGGCTTTGGCATGAAGGATGCAAAAAGCCCGTTTCTTGATGCGACAGCTTTAACCACAGCTTTGAAAGTCATTAAATTATCTGCTGCTGTAAGAGCGTCGCTATACTTAAAATCTATTTCGTTTTGCCCGGGACCTTGCTCATGATGGGAACTTTCCGGCTGGATTCCCATTTGTTCAAGAGACAGACAAATCTCTCTTCTTACGTTTTCTCCTTTATCAAGAGGGGCAATATCCAAATATCTTCCTTCATCATGGGGAATATATGTCGGTCTTCCTTTTTCATCGGTTTCAAATAAATAAAACTCGCACTCAGAGCCTATCTTACATATATATCCCATTTTCTCCGCACGACTAACAGCCTTTTTAAGAATATTCCTTGTATCTCCTTCAAAAGCTCTCCCGTCGGGATGTTTTATGTCACAGAAAAAACGTATTACTCTTCCCTGCTGAGGTCTCCAGGGCAAAATACTTAAAGTGGATGGGTCAGGATGTAAAAACAAATCGGATTTTTCAACATTCATAAATCCCAAAATTGAAGATGCATCAAAGGATATCCCTTGTTCAAAAGCTCTTTCAAGCTCTTGAGACATAATAGAGATATTCTTTTGAGTCCCTAAAATATCGCAAAAGGCCAGCCGGATAAATTTCACATCATTTTCTTCTACAAATTCCAGCACCTCTTTCATAGTATAAGTCATCCTCAGAAAACCTCCTTTGGTTATATTCTTGATTAATTATATGTGTAGAGCTGCTTGTAAGGGTTCTTCGTATTGGGGATCAGGCAGAAAAATTTGGAGCTTAGTATCTGTTCCTTGTCTTTGCCAAACTCTTGGCAAAACTCTTCTATATACTCTTTTATTTCTTCCATATCCCCACTATCAGCTTCCCTTGCAATCACCTGTTTGGGCAAGTCTTGCGGAAGCTCGTTGCACCTTAAGTATATTTTACCACCATGCATACCTGTTCCGCAAAAATCTCCCACCGGAACAGTATTTTCGCTATTTAATCCCAATACTACTATGATTCCTCCTGCAAGATACTCTCCAAGGAAACTTCCCACACTGCCACCAATAACTATAACAGGCTTTTTCTCTTTATATTGCTTCATATGGATACCTGTTCTATATCCTGCATTGTCCCTTATGAATATCTTTCCGCCCCTCATTGCATATCCACAGGCATCCCCACTATTTCCATGAATATATATGACGCCGTCATTCATTGTATCCCCGGTTGCATCTTGGGCATTTCCTTTTACCCTTATAGTACACCCATTCAAATATGCTCCAAGATCATTTCCCGGGGTACCGTATATTGTAATGTTTTTATCGCTTTGCCCGCTCCCTATATATCTTTGTCCTATGCAGTTTTCTATAACAATGTCTTTATCGGATGTTTCTCTTATTTTTTCATTTAAACTCTTAAAATATAAATTTTGAGCATTAATATTCATTTACCACACCTCCAAGTATTTTCTTGCGATCTTTTCTTGTAAAAGCCATCAAGCCAGGACTTTGCAAGACCAATTCAAAATCAATATCGCACAGAGGAGTTTTTTCTCTTATTAAACTTGTATAAATCCCTGCTTTTTCGATATCTCCAATCATAATATAGCCTTTTAGCAGTCCATCCTTTACAAATAATTTTTTATAATTTTCCCCATTACTTTTGCTAAAAACTTCCCCGATGTAACTTCCCGCTGTTATGATGTGGAGACCAAAAAAAGATATTGCGTTCATAGGAATTGCTTTTCCGTACTCTTTTTTGCCCCCTGCCATATTAATTCCTGCGCATTCCCCCTGCATATAAGCATTGGGCAACAATGCAAGAACCTTATTCTGCTCCATAGTTATATCAAAGGATTCACAGCAATCTCCTGCGGCAAATATATCCGGTATGGAAGTCTGACAGAATTCATCAACAACAATGCCTCGGTTTATCTTGCCGTTTATCTCTTTTATTAAACCTGTATTAGGTATAACACCAACAGCAAGTACTAAAACATCAAATTCAACTTTTTCTCCATTAGACAATACCGCCTCATTATTTGCAAATGTCTCCACTTTTGTATTTAGAATAAATTTAATATTTCTTTTCTCCATATGGGATTTAACTATTTCGGCCCCGTCTCTGTCCAATATACTGGATAAAATTCTATCCGCCAAATCTACTACTGTAATACTCTCCACCCTTTTTGAAATCCCCTCGGCACATTTTAATCCTATTAATCCCGCACCAATTATTAATACTTTACTATTTGAGGAAATAGCACTTTCCACTTTCTTCGCATCATCCAAAGACATGAAGGAGAATCGTTTATGAACCCCATCCAACCCCTCCATAGGTGGAACAAAGGGTAATGATCCGGTAGCAACAAGTAATTTATCGTAATTTAAAACTTCCCCGTCATCAAGGTGAACCTCTTTTTTTGCATCATCTATCTTTACTGCTTCTCTGCCCAAAATCGCCTTGCAATTCATAGTGTCATAAAAATCTTTACTGCGGTATTTCATTCTTTCCTCATCGGTCTTACCATACAGCAAATACGATATAAGAGGTCTTGAATATACATGGTAAGGCTCTTTACTAATTATTATTATTTCGCCTTCCAAATCGTTTTTTCTTATCCCTTCCACTGCTCCCACGGCCGCCGTGGAATTTCCTATTATTACATACCTCATTTTTTCACCTCTCTTCAAAAACAATGGCATTATTAGGACAACCTTTTACACAATGGGGACTTCCATGTTTGTTATTAGTGCACAGCTCGCATTTTTGGATAATTGACTCATCCCCCGCACTTATTGCTCCATAAGGACAGCATAAAATACAAGTAAAGCATCCAATACATTTATTTTGATCAACGGATATTACTCCTTCGTTAATTGAAAGCGCCCCTGTAATGCACCCCTTTACACACAAAGGTTCTTCACAATGTCTGCAGGATACGGCAAAACTTATATTATCCTTTTGTTCTATTTGAATTCTTGGGTGTATAACAATGTCTTTTAATGCCTTAACCATATCTGTCTCATTAGAATTTGCAAAAGCACAGTAATACTCACACAAATGGCATCCTAGGCACCATTGTTCATTTACATATACTCTTTTCACCAAAAGCACCCCCTATTCCCCCGCATGTTTAATTCCTAATATTTGAAGTTCCTTTTCACTAAGTCCTACTCCTCTTAGCATCAGTCGATTCCCTTTTAAGCTCTCTATTGAATTAATGCCCATTCCGCCCATCATTTCTTTTATTTCATGTTCCCATGCACCCACAAGATTAACAAGTCTTTTAAATCCTATATCTGGATTAAGACGCTTTACCAATTCAGGACTTTGGGTTGCAATACCCCAGTTGCATTTTCCTGTTTGACAGCTTCTGCAAAGGTGACATCCTAGGGCAAGCAATGCCGCTGTTCCGATATAAACACAGTCAGCTCCTAGTGCAATTGCTTTCACGATATCACTGCTGTTTCTGATACTTCCGCCTACAACAATGGATACATTATCTCTTATACCCTCGTCTCTAAGTCTTTGGTCCACGCTTGCCAAAGCAAGTTCGATAGGAATTCCCACATTATCTCTGATTCTTGTAGGAGCAGCTCCGGTACCTCCACGGAATCCGTCAATAGCAATAATATCCGCTCCGCTTCTGGCAATTCCGCTGGCAATAGCTGCTACATTGTGAACAGCGGCTATTTTGACTATAACAGGTTTTTTATAATTTGTGGTTTCCTTTAATGAATAAACCAACTGCCTTAAATCTTCGATTGAATAAATATCATGATGAGGAGCCGGAGAAATGGCATCTGACCCTTCTGGAACCATTCTTGTTTTGGATATATCCCCTACTATTTTTGCCCCCGGAAGATGACCTCCTATTCCAGGCTTTGCTCCTTGCCCCATTTTTATTTCTATTGCAGCACCCGCTTCAAGATAGTCTTTATACACTCCAAATCTGCCTGAAGCCACCTGTACAATAGTATTGCTTCCGTATTGATAAAAATCCTTATGAAGTCCGCCTTCTCCTGTGTTATATAAAATTCCTGCTTCTTTTGCCGCTCTTGCCAGGCTCTCATGGGCATTATAGCTGATGGATCCGTAGCTCATGGCAGAAAACATTATTGGCACAGAAAGTTCAATTCCGCAAGACAAATTATTAATAAGCCTTCCGTCCTTATCCCTTTGTATACTCTTTGGCTTACTGCCTAAAAACACTTTTGTTTCCATAGGCTCTCTTAGTGGGTCAATAGAAGGATTTGTAACTTGAGATGCATTTAGCAAGATTTTATCAAAATATACAGGATAATTATTGGGATTTCCCATACTGGACAATAGTACTGCACCGCTTTCCGCTTGCTTATATATTTCATTGATTATAGAACCACGCCAGTTGGCATTTTCTTTAAAGGTATGATCTGTTTTTACTATCTTAAGAGCTCTTGTCGGACAAAGAGCTACACATCTGTGGCAGTTGACACAATTGACATCATCACTGCGCATTATATTTTTGTCCTTGTCAAAACTATGAACTTCATTAGCGCACTGTCGCTCACAAACCCTGCAATTAATACATCTATCCATATTTCTTGAAACTTCATATTCTTGATATAAATAATTAATTCCCATTATATTACACCTCTATTCAATGTAGCGATAACTGCTTCTCCACCCTTTGGAGACCACACTCTATCCAGATTTTCTTCTATAACACGAATTGCACATTCTTCACTGGCTGCATAAACCATGTCATCCTTTTCTCCGATTACCATAGATCGAAGCTTTAATCTGTCATTTAGAGCCATCATTCCCCCTTCAAAGCCTACCAATATTGAAAAAGGACCTGTTATTAATAAAGATGAAAAGACATTTCGAAGATAAGTATATTTTTCATTCTCTTCTTTAGGCATACTATTAATAACTTGCCAAAAAGGGGCTGCAACAACTCCGGATATCTCCTCAAGGCTAAGACCTATTTTTCGATTCAAATAATCAATAATATAGGTAATTACCTCGGTATCCGTTTGCAATGTGCACTTATAACCATACATTTCAATAGTTCTTCTATTGGCATCATAAGAAGATATTTCACCGTTGTGAACCACCGAGTAATCCAGTAAAGCAAAGGGATGGGCACCACCCCACCATCCGGGAGTGTTGGTTGGATATCTTCCATGAGCGGTCCAGCAGTAACCTGAGTATTCCTCAAGTTTGTAAAACTCGCCCACATCCTCCGGATACCCCACGGCCTTAAATACTCCCATATTTTTACCACTGGAGAATACATACGCTCCATCTATTCCCATATTTATTTTCATTACACACCTTGCAGTAAACTCTTTTTCATCCAGTTGACTTTCGGCAAGCTTCGTTGGCAATGGAGTAACAAAATATCTCCAAATCAAAGGAGCATCTGTTATTCTCGGAGTTTTTCTGGTTGGTATTTTAGAAAGATTGATGATATCAAAATGGCGTTCTAAAAATTTCTCACATTCTTCTTGGGAAGTATCTCCATCGTAAAATACATGTAATGCATAATAGTCTTTATATTCAGGATAAATTCCATAAGCAGCAAATCCTCCCCCCAGACCGTTTGACCGGTCGTGCATTGTCGCAATTGACTTAATAATAGATTCGCCGCTTACTCTTTTACCTGACTTTGAAAATATACCTGATATAGCACAACCTGACGGTATTCTTATTTGACCTTCTTTTAACATAAGTCCCACCTCCGAATAAATCTCAAGTATTCTGCAAAATACATCTTTTTCTTATATATATAATGTAAAAAGGCATTCACCCAATAACAAAAAGCATATACTTAACACATAATGGCTTTCGTTATTTGGTGAACGCCTTTGTTCACTGTACTTATAATAATACGTTAAAATAGCAATTCTGTCAATAACATTTTGAAGGATTTGTTGGTTTAAAATTTCACCAGGCATTAAATATGCTGTGTTACAAAAAGCTTTTTATGGATTTTTTGCAACTTAATCAAAATAATCCTGCATTTTTTTAATAAAAAGTATTTACATTTTATAGTTTTGGTGCTATACTACATATATAAGGCAAAGGCGCCATGAGTTTAAAAACTCGTGGACGCCTTAATTTTTTTGAAAGGAATGATAAGATGAAAAAAACTATTATACCGGAAGGTTACAAATCCTTGCTTAGCCTATATGAAACTCAAACTGCCATAGGAATGTTAAAGAGGACTTTCGAAGATGAATTGAAAAAAGCACTTAATTTAAGAAGAGTATCTGCTCCATTATTTGTTGATCCTAATACAGGTCTAAATGATAATTTAAACGGTGTAGAAAGACCAGTAAGTTTTGATATATTGCAAACAAATACCGAAGCACAAATTGTCCATTCTCTAGCCAAATGGAAAAGGATGGCTCTCCATAAATATGGATTCCAGCCAGGAGAAGGTCTTTATACAGACATGAATGCTATACGCAGAGATGAAGAAATGGATAATCTTCATTCCATATACGTAGATCAGTGGGATTGGGAAAAAGTAATTAAAAAAGAAGATCGCCATGTGGATTATTTAAAGGAAACAGTAAAATCAATCGTGAACGCGGTATGCGACACCCTTGATGCCGTCAAAAAGGATTATCCCCAAATTCCGGTTGAACTGTCGCGAGATGTGAGTTTTGTTACTACTCAGGAACTTGAAGATATGTATCCGTCCTTATCTCCTAGAGAACGGGAAAATGCTTACTTAAAAGAACATAAAACTGCTTTTATTATGCAAATAGGAGATTTATTAAAGTCAGGTCAAAAGCATGATGGCAGATCTCCTGACTATGACGATTGGAAATTAAACGGAGATATTTTATTCTGGAATGACGTTTTAGGTAGTGCTTTTGAAATTTCCTCAATGGGAATTCGTGTAGATGCAAAGTCTCTTGATGAACAGCTGACAAAAGCAAATTGTGACGATAGACGGAGCCTACCTTTCCATAAGATGCTATTAAACAACGAGCTTCCTCTTACCATAGGAGGAGGAATAGGACAGTCAAGAATTTGCATGCTTCTTCTTGCCAAAGCTCATATAGGAGAAGTGCAGGTTTCTGTTTGGGATGAGGAATCAATTGCCGCATGCCAAGAAAAAGGAATCAATCTATTATAATGTAAGGAGGAATTAATAATGCAAGATATCCCTAATATATTTGGAAATATGGTCTTTAACGATAAAGTCATGAAACAAAGACTTCCAAAAGAAGTATATAAAGCTTTAAAGAGGACAATAGCTGAGCAAAAACACTTAAACTTAGATGTGGCTAATATTGTAGCAACTGCTATGAAAGAATGGGCTATCGAAAAAGGAGCCACTCATTTTACTCATTGGTTCCAGCCCCTCACCGGAGTAACAGCAGAAAAACATGACAGCTTTATTTCGCCTGTGGATGACGGAAATGTGATTATGGAATTCTCAGGGAAAGAACTTGTTCGCGGAGAACCTGATGCTTCAAGCTTTCCCAGCGGAGGAATCAGATCTACCTTTGAAGCCAGAGGTTATACTGCTTGGGATCCTACTTCTTATGCATTTATTAAAGACAATACCCTCTGTATCCCAACAGCATTCTGCTCGTACAGTGGAGAAGCTCTTGACAAAAAGACCCCGCTTCTTCGTTCCCTGCAAGCAATAGATAAAGAGTCGAAACGAATTTTAAAGATTTTTGGACATGACAATGTAAAAAGGGTTATAACAACAGTGGGACCGGAGCAGGAATTCTTCTTGATAGACAAAGAATTATATCAAAAACGTCCGGATTTAATATACTGCGGCAGAACATTATTCGGTGCAAGACCTCCAAAAGGTCAAGAATTGGAAGATCACTATTTTGCTTCAATAAAACCAAGGGTTTCTGCCTTTATGAAAGAGCTGGATGAAGAGCTTTGGAAACTTGGCGTTTTAGCCAAAACAAAACACAATGAAGTTGCCCCTGCTCAGCATGAGTTGGCTCCAATATTTACAACAGTCAATATTGCCGCTGACCACAACCAGTTAATTATGGAGCTTATGAAAACCATCGCAAATAAGCACGACCTTGTTTGTTTGCTGCATGAAAAGCCCTTTGCAGGAGTCAACGGAAGCGGTAAACACAATAACTGGTCTATTTCTACAGATACCGGTATCAACCTTTTGGAGCCCGGAGAAACTCCTTATGAAAATGCTCAATTTTTATTATTCTTATCAGCAGTTATTAAGGCAGTTGATGAATATCAGGATTTGCTTAGGATATCCATAGCAAATGCCGGAAACGATCACAGACTTGGAGCAAATGAAGCACCACCTGCTATAATATCCGTATTCTTAGGAGATGAACTTACAGCCATTATTGAATCCATCGAGAATGATACCGGATATAATCAAAAAGAGAAAACACAAATGGAAATAGGTGCAACCGTGCTTCCCCATTTCCCCAAAGACACAACTGATAGAAACAGGACTTCTCCCTTTGCGTTTACCGGCAATAAATTTGAGTTTAGAATGTTGGGTTCCAGCTCCTCTATATCAGATGCCAACGTTGTTTTAAATACTATTGTTGCCGAAGCTCTGTCCCAGTTTGCCGACAGACTGGAAAGTGCCGGCGATTTCAAAGCAGAATTGACCGCAATAATTAAAGAATCAATCAAGAAACACAAGAGAATAATATTCAACGGCAACAATTACTCTGAGGAATGGGTCAAAGAATCTGAAAAGAGAGGGCTTTTAAACCTTAAATCAACCGTTGAAGCTGTTCCGTACTTTATATCTGAAAAAAATATAAATCTATTTTCAAAACACAATATCTTTTCAGAGGCAGAAATTCATTCTAGATATCACATAATGCTTGAAGAGTATATTAAAGTAATACACATTGAAGCACTCACAATACTGGATATGACTAAAAGAGGTATTATACCTTCCATTGTTGATTACCTTAAAGATTTAACCGAGGTTGTGAAAAACAAAAAAGCTATAAGTAGCGCAATAAACTCCCAGCTTGAAGAATCTTTAATTAATGTTGTATCCGATTTATCGGCTTGCCTTTATAAAAATATTGAGAAATTGGACAATTCAATTCTCGAGGCAAAAAATCAAGATAGTCTTTTAAATACTGCAAAATACTATAGAGAAGTTGTATTCATTAACATGCAGGAACTAAGAAGCGTAATTGATAACCTTGAAACTAAAATCGGTAAAAAGTACTGGCCATTCCCAACCTACGGAGAACTTCTGTACAGTGTATATTGAAATTAATATTAGCTTCACAAAGGCGTGTAGTCTATTGCTGAAAATAGATTGCACGCCTTTGATTATAATATATATATATTATATTAAAAAATATGGGTATCCAGTAGATCTTCTATATATCATAACCACTCTGTATATTATAGCCACTCTGTCGATGCAGAGTGGTCATTTCTTTCTGTCGAAGCCAAAGAATGGTATGTTTACAGTATGTAACTTAAAGGATACTCATAAGTTATATAGCTTTTTAATTTTGTTGTTATTATCTGCTCTGCAAACACTGTTGTTGAAAGTGATACTACCAAAATCAGCGAAATTAATGCACACAATATTCCCTTTTTACTCATTGCTTATATTATCGTCCTTCTTATTTTATGTTAATATTGTACCATATTTTCGTAATTTTTTATATTGTTTTTTTAAATAGATTCACTATGGGCTTACACTATTGATTCTCTATCAGTAACTTTTCTGCTGAGTAATGAATCCCAACTGCTCCTAATGGTGCAGTAATTAATATAGATAATACCGCAATCGCCAGGATTATGTCTCCCGATTCCACTCCCAATGACAGCGGCACTGCACCCATTGCGGCCTGCACTGTCGCCTTTGGGATATAAGCAATAATGCAAAACAGCCTTTCTTTCCAGTTAAAATCTGTACCTATTAAAGAAATAACAACACCTACGCTTCTTCCAATTAAACCTATTAATATCAATATAATTCCTACTCCACCTGCTTTTAATGCTACATTTACATTTACCTCTGCTCCCACTAATACAAATAGTAATATTTCTGCAAATACCCATACCTTATTAAATTTCTCAGAAAGCCTCTTGCCCACATCAGGAAGATATTCAGTCAATATAAAGCCAATAGTCATAACTCCAAGCAATGATGCTATCTGTAATTTAGTTTTCAATATGCTCTCCAACTGATTGAGTAATATCGAAAATCCAAGTATTATTAATACCTTTTTTGTATCCGGGATATTATATCTTTTAAAAATATTTATCAGTGAAAACCCTACAATCATCCCAGTCAAAATTCCCAATAAAATGGAGATTGGAATATTTAAAAATTGAATGCCAATATTTATTTTAGAACCGTTATATAAGCCCAAAAAGGCACTAAAAACCGTAATGGCAAAGATATCATCAATAGATACACCCGCTAATATCAAAATTGGTACTCCTTTTTTTGTACCAATTTTATTTTCCATTAACTTAAGCATAAAAGGAACAACAACAGCAGGAGAAACGGCAGCGATAATAAACCCTAACATTCCTCCTTGGGCAAATGTAAAATCAAGAAAATATACAGAAGCCAGTGCAATAAGTAAACCTTCAAATAATCCGGGAATAAAACTCATCTTTAATGCAGGAATTCCGATACTTTTTATTTCATCCTTGTTAAGCCCAAGTCCTGCTCTTAATAAAATAATTATTAATGCGATACTTCTTAAATCAGAAGATATTTGAAGCATATCCGTCTGAATCAGATTAAGAACATGGGGTCCTATAAGGATGCCTAATAATAACATGCCCAATAAACCCGGTAACCTTAATTTTTCAAATATTCGCTTTGCAGCCAATCCCAATAATAAAATAATTGCTAAACTCGCAGCCATAAAACACTACTCCCTTCCCAGTAACAAAAAACTCCTACAGAAACAGTATTATTATTTCTGTAGGAGTCATCAGCATTACGCATTTCAGGTGAACTCCATCACCTTTTATTCAATTTTATATTCCATAATGGATGGTATACTAAAACATTTTATATGTCAATAATTTTTATCTTAAAATAGAATTCTCTAAAAAGACTCATCTATACAATCAACTTGCATAGTTATACCGTCGTATTTTACAACTAATGCCTCCAAGAGTATTTAGTCAATAACACAGTCTTTATATATTATTATTGGTTAAATTATACATTATTAACAATTATATTATAGCATTTTTTTTAAAAGTAATCAAATGAATTTAACAGTTCGGATTTACTGTCTACCTCAATCCAATTTTTCACCAAATCAGTTATTTTACCATTCTCAATATATACATTAAAATAACTTCCATAGATATATATGTACTCAATCTGCTTGGTGAAGCAAAAAAGAATCCGGAGATTTGCTCAAGGAAATGTTAATAAAAGAAAAAACATCTCTTTATAAACTTTCTTAATTTTTTGTATTTCTTTGTATCTTTAGTAGTCAAATAGTAGTCAGTTTTTGTCTTTGAATCTTTCTGAATAAAAACAAAACCCTAGAAACCTTTCAACTCTAGGGTTTTTGGCCTGCCCGAGACGATTCGAACGTCCGGCCAACGGATTAGAAGTCCGTTGCTCTATCCAGCTGAGCTACGGGCAGATATGTTAGATTTTAGTGGAGCGGGTGAAGGGAATCGAACCCTCGCAATCAGCTTGGAAGGCTGATGTTCTACCATTGAACTACACCCGCATCTTATATACATAATCGGTGAACTCACAACCGACTAGTATATTATACAAACAACCTTTTTATTTGTCAACACCATTTTGATAAAAAATTAAAAAATTTTTTCGCATATTTTTGTGGAAAAATATCTATTTTTCGCAAAAAATCTCCACCTTGCAATAAGAACAAAGCGGAGATTTTCTATTACACAACTATATTTATTTTGATATCAACTGTCAATTAATAAACTCACCGTTAGATACTTTACCCATAAAGAGTATTGTATTATATTCTTCGTCTGCAATTACAAATACAAAGGGTCTGTTTGCAATAAACTTAGGTCTTGTTTGTATACTCGTCGGGACTATAGGTATTACCACCACTGTTGCAGCTTCTGTTCCCTTTTCATTTACTTCCACAACCGACTTATGCAAAACATCATTAATACAAGTATCAATTTCAAATATGCCGGACAAATCAGCATCATCCCTGAATACTTTTTCCATACCCAAAGCTTTCAAGCTTTCCATTATGCTACCGTTTCCATTCTTGGCATATTCAACTTTAAAACGAGGTAAATAAAGATCTCCATCTTCTCTTTTAACTATACTGTTTTTAATTTGATTCCACACAGATACATCCAACTTTTGAATAAAATCATTTATTGGTGTATCTTCGTCAGGAAGAATACAGTACATAGCCATTTCACCATCACCATAGGGTAGCCTGACTGCTGTGTATCCATCACCTTCACCAATTTCCAGTTTACAATTCAATTTTCTCATCATCATAACATTGTCAGTGCTTCCGTCTTCAGCTTTAAAAGGCAGTGCAACTGTTTTTTCAATTTCAAACTCTTCTTTCCATAATCCATTAAAATATAAGGCAGATATTATATATGATAATTCCTCTCGATCAATGCGGCTGATCATCTTGTCTATTTTTCCCTCTGTAGCCTCGGAAATCCAACTGTTTATTTCATCTACAACACTTTCATCGGAGAAATCCCTTGATTCAACTAATGCATTAAATACATCCTTATTGACAGAAATAAAATCTTCTTTAATCAAATTGCTCTTTAAAGAATTATTCCAGATTGAGCTGCTGTTTTTAAGTTTAACTTTCTCATCAAGCTGACTGTAATATTCTAATAAATACTTATAACTATTATTAACTTCTGTAATATCAAGTCCTTCAAAACCTAAAACCTTCGCCATCTCATCCTTGGTATCAGATTTAGCTCCCTGATAAACCATAGACAATGCAGTTGAAATACCAAAGGGAGAAATGAACACATTTTCACCCTGTTCTTCTTCACTGATCTGTTTGAAAATATCAAATGCAAATTTGCTGCTTCCTTCAATAAAACCTTCACTTATACCTTCATTTGTGTCCTGCTTTTCTACAGGAAATTTATCTATTACACGAAGGATATACCGTTTCAACAAAGTAGAGTCTGTGCTATTTACTTTTCCGTCCCCATTTAAATCTGCTAGATAAAAATACTCATCTATAATGGATCTGTCTATCATACGAAGGACGTAACGATTCATTAAAGTATAGTCTGTGCTATTTACTTTTCCATCTCTATTCACATCACCATAAATAATTCGTGGAAGAGTTCTAAATGAAAGGGTTTTAGGAGTACCTTCTTTATTCCAAGTAGGCATTTGTCCCCAAAACTTATATGTATACTCTGTGTCCGGCTCTAAATCAGTAAGCTCTACTGTGTATACCTCTTCAATAACGTCTTCTGAGAGCTCTTCCCTAGATTCAAATTTAGTTCTACTTTGTCTCATAACATTTGAAGGGTCATCAGTTTTCCAGTACTCAAGGGCATAAAGATATCCCGGCCATGTTATAAAATCGTCTATAATTATTTTGGTAAGCTTTAATCTAATAACAGCACCAGTTTCTGTGACAACCGGTTCAGGGTACAACTCATAATAAGTTTCCCAATTGTCCGCAAACGAATTGCTGACAAAGAAAGACGAAGACAACAATGCGAAAACAAGGATGCATAACAATTTCTTTTGCATAACAATTCCCCCTTAAATAATAAATATATATTTAAGGTTTATGTAAAATAGACCTTAAATACCAAGAAACTCTATTGTTACTTCAATGGCAACCGTAAAAATAACAGAAAGGAATTAGAATATGTTATGCTAGGATTAATCATACCATAAATTGTATAAAGGCCACTGCATCAAAGTGTTTATTTTGCATTTAAATTATATCAAGAAATTGAATAAAATGCAATAAAATTTTCCATATGTTTATCTTATGTAAGTTTTAAGAACCATCCTTATACAAATAGTTCCCACCTTTTCTAACTTCATAAATTATCCTTATCCACACCCGAATTTGTGTTTTTATAATCAAAAAAGGAGCTATTTCAAAATCCTATTTTGAGATAGCCCCTTATAATCACATTTATGCCTATACGTCCAATCTCTTTTTAAGCTCCTCCAGCATCATTCTAATCGCCTTGCCCCGATGACTTATTTCATGCTTTTTTGACGGCTCCATTTGTGCCGATGTCATGTTATACTCCGGAACAAAAAACAGAGGATCGTATCCAAAGCCATTGTTTCCTCTTGGTTCAAAACCTATATAACCCTCGACAGTTCCCCTTACTGTAAAGTACTCTTCATTGGAAAGTATCACTGCGATAACACATACAAACCTTGCCTTTCTTTTCTCAAAGGGCACATCCTTTAAAAGCGAAAGAAGCTTGTTGTTCCTGTCCGCATCGCTGGCGCCTTCTCCTGCAAACCTCGAAGAATAAATGCCCGGAGCACCGTCTAAATAGTCCACTTCAAGCCCTGAGTCATCTGCCATTACCATTTCGCCGCAAGCTTTATAAACTTCCCGAGCCTTAATAAGGGCATTTTCTTCGAAAGTACTTCCGGATTCCTCAATATCCTGGGTTACACCAACTTCTTCCATTGAAACAACTTCAAAGTTCATTCCTTCTAATATTTCTTCTATTTCCTTAAGCTTTCCGCTGTTCTTCGTCGCAATTACAAACTTTCTCATCTTTTGTAACTCTCCCAACCTCATTTGATACCTGACCCAATACATCCTTCTGTATTTCAATCAATTGACCTATACCTTTTTCAGCAAGACTCAAAAGCCCGCTAAACTGCTCTTTCCTAAAAGGTGACTGTTCACCGGTGGCTTGAATTTCAATAAATTCGCCTTTTGATGTCATCACGACATTCATATCTGTAGCAGCACCGGAATCTTCTATGTAGCATAAATCAAGCATTTCCATATCGTCTACAATACCAACACTTACCGCCGCCAAAAAATCAGTCACCGGTATTTTTTCAATTATGCCTTCATCAACAAGCTTTTTGCAAGCATCCACCAAAGCAACAAATCCTCCGGTAATCGAGGCAGTTCTAGTGCCTCCGTCTGCCTGAATTACATCACAGTCTATTATGATTTCCCTTTCTCCTAGAAGATTTAAATTCACTACTGAACGAAGTGCTCTTCCTATAAGCCTTTGTATTTCCTGACTTCTTCCATTGAGCTTTAACCTGCTTATATCCCTTTGATTGCGGGTCGCAGTAGACCTTGGCAGCATTGAATACTCTGCAGTAACCCATCCTTCACCGCTGTTCTTTTTAAACGGCGGCACCTTATCATCCACTGTAGCCGTACAGATTACCTTCGTATCTCCCATCTCAATCAAAACCGAGCCTTCGGCATGTTTGATGTAATTTCTTGTTATTTTTACCGGTCTTAAATCAGACTGGCTTCTTCCGTCGATTCTCAACATGTTCACAACCTTTCTGCTGTCATTATAATTCTGTAATATTTTAATTTTCCTATAATTTGAAAGAAATTACAAGCCTTTTTGTCTATTTATCTCTGTGGGAAGCAACAGTTGGCCGGATATTTCAGTCCCTTCGGGAAGATTTCCTTTTTTGCCTTCAATGAGAATCTGTATTTTATTTACATCCTTTATCTGCTTCATACTATATAGTATCTGCTTCAAAATCCCCTCTTCCCTAGCGGTACCCCCATAATTCTTTATTTCTTTATTTAAATCCAATACCAGAAGGTCTTCATCAATCCTGCTATCTAGCACCTCAACTCCTGATGGAATCTGAGAATATATCCTTTCATTTGCAGGCTTTGTGGCCAGCATTCTTATTATCTCTGCCGGAAGTTGCTCCTTTGAGACCCCGATATATTCCATCGAAATCGGAAGGATAAACTCATTCTTATCCTTTATATATTTAAACATATAAACGTCGACCTTTTTTAATTTGTCCGCAAGGTTTATCTTATCCGAATTAATTAGGACATTGTCTCGGCCAAGAATGCTCGATATATAGGTGCCATATTGCAGCTTTTCCTTTTCCATGCCTTCAATTAATATCTTAACGCCATCAATTGTATTAAATTCAGTAAGGCAGTATACAACACCTGCTACTATATTATTCTCTGCCGCTTCGTCTTTGTAGTTCAAAATACGGTCATTGAAGTCAACTGTTGCAATACCGTCCTTTATGTTCATTCCCAATATTTCCGTGCCTTCCGGCAAGACAGGATATAGTCCTAGAGGCTCTAATGCACTGCGATTTAAATCATTATCGATCATACATTTAAGAGATGCTTTTGCAATGCCCTCTTCTTTATTAATGTCTCTCGTAATAGGAATGAGTTGATTATCACTGTCCCTGTAGTACACAGTTACAGCAAGCATTGCTTTTTCCCTTTCGCTCTTCTCCCCATTTCTCTCACTGCCTGCCGGTGGTTCTACAGCACTTAATACTCCTTTATCAATATCATCGTCAGCATCACCTCTGCCTGCCACATTGCCGCCTACTGTCCCTTCCAGATTTATCGCATCTTCCGGGCTTATGACTTCTTTATCTCTATTTGAACTACTTAAACCTTTTTCATCTTCAGTTATTTTATCCGTCGGTATTTGACATCCGTATAAAAATGTAACTGACAAAACAATAAAAAGACATATCAGCTTCTTCATATTACCTACTCCTTACAGTAAAATATTAGTATTACTGTAATTATAGACAGAAGCTGGGCATAATATAATCTTTTTATAAAGTTTTATTATCTTTTTTATTATGCATTATTTATCGTTATATCCGTTTGGATGGGCTTCGTGCCACTTCCACGCAGTGCTTATAATTGTCTCGAGGTCAGCCATTTTAGGCTGCCAGTTTAGCTCCCTTTGGATCTTTTCGGATGAAGCAACCAGTATTGCGGGATCTCCAGGCCTTCTTGGAGCGTCCTCGGCTTTGATTGTTCTCCCCGTAACCTTGCGCACCACATCAATAACCTCTTTTACAGAAAAACCTTTTCCGTTTCCAAGGTTATAAACCTCGCTCTCTTTGCCCGCTCTCAGTCTTTGCAGCGCAAGATAGTGGGCATTTGCAAGGTCGGAAACGTGTATATAATCCCTTACACATGTTCCGTCCGGAGTATTATAGTCATTTCCAAATACCTTTATGGATTCCCTTTTGCCCAATGCAGCCTGAATAACAAGGGGAATCAAATGACTTTCAGGAGAGTGGTCTTCACCTATTTTGCCACTTTCGTGGGCACCGCTGGCATTAAAATACCTCAAAGCAGTGTATTTAATACCATAGGCTCTATCACACCACTTAAGAGCCTTTTCAACGGATAGCTTTGTTTCACCGTATGGGTTGGTAGGAAATGTCTTGTCCGTCTCTAAAATCGGCACATTTTCCGGTTCACCGTAGGTTGCAGCCGTAGAAGAAAATACAATTTTATCGACTTTGGCATCCTTCATTGCCGTCAAAAGGTTCAGTGTTGCGACAACATTGTTATTATAGTACTTTAAGGGATTTTGGACACTCTCGCCCACCTCAATATAGGCAGCAAAATGGATAACTGCTTCAATATCGTTTTCCAAAAATACCTTTGCCAAAAATTCTTTATCTCTCAAGTCACCTACAATAAGCTTTGATCCTGCCACAGCATCCTTATGACCTTTTTCAAGGTTGTCAACAATTATTACCTCTTCATTTTTTTCAATTAACTCCGCCACCGTATGACTACCAATATAACCTGCGCCTCCTGTAACCAATACTGCCACTCTAAACACAACCTTTCCTCTATGTTTATTATGTTACTGAAGATAGCAAAACCATATGCCACTATTTTGCATACGGCTTTTCACAACATATTCTTCATCCATATTTTATAATAACACAAAGTTTCTTTATTTAAAACAAGAGATAATAAAAAAGAAGGCAGCTTTTTACACCACCTTCTTCAATTTATTATTCTATTTCCTGCAATGCTTTTAATATTGAGTCACATAGCGCTTCTGCCGCTTTTTGCCGGAATTCTTCCGTCTTAAGCTTCTCCATATCCTCGCTATTGGTCATAAAGGCAATTTCCGCCAGTGCAGCCGGCATTTTAGTCGCTTTAAGAACTACCAGATTCGGCCTTTCCACAATTCCTCTGTCTTTTGTATTGAGCTTGCTAATGAGATTGTTCTGAATAATCTGTGCAAATCTTTTACCCGTCAATCCGGTGCTTCCTGAATGCGATGGATAATACAGTGTCTCCGTTCCATGGTACTTTGAATAATATGCATTATTATGAATACTCAAAAATAGTGTTGCGTTGAGGTTGTTTGCAATATACGCCCTCTCATATAAACCGACATAGCTGTCATCCTCACGAATCATATAAGTATTGACATTTTTACTCTTTAACAATTCATTCAATCTTTTTGCAATATCGATGTTGAAATCCTTTTCATAATAGCCCCCATGAACCGCACCAGGTTCTGAACCTCCATGCCCGGCGTCGATAACCACAAGCCTATCAGCCTTAGAAGCCTTTTTTAACAGGGTGATGGTTGTATTTTTCACATCGCCCCGGGTAATTACCAAATAGCTGTAGCTCTCTTTGGTGTTAAATTCTATGCTCGTTTCATTGGTATCAGCATTTTGCGTAATCTCAACATAATCTACCATTCCATCGTCTATCTGCATTATGCCGCTTCCTATATCAGCAAGATCTGAAGGAAAAGTTATTGTATATCTTTTTCCGTCAAGGCCATATTTTTCGGTATAAAGTTTTTTGAGATTCGCTCCACCCTCTGTGAGCTTTGCTCCCTCTAAGATAAAGTGCACTCTGTCCATGGTATTGTTGTACTGTATATTTTTGAAGGTGGGCTCCATAAGGTATATTTCCAGCTTCCCTTCCAATTCTCCCACATGGTACTGCGGGTTACCTTTTAAATCAATAACAACTCTGACAACACCAATCTCGTATTGTGAATACCTTATCGCACTTATCAAGCCTTTCTTTACCTCAATGGTATCCGCCTTTTTGTCAACACGGGCTCCTTGTATATCAATCACAATGCGGTCAGGTTGTGAAATACGCTTTATATCATAATCCTCATAGTTATTTACTTCAACTATGACCTTACTATAACTCGATGTAACAACATAGTCCACCGAAACAAGTCCATCCTCACCGCTTGGAGTTTTACCCGGTGTTAGAGTTGCTGTTGGAGTTGGACTTACCGACGATGTCGGTGTTGCAGTTGGTGTTACCGTCGGTGTTGGGGTTGCGGTTGGTGTAACAGTCGGTGTTACTGTTGGTGTTGGCTTCACTGTTGGAGATATCGATGGAGAATCCGGTGAAGCCTCCGAAATAGCCAGTATCAATTTCCCTTCTTTTTCAATCACTTGGTATTGAGCCTTCCCTTTAAGGAGAATCGCCACCTGTGAATACGACTTGTCAAAACCAATATATTTGATACTTTCAATCATGTCACTGCCAACACCGATGGTTTTCTCTTCAGAAGGCCCTAGGGCATTAGGTATATCTATAACAATTCTGTTTTTCTCAACATTCTTAACAATATTATAATTTTCATAACTGTTGAGGCTTAAAACAACCTGGTCCTTATCAACATCAGGTTCATAGGCAACATAAAGAACATTGTCCCGAGCCCCATTGTCTTTGCCGCTCCCCCCTCGGTTCGGCAGCGAAAGCACAGGATTTTCCGGAATAGGTGCTCTGGATATATATACGATAAGGTACTCTCCCGATTTTATAACCCTATGGTTTAATTTCTGCTGAAGGTCAACCACTACTCTTGCAACATTATCCACCTGATTTGCAGATCTTATCGCTTTTATCAGGTTGCTTTTTACTTCAATATTCTTTATTTCGCCTTCAATATATGCCCCAGATACATCAACCACAATCCTTTCAGGATCCGGAAGGGCAAAAGAATTATATCCTGAAATCGAATCACATTTTATATGTATTTCTTCATGATCAGTTTTAATAATATGTTCAATATCAAGCTTGTTACTACTGCCGACAGTCCCAGGTGTACTATAGGTGTTCTCTTTTTGAAGATTTAGTACAATACTATTTCCATCTTCTTTTACTATGTACTGAGGTTGACCGACTACATCAAGCACCACTCTTGCGGTCTTGTCATCGGGATTTCCGCAACGTATCGAATTTACAAGTTCACTGCCCACACTAATACTAGACTGCACATTTGAAAGCTTTGTGTTTGGGAAATCAACAACAATTCTATCTGGATTTGCAGCTCTCATTACTTTATATTCCCGACATGCATCCAACTCTATCTTTACCTGATGTAAATTGCCCTCGGTTTTATAATTGATATCATTTATGCTGGCAACAGCACTTTTTTTGCCGTTCAAACTAATCTCACCCTTTTCCGGGTACCAGCCAACTTCCATGCCCAGTTGCTCGCCCACGAAACGCAAAGGCACTAAAGTCCTGTCATTTATGATCTTCGCCGGGACTTCCATCTCAACTTTGGTACCGTTTACCAAAGCATATACATCATTTATTTTAAGCTCTATTGTATTGCCGTCATAAGACACCGTCACTTTTTTACTGGCCGCATCCCATCCAACCTTTGCACCGAGCTTTTCAAAAATAGCTCTGACAGGGACCAGTGAACGTCCATTAATTATAATGGGGGGAATATCGGTATCAACAATTTCATTATTAACCTTCAAAGTAAAGATATTTCCCGTATACTCCTGTACTTTCCCATCATAGTTTAGCGTTAATGCCTCTGCAAACATACTGAAGCAATTAAACACAAGAGACATCACAACAAACAGAATAAATAGACCTCTTTTCATATGAACACCTCTTAAAATTATTTATCATTGGTAATTAGTTTTATGTTATCTTATGGAGCTGCCCAATATTTGTAAATTCTAAAAAAACGACAACATATATTATATGATATTCGACATCCTTGTGATAATTCCTGTCGGAGAAAGGCTTTTAAACGATTTGTAATTAAATTGTAATAGTGCAGTTGATGGTATAATTTTGCCTCTTTCATTTTATTCCAAGAGGCAAAACGCAAATAAAGGAAGCCAAGGTAAGGCTTCCTTCATTATTTAGCAAGTTATAAAAAACAAAACTGTATTAAAGTGTTATTCCTACTGCGTTTACTAGAAAATTCAACTTATCACTGTTTAGATTCTTATTAATATCAATACCGTCGATATCTAAAAGTCCTACAGGGTATACAGGTATCTGCAATACCTGTTCCATATAGTCTCCCAAGCCTTTTAACAGTGAACCTCCGCCTATTATGAATATCTTTCCGACTTTCACACCATAACACCGCGCTTCATAGAAAGTGAGGCACATATAAATCTGGTTTAAAAGCTTGTCAACTACTTCCTTTAAAGTTCTATAAACCTTTATATGATCCTCATTGGTAGTATGAGGCGGCGGAACCGTAATACCATACAATTTCTTAAGTCTTTCAGCTTCGATTATAGATTTGCGCGCACCCTTTGCTATTGCATCATCCAGATTGGTGCTACCGGTAAGTATTACCTTGTTAAACTCCAGTATCTTATTTCTTAAAATATTTATAATTGTTGTCTCCGAACCAAAATCTATAACAGCAAAAGCATCTTTATTCAACTGACTTTTATTGGGGTTTACAAACTTCACATTGTCAATACTAACCTTTATATCCCTGTTGAAGAACTTTGCCGTACTGTTTGCAGGTATGTCAACTGAGACAGGCTTTAAGCCCAGCTCAAAGAGAACATCTATGTAACTATTTATTATGCTTTTTCTTACAGCAGTCACAAATACTTTTATCTTCTCGACATTATCCTCTTTAAGCTCTTGCAAAATCTTGTAGTCAATTTTATGTTCCTCGGGATTAATAGGCATATTGGATATTATCTCATTATAAACAAGTTCATCAATCTCCTTTCCAGGTACCTTTTCAATCATAAACACCCTGGAAATTATACTGGTCCCAGACATGACAATCTTGGACTTTTTTACCTTCATCTTGTTTTCCCGAATTATCCTGCTGATCTCACTAGAAACCGCATCGACATTTTTAATAACGCCGTTTTTAATACAGTTTAAAGGAGTAGGAGCTATTCCAAAGTTATTGATGTAAACTTCATTATTCCTGTTTACAGCCACCTCAACAACTTTGATATTCCTAAAACCCACATCAATACTTAGATAATTATTTTTCAAAAATGGCAACAACATACATCATTGACTCCCTTAACCCCATAATAGAATTGACTTATAATCACCAAAACTTTCTTTCCAATTATACATTAGCACAATATTGAAAAAAAATCAATAATTATGCATGAAATACCCAATTATTAAATTCAAAACTTTTCTTATTTGCTTTTTCTCTTCTTTTTTAGTTCTTCTGCTTCCCCATAAGATATTATACATCCACAATACTTTTGTCTGTAAAGTCCCAATTCTTTAGCTTGTTGCTGTCCCTGTCGAAAACCGGGCCTAAAGTCCTTGTAATAGAATTCGGTGCCATATTTTTCGGCAGCCTTTTTGGCCAGTTCAACAATAAGTTCATGCTTTTGATAGGGACTTACCAAAAGAGTCGTAGTAAAAGCGTCAAAACCATTCTCTTTTGCAAACTGAGCAACCATATCGATTCTTAATGTATAACACATATTGCATCGATTTTCATTGTCCTCACCTATCTTTTCCCACATCTCCTGCTGGAAATCATCCATATATTCCACAGGAATTTTTTTAATCTCCGCAAATTTCTTGACATTTTCCTTTCTCCTAACAAACTCGTCGAGCGGATGTATATTGGGATTATAAAAGAGCCCCTCAAAATCAATACCTTCTTCCTCCAGCACGCTCACAGGATATACGGCACAAGGTCCACAGCATATGTGCAGCAATAGTCTCATTTTTTCCTCCGTTATTAATAGTTATTTATACAGCCAAACCGCATCACTCATATCTGAGCCCGAAATGCTCGTAGGCAAGCTTTGTGGCCATTCTTCCCCGGGGTGTTTTGTTTATAAACCCAAGCTGCAAAAGATATGGCTCATATACATCCTCTATTGTGTCCGCTTCCTCTCCTATTGTAGCTGCCAATGTATCAAGTCCCACAGGACCGCCTGCAAATTTATCAATAATACTCATAAGGAGATTTCTATCCACAGCGTCAAGGCCAATTTCGTCAACTTCCAAAGCGTCAAGCCCAGTCTTTGCTATCTCTTTTGATATAACCCCATCGGACTTAACTTGGGCAAAATCCCGAATCCTTTTTAATATCCTATTGGCAATTCTCGGGGTACCCCTAGCACGTCGAGCTATCTCCTCAGCAGCCTCATCTTCTATCTCAGTATTCAGAATTTGCGCAGACCTCTTTACAATCAGCTTCAATTCCTCCGTAGTATACATTTCCAACTTATTGATTACACCAAATCTATCCCTTAAAGGAGATGTCAAAAGTCCTGCTCTGGTAGTTGCACCTACCAATGTAAATTTCGGAAGGTCAAGTCTTATTGACCTGGCACTGGGGCCCTTTCCGATGATTATGTCCAGAGCATAGTCTTCCATGGCAGGATACAATATTTCCTCAACACTCCTGTTAAGCCTATGAATTTCATCTATAAAAAGGACATCAAAATTACCGAGATTGGTCAGTATAGCAGCCAAATCCCCAGGCTTTTCAATAGCCGGACCTGAGGTAACGCGTAAATTGACACCCAACTCCGACGCTATTATGCTGGCAAGGGTCGTCTTACCCAGCCCGGGCGGTCCATAAAGAAGAACATGATCTAATGCCTCATTTCTCTTCTTTGCTGCCTCAATAAAAATCATAAGGTTCTCCTTAACCTTTGCCTGTCCAACATACTCTCCGAACCTTCTGGGCCTTAGACTCGACTCTTCGACATCCTCTTCATTCAGTTTACAACCGACAAGCCTATCCTCCATTGCTACAACCTCCAAATTTGTATAAGTAAGTCTTTTCCATTTACTCTATCGGTCTGCACCAAACCGCCAATATAGATATGCTAATGCTCACTTAAGGCCTTGCAAGTCCTTTAAGAGCATTTTTTATTATGGTTTCAATGTCCATATCCTCTGTATAAACCGCAGATACCGCCTTATTTGCTTCAGCCGGAGTGTATCCCAAAACCATAAGGGCACTAATTGCCTCCGATACCTTTGAGTCATCTCCGCCGGAAGTTCCGATATCAGCTTCAATCCCTATATTTGAGGTCAGCTGTTCCTTATTTATCTTGTCCTTAAGTTCAAGTATTATCCTTTGAGCAATTTTCTTTCCTATCCCCTGCGCTTTTGTCAATGTTTTTATATCATCGGTTATGACCGCAAGGCTAAACCTTGAAGGGGATATTGCCGACAGAACAGATATTGCCGCCTTCGGCCCTACGCCGGAAACACTGATTAAAAGCTCGAATACATTGAGCTCCTCCTGATTAACAAATCCATATAGGCTTATATTATCTTCACGAACATAAAGGTATGTGTAGACCTTTACCTCTCCCCCCACCTCACCAATGCCTGCAATGGTAGACAGGGACGTAAAAATCCTATACCCCACTCCGTTTGATTCAACTATCAGAAAGTCATTATTCTTGTAATCAAGCCTTCCTCTAATATATGCAAACAATTTTATTTCCTCCGGTTAAGTTTTTTCGAATACTTTTAGGTCTATATTATAGTCCGTAACCCATCATTCTATAAGAATGGGCATGACATACTGCCACCGCCAGCGCATCCGCCACATCATCCGGCTTCGGTATGGCCGGAAGATTTAATATTGCCTTTACCATCTGCTGCACCTGTGCCTTCTCCGCCCTTCCGTATCCCACTATTGACTGTTTTACCTGCAGGGGGGTATATTCAAAAACCTCAACCCCTGACTGAGCGGCTGCCAAAACCGCAACACCTCTTCCATGTCCCACGGCAAGGGCTGTTTTTATATTTTTATTGAAGAAAAGCTCTTCAATAGATATTGCCTCAGGCCTATACTTTTCTATAATTTCCTTCAAACCGTTATATAGAATTAAGAGCCTCTTTGGAAGCTCCATTGAGCTTTCAGTAGTGATTGCACCATAATCTACTGAAGTAAATCGGTTACCTTCATATTTTACTATACCATAACCGGTAATTGCAAACCCGGGATCAATTCCCATTATAATCATTGATTATATCCTCTCTGAAAATATTTGTGAATAATTATATATTACATTGCATATTTATACATTTTATTATATAATATATCTCATTATATTGAAAGCTTTAACTTTGCACAAACTATTTACATGCTTCAAAGTTAAGCATTTTTAATTTACTAATAATATATTCTAACATATTTAAGGAGGTATTTGTATGAGTCAAAAAGAAAAAGTAATCCTTGCCTATTCCGGTGGTCTGGATACTTCAATAATAATTCCCTGGCTTAAAGAAAATTATGATTATGAAGTAATTGCAATGGCGGCTGACGTAGGTCAGGGCGAAGAGCTTGATCCGTTAAATGAGAAAGCCATAAAAACCGGAGCAAGCAAGATATATATTGAAGATCTCAAGGAAGAATTTGTGACAGATTATGTTTTCCCTACAATAAAGGCTGGTGCTATATATGAAGGAAAGTATCTTTTAGGTACATCCTTTGCAAGACCTATTATCGCCAAGAGAATGGTTGAGATTGCTCAAAAGGAAGGTGCTACAGCTATCGCTCACGGAGCAACAGGAAAAGGGAATGACCAGGTTCGTTTCGAACTTACTGTCAAGGCTCTTGCTCCTCACCTGAAGATCATTGCTCCTTGGAGAATATGGGATATCAGGTCAAGAGAAGATGCCATTGAATATGCCGAAGCAAGAAATATTCCAATTCCTGTTTCCAAAAAGGACAACTACAGCATGGACAGAAATCTCTGGCATTTGAGTCATGAAGGTTCAGATTTGGAAGATCCATGGAATGAACCCCAGTATGATAAAATATTAAAGCTCATGGTTTCGCCTGAAAAGGCCCCGGACAAACCAACCTATGTTGAAATATACTTTGAAAAGGGTATTCCAAAGAAGGTTAACGGTGTAGAGTACGGACCTGTTGAGCTTATTGAAGTTCTTAATAAAATCGGCGGTGAAAACGGTGTAGGAATCGTTGATATGGTAGAAAATCGCTTGGTTGGAATGAAATCCAGAGGCGTTTATGAAACCCCTGGAGGAACTATTCTTTATGCTGCTCATAGAGAGCTTGAGCTTCTGTGTCTTGACCGTGACACCCTCCACTACAAAGATCTCGTATCCCAAAGATTTGCAGAACTTGTTTATTACGGACAATGGTATACACCTTTGCGCGAGGCTATTTCAGCCTTTGTTGATGTTACTCAGCAGACAGTTACCGGTACAGTAAGGTTAAAGCTATACAAAGGCAATGTCATGAGCGCTGGAGCAAAGTCGGATTATTCCCTTTACAGCGAAGAGCTCTCCACCTTTGGAGAAGATGAGGTATATAATCAGAAGGATGCAGAAGGATTTATAAACCTCTTTGGTCTTCCAATGAAGGTCAATGCACTTATGAAAGAAAAGAATAAAGGCAAATAAGGTGATAAGATGAAGCTTTGGGGCGGTAGATTTGAAAAAAGTACCGACAAATCAGTAGATGATTTTAATTCATCCATAAGATTTGACTGTCGCATGTATAAACAAGATATTTTAGGAAGCATTGCCCACGCCAAAATGCTTGGAAAATGCAAAATTATTTCTGAGGAGGACTCCCTTCTTATTCAGAATACATTAAGGGAGATACTTAAAGACATTGAAGAAGGTCATGTTGATTTCGAGATTGATGCCGAAGACATTCATATGAATGTTGAGAAAATCCTCATATCCAGAATTGGTGATGTAGGAAAAAGGCTTCATACCGGAAGAAGCCGCAATGACCAAGTTGCTCTTGATATCAGAATGTACCTCAGGGATGAGGTTATTGAAATCAAAAAAATACTGGCCGAGCTTGAAAGAACACTTATAGAAATAGCAAAAAAGAATATTGATACCATTCTTCCGGGGTATACCCATCTCCAGAGGGCTCAACCCATAACCTTTGCCCATCACATGATGGCATACTTTCAAATGTTTAAACGCGACATTGAAAGGTTGGACGACTGCTATGTAAGAATTAATATAATGCCCTTAGGTTCCGGAGCTCTGGCATCGACAACTTATCCCCTTGACAGGTATATGGTTGCCGAAGAGCTCGGATTTGATGGAATAACCGAAAACAGTCTTGATGCTGTAAGCGACAGAGATTTTGCTATTGAGCTTTCTGCCTGCCTTTCAATACTGATGATGCATCTTAGCCGATTCAGCGAAGAAATCATTCTATGGTCCTCCCATGAGTTTGGCTTTATTGAACTGGATGATGCTTACAGTACCGGAAGCAGTATAATGCCTCAGAAAAAGAACCCGGATGTAGCAGAGCTGGTCAGAGGTAAGGCTGGAAGGGTTTATGGTGACCTTATGGCTCTCCTTTCCGTTATGAAATCCCTTCCTCTAGCTTACAACAAGGATATGCAGGAAGATAAAGAAGCCATCTTTGATGCTGTGGACACTGTAAAGATGTGTGTTCCGGTGTTCACCAAGATGATTAAAACCATGAAAGTAAAAAAGGAAAATATGTTCCGAGCTGCTCAAGGTGGGTTTACAAATGCTACGGATATAGCAGATTACCTTGTTAAGAAGGGCATTCCCTTTAGGAACGCTCATGAAATCATCGGAAAAATGGTTCTTTACTGTATCGAAAACAACAAGGCAATTGACGAGCTTGATATGAGTGAGTTTAAAAGCTTCTCAGAGCTTATAGCCGAAGATGTATATGAAGAAATAAGTCTATCAAAGTGTGTTTCCGGCAGAAATCTTCCCGGAGGTCCGGCGAAGGAAAGCGTTATGGCTTCAATTGAAAATGGTCTTAAGTTTCTATCGAAATTATAAAATTATTTATTCTTGAATAAATTGAAACGAGCTGCGGCAAAATCAAGTAGATTTTTATGCCGCAGCTCTTTATTTTGTCTATTACTTAGGTAATGTAAATAATTTTGTGTATCGGAATTTTTACAATCCTCCTTAGCAAGAAATTTTGAATTTTTGAAGTTTACAGAATGTTACCTTAAATCATTTCTTCATTATATATTATTGCCAGTTTTGCC
>NZ_RLII01000021.1 GCF_004102745.1 Acetivibrio mesophilus | reverse complement strand
TCCATTTGGTTTGATTGTTTCTCTCAACTCAATTATACCAATGTTGAAGGTCTCATGCCATTTTTATCACCAAATAATATTGAATTTTCAAGGTGCACAGGGACTTTTATAAGTGCGAAGTTTTAGTAATATATTTTTAAAAGAGTTGTTAGTTTTATTTTTCAACCAATTAATAAAGGATTTTTTTTGGTTATATTGAATATAAATAAATATATTATGATTGTTGTTATATCTTGTTATAATTAATATTGAGCAATATACATTTGGTTGTTACTTTGATTTTTTGATTTATTTTTGTGATTTTCACAAATACTATAGGTATGATCAGACTTCTGTTTTTGTCAATGGTTGGTACAAACCGAGTTGTAATTAGCATCAGTAAAGTGAAAGGATGATCCTTAGATGAAAGCTATTATAATGGCCGGCGGGGAAGGCTCAAGACTTCGCCCTCTTACATGTGACCTGCCCAAGCCTATGGTCCCAATAATGAACATTCCAATAATGGAGCACATAATTAATTTGCTGAAAAAGCACGGAATTACTAAAATCGGCGTTACACTCATGTATCTTCCTCAAAAGATCAAGGATTATTTCGGGAATGGTTCCAATTTTGGAGTCAATATTTCCTACTTTACCGAGGATACTCCTCTTGGAACTGCAGGAAGTGTAAAAAACGCAGAAGACTTCCTGGACGAATCCTTTATAGTAATAAGCGGGGATTCCCTAACCAATATGGATATCACTAAGGCAATCGAGTTTCACAAAATGAAAAATTCGAAAGCCACTCTGGTTTTGACAAGGGTGGATGTTCCCCTAGAATACGGTGTAGTTATTACGGACAAGTACGGCTCCATAACCGGTTTCCTGGAAAAACCCAGCTGGGGTGAAGTCTTTAGTGATACCGTAAATACCGGAACTTATATTTTAGAGCCTGAGGTGCTAAAATACTTGGAAAAGGGTAAAAAAGTGGATTTCAGCCAGGACCTTTTCCCTCACCTTCTCCTAAAGAAGGAGCCCATGTACGGTTATGTCATGGATGACTATTGGTGTGACATCGGTGACCTTCAGGCATATCTTCAGGCCCATTACGATGTCCTCGAAGGTAAAATCCAGCTTGATATAAACGCAACTGAAATCAAAAAAGGTGTGTGGGTTGGAGCCGGTTCAACCATTGATCCCGATGCAATAATCAATCCTCCTTGTGTTATCGGAGACAACTGCCGCATTGAAAGCGGTGCTGTAATTGACAGTTTGAGCGTTATCGGAGACAATAATGTAATTGAGCGGGAAAGCTCCATAAAGCGCAGTGTTATATGGAATGGCAGCTTCATTGAGTACGGTTCTGAAATACGGGGCGCTATATTGTGCAACAAAACAAACCTGAAGCGCTACGTACATATATTTGAAAATGCCATTGTTGGGGACAACTGCTTAATCAATGAAAGGGTAGTTATAAAGCCAAATGTCAAAATATGGCCACAAAAATCCGTTGACCCCTTCGCAATAGTAGATAGAAATATTATCTGGGGTTCAAAGCACTCAAAAAGTATTTTCGGTGAAAACGGTCTTTCCGGAATTATTAACGTTGATATATCCCCAGAGTTTGCGACCAGGCTTGGCGCAGCGTACGGTTCCATATTTAAAAAGGGTTCCAAGGTTGTTGTAAGTTCCACCACCTCCAACTCAGCCAGAATGTTCAAGCATGCCTTCATATCCGGTATTCTTTCGGTAGGCGTAGAAGTATTCAACTTAAGTAGTCTTCTTACTCCTTTGTCCCGTCATGCCATCAATTTCCTTTCCGTTGAGGGGGGAATTCACATTAAGCTCAGTGAGGACAATCCAAACAAGCTTAAAGTTGATTTTATGGACTCCAAAGGGGCAAGCATCAGTAGGGTTACGGAAAGGAAAATAGAGAATTCCTTCTCCCGTGAGGACTTTAAACGCTGTTCCGGTGATGAAGTCAGCAGACTTAACAACATCACGGACTTTAAGAACTATTATGTACGTTCCATATTGAATGAGGTAGATGTTGAATCAATAAAAAGCAACACACCAAAAATATGTATAGTATCTCCCTCGGATTTTGTAATTTCCATTGTAGTACCTATGCTCACCGATTTAGGCTGCAAAGTCGCAAGTTTCTCCTCTTCCAATTTGAACGAGGTTGATACAATTATTGACGAAATAAAAAACAACAATGCCGGGTTTGCCGCTTTCATTGATAGTAACGGGGAAACACTGGTGCTGATAGATAAGTATGGCAATGTGGTAAAGGATGATTTATTCCTCTGTCTTACATCCCTTATTACCTTTAAGTCGGTTCCAAACTCAAAGGTGGTTGTACCCATAACGGCTCCATCCATCATTGAAACATTGGCCGGACGGTACAATGGTAAGGTTGTACGCACAAAAACCTCACCCCAGGCTGTAATGGAGCAAATGTTAAACCACAACCTCTTCAAGAATCGCGAGAACATGGATCAATTCCTGCTAAACTTTGATGCCATTGCAGGACTTGTAAAAATAATTGAATACCTTTGCCTCAAAAATACCACCCTTACAGAAACCATTAAGGAAATACCGGATTTCTATGTCAGCAAAAAGAAGATTTTCTGCCCTTGGGAGTTAAAAGGCAGGGTAATGAGAACACTTATAACCGAGAAAGACGAAGAAAAGGTGGAGCTTTTAGATGGCGTGAAATTTATATTGGACAACGGTTGGGCCCTTGTCCTGCCCGATGCAGATATGCCCCTTTGCAGGGTTTACTCAGAAGGGATTTCGCCTGACGTGGCAGAAACCATTTCAGACAAATATCTTGACAAAATAAAAGCAATAATTAATGATAAAAAGTAATAAAAGAAAGATTTTTTGCATTATCATAAAGGAGATTTATGCGTACGATAACAATTACAGAAGATAGAGCAAACAAAAGAATTGACAAAGTTTTAAGAGAAACCTTTCCAAGGCTCCCCAACGGAGCCTTATTTAAAGCCTTTCGCAAAAAGGACATAAAGGTAAATGGCATAAGGGTTAAAGAAGACCACATTGTAATGCTTAATGATCATGTGGATATATATATCACAGATGATATTTTGGACGGAATCCCAAAAGCAGGCGAGTTTAATTATGAAATGGCATTTTCAGTGGCTTATGAAGACAGCAATCTTCTCATTGTAAACAAAAAGCAGGGTATACCCGTGCACCCCGACAGGACACAGACTGAAAATACCCTTATTGATTTTGTAAAGGATTACCTTAAGATAAAGGGCGAATATAAAGAAAATTCCGACTTTACCCCTTCTCTTTGCCACAGGCTTGACCGCAACACCGGGGGTCTTGTTATGGTGGCAAAAAACAATGCGGCTCTTCATATGGTGCTTAAAAAGATGAAAAGCGGCGAAATCAGCAAATATTACCAGTGCCTTGTAAAGGGGAAAATGGAAAAAAGAGAAGATATCTTGACGGCGTATCTTGAAAAGGACGAAAGAAAAAGCAGGGTTTTTATCAAGGATACAAAGTCTCGAGATGGAGTTGAAATAGTTACCGGATATAAAGTTCTCTCCTACAGAAAGCTTGCTGATACCGATGAAGGTATCAGCAGCCTTGAGGTTGAGCTTTATACCGGCCGCACCCATCAAATCCGGGCTCACCTTGCCCATATCGGTCATCCTGTGGTAGGCGACGGAAAATACGGAATCAACAGCTTTAACCGTCTTTTAGGTGCCAAATATCAGGCTTTATGGGCATACAAGCTGAAGTTCGATTTTTCAGGCGATGCCGGAATTTTAAATTATTTAAGGGGAAGGGTAATACAGGTGCAGCCGGAGTATAAGCTCGCAAAGTATCCTTCTATATTTTAATTAATTGCCGATAAGTGCTTCCTTTAACGCATTGTATGCCGGCTTTTGCTTGTAATTATTATCATAAATCAATGGATTGTCATAGCCTGGGAAAGTTCCCGGAATCCATGTGTATTTGTCGGTGAATCCCCATAGCACGAAGGTATTGCAATTGGGATTTGCAAGGCAAATTTTCATTAATTCCTTATAGTTGTTTGCCTGTACTTGGAACGCAGATGTTTGATTCTCCGACTGAGGTATGCGTATATCTATTTCTGTTAAGGATACAATAACACCTATTTCTGCATATCTTTTTATATTTTGATCAATGCTGGCAAGATATGAAGGACTCATTCCGTTGATAAAGTGGCATTGGAATCCTACTCCATCAATAGGTATACCTCTTTCTTTCATACTTTTTATCATGTTAAATACCGCATTGGACTTTGGACCTAAATCTTCAATATTGTAGTCATTATAGAAGAGGAGTGCATCAGGATCGGCCTCCCTTGCATATTTGAAGGCATAGTCGAGATAGTCCTGACCTATTACATTCTTCCATACACTGCTCCTTAATCCATTGCCGTTTCCATCATCTATACATTCATTTGCTACATCCCACTCTACGATTTTTCCTTTGTAATGAGTCATAACTGTGGTAATATGGTTTTTCATTACTGCAAGCAGGGAATCCCGTGACCAGTTTCCATTTGTAAGCCATGATGGATTTTGATTATGCCAAACCAATGTATGTCCCCTCATCTGCATGCCGTTTTTCTCAGCAAAGGCAAGCAACTGATCCCCTTTTCTAAAATCAAAACTGTTTTGCCTTGGTTGCAAAGCATCAAACTTCATTTCATTTTCGCATACAACCATTGCAAATTCTTTCTGTAAAATGTTGTTATAGGTTTGATCTGAATTATTGTAAAATGGGTAGTTTACGCATGTTCCAATTTTTATTCCCCTTGCCTCTGCATAATCACGCAACGAATCTCCTGAAACTGTAGGAAGAGGGGGTATTGTTGGAGTGATGGCTGCAGTTGATGTAGGTGTTGGTGTCGGTACAACGTCTTGTCCTGGGAAAACAGTTATAATATGAAGTATATATCTTTTTAGGATTGTGTAGTCGGTAGAGTCCACACTGCCACTTCTATTTACATCAGCATTTGAAAGCTTTGTTCCTGTAAGCGGCGTTATACCGAGCAAATGCCTTTTTAATATCTGAAGGTCTGTTGAATTAATATTTCCATCACCATTTAAGTCACCAAGATCTCCGGAATTGCTTCCAGCACCAAAAGTGAACCAGTCAATATTTACAGGACCTGTGAATACCAAATACAAATCATTTACTCCTGTAACTTTATTAATGCTGCAGGTTTGCTCCTCATATGTATTCCAGTCTTCTGTTGATTTCACCGATAATGTACCTATTAAAGTACCGGACGGACTATTTAACCTAAGTTCAATATCGGAAGTAATGGCATTTGCGACCATAGCCTTAAAGGATGTTGCTCCGCTTCCAAAGTCTATATTCTTATAAACCAGATAGTCACCACTATTAATATAACCTACTCCACTACCGCTGTCATTTGGAACTCCTATTATCTCAATAGTTGACGAAGAAACACTGCTGTAACTTTCCGCTTCAATCCGTGTATTGGCTAGCCTTGGGCTAGGTGTCGGAGTTGGAGTAGTGTCATTACCCGTAAGTCCTGCCTCATCTGCCATTTGAAGGAAATTCCACAATCCAGGCTTCCACACATTAAAATCGTGTCCACCTCCCTGAATAAGCCAATAGGTATGGTTAATATTATTGGAAGTACAATATTCATGTACTCTCTGACCAAAGCCTATTAGATTATCATTGGTTCCACAGGCAATGAAAAGCAATTTCAGCTGTTCCCGGGCAGCTTTACCTCCGTCAGGAAACAGTCTGTTATTAGCATAGGTATTTGGAGCTGAGGAAATCGGTCCAATATACGCAAATTTATCTAGATTTGTCAAACCGATATTAAACGATTGTCCGCCTCCCATTGAAAGTCCTGCAATCGCACGATGTTCGCGGTCGGTATAGACCGAATAGTTTGATTCGATATAAGGAATAAGAGAATTAATCAGGTCCTTTGTGAAATTTTCATAGCCGTCTGCTATCCCATTTCCAGCTGCGTTAGTGTTCGGTGTTACAATTATCAGAGGCTTGATTTTGCCGTCGGCAATCAGATTATCGGCAATAACATTGGCTCTGCCGCCTCCTTCGAACCAGTCGCCTTCACTACCGCCTATACCGTGTAAGAGATACAAAACGCTGTACTTTTTGTCCTTTGAGTATCCCGGAGGCAAATAAACTTTTGCCGGTCGCGTACTATTTGTGGCCGTTGAGAAATAAGAAATGTTTACCACCTGTCCCTTTGAAACACCGTTCCTTACCTGATCATATCCTGACGGTGGCATACTTGGCAACGATGCCGCTGATGTAATATTTGTCGTCACAAGCAGCGATGTCATAAGCATCAAGCCAATAAGCAACATACTGAAAACCTTTTTTGACATAATACTCCTCCTTTTGGTTTTATTTAAATAAAAATCATTGCATCTCAACTGTTAAATACTCCCCCCTTTTTTATCGTTACTCCCATAACATCTTTTGTTTTCTTATTTATTCGTAAACACTTATTTTTTTAAGTCGGTCACTTTCATCAAAATCATGTATTCTTAATTCAAATTAACACTTGCTTTGAACCATAGCCGATTTGCAGGACAGATTTGAGTTAAAGGGGAATGTATTGGGAAGAAAACAAAAAAGATCACATTAGGTGATCTCTTCAACAAATTTTCTATTCCTGACTGCGTTATCTAATTCGATTGTATTGCCCTTTTCCTATTACCATCCTAAAGGCATTCACTTTATTACAACCCCATCATAAGGACCTGTTATTGATGCAGAGTTACTGCGACCTTCTAAAAATAATACTTTATAAATAGAAAAATCAGTCTTTTCATTCTCAACCCTCCTCAATAAAGTTGTTGTGATTAAACTTATTGATTTGTTATCTACAAAGAATATATCGGCAAAAATTCAAATTATGAATATCTATTAAATAAAAAATGTAAAGAATGGGTTTTTGACATTTTAGGATCTAGCAAATATCATCGAAGCCGCTTAATAGCAGCTTTTTTATTGATTGAGAGCGGTTTTTTCCTACCCTTATAGCTTATTTTCGCCACTGGGCCCACATTAGGGGATAATTCTATAGTAAAATACCCCGTCAATATTTTCTACCTAGAAGAAGACTGCCAGTCTTTTTTACTATCTATTTAGTTGCCTTTCATCATTTTTCTCGATTTTTAAATAATAGCACAACACTCCATTTTTGAGTATTTAAATATGATAAATCCCAACTTTTTATACACCTTACTTATCATTAATTCTTGTAATGTTCAAGCCCAAGAGTTTTTTCCAATATCTCTACAATAGATTTCCTGGTCATTTATCCATAGCAGAAACAATATTATCTCAAAAACTTCATAGGTAATGCATTAATGAAGAAAACCCTAATTTGGTCCCCATATGAACTTTCCTGTTTTATCAATATATCCTTCCTTTGAAAAGGAGAAGGACGAACTGCTTAAGCAAATAGCTCAACTCTCATATGAGGTTTCCTGGCTTAAAAAAATCTGGCCGACTCTAAATCCCGTGAAGACCGCACGAAGATGATTGACAGAAAAGATAAAAAACTCAGCATAACAAAGCAAGCAGAATTATTGGGCTTAAACCGTACAAGCCTTTACTACAAGCCGGTTCCAGCAAATGATGAGGAATGCCTGATTAAGCGTATGATTGATGAAATTTACACGACTCATCCAGAGTATGGCTATCGCAGGATGACAAATATCCTGAACCGGGATTATCACATTCATATCAATCGAAAACGAACCCGGCGTTACATGAGGGAAATGGGGATACATGGCTTCTGTCCTGGACCCAACCTTAGCAAACGTAGTACTTGCATCCATATCTGCTGAGAGGCTTGAAAATTGAACATCCAAATCAAGTATGGTCCATAGACGTGACCTAATGCCGGATGAAACACGGTTTTATGTATCTGGTAGCTATTATAGACTGGTATTCCCGCTATATTGTTGGGTTTGAGTTATCAAACACTTTGGATTGGACATTCAAGATAGAGGCACTCCAAAAGGCGATAAAACTGCACGGTAAGCCTGAAATCATTAACAGTGATCAAGGTTCACAGTTTACTAGTGATGACTACATAAATCTATTGAAAAATAACAATATAAAAATATCAATGGATGGAAAAGGAAGAGCATTGGATAACCACGGATAGAGCGTTTCTTCCGATCCTACAAGTGGGAAAAACTTTATCTTGAAGATTGTGAAAGAGGACATCAGCTCCGGCAGTCGTATAAAACCTTGGAGTTCTGCCCCAACCCCCGTCCTCGCCGGAAGGCAGCCGATCTGTTATTGCAAACCGGAAAACAAGAGGATGTATGTCCATTGGATGTCAAGGGTCAAGAGGATCTCTCTTACGCTCGCCCTCGACATTTTCCAACAGAATGCATAAATGCAAATATTATGCAAAACCAAAGAAGGGAGAATCTAACTTAAAAAAGCTGCAAAAATTGTCTTTACAATTGGGAGCATTATAATACAATTTATTACTTTTTAATGCACAACACCAATAAATTTATATAAACTATATGCCTATCCTAATTAACAGTTCAAACTAATTATAACTATATTACCACAATACCCCTTACGAGCAAATTAGATTTATCATATAGATTTAGAAGATGATTTACAATCAATGTAGTTCCAGCTTATCTAAGCCCTTACCCTCATAATAATTACATAAACCTTTAGCGTTCCAGTCTTAATAGAAAATCTGTATCATTTCATAAATTCCCACTGAAATATTACTTAAGCTTCGAATCTTAAATATAAAAGGTATCAAAAATAAATAAATGGGGAGGAAAACAAATGAAAATAAGCAAAAAAATTTTACTGTTACTTTGTATTAATCTTTGCCTGACCTTCTTACTAATTAATAGTATCCCACTAATATCTTTCGCAGCGGTTAATCCAGACATAATAGTTGCTAAAGACGGTACGGGCAATTTCACAACGATACAAGCTGCAATTGATTCAGTCCCGTCAAACAATTCAAAAAGAACTGTTATATTTATCAAGAACGGTACATACAAAGAGGTTGTCACAATCAGAAAAAACAACATTCATCTCATAGGCCAAAGCAATACGGGAGCAATTATTACATATGATAATTATGCCGGTAAACCAAAACCTGATGGCACCACCTATGGCACATCCGGTTCTGCATCATTCTATCTGTATGGTACTGATGCAATTCTTGAAAATCTCACAATTGAAAATTCCTTTGATGAAAGTATCAATGTAAACGATAAACAAGCTGTAGCTGCTTATATTCGCGGTGACAGGCAAATAATCAAAAACTGTATTTTTATTGGAAATCAGGATACTTTGTATGCTCATTCAGGCAGACAGTATTATACGAACTGTAAGATTATAGGCGATACAGATTTTATATTTGGCGGTGCAACAGCTGTGTTTGACAATTGCGAAATTGTTTCAACACCAAAAGGCGGATATGTCACTGCTGCAAGCACTGATATCGCAGATTACGGATTTCTGTTTTTAAACTGCACATTAACAAGCAGTGCTCCCCAAAATTCAACATATCTTGGAAGACCTTGGCGTCCCAATGCATATGTAGTTTACAAAACATGTTATTTAGGAGCACATATAAGGCAGTCCGGTTGGACTAGCATGAGTGGTAACCCACCTGAAAATGCACGTTTTTTTGAGTACAAAAATACAGGTCCGGGGGCAGTAGTTAATTCATCCAGAAGACAGCTTTCAGATGCTGAAGCTGCAAAATTCACTCCAGAAAATCTATTAAAAGGTACTGACAATTGGAATCCGGTTGCGATTGTATCTCAAACACCCGTTCCGACACCACCTCCGACACCGGTACCAACGCCCATAGAGGGAGAACTCATAAAATCGTTAACAGTAAGGGATTCGGCAAATTCGTCCAATTGGTCTATACAATCGAATTTACAGGTTGGAGATAATGTGTTTGGCGACAGGACCTACAAGTTTGTCACAATCCCAAAGGAGCTTCTGGGCTCCGAACGGATCAGAACAGCCTGTGATTCAAAAACCTTCACAACAGACCTTGCATATTTCACAACCAAAGCTGATGTAACCGTATACGTAGGCCTAGACTCAAGAGTTGCAAATGTACCGTCATGGCTGAGCAATTGGACTAAAACCACTGAATCCATAACTGATGATGGCACACCATCAGTTACCTATAACCTTTATAAAAAGGATTTCAGTTCAAATACTGTTGTGACTCTTGGTGCCAATGGAACCTCATCTGGAGTCGTAAATTATATTGTGATAATTAAACAAAGCAATCAAAAAAGCATTATATATGGTGACTTGAACGGAAATGGAACTGTAGATTCAACTGACTATACATTATTAAAAAGATATATTCTTAAGCAAATAAATTTGCCCCAGGATAAAATTGAGGCAGCCGACTTAAACAGGAATGGCTCTGTTGACTCAATAGATTATTCTATACTAAAAAGATTCTTGTTGAAAATAATTACACAATTACCTTTATGAAGTAATTGCGTAATTATCCATACCCAAAGTGAATAAGAAATATTCTGCCCAGTTTCTAAAATTCCCGATGAAATATTATTTAAGGTTCGAATCTTAAATATTCTAGGTTCGAACCTAGAATATAAAGAATATCAAAAAAAGACAGAACGGGAGGATTAATCATGTCAAGAAGTTTCATAAAACATATGTCTTTACTGCTAATGGCTTCAATAATAATAACAGCCTTTTTGCTTACAACCGCTACGTATGCAGAGACCATATCACCTTTAGATAGGCCTATAGGATGGGCATCGGAAGCAGGAGGAACCACCGGTGGTGGAAATGCCACTCCTGTGATTGCAACGAGTTCAAGTGAGCTTCAAAAACTTGTTAGCGGAGACACCCCAAGGGTTATTTATGTGCAAGGAAATATCGGCGGCAACTATAATGTAGGATCCAACAAAACCATCATCGGTTTTCCTGGTGCAACCACAGGCAGTTGGTCCTTTAACGGCTCGTCCAACGTTATATTGAGGAACCTTATAATAAAAGGCAACGGTGCAGATGGTGATGCGATAGGAGTCTCGAATGGATCTCATCATATTTGGTTTGACCATCTTGATTTATGCGACTCAACTGACGAAAACCTTAGCATAAAACGCGGTAGTGATTACATAACCATATCCTGGTGCAAATACTGGTTTTCAAGAGACGGAGGCCACACATTCGGTGGACTGATTGGACACAGCGACAGCAACGCATCCCAAGATGCAGGAAAGCTTAGGGTAACTTATCATCACAACTGGTATTCAAAGGGAGTAACAGAGCGTATGCCCCGTGTTCGCTTCGGAAAGGTTCATATTTTCAACAACCTGTTCGATGCCCCCGGCAATAATTATGCCATTCGCTGCGGCTACGATGCAAACATCCGCTCCGAAGGCAATGTCTTTGTAAACACAAAAAAATGCTTTGACTTCAGTACTTCCTCCCCAGCCTCTGTGCTCCAGAGCATTAATGATCTGTTTATAGGAAACTGCACCGGAACAACTGGAAAGGGTACTGCTTTCACTCCTCCCTATAAATACAATGTTGAATCAACTTCAGGACTTAAGGAAAGGATTGAAGCAGGTGCAGGAGCAACATTAGGTAGACCGGAAACGCCCCCGCCTACAACACCTCCTACCAATACCCCTACAAATACTCCTTCAAATACTCCTACACCACAACCTACTCCAATAGACTTAGTATATGGGGATTTGAATAATGACGGTAAGGTAAATTCAACTGACTATTCTATAATGAAAAGGTTCCTCCTTAATGTTATCCGCCTAACAAATGATCAGCTTAGAGTTGCAGATCTAAATCTTGATACTAAAGTAAATTCAACTGATTTTGCAATATTGAAAAGATTCATACTGGGTTTGATTGACTCATTACCATATGGCGAAACCAAAACTTACCAAGCAGAAGATGCAGCTTTTAGCGGTGCTGTAACTGAAACAAAGAATGCAGGATATACAGGAACAGGCTATGTAAATTATGATAATGTAAGCGGTGGATATATTGAATGGACAATAAACGTGTCTAGTGCAGGGACAAAGTCATTGATCTTTACATATGCAAATGGAACTTCATCAAATAGAACGGTTGATATTAGTGTAAACGGTAATGTTGTTGCATCCGGCGTGGTGTTTGGAGGAACAGGGTCATGGACACAGTGGCAGACAAAGAGCATAACTGCTTCATTAAATCCTGGAATTAATAAGTTCAGGGCTACTGCCACATCATCAGATGGAGGTCCTAACATTGATAAACTCGAAGTAACTGGCAATTAATAAAGGTCAATCTCTGTGAAACCTTAGGAATGCATACAATGACTATAAGCACCAATATAAAACCCTATGCAAAGCTCTTCTTATTTAAATTACGGGAAAAAAGATTTTTTCGTCGGGAATACGCAAAAAACTGCAGGACTTACCTTCCTGCAGTTTTTTGTCTTCTCACCTTTATTTCTTACCTTATTTACCTATAAACATTTGCACAAACATCTTGCCATATTGAGGACTTTCCACAACACCGATTCCGGTGTAATTGAAATTGGCATTTAATATATTCTTTCTATGGCCTTCCGAGTTCATCCAAGCCTGAACAGCTCCCTCTACCGTACGATTTCCTGCAATATTTTCTCCTGCTGTCCTAAAGCTTACGTTAAACTGTCTCATCATATCAAAAGGAGAACCGTATGTCGGCGACTGATGGGAGAAATAGTTCTTTTCAACCATATCCTGCGCCTTGAGTCTTGCTACCTTCTGCAGCTCCATATCAATCTTAAGCGGCTCGAGGCCAGCTTTTGCTCTCTCCTTGTTGATGAGATCCAATGTCAGCTGTTCATCGGCACTTAAGCCTGTAACCGGTGTTGAAGGTGCCTGTGAAGTAGGACTTGGCTTAACTGCAGTAGTCGGTGCGGGTGAAGCCTTGACCGGTGTTGGTGCCGGTGCCTTAGGTGCAGAGGTTTTTTTCGGACTTTTTGTTGTTGGAGTACCGGTAGTAGTACCCTGCTGCTTGATATACTTTGAAGAAACTGCCCCCACACATCCGGTTGCGGGTTCATATACTGCGTACCAATCCCCCAATTTCCCAAATACATTAACAGTTTGTCCTTTCTTAAGTACACATACTACAGGAAATTTGGTAGATGGCCCCTGCCTTACATTTAAAGTGTCTGCAGTCACCACGCCAGTTACAAAGTTTACCTTTTGAAATGTTGTGGCTGCCGAAACATTTTGGAAGCTAAGTCCAGAAAGACCCATACCCCCTGTCAGAACAAGAGCGAGAACAATTAGTAAGACTATCTTCCTTTTCATGAAAATCCCTCCAAGTCATCAAATTAAACATGCAATAAAATAAGATTATATTTGGTTATACAGTGTTGATTATAGTATTGACAAATTTAAATGAATTATTTACATAAGCAAACTATAAAATTAAAAACTTTATATTTTATATAAAAAAAGGAGTACTGCATGGTCAACACGCAATACTCCTTTTTTAAGCATCAGAAACTAAGCCGTTAAGCTTATAATTCTTCTATTATTTTTTAAGGCCTTTGGCCACTTCCTCTTTAGCCTTTGCAATTGCTTCCTCATAAGGAATTGCAGCAAAGTCCTTCTCACATCTTAGCTTATATTCTACAATGCCATCCCCTGCTTTTTTACCTACAGTTATCCTTATTGGAATACCTGTAAGGTCGGCATCCTTGAATTTAACTCCCGGTCTTTCATCCCTGTCATCTAACATTACCTCAATGCCTAATTCCTCAAGCTGGGCATATATCTTTTCCGCCAGCTCCATCTGGACACTGTCGGTGGTGTTCACCGGTATTACGATTGCATGATATGGTGCAACAGATATAGGCCAAATTATACCGTTCTCATCGTTATTCTGTTCGATTACGGCAGCCATACTCCTGTTTACTCCTATGCCGTAGCAACCCATAATCATTGGATTTTCCTTGCCTGTCTCATCAAGATATACGCAGTTTAAAGCTTCTGAATACTTGGTTCCAAGCTTGAATATGTGACCAACCTCAATACCGAATTCAACCTTCACGCCAGCTCCGCATTTAGGACATGCATCTCCCTCTTTAATAGTCCTAATATCCTTCACATATTTGGCTTTGAAATCCCTGTTTATATTAACATTCTTGTAGTGAAAACCTGTCTCATTTGCTCCCACCACAAAGTTCTTCATGCCTTCAACCTCAAGGTCAACCACAACATCAATATCAAGGCCTATAGGACCTGCAAATCCCACTGCGGCACCTGTGACCTTCTCTACTGTTTCAGCATCTGCCATTTCAAGCTCTATGCAGCCCAAGAGATTCTGAAGCTTTGTCTCATTTAGCTCCCTGTCTCCCCTTACCATGGCAGCAACCACTTTATCGTCTGCTTTATATATAAGGGTCTTTGCAAATTCCTTTGCAGAACAGCCGAAGAACTCCATAAGCTCCTCAATGGTCCGGGCGTTCGGGGTGGCAACCTTCTCAAGTTCCAGTTCTTCGCAGCAGTTTTTGCCATCGCAGCACTTTTCAGGTATACACTCTGCCTTTTCATCATTGGCTGCATAACCGCAGGCATCACAATATGCAATACGGGATTCGCCGATTGCCGATTTTACCATAAACTCCTGGGAGCCCGAGCCTCCCATTGCTCCGGTATCTGCATCCACAATGATGTAATCTAGACCCAGACGGTCAAATATCCTGCAGTATGCATCATACATCTTTTTGTAGGATATATCGAGACCTGCCTCATCCCTGTCAAAGCTGTATGCATCCTTCATCACGAACTCTCTTGATCTCATGACGCCAAACCTTGGTCTTCTCTCATCCCTGTACTTTGTCTGAATTTGATAGAGGGTAAGGGGAAGAGACCTATATGACCTTGTGGCACTTTTAACAGTCTCAGTAAATATTTCTTCATGGGTTGGTCCAAGACAAAAATCCCTGCCGCCTCTGTCCTTGAGTCGGAACATTTCTGATCCAAATACCTCCCATCGGCCCGATGCCTGGTACGCTTCAGCAGGCAAAAGTGCCGACATTATCAATTCCTGAGCACCAGCTCTGTCCATTTCCTCCCTTACAATCTGCTCAACCTTTCTGAATACCCTGTAACCCAAGGGTAAAAAGGAATAAATTCCCGATGCCAGCTTCCTCATAAGACCAGCTCTCAGCATAAGCTGATGGCTTGCTATTTCAGCTTCCGCCGGCACTTCTCTCAATGTTTGAAAAAACATATTGGAAACTCTCATAAATAAAAACCTCCTTAAAAATCAAGAAATATATAACCGGAATAATTTCCTTAACATTAAAAAAACCCGTCCACTACTATGGGACGGAGTGTTGTTTTCCGCGGTACCACCCAAATTGGTAAAACCCTACTCTATATACCTATAACGGAGTATATCCGGCAGTCTCATAAACCGCATCTCCAGGGTGGGAAGAAAGTTTTATTGCTTAGGAACCCTCTCAGCCATGAGTATATCAGTCCTTTATGTAAGCAGTTTGATTACTCATGAAGCTCCTTCTCTAAAAGCCTGCCCTTTCGCAGCCCCTTCATAGACCATACAATCCTCTATTCATTTTGCTATTCGCCTTGCATATATTCGAATTACTATATTTTATATATTAATATACCTGCCATACTATGTCAATATACATAAAAAGCACAAAAAACTTGGTTCGTCTTGCCTGTTATTGATTAGTAAGATATAATCTTGAAAGAATACTAAAACTAAAATCTAATTAATAATAAAAGATAATAACAATATTAAAGGAATGATTATAGATGAGAGTTGGGATAGGACAGGACAGCCATAGATTCGATTTTGATGACAAGAATAAAAAGCTTGTGCTTGGAGGAGTAGTACTTGAAGGATACCCTCCCTTAGCCGGCAACAGCGATGCGGATGTTATACTGCATTCCATTACAAATGCGATTTCAGGAGTTACCTGCGTAAACATACTCGGAAAAATCAGCGATGAACTCTGTCTTGAAAAGGGTATAACAGACAGCAGAGTTTATCTTAAAGAAGCACTCAAGTATTTAAACGGCAAAAAAATAGTTCATGTATCAATATCCATAGAATGCCTTACCCCTAAAATCACTCCCCATATTCCCGCAATTAGAAGCAGTATTTCAGAGCTTTTAGATATACCGGAAGATTCCATAGGAATAACTGCCACCACCGGGGAGGGCCTTACCCAATTCGGCCAAGGCCAAGGTATTCAGGTATTTAGCTGTGTTACCGTAGAGTAAAAACCTTTTATCCTTTTAAGGGTATGCTGATATTTACGGAGGTTCCCATCCCTTTTTCGCTGTCAATTGTCATGGTTCCTCCAAACTTTCCTTTTATAGTTGAATACGACATATAGACACCTATTCCTGTACCACTTGCCCCCTTGGTTGTCACCATTTCTTTAAACAACTTGTCTTTTATGCTCTCAGGGATCCCGCATCCATAATCCCTAACATTAATTTCCAGGTTGTGTCCTTTTTTGCTGAAAATGATATCAATTTTTCCTCCACTTTCGTTATACGACTCAATAGCATTGGTAATTATGTTATTCATTACCTGAGTCATATTGTTTATTTCTCCCTTTATTGACGTATCTTCGCTCACCTTCATGTCCACGTTCATTTCGCAGTGGTGGCGTTCAACCTCATGGCTCATAAGTATTTTTACGTTCTTAAGCAATTCGCCAACAGTGAAGCTTCCATCGGTGGATTCATTGAAATTAACAGCCTGTCCCTTTACGGTAGATATTTCATCCGAAATATACGAACAATAGGGTTTTATGTTATCCACGCATTTTTTCATCCTTAAAGCAATTTCATGCTGCATCGAATCCGATACATTGCCGTCTTCAATAGATTTTTCATATTCGACTACAAGATTATTTAATTCATCCAATCCTTCAGATATTGACATAATAGGGGTCTTAAAATTCTGTGCTATTCCTCCCATAAGCTGCCCTAAGGATGCAAGTCTTTCTCTCTCCATAATAATAGAGTGTTTTTTGTCATAACTTTTTTCCAGATATGCATTATAAAAACGTGTAAACAATAAAGAAATCCCAAACCCGATAATAACGCATATTAAACCGATCTTATACAAACTGACTCTGGTACTGTCTATGCCCGATGTTACGACATCAATCGGAATCATTCCAAATACTGTCCACCCCAGTTCAATCCCGTTTATATTGTCAATTGTCTGGTAAGCCAGTATGTATTCTCTTCCGTTTATGTTTTTAATAGAGGTTCCGTTTTTTTGCTTTAATATTTCCTGAATGTATAATTCATACTTTACATAATCCACTTTTCCATTCTGAATTCTGTTTAATGGATTCATTACATAGTTGCCATCTTTTCCTACGATATACAGCTGCCCTTCATCAGGAATTTTTATATCGGATATGAGGCTATATATGTATGATTCCTTTATATTGAGCATAAGTATGCCAATTTCCTCATTGTTCTCGCCCTTAATGCTTTTCATATTTGATATAACCAGTTTGTTGCCTGTATGAGTACCTGTAGTTGCCACCTCAGTCTGATATGTATCAATCCACAATGAGTCTCTTTTGCTTTGTTTAAATCTCCGTACCGCATAATATGCAAGCGCATTGTCCGTGGTTAGCGGTTTTGTCTCTCCCGAAGTAATGTATTCCCCGATATTTGTAATCACTGCTATATCTGCTATATCTGTTCTTGTTTTTGTGAGTGTGTTCAGGATATCTTCTATATTTCTTCCGTTTGTCGCCCTTTTATGTTCATTATCCAGTTGTCCATGCATTTTTACAAGATTATCAAAGCCTTCATTCCTTAGAATCCCGTTTGAAATATCGTCAAATCCAATCATTATTGTTTCGATATTATTGCTGATTTGCTTTATAAGCTCAAGGGAATCCGCACTGGCATGGTTTATCATAGCATTGGATATCATATTAAAGGATAGGTAACCCAATAATGTAGTCAAAATCAATATAATCAAAGCAAAGGCAGCATTGAACCTCATCTGCTTTTTTATTATTAACATATTTAATTTCTTAAAAACACTTTTTATATATCTTGGCACTTTTATCACTTTTGACATTTTACACGCCTCCACCTGTTCGCTAAGCTTTAGCAATATAAGGAATGGAAATTAATATTTCGGTACCCTTCCCTTCCTCACTCTTTATTTTCATTGTCCCTCCAAACTTACCCTTAATCGTTGAGTGAGACATATATAGGCCAAGCCCTGTTCCGTTCTTTCCCTTGGTTGTAATCATTTCTTTTAAAAGCTTCTTTTTCACATTTTCCGGTATTCCGCTTCCATAATCCCTTACGACTATTTCCAATTCCTGGTCGTTTTTGCCGATTAACAGGTCGATTTTTCCTTCATTTCCGCTATAGGATTCAATAGAATTAGATATAAGATTGTTCAGTACTTGTATAAGATTATTTATTTCTCCTCTTATAAGTGTGTCCTTATCCACTTTTATATCCAGTCTCAACTCACAGGAAAACTTCTTTAGCTCGTGGTTCATTAGAATGTCAACTCTTTTTAATAGTTCTCCCACCGAAAAGCTTGCATTGTTTGATTCATTCATATTGCCGGCCTGTCCCTTTACTGTGGATATAATATCCGACATGTATCCGCAGTAGGGCTTTATCTTACCTATCCAATCCTTCATCTCAGCCGCAATTTCAAGATGGTCCTCACTGGTTACCTGAGGGTCTCCGATAGAAATATCATACTCTTCTATTAGATCCTTTAATGCCTCTAGTCCGCCTGCTATCGACATTATGGGCGTTTTGAAATTGTGGGCAATTCCTCCTATTAGCTGTCCTAGGGAAGCAAGCCTTTCTCTCTCTAGCGCAATGGAATGTCTTTCCGAATAGCTTCTATTAAGGTATCGGTTATAAAAGGCCGTTGCCATCCCTATAAGAATGAAGCCTATGACAACACATGCAATACCTATGAAAAACAGACGCGTACCCGCTTCGGTGACACTGGTCCTAATCTCCGAAACCGGTGTAATTTCAACTATTATCCATCCCAGTTCTGTGCCTTTTATATGTTGAATGGTATTATAAGTCACAAGGTACTCCTCACCGTCTATCTCCTCTATGTCTACATTGTTATCCCTGCCCAACATATCCTCAACGAATTCCAGATCCGCCCTTTTACCATTCTTAAGTCTTTCAAAGGGGTTTAAGACATAATTTCCATCGCTGCCAATTATATAGATTTTTCCGTTGTCACTGGGCTTAATGTCTGCAATAAGACTGTAAAGATACTCTTCCGTAATGTTTATAATCAGGGTTCCCTGACTCTTAAGGCTACTGGAAGCATATATTCCCTTTATTATTGAAAAAACCTGTACTTTTTCGGAATTTTTAAGATTTGAATCAATATCCAATGTATATGTATTTAGCCATAATGACTGCTTATTGCTTTCATTGAACGCTTTTACTGCATAGATGTTATTTATATTCTCATGAGCATCCGGTCTCACCGTTCCCGATGTTATGTAAGCTCCTCCATTTGATACCACTGCAATATTAGCGATATCTTTTCTTTCCCCCGCATAATTATTTAGAATATTCTCAATTCTTTGGACATTCTCGGCTCGTAACTGAATATCCTCTATGTTATCGTGCATACTTATATACTCTGCCAGTGTATTATCCCTTGACAGAGTCATCGCCATCTCGTCAAAACCTGTGAGAATCACCTCTATGTTATTGGATGTTTGCTTGATAAGCTCAGTAGAACTGACCTTTGCATGGCTTAGCATGGAATTTGAAATCATGCCGAAACAAGCTATACCCACCGCAAATATGGAAAGTATAACTATTACTGCGAACCCAAGGTTTAACCTCCATGCTGTACTGACTTTCTCCTTTTCAAGTCCATTTATAATATCGGGCATTCCCTTTTTGCGTCCAAAAAGCATAGAATAATCCCCCAATGCAGAATTATAGAGTCCGGTACACAGAAATATCAGATGCTGATTTAACATTTAGCGGAAATTGATTTGCATGTAAATAATTACGTGAATTCAATGGAATTATTAATGACTGTCAAATGAATATCATATTATAATTCTACATCAGATAAGGATATTCCTCTTTGATTGTTATTATTTGCATTGATAATTTTATGCTTATTCGTAGCTTTTAGCTTCTGAGAATCACATTCTCTTTTTTAAATAGCGTGGCCGCTAGACACAACGTAATAACAACATACACCACTGATGACCCTAAAGCCATGAGTAAATAAGCATAGTTGATGCTGCCTCCAAGCACTATTTTGAAGGCTGATAATGTGTTCATAACAGGTACAAGAAACATATATACCGGGATGTCATTTGGCTGCATAAGCATTGTGGCAAAAGCCGGTATCATAACTATTATCATTAGAAAAGACATATACGTCTGTGCCTCTTTAAAGGATTTGGCATAGCTGCTGAGGGCTATCTGCAGACCTGAAAAAGTCATTCCCAGGGTTATTGAAATTACAATGACCATAAAAAATGCCAACGGCTGTATGCTAAAACCGGTAATGTCAGTACCTACTCCCATACCCATGCTGGACGGATCAATCACAAATCCTATAATCGCACCTATCATTGTTGCAACAACTGATACAAAAGAAAATAGTGTTACTGCCAGATATTTGCCCAAAAGAAGAGAAGACCTGCCGGGTTTGGTGGTAAGCAAAGGTTCAAAGGTATTCCTTTCCTTTTCACCTGCCACAAGGTCTGTAGCCGCAGCAATGCCCCCGGATGCCATCAAGACCACAAGCATCATTGGAAGGGATACTGCTAGGATGCTTCCGCTGGTTTTTTCCTCATTGGCTATATTGCTTTCTTCTATCATCGCAGGTGTCAATATCTCCGGGTTCACTCCAAGAGAATCAAGCCTCTGCTTTACAATTCTATCATTGTAGTCTCCAATAGCATTCCACAATATACCAAGGCTTCCCTGGGATTTGGTTTGGGACTTGTCATATATGAGCTTTATAGCAAAGGGCTTTCCCTCAGCCAATTTGGAGGCATAATCCTTCTCAAAATCCAGTACCACCCTCACCTTTGATTCATTAATGGCCTTTATAGGGTCATCTGTATCAATAAGGCTTATGTTGGGATAGTCCTTGATTATCTGATTTTCTACTATATCCCTAATCTCATCGGTGTTCGATTCCTGTGTCAGGGCTATGGTAACGTTTTCATTTATATCCCTGCTAAGGTCCTCTATACTTCCCCCTACAAGCATGCTTAAAATGGGGATTAGCAACATTGGAACAAATATACTGGTAAGAAGCGTCTTTTTATCCCGTACAATATCCTTTACCTCTTTTTTGAATACAATCCAAACGTGCTTGCTAGCGTTCACTTCTGTCACCTACCAGTTTAATAAATATATCTTCAAGGCTCTGATTGCCATATCTTGACTTAATTTCATCAATATTACCGACTTCCACCAAATTCCCCTTGTGAATTATACCTACACGATCACAAAGTTTTTCTACCTCGCTCATGCTGTGACTTGAAAAAATCACCGTTTTCCCTTCTTTTCTGCAGCTTGCAATAAATTCATGCACATCTCTTATGGCACTGACATCAAGTCCTGAGGTGGGCTCATCCAAAAGCATTATTTTTGGGTCATGCACTATGGCTCTCGCAAACGCCACCTTCTGTTTCATCCCTTTCGAGAGCTTTCCTGCCCTTCTCGTCAAATACTCCTCCATATTGAAGACTTTTGCAAGCTCTTTAATTCTTTCTTTTATTTGAGCCCTGCTCATATCATTCAATTCTCCGAAATATGCTATGTTTTCTTCACATGTCAACCTATCATAAAGTCCGGTCTCTCCTCCAAAAAGGATTCCTATGCTACTCCTGACCTTTTGGGGCTCCTTTACAATATCCCAACCTGCCATTGTTGCAGTACCGGAAGTAGGTCTAAGCATGGTCGCAAGCATTCTTAGTGTCGTGGTTTTTCCAGCTCCGTTCTCCCCCAGTAATCCGAATACCTCGCCCTTTTTTACTTCAAAGCTGATGCCGCAGACTGCAGCAATATTGCCAAAATGCTTGGATAGACAATGTATTTTGATCACGCAAATTACCCTTACCTTTCTTTATTGGTTAAAGTCAGTATACTTCAGCATTGCCAATTACTGCTTCGGCAAATGTCAGGTCTTCCCTTGTTGTAATTTTTATGTTGTTGTAGCTTCCCATAACCAACTTAGTACGTATACCCATTCTCTCCGCAAGAACAGTATCGTCAGTGCCATAAAACCCGTCATCGGCAGCTTTTTCGTGAGCCTTTATTATGACATCCTTTAAAAAGGCCTGGGGCGTCTGAATAGCCCAGAGCGTGCTCCTTTCCAATGTTTCCTTTACAAAGCCCCCACTATCTGCCGACTTTATCGTATCCTTAACAGGCACTGCTACGGTAGAAGCCCCATATTCTTGCGCTGCCTCAATGCAGTTTTCGATAATTTCGTCATTTATAAACGGCCTTGCACCGTCATGTATAATAATAATGTCCGATTCGTTATTTACTTGTATAAGGCCATTATACACAGAATCCTGCCTTTGCTCCCCACCTGCCACCAGCATCTTTACCTTTTTTAGTTCATAGGCCTCTACAACATTTTGCTTGCAGTAAAACATGTCGCTATTGCTTACTACCAAAACCACCTCGTCAATCAAGGAGCAGTCTTCAAAAACCTTAAGGGTCCTAGCAAGTAAAGGTATTCCGCATACCTTTATGTACTGCTTGTTGATATCCATATTCATACGAGTCCCTTTTCCGGCTGCCACAACAACCGCACTTACCCAAAGCTTTCTACTCTTTTTCATTATCAAACTCTCCTGGCAGATGTTCTAATGTTTTTAAAATTATATCATATTATTCTTTTGATTGTAATAATTATGAAAAAAATTAGGGCAAAAAAAAAGCTGTGATAAACAGCTTTATTATGAGTTTTGAAGAATCTCGATTAAATCTTTATAAACTTGTTTATGATGCCCTCTATCTCCATTGCATTCATATTTTTCGCCAGTACCAGCTCACTAATGAGAATCTGCTTTGCACTGTTTAGCATTTTCCTCTCGCCGGTCGAAAGTCCTTTTTCCCTATCCCTCAGCATCAGGCAGCGAACAACGTCTGCCACTTCATAAATATTACCGCTTTTAATCTTACCCATGTTTTCCCGGTATCGCTTATTCCAGTTTGAATTTGAAGGAATAGCTTTATTTCTCAGTATTAAAAAAACCTTTTCTGCATCCTCTTCACTTATTACTTCCCTTATGCCAATACCATCCACATTTTGAGTTGGTATCATTACTTTCATTTCTCCAATAGGAATTTTTACTACGTAATAGCTTTGTTTGTTTCCTAAAATTTCCTTTTCCTCGATAGATTCTATTACACCTGCACCATGCATTGGATACACAATTTTATCACCGATATTATACATATACACTCCTCCAATAAAACAAAAAAACAAAATAGTATCAGAATTTCTAATATATCTTCTAATTTTGATTTCATTTGTGAAATTTTGATATTAAAATTAAGAATAATGATGTTCTATCAAATGGTACATCCCTATATATTTAGTATACTACAAAGTCATTTTATTGTCAAAATATTTTATTGTAGCATGGGACAGAGCGTGTGTCAATAATATTTTTTTGCCATATAACAAAGTATACCAAAAATGGGGGAGTATATATTATTGGTGTTACCATATATTAATTCAGTAATAGACCTCTACCAGATACAAACCTTCTGCCGGAGCTGTTCTTCCTGCTCTCTTTCTATCCAGGCTTTCAATAATCTTCGGTATATCATCGGCATCTATCCTTCCCATACCTACATCCACTAAGGTTCCGACTATTATCCTCACCATATTGTACAAAAAGCCATTACCGGATATTTCAAAGCTTATTATTTTATCGTCCCTTTCAAGCACTGCTTCCGTAATGGTCCTGACAGATGTTTTGACACTGCTGCCGCTCGCCCTAAAGGAGGAGAAATCGTGGGTGCCGGGAAAGTATGACGCTGCCTTTTGCATGCTTTCAAAATCCAGTTCGTAGGATACATGATAGGCTCTGTTTCTTAGGATCGCAGATGGAAATCGGGAGTTGTAAATTAGATATCTGTACTTTTTGCCTTTTGATCTAAACCGGGCATGAAAATCTAAGCTTACTTCCTGGGAGTCTTTTATTACTATGTCATCGGGAAGTAGTCTGTTTAGAGCATAAGAAAATCTGTCCCCGGGTATACTGGAATTCGTCATAAAGTTTGCTACCTGCCCCAGTGCGTGCACTCCAAAGTCAGTCCTGCTTGAGGCTGTAAGTTCAACCATCTCTCCAGTAAGCCCTTTTATCGCCCTTTCAATTGTGTCTTGGACTGTTTTTGCATTCTTCTGCGTTTGCCAGCCATGATAATTCGTACCGTCGTATTCAATAATTAACTTTACATTCCTCATAATATCTTCCTTACACTTTTTTGCTTCTTTAAATATCAAAAGCCCGGGACATCAAGTCCCTTCGCTTTTGCCTCTTTCATTCCAAGAGGCCAAATTTAAGGGGGCAAAAGCCCGTCGCCTTTGCCCCCTCGCAGCCTTTTAAACTAGCATCCTTTTCCCAGCATTGCAGCACCGATTATTCCTGCGTCATTGCCCATTTCTGCCGTTTTAAGCACAGTTTGAGGTATGTCCTCTTTGCTGTAAACTCCCTGTCTTATAAGCTCCCTCAGAGGCTTTAAAAGATATTCGCCTTCCTTGCATATTCCTCCGCCTATTACCAGTACCTCCGGCATGAATATATTTATCATATTGATAAGTCCTTCGGCAATATATTTTATATACTGCTGTACTACCATCTCTCCGGTTTTGTCACCCTGCTTTGCTGCATCAAAAGCTGTTTTTGCATCAATTTTGGATAAGTCACCTTCAACAAGCTTGTTTATTAGTGACTCAGGATTTTCCTGTGCGGCCTTTTTGGTCTGTCTAATAAGGGCAGTTGCCGAAGCATATGCTTCCCAGCAACCCATTCTTCCACAAGAACACGCCTCACCATCCACCATTAAAACCGTGTGACCCAGCTCTCCTCCTGCATAGTTGAAACCACTGTATGTCTTGCCGTCTATCACAACTCCTCCGCCAATTCCAGTGCCCAGAGTAATGGTTACGGATATTTTTGCCCCCTTTGCCGCCCCGGCAACACTTTCAGCGAGTGCTGCACAGTTTGCGTCATTATCAAGATATACGGGCAAATCAATATATTTTTGCATCTCAGACCTTATAGGAACATTCCGAAAATTCAAGTTGTTGTTGTAGACAAGGATTCCATCCTTGCAGTTTGGCGTTCCGGGACTTCCAACCCCGATATTCTTGACCTGGTCAACACTGACACCTGCATCCTTTATTACCTTTTGGGTAAGCATTGCCATATCCTTAATTATCTCCTGGTATGGCCTTTCCCTCAATGTAGGAACACTGTCCTTATGCAATATTTTACCCTCTTCATTTACCAAGCCTATGGCAATATTCGTTCCGCCAAGATCAATCCCAATGTAATACATTTTATTCCTCCTAGTACAATATACTTGTAAGCAAATAACATACCATTACCTGCTGCAATTACCAAACCTTATTAAATTTGACCAACTTCGTTGTTTCAACATTCAATGTATATTATATACTAATTTTTTGCACTTGTAAAAGTACTTGTGCACCTTAAAAATATATTATACAGTAAAAACCTTGCGCAAACACCTTTAGCGAATCCAATAAAAATCAATTCGGAACATAATTGTGAGTAAAATTTATTATCGAAGTTATAAGTAATTTGGAAAAGTAATTAATTCTATTGGACAGTTATGTTTTTGTAGACTTTATATCCTTTATTAGACTAAGCATTTCATCAAATTCGCTTAAATTAAGCTGTTGTTTGCTATCGGAAAGGGCAAAAACAGGATTAGGATGCACCTCTATCATAATACCATCAGCCCCGGCCGAAAGAACTGCTTTCGCAATGCTATTAACAATATCTTTTCTGCCAAGTGAATGACTTAAGTCAGCTATGATTGGTAGCTTTGTTTCTTTTTTAATAATGGGGATTGAAGAAATATCAAGGGTATTCCTTGTTTTTGTCTCGCAAGTTCGGATTCCTCTCTCACACAAAATCACATTTTTATTACCTTCCAACACAATATATTCTGCAGCAAACATCAATTCTTCAATAGTTGCACTAAGCCCTCTTTTTAATAATACTGGACGATTAGTATGACCAACCTCTTTTAAAAGTTCAAAATTCTGCATATTTCTTGCCCCTATTTGCAGTATGTCTACATATTTTGAAACCAATTCCACATCTCTGGTATCAACAACTTCAGTTACACTTATCAATCTATATAGTTTAGACACTTCATGAAGTATCTTCAGACCCTCTTCTTTTAAACCTTGAAAGTCATATGGAGATGTTCTTGGCTTATAGGCGCCACCTCTTATAAATTTAAGACCTTTTTCTTTTAAAAATTTAGCTATGATTTCAAGATATTCAAGTCTTTCGACAGCACACGGCCCCGCAATTATAATGGGTTCGCTATTATCAAATCCAAACATTTCTCCAATACTACTAAAGCATTGATTGGAGCTGGAGCTGATTAATAACTTTTTTTGACGACTTATACCCATGAACTTCAACGAAGTAGAAAATATGATGGAGAATATTTCCTCAATAAGTTCATCATATAGCGGTCCATTATTTTTACTTAAGATTTTCTCCATCATTTCAGACTCATATTCCGGACTAAAATACTCTGTACATATTTCATCTTTCAATTCCGACATTTCCTTGATCAGTTTCATTCTTTTATTAACTATTTCAAGAATAGAAAGATTTAGATAATCAATTTCCTGTATTAAGCTTTTTAGTTCTTCACTCATAATCAAAACCCTCTTATGGTATAATTCAAATTATCCTTCCATTTTTCATTTCAATATTCCGACCTAGATATTGATATTTCAATGTAAGCCCCCCATTAAGCTGGGTATTAACTCATTATGTTAATACATCATATATTTCTAACGCAAATAACAGCCATTATTGATGTCAAAAACTGCTCCTGTATAATGTTTTGCCGCATCGGAAATTAGAAATATTGCAGTATTGGCCACTTGTTCTGGTGTAAGTGGCTCAGAAATAAGTTCTCTCTCCCTATATTGAGCTAATCTGCTACTTGAAATTGTCTTCATCATTGGGGTATCTATTATTCCAGGAGCTATAGCATTCACTCGAACATAAGGGGAAAAATTCATTGCATTGCTTTTGGTCAAACCGATCAGTGCTGCTTTCGATAAGCCATATATCGCATCGGAACTGCTTTCTTGTCCAGATACCGATGACATATTTATAATACAGCCGTGTTCTTTATTACGCATCTTGTATTGAGCGAATTTTTTAGAAAAGTAAACAGCGGACTTAATATTTACTTCCAACACCCTATCTATTTCTTCTTGAGTGTAATCTAAGATAGATTTGCCATAATAAATACCAACATTGTTTATTAAGCAATCCGGGTAACCCGTATATCCTTCAATTTCGCTAAAAAATAATTCCACCTGCTCCATTTTAGAAGCATCAAAAACAAAAGGAATGATATTGTTTTTACCCTTTTCTTTTTCCAAACGCTCTAAACCATCAGAATCAATATCCACTGCAATAACTATTGCTCCACAATCAACACTTTGTGCTGCTATTGCTTTTCCTATTCCCGAAGCGGCTCCTGTAATAATTATCTTCTTATTGCTTAAATTAAGCATAATCTATTTCCTTCCCTAAAATATGTATTCATAACATATAGCTTTGACCCAATTTAATGATATAGTTACTCCTCTTTTTGGTTTACACTCATTGCAATATAATCGGATATGCTTTTAACGTCAGATATAGCATCACTCATTAAGAAATCATTCTCAAATCGTATTTTAAATTTTCTTTCAAGAGACACAATAAGCATTGTATAGTCCAAAGAACTGATACCAATATCGTTTATCATATGACTTTCCAAAAATATATTTTCTTTTTTTGTTATTTTTTTTATAGTGTCAAGTACTTTTTTTTGAATATCGTCCACATTAATCCCCCTTAATATCGTTAATGAAACTATCCATCAGCTGTACCAAGCCCGCAGCACTACGAAGTAATCATTCTTGTGTAAATAGCCGGGATATTCCCCATCATTCAACAGCATTCTATTGATACTTTTTTTTATTCTATATCCACTGTCAATTAATACATTGACTACATCGTTATACACAGTATTTATTCCCAATAACAATTCCTTTTTCGGATTCAAACAGGCTAATTCAAAAATAGCCTTTCTAATTATGTCATTTCTATATTTATGCCTGCCAACTGCCCCCCACACATATGGAAAGCACAATTCACAGTAAGCAAAAAAGCCTATAGGGTTATCATTTTCTAAGGCAACAACAACATTCCCCTTTTCACCAACTGTAGTTCTAATATCATTTGAATAATCCACCCCATTTAGCTGTGTCAAAGTGCATTCCCTTATTTTATTTACTACAAAATCTTGCTCTGTTTGTGATAGCAACGATAAATTTATGGTTTTTACTCCCGGGATGTCAATATATTGTGAATTTCGTGAGGCTTCTAGCATTAGGGTAGGATAAACCGTCTTAAATCCCAGCCTATAATAAAATCCAATATTATCGCATTTTTCCGGAAGAACCTCCAAACCAATTACAGAGCATCCTTTTGCTTTAAGGTGCAAAACAGCAGCATCAAGCAGTTTTTTCCCGATTCCATATTTCCTGTACTCAGGAAGCACCCCTATCGGTCCTATATAGCTCTCTTTTCCAAAAGTTTTTGAAAACACATATCCAATAATATCATCACCTTTTTTAGCAACAAAACACCCTTCTAAATCATTAAAAGTTAGGAGTTGTAGATTTCTCATACTCCTAGAACTTTTTCTTTCAAAACATATTTTATCCACTTCAATAAGGGACTCAAAATCTTGAGGATGCATACATACAATATCCACAAAAACACTCCCATTAAATTAATAGCTTTTTTTATAGTACCTGCTTCAACTTCTCTTGCAATACTTTATAATTCACTTTTCCTAGTTCATTTTTAGGAATTATATCTATAAAAATTATTTTTTTAGGGCATTTTAGTTGAGAAATGTTTTGCTTAACGTATGATAAAACTTTTTCTTCGGAAATGTCTACATCCGGTGAAGAAACAACAAAAGAATATATTTCTTCACCATACATCTCGTCTTCAAATCCAATTGTCGCTACATCTATAATGCCAGGATATCTAAGAATGGTTTCACTTACTTCATTAGGATAAACTTTAATACCACCTTTATTTATTATCTCTTTTTTTCTCCCTGTCAAATAAAGGTAATTATCCTCATCTATATATCCTGTATCCCCTGTATAAAACCATTTCCCATCATACACCTTTGATGTGCTAATAGTATTATTATAATAGCCTCCAAACAAAAACTCACTGCTTACCAAAATTTCCCCGTCTTCTGCTATACAAACTTCCCTGTTTTTAGGAATTTTACCTACCGACCCACATCGATACTCAATTTTCGGGGAATAGTAAGCTATTAATAAAGTTTCTGTAAGTCCGTAATTGTCATAAACTTTTGTATTATATTCTGCTTCAAACCTAAAAAGTATCTCCGGATCTAATCTTGCCGAGCCACACAGCACATGTTTCAACATTCCCTTAATTTTGTCATCAAATCGATCTTTGACCGCAATTAGCAAAGATAACATAGATGGCACACATATCATTGTATTGCCCTTAAAATCGCAAACCAATTTATCAAAATTCAGTGCTACATAAGTGCCGAAATCTGGAGCAAGAATAACAGTAGAACCAAAAAGGAAAGGCAATAACGTTGAAAAACACCATCCATCCGCATGATATACCGGCATTGGCTGAATTATACGGGTATTTGCATCAAAATCAAAGTCTTCCCCAAATTCACGAAAACCGTTTAGAACAGCTTTTAGCTTTAGAACTACACCCTTAGGCTTCCCGGTAGTGCCGGATGTGTACATTATTGCGGCTGTCTCAGAATATTCAAATTCTGTATTTATAGTGTCTTCAGCGTGCCTCTCTCTATTTAAAAAACTCTCCATCTCAACATAGTGAACTAAAGAGCTTAAACTGTGACTTTTTTCTTCTTCCCTAGACCTAGTTAATATTATTGAAGCCAAAGTATCTGACACTATCGATTGTATTTCAGTACTTTTGACATCAGGATTCACCGGTACAGGTATTGCACCTAAACAAAGTACTGAAAAGTACGAAATAACATACTCTATTTCATTCCTAAAAGATAATACTATTCTATCTCCTTTAGATACACCCATTTGAGTTAATTCATCTTTCAATATCATGCAGCAATTCAAAAGCTGTCCATATGTAACGGTTCTTTGTGTAAAAGGCTCAATGATAAAAATGTGTTCTCTGTTTTCCTCACATTTTTTAATAAAGTCAAGCATTTCCAAGTTCCCCCACCTACTTACCAAATGGCATATTCGTATTTATAAAAATAATTCTTAAATTATTGCTTTAAAAACAATGTCACGAAAAAATGAGCTTTGAACCTCTTTGTTTTCAGACATTGTTTGAAAATTGCTCAAATAAACTCCACTGTCAGTTACAGTTCTTAAATACTCTCTATTTAACGCCGAACAAAAATATCCAGGTGCTGAAACATAAATATATTTGTCGGTTTTATCTAATGAGGTACTTATAAAAACAATGTACTCAGTATTTGAAGATATCTTCAGAGGTTCTGATAATTTGAATTCCATCCAACCACTTGCACTGCATTCGATATTCCAATAAATTGGACCTAGCTCCACTTCACCAGTTCTACAATTCAAAATCTGTATTTGATGCAACCCGCTTTCATTTGATGCAGAATAAAATCTCACTCTTTCAATCTCTCCCGGGACAACCGAATAAAACTTTGTACCCAATAATAGAGGCTCCTGAGATATATTCTCGCGAACTGGAAATTCCCTTGTAAATATTGTATTATATTCAGGTAATCTTTCTTTTTTTAACTTTATATTAATTTCTTTTGCTAAATCTTTATTTTCCAATGGATAACTAGATTCCAGTATAAACCCGCTATACTCTGAAAAAACTGTAACTTCCGTCGGGTAATTGGAGCTTCTTATAGTTATTCTAACTATATCCTCTTCTTGAAAATATTCTGCCCTCTCGATATAAGATTGACTGAGCTCTCTAACATACATAGCAGCTTCATCTAATGTAGGAAATCTTAATTCATAGCTCGATAAATTGGATACAACTCCTGCAATTATGGTTCTCCAATCTTTGGGGGTAATATTTGAAATAAACTTTCCTCTCCATGTGTCTTCATGCGTAAAAAGATTTGCAAATATCTTACTGTCAAAACAGCGTTTAAGAATTAAAGTCCCATTTTTGATTGCTTCATCAACATCAATATTTTCAGAATCATCTTTTTTGAAGTCAAACCATTCGTACCCATTTATATCTCTAATTTCAGTAATTATATTAAAAAACGAAGCTGACTCATTTGATTCTAAGAATCTGTCTGCATAATAAAATGGTCTATTAACTGTCGAAATCTCCATAGGATTTCCATCAACGCCTTCAAAATGTCTCCTATAAGGGCCGGCTTTCAACCAGGGATTGCCAATTCCACCGGCAGCCCCCCCACTATCCAATTCATATGGCAACCCTATAAATTCAACCCCTAAATACTTAAGAACAGGGATTGCATTAGAAGTCAAATCATACGCATGAGGAATGAAATATTTTGAAAGAGGAAATTCGCCTCCTACAGTTTCAAACCACTCTTTAATTGTTTTTAATATGCCATGGGTTGTCTCATCATCATTTGAAAAAATTCTTCCAAACAACTCAACTCCATGGAATTGAGCAGTTATTTTACCTTCAGTTATTAGCTCGCGCATTTTGTCCAAAGCTTTAGGTGAAATATCTTCATAAAAAAAACCAATCCATGGCTTAAATCCGTATTCTGAAGCAATATCCACCCATTGAAACGGATTCTCAGAGTAATACCCATGATCTCCACAACAATCATCTACTCTAATAGTAGCAAAATTAGGAATCATTCTTGCAACAAAGGGTTTCTTTGCAGCCCATACAATGCTCCTCCACAATAAATCATCCATATTCCATAAAGGTCCTCTTATCGAAGGGTCTATCCACTTATAACTTAGCCATTGTAAAAATCGGCCTTCAAAAGCGGATTTGCAAAATATAAAAGGCACATCATCGGCATAGGCTAAATTTTGGACATTTTCTGACAGTATTACCCTATGAATGCTCATAACGGCATTGTTATTTACTTCATTTTTAAATTCAATAACTTCTTCCGGAAATTTCAATGCAGTAACATAATGTGGCTCTGAGCTAATCACTATTTTGCTAGTATTAACAATAGAATCACTAAGGACAAAAAAATCATCTAAAATATTGGAGTATGCATCAAAACTTACTATACCAGTGCCCTTCTTTAACGATTTGAGCAACAATTCCTTCTCGGAAACAGTCCAACTCGAATCATTTGATAATTCGAGATGATTATGCCCTAAGATTATCAACTGATAATTACAATCAGATAATGTTCCATGAGCCCTATCATGTATGATATAAGGTATTCCAAAAACTTTAATATACGGCAAAATATATTTATCAAAATCATCAAAGCTTTCAGATGCCGAATTAACAATTATTAATACTCTTAAATCCATAAAAAACTCCTTACTGCCAATCCGCGATGACAATCTATAGTTCTAACCTATTAGTTGTTAACCCAATTTTGAATATCTTTTAATCGTTCGATAATCGGCAAATGCTGTGTACACTTATTCTCGCACACTCCACATCCGGTACAGAGGCTTGCATTTTCCGTACTCAATCCCCAGTCTAACCGTAAACAAACAAGACCTTGCTCAAGACCTTTTAACATCTTTTGATTATATGCAATCATCAGCTTTGGAATCTCAACACCTTGAGGGCACTTTTCGCAATATCTGCAACCGGTACAAAGCTCATTGAGTGTTTTAGACAACTTTTTTTCTATTGCTTGTAGCCTGCTTTCATCAATAGTTCTTATTTCATTGCAGTATCTTACGTTTTCATACAACTGCTCTAGATTAGAAAATCCAACCAGCACTGTTGTTATTTCTTTATGCGAAAGATTAAATCTTAATGCAGTCTCCACTACAGATTTATCGTTGTCGGATTTAATAAACTCAAAATAGTTGGCATTTAGGGGTATAATTCCCCCATCTAAAGGATTCATGGTCGCAACTCCCCATCCACTTTCATAAGCCGCTTTTAATCCATTCTTCCTATAAGGAAAGTTTAAAATATTATACCCTATAGTAATGCCGTCAAATAGATTATCCTCAATTATTGAAGCAATCTCATCTCCGTGGCAATGCGTAGAAATAACAATATGCTCAATCAGCCCTTCTTCTTTTGCCTTAAGTGCTGCTTCATAGGCTCCATTTTTTACAATTCTGCTTTTATAATCGTCCATATTAAGCACGCACCATATATGAAAAAAATTAATTTTGTCTACATTCATTCTACGTAAGGATCTTTCAAGATCCTTACGTAGTTCGAGTCCTGACTTGGCGATACTCTTTGTGGAGACATAAAATTCCTTTGTCATATTTTTGAATGCCTCCCCAAAGATATATTCACCTTGATCATCATTGTATCCCGGAGCAGTATCAAAGTAATTTATTCCAAGCTTGTTTGCTTCAGCTAAAAGCTCCACGCATTTATCAATATTATATCGCCCATTTTCTTTCTCAAACCTCATGCCCCCAAATCCAATAGCAGAAACAAGCTTTTTAGTTTTACCATATTCTTTATAAATCATCTCAATATCCCTTCCAAAACTGTTTATTCTCCTAGATTTTGCGTATGAGGTCCATTAATAATTCATGTTTAAGTTTTTAGTGTCGTAATAAACATAGGTATCTTCTCATCTGCCACATGAAAACCACATCTTTTATAAAACTCCAAAGCTTTCGGATATGCTATTAAAACTTTTCTTAAATAGTCTTTGTATTCCTCCAGCATCAGGGACATAAGTTTCTCACCAATTCCTTGTCCATGGTAATCTGCATGCACCAATAAAAAATGTATATACGCTGTCATCACACCATCTGATAAGCAATTTACCAATCCAACCAACTTATCTCCATCCCAAGCAGAGTATACGGAAGATGAATTTTTCATTGCAACTTTAAGCTTCTCAGGATAGTTTCCCGAATCCCATTTTACTGATAGAAACAAATCTCTTAGTTGCTCTACTTCAAAATCTTTTATGTTTTTATATTCAATGTTCATAGTAAACTTGTATGATATAGTCAATGACTAAACCATACTCTCCTTTCTTTTATTTTTTTATAATCCTATCGGTAAATCTTATTTAAGGCCAAAACACAATGATTATACATTGCATGCTTTTGCCCACACTATTATCCTATACTTCAAAATTTCTTATTAGATCTTCTAATGTATCCCTTCTTCTAATTAATCTATCAGTCCCATCAGAGCAAATCAAAACCTCTGCTGGTCTTAATCTGCAATTATAATTTGATGCCATTGCATACCCATAAGCACCTGCATTCAATACTGCAATTATGTCTCCCTCTTGAATTTTCTGCAGCTCTCTGTCTTTTGCAATTATGTCACCGCTTTCACAAATGTTACCGACAATATTGACAGTTTCTTTTATATCATCAAAGTCATTCTTACTAATAACTGCCACTTCATGATAGGAATTATACAATACAGGTCTAGAAAGTACATTAAATCCAAGATCGGTTCCCACATATTTAGTGCCATAATTATCTTTAACTGAATATACTTCACCTAATAGAATACAGCACTCTGCTACCAAGTATCTACCCGGCTCGACTTTAAAGATAATATCCTTGTTCTCATACTCAGCTACAAACTCAACTATCAATTCTTTAAGCTTTTCGCCCAGTTTTGCCAAGTCCAATCTTCCTTCATTATCTTTGTAGGGGACTCCAAACCCTCCTCCAAAATCTACAAATCTTAGATTTTCGAATTCCTTTGCTATGCTCAATAGTGTAATAGCAGACTCTATATATGCATCTCCTTCCAGAAACAACGAGCCTATGTGCTGATTTATTCCGACTAAGTTAAGGTTATATTTTTTCAAAATATCTTTGACCTGAGGAATAAAATCTCTTTGTACTCCAAATTTTGTCTTTTTGCCTGCAGTTACAACCTTTTCATGATGACCGGCACCCATTCCCGGATTGAATCTGACAGCTACATCCCCGCCGGCATTAATCTTTCCGAAAAGCTCCAATTGAGATAACGAATCTACGCTAACCAAAATATTCCTTTCAATTGCATATTTCATTTCATCGGCTGAAACATTATTCCCAATATAGAATATTCTTTCCGCAGGAAAGCCGGCTTTTTGTTGAATAAAGATCTCTCCAGGAGACATTGCATCTACATCAACCCCTTGCTCTTTTACTATTTTTAGTAGTTCAAGATTTCCATTCGCCTTTGCGGAAAAATTTACTCTAAAATTTTTAATGGGCATTAAATTTTTCATTTCAGAGCATCGCAACTTTAAAATATCTTCATTATAAACATATAAGGGACTGCCGTATTTCTCAATAAGTTCATAAGCTTTTTCTTTGCTAATAAATAGATTAGTCATTTTTATCCTCCAAACATTGTTTTTTCATTATAATAATATAATTTAACTATAAAAGTAAACTACTTCAAAAATTATATATCTTTATTACAAGTAGAAAAAACTATTTATGAACTAATACTATTTATTTAGAATTAACTCCATATCCAAGTCAAGTCTACTAATCACTTCATTAACATGTTCCATGTTTAATTCATAATCTTTCCCATAAAATAAATCATAGTACTTTTCCCTTGGTGCCTTACCAAACCTTATCAAGTCTGAAAAAGGTGCAACAAACCCATCATATCCCAACCTATGCTTATCCACATAGCACATAGTATCCAGTATCTTGCATCTGGTTTTTAATGGGTTGGAGTTTTTCACAGTAAGAAGGTCAAGCTCCTCGAGCTTTTTTACAACTTCATCTTCACTATAGTCCCAAACATGAAACGGTAGTATAACTTTCAGCTTCTTTTCCGAATCGTTCTTTGCATTCCACATATAAAGCTTATCGTTTTTATTAAAGCTTTCTGAATTTAAAAATTCCTTTTCCCAATTGGAGTTTATATGGTCATATGGAACTTCATAAAAATACCTATTTACTTGCTCAGGAGATAATCCTATGAATACTAGCGGAATATTAAATGATGCCGCAACCCTCATAACAGAACCTTCAAGTATATCTGAACAGTCTCCACACATCGAGTCAAACACCGCTTTTGATTTATAATTATAAAACTTGTATTTAAAGAATCTTTCCATAAAACCTGAATTTATCTTAAAAGTGACTAAATCTATGCCTAACTTCTGAGGAACAGTATTAATATTTTCTATAGTAACATTAGGCATAAAACCGTGATCAACAGCTATTGCCAGTACATTTAGTTTATACTTTTCTTTTAAAACCCATAGCAAGTACGTACTATCTTTACCACCGCTAAATCCAACAGCACAGTCATATTGCCCTTTTCCCCGAACCGATTCGATTATTTCATCGATTTCTTTTATACATTTCGCTTTATACTCCGGCGAAACATTCCTCTCCTTAGCCACTGTTTTATTGCTTGTACAATAACTACAGATACCATCTTCATTGAACTCAATATCTCTAAACGTCGTCGGTAAAATACATTTTTTGCATATAACAACTTCTTTTGCTTCCATAAGGAAACCTCCCCTTTTATGAATGTTTAGTTTTATTGGAATTCTAAATTTCTCTTAAGGCATCCTCCAACTGTAAATTTGCATTACCACTTTTTACGTATTTAATAATAATTGGAGTTTGCAGCGATAACTTAACGTTATCAAAAATCTGCTTTTCAATCATTCTCGCTCCCGGAACAACAACAGCACCCTCAGGTATTGTTAAAGGCTTTGAATCTGTTCTCGAATAAACTCTGTTATGTACTATATCAAAAACCCCTATGCTCCCGGTAATTATAGTACCTGCTCCAATTACTGCACCTTTTTTGATAATTGTGCCATCGTAAATCCCACAATTACCTCCGATAAAAACATTATCTTCAATAATAACCGGGAATTCTCCTACCGGCTCAAGCACTCCTCCTATCTGAGAGCCAGCACTCAAATGAACTCTTTTCCCTATCTGTGCACAAGAGCCAACTAATGTATTTGAATCAATCAAAGTATCCTCACTTACATATGCTCCAATGTTTATAAAACATGGTGGCATACATATGACGCCTGGCGCAATATACACACCATCTCGAATTGTCGCACTCTGTGATACAACGCGAACTCCATCCTCATACGTTAACTCTCTCTTTCCTAATGTACTTTTATCAAAATATCTATCCTCGCAATTTGATCCATATTCTTTAGTTGTTCCATATCGGAACCCATGAAGTATAAATTGCTTAACCCAGTAATTAACCTTCCATTTATTTTTAATCTTTTCTGCAACTCTAATTTTGCCCTTATTCAGTTCAGACTTGAAATCCGAAAAAAGCTTAGAAAACTCTTCCTGACTGTAACTCTCCGGATTATTTAGAAAATCAATATATTTCGTATTAGTAACTGTACCATCACTAATATCTTTTGTAATATTTATAACATTCTCAATAGCCATGCATAATCCCCCATGTTCTTTTCATTTATCACAGTTAGTCAGACAGATATTTTCTTGCAATCCCATATAATAATTCCAGCCCAATAAGCATTGGTTTTTCTCCTACATAAAAATTCGGACTATGCTGAGGCCAATATTCTTCACCTTTACATCCTACTAAAACCAAAGCTCCAGGAACCTTGCGTAAAAAGTGAGAAAAATCCTCTGTGCACATTGTACTATAGTTGGTTATTATATTCTCTTTACCTACAACAAGTTCTGCTATTTGGGCAACAAGATTCGATTCTTCCTTCCAGTTTACTACGGGCGGATGCTTGAATCTGTACTTCACTATAGCTTTTCCACCCAAACTCGAAGCAATCGATGTAGATATTTCTTTAATCTTTGACGCAATTAATTCTCTAGTCTCATTTCTAAAAGTTCTACAAGTACCCCTAATTGCAACTTTTTCGCATATTGTATTATAATTGCACCCCCCGTTAAAAGATGTTACAGAAACAACAGCAGTATCAATAGGACTAATATTACGACTAACTATTGACTGCAAAACTACCACTATCTGTGATGCAATGTATATAGAATCCGAACATTTTTCAGGTAGTGCTGCATGTCCGCCTTTACCATAAACTTCTATTTCAAACTCATCCCCAGACGCCATTATTGGACCATCTTTTATACCGATGCAATCCTCATCCAATTCACTCCAAACATGAAGAGCAAATGCTTTGTCGACTTTCGGATTATCGAGCACTCCTTCATGTATCATTGCCTCTGCTCCTCCAAACCCCTCTTCACCAGGCTGAAAAACTAGTTTTACAGTACCTTTAAAATTGTGTTTGTCTTTAGCTAGCAGAGAGGCCAAACCCAATAATATAGCCATATGTGCATCATGTCCACAAGCATGCATTATACTCGTCGTTTCTTCTGGTATGGTTAGAACAGCATCCATATCAGCTCTAAACATTATACATGGAGAATCTTGCTTCCCCTTTAGTACTGCAACTACTCCTGTCGTTGCTATGTTTTCCTCTACCTGAAAACCAATTTCCTTTAGTCTACTTGAAATATACTTTGATGTTTTAAATTCCTTATAACCAAGTTCAGGATTACAATTAAAAAAGTTTTTATCTCGTAATAATTCATCTCTTATACTATAAACTTCATTTGTAATCTTCATAGTTACTCCTCACATTTACACGTTAAAGGATGTCAACTCAACATTTTCATCAAGATGAATCTCCTTACTTCTGGCTTTTTTAAAATAGTCATTATTTAATATTGTCCGTAAAGAGTTATCTTTATAGTTAAAATTCCTTATTCTTATTGCTCCACATGGCTGGACATACCCTGCTACATTTAGATAAACACTATATAAATGCTGTAGGCAATGATTAGAACGATCAATTTGCTTAATTTGCTTTATCTGAAACTCTTTTTCATCAATTTCACTAATAGTTTTCATAATATTAGCCAACTTTTTGCTGTCAGGTAGCAACTCATCAATATTTTCTAAGGATCGGCCTGTGGGATTGAGCAGCTCGATGTTGGGATAAATATTATTCATTCTGCAAAATCGCCAAATATCACATACTTCATCAATGTTTTTTGAGGTAACAACAAAAGATATTCCAAGCCTTAAGTTGTTATCATCTGGAACAGATTTTGTAAATCCTGCTTCTATTAGAGATTTCAACCCATACTGTATTTTTTTGTATGCACCATCCATTCCTGACAAGTAATCTTGCACTTCAGCCTTAAATGAATCACATTTTATCAATACTGAGCAATTATTTTCAAAGAGAAACTTTGCCAACTCAATATCCGTTGTAAGACCATTTGTAATAACAACAGGAATTAAGTCCTCTTGGTTAATATAAGTTACGAGTTCTTTAAAATGTGTGTATATTGTAGGTTCTCCACCGCCGATAATTACCACAGATTTTGCTCCCATCTCTTTTGCTTCTGAGATAAAATTTATAAGAGTATCAAAACCGACTTCGTCATCTAACGGTATCCCGCTATTCCAACCGCAATACCTACATCTCATATTACACAAGAGACTTGTTTCCACTCTGACCGATAGAATCTGTCCATTATCTCTTGCTTTCCTGCCAATGTCGTGCGAATAACTATAGCCCTTCAGTCTACTTGCTTCTTTCACAAAACTCCATCTCCTAACTCTTTCTTTTTAATACATTCCACCCCATAGCAATTGCACCAAAATCATGTATAATGTCTAAGGAGTATTTTATAGCACAATTCATTGTAGTAATGCATGCATCTACTTCGTTTGCTATCAGCATTTCGGCAGAATTACTGTTACTCTTAGAAATAATTAATTCTGCATTAGGATAATATTCTTTGGCCAAACTGCTTGGAGAAGCATGAGTCGCTATTTTTTTAACCTCTTTATCTTTTCCCTTTCCTGCTATTACGAGACTTGGTGTTGCAAGCTTAAAAACATCATGTATTTCAATGTGACATTTCTCCTGAAAAATAATAGATGCAATATTCTGATAAGCTGAAGGAATAATTACATAATCTGATTTGCTCTCTTTTAAAGCCAACACAGCTTCTTCAAACGAAGAATACAAAACAACCTCCCCTGCATAATTATTCTTATTGATATAAAACAAAGATGCCTGTTCGCTGCAAGTGCCTGCTGGTCCTAACGTCGATATTATTACTTTTTTAGGTGTGTTAGACTGATTTTCAATACTCCCAATATTAAAAGTCCTAACACACTCTTGATTAACTTTGTTACCTTTCCTTTTTAAAACCCAAGGACAAGCTTTAATACATTCTCTACAATCCTCAACTTTCACGCCCCCAAGCGTAAAGCTGAAAAGATTTTTCCTGCATATAGACTGGGTACACTGTTTTTCAGTTTGCAGGGCATTTACAGGACATGCGTTTACACATAGTTTGCATTCTTCGGGGCAAGGATTCCAATCAGCTATTGGATCAGGCTCAATTTCTATATCTGTTAATACGCAGGCCATACGTGTTAGTATTCCATAGTCCTTCGAAATAAAAATTGCAGACTTGCTAATTTTGCCTAGTCCAGCTGCTTCTGCAGCATGTCTGATTGATAAATCTCCCATGGCATATTGATTTTCTTCATCCCAAAAATAATAAGGAGCATGTGAAGGTATAGGTACAGCCAATCCTCCGTTTTTTTCAATCTCCCAGCTAACTTTCATAGCTATTTGATCCAACTCTAAATGTGTCGCTTCAATCACTTTATGATACAAGGTTGACGGAGCAAATAAAGCCCCAGTAGGAACAATAATTCCACAAACAATAACCGAGCGAACTGTCTTTAATAAATCTTTAGGGTGGTGCCCCTCAGGTGAACCGTCAAATCTGTCAATTGATGCTATTCCTACAAAATCAGTCCCATTACTTAATGCGAATTTTTTAATATACTCCGCCGATATATTGATTATTGACCCCATTATTTCACCTTTTCCCCTCAACTGAGATATAATAGTGGCTACAATGCTTTTTCTAATATTTTTATAAGACATCAAGAATTTTAGTATTAGGCTTAGAAGCTCTTAATCTCAAAGCATAGTTTAATTTTTTTTAATTTCCAAAAAAACAGTTTGATAATTCATATCATTTGAAGCAATAATATCCTTACCATAAACCAACATATTTTCGTCTTTTTCACGATATAGGCATTTATCCATATAGTCTTTAATATTTCTGACAAAATCGACATCATTAACATGTCCACCATATCCAAAATTATCTAGATAAAACTTAGAAGAATCTATTTCCAGCAAATTACTATAAACCTTGTCCCAAACATCATAATAAGTATTAGGTGGAATAATAATATCTACATCATCTATACTAATACCAAACTGTTCTACGGATTTTAGTATGAAGCAAGCTCCATTCTTGATTATATTCGAGCGAATCTGTAGTAAGCTTATGGCATTGCCTAAATTTTCCCTTTTGCTAAAACTACTTATTCCATTATTCAAAGCGCACCAATCTTTTATATTAATTAGACCGGGTCGGTTCTCAACTAAAACTAGTGATATACCGTCTCCCATAACTGTTAACCCAATAAATCTGTCCTTTATATCTATTTCCTTATTTATGGATAAAATCAGCATATATTCTCTATCAATTGGATTTAGCAGTTTTCTAGACAACCCCATTGCAAAAAGTGTTGAAACACAAGGTTGAAATATTGGAAGGATAACCGCATTTTTTAGTTTAAATTTTTCATGTATGTAATGTATAATCGAAATATCTCCATCCATCAAGACTCTATTTCCACCTACTAAATAACTTACTTCTGACGGATCTATTCCTGTATCGCAAAAAAGTCGTTCAACCATTTCAGTAATAATTTTTATCAAGTCATCTTCTTGAGCAAATGATGATACCTCATCAATTCGACTTTCTCTTTTGAACTGCTTGCAGAACTCTTCTATATTATCGCCTGGAATAATATGCTTTTCTTCACTCTTAGCTATTACTTCCTCAACTGTGATACTAGTCTGCGGAATAAAATAATCCATATACTTTATGCTAGTATTTAGCATGGATTTACCTCTCCAATCATGATTAAAATGTTCAAATTATACGTGTCCGTACCTCGCTTAAGCATTTCATCTATTTTTTCAAGATGATAGCTTTTAAATTGCTCCAAATCCTCATAATCTAACTCTTCTAAGAAACTCCTAAAGCCCGTACCCCAAATAACCGTCCACCATTCTTCAGCCTTTTTTATTTTATATTGCATTCTTTTGTCAATTGTTTTCACATTACTAAACCCAGCTATAACCAAATCACTTACATACTTTTCATTTAAGCTGCTAAAGTCTTTAGGATAGTTTTGAATAATGCCTTTTTCTCTTAGGTTCGCAAAATACTCTACGCTAAAAGGCATGAACGACTCTTCTGCAAAACAAGTTAATACAAAACTTCCGTTTCTATTCAATTTTTGCAAGACATTTTTAAAAAGCCGTACAGTATCTTTAATAAAATATGTTCCAAACGAACAGGTAATAAGGTCATATTTATATTCTAAAAACTCCAATGCTTCAATATCATGTATCTTAAATTCTATATTGCTGTTCTTGCTTTTTTTCATTTCTGCTTTTTTTAGCATAGATTCAGAAATGTCAATTCCAATAATCTTTGAATCAGTATATTTTTTTGATAATTCAAAAGCAGTATGACCCGTACCTGTAGCCAAATCTAATATACTTTTCACTCCTGACAGTTTCAATTCATTAACCATCAGTTTGGAACTATCTAAAAAGAAGTTCAATTCATCAGAATCGTAGAATTCTGACAATACGTTGAATCCACCCTTTATTTCATAAATTCCATCATTTTTGTCCATAATCAATCGCTATCCGTTCTCTTATTTTTTATTTTTTCAATAAATTGAATATCTCTTCAAAGTTACTGTTATATGCGTCATACACCAAACTTTCAATTTCCTCAAGTGGAGGTATAAGTTCGATATCTTGCATAAATTTCAATAAAGTTCTGTAACTATATAGCATAGTATTTTCCGAAAGATTTAAATGCTTTTGGTTATTAGAAAAGATTTCGAGGTATTTTGATATTTTTCTTCTGTCTTGCTCGAATATGTCCCCATATAACTTAGCACAAATATCTTCTACTACCGGAATTTCCAGCTCCCGTGATAAAGCAAAAGTTTCACTGTCATCAAATTCTACCATTGGGTTAATTCTGTATATTTTCTTTCCCGGTATCCCCAAATCAACCTTTGTATATGCCGAAAACGAAGCAAGATATATGCAATCGGCCTTGTATTTTTTAGGATTCTTCTCTTTCACCTCATACCACTTTGAACCATCTGACTTTAATAAATGAGAAAGCAAAGTATAATGAGAATCCCATTTTGTCCATCCACAAGCAAATAAAGTGTTGTCTTCATGTGCTTCTTTAAGAAAATAATCGTTAAATGCTTTCATTTTCGTATTAAAGCACATCATACATGACCAATACATTTTCAGTATACGGTCTTCAATAAGCTCGTATTCGACAGGAATAACTTTACATTCCATGTATTGAGACCAGTATTCCAGAAAATTATCTATCACTTTTTTCTGTTCTATTAATAAATCTTTTTGAGTACTGTTAATTGCTGTATTGAATATTTTATCTGGTATATCATTCCAAAGCGGATAGGGAGTTGGTGCTATCAACATATCTAGTTTTATATCCGGACGTTCTTCTTTTTGGTATTCCATTAGGAAATGAGTCATAATCGCAGCATCTTTCCCACCTGACATACCTATTACAATCTTTTTCGTTTCTTTCGGGATAATATTAAAATCCGTTATCGTTCTTTTAAACTTTTGATATTTTTCATTAAACATATTTTTTAACCTTCCCCATATTCAAGAATCTATGCCCCTATATTAGTGGGCTAATTTTATCACTTTTCCAATAAATCTTCCCTTTTAGGGTAATAGGACTCAATTGACTCAAACGGTATCTCAACAATTTCAGCAGAATGTTTTACATTTTTCAATATAATATAAGCATCACCTGATTTCATGGAAATCAGCTCACCATCTACTACAAGATTCATTTTGCCATGGGACACATATATGCTTTGCTCATATTCATGCGAGTGTAGAGGTATATTGATTTTTTCGCTAATCTTATATCTACATAGTGTCATATGATCTCCAGATACCATTTCAACAATCGCCGCATCTCCTAAAAGTTGATTTTTTACTTCCTTCCACTTACTATTGCTTAATACTTCCATATTAATCCCCTTTTTGAAATTATGTAGCTTACATCAGGCAAAAAACTCAATTTACCTCTGCAAGCATTTTGCACGTCTTATTCCCTCTAGTAATATTTTTTCTACAAAAAGTTTTCAAAGTTATTTCAACATAAAAACCATTCAACGATAAATTTTGTGATACTTTGACAAAGTGCTGATAATAGGAGAAAAGAAAAACCTATACACCGTTTATTCTGAAATGTACTAACATAACACAAAGGTGTAAAATGTATAGAACTTTCACAAGGGTATTAATTATGCATGTAATCACATTCAAAATCATGTCCGAAAGCCAAGTAACAAGGACGAGGAATTCAAAATTCGTTAGACTCTTTTAAAGCATGCAGAAGTCTTAAACTTGAGGAAGACCTGCTCTTAATCTTTATCTGAATCAAATATCTTGTAATTGAGTAGTTGCAATACCTCAGAAAAGAACTTTAAATCTTGAATTAAATCAGATGTCATTTGCATCTATCGTATATTTTAAGGTTTTTGTTGCAATGTATGGTATTCCGGAACAAAACTTTTTTGTATGACTCTAGGCAATTGGTTGCCATACATCCTGCTCCACTTCGATTATTAGATATTTAACGGTCTTGCCATGAGTAACAACAACAAGGGAAAAAGATAAAACGTAGAGGTTATATATATCACAATGACAGGAGCTTCAATTCTTGGGTCAAACCTGAATTTGAATGTGCATATATATATTTAGATGTCAAAGTGCAGTAGAGATTGTATACTCTGTTGGTTTCCTGATTTACCCTAATTGAATAGTCCACCTTGCATAGGAGTTCTTTGGGAATAACAGAAGAACCCTCACTTCCACTTTGCTGCAAATAGTCTAACTATTATCAACATTCACTATCCGGATAGTGCTAACAATGCCATAACTTTCAATGACATTCAAAAGATATATTAGTTCGTCAAAATAAGTTTAATATATTCAGAAAATATTGTCAATACGTGAATTTTATGAGTCGAATAATAAGAAAGTTATTTTCACATTCTAGCTAATGTAATTAATAGCATTTCCCGGTATTTTACTTAAACTCAAAGGTTGTCGTTTTTTAATATAAATGAATATTCAAACTGGATTTTGATTTGATTTATTTTATAAACTTTGTGATTTGTTGAAAAACCTCTTCAAAGATCGACAGAATATTCTAATGATTTGTTGTCATATATTGCTATAACTACAAATAATCTTCATTCTAAATTGTCATAAAATCGACGGTATTTAGATGGACTTGATTTGGTTAATTATTTTTATAGTATCATGTAAGATATGGGCAGGAAATTGGGTATCAATTTTTATCAGAAGCTAAACTTTGGGATGCATTAAAACCAAAAATTACTCTAGAACCTTTTAAAAAAGTAAAGAGTCCCTTTTTTTGAATATTGACGGTTTCCGGAACATTTTAATTAGTTTTCTACAAACCCAGGATATTTTTCATTATATTTACTTTAAATGGCTAAATAATATAGAATCGTTCGTTAATAATGCAATAGTAGCAGAAATAGTACTTACTTAGAGAAGAAGTTTGATTTAAATATGAAATTTGAAATATTGTACATATATTAGAACAATTTCAAAAAGCAAAAAAGATAATGCAATTTTATAATCAACCTTGGACAGCTTCATCTGCTTCATCCTTGTCCTGCCCTCTCCACCTCTATAGCAGCGTGCTTCCATTGCCAATGCAAGGTCATCGGCCCTCCTGAATGCACTTACAAACAAGGGAATCAATACGGGTATAAAGCTTTTTGCCCTTTCGAACATGCTGCCTGTGTCAAAGTCAGCTCCCCGAGAGGCCTGTGCTTTCATTATTTTATCCGTCTCTTCAAGCAATGTGGGTATAAATCTTAATGCAACAGTCATCATCATAGAAAATTCATGTACCGGCACTTTCAGATGTTTTAGAGGGCTTAGAAGCCTTTCTAGGCCATCTGTTAGGGATATGGGGGTTGTTGTCAAGGTCATAATGGATGAGCTCATAATCAAAAGCACAAACCTTAAGCTCGTTTTGGCCGCTATATCTATTCCTTCATAGGTGATGCGGACTGGCCCGTATCCTGCAAATAAAATGCCCGGAGTAGTAAAAATATTAATAAGCGCCGTAAAAACAATTATAGGCATAATTGGCTTTAAGCCTTTTAATGTATAACCAAAAGGTATCTTGCCAATAAAAACAGCCATGACAATAAAGCCTGCAAATGCAGCAAAGGCAAGATATGAATCTATAAGAAATATATTTGTCATTATAACTAGTGTCAGGATAATTTTTACCCTAGGGTCCGCTCTGTGTATCAATGAATCCCCGGGAAAATACTGTCCTAGTGTTATATCCTTAATCATAAGCCCCATTACTCCTTTCTTATGTATTTTTCCAATTCCGCTTTTGCTTCAGCAACAGTCAGGATATTGTCATTTAATTCGGGAATTTTCTTTTTTAATCTTTTCATCAGATAAGTAATCTGGGGAGCAGCAAGTCCTATTCTCTCCAGTTCGTCAATCTTATTAAAAACACTCCGTACCGAGCCACACATTTCAATTCTGCCCTTATTCATGACTACCACCCGTTGAACAAACTTTGCAACATCCTCCATACTATGGGATACCAGTATCACCGTCATTTTGTTGTTTTTATGCAAACTTGAAATCAATTCAAATATCTCATCCCGCCCTGCGGGGTCTAAACCTGCTGCCGGCTCATCCAGAACAAGGGTAGATGGCTCAAGTGCGAGGATTCCTGCCATAGCCACTCGCCGCTTCTGTCCCCCTGATAGTTCAAAGGGGGATTTACTTAGGATGTCTTCGGAAAGTCCCATCATGCTTACAGTTTTTCTGACCTTCCTGTCTATTTCATCCGTTTCTTCTCCTCTTTTTATGAGGCCAAAAGCTATATCCTTGTATACAGTTTCCTCAAACAGTTGATGTTCAGGGTATTGAAACACAATCCCCACCTGACTTTTCAGCTTACTCGCTTTTTTCCCTGCCAATTCCTCGCCATTTATATACACACTGCCTGAGGTAGGTTTTAAAAGGCCATTAAAGTGCTGGACAAGGGTAGATTTACCCGAGCCTGTATGCCCGATAATACCGACAAATTCACCTGTTTCTATGCTTAAATTTATATTGTCCAGTGCTATTTTTTCAAATGGAGTGCCCTTCATATAGGTATATGTAAGGTTGCTTACTTTTATGGACATTTTTCCTCCCCAGTGAGATTTAATATTAATATGTAGTTTTATTATTTATATTAATAATATTTATACACTTTTTAACTGTCAACTTCAAGTATAGTTTTATCCTATATATTTTGCAATAAATCATTTTAATGAATCTCCCAACCCAGTTCTATGGTATAATTGTGATTGGGAAAACTAAAGATAAATATATATACATTTGAAAGGTGGCATTATATGAATCATTATTACACTGAGAGCCCCGATACTCCGCATGATATCGGCACAATTAATTATACCGTGAAGGACTCTGTCATAAAGCTCAATACCGATGCCGGGGTTTTTTCTAAGAAAAAGGTTGATTTCGGAAGCGACCTTTTAATCAGATCCATTCCGCCGATAGCCGGCAATATTCTTGACATTGGATGCGGCTATGGTGTTATAGGTATTTCTCTTGCCCTATTAAATCCTAATTCAAAAATAACAATGATTGATATTAACGAACGTGCTGTTGATCTGGCTTCAGAAAATATTCGGCTAAATGGCATTGCCAATGCTAATGTCCTAAAAAGCGATGGTTTTTCCAATGTTACGGGCACATTTGAGGCTATTGTAAGCAATCCCCCGATACGAACTGGAAAGAAAGTAATCTACCCTATTTTTGAAAACAGCATAAACTTCTTAAATCCCGGAGGATCTATTTATCTCGTAATACAAAAAAAGCAGGGAGCAAATTCTGCAATTGATTTTCTCAAATCGGTTTATGGAAATTGTGAGGTTATTAATAAAAAGGGCGGGTACTGGATAATAAAAAGTACCAAAGAATAGTTTCGAACTCCCAGATAAAGGTCATCCTAAATATACCCACAAATATCAGGCTTTAATAATTATGTCGGCAAGGCATTGAACTGCTTCTTCCACAGTAAGTACATTATCCGGCACATTATAGCCACTCTTCTTAAGTTCATAAAATAATTCTGCAACTTGAGGAACATCAAGTCCTAGGGCCTTAATCTTATTGACTCTTGAAAATATTTCATGGGGATTTCCGTCCATCACGATTTTCCCTTGGTCGATCACCAGAACCCTTTTGGCCAATACTGCCTCCTCCATATGGTGGGTGATGTGTATGATTGTTATATTTTCTTTGCGATTTAAGTCTTTAAGGACTGTCAGCACTTCTTTTCTTCCAATCGGGTCAAGCATGGAAGTAGCCTCATCAAGGACTATACATTTTGGTTTCATAGCTAAAATACCTGCTATTGCTACTCGTTGCTTTTGTCCCCCCGATAAATGGTGGGGTGATGCTTTTTCTAGCTCCTCCATACCAACATTCTTTAGTGCTTCTTTTACTCTTTTTACAATCTCGTTCGAAGGTATACCAAGATTCTCCGGGCCAAACGCCACATCCTCCTCAACAGATGTTGCAACAATCTGATTATCCGGATTTTGAAATACCATGCCTACCGTTCGCCTTACCTCCCATAAGTTTTCTTCATCCGAGGTTTTTTTACCACCTATATAGATCACTCCCTGGGAAGGAATCAAAATAGCATTAAGAAGTCTTGCAAAGGTTGATTTCCCAGAGCCGTTTCGGCCAATAACAACCACAAATTCGCCTTCATTAATTATTGTATTTAGTTCCCTCAGTACAGGTGCTGTTTGGGTATCGTCATTATTTTTTTTGTATTCGTATTCTATATTGCTGGCTTCAACTATTATATCCCTCATCCAAACTCTCCTAATAAAACAGGGATTAAGGTGAATACCTGTATCACCCAATCCCCGTTAATTATATAGCTTCATTTAATATTAAACCAATTGCAGAATAACCATCTCTGCAGCATCGCCTTTTCTTGGACCAATTTTGTAGATTCTTGTATATCCACCATTTACATCCTTGTACTTAGGCGCGATCTCATCAAACAGCTTATTTGCAAGATTGATTGAATTACCTTCAGCATCTTTGACTTTATACAACCAGTTCATTACTTTCCTTCTTGCATGAAGTCTTGAAGGATTGTCAACTCTTTGCATATCAGTCTTTACTTCTCTTTCTACAACAAGATACTCATTACCGTTTTTAGACTTTTTAGTATTTGTAATCTTGTTACCCTTTGAATCCAGCCTAACTGCACTGACTTTTACCTGCTTTGATGTGAAGTTGTCACATTCCTTAACAGCTATTGCAATAAGCTTTTCTGCTATATTCTTAACTTCCTTAGCTCTCGCTTCAGTCGTTTCGATTTTACCATTTTGGAATAAAGACGTTACAAGACCCTTCAAAATCACTTTTCTCTGGTCGGTAGCACGTCCGAGTTTCCTTTGTGCTGGCATTCTTATACCTCCTTTGCTTAAGTCTGCTATGATCAGACCAAAAGGCCCTAATCATAGACATACTCGTTATTTAATTTATTCATGGTTAGTCTTCACTTGGAGCTAATGATAATCCCAAACCTTTTAACTTGTTCAGAACTTCCTCAAGAGACTTTCTTCCAAGATTTCTAACCTTCATCATGTCTTCCTCAGTTCTGTTTGTAAGATCTTCAACAGTATTTATTCCGGCTCTCTTCAAGCAGTTGTAGGATCTTACGGACAGATCAAGCTCTTCAATGGTCATTTCAAGGACTTTTTCCTTTTTGGTCTCTTCCTTTTCAACCATTATCTCAGCATTTTTAGCATTATCAGACAGGTCAATAAATAAGTTGAGATGCTCACTCATTATTTTTGCGCCCAGACTGATTGCCTCATCCGGTTTAATACTTCCATTTGTCCAAACTTCCAAAGTCAGCTTATCATAGTCTGTAACCTGACCGACACGCGTGTTCTCCACTGTATAGTTAACCTTATTTACCGGCGTAAAAATTGAATCAACAGGTATAACCCCTATTGGCTGACCGGGATGCTTATTCTTGTCGGCTGATACATATCCTCTGCCTCTATCAATGGTTAACTCCATATATAGTCTGTGCTCACCGCTCAATGTCGCAATCTTATGGTCCGGATTAAGAATTTCAACATCAGAATCTGCTTTAATATCCGATGCCTTTATCTCTCCTTCTCCCTCAGCATCAATATATACAACCTTTGGTCCGTCACTGTGAAGATTTAACGATAGCTCTTTAATATTAAGGATTATTTCGGTTACATCCTCAACTACACCAGGTATTGTTGAAAACTCGTGCAGTACGCCATCTATCTTGATTGAGGTTACAGCTACACCGGGCAAAGATGAAAGCAATATTCTTCTTAGTGAATTACCAAGAGTGATACCATATCCTCTTTCCAACGGTTCTACTACAAATTTCCCATATTTGTTGTCTTCACTAGATATTATACATTCTATCTTCGGCTTTTCAATTTCTATCATCAAAAACCCTCCTTTGAACTATTATATTTTTTGAGGGCAACTGATTCAAAGTTCTTTATCTCTCAATTTAACTATAATTAAACCTTCATCTCTATTGTTAGAATCCTCAGTTGCTGAACCAGAAATATACACTCAAACCTCTTTATTACTTGGAGTACAACTCAACTATGAGACTTTCCTTAAGTGGAAGGTCAATATCTTCTCTTGCCGGAAGAGCTACTACCTTTGCGGACATCTCTTCTGCATCATATTCCAGCCACTGCGGACTTGGCTTTGAAGCTGCAAGTTCTTTATTGTCCTTCATCTTCGGTGAGCTTTTGCTCTTTTCGTTTAATGCGATTACATCTCCAAGCTTTATAAGATATGATGGAATATTTACTCTTTTTCCGTTAACATTAAAATGACCATGTCTTACCAGCTGTCTTGCTTCAGGCCTTGAAGCTGCAAGACCCATTCTGTAAACAACATTATCCAGTCTCAGCTCGAGAATCTGAAGAAGGTTCTCACCTGTTATTCCTTTCTTTTTAACAGCCATATCAAAGTACTTTCTGAACTGGCTTTCAAGAACTCCATAGTATCTTCTGGCCTTTTGCTTTTCACGAAGCTGGAGACCATATTCTGACAATTTCTTTTTGTTTTGGCCGTGTTGTCCTGGAGCATATCCTCTCCTGGAAACCGAGCATTTATTTGTAGTGCATCTTTCACCCTTGAGGTAGAGTTTTTCACCCTCCCTGCGGCAGAGTCTGCAAGATGCGTCGGTATATCTTGCCATTTAGTTTTACACCTCCAACGAAAATATTAAAACTTTATATTTAATCTCGTCTATTATACTCTTCTTCTCTTAGGTGGCCTGCAGCCATTGTGAGGAATAGGAGTCACATCTTTAATAAGACTAACTTCAAGACCTGCTGCCTGCAGTGCCCTTATTGCAGCTTCTCTGCCGGATCCAGGACCTTTTACATAAACCTCAACAGTTTTGAGGCCATGCTCCATAGCTCCTTTAGCTGCAGTCTCTGCAGCCATTTGAGCCGCAAAAGGCGTACTCTTTCTTGAGCCTCTGAAGCCTAAGCTTCCGGCGCTTGACCAGGAAAGGGCATTTCCTGACACGTCAGTTAATGTGACTATTGTATTATTAAATGTTGAACGTATATGTGCTGCTCCACGTTCAATATTTTTACGCTCTCTTCTTTTTCTAGTAGTTCTCTTGCCACTAGTTGCTTTACTAGCCATTTGATCCCATACCTCCTTTTACTATTTCTTTCTTTGAGCTCCAACAGTTCTCTTCGGACCTTTTCTTGTCCTTGCATTGGTCTTGGTTCTTTGACCGCGAACCGGAAGACCCATTCTATGTCTTCTACCTCTGTAGCATCCAATTTCCATTAACCTTTTAATGTTGAGGGCAATTTCTCTTCTCAAATCACCTTCAACCTTATATTCTTTATCTATTGTTTCCCTTAGCTTGTTGATTTCATCATCGGTCAGATCTCTAACTCTTGTATCGGGGTTAATACCAGTCTTCTGTAAAATCTGATTTGACAAAGTTCTGCCAATTCCATAGATGTAGGTTAACCCGATTTCTACCCTTTTTTCTCTGGGTAAATCGACTCCGGCAATACGTGCCATCTTTCTTTACACCTCCAATAAATTACTATAAATTCTTCACATATTTTTTTATTTATAAAATAAACAATCCAGGTTATGATTGTAGGCATATAAATAATACATACAATCATACAGCCGCTCCTGTATGTTATTTTTAATGTAAAACTGTGCTAGATGACAGTTGACAAAAGACAGTTGCCATAGAATTCAAAGCTTATAGAATTACATTTATCTTAATATATTATACCGTCAATGTAATCCAATCCCATTATTCAATAAAAAAACAACTGTAACTATTTAATAATAGGCAAACTACTGTCCATTGTCAACTGTCATCTTTAAAATTTTTTAGCCCTGCCTTTGTTTATGTTTAGGATTCTGGCAAATTACCATTACCCTTCCTTTTCTTCTGATTATCTTGCATTTTTCGCAAATAACCTTTACAGATGGTTTTACTTTCATTTCTTTTTCCCTCCTTAAATTACTTAGCCCTCCATGTTATCCTACCCCGGGTCAGATCATAAGGAGATAGTTCAACTGTAACCTTATCCCCTGGTAAAATCCTTATAAAATTCATCCTGAGTTTACCGGATATGTGGGCCAGTATTTTATGTCCGTTATCCAATTCCACTTCAAACATTGCGTTTGGCAATGCTTCTACAACTCTACCTTCTACTTCAATAACATCTTCCTTAGACAAGTCAAATCCTCCTTACTTCTGATACCAAACCCTTTATTTCAATTAAATTCAACTTCCGCATCACCGATTTCGGCCAATGCTTTTCGAATTTCCGAATTTGAAACTCTAATTCCATTTTCAAATTTATCACTTAAAGGTAGTATAACTTTTTCGGTAATTGTCAGGTGCTTTATCTTCTTAGTCTTTGGCTTTTCTACTCTCCTAAGGTCACCATCTGATACCAATACGCTGTTATCATTTATTATGCCGATGACGACAAGTTTACGTCCGGCATCCCGCCCGGCTTTTGAGTAAACTACCTGCCCCACGCTAACTTTCATCAACTCACCTCTGTTCTTTTTCATACCCTAACTTAGCATGGTCAAAATTATAGGTTCGTTTTCCGTTATCGCTATCGTGTTCTCATAATGGGCTGAAAGTTTACCGTCTGCTGTTATGACTGTCCATCCGTTTTGGAGTATCTTAACCATATGCGTTCCTTCGTTCACCATAGGTTCTATGGCTAGTGTCATACCAACTTCCAGCCTGCTTCTTTGTCCGCTGCATCTATAGTTCGGTATCTGGGGTTCTTCATGCATTTCTCTTCCTATACCGTGACCTACAAACTCGCGAACAACTGAAAAACCATTCTCCACTACATAGTCTTCCACAGCGCCGGAAATATCAATTATTCTGTTACCCTTAACCGCTTTCTCAATTCCCTTAAAAAAGCTTTCTTTCGTAACATCAATCAGCCTCTGGGCTTCATTGGAAATCTGCCCTACAGCAAAGGTCCTGGCAGCATCACCATGAAAGCCGTTTATATAAGCACCAATGTCGACACTAATAATATCGCCATCTTTAAGCACTCTTAAACCCGGTATCCCGTGAACAACTTCATTATTTACTGAAGCACATATGCTTCCAGGAAAGTCTGCAACATTCTTGAAAGCTGCCTTATAGCCCTTAAAAGATGGAATAGCTCCACACTTCCTGATAGTCTCTTCTGCAATTCTATCAAGTTCTATAGTGGAAACACCGGGTTTAACGGCTTCCTCAACATTTTTAAGGGCTAATGCAACTATTTCGCCAGCTTTCTTCATTAATTCAATTTCTCTTTTTGATTTAATTGATATCATAATTTAGCTCCACTCAAAGCATTTAAAACCTCTTTTTTTGTATCATCCACACTGTCCTGTCCATGTACCAATAAAAGTTTACCCTTCTTCTCATAATACTCAATTAGAGGTTCCGTCTGCTTATGATAAGTGCTCAACCTTTGGATGACTGTTTCTTCTTTGTCATCCTCTCTTTGAATCAATTCACTGTTGCAGCTGTCGCAAAGATCTTTCTCTTTCGGCTGATTATATAGTATATGGTAGCTCATGCCACATTTTGAACAGACCCTACGTCCTGACATTCTCTTGATTATTTCTTCATCAGGAACATGTATATTTAAAGCATAGTCCAATTCAATAGCCAGGTCTTTCAGAATTTCGTCAAGCTTCTCTGCTTGATATATTGTTCTAGGAAAACCGTCCAGTATAAAGCCACCTTTGCAGTCAGGTTGGGCAATTCTGTCTTTAACGATGTCCACAGTCAATTCATCCGGGACCAGTAACCCTTTATCGATATATTCCTTAGCCTTTTTACCAAGCTCTGTACCGTTTTTTATATTTGAGCGGAACATATCTCCCGTCGATATATGCGGTACACTATACTTTTCTGATATAACAACTGCCTGCGTTCCTTTTCCTGCGCCAGGTGCTCCAAGCAGAATAAGTCTCATAAATCATCCCCCTCACCTGCTACCAATCAGTTACCAATTCTAAGCGTATTCCAATTTGCAATGTATTATTCTAAGAATCCTTTGTAATGTCTCATTAACATTTGTGACTCAATCTGCTTCACTGTTTCTAGGGCAACACCAACAAGAATAAGTACACTGGTTCCTGCAAACCATATTCCGCTGATTCCAGTTATCGCCTGCAATATCGAAGGGAATATTTGAATCACAGCAAGGAACAAAGCAGAAAACCAAGTTATTCTGCTGATTACCTTATAAATATAATCAGATGTTGGTTTTCCCGGTCTTATTCCCGGTATAAATCCACCGTTTTTCTTAAGGTTGTTTGAAAGTTCAACAGGGTTGAACTGAATAAATGTATAGAAAAACGTAAAGAACATAATTAGCAGACCGGACAAAATTGAAATTTCAATCCTGCTCTGGAAGCCTCTAAAGTACTCAGCTACAGGATGGGTCGAGTTCGGGAAGAAAAACCCTACTACTGTTGCAGGCAATGCAACAAAGGATGTTGCAAATATAATAGGCAAAACTCCCGCCATATTTACTTTTATTGGAATATGAGTGCTCTGCCCACCATACATTTTCCTTCCAACAACACGTTTTGCATATTGTACAGGTATACGCCTTTCAGCCTCAGTAACCCATACAACTGCAGCTATAATAGCTACAAATAAACACAATACACCTACTAAACCAAGAACTCCGAAGAAGCCCTTTCCTAATTTCTCTAACTTGAACTGACTATACAGATATGCTACTCCCGAAGGTCCTCTTGATACAATACCAGCAAAGATTATCAAGGATATTCCGTTTCCTATGCCATATTCTGTGATTTGTTCACCGAGCCACATCAGGAAAGCTGTACCTGCTGTAAACGAAAAAGCTATTGTAATGAATGACAATATATTTCTTTCATTTACAGCCTCACCTAATCCAAAGTAAAATGCTGTTGCTTGGAGGAATCCGAGGATAACCGCTCCATATCTTGTATACTGTGCTATAATCTTCCTACCTTCTTCTCCTTCTTTCGCAAGAGCTTCAAGTTTAGGAATTGCTACTGTTAAAAGCTGTATAATGATCGAAGCATTAATATAAGGTGAAATACTCATGGCGAAGATTGTTGCTTTCTCAAACGCTCCACCAGACAAAATATTAACAAAGCCGAAGATTGTTCCTTGACCTATCATACCTTTCAGTACATCAGGATTCAAGCCAGGCACCGGTATAAAAGAACCTAACCTGAATATGACTATCATCAGTAAAGTAAAAAACATCTTTTTTCTCAAGTCAGCTATCTTCCAGGCGTTTCTTACAGTCGTAAACAACCCCATATTATATCACCTCGACCTTTCCTCCCGCAGCCTCAATTTTTTCTGAAGCCGTCTTAGTAAATCTTGCTGCCTTAACAGTAAGCTTTTTTGTTAGATCGCCATTACCTAAGATTGCTACACCATCATTTATCTTCTTAATAATGCCCTTTTCTTTCAAGAGCTCCTGGGTTACTACTGTTCCATTATCAAACGCATTTAAATCCGACACATTAACTTCAGCATATACTTTTGCAAATATATTATTGAATCCCCTCTTTGGAACCCTTCTGTAGAGAGGCATCTGTCCACCTTCAAATCCGGGTCTTACACCGCCTCCGGCACGTGAATTCTGACCTTTATGTCCTCTACCAGCCGTTTTTCCATTACCGGTTCCGTGTCCTCTGCCTTTTCTTTTAGGCATTCTCGCTGAGCCTGGAGCAGGTTGTAATTCAAACAACTTCATGGATTACACCTCCTTTATATTTCTTCTACTGATAAAACATGTTCAACTTTCTTAATCATACCTCTAATCTGAGGGTTATCCTGCTGTTCAACACAGGCGCCGATTTTCCTTAAACCTAAGGCTTTAACCGTTGCCGCCTGTGCCTCTTTTAATTTATTGGTACTCTTAACCAAAGTTATTTTTAGCTTTGCCACTAGAGTTCCCTCCTAACCTAATACTTCTTCAACAGTTTTATTACGAAGCTTAGCCACTTCTTCTACAGTCTTTAGCTGAGAGAGACCTTCAATAGTTGCGTTAACCATATTTATAGGGTTATTTGTCCCTAAGGACTTAGTCCTGATATCTTTAATACCTGCTAATTCCAGAACCGCTCTAACCGGACCTCCAGCTATAACTCCAGTACCGGCTCCAGCCGGTTTAAGAAGTACCTTTCCTGCTCCAAATTCCCCAATAACCTCATGAGGAATTGTAGTATCAACTAATGGAACCTTTATAAGATTCTTTTTGGCGTCTTCTATACCTTTTCTTATTGCATCAGGTATTTCTGCAGCCTTACCCATACCGCTGCCAACATGGCCATTTTCGTCTCCTACAACAACAAGGGCACTGAAACGGAAATTTCTACCACCTTTAACAACCTTGGTTACACGCCCGATATTTACTACTTTCTCTTTAAGATCCAAAACACTGGCATCTATACGTTGCAAATTTTTCTCCCTCCTTCTATTAAAACTCTAAACCTGCTTCCCTTGCACCTTCAGCAAGTTCCTGGATTCGTCCGTGATATATATATCCACCTCTGTCGAATACAACACTCTTTATACCGCTGGCCAAGGCTTTTTTAGCAACAAGCTTGCCAACTTCTCTGGCAGCTTCCTTGTTTCCGCAATAGCCTAACTTGCTTTTTATGTCCTTGTCAAGCGACGAAGCAGAAACAAGAGTTTTTCCAGCTGTATCATCAATCACCTGAGCATAGATATTTGTTAAGCTTCTGTATACATTCAAGCGTGGACGTTCTGCTGTACCGACAACCTTTTTCCTTACTCTCGCATGCTTTCTAACTCTGGCAACATTTGATCCGGGTTTTTTTATCATTTATTTCACTCCCTCCTATTTCTTACCTTTGCCGCCTGTTTTACCTTCTTTGCGTCTTATAATTTCATTCTCATACTTAATACCTTTTCCTTTATAAACCTCAGGCTCTCTCTTGCTTCTAATCTTTGCAGCGAATTCACCAACAGCCTGCTTATCGATACCTTTGACAACTATTTTGTTAGGAGCAGGCACTTCCACGGTTATACCCTGAGGCTCTTCCATCTCAACGGGATGGGAATATCCAAGAGTCAGCACCAGCTTTTTTCCCTGTTTCTGTGCTCTGTATCCCACACCATTTATTTCTAAAGCTTTTTCATATCCCTCAGTAACTCCAACAACCATGTTGTTTATAAGAGTTCTGGTTAGACCATGCAAAGCTTTGTGCATTTTTTCATCAGAAGGCCTTTGAACTAAAACGTTACTGCCTTCAACCTTAATAATCATGTCTTTGTGGAACTGTTTTGACAAAGTTCCTTTTTGTCCTTTAACAGTCAAAGTATTGTTATCTCCTAACTTAACATCAACACCCTTTGGAACTGCTATCGGCAATCTTCCTATTCTTGACATTGTGGCACCTCCAGTCCTTAACATTGAGAGTTTAAGTTACTTTTCCCTAAACTCTTTTCAGAAACTTTTTACTTTACCATACAAACGCTATAACTTCTCCGCCAACGCCTTCCGCTCTTGCCTTCTTATCTGTCATGATTCCCTTTGACGTAGAAATTATTGCAATTCCAAGGCCTCCAAGCACTTTAGGTATTTCACTCTTTCCAGCATATACCCTAAGTCCCGGTTTGCTGATTCTCTTTAAGCCTGAAATAACGTTTTGCTTGTTGTTTGTATATTTTAATTTTATTCTTATTACACCCTGCTTACCGTCATTTACTTCCTCTATGCCCTTTATATAACCTTCTTCCAACAATATGTTTGCTATTGATCTTTTGATGTTGGAAGCTGGTATATCAACAGTTTCATGTTTTGCAGAACTAGCATTTCTTATTCTGGTCAACATATCTGCGATTACGTCCGTTACCTGCATATGTTTAACCTCCTTTCACAAGATACCTACCAACTTGCTTTACGAACACCGGGTATTTGACCCTTATAAGCCAATTCTCTGAAGCATAAACGACAAATTCCGAACTTTCTCATATAGGAATGTGGCCTTCCACAAAGTTTACATCTGTTGTATGCTCTTGTCTTATACTTAGGTGTTCTCTGCTGTTTTAGAATCATAGCTTTTTTTGCCACGCAAAAATCCCTCCTTTTAGCTTTGGCTAAACGGCATTCCCATTAATTTGAGGAGTTCTTTAGCCTCTTCATCGGTATTTGCCGTTGTGACAAATGTTATATCCATCCCTCTTATCTTATCGATCTTATCATAATCAATTTCAGGGAATATAAGCTGTTCCTTTACACCCATCGAATAATTTCCTCTTCCGTCAAAAGAGTTTACAGGTACACCTCTAAAGTCTCTTACTCTTGGAAGGGAAATGTTTATGAGTTTATCAGCAAACTCGTACATCTTATCCCCTCTTAATGTTACTTTACAACCGATATTCATTCCTTGCCTTAGCTTAAAAGCAGCAACAGATTTTTTGGCTTTTGTTACAACGGGCTTTTGTCCGCTTATCAGTGCCATATCATTAACTGCCGCATCCATAGCCTTGGCATTTTCCTTTACATCACCAACACCCATGTTCAAGACAATCTTCTCGAGCTTTGGTACTTGCATTGGACTTTTATATTTAAATTTAGCCTGTAAAGCTGGCACAACTTCATTTTTATATTTGTCTTTTAATCTTGGCATCAACATTTACCTCCTTTCTTAGAGAGCCACAATTACTTTTTAGCTTCCTTTATTACATCTATTGTAGCGTTACATTTCTTGCACTCTCTATCTTTTTCTCCATTTTCAAGAATTCGTCTTCTAACCTTTGTTGGCTTTCCGCATTTCGGGCAAACAAGCATAACATTTGAAGCATGTATGGGCGCTTCCTGTTGGATTATGCCGCTTTGTTGATATTGTGACCTTGCTTTTTTATGCTTCTTTACAATATTCATTCCTTCAACGATAACAGTTCCGTCCTTAGGATTAACATCTAAAACTTTACCCTTTTTTCCTTCCTTTTTTCCGGTTAGAAGTACAACAGTATCTCCTTTTTTTACATGAACCTTGTTATTCAATTTAAGCCGCCTCCTCCCTTATAAAACTTCTGGTGCGAGGGACAATATCTTCATATATTCCTTATCCCTTAATTCTCTTGCAACAGGCCCAAATATACGAGTTCCTCTTGGGTTTTTATCCTCTTTGATCAAAACTGCCGCATTTTCATCAAACTTTATATACGAACCGTCTGCTCTTCTAACTCCTCTTTTAGAGCGGACAATTACACATTTCACAACATCACCTTTTTTAACAACGCCACCGGGTGTTGCATCTTTAACAGAAGCTACTATAACGTCACCAATGTTTGCATACTTTCTTTTAGATCCACCAAGAACCTTTATGCACATAAGTCTTTTTGCACCGGTATTGTCGGCAACCTTAAGTGTTGTTTGTACCTGAATCATAATAGAACCTCCTTTCAGCTAACATTAACGGGCTCTTTCAATAATCTCAACGAGTCTCCACCTTTTATCCCTGCTAAGTGGGCGTGTTTCCATAACCTTGACTTTATCACCGATTTTGCACTCATTATTTTCATCATGAGCCTTTAATTTATAAGTTCTTTTAACAAACTTCTTATAAAGCGGGTGTTTTTCAGAGCTTTCTATAGACACAACTATCGTTTTATCCATCTTATCGCTGGTAACCTTACCAACTTTGACTTTTCTCAATCCTCTGTCAGCCAACTAAAACTACCTCCTTTCAAGGTATATCAAACCTGTATACCCTTAAGTTCTCTTTCCTTTAATATAGTCTTTATACGAGCAATGGATCTCTTAACATCCTTTAACTTCATAGGATTTTCAAGTTGATTGGTAGCGTGCTGAAACCTAAGCTTAAAAAGCTCTGACTTCAACTCTACGAGTTCCTTTTGCAATTCCTCTTGCGATTTATTTCTTATATCTTTAGCTTTCATTTGCTTCACCACCCATTTCATCTTCACGTGTTACAAATTTACACTTAATGGGAAGTTTATGCATAGCAAGCCTTAGAGCTTCCCTTGCAACTTCTTCCGACACACCGGCAATTTCAAACATTACCCTTCCTGGTTTAACAACAGCTACCCAATACTCAGGAGAACCTTTACCGCTTCCCATACGAGTTTCGGCAGGTTTCTCAGTTACAGGCTTGTCTGGAAATATTTTTATCCAAACTTTTCCGCCTCTTTTTATAAAACGCGTCATTGCTATTCTGGCTGCTTCTATTTGATTACTTGTTATCCATGCTGGCTCAAGAGCCTGAAGTCCGAAATCGCCATGAACAACCTTGTTTCCTCTGGTTGCTACACCTTTCATTCTTCCTCTCTGAACCTTTCTACGTTTTACCCTTTTAGGCATTAACATTACTTATCTCCTCCTTCCTGCTTCTTATCCTTCTTAACAGCTGGAAGAACTTCTCCTTTATATATCCAAACCTTAACGCCTAGTTTTCCATAAGTTGTATTAGCTTCAGCAAAACCATAGTCAACATCTGCTCTTAATGTCTGGAGAGGAATTGTTCCTTCATGATAATGCTCTGTTCTAGCTATTTCAGCACCACCGAGACGTCCGGATACGGCTGTCTTTATTCCTTTAGCTCCAAGTCTCATAGCTCTTGACATTGCCTGTTTCATTGCTCTTCTGAAAGATATTCTCTTCTCAAGCTGAGAAGCAATGTTTTCAGCAACAATCTGAGAATCAAGCTCCGGTACTTTTATCTCTGTTATATTTATCAATACACTTTTTTGAGTCATCTTTTCGAGCTGCTTTCTTAACTCTTCAATACCAGCTCCACCCTTACCTATTACAAGTCCAGGTTTTGAAGCATTAACATTAATCTTCACTTTGTTTGCAGCTCTTTCTATTTCAATTCTTGAAATACCTGATGTATAAAGTTTATTCTTAATGAACTTTCTTATTTTGAAATCTTCTACCAAGAATTCGCTGAAATTCTTGTTACTAGCATACCATTTTGTATCCCAGTCTTTAATAATTCCTATTCTTAATCCATGGGGATTAACTTTTTGGCCCATTATCCACCCTCCTTTTCTTTTAGCTTCTTTCCTTAACTACCAAAGTAATATGACTGGTTCTTTTCCTAATTCTATCTGCACTACCTTTAGCCCTAGGCATTATTCTTTTCAATGTAGGACCCTGATTTGCAAATGCCTCAGCAACATAAAGATTGTCTCTATCAAGTCCATTGTTGTTTGTTGCATTTGATTCAGCAGATTTCAGCAACTTATACAATATATCTGACGAAGCTTTTGGAGTATATCTCAATATACCGTATGCTTCATCAATGCCCTTACCTTTTATAAGATCCAATACAATTTTTACTTTCCTTGAAGATATTCTTGCATATCTTACAACAGCTTTGCCCTGGTCTTTTCCAATTCCAAGCTTCTTTCTTTCGCTTTTAGTAAGCAAAGCCGGCTTTTTTGATCTTCTATGTTTAGCATTATAAGCTTCTATGGCTTTCTGATTTTCTTCAAGATTATCTTGTTTTACTTTTGCATCCTGTGCCAAGCGGATCTCCTCCTTTCAGTTAACCTAACTTTATCTTAACCCTGACGATCTTTCAGTATGAGAACCATGTCCTTTGTAAGTCCTTGTAGGCGCAAATTCTCCTAACTTATGACCAACCATTTCTTCCGATATATAAATCGGTACATGCTTTCTTCCATCATGTACTGCAATTGTATGTCCTACCATCTGTGGAAATATTGTAGAAGCTCTAGACCATGTTTTTAACACTTTCTTTTCGTTTTTAGTGTTCATATCTTCTATTCTCTTAAGAAGCTTTGGATCTACAAATGGTCCCTTTTTTACTGATCTACTCATCTGTCCGTGTCCTCCTTTCATTTACCGCTTAAAAACCTCTGACAAAACAATTACAAATTATTTTCTTCTCTTAACAATAAACTTATCAGATGCTTTATTCTTCTTTCTTGTCTTATAACCCAATGTCGGTTTACCCCACGGAGTTACAGGACTTGGTCTACCAATCGGTGATTTACCTTCACCACCACCATGAGGGTGATCAACCGGATTCATTACAACACCACGAACTGTAGGCCTTACTCCCATCCATCTCTTTCTTCCGGCCTTACCTATTGAGACATTCTCATTCTCAACATTTCCTACTTGACCTATGGTAGCTTTACACTTTATGCTTACCATTCTTACCTCACCGGAAGGAAGTCTTACTTGAGCATATGCCCCTTCTTTTGCCATCAGCTGTGCAACATTTCCTGCTGCTCTAACCAATTGCCCACCTTTGCCCGGCTTCAACTCAATATTATGGATTTCCGTACCTACCGGGATATTCTCCAGTGCCAATGCATTTCCCGGCTTAATATCAGCGTTTTCGCCCGATTCTACTATGTCTCCAACTTTCAATCCGTCAGGAGCAAGTATATATCTCTTTTCACCGTCAACATAATTGAGAAGTGCTATATAAGCAGTTCTGTTTGGGTCATATTCTATAGCCGCAACCTTTGATTTTATTCCATCCTTGTCTCTCTTAAAGTCAATTATTCTATATTTTTGTCTTGCTCCCCCTCCATGGTGGCGAACCGTGATCCTTCCATATGAGTTCCTGCCGCCAGTCTTCTTAAGGGGTGCCAATAATGATTTTTCTGGTTCTTTCTTAGTTATCTCCTCAAAGGTAGATACAGACATAAACCTAGTTGCAGGAGATGTTGGATTATACTTCTTAACTGGCATTTCTTTTCACTCCTTAATCTATCTTACTGCTGGTAAGATCTTCTTATTGTGCAGCACCAAATTCTTCAATGCTTGATTTATACTTCTTGGTTGTAGTGGTTGTTTTACCACCGTCTGTTAAATATGTTACCGGTTTTGGATCTGTATCAATCTTTACAACTGCCTTTTTCCAATCCGGTCTGTTACCTTCATGTACTCCCATTCTCTTTTGTTTTCCTTCATACTTTACTGTGTTTACTTGAAGAACCTTTACCTGAAACAACTTTTCAACTGCGTGTCTAATCTCAGTTTTTGTTGCTTTTACATCTACAATAAAGGTGTACTTGCCGTTTGCTATCTCAGCATTACTTTTTTCAGTAATATACGGCCTTTTAATTATATCTTCAGCAGCTCTCATTATGCGTACACCTCCTCAACTTTTGATACTGCATCCTTGGTTATAATAAATTTGCTGTGCTTCATTATGTCATACACATTCATTGTGTTAACAAACAAAGTCTTCAAACCTGGAATATTTCTTGCCGATAATTCTACATTTTCATTCTTCTCAGCCAGAACCAGTACAGCAGTTTGATCAATCTTGAGATTCTTTAAAACATCTGCCATCTGTTTTGTCTTTATTTTATCGAAGCTTAAGTTATCAAGTACAAGCAATTCGTTTTCATTAACCTTTGATGATAACGCCGACTTCAATGCGAGCCTTCTGACCTTTTTAGGAAGCGTATATCTGTAGCTTCTTGGCTTTGGTCCGAGTGCTATTCCACCTTTTATCCATTGTGCAGAACGAATACTACCTTGTCTTGCTCTTCCAGTACCCTTCTGTCTCCAAGGCTTTCTGCCTCCTCCGCGCACTTCACTTTTTGTCTTTGTTGACTGAGTACCTTGTCTCTTATTTGCCAGCTGATTCACCACAACCTGATGAATAGCGCTTTTATTGATATCAATTCCGAAAATGTCATCATTTAAATTTATGTCACCTACAACCTTACCATTTATATCATATACATCAACTTTCGGCATTTTAAATCCTCCTTTCATTCTTTTTTATCTACGGGACTTTACTGTATCTTTTATTATCAACAATCCGCCTTTAGCTCCCGGTACTGCTCCTTTTACAAGCAGAAGGTTTCTTTCAGCATCTACCTTTACAACATCAAGATTCTGGACTGTTACTCTATCTACACCCATATGTCCCGGTAACTTCTTGCCTTTAAATACTCTTGCAGGGTTTGTATTCGCTCCCATAGAACCTACTCTTCTATGATACATGGAACCATGTGTTTCCTTACCTCTTGCATGTCCATATCTTTTAATTACACCTGCAAAGCCTTTACCTTTTGAAATTCCTGTTACATCTATTCTGTCACCATCTTGGAACATGTCTGCAACTTTAATTTCTTGCTTTACATCATATTTATCAGGCTCATCAACTCTAAATTCCCTAATGTACTTTTTAGGCGCTATGTCCAATTTTGAGAATAATCCCTTTTGTGGTTTATTCAATCTCTTTTCTTTAACATCGCCAAATCCAACTTTTAATGAATTATATCCATCTGTTTCTGGATTTTTCTTCTGGATAACCGTTATTGGACCTGCTTCTATAACAGTAACAGGAATTAACAATCCATCTTCATTAAAAATTTGTGTCATGCCTACTTTTTTGCCAAGCATAAATTTTTTCATCTATTATCCCTCCTATGGTTATTGGTTCACATCATGCGATGCCTTCATCCATAATATGTGAACATGACCTTTTATACAGTTGCTATACTATTATAATTTTATCTCAATATCTACACCTGCTGGCAAATCCAATCTCATTAACGCGTCTACCGTCTTTGGTGTAGGAAGCAGAATATCAATAAGTCTCTTGTGGGTTCTCATTTCAAACTGCTCACGAGAATCTTTGTACTTATGCGGAGCTCTAAGTATTGTTATTATCTCCTTTTCAGTAGGTAACGGCACCGGCCCCGACACCTTAGCTCCTGTCCTCTTGGCTGTTTCAACTATTTTTTCTGCCGATTGGTCAAGAACTTGATGATCAAATGCTTTCAACCTGATTCTGATTTTTTGTTTGTTTGCCATACATAATCCTCCTTATTATTGTTACGTACAACAAGCAGATTTCTGTACACTATGCCGGGTGTTTCCTATTAGGTTATATTAAAACCCAGGAATATAACTTTATATTTGCCTGGGCTGTACTCATCCAAATCATATGCATACTAATATGCATAGCAAAATGTACAGTGACTTGTCGCCCGGTTTCTAGAATCGGACATTCTCCATGAAAGTTACCTGCATCTTACTTAGCAGCAATCTCCCACTTCATCGTATGCCTCGCCACAACATTCAATATTTTACTACATGATAAGTAATTTTTCAAGTATTTTTTTAATTTTATTTTCTTTCTAAATTGTAAAGTTCATTGTAAAATCAAATGCAACAAATTTATAGTATTACCCTCCACAATTTGTAATATTTCCTTAATTAAACTTGATAAAAATATATATGGCCAAATCCTAGCAAGTTTATTCATCTTTATATGGTGAAGCATAAACTACTTTAAACTTCCCTATCGAGTCCCTTCGCTTTAGCCTCTTTCATTTCATTCCAAGAGGCTAAAACACAACAAAGCCCTACGGGATAACCATAGGACTTTGATATAAATCTGGCAGCGACCTACTTTCCCGGGACGTCTCCATCCAAGTATCATCGGCACTGAGAAGCTTAACTACCGTGTTCGGTATGGGAACGGGTGTGTCCTTCTCGTCATAGCCACCAGAAGATTGT
>NZ_RLII01000020.1 GCF_004102745.1 Acetivibrio mesophilus | reverse complement strand
ATTATTTCTTTCACTTGCTCTTTTGATAATGTTGACATAAAAAATCTCCTCCTTGGATATTATTTTGTAATTCTTGCCAAGAAGGAGTCTTTTCATTCTCTTATACACAAAATTTTCAACATTCTCTCAAATGCTTTTGCTACCTGTTACCTGTTTTAACTGTCCGCTTAATTCCTGTATTTCGCGTAAGAAATCACTGATTTGCTTTATCTGGCTATTCTCATCTTCGATGGTTGCCAGTACTTCCTCGGTAGATGCTGCATTCTGCTGTGATATGCTTACCATATTTTCCATCTGGGTTTGAACTTTCTCAAAACTATCTGCAACGTGCTCGATTGTATCCATGCTTTTTACTATTTCTGTATTGGTTTCATTGAATGCGTCCATAATATCCTTAAAATATGTGGATATATTCTGTATAATCTCTTTACCTTCCTTTGTGGCACTTTCACCATGGTTAACCTTTTCAGAGGCTTCATGGGATTTGTTGAATAATCCTGTTGTCACCTGTGTTATATCCTTCACTATTCGTGTACTTTCTTCTGCCAGTTTTCTTACCTCATCGGCAACGACAGCGAAACCTCTCCCATGCTCTCCCGCACGAGCTGATTCTATAGCAGCATTAAGAGCCAATAGGTTTGTCTGTTCTGCGATTTGTGTTATACCTTCCAAGAGGGTGTTGACTTTTGTCATACTTGTTTGAAGCTCAGATACAGTTGTATTGGCTGTGGTTATGGAATTGCTGATAATACCGATCTGATTATTCATTTGCTCTATTTTATTCCATCCTTCTCTTACTCTTTCACTCATTAACCTGGATTTACCGGAGATTCCTTCGGAGATTTTCCGGGTTTCATTTACCATTTCCAGAGATTCTGACATGGCCTCATTTATTGCGTAAGCACTATAGGATTCCTCCTGTATTGATTTGGACATCTCCTGCATTGAAGTGGTTATATTTTGACTTGATTCACTAATATTACTTATATTATCGTTCAATTGGTTTATTCCGTTATCAATAATACCTGTAGTATTTTCCAACTTTAAAAAGGTATTCTTTAATTCATCCAATAATTCTTCTGCTTTTACTTGTTTGTTGTATGATTCGATAACCAGTTCTCTTCCCCATTTACTTAAAAAGTACAGCAGAGCAATTATAGCATTGAGTACTATTAGTGCAAAGATAAAAACAGGAAGTGTGGTGTTAGGACCGGCTATATTCTCGGGTTTTATTATATAGGCGCCAATAAGTAAAACGTTTACAATGGCTCCGTGAGCTAATATAACTTCTTTTTTAAAGTATAACGCCATAAGAGCTATAGTACAAAGAATATTATAATGTCTCCATAATGCAAATCCAAATAAAAAAGAGAGAAGGATCATGCTTGCACAGGGTACTATTCCGAAAATAAGAGCTTTAACATACTTATTTATGGGCAAATAGTAATTTATTACACCCAAAATAATACATGGTGAAGCCCGGAGAAAAGTTAGAAGTCCAAGTTTTAATCCGCCAGCTATGATTTCGTTAATAACCATAAAACCTATTATTAGACATGTTATCGCAAGACTTACTTTGTGAACTCTTTGAACATTATAGGTATCGTGTTGCATAAAAAATCCTCCTTTTGCATAAAAAGAAATATATTTATTTAGTATCCATATTTGAACAAGGTATTGCTTATCTAAATTATAAGTTTTCACTATGATTGTTGTATTGAAAACTATAATTTCACTAAGAAAGCGTTGCGAGATATTTGATCTTAATGGTAGACATAATTATTATCGGTAAAATTATTGAATTGCTTATATGTATAATGATACCAGGAATTAAGACAGACAAAACAGCGAAAATAAGTTAAAATGGAACTCGCTTACGCTCGTCCTTGACATCCTCCAATACAGCACACAAATGTAAAATTATACAAAACCAAAGAAAGGATAATCTACCTTAAAAAAGCTGAAAAAATTGTCTTGACAAAGGGGAGCATTATATTATGGCTGCTACAATAGGTGAATAAAAAATATAAATCGAGCGATTAGCGATTGCAAAATGCGACAGCCCACTGTGTATTACACAGTGGGTGGTTGTGTTTTAGCCTCTTGGAGTGAAATGAAAGAGGCAAAAGCGAAGGGACTCGATGTCCCCAGTTTTTAATATCTGGCAAGCTGTGAAGTGTTTTCGACGAAAAAAATTATTGAAAAACAATAAATATTTATTGAATTTTGGTGAGAAATCGTTTAAACTATAATTAAAGTATAGACCAAAAGGAGGAAATTTTGTGCAAGTTTTAGGAGAGAAGGGACTCTCTGGCTTGGTAAAATTAATGCTGGATGGAGTTTTTATTGGTGGAATGGCTATTTTTATTAGTTTGCCATGGTGCCTAAAGCTAGCTTTTAATCTGATAAAAAATATATTTGGTGAAAATTATTATTTTTTGCTTGGGTTTTTTTACTTTTCGGGTTTTTTTGCTCTGGTCTTGGTTCATGAGATTAGAAAAGTATTTAAGAACTTAAACAAGAGAAATCCTTTTATTATGGATAACGTTAAAAGCCTTAAGCGAATGGCCATTGCATCATTTATTATTTCCAGTGCATATGGAGTTAAAATAGTTTTTTATCCTTCTATCCTTACAATTATTATCGCCATGGTTTTTATTATTGCGGGGTTATTTTTAATAGTATTGTCGGAGGTTTTTCGACAGGCTGTAATTGTAAAACAAGAAAACGATCTTACGATATAGGGAGGCAAGTTATGGCGATAGTGGTTAATCTGGATGTCATGTTGGCGAAACGAAAAATGAGTTTATCAGAACTCTCCTCAAAGGTGGATATTACATTGGCGAATCTGTCAATCCTCAAAACGGGTAAAGCAAAGGCAATTCGGTTTTCAACCCTTGAGGCAATATGTGAGGCTTTAGATTGTCAACCCGGTGATATTCTTGAGTATGTTCCGAATAAGAATAATGTAAAGGAGGAATAGTTTATGGAGGAATTAAACAGAACAGGAAATGAAGTAATAATGACAAGCAATGAGGAAAATATGGTGAAGAAAGAAAATGTATATATTCTGGCGGGAGCTATTTTCCTTGCAACAATATTTAATATCTTGTTTTACAGGAAGGGCTTGGGAATTTCGTATCCCATATTTGTATTGGCCTTTTACGGTGTAGTAATATTTACTTTGCGTGATAAAATTGCATTAAAAATAAACTTTGGAACACTTTTAACAATACCGATTATATTATTGTCATTAACCTATGTGTTTTTTTCAAATTGGATATTCATGCTTTTGAACTTCATGATTATACCTATTCTTATTATTGCACAAACGCTGATCATAACAAATAACAACTATTACAAGTGGTTTGATGCCAAATTTATATTTGATTTATTGAGTGCAGTTCTTTTAAGAAATTTGTGCTATGTATATAAGCCATTTGTTTTAGTATCGGAAATCAGAAAAAGGAAAACACGCTCAAATAAGGCTTCAACTGTAACTAAGGTAATTATTGGCTTGCTTTTATCTATTCCTTTGATTCTGGTGGTAATTGCACTGCTTTCTTCAGCAGATGATGTATTTGGTTACTGGATGGAGAGGATTGGCCGTCTGTTTATAGACATGAATATTGCGGATATTATAGCACAGCTGATTATTGGATTCTTTATATGTATAATAGTTTTCAGCTATCTTTGGAGTCTTTACTATGAGAAAGACAAAGACTTTTCCAAAAGCATTGGGGATTATTTTCGAATCAAAAAGATCTGGGATCCAATAATTGTTTTAACGGTTCTTGTATCTGTAAATCTGATATATATTGCTTTTACAGCAATTCAGTTCAAATACCTTTTTGGAAGTATCAGTTCATTGCTACCAGAGGGGGTTACTTATGCCGAATATGCCAGAAAAGGCTTCTTTGAATTGGTTTTAGTTACAGTATTAAATGTGAGTATACTAACAAGCATAATAAACCTAACAAAAATTGAAAATATAATTACAGCTTGCGTAATAAAAACTATGAACACATGTTTGGTTGCTTGTACTATGGTTATGCTCTTATCTGCCCATTTCAGGATGTCCCTTTATGAGCAAGAGTATGGATATACTTATCTCAGAGTCTTTACCCATGCCTTTATGTTCTTTATATTTGTAATACTCATTGCAACTTTGATAAAAGTCTGGAAGGAAAACTTCTATTTGCTCAAGTCTTATATAGTTGTTGCGCTAATTGCTTATCTTGCATTAAACTATTTTAATGTGGATGCATTTATTGCAAATAACAATATTAAGAGATATCAAGCAAATAGCACCGAAATAATAGATACCAATTATCTGAATCTTCTTTCTAGTGATGCAGTTCCTTATATGGTAAAGCTTTTTGATAATCAAAATGAGCAAGTTGCACAAAGAATTAAAGAAGGGCTTAAATATAGAAAAAGTAGACTTGCATCAATAAGCAATTGGCAGTCCTTTAATTTATCAGACTATAGGGCAAAAAGAATCTTAGATGAATATAATTTTGAGGAATAGCTTTATTTGTAGATGAATTTTTATTTTTATCAATACCGATGAGAGAACTGGTTTTTAAGTGGCACTTCAAGCTTTATATATACAGCAAATTGTGATATATTTGAATGGAAAAAGTCATCGGTGGATTGGTGGTGTAATGAATCATACGAACGTATAACGTATATTTTTCCAACAAATTGATGTGGGGAGAGTTTGATTTTTGGCGAATACTGGTTGAGTATTTTTTAGAAGAAGCAGACTGTATAAGAATTGACTGTTGGAATGAGGAAGAGAGCATTATAGACGAAATATCACCCTTGAGTAACGGCATTGATAAAGAAAGCAATGAACGTATGACAATATTTACTTTCCTTGTTAATGAAAAAAATGTCGAACATATAATATACAATGCTTTCGATGAGAAGAGGCGGTTGAAGTGGTTTTCTTTGTTTTTACAAAGAGATGGTGAAATATTTTTTTCTTCGGAGCACTATGGCAAGGAGTTTTCAATTACCGGCATAACAAAGGATGAACTCAAGTGGGTAAAAGGTGTTGTACCAAGGAATTTCATATTTCATACATATTAACACTAATATATTGAAGAAGGGCTTGAGCTTGTGAAGATTTCTTTTGATTTGGATGATACATTGATATTAACGGATAAGGGGGCATTGTATGAAGCCCCGGTTAAAAAGATTAAAGCTATATTCTACAAGGAAAAACTGAGAAAAGGCATTAGAAATTTGTGCGAAGAACTCAAATCATTGGGATATGATATTTGTGTCTACACAACCTCCGAGAGAGGTATTGGTTATATAAGGGGATTGTTTGATGTTTATGGTATAAAGCTACATGATATAATCAATCAGAAGGTCCACAGAGAATTGGTTCAGGGAAACCGAAAAGAGATTATGCCGTCGAAGGTACCCTCTAAATTTGGGGTAGATTTACATATTGATGATGATATTTCTGTAAAACATAATGGAACACAATTTGGTTTTAGGGTATTGATAATATCAAAAGATGATAATGAATGGCGGCAGAAAGTATTGAATGAAGCGAAAAGGGTTAAGAAAATTTGTGATTCGTTGTAAATAACAGCTTTAAAATTCAATGTTATTTATAAAGTTATAGAGATTAAATATGGATTTACATCAGAAAAAATTGTATAATAAGTGTTGCGTTTAATAAAGTAATTTTAAAAAGAATTATGTTGGAGGTTGAAGATTTTGAAAAACACTTATGAAAGTCCTTTAAATTCTAGATATGCGAGCAAGGAGATGCAGGAGTTGTTTTCTCCGGATATGAAGTTTCGTACATGGAGAAGGCTCTGGATTGCGCTCGCAGAGGCAGAAAAGGAACTGGGACTTAATATTAGCGATGAACAGATAGAAGAGCTTAAAAAATATAAAGATGATATAAATTATGATGTGGCTGAAATAAAAGAAAAAGAGTTTCGCCATGACGTAATGGCTCACATACATGCTTACGGGGAACAGTGTCCTAATGCAAGACCGATAATCCATTTGGGTGCTACATCCTGTTATGTTGGTGACAATACCGATATTATTATTATGACCGAAGCGCTAAAGCTCATAAAGCAAAAGCTTATTTGCGTAATATCCAAATTATCTGACTTTGCAATGAAATACAAGGATCTCCCCACTTTGGGTTATACCCATTATCAGCCGGCACAGCTTGTTACCGTTGGAAAGAGGGCAACTCTTTGGATTCAGGATCTGTTAATGGATGTTGAAGACTTGGATTATATTCTGTCCAACATGAAGCTTTTGGGTTCTAAAGGCACTACAGGAACGCAGGCAAGCTTTTTAAGTCTCTTTGAAAACGACCATGAGAAAGTAAGAAAGCTAGATATGCTTATTGCGAAGAAAATGGGCTTTGATAATGTATTTCCTGTATCGGGCCAAACCTATACCAGAAAGCTTGACAGCAGAATTCTGAACCTGTTGAGCACAATTGCGCAAAGTGCCTATAAGTTCAGTAACGACCTAAGACTTCTACAGAGCATGAAGGAGATTGAAGAACCTTTTGAGAAACACCAGATAGGTTCATCCGCTATGGCATACAAGAGAAATCCGATGAGATCGGAGAGAATTGGTGCTCTGGCAAGATATGTTATTGTTGATGCTCTAAATCCTGCGATTACTGCATCTACCCAGTGGTTCGAAAGAACTCTCGATGATTCCGCAAATAAGCGTATAAGCGTACCGGAGGCATTCCTTGCGGTGGATGCAATATTGAGCATATATATAAATATTGCCGATGGCATGGTTGTGTATCCAAGGGTTATAGAAAAGCATGTTTTAGAAGAACTTCCGTTTATGGCTACGGAAAACATAATGATGGAAGCAGTTAAGAGAGGCGGGGACAGGCAGGAGCTTCATGAACGTATAAGGGTTCATTCAATGGAAGCTGCAAGACAGGTTAAAGCTGAAGGAAAGAAGAATGACCTTATCGAAAGAATAGCTGCCGATGAGATGTTCGGACTTAGCATTGATGAGCTAAATTCTGTACTTGCTCCTAAGAACTATATTGGAAGATCTCCTCAACAGGTGGAAGAATTTATTAATGAATATGTAAAACCTGTTCTTGAAAAGAATAAAATTGAGGATATTGAAGTTGAACTTAAGGTTTAAGATTTGGAAGCAGGCTCGACGAATTGGTATTGTAAATGCTAATTTGTCGAGCCTGCCCCATTAAAAACATGTTGAAATTTAATTTTTCATATAGTACAATAATGTCTATAATACTTAATTCTAAACACTGGTTTCGATTTGCTTTTCAATTAATAACAACCTTAATTCCTATTACATTAATTTGTTTTGACAGGTCAGGGGGAAATTAACGTGATTAACAAGTATAGTAACGTGCCTCTATACTCTCAGCTTAAGAATATAATTATTGAAAAAATTGAGAACGGCGAGTATCCGCCTGATACAAAAATACCTTCAGAGCAGGATTTTTGTGAGCTTTATAACATTAGTCGTCCTACAGTAAGACAGGCTGTGAGTGAGCTTACCAATAATGGATATTTGTATAAGGAAAAGGGGAAGGGGACCTTTGTTTCAAAGCCCAAGTCATTAATAAGCGCAAAAGCATATACGGGTTTTACCGACTCTATTTTAGACAATGAGATAACAAACGAAAGGGAAATCATTTCAATTGAGAAATTAACCAATAAAGACTATAAAAAGCTCGATGAAATATTTTCTATCGCTTATAATCAAGTAGTAGATTTTGCACAGATTAACTATAAAAGCAAAAACGGTGAAGACGTACTTGCACTAAACACATCATACATACCGTTGAATCTTTTTCCCGATATAATAGAAGATATAAAAAACAGAAGGCCTTCTTATGATATCCTGAGAGGAAAATATCCGCTTCTTCCGACCAAGACGAAAAGTACCCTGGAGATAATATATACAGAGCAGTACGAAGCGCAGTATCTAATGGTTCAGCCGGGACAAGCTCTTTTTAAGATATCTAATATAATATTCTCAAAAAGCGGTCAAGTAGTAGAATTTGTAGTATCAAAGTACAGGGCTGACAAATGCAGGCTCTTATTTGAAAACGCAAAATAAGATTTTGATTATTTTATTTTTATTCCCCATATCTGTTGACCTCTTGTGCCGACTACTATCATATCATTATAGACTGCAGGCGAACCTTCAACATTTCCGCCAAGGGGTATTTTGTCGAGTATTTTACCGCTTTTGCCTTCGATAAGGTTCATATACCCTGCGGAATCGCAGTGAATAATGTAAGCTTTGCCATCCTTAGTATAGATATCAACCGGTGAGCTCCAGCTATAGAAATCTGAATCTATAACCCATACTTCATCTCCGGTGTTCTTATCAAAGGCAATTAGCTTGCCACCATTCTTCTTATAGGACTTGGCTATACTAAATATAACCAGATCACTGATTTCGTTTTTTCCAACTACAGGAGAGGCCAATGCTCCGCCGTTTGTATCTACGTTGTATGAACATTTATACTTCTTTTCCCATAGGAGACTTCCTGTGAGAGCATTTATTTTTCGTACAAAACTGTATCCGTTTTCTCCCTGAAGGTCAACTTCGTTTGCAATATACACAAAGACATTGGACCCGCCTAAATCCTCAATAGCCATGGTGCTATCGGTATCATCGGTTATGTTTCTTACCCATACCGGAGACAGGGTGTTTAAATCGACACACTGAAGAGTCCCGCTGTTATCTGCAAAGTAGCCAAAGTTCTTGAAAGCAGCAATAGAGTTCTCTGTGCCTAGTCTTCCTTTGACAGGAGAAGTGTACCTGTATTTTGTAATATCCGGATTTATGGATATGGCAGGCTGCGTTGGGACATAATCGGTGTTTAGTTTTATGGAATACAGAAGGCCGTTTTCGCCGCATAAAAACAGACTGTCTGTTTCCTTGTGCAAAAGAGGAGAGGAGTCAAAGGCTCCCCAGTACCTAAAAGAAGTATTGTCAAGGCCATTTATAAAGTAAAGAAGTTTTTGGTCCAAAAGACTGTATATACGGAAGCCTATAGGTACCTTTTTGCCTTCTACCTCATCAATGCCTTGACCCGAATAGAGAAGGGGATAACCCCTTGGGTCTACTGTTACACTTCCTTTTAGGGAAGCACCGACATTAATTGGATTTCTTGTATGCGAACCATCATCAAGGTCGAGAAAATATATTTTCCCGTCCAAAGTGGCATATATAACCTCCTTGAGGTCATCCTTATTCTTTTTATCCTGAAACAAGTTCATTTTTCTTCGAAGGTTGTCGTCCCATTTCACAATTGACGGTTGACCGTTCCAGCCCACCCCTGTCCATGTATCTATATATCCTATTTTGACACTCCATACCTTCTCAAGCTTTTCTTCTCTGATATTTGCAAAACCATAGCTTGCGGAGTTTCTGTAATTGTTTCCTCTAAAGGTGGTTACTCCATCGATTTCATTGTATTCATTCGGTGGACCAAAGACAATAGTATCATTTCTTGAATATGTATCCAGCTTTTGGCCGTCTTTAACAACATCCCATTTAAAATTATGGCTTGAAGGGAGAGACTCTTTTTCAATATCGATTTCATTGGGAACTAGTGCTGTCCAACCTTTATCCGCGGTGTCTTCAGGATTTTCGGTCACATTCGGTTCAATGGTCTCATTAGGATTAGAAGCTATATCGGGAGAAGGTGACGCTGTAGTATTGTTTGGGTTAGAATTAGAATGCTCAAGATAATTGTTTAGGAGAATAAACCCCGGTATGGACAAAATTAGTATTATTATGTTTATAGTAAGTATGATTTTAGCTGTTTTCACGTTCATAAAGCCCCTCTTCGATTTGTAGTGTGATTGCCTTATTATTAATCATAAACCAGAATTAATAAAAATAAAATATATTTCCGAAATATTAGGGTATTTTTTATTTTTCATGCTTTATTTCTTGATGTGAAATATTCTTAAGATATAATAATATGCAAGGGTGGTAAAATAATAGTATTAAGAATCAAAGGAGGAAATAATATGCCAAAGGATATTGTGAAGCTTGCGGTAGAAGGGATGTCCTGCAATCACTGTGTAAATAGTATAAAGAAAGCGGTTGGAAACCTTGATGGTGTGGATAATGTAGAGATTGACTTAGAAGGGAAAAAAGTGACTGTGGAGTATGACAGCAGCAAGGTGAAAGTTGAAACGATAAAAGATTCCATTGAAGACCAAGGATATGATGTTGTGTGAGAACAGAAAGGTGATAAATAAAAGTCAGGGGCATTGAGCCCCTTTGCTTTTGACTTTTTTAGATGTGTTCTATGTCCATCAATGAGTTTTTCCTAATAGCGGAAACCGCCACACAAACAGCAGAAGATAATTATTAATATAATTATCCATATTAGCTCGTTGTTAAAGCAACTTCTCTCTGACATCCTATGAACCTCCTTTTTTTAGTTTTATTTGAATGTTTTTAGCCCTTAGCACCGCAGTCATATCCGGAGCCACACCAGCACCAGAAAAGCAACAGGAAGAGAATTATAAACCAAAGAATCGTATCGTCATCGAATGCTCCACAGAAAAAACCTTTTTCAGACATAATATGTAACCTCCCTGAGAATTAAAATACTTGAAGCATTTTGCTAATAACATATTATTAATGGACCAATTAAAGTGTGACTGTATTTATTTGTGTTAGAAATTGACTTACAGCAACTGATAATATATTATAGATGCAAAGAAAAAACTGCATTAAAGATTTTAAGAGGTGGCTATGTGTTAGAGATATTTGGCATCAAGTTGAAAGATAGTATTGAGCAAGATGTATACGAGAGAGCTTTAAGCTTTCTCCCTGAAGAAAAAATGGATAAAATTAAGAGATTTAGAAGGTACGAAGATTCATTAATGTCTTTAACTGCAGAGATTTTAATTAGAGCCGTTGTCCGTTTTAAGCTTGGGATAAAGAATGAATCTATAAAATTTAATAGGACAGCTTATGGGAAGCCTTATCTTGAAGACTATGAGGATTTTCATTTTAATCTTTCCCATTCGGGAAGTTGGGTAGTATGCGCGGCAGGGTCTAAGGCTGTTGGAATTGATGTAGAGAAAATAAAAGAGATTGATTTAAATATTGCAAAAAGATTTTTTTCAAAGGAAGAGGCTGATGACCTTTTTTCAAAGAAAGAAGATGAAAAAATAGAGTACTTTTTTGATCTGTGGACACTGAAAGAAAGCTATATAAAAGCAGATGGAAGAGGACTTTCACTTCCTCTGAATTCGTTTTCTTTTAGAATTGAGAACGAGAACATTATTTTCACAGCAGAAAGCGAGCAGGCAAACTATTTCTTTAAAAAATATGATATTGATAGAGAATACAAGCTTGCTGTATGTTCTATGGAATCGCAATTTCCGGAGGGGATACATATTAAAAGTTTTGAAGAGGTTTTTGAATATTTATTTTCATATTGAAATGCTTAAAAATTCTTGAAACACAATTAAATATCATATATAATGAAGATGACAGTGCTTTATTTTCATTATATATTTTGAAGTAATTTGCAAAATTGAATATTGTGAATTATTTTATGTTTTTTCCGTTTTTTTATCGCAATAGTTTTGGTTCTGGAGAACTATTAATGTTAAGTATTGATTGAGTGTATTAAAATATATGCAGTTTTTTTATTTTTGTTCTATAGTTTGATTTGCCGGCAGTAATGGCTAATCTTAAGTTTTATTTATTGTTCTTTGATTTATCTCATTAATTATTGCGATAAACAGACATCAAATAATGTATGCACACTACGTTATAACATTCATCTCTTTTCATAATGCGTTCTTCTATACGTTCTTCCAATCGTATAATTTCTATGTTAAGCATTTGCAACTAATCCAGAATAATGCCAAATACCTGCAAATAGTTGGTAAGTATCCTAATTTAACCTATTGTTATAGTTTGTTTTGCTGTGTAGAGAAATAATTAAATGTTATATATCATAACATGCTAAGTTTTCTTTAGATGCCAGTGCTTCTTGGTTACTACTGAAGGAAGGAGGAGAAAAATCATTTGATAATATTTGATATTTTTTACACTAAATTATTGTAATAGCTGGTGTAAAAGATATGTTTGTCTGAAGCAAGGGCGAAATGTACATATATTAGAATTGGTATGTTATGGTTAGGGCGTTTTAAATGCCTATAGAGATAATAATTTTAATTGGGAGGTTTTATGGTATGAAGAAAGGTATAAGTTTTATACTGGTTATTGCTATGCTGGTGGCAATGACCTCGTCTTTTGTTGTGTCTGCATATCCAGCAAGTACTCTGTCAGCTAGCAGTAGTGGCAGCTTATCATTGGAGTTTGATAAAACAACTGCTCAAGTAGGGGACATAATCAAAGCTTATGTCAAGATTGGTAATATTAAGAATTTTGCCGGATATCAGGTAAACATCAAATATGATCCCACAGTATTGCAGGCAGTAAATCCTGATACAAAGTCTCCTTTAGGAGCAACTACAATGCCTAAGAACGGGAATTTATTGATAAATCCTGAATATAGCGCATTATCCGGTGTTTTAAATAAAATCGAAGAAGGTATTTTGAACTTTGGAAAAGCATATTCCTATCTCAATGATTACAGACTCAGTAATTCACCGGAAGAGACAGGTGTCTTGGCGGAAATAGGCTTTAAGGTACTTAAGGCACAGCCTACAACCGTAAAGTTTGAAAACACACCTTCAATGCCAAACAGCCTTTCCGGTACAATGCTGTTTGACTGGAACGGCAATGTTATTTCAGACTATACTGTAGTTCAGTCTGGAATTATAAATTCTTCTGTAGTAAATCCTTCACCGTCAATTTCGCCATCCAATGGAACCATAAAAATGGATTTGAATAAGAATTCTGCTTTTGTAGGCGATATAATAATTGCTGAAATAAAGGCAGATAACTTTGACAATATTGCAGGATGTCAGTTTAATATAAAATATGACCCTGAAGTATTGCAGCCTATAGATACTGATACCAATGCTCCATATGGAAATACTACAATGCCAAAGGACGGTACAATACTAATAAATCCTGATTATGGTGTGATTTCAGCAGTAGCAAACAATTTGGAACAAGGTACGTTGAATTTTGGAAAGTGCTATACATATCTTGGTGAATATAGGGCTTCAAGAGCAGGAGAAAAGGGTGGTACAATTGCAATAATTGCATTTAAGACACTTAAAGCAGCTTCTTCAACATCTATTGAATTTGCAGAGTCAATTGCGATGCCCGGAAGCATTAAAGGTACAATGATTTTTGATTGGAATGGAAACAATGTATTGGGTTATCAGGTAATTCCAGCTGGTGCTATCAGTATTTCAAAACAGTCGGTAACCCCTTCATATACACCGGTTTCACCAAAGCCTACTTCAACACCGGTAGTGTCACCTACACCTACAAATTCACCGGTTTCCAACGGTTCAATAGAGATTGACTTGGATAAGAACACAGTTAAAGTTGGGGAGATTATCAAAGCAGTTGTGAAGGTTGACAATTTTGATAGCTTATCCGCTTTTCAGGTAAATATTAAATACAACCCTGATTTATTGCAGGCTGTAAATCCCGACACTGGGGAACCCTTAAAAGATAATACTATGCCCAAAGATGGTACTTTGATTGCAAACTCTGATTACGGAGTAATCTCTATTGCAGTTAACAAACCTTCAGAAGGTATATTGAATTTCTCAAAAACTTATACCTATATTAATGAATATAAAAACAGCGGTAAACCTGAGAAAACAGGAACACTTGGGGTTATTGGATTCAAGGCTCTCAAAGCAGGTGATGCAGCCATCAGATTTGAAGATTCAATAGCTATGCCAAGCAGCCTTTCCGGTACAATGCTGTTTGATTGGAATTTGGAAAGAATACCAGAGTATATGGTTGTTCAGCCTGAATTAGTTAAGATAACAGGTTCGGCTATAGCTTCGCCGACTGCTAAACCAACAGCAACACCTGTTAGTCCAAAACCAACGGTTGCTCCAACCCAAACACCGATTTCTGGAGGACAAATAGAGCTTAAGTTGGACAAAAACCAAGCAAAAGTTGGGGATATAATCAATGCTACAGTTAACATTAGTAATATCAATAATTTTGCAGCTTATCAGGTAAATATAAAATATGATCCTTCAGTGCTTCAAGCTATAAATCCTGTTACTGGAGAAGCAATATCGGCTAGGACAATGCCTGCTGACGGAACAATTCTTATAAACACTGAATATGGTGTTGTATCAGCAGTCGCAAACAATACCTCTGAGGGTATATTAAACTTTGGTAAGTCCTATGCTTATTTAGATGCATATAAACTCGCAAATAATCCGGAAGAGACCGGTACATTAGCTGTAATTGGCTTTAAGGTTCTTAAACAGCAGGATACTTATATTGGATTTGAAAACTCCGTTGCAATGCCATCAAGTATATTGGGAACGTTCTTGTTTGACTGGAATGGAGAATTGGTATCAGGCTACAAAGTGGTGAATCCAGGTGTGATAAAAATATCTCAATCTGAGCAACCTACACCTTCAGCGACTCCTACAGCAACACCGATAACACCGAAACCAACTTCACCGGTATCGACAAACAGCTATATTAAATTGGAGCTTGATAAGAATAATGCTTCAGTTGGTGATATCATAAAGGCAACAGTAAAAATAAATGATATAAAGAACTTCTCCGGTTATCAGTTAAATATCAAGTATGACCCTAAGGTATTGCAACCGGTTAACCCAAATACCGGAGCAGCATATACTGCAAGAACTCCGTTTGCAAATGGCCAGCTGATTGTAAACAGTGAATATGGTGCAACATCCATAGCTTCACATAAACTGTCACAGGGTATATTGGTTTTTGCTCAGGGATACGCATTTATGAATGATTATAGAATGAGCGGTAAGGCAGAAGAAACAGGTATTTTGGGTGAAATCGGCTTTAAGGTATTGAAAAACGAGAAGACATCTATCAGCTTTAGTAAAGATGAAATTTCAATGCCGGGAAGCATTTCAGGAACATATTTGTTTGATTGGTATGGCGAGTTGAAGTCAGACTATGAGGTTATTCAGCCTGAACCTATCAATGACAGCGGTGTTGTAGCAAATAGCTATATTGCACTGGATTTAGATAAGAATAAAGCAGCAGTTGGAGAATTAATAAAGGCTACAGTAAGAGTAAACAATGTAAAAAATCTATCTGGTTATCAGGTAAATATAGTTTATGATCCAAATGTATTGCAGCCTGTTAATTCTAAGACTGGAGTTGAGTATTCTAAGAGGACTGCTTTTGAGAACAGCAAATTGCTCCAGAACAGCGAATATAGCCCTACAAATATTACTTCGCATGATCTGACAAAGGGAGTATTGAACTTCTCAAGGGCATATGCGTTTATGAATGACTATAGGATAAATGGTGTTCCCGAAGATACTGGAGTTTTAGGAGAAATATACTTTAAGGTATTAAAGGCTGAAGCTACAAAAATAAGCTTTAAAGAATCAGTTGCAATGCCGGGTAGTCTCTCAGGAACATATTTGTTTGACTGGTATGGCAATCAAGTAAACGATTATTCAATAATACAGCCTAATAGCATCAACTAAACGCTTATTGAATAATAAAAAATATAATGCTGCAGGTGGCTAATTGCTGCCTGCAGTTTTTTAATATATAACGAAATCAAAAAATGTGTAATTGAATTTATTTATCAAATGTGTTATAAAATTAATCAAGTACGTTTACTTAAATTATTTGCAAAGGAATACTCTCATACTGGAGGAAGATATTAATGATAAAATCAAGTTTGATAAAGATAGGGATTATTACTGTTTTGCTAGTGTCAATTCTGTGTAGTTGCAGTACAACCGGAAGAGAGTCTAAAACTGCTGATCCAACAGCATCTATAGAGGCAAACAAAGACAATGACGCAAGCAAAGAGCCTGTTTATTCGGAATCGCCAGATATAATGGAGACTGCAAAACCAGATCCATCTCCGGATAATAATACAGATGTTTTAAATCAGACATCAGAGCCCACAAATAATGAGGAATTAACTGGCAATCTAAATGCCGCTGATATTCGAATTGTGCTAGACAGGAACACGGCAAAAAAAGGAGAGATAATCACAGCAAAGATTATATTGAACAATATAGCAAACATTGCGGGTTATCAGGTAAATATAAAGTATGACCCCAACATATTGCAAGCAGTAGATCTTGATTCGGGGGAACCCCTTGAAAATAAACAGATGCCCAGTGATGGCAATATTTTAGTAAATTCAGATTATAATGTACTCCCATTAGTTGCAAACGACGATGAAAAAGGTCTGATTAATTTCGGTAAGGCATATATTGATGTAGATAAATATAGGGAGAGCAACAAACCGGAGAGCAGTGGTGTACTTGCTTTAATAGGCTTTAAGGTGTTGAAGGAGGATAGCACAACTGTTGCTTTTGAAGATACACCGACGATGCCCAATGCCTTATCGGGAACATTCTTTTATGATTGGAATTTCGAGGTGTTGACTAATTATTCGGTAGGTGAGGGTGCAAGGCTCAATTAGAATCAATAATTTTACATCTGGCAAATTTTTAGTAATTTTCCTAATAATGTGTTGACAAAATTTAAATAATAGTATAAGAATATAATAGGAAAAGAATGAGGTCAATAGACTATATAATATATTAGAGAGTATTAAATACGTAATTTTTTGTTTCTTCAGGAGGAGTAGAAGTGAAAAGGCTTTTTGTAATTGCATTGATAACGGCGTTGACGGCAGCTTTGATTTTTCCTGTTATGGCAGATAATGATTCTATTAAAGATAAAATGAGTGAAATTGACGACAAATTAGACAATATTAGTAAACAAAAAAGTGAGATACGCAAAGAAAAAGATAAACTTGAAAGTGAAAAGAAAGAATTAATAAATGCCGAGAATACTGTAAACGCAGAGTATCAAGACTTAGTCTCAGAATTAGAAGCGTTAGACAGGGAAATAGCAAGCTATGAGGATTCATTAAAGGATACGGAAGAAAGGTATGGCAAACACATAGAAGCCTTTGAAGAGCGCCTCGTGGCGATGTACAAAAATTCATATGTTTCATATTTAGATGTACTAGCCGATTCGGAGAATTTGATTAATTTTTTTGAAAGACTTGAGATAATTTCGTCAGTTGCTAAAAAGGATAAGGAAATTGTAAAAGAAGTTCAAGATATTAAGAAAGATCTTACATACAAACAGCAGTTAGTTCAATATGTAAAGAATGTTAAGCAAACTGAATTAATTAAAAAGAAAAATAGCATTGATTCATTGATTGCATCCAGAAACGGTCTGGAGAACCGCATTAAGGAGCGGAATGAAGAGATCAAACGTTTAGAAGAGCAGGAAGATAAGCTGATTGAACAATCCTGTCAAATTGCAGATCAAATTAGAAGAAGCGCCAAGGGCGGTAAAAACTATGCCGGCGGTACAATGGTGTGGCCGGTACCAAGTTCTAAAACAATAGATTCTGGTTATGGAATGAGACTTCATCCGGTATTTAAAAAGTACAAGATGCATACCGGTGTGGACATTGATGCGTCTTATGGAGCTTCAATAGTGGCTGCAAATAACGGGATCGTTATTTTTTCAGGCTGGCAGGATGGATATGGCTATACCGTCATTGTCGATCACGGTGGCGGAATAACTACGCTATATGCTCATTGCAGCAAACTTCTTGTCAATAACGGTGACAAAGTTAGAAAAGGTCAAACGATAGCCCAAGCCGGCAGTACCGGAACGTCTACCGGAACACATCTGCATTTTGAAGTGCGAATAGACGGAAATGTGACCAATCCATTAGACTATATTAAATAATGAAAGCACCGTTCATAAAACTATCGGTAATTGAATTCGTATAATCAATAATGACTAAAAATAAGATGCTAAAATAAATTGTCTTATAGCATCTTATTTTTATTTTAGTCTCTTAGAGTGAAATGAAAGAGACAAAAGCGAAGGGACATCACACTAAGGCCTTTAGGTAGGGGTAAAAAAAAATATACCTAATTAGACAAAATAAAAATTTTGTATAATCGGGAAGGGGTTTTTGAGAAAAAATAAGTCAAGTACCATTACTTACTATGAAATTCTAAAAAACTTTTTAATTTTGCCCCCTCAAAATTCTAAAACGTTCGAAATACTATAGTACGCTTATGACAATTAATTTGTCAATAAGTTATACCAACCTTCATACCAAACTACCGACAGCTTGAGGTATTTCTGTACGGTAGTTTCTTTCTTTTTTTTAGGATGTAAAATTAATTATAAAAAAGCTTAAAAATTCTAGTAAAATATGCTATAATAATAATAGTCGCTAAAAATACTCATTCAAAATCACACTCCTTTCCTGAAGCTGCCCTGTTTTTGCGGGTTTATCCGACTCAGTATTTTACAAAACTATACAGTTGAAGTCAAAATAATTAGATGGGAATGATTTTATGAAGTTAAAAGTTGGTGAAATCGTAACACTAAAGCATTATTCCGCTAAAAAAAGCAATCGAGGGATAATTAGCAACTTGTTTGATAACAGTGTCGTTATTAAACCGGAACGAGATTTTCTTATTTACAGCTTTTTTGACAGTGACCCCGTTGTAATAGGATTTGAAAGTGAAAATGTTGTAAACCTCTGCGAAAGTACTGTAAAACATGTAGACTACAATCAAAATACCTTTAATCTTACTATTAATAATATTCAATCAATTACAAACAAAAGGCTTACACAAAGGTTTCCTGTTTCTTTGTGCGCATATATTATCAATCATAATGCTAGGGTTTTTTCCTACATAAGAAATATTAGTCTGGATGGTTTATCGTTATGCTCAAAACAAGAGTTTAAGAAAGGAGACATATTTACTGTCAATACAAAAATTGAAAATATTGAACTTACTTTTGAGGCTCAAGTTATGTGGAAAAAGATGAGTGAGCTTGGTTTTGAGTATGGCCTTGCATATTACATGCCGAAGGCCGAATTTAGCAAAACTATTGAAAGATGTCTGGAGTTTTTAACAATGGATCAGGAGATTTCAATAAGCCGCCTTAAATATGAGTTTGAACCGCTTAGAAGAATAAATCAAAAAAAGGTTGTAATGAATTAAAAAATCAATTGTAATAAAAAATTAAAATGAATTGAATTTAAAAAATTGAATTTAAAGAAAGCCTCTTTAAGCATATCTGCTTTTGAGGCTTTCTTTAAGTTTATAGTCGGTCCCAACGAGGATCTATGTTGCTACTAATTGCTCTATAGCCTTTTGCAACATATAAGGCATCTAAAAGAGCAATTCTGACCATTGCTTCACAAACAGGATAAATTCTTGGACATATTGAAGGATCATTTCTTGTATTAAACTCCACTTCAACATTCTCAAGAGTATACATATTGACTGTATCCTGCGGTATTGAAATTGTAGGTGTAGGTTTTACTGCAACCCTTATTCTGATATCTTCACCGTTGGATATTCCGCCCAATATACCTCCGGCTCTATTGGTCTTAAACTTTACCTGGCCTGAAGATTCATCGTAATAAGGGGTATCATTCGACTCAGAGCCCCTAAGCTTTGTATGTCCGAATCCTTCGCCGAACTCTATGCCTTTTATGGCTGCAATGGACATTAAAGCATGGGAAAGTGTAGCCTGAAGTTTATCAAATACAGGTTCGCCCAAACCTGCCGGTACACCCCTTGCAATTATCTCTACTACCCCGCCGACGGAATCACCCTGTTCTTTTATTTTTAGGAGGTCTTCCATCATTTCTTTTGCTTTTTCAAGATCGGGGCAATTTATATCATTTTTACGATAATTAGCTTTGGCCATCTCATAGGTAATATTGTTTTGAGCTTTAATCCCGTGTATTTCACTTATAAAGGCAATTACGTCTATACCCATGGTATCTAAAACTGCCTTTGCTACAGCTCCGCCAGCAACACGGGCAGCTGTTTCCCTTCCTGAAGCACGTCCGGCACCAATATTGTCAGCAAATTGTCCATACTTCTTAAAGAAAGTATACCCTGCCTGACCCGGCCTTACAACCTCTTTATAGCTCTTATGCTTATTAATGTGTTCATCCTCAATAACATCATTGGGTATAATCATACCAACAGGAGCACCGGTTGTAATGTCATCTTCCATTACGCCAGAGAAAATGTATACCTTGTCCCTTTCATTCCTTGGGGTATCCAGAGGAGTTCTTCCAGGTCTCCTTTTATCAAGCTCTTCTTGCACAAAATCCGCAGTAAGCTTTATTCCAGGCGGAACGCCGTCTACGATTGTCATTAGTCCCCCATACAATTCTTTTGGTATTTGGAGATTTTTGCGGAAACCACCCGCATAAGATTCTCCACAGGTTGTAATCCTGAATATTCTACCAAATGAATTTCCTACCATCCTGCATCATCTCCCTTATATAAACTAATAAACTAGGCAATAGATGTCCTAAAAATTCTTACTTTTGCATCTATATTCCCATATACTTGCTTTCATAAACGTCTTTAATTTCCTCTACAATTGATAAAACACTCTTTGAAGAGCAGTCGATTGTAATATCGGCATACTTTTCGTAAAGAGGCACTCTCTCCCTGTAAGTATCCTCAAAGCTCTTATTGTTGTCTCTTGCAAGCCTTCTCCCTGAAGAAAGTCTTTTTTTGATTTCATCAAACTCCAGCTTAAGATAAACCACAATACTGTTTTTTTTAAGATATTCCATTGCAGATTCATTGTAAACAACACTGCCACCGGTTGATATGACATGATTATTCACATCAAGGCTCATTAAAGCCGATTGCTGTATTTCAAGAAACTTTTCCAGACCGTCTTGATTTACAATATCTCTAAGCTGCCTTTTTTCTTTGTCCATTATTATCTTATCGGTATCTACGAAGCCCATACCCAGAGTTTTTGCAAGCGGTTCACCAATTGTAGTTTTGCCGGAACTAGGCATACCAATTAAGACTATGTTTCCTTTTTTCATTTGTACAACCTCACAATATTATTATGAAACTACTTTGCCTTTACTCCAAGGACATAACACTATATATATAATAGTATTATACACATAAAATTATGAAGCTCCAACAAAAAAATAAAAATTTATATTATTAAAAGTATATAAATTGTTATGAATCCGATGTATTAGCATCCATTGACAATACTATACTTAAATTACCATTTCTACAGCGTAGCTCATCAATAAATTCCTTTTCATTTTTATCGCTATTCATAGTTATTGTATATACGAGTTCGAAAAGAGTTCCCAAATCTGTTGTCTTAATCTTATATAACTGATAGTTTGTTGTATACTTCTTTAGAATATCATCGAATGCACCCTGATAATTCATATTCTCAGGAATTATGATCTTTAGTATTTTACTGCAGGTTTTTTTTGCGCCAAAATCAATTTTACATAGAATAACAATAAACGCGCAAAGTAATATGGTAAACAGTGCGGCATATCCAAATAATCCTACGCCACAGGCAAGTCCGGCTGCCATTGAAAAGAACACATAAGAAATATCTTTGGGATCTCCGGCAGTACTTCTGAATCGGGCGATGGAAAATGCTCCCGCCAGACTGAACGCCCTTGCTACATTACTTCCTACCAAAAGAATTATTACTGCAATTACCGAAGGTATCAAAATCAGTGTCAGAGAGAAATTTTGCGAATAATAACCCCTTACATGGGTTTTAATATAGGTAACGCTAATCATTATTCCCAAAGCAAATGAAACTATAATTGTCAACAATGAGCTCCAAAGAGTTAACGTTGTATTGACAGTAGTATTTAAATCTATGTCAGGCATTATCAATCTTTCCTTTCTTATATAATTATTGTATTTATCAATCATTATACAAGAGACAACAGACTGTATAAACAGGCTGTTGCCTCATATCGTTTCAGTATAGAAGAATCCCCATGTATTATCTTTATCTAGCAGCTTATTACCATCCTGGGAATCCACCACCGCCCGGGAATCCACCACCACCTGGGAATTCTCCTCCCCATCCTGGGAATCCTCCTCCCCATCCTGGGAATCCTCCGGAATTGCCTCCTGCATTTGTTATGATTGAATTTGTGGTAAAGGTAACTGACTGGGTTCCGTTTTTATATACTACATAAGTCGCATTCAATACAAGATCTGGAGAGCTGATTATCATGTTTTGATAATTCTTCGGAGCTGTACAGTTGATTATTTCAGTTCCTTCCTTTTGAATACTGACGACGGAATTTGCTGTTCCACTGCCTAAAAGAACTGAGCATTGAGTGCTTGTAGTTGAAGGAGAACTATTGGAACCTCCTGCAGCAATAAGAGTTCCTCCTGTGATTATGAGTGGATTCCAGTCACAATCAATACCGCCCTCAGGAATATTGCCTCCAAATGCAACAGTATATCCTCCAGTAATATTTATTGTTCCATTAGAGTCAATTGCATCATATCCTGAAGTTATGTAAAGATTACCTCCGTTAATTATAATGCCTTTTGATGCATTCAGACCATCTTCGTTTGAATTTACATTAATTTTGCCGCCATTAATTGTAAGAGTAGTCTTGCTTTCAATACCCTCATAGCATTTTAATACATTTATTTCTCCACCATCAATTACAAGGTCGAGTTCAGAGTGTATTCCATCGTCATCGGCAGTCAAATTGAGAGTACCGTCGGTCATTACAAAATCTCCTTCACTTTCAATAGCGTCGGATTTGGCTGTAATGGTGATGTTTCCACCCTTAATCTTCACACCGTCATTTGCGTGTAATCCATCGGTAACAGCTGTTACATAGATATCTCCGTTTTCGATAATGATATCGTCATCACTTGCAATACCGTGCTTGTAATTGCCTGTAACGTAGAGAGTACCTTTTCCCTTTAACTCCAAATCATCATTGCTGAACAAGGCTCCTTTTGCCCCTTCATCACTGTATTTTGCTCCGTCGGAAAGATAGTTGACAGTTCCCTTTTCTATTGTAATAAAGCCTTTGTCGACATTGTAAAAGTAGATGGCAGGTCCGTTCTGATTCTTTATATTTACGCCGTTTAGTCTAAGCTTGACTCTTTCAGTTGTGTCGACATAAATCATACCATTATTTAAAGTACCTGTAACCGTATGATCTCCTCCGGATGTAATGGTAACAACCGAGCCATTTACCGAGATACCTTCCCCGCTGACTTTTATTGAATCTCCCAACTCAATCGTACCAGTGTTGTTTTTCCATGCTTCTTCATCAGTTGGAGCTGTTGGAGTAGGTGTTGGTTCTTGTGTTGGCTCCGGTGTTGCCGGTGAGAGCGTAGGCGTTGGCCAAGTCTGGTTTTCTACCGGAAAAACAGAAATAATGCGTAAAAGATATCTTTTTAACAGAGTAAGATCCGTTGAATTGACTTTACCGTCTCCATTCAAATCAGCAACTACTATGTTGGGGATAGTGGGAATGGTGCGTAAAATATACCTATTCATTAATGTCATATCAGTTGAGGTTACTTTGCCGTCTGAATTTAGATCACCATATATATATGGTGGCTCCAAAGCACTTACAGATATCATGTTCACAATAAATGTAAGCAACACCAAAAAAATACCCAAGTACCTTTTCCTCATTAAATCATCTCCCCTTTGGCAATTTTATGAATTATATTTATATATTTATTCGCAATGAACTTTGCAATTATTTCGGTATATTTTAATTTTTTCAAAATTTATATTATAATATTTGTAGGGGCATTTGTTTTAATTGAAGTACGAAATTAATCTGAACAAAATTGTGGCTATTTTCGTCAAAATAAAAATACTATTAATTTAGGGAGATGTCAAAATGAACGAGGCATATTATGATGAGGCACCTATTGTAATAAAGGACTTTTTAAGCTACATGGAGACTATAAGAGGTAAGTCAAAGAATACAATCCATGAATACTATTATGATTTGCGGCTTTTTTTCAGGTTCATGAAAATTCACATGGGTTTGGAGGATGGAAAAAAGGATTTTGATTCAATAGATATTAAGGATATAGATATTGAGATCATTAAGGAAATAACTCTGAGTGATATATATTCGTTTATGTCTTTTCTAAGCCGGGAGAGAGACAATAGCTCAAGCTCAAGGGCAAGAAAGGTTGCAAGCATAAGGTCGTTTTTTAATTATCTTACAAACAAAGCAAAGCTTTTGGAGCAAAACCCTGCTGCTGAGCTGGAATCTCCCAAAATAATGAAAAGGCTTCCTAAATATCTTAACATCGAGGAAAGCAAAAAACTGTTGGGTTCTATTGACGGAGAGCATAAAGAAAGGGATTTTGCGATTATAACTTTGTTTTTAAACTGCGGTCTGCGGCTTTCCGAGCTTGTGAATATCAATCTAAAAAATATAAAAAATGATGTTTTGACCGTAGTAGGTAAAGGTGACAAAGAGCGTACCATTTACCTTAATGCAGCATGTATAAAAGCTATTAAGGCATATCTGGAAGTTCGACCTGTAGATGGTGTGAAAGATAAAAATGCTCTGTTTTTAAGTGCTAGAAAGCAAAGAATAAGCAATAAGACCGTTCAGCATATTGTCAAAAAGTATATAAAGGCTGCAGGACTTGACCCTGAAAGATACTCCACCCATAAACTAAGACATACGGCGGCAACACTGATGTATAAGCATGGCAATGTTGATATACGAGCACTTCAGGAAATACTGGGACATGAAAGTATAGCAACAACTGAGATTTATACCCATGTTGACAACCAGAGGTTAAAAAATGCAGTGGAAAGCAATCCTTTGTCGAGTTATGTTGATGAACCCAATGATGAAAATGAGAGCTAAGCTATAATATTGAAAATGAAACGAATACCCTTGAGTAATATTGCTTCTAATTAGAATTTTTGCGGTAAAATACTGAGGCTATGGCTTCTGGACATAATTGAAATATTAGCAAAAATAGATTATACTTTATTTTTGGTATTAAATTTAGTTAGAAAAATGGAGTTGCGACATGAATTTTAGAAAATTTTATTTAATTGTATCTTCAATACTATCGGTTTTTATGTTTTTTATTGGGGCACTAACCCTCTTGTATATCAATTTCAATACAGATATCGAAAAGCCTGTCGACAATTCGGGGGCATTAATTCATGATATTTTAAGTCCTTTCAAAGCTGCTAATGAGGATTTGAATGTGCTATTATTAGGCGGTGATAAGGTTAATAACAATACTGACACAATGATGCTGGTGAATTTTAAGCCTTCAACCTCTAAAGTAAGCATTCTTTCCATACCAAGGGACACAAAGGTTACCATAAACGGCAAAAGAGCAAAGATAAACGCTGCTTATCCTGTAGGAGGAGGAGAACTTGCTACTCAGACAGTGAGCGAACTCTTTGGTATAGATGTAAAATACTATGTTTTTATTGATACCTCTGCTTTCAAAAAAATAATTGATATTTTAGGTGGAGTTGATTATTACGTTCCGGTGGATATGGACTATGATGACCCTTTGCAAGGCCTTAGTATTCATATAAAGAAAGGACAACATCACTTCGACGGTGAAAAGGCTGAAAAGTTTATGAGGTTTAGGCAAAATAACAACGGCCGTATTAATGAGTATTATGATGGAAGTGATTTGAAAAGAATTGATGCTCAGCAGAACTTTATCCGGGAAGTGGTTCGCCAGAAGCTTAATATTATTTATCTAACTAAAGTAAATGATATTGTTAATACGGTTTTCAGCAATATTGATACCAATCTTAATATGAGTGAGGTTCTAAAATTAACTGGAAGCGCTTCAAAGGTTCAGGCCGACACCATAAACATGCTAAAGGTTCCGGGAGAATCGGTATTGGATGGAGCATGGTACTATATCATGGATTCCCAAGAAACAGACAAGATTATTAACGAGCATTTTAGGTCAAAGAACTAAGAAAAACAAGACTCACAACATAGCCCTTTCAATGCATTGGAAGGTTTGTGTTGTGAGTCAATACATATTAATGGAGTTTCATTTCAAGTTTTATTTCATATACTTTAAAAACTCTCTGTAAGCCTTATACGCCATATAAATATCAACCTTGCTGGTTACTTCAAAGGGTGAATGCATTGAAAGAACGGCCACTCCACAGTCTATTACATCCATTCCCATATTGGCTACAAATTGCGCAATTGTGCCTCCTCCGCCCTGATCAACCTTGCCTAATTCGGCAGTTTGCCAGTATATTTCCTTATCGTTGAATAGATTTCTCACCTCTGCCATGAATTCGGCGTTGGCATCACTTGCACCGGATTTTCCACGAGCACCGGTATACTTTAGTAGTACAATTCCTTTTCCGATAAAGGAAGAGTTAAGCTTATCATATACTCCCTCATAGGTTGGGTCTATTGCTGCATTGACATCTGCCGAAAGCATTTTAGAGTTGGTCATGCATCTTCTCAAAATTATGTCTGTATATTTTTCGGAACTCAAAGCACATATATCAGCTATGAAGTTTTCCAAAAAGCTTGATTGGGCTCCGGTATTGCCCATACTTCCTATCTCCTCTTTGTCCGTAAGCACGCAAATAGATGTTTTGTCAATATTTTCGAGATCCAAGACAGCTCTTAAGGCTGTATATGCACAAACTCTGTCATCTTGCCCGTAAGCACCGACCATGCTTTTATCCAAGCCCACATCCTTTGCCTTGAAACAAGGAACCAGTTCGAGCTCGGCAGACAGAAGATCCTCTTCAACAATGTCATATTTCTCATTAAGGAGCTTAAGTATGTTGAGCTTCACTTTATCCTTAATCTTTTCATCGTTATATGGAATGGAACCGAAAAGAATATTTAAACTCTCCCCAGTTATTCCATCGCTCATTTTCTTTTGCATTTGCTCTGCTGCAAGGTGCGGTAGCAAATCCGTTATTGTAAACACCGTATCTTTATCATCTTCGCCAATTACAATTTCAACACTGCTTCCGTCCTTTTTTATAACGACTCCATGCATGGAAAGCGGTATAGTTACCCACTGATACTTTTTTATTCCGCCATAATAGTGAGTCTTCAGAAATACCATGTCGTTTGACTCATATACTGGGTTTGGCTTGAGATCAATTCTTGGAGAGTCTATATGTGCCCCCACAAGGTTTAAGCCTTTTTCCGGCGGTTGTGAGCCGATAACTGCCAAAGCTATAGTCTTGTTCTTGAATGCTCTGTAGACTTTCATTCCGGGCTTAAGCGGTTTTCCGGATTCTATTATATCTTCTATTGAAACAAACCCTTTATCTTCAGCCAGTTTTTTAGCTTCTTTCACAAATTCCCGTTCTGTCTTGGATTTGTCTAAAAAAGACTTGTATTCTTCACAAAAAGCAAATGTGTTCTTTACTTCATCATCGCCTATTTTGTTCCAAACATTGGGATTGTTGTAAGATAACTTTTCCGACAGCTTCTGACCCGGTGTTTTATTATCTGGCATATTTTATTACCTCCTGCAGTAATTTTATATTTATTATTATATCTCTAAATACTTCCACAATAAACATTAAATCAAACATAATTTTAGAATTTATAAATGTCAAAAAAAAGAAGAGTATCAGCTCTTCTTTTTAATACCAATATTATCTTATTTTGTGCATTATGTGAATGTTTCTGAAAGCTCTTCCATCATTAAGTCATAGTTGTCGAGAATCTTAAACAGCATATCGACTACACGAGGGTCAAATTGCGTACCGGAGTAAATTCTAAACTGCTCTTTTGTTTCTTCAAGGCTTAGCTTCGAACGGTATTTCCTGTCTGACATCATTGCATCAAAAGCATCGGCAACAGTTAATATTCTCGCCAGAAATGGGATTTCATCGCCCTTCAATCCTTCCGGGTAGCCTTTGCCGTCAATTCTCTCGTGGTGGTATTTTACCAGTGGGACAACATCCTTGAACATTGAAATGGCGGATAGTATATATGCACCTTTTAACGGGTGCTTCTTAATTTCTGCATATTCATTATAGTCCAGCTTTTCGGTTTTAAAAAGAATATCATCAGCTGTGCCTATTTTACCTATGTCATGGAAGATGCCTCCTACCTTCAGAAGCTCAATCTGCTCTTCCGTCAGTCCAAAGCCTTCCCCCAGTTTTGCTGCATAGTATGAAACACGGTCCGAATGTCCTCTTGTATAGATATCCTTTGCATCAACTGTTAGACGTAAAGCTTCTATTGTATCAATATATCTTTTTCTAAGCTCCTGATAGGTCTTGTCCAGCTCGTCTTTCTTCATGTTTATCAGCGAATGCAAAAAGGCATTGTTAATGGATGAAGCCGCCTGAGAGGAATAGATTTCAAGAAGCTTTATCCCATCACCTAAATTACTGCTTTCTATATAAATAACTCCAATGGATTTGCTCTCTTCATTCATAAGCGGAAGTATTATTCCGTGATCTAAACGAAGCACTTTCTTGCTGTCCCGGGCACGCCCTATATTCTCCATAAGTTCAGGACTTAACATGGTAACCAGAGATTCTACACGGATGTCATATTCACCTACTCCTTTAAAGATGATTTCACCCTCAATACTGTTACAATCATCTATCAGGATAAAAGCATCTTTACTATTTACCAGAGGCATCAATCCTTGCAATATTTCTTCCAAAATAACTCCTATTGGCTGGAGTTGATAAATTTTTGGCACAGCCTGGAGTATTCTGTTTAACCCATCCTTAAACTGGCTTATGGTACGCATTTGAGATATTGACTTTATTCCCGATTCAATCAAAAGAAGAAGCTGGTCAAACTTGTCTCCCTTCTCGCAATATCCTTGAATGTCGAGAGCCTTGATAGTCTCAAGTGGAGGAGCTAAGTCTTTGTGTCCCGTTAAAAGAAGAATATAAATATCCTTATTGAACTCTCGTATTTTTGCAACGACCTCATCTCCATGAATAGGTGACATGATATAGTCTAAGATAAGCATGTCGAAATGCTCTTTCTTGAGAGTTTCTATTGCCTCTAAAGGATTTGAGATACCCTTGCAAAAATAGCCGCTCCTTGTAAGCATGACTTTCATCGAATTTATTATACCTTCTTCATCATCAACAATAAGGATTTTGTAGTCCGTCGATACTTCAATTAATCTTTTTCTCATATGAAAATCCTCCTCAATAGAGTACGGGCAAATAGCAATATATCATTTTATTACTGAAATGTTATAAAAGAATCTATTAAAATCTTTATTGAATTATGCAATTTATCGAAAAGTAACAATTACATAATAACCGGATGCATTTAAATTAAAAGGACATAAAATTTCATTATATAATTATTTTACTTTATTTTTTTTATTTTTGCAATATTTAAGTAGTAGTTTTATAGTCCCATTTGATTAGGACTATGTGATATATGCAATTCCTTTGCTTATTTTTCATTTCCTCTTTCTTGACTAATTACTGTATTTATTCTATAAATAATAGTAACAGTCAAAACTTAACTGGGAAATTAATTGGAGGTAAACATAATGTATGATTGTCATGTTCACAGCAGTTTTTCAGGAGACAGCAACATGGATGCAGAAATCGCAATTAATACTGCCGAAAAATTTGGGCTTGAAGGTATTTCCTTTACAGATCATCTAGATATAGATTATCCGGATTATGATGATGTTTTCACGATTGATTTTGACAAATATTCTGAAGTTATGGATAGGCTCAAGCGTGATTATTCTGCTAAAATCAGAGTTTTCAAAGGTATTGAAGTAGGTATACAACCCCACGTGATAGAGGAGTCCAATGATATTGTTAAAAAATATGATTTTGATATTGTAATCGGCTCGATTCATATTGTGGATAAAACGGATCTCCATAATGGGGACTTTTGCAGGAATAAAACAAAGAACGAAGCCTATTTGAGGTATCTGGAAACCGTTCTTGAGTGTATTAATCTGTTTGACAATTTCGATATTCTCGGTCATATTGATCTCATCAGGAGGTATGGATGTTATGATGACAGGACATTAAAATTAAGCGATTTTGGAGATTGGATTGATGCCATACTCAAAGCCCTTATTTCCAATGGCAAAGGTATTGAGGTAAACACCTCCGGCTTTCGATACAATCTTAATTCGCCAATGCCGGACTATGAGATCATAAAAAGATACAGAGAATTAAACGGAGAAATAATTTGCACAAGCTCTGATGCCCATACCCCCGAATATATAGGTTACAAATTTGACTATGTAAAAGAGCTGCTTCTTAAGGCCGGCTTTAGGTATACGGCACATTTTGAAAATAGAAAACCGGTGTTTACACCAATTTAAACAAGCTTAGGGGTGTTTTTCCCTAAGCTTGTTCCTAACAATTACCTGTGTTTTATACAAGTTTTACCCTGTGATATGTCTTTTTGCCTTTTTTAATGATCAACTCACCGTTGTTGAAATCATCCATAGTTACTACTTTGTCAAAGCCTTCAACTTTGTTGTCGTTTATAGTAATTCCGCCCTGCTCTATTAGCCTACGGCCCTCACCCTTTGAAGGAATTAGCTTTGTCCTTACAAGAAGGTCAATTATGTTTATACCGTCTGAGAGCTCATTTGATGCGATTTCAGTGGTAGGCATATTGTCAGTACTTGCACCCTTTACAAAAAGAGCCTCAGCTGTTTTTTGAGCATTTAAGGCCTCTTCCTCACCGTGAATAAGCTTTGTAACTTCAAAGGCCAGACGTTTTTTAGCAATATTTATTTCCTGGTCTTTCAGCTTTGCCAATTCCTCAATTTCTTCCATAGGAACGAAGGTTAAAAGCTTTAAGCATTTTATTACATCATTGTCGTGTATATTTCTCCAGTACTGGTAGAATTCGTAAGGAGAAGTCTTGTTGGCATCAAGCCATAATGCACCTTTTTCCGTTTTGCCCATCTTATTTCCTTCGCTGGTAGTAAGGAGCGTAAAGGTCATACCATAGGCTTCTTTTCCTTCCTTCCTTCTTATAAGATCTATTCCTCCCAGAATATTTGACCACTGGTCATCACCACCAAGCTGTATAATACAGCCATACTCCTTGTGCAATTTCAGAAAATCGTAGCTTTGCATGAGCATGTAGTTAAACTCGATAAAGGAAAGACCTTTTTCAAGCCTGGACTTAAAGCATTCTGCCGTCAGCATTCGGTTGACGGAAAAGTGGACTCCTATATCCCTTAAAAAGTTAACATAATTCAAATCAAGCAGCCAATCAGCGTTATCGACCATTATTGCCTTCCCTTCACCAAATTCAATGAATTTGGAAAGCTGCTTTTTAAAGCTATCGGCATTATGCTTGATTTCTTCCCTAGTCATCATTCTTCTCATATCGGTTTTCCCTGTGGGGTCCCCAACCATTGCGGTGCCGCCTCCGATCAGAGCTATAGGTCTGTGTCCGGCTTTTTGCATATGAGCCATAACCATCATTTGCAAGAAATGTCCTACATGAAGACTGTCAGCAGTTGGGTCAAACCCGATATAAAACGTAACTTTTTCCTTTTCAAGAAGCTCTTTTATAGTTTCTTCGTGGGTGAGCTGCGCAATAAATCCCCTTTCTTTCAATGTGTCAAACACACTGGACATATAAATACCTCCTAAAAATTATTTCTTTTAAAAGTTGTAAGGCTCGAAATTCTATTTCTCAAATGCCTTTTTTATTTTTCAAGCTAATAAAAAAAGCTTCGTCGCCCTGCTTAAGGACGAGAAAGCTCCCGTGGTACCACCTTAATTTGTATATGTTTAATATACCTCATTAATTACTGCCGATATAACGATTGGCTTCCGTCATACATGAATAGGCTTCAAGTATGAAACTCCAGAGGGTAATTCATCCATTCATGTGCTAAAGCCCTTTCACCAGCCGGGCTTCTCTCTAATTGTAACCATGAACGACTACTGTCTCTCCATCATCGTCTTTTGCTTTTCGAATATTTTAACATATTAGTTCAGCGTTTACAAGAGATTTAATTAATAATTTCAATATTTGACTATAGGATTGTTCCGCCGCCAACAACTATATCACCATCATAAAAAACCACTGACTGCCCTGGAGTAATAGCTCTCTGAGGGGCATCAAACACAACCTTAACCTTATCATCTTCTATAGGGTAAACGACCGCATCTGCTTCTTTGGCAGAATATCTTATCTTTGCCTTAACCCGAATTGGCTGGTCCAGTGTATCTATTGAAATAAAATTCAGGTCGTGGGCCGTGAGCTCTTTTGAAAAAACTTCATCTTCTTCGCCCAGCACCACGTTATTGTTTTCCATATCGAGCCTTACAACGTACATTGGCTTGCCCAAGGCAATGCCAAGGCCTTTTCTTTGCCCTACGGTATAATGAATTATACCTTTGTGCTTCCCTAATATATTTCCCTTTGTATCAACAAAATAACCGGGGACAATTTTCTTGTCGGTATTCTCTTCTATAAACTTTCCATAATCATTATCGCTTACAAAGCAAATTTCCTGACTGTCAGGCTTCGATGCAACATAGAGCCCCAATTCCTTTGCCTTTGCCCTGACATCGTCCTTGGAGAATTCACCGATGGGCATAAGAATATGGCTAAGTTGTTCTTGGGTAACATTGTAAAGGGCATAGGTCTGATCCTTCTGTTGAGTAACCGATTTCTTCAGCAAATGTCTTTTCCTATCCTCATCATAGGTTATAATTGCATAATGTCCTGTGGCAATATAGTCAATACCCATGGACAAGGCTTTGTTTAGCATTGACTCAAACTTTACATACCTGTTACACGCAATGCAAGGATTTGGGGTCCTGCCCTTGAGATATTCGTCTTTAAAGTAGTCTATAACACTCTTCTCAAAAATGTCTTTAAAATTCAAAACATAATAGGGAATGCCCAGCATATTTGCAACACTTCTGGCATCGTCAACAGCAGAAAGCGAACAGCAGCCACCTTCAGTAAGTTTTACATCTTCATTCATATCAGGCCAGATTTGCATTGTGGCACCAATTACTTCATATCCCTGTTCCAAAAGTATGGCGGCAGCTACAGAACTGTCAACGCCGCCGCTCATACCTACCATAACCTTTTTCTTACTCATTGTAATTATAATCCACCTTTAATCTTCATCATCATCAATGCCATGATGTATGTCATCACATCTTCTTCCGCACGCATTACAATCGCCGCCTTCGGGCAGAAGTCCATTTTTACGCTTATAATCATCAATTGCAGCACGGATAGCTTCTTCTGCCAGGTTTGAGCAGTGCATTTTAACAGGAGGAAGCCCGTCTAAAGCTTCTGCTACAGCCTTGTTTGTTATTCCAAGAGCTTCTTCAACGGTTTTTCCGACAACAAGCTCAGTTGCCATACTGCTTGTTGCTACTGCCGCTCCACAACCAAAGGTTTTAAACTTTGCATCCACTATTACGTCGTTTTCTATTTTGAGATACATTTTCATTATATCTCCGCATTTTGCGTTGCCAACCTCGCCAACACCATCTGCGTTTTCAATTTCACCCACATTCCTGGGATTCATAAAATGGTCCATAACCTTTTCACTATACATATTAATTCCCTCTTTTCACTTTTTCATATAATGGAGACATCTCTCTTAGTCTGTCAACAATCATAGGCAGTACGTCCATAAGATAATCTATATCTTCATGGGTATTTTCAGTACCAAAGGTAATCCTCAGCGAGCCGTGAGCTATTTCATGAGGAAGACCTATTGCAAGCAGTACATGGGATGGATCAAGAGAACCTGAGGTACATGCAGATCCGCTTGATGCAGCAATTCCTTTCATATCAAGCATCAGAAGAAGGGATTCGCCTTCAATAAACTCAAAAGAGAAATTTACGTTGCCCGGAAGTCTCTTATACCTGTCTCCATTTAGCTTAACAAAAGGTATCTTTTTTGATATCTCTTCAATTGTCCTATCCCTTAATTCAAGTAGCTTTTTATTATTTTCTTCAATATTTTGTGTGGCAAGCTCAATAGCTTTACCCACGCCTACTATGCCTGCAATATTCTCGGTGCTTGCCCTGCGGCCTCTTTCCTGAGCACCTCCATGCATAAATGATGTAATTTTAACGCCTTTTCTAATGTACAATGCTCCTACACCCTTCGGGCCATAAAACTTGTGGCCTGACAGAGATAAAAGATCAACATTCAAATCAACAACATTTATAGGTATATTCCCAACTGCCTGTACGGCATCCGTGTGGAATATTATTCCTTTTTCCCTTGCAATTTTCCCTATTTCGCCTATGGGCTGAATAGTACCGATTTCATTGTTTGCAAACATGATTGTAATCAGTATTGTATCAGGTCTTATTGCATCTTGCACCTGTTGCGGCGATACCAGACCATTTTCGTCTACCGGAAGATATGTTACTTCAAAGCCATCACTCTCCAGGTACTGACATGCGTGGAGCACTGCATGATGCTCGATTGCCGTGGTTATTATATGCCTGCCTTTGTCTCTGTTGGCATATGCAACACCTTTTATAGCCCAATTATCTGCTTCGGTACCAGAACCCGTAAAGAACACTTCTCTAGGAAGTGCACCGATTGCCTTGGCAACCTTTTCTCTTGATTCTTCAATTGCCTTTTTGCTTTCTCTTCCTATCGAATAAATTGAAGAAGCATTCCCAAACTTATCTGAAAAGTACGGAAGCATAGCTTCAAGTACCTGTGGATTAACTGGTGTTGTAGCAGCATGATCCAGATAAATAATCTTGTTGTCATTCATAAAGATTACTCCTTACTATAATTTAGAATATATTATATAATTTATTTATTCCCAAAAACGATTATCTAAAACAAATGTCTTACTAATAAAGTTGTGCATCAATAAAGTACAGAGTCTTTGTTGGATTTTTTAACAAGATCACCCAAAGTAATGGAATCTACGGCTTCATTGACACTGTCCCTTATTTTTTCCCAGACTATTTTTGTAACACAGTCGTCAAAGCGGTCACATTTATGAGGCTCATTTTCCAAAACACAATCAACCGGTGCAAGAGAACCCTCCAATGACCTTAGAATCGAGCCTATTGTAATGCTATCGGGATTCTTTGACAGTAAATATCCGCCTTGTGCTCCTCTTACGCTTCTGACATGGCCTGCTTTTCTAAGGGCGGCAAAAAGCTGCTCTAAATAATTTTCTGACAAAGACTGCCTCTCGGCAATGCTTTTTAGTGCAACAGGTCCTTGATCGTTGTGAATAGCAAGATCAAGCATGGCTTTTAAACCATATCTTCCCTTGGTAGATAATTTCATTAAATCCAGTCCTCCAATTCCAACTGTATTACTCGGTATTCACATCATTAGATTAGCACTTTGTGAAATGCTTGTCAATATATTTATAAAAAATACATATTGCATTGTTTTCGTATATAACCGTTATGTGATTTAATTTAGATCGAAGAGAGGACTATAATATCTTGTACGAAGCATATCTTCTATTTCGCCGATGCTTTTACCGAATGCATTGACAATAAATACTCCATAGTTTGCCCTTTGCCCTGTGGTCATTTCAGGCATATTATTTCTGGAAATATGGGATATCTGAAAGGAATTTCCTTCATAAACAATAGCATCTATAGGATAGTTATAGGTTTCTAAATCAACAACCTCAAAACCTCTCCTTTTTAATTCTTGCTTTAGGATGTCTAATCCACTTTGTACCGCTACTACTATAAAAACCACCTCCGGAATAATAAAACACTCTATATTAGAGTATTCGCCAGAAGTGGTTTATATATACTTCTTGATTTTAGTTTTCTCTTAGCTATTTCTTATTTGAAACGATGTAAAAGACAAACACTAGCATTATAACAAGATAAATAGCTGCGCTCAACTCCCGATAGATTCCGAATACGGCAATGTTCAACAATAGTAGTAAAAAACCGGCCAGAAGTATCCAGGCCATAACTCTTTTAAACATGTAACTCTCCTTCCGCTAAATATCCTTTTCTTTTTGATAGAAGAACGTCTGTATAGGTTTGAAGTTATAAAGATTATAAAGTATTATCTGTTCTGTGCTTCCAACAAAAAGTACTCCACCCGTTTTGAGGGATCTATTGAATTTTTTATAAATCTCTGTTTTTGCTTCCTCTGTAAAATAAATCAGTACATTTCTGCATACAATAAGGTCACAGTTCTTTGGATAGGCATCTGCCAATAAATTATGCTTAATAAACTCAACGCAGTTTTTTACTTCCTGATTTATGGCAAATATGTCGCCATCGGTTTTAAAGTATTTCTCAATGTAGTTCTTGGGCAAATTGGCAATGCTCTTATCGGTGTAGAGACCATTTTTTGCCTTCAAAAGGATTTCATTATCTATATCCGTAGCAATAATCTTAATCTTGCTGAGCGGAAGAAATTCATTTAATATCATAACAAGAGTATAAGGTTCATCTCCGCTCGAACAAGCAGCACTCCAAATTTTGAGGCTATTATTTTTTTCAAGAAGCGACGGAAGTATTATTTTTTTTAGTTTTTCCCACTGTTCCGGATTTCTGTAGAACTCGGATACATTGATGGTCATATAGTTGATAAACTCATTATAAAGCTTATTATCTGTTTTGATAGCTTCAACATATGGTTTATAGCCGTTAAAATTATTTTTACTTATCAAAGAATCCAGTCTTCTTTTCATTTGTTTTTCTTTGTAAGAGCTTAGGTCAATTCCAGTTAGTATGAGTATTTCTTTCTTAAAACCTTCATAATCCATAACCATTTTGCCATCTCTCCATTTCTATTCTTAAATGACAAGCACCAGCAATCTTGAATCGGCTATAAATATGAACATTAACCTTTTTATTTCAGTTTTATGTACAGTTTATATGTCCAGTTCAGGGAAAAACCTTTTTATTTCAATTTCGGCACTCTCAGGGGAATCTGATGCATGGATCAGATTTTCAAAAGAATGATATCCATAATCACCTCTAATGGTACCGGGGTGGGAATCAAAGTTGCTTGTTGCCCCAATCATGCTCCTTACTGCCTCGATCACCCTGTTGCCGGAAAGAATCATTACAATTACAGGACCAGATGTTATATAGTTAATCATATCGTTAAAAAACGGCTTTTCCTTAACATGAAAATAATGCTCGCAGGCCAAATCCTTACTGATATTCATCATTTTCAAGTGAAAGATTGTAAAATTCCTCTTCTCGAAACGGGATATGATATCGCCGACAATTTTTCTTTTTACAGAATCAGGCTTTAATAAAACCAGCGTCCTCTCCATAACTACTCCTCTCTTAATTTAAATGGATTAAATAATTATTTGAAGCCTTGAATACAATAAAAAAACTTTAAAAGAACAGCACTATATAAATGATATGATTATATTAATACATTTATTTTATCATAGACATAATCAAAAATAAATATATTGTGCTGGAAAAACCGGAATAAATGAATGCAGCATACGAGCTATACAAACATAAAAGCGTGCTAATATGCACGCTTTTAGACATCTATTTTAACAATTATAAATTTGCAACTTTAACAGGTTCTTCGAATACGCCTCGTTTCACCTCGGTTGCAGTCATATGCTTGGCTTTAAACCTTTCTGTTAGGTAATTGCAAGCATCCCATGGGTTTACCTTTTCTCCGCAAGTAAATACATCTACTGCGGCATATCCCAACTCCGGCCATGTATGGATTGCCAAATGGGATTCAGAAATTACTACTACACCACTTACTCCTTGGGGACTGAATTTGTGAAATGCCACTTCTCTAACTTCAGCACCAGCTTCAAGAGCAGATTCAACCATGATTTTTTCAATCAAACTCCGATTATTAAGTATAGAGGCATCGCATCCATATATTTCTGCCAGAATATGACGGCCCAAAGCATTCATTTCTTTTTCCTCCTTCAGATTTAAAAAAATATCAACAACCTTTCTTCAATTTTGAAATTAGTCAATTTCAACAAAATTTATTTTAGCACGTCTGCACTAAAAGTCAATAGATTTTTCTAAAATTTTAAATATATCTTGTTTATTCTGAATTATTAAAAATCTTCTTCGATTTCCTCTGTTTTATGCATATTTTTATCCCATTTACGCTGTAATTCAACATATTAGGGTTCGTTCTGTGAACAAGTAAAAGCTCGGGACATCGAGACCCTTCGCTTTTGTCTCTTTCATTTCATTCTAGGAGGCAAAGTAAAAAGCCTGTTACATTTAGCAACAGGCTTAAAGTTAATCATTATAAACGAACCTATATTTAAATTATATTAAATATCAATATATAATTAGGACTCTGTTGTCTTTGATACTATGTCACCTAATGTTACGGACATATCTTCTTTATGCTCTGAAGGTTCAACATCATCAGCAGAATTGCCGGAAGCGTCTTTTGCTTCGGAGTCATCCTTAGAAGGAGGGTCTATTGGCTTAACCTCTTTAATGCTAAGGCTAATTTTCTTGTTCTCAATATCCACTTCCACTATTTTAGCATCAACTTTCATACCAATCTCAAGTGCATCTTCAACTTTTGCCAGATGCTTTGAGGATATTTGTGATATGTGAACCAGCCCGTCCACACCTTTTTCAAGCTCAACAAAAGCACCAAAGGAAGCAAAACGAAGAACAGTTACGTTTACGATATCGCCTACTTTGTATTTTTCTTCTGCTTTATACCATGGATTATCCTCGATTTTTCTATATCCCAAGGACACCTTTTTCTTGTTCTTATCAAATTCAATAACTGTTACCTCTACGTTATCTCCAACCTTTAATACTTCAGATGGGTGTTTAACTCTTGTCCATGAAAGCTCAGAAATATGAATGAGTCCATCAACTCCGCCTATATCAACAAAAGCACCGAAATCTGTAAGACTCTTAACAGAACCTTTAAATACTTTTCCTACTTCAATGCTGTTCCATGTATTGCTTGCAAGGGCTGTCTTTTCTTCTTCGATAATAACTCTTGCAGAACCTACCAGTTTACGTTTCTTTTCATTGAACTCTACAATTCTGAGAGTGATGTTTCTCTTAAGGAACTCATTTAAGTCCTTTACATATCTATCGCTTACCTGTGAAGCAGGAACGAATATTCTTACGCCTTTAGAGCTGGCAATTACACCGCCCTTTACAACTTCAACAACAAAAGCATTAACAGGAGTCTTGTTTTCATAAGCCTTAACAATATCATCCCAAGACTTTATGGCATCTACCTTTCTCTTTGAGAGCCTTACATTACCCTCGCCGTCGTTGATAGTTTCAACGAGGACTTCAATCTCATCTCCTACCTTTACTTCCTTTTCAATCTTGAAGTTAGGATCATCGGTATACTCTTCGAGAGGGATTATGCCATCTGCCTTATAACCTAAGTCAACAAAAACTTCGTTGCTGTTAAAGCCAATTATTTTTCCCTTCACAGTATCTCCTGTTTGTATTCTAACAAACGAATTTTCAAATGCATTGGCGAAATCTATTTCACCATCTTTCTCTACAATATCGACCTTTCCTTGCTTGTTTAATTCACTCATTGTTTTAATAACCTCCTCAATTACCCAGTCCGGCGTAGAAGCTCCGGCAGAAATACCTATTTTTTTTATTTTTTTTATATCTACCGGTGGCAAATCACCGGAAGTCTCAATTTTATACGTCAAATTACAATGTTTTTTGCAAATATCATAAAGCTTTTGGGTATTAGAACTGCTTTTTCCCCCAATAATAACCATCATGTCAACATGCTTGGATATTTCTTCTGCTTCATTTTGTCTTTTACTAGTTGCACTACATATTGTATCAAATTCTAAAATATTTTCAAATTTCTTTTTTAATGCTGTTGTTATCTCGACCCACTTTTCCTTCGTTATTGTTGTCTGTGCAACAACACAAATTTTTTCATCGCTTTCGTCGAGTATTTCTAAGTCTTCAACAGTGTCGGCTATATATGCTTTATTGTTACACCATCCATTTATCCCTATGACTTCAGGGTGATTCTTGTCGCCTACAATTATTATCTTGTAGCCTTCTTCACATTTTTCCTTTACAAGATTATGAATTTTTTTTACGTATGGACATGTAGCATCTTCCAAAATCAACCCCTTATCTAAAATCTTTTTATAAATTTCTGGTGTAACACCGTGGGCTCTAATCACAATATGACCGTTTGAGTCTGCTTCATCAATGTCATCAACCTTAACAACACCTCTGGAAGTAAGAAAATCCACCACTTGTGCATTGTGAATAATAGGACCATATGTATATATGGGATCCTTTTGCTTTTCCAAAAGGTTATTGACAGTCTTAACTGCGTTATTAACTCCAAAACAAAATCCAGCAGACTTAGCAACAATTATTTCCAATTATTATTCCTCCAAAAGAGAGTAAACCTTTTTCATTATTCCCTCACTGATTTCAACCAATTCACTATTAGTATATTTCTTATCTTTATCTAAATCAAGAGTAAATGGTTTTCCAAATACAATTTTTATTTTACTGAAAGGGCGATAGCTTCCGGAAATGGCTACAGGCAAAATTGCAGCACCTGATTTCTGTGCCAAAAGGGCCGCCCCCGGTTTTACTTTTATATTTGTATCTTTTCTATTTTTCAATCTTGTGCCCTCGGGGAAAATACCGACAATGTGACCTTCTTCGAGAAGATTTAAAGCGGTTTTAATTGCTCCGACATCACCTTTACCCCTGCTTACAGGAAAAGCGCCAAGTTTTCTGAAAAATATGGACAATAAGGGAATATTAAAGAGTTCTTTCTTAGCCATATATCGAACCAATCTTTTTAGCTTATATCCGATAAAAAACATATCCAATTCTGCGATATGATTTGAACACAATAGAACAGAACCCTTTGCAGGAACGTTCTCTATACCGATAATTCTCACCCTATAAAACAGAGTAAAAAATATATTAAAAATCGCCCTAATAAAATTAATAAACATATGCCTTTACATACTCCATTATTTTGTCTACAACTTGATCTATATTCATATCTGTGGTATCAATCTCAATAGCATCGGAAGCTTTCGACAAAGGAGCAAATTCCCTGCTGCTGTCGTTTTTATCCCTGTATGCTATATCTTTTTTGACATCTTCTAATGTCGTTTGAGTCATTCCTTTTGACAAAAGCTCATTGTATCTTCTAATAGCCCTCGCTTCAATAGAAGCTGTAAGGAAAAACTTGAGCTTTGCATCGGGCAATACGTATGTACCTATATCTCTTCCATCCATCACAACACTATTCTCTTTGGCTATTTCCCGTTGAAGCTCTACCATCTTCAACCTGACTGCCGGAACAGTGGCTACATTGGATGCACCGATAGAAACCTCGGGAGTCCTAATAAGGTCAGTTACATCTTCACCGTCTAACAAAATATGTTGTATATCTCCTGAGTAAACAACTTTTATGTCTATGTCTTCGACGAGCTTTGACATTTGCTCGCGGTTTGATGTATCAATACCTTCTCTAATAGCTTTTAAGGCAACAGTCCTATACATTGCCCCGGTGTCTAAGTACAGTATATTCAAAGTTTTTGAAAGAATCTTTGCAATTGTGCTTTTTCCAGCACCTGCAGGTCCGTCAATAGCAATTGAAATTCTGGCTTTTTCACTCATAATATATCTCCCGAAGAGTACAAATTTTATCCCAATCCTTAAGTCAAATCCGGTCGTAAGACCTTTGCACCATTAAGGTACACGTGCTTTATATCCTTCTTATCTTTATCGGTATTTACATGCATCATTATCCTGATACATTTCTCTAAGCTTCCCGGAACATCTATTTCATTCATGCACATAAGTGCTGTACTTGTCCAACCTATATTTCTTGCGGCAATCGCCGGGAATACCGCATCCAAATCCTTTGTAAGGGTAAAAATAATACTTATTATATCATCTTCCTTAAGCTCGTTTCTTTGAGCCATTTCACAAAGTAGCCTTTGAGTTTCGGATAATATTTCATCTGCATTGTTGTTTGCAACGGTAGTTGCACCTCTTACAGCCCTTACCATTATAATCAGATCCTCCTATTTACCATTCTACCATACTACCTTCCAATACTTTTAGCAATTATGTATTATATACTTTCCAAACCTACACAACCCTGTGGCCTAGACCTATGGACACCTCATTTAAATGAAGCAGACCGATTCCAAAAAAGACCGCTACAGAGATGTGATTTTTGTATCGTGCAACGCCGATTTTACCGCCGACATTAAGCCCTAGTGCCTTGGGCATAATTTGCGACAACGCTTCCCTTGTCGCGCCGGCAACTGCTCCTTCTTCTACATGATTGTCAATAATAACGCCTTCTCTTTTAGACGATACCACAGCCCTTTCTATTATCTTCATCACAGAGGTAATGAACTCTCCCCCATAGTCTACTGCTGCAGTGCGTATTCCAATTTTATTATACTCAGATTGCAGCTGTTTTTCAGAAGCCCTATCCTTTGTTAGTGCTATTTCTATTGCGGCAGATGCAATCTCCTTGCTTCCAAATTTTCCTGCGTCAATAGTATCGTTTGTCATATTTACCTCTCAAGATATCCAAATTAATTATAGTCAAATACAAGTATATAGATATTATCTTTCGGTTTTAGTAATTATTCATTATTTTCAAGAACAAACACTATTATATTATACTTTAATAATAGATTTTAGACAATAAAAAAAATTGACGAATTATTCAATAATTATTCTTGCAAGCTGTTTAACTTCGGAATTTACCCTTATCCTCTTTCCTATATTATCCAGCTTTATATTGTCACTTGCAGAAACTATTGCAACCTCTACTTCTTCTGTAACGCTTCCATCTACAGAAACAACATCCCCTTCTTTTACCTTCAGATTTATTATATTTTCTGAAAATGCTGCAACTTCGTCTCCGTTTATAAGAAGCTTCAAGTCTTCATTAACATCGGCGCTGCATAAGGCTATTGAAATCTCCCCCTCACTGTAAAGATATTCTTCAAACTGAAGAGGAGAACCTTCAAGCCCCGTATCGTTTACCAAAAAGGTTCGGGCTGTAGGATTCATTAAAGCTGCCTGTACCAGAACCAAGGCTGCAAATAAAATTATAAACGAGAAGAATAAAAATCTCTCAAATCCGAATCTGGGGTTTATGGCTTTTTCGGTAGTCTTTCTACCCTTACCTTTTCCTGTTTTAAAAACTACAACCTTCATTGCAATCACTCCGTATTTTTTAATGGATATTACTATAGAATAATATGCTCAAATCCATCGAAAAATACACTTTTAACCAGCGGCTTTTTTTACCTCGGCATGTTATGCATCAATTTATTTATAACTTGTCCAAATCAACAGTTTATACCTGCAAGAAAGCCTGTAGAAAAAGCAATGGTAAGATTAAAGCCTCCTGTATAACCATCAACATCAATGACTTCACCGGCAAAGTACAGACCCTTTATAAGCTTTGACTCCATTGTTGACGGATTAATTTCATTGGTTGATACTCCTCCGGCTGTAACAATGGCATCCTTAATAGGTCTTGAACCATTTATATTAATTGTAAGATTCTTAAGAAGCCGAACCAAAGCTTTTCTTTCATCCTTTTTAATTTGGTTTACAAACCTTTCAGGCTCAATACCGGAAAGGTTTATTATTACCGGAATCATTTTTTGCGGAAGAAGTTCATCCAGTGAATTCTTATACTGTTTTCTTGAATACTTTTCAAAATCCCTAAGTATTCTTTCGTTAAGTTTTTCCTCTGTAAGAGCAGGCTTTAGATCAATAACCAACTTCACATTTTTATAATCATAGTCAAGAATGTGCCTGCTGGCACTTAAGATAACCGGACCTGAGACCCCGAAGTGTGTGAAAAGCATTTCGCCGAAGTCTGAGTATATCTTTTTGCCTGCATTATTTAGTATTGATATGGAAATATTCTTCAAAGAAAGCCCTTGAAGCTCTTTAACCCATTCTTCCTGTGCAAGAAGAGGAACCAACGAGGGTTTTAAGTCTACAATAGTGTGTCCCAGTTTCCTTGACATGACATAGCCATCACCGGTTGAACCGGTACCGGGATAGGAAGCGCCACCTGTGGCAAGCACCACAGAATCGCAGGAAATCTCAGTTCCGTCTTTTAGAACTACGCCGATTACAGCATTGTCCTTTGTCTTTATCTCCTGAACCGCTGAGTTTAATTGCAGACGAACATTGGTCTTCTTCAAAAACTTTAATAGTGCCTCATTCACATCTTTTGCATTATCTGAAACAGGAAATACCCTTCCTCCTCTTTCTACCTTGGTTTTTAGACCGTGCTGTTCAAAAAATTCAATCAGATCATGATTTGAAAAGGTATAGAAAGCAGAATATAAAAAATTCCCGTTTCCAGGAATATTCTCAATCAGGCCTTCAATATCGGTATCATTAGTGATATTGCACCTACCCTTACCGGATATGAGAATTTTCTTTCCGATCCTATCATTTTTATCTAGTAGTATTACATCATGTCCGCGTTCTGAGGCTTTGCCGGCAGCCATGATACCGCCGGGCCCTGCCCCTATCACAACAACTTTTTTCATTTATTATTACTCCATCATATCAAAATTTGGTCATAAACGGCTTATTTATATGACATGTGTCATTAAGCGTTCTTATATATGTCCTTTCGTTATCAACAACAACAATGCTTAAGGATGCATTTCCAATGAAGAATTTGTTGTAAGCCTCAAGGCTTATGCCTAAAATCCCTAATATAATTAATTTCACGACACCACCATGGGATACTATAAGAATATTCTTTCCATTATGCTTTTTAATTATTTCATTAACAAACTTTATAGCTCTGTCCTGGACGTTTTTGAGGCTTTTCTCACCGGGAAAAGTGGCCAGATGGGGAGTCAGCCTCCAGTGGTCATAATTATAGTCAGAGCGCTCTTTCATTTCTTCAAGGGTTAGCCCTTCCCATTCACCAAAATTAATCTCATTTAATGATTCACTCTTGATGAGCTTTGCGGATAACTGATCGTTTATTATCTTAGCTGTGGTGTAAGCCCTTTTTAAGGCACTGGAATAAATAACGTCTATGCTTTCACTGGCAAGTCTTTGGGCTATAGCTTCAGCTTGAAGGATTCCCTCGCTGTTTAGCTCTGTATCTATATGGCCTTGACATCGATTTTCCCTGTTCCAATCGGTTTCGCCGTGGCGAACCAGATACAATACTGTCACTTTCCTAATCTTCCTCTCCATAATCCGATTCGTGATCGTGTTTTTCATACACTTTATACTCATCCCAAATTTTCTCAAGACGTTCAAAGGTATCATGTACATGCGGCTTTCTGCTCATTCCGATGGCTACAATCAATGCATTTATTACACTTAGAGGTGCAACCAATGAGTCAACAAAGGAAGCCATATCGCTTCTTGCTGTAATGACATGGTCTGAATTCTGAGCCAAAGGGGAATTCAGACTATCTGTAATTGCCACAACGGTAGCTCCCTGATGTTGGGCAAAACGCATCGCATTTATAGTCCTCTTGGAGTACCTCGGGAAGCTTATTCCTATAACCACATCTTCACGGGAAGCATGAATTATTTGCTCAAACATTTCACTGACACTTGTAGTATGTACAAGCCTTACATTATCAAATATCAGGTTGAAATAAAAGCCCAGAAAACTAGCAAGGGGCGCAGAACTTCTTACCCCAAGGATATATATCCTTTTTGCATTGAGAATGCTCTGAACGATATTATTAAAGCTTTCTTGATCAATATCCTCAAGAGTTGCCTTGATTTTCTCCATATCCGATTGAAGAACACTTTTTAATATATTTCCTTCATTAATCCTGTTGGAGGTTACTTCAATTCGCTGAACGGCTGTAAGTTTGCTTTTGTTCATCTCTCTTAAGACACTCTGAAGTTTAGGATAACCGTCATATCCTATCTCATTGGCAAATCTTACAACAGTTGACTCGCTCACACCCACTTCTTCACCAAGTCTGGCCGCAGTCATATATGCGGCTTTGTCATAATGATTTATAATGAAATTGGCTATAAGTTTTTGGCCCTTACTGAAATCTTCCATGCCGGATTGAATCCTTTTTATCAAGTCCTGATTTTTATCCATTGTCTTTTCCCCTTATGTCTCATAGATTGAAATTATCATTTTGCTATCCTTCTTAGACAAACCAAAAATCAAATTTTTATCTTTAAGATTTTTATTTAAGAAGTCGACTACTTTATACAGCTCCAGATTTGGAGCTATTTCTACTGTAGCTTTAAGCTCCAATTTATCTTCAATATGCATATTTATCCTCCATAAATGCTTTATTTATATTAATATTACAATTTTGCAGTATAAAAATCAAGCGCTTGCATTTACAAGATGTTTACCAAATCTTAGCTAGTACATGACTACGTAATCCGGATAATAATTTTTGATTTTTAGTAAATACTACATCGGGGTGGCGCAAATGATACAAATTGACGATGCTGGAAGCGGAAGCTTTGTTGGCGGAACATGTATTGGAATCTATAGACCGGAAACAAATGAGTATTTCTTTGAAATTATTCCTGTTGAGCTTTATAACAAGGAGAACTTCAAGAAAAAGCTCTATCTTGATGAAGTGGTAAATATAGTTGAAGAAGCATTTAAAGCCTTAAATGTACATAAGAACGAAACGGTTGAAATATGCCGGGGGTATATGTTTGAAAAATTAAGGCTCTGGCTTGATGCCAATGGTTACTGCTGGTATAGAACCCAAATAAGTGGCCGTATTCAGGAAGTTGTAGAGCAAAACTTTCTGCTCTATACAATAAAGCTTGGGGTACCTGAACCATACATAAAATATACAAAGTATCCTTTTCATTTTCATAAGCTTCTACGGTGGGTTTTTGCAGACTATGATAAAAGAATATCTTTGTGCAAGACCGGATGGCAAAGTTGGACAAAATATGAAGGAATCAATCGTGAGGTTTATGATGATGTAATGAATTATTCGCATATATTTTGCTTAAAGTGCGGAAAGCATATAAAGAAAGGTAGTAAAATAAAGACTTTGCGATTTATCAGCAATAAAGAGCATTTTATTTATCTTCATAGTGAATGTTAGAAGGATTGGTGTGATCGGATATTCTACTTAACTCGCTTCATAATGATTTCATCCTGCTTTATTACTTCATTTTCAATACGTTCTAAAATATCTGTATGCTGTTTATACCCGTCAAATAGAGCTTCAACTTTTGGGTTAAGTTCATTTTCCAACCTTATAATATCGCTTTTATCTGCCTTTTCATCCAACTTAGTATTTATTTGAATAAGTTGTTCTTTTATTTCATTGTACATCTGCGCGAGTAATTCAAAGGATTTCTCATCCATTTATTAGTCCTCCTAATGAGTCTTAAAATAACAGCTTCACTTTGAAAATAATATCAAAAATAATTTTAGTTTTCAAGGTGTTTGAGAATTTTTCCGATATTATTTTTTATGACTGTAAAATGCAACAAAAAAACTCAGGGGCCATATGAACTCCTGAGTTTTTTATTATAGGCTCAATGATCTTTTTTAAACCGGATGAACGCGGTTTTCGTAATCAACCATGTCAGGCTCTATTTTATATTTTTGAGCTTTTCTGTATTGGAAGAATTTGTCTGCTACCTGTGGGAACAGAGCGTAGGATAAAACATCCTCATCTTGTTCTAAGTATTCTTTCATTTCATTTCTGATTTTATCAAGCTCAGGCTCAATAAAGTCTGCAGGTCTTGCCGTAATTGGCTTCTCATCCTTTAGAATTTTCTTCTGAACTTCAGGATTTACAGGTGCCGGTGTTTTGCCGTATTCACCCTTAACCAGCGCTTTAGACTCCTTAGGCACCATTTTGTACCTTTCACCTGTTACAACATTCAAAACTGCCTGAGTACCTACAATCTGGCTTGAAGGTGTAACCAACGGAGGATATCCAAAGTCTTCTCTAACTCTTGGCACTTCTTTTAGAACCTCTTCAAATTTATCAACTGCATTGGATTGCTTTAACTGAGATACCAGGTTTGAAAGCATTCCTCCCGGTACTTGGTATTTAAGAGTATTTACATCAACTCCCATAACCTTTACATCAAGAAGTCCTTTTGAAATATACTCTTCTTTGAGAGGTCTAAAGTGGTCGGCAATTTCACTTAATTTATCCAAGTCAAGTCCGGTATCGTATGGAGTATCCTTGAGCGTTGCAACAAGAGGCTCAGTTGGAGGCTGGGATGTTCCCATCGCCATTGGGGAAATAGCGCAGTCTACAATATCGCAACCTGCTTCTATTGCCTTTAAGTAAGTCATTGAAGCAACACCACTGGTATAGTGAGTATGAAGCTGGATAGGTACTTTTACGTTTTCCTTTAATGCTTTGATAAGGTCATATGCAGCATAAGGAACCAAAAGTCCTGCCATGTCCTTTACGCAAATAGAGTCAGCACCCATTTCTACAAGGGTCTTTGCATCCTTAACAAAAAGATCGAGATTGTGCACAGGACTTATTGTATAACAAACCGTACCCTGCGCGTGACCGCCTTCCTTTTTGCAAGCTTTGATTGCAGTTTCAATATTTCTTGGGTCATTTAAAGCGTCAAAAATTCTTATAATATCCATGCCGTTTGCAATACTTTTTTGTACAAAGTACTCCACAACGTCATCCGCATAATGCTTGTAACCTAAGAGATTCTGGCCTCTTAAAAGCATTTGCAGAGGGGTTTTTTTACAATGACTTTTTATAGTCCTAAGTCTTTCCCATGGATCTTCATTTAAAAATCTCAGGCAGGCATCAAAAGTTGCACCGCCCCAGACCTCTAACGAATTATATCCGATATTATCCAATTTATCTATAACAGGAAGCATTTCTTCAATTTTCATTCTTGTCGCAATAAGAGATTGATGGGCATCCCTTAGCACTGTTTCGGTAATTTTTACCTTAGCCATTTAGTTCTTACCTCCTTTTTGGGAATTAACCGCAAAAATAATTTAAACTATTTAATTATAACTACCACAATTTAAGCATTCTGAATCATTACTGTCCAATGCCAAAAGTTTCATAAGCCAATTAGTTTAATGAAAGAAGAACCTCTCCAACATTTACTGATGAACCTTTTGATACATTAACCGATGCAACTGTGCCGTCATTTGGAGCAAGTATCTCATTTTCCATCTTCATAGCTTCAAGTATTAAAAGAACTTGGCCTTTCTTTACTGTATCGCCCTGGTTTACATGAATATTCAGTATGGTACCGGGCATAGGAGCTTTAATTATTACAGCACCTGCAGGTACTGCGGTATCCTTCTTTGGTGCTGCAGCTTTTGGTGCGGGAGCTGGTGCCGGTGCAGGCGCAGCTGCTGCCGGTGCAGGTGCACTGAACGTAACCTGTGGTGCAGAAGCTCCGTCCCTAACTTCTTCAACTTCAACTTCATATTGATTTCCGTTTACTTTTATCAAAAACTTTTTCATGTATAATCCTCCTTATAAATTAGATTTTACATACTTCTTTTAATTCTTTCGATTTTTCCTGTGGCTGACCATACAGGAGATGTTTGAGGTATTCTTCTGAATGATTTTACTACAAGTTTGTATCCTGGCCTGGACTCAAGGGCAGCAATAGCTGCTGATATCGCCAGGATTATCTCTTCATTTATTTGCTCTTTCATAAAATCCTCCCAACTTTATAAAGGAATATTTCCATGCTTTTTGGCAGGTCTGTTTTCTCTCTTGCTTGCGAGCATTTCAAGGGCACTTATCAGTCTTATCCTTGTTGTTGCAGGATCAATTACATCATCAACATAACCTCTTGAAGCCGCAACATACGGATTGGAGAATTTATCACGATACTCTTCAATTAGCCTGCTTCTTGCTTCTACCGGGTCATCGGCAGCTGCTATATCCTTTTTGAAAATGATGTTTGCTGCACCATCAGGTCCCATAACTGCAATTTCCGCTGAAGGCCATGCAAATACCATGTCTGCTCCAAGGTGCTTGCTGTTCATAGCAATATATGCTCCACCGTAGGCCTTTCTAACAATAACATTGATTTTCGGCACAGTAGCTTCAGAGAAAGCATAGAGAAGTTTTGCACCATGTCTTATTACTCCGCTGTGCTCCTGACCTACACCGGGCAGATATCCCGGTACGTCGGTAAAGGTTATGACCGGAATATTGAATGAGTCACAAAAACGAACAAACCTTGCTGCTTTGTCAGAGGAATTAACATCCAATACCCCTGCAGAGAATTTCGGCTGATTTGCTACTATACCAACGGTAGCTCCGTTCATTCTGCCGAAACCTACGATAATGTTTTGGGCAAAATGCTTTTGGATTTCAAAAAAATCACCATTATCAACTACTGAAGTGATTATATCCATCATGTCATAAGGTTTGTTGGATCCTTCAGGAATGATATTAGCCAGATTGTCATTGATTCTGTTCATGTCATCTTGGCTTGCAAAGACAGGAACGTCAGAAAGATTATTATCCGGAAGATAGCTAATGAGCTTTTTGATTTGCTCAATGCATTCCTTTTCGTTGGAGCTTCTAAAGTGAGCAACACCGCTTATGGAGTTGTGAGTTTCTGCTCCGCCAAGCTTTTCAAAGGTCACATCTTCACCGGTTACGGACTTTATTACCTGGGGACCTGTTATAAACATCTGACTGGTCTTGTCAACCATGAATATAAAGTCGGTGATTGCAGGAGAATATACTGCTCCACCGGCGCATGGTCCCATGATAACTGAAATCTGAGGTATTACACCCGATGCCAAAGTGTTTCTGTAGAATATGTCTCCAAATCCCTTAAGAGCGTCAATGCCTTCTTCAATTCTAGCACCGCCCGAGTCATTAATGCTAATAAACGGAGCACCCATTTTCATCGCCATATCCATTACTTTTGTAATCTTAGCGGCATGCATTTCGCCCAAAGATCCTCCAATTACAGTGAAGTCCTGGGATGAAACAAAGACCAGACGTCCATCGATGGAGCCATATCCGGTTACGACACCGTCTCCAGCAACCTTCTTTTTTTGCATATCAAAGTCAATACTTCTCGTTTCAACAAATGTGTCGGTCTCAACAAAGCTGTTTTCATCAAATAAGGCTTCGATTCTTTCCCTTGCTGTCATTTTACCGGAATTATGTTGCTTTGCAATTCTTTCAGCTCCTCCGCCCTGCTCTACTTGGGCTAATTTTTCATGGAGAAGGCTAATCTTGTCTACTTTGTCCATCAATCTCCCACCTCTTGTCATTTATTATTAATTTTGTATCCAGTAGCTTCCAAAATGCAGTTTACACACACTTCATGCAATATAATTATAGCTTTAAGTTTGCATATTTGCTACCTCTTTGTTTATTATATGATATTATTACCTGGTTATAATTATTATAAATTATATCCTACTTTATTTCATATTGCAATAATTTCCTCAAATGTTTATATAAAAAATAGAAATAGTTGAAATACTTTAATACCTTTATAGATTCTTTGCAGAATCAATAAAATATATGTCGGTTTTGTGTCTAGAATTTTAACGTTTTTGTCGATAAGATTTATGAGACTAATATTTGTTAAAAGGCAGGGTGGTTAAATTGTCAAACGATTTGCTTCCTCAAAATGACTCTCCAATCTTCTGCAGAGTGTCAATAAATAATGATGAGAAATGGGTTCACGGAATAATTACATATATTAGCTTCGATAAAAATATGGCCGAGGTATTCCTTTCTGCGAAGTATTTTAAAAACTATTTTAACGAAGGAAGTAAAATCGTTATTAAATCCCTTGATGAAAATAGTGAAACACTATTTACCGGAAGTGTTTCAAGAAAAGTAATCTCAATAAGAAAGCAGGCCATTACCATACAAATAAATAAAGTCTTAGGCTATAACAATCAAAGAAAGTATGAGAGGTTTGGTGTAGACTACTCATGCCGAATAAGGTACGAAGAAAATATATCATATATTGCATCAATCTCGGACATAAGCCTTGGAGGGGGCTTGATATATTCCGATGATTTATTTGAGGAAGGAAAGGAAGTTGATATTGATGTTTTTGTAACGTCGAAAATATCAATATCTTTTACCGGCAGAATTATTAGAAGAATTGCAAATAAAAACGGAGGTTATAGCTATGGCGTGCAGCTTATCGATATAGATGATGAGAATTATAGTCTTTTATTTGATCTGATCGAATATCTTCAAACCCAAAAAAAGCACATTACCAAGGAGTGGGACATATTCAACAAGCTGAAATATTCCCTCTACACAATATCCATTCTGGGAATTTTTGTGTTGATTTTTGTGGTTTTTGCTTCAAAAGCACTTTAAAGGGGCATTAAGCCCCTTTAAATATTTAGATTGCACACCTATTATGCAATTCTAAGCTTCTTATGATATCTTTTCAATGCACACCAATATGGGCGGACAGTTCGCCTGATTTATAAAATCGGTACGCTGAACAATAAATCTCTTTTGGTCAATACTTTTTAAGAATTCAAGAACCTTTTCTTTTTCTTCAAAGCCGCTGTCTCCTCCATAATAAATGACAACAGTTATAATACCGCCTGTAATAAGAAGCTCCATAGACTTTGATAGAGCATCTATAGTTGTCTCGGGTCTAGTGCCAAGGTCGTGATCTCCTGACGGAAGGTAACCCAAATTGAACATCACTGCCTTTACTGGAGAATCAACATATTTGTCCATATTTTGATGCCCGTCTTTTATAAGCGTGACCCTGCCACTAAGATTTAAGTCCTTTAGTTTCTTTGTTGTATTGAATATTGCCCTTTCTTGTATATCAAAGCCGAAAACCCTACCGTTTTCGCCTACAATACTTGCAAGAAAAGCTGTATCGTTTCCGTTTCCGCAAGTTGCATCTACAACCGTGTCTCCTTCTTTGACAAACATCTTAATGTACTCATGGGACTGTCCTAATGAATTCTTAATAGTCTGCATAGCTTATCTCATTTCAGTCATCATGATGACATCTCTAATAATTTTTGCTGCAAGGAGCGCAGTCCTGTCCGATTGATCATAAGGGGGCGAAACCTCCACAATATCAAATCCAACGATATTGGTTCCCTTAAACAAATGGATGGACTCAAGAAGCTCCCTGGAACTGATTCCACCGGGCTCCGGTGTGCCTGTGCCATTGACATATGCAGGGTCTACAACGTCAATATCAAGGGTTATATATATGGGCTTGTCCTTGATGGTATCTATGACACGGCTTAAGGGCTCAAAAACGTCAATGGTGTACATGTTGGTATATTTTTTTGCATATTCAAACTCATCCCTGGTTCCGGACCTTATCCCAAACTGATAAATGTTCTTTCCGGGCATAAAGTCAACTAAGCGTCTTACAGCCGATGCATGAGAATTTGGACATCCAAGATATCCTTCTCTTAGGTCGGCGTGGGCGTCAAACTGAACCACTATCAGGTCAGAGCCATATTTATCGTATACCTTTTTTATTACCGGAACGCTGATAAGATGCTCGCCTCCGATAAAAAGCGGAAATTTATTGTCGCAAAGTATTTCCTCTGCTGACTCTCCAATAAGTTCAAGGCTTTTATCTACATTACCGAAAGGAAGATCCAAATCCCCGGAATCAAAGAAAGAACACTGGGTTAAATCTCTATCCATGTATATGCTATATTCTTCGATACCTATAGATACTTCCCTGATTTTCTGTGGTCCAAACCTTGTTCCCGGTCTGAAACTACAGGTAAAATCCATGGGAACACCCACCATAACTACGGAGGCATCGTCATAACTGTCGGTACTTGCCATAAATCTTGTCGACAGTGTAGAATTTCCATCTTTTAAACTCATGTTAATACCTCATCAAAAGAAATTTTAAACTATTTCACCAAATCCGCAACAAACTTTGGTAGTGAGAATACCGATTTGTGAATTTGTGGACAGTAATACTTAGTGTCGATATTCGGTATGCTGTCTGTATCGGTTTCTAAAGGATCATACTTCTTTGAACCCATAGTAAAGCTCCAATATCCGCTGGGATATGTAGGAATTGCGCATGTGTAAAGCCTTGTTATCGGGAACAATGACTTAACATCATTAAAGACTTTGGTTATTAGGTCTTTGTGGAAGAAAGGAGATTCAGTCTGTGCAACAAATATACCGTCTTCCTTTAAGGAGTCGTATATTGCCTTATAAAAATCAACGGCAAACAGCCCCACAGCAGGCCCTACCGGGTCTGTAGAATCGACCATTATAACATCAAATTCATTTTTGTGTTCATTTACGTACTTGATACCGTCGCCAACCACTACCTCAACTTTTTTGTCATCCAAAGCGCAGCTAATCTCTGGAAGATACTGCTTGGATACCTCAATAACGCGCCCATCTATTTCACATAAAACCGCCTTTTCAATGGAGGGATGCTTTATTATCTCTCTTATTGCACCGCCGTCCCCGCCTCCGATAACCAGTGCCTTTTTGGGGTTTTTATGGGTAAACAGCGGAACGTGGGTTATCATTTCATGATAGACAAATTCGTCCTCAATTGTGGTCTGAACTGTACCATCCAAAACAAGCATTTTACCGAACTGCTCCGTATCTATGAGTGCCAGTTCCTGATATTCTGTTTTTTCTGTGTGATAGGTCTTCTTTGTTTTGCAAGTAATTCCTACTGAAGAGGTCTGATACTCTGTATACCAAAGTTCCATTCAATTCAACTCCTATTCTATGTGTTTAAATAGCGGCATATATAATTAGCCGTTTACTTCTTATAGCCATTAATATTTTAAATTGGAAATAGTGTTTTGTCAAAACATTATTTTCATATGAGTTAATATGTTAAATACCATAGAAAAGGTGATATATAGGTTATTTGTTAATAATTAAAAAATGAGTTTATCTCCGAGTCAGTTAAGCTTCTCCAAGAGCCTTCATTTAATTTCCCTAAGGATACCTCTCCAATAGAGATTCTTTTGAGCTTTATTACGGGACAGCCTATTTTATCACACATTTTCCTAACCTGCCGGTTCTTTCCTTCGTGTATGGTTATCTTAACCTTGGAGGTCTTGCCATTGCTTTCTAAAAGCTGAAGATTGGCTGGGCTTGTGAGGTAATCATCAATCCATAGGCCCTGTTCAAAGCGTATTATGTCATCCTTCGAAGGAATGCCCATCAAATCGGCCTCATAGACCTTTTTTATCTCATGCTTTGGATGGGTCAGCTTGTAGGTAAAATCGCCGTCGTTACTAAGCAGTAAAAGACCTGATGTATCATAATCAAGTCTTCCTACCGGGAAAACCCTTTCCTTTATATCCTTGACCAGATCCAGCACCGTCTTTCTTCCAAACTGGTCCCTTGCGGAGCTTATGTATCCTACTGGCTTATTTAATGCTATATAGACCTTTCTTTCTTCCATTTTGACCTGTTTTCCGTCAACCTCTATTACGTCATTTAAGGAAACCTTTCTACCCATTTGGGTGACTGTTTCACCATTAACCCGAACTCTACCCTGACTTATCAGTTCTTCAGACTTTCTTCTGGATGCAACTCCGCATTCCGCAATATACTTTTGCAGTCTTATTTCTTCCATAAACAAAACTCAATCCTTTTTGTTAATTCTATTTTGCTTATTTTTATTTTAAATATTATCATAAATGCAGCAGTTTTTAAATCATCCAAATTAGCCTTCTTCAATATCCGCATATAGAAAAAGTGGGCTATTCCCACTTATTCATCTTCCTTAGCGCATTTGGCATTTGCATCATCGGACTTTATTTCTTTTTTTACCTTTAGGTTCTTTTTTACAGAATCCTTTGTTTTTTCAATGAGATCCGGAATCAAATCCAATACCTTTTCCAAGGATGAATTCATGTTTACAGGCAGGAGCTTAATCTGTCCCTGGCCCACAACCATGAATGCCACTGGGTTTATACTGACTCCTCCACCGCTACCGCCTACAAAGGGAAACTTGCTTTCCGGCTTGCTATTGCCATCTTCGGAATTGTCTTCGCTTTCTCCCTCGACTGTACAGCATGAAGAGTATTCTCCTCCCCCTGCCGCAAAACCAAAAGTCACTTTTGAAATAGGTATAATTACTGTTCCATCCGGTGCCTGAACTGCATCTCCTACTATGGTATTTACATCCACCATATCTTTAATGTTTTCCATCGCTGTTGCCATTAAACCTTGAATGGGATGTTCTGCCATGTTAATCACCACCTGGTATTTTATTTTTGCAAAAACTGTATCTTATTTATATACTGCAATACTTTTTTTTACGTTAATAAAACCAACTTTTGTTTTTATTAAGTGCTTAAGTATCATCAAACCTATAACAATAATATAAACAATTTTAACCTTTAATATACAATATAGTTCAAGATTAAACTTTTTTCCTGCGAAGTCCGGCTTTATTTCTACCCTTTTGTCTTTTACAGTCGTGAAATTGTGAAGTATTGAAACAAGAATTCCTACAGCGCTCCATGCTATGCCTGTCAGTATGGCAGTATAAGATGCATTTCCTGTTCCAATCACTGTCTTAAGCTCCAGTCTTTCAATAGATATTCTACATTTTAAATAGTTTAGGATTTTCTTTATAATTTCTTGATTTTTTTCATATTGGCCTTTGGATTTTTCTATGTTTTCTATGATTTTTTTGTAGTCTATAGATACCCCCTTCTTTTTTTTATTTTGCTCATGTTTTTTGTATGTAAACCCGATAGGTCTTTTTAGCACAAAAAAAGACAACACAAAGCGGTCATTCTGTCCGCCTTTGCTATATTCAATCACAATATTTACTTTTAATAAAAGCATCAATACAATTAGAGTAAGAACTATTAATCCAAAAATAATACTATAAAACATTATCACACCTCATTTAGTTATTTTTGCCTATAAAATAAAAAAATACACGTAATTTGTGTATTTTTTTGTGCGATAATCTAAAATATAAAGTTTTTGACGAAAGATTTTTAAAATCCCTGAAATTCTGCTAAATACAAAAAGCCGTTGACAAGAGCCAGTGAAAAAGACACGATACAAAGCCCAATCACTATAAAAACCACAGCAAGTCGCCTGTTTTCACTCATTTTTTCGTGTTCAACACTGCACCCAGTGGTTCGGTCCCAAGGAACATTACCTCTCCTGGTTAGTTCGTAATAGCCGAAAATATAGGATACTGTTGTAAAAATGCCCAAACCCATACCCAGTATCCAGACAAGGATACTTCTTTTCAATGCAGTTTTAAAGTCCGGTATCTCCAAATCATTGGTTCGCACCTTTATTTTTAGCAGCCATTTTCCGGGAGTAGTTCCCCAGGTTGACATTAATTTTGCCTCAGCAAGAGCCCAGATAAAATAGGTCCCCATACTAAGCAAGATAGGTTCAAACATACTCCCAGTGAAAAAAATCAATTGAGTCAATCTTACAATGGTATCAATAATAAATATATCAATAATCCTAGCCCAAAACCTTGCCCATGGCTGAGAACTGAATATACTATAAGACCCTTGCGGGTCAGTTCTTCTATCATATTCTCTCATTTAAATCACCTTAAATTGTTATTTATACCTTTTCTTGTTTTTCGAATTCTGTATCCTGTTTTTCCTGTCCACTATTTTGATTGACTTCTTCCGGCTCCTGAACATCATTTAGTTCAAATATGGGTAAATCCGAATCCGACTTAAAACCAAAGCTTCTGAAAAATTCGTCCGTGGTCTCATACAATACGGGTTTCCCGGGAGCATCCAGTCTTCCGGATTCTCTAATGAGATTTTTTTCAAGGAGTCTTGCAACCGCACTATCTGAGTTTACACCCCTTATCTGCTCAATCCTTGTTTTAGTTATAGGTCTATTATAGGCAATAATTGCTAGGGTCTCAAGGGCGGCTTGGGACAAACCGCTGCGTTGCCTAGGTTCAAAAAGCTGTTTTATATAGTCATAGTACTCAGGCTTTGAACAAAGCTGGTATCCATTATTTATTTCCCTTATGCTAATACCTCGAGAGGGATTATTATTATAGTTTACTATCATATTGTTCAAGACAAGCTTGATTGTCTTTTTGTCAATACCTATAATATTGCTAAGTTTCTCAATAGAAATTCTGTCGCCTGAAGCAAAAAGCATGCCTTCGACTATTCCCTCGAGCTTCTTTAAATCCATTCACATCACTCCAACCCCATATCAGTTTTCAGCTGCAATATTTTCTTCGTCAATATCCTCAAGATCGGTATTCTCACATTTGCAGACCGTAATATCCGCAAACTGCTTTTGCTGTATCAAGGTAATTTTTTTAAGCTTTGCCAGCTCTAGTATAGCGAGAAAACCTGTAACAATTTCAAGTTTGGACCTGGTTTTTGGAGAAAAAAGCTCAGAAAACTTAAATATTGGTTTTTTCAAGAGTGTCCTGATCACATCCCTAATCTTGCTGCGCAGGGAAACCTTTTCATGCTGCAGTATCTGAGTCATTTTTCCGGTATTTTTATTCATTTTTCTTTCATTTCTCTCTATCAACTCAACATAGACCCTCTTTAACTCATCATAAGAGAGTTCTAAAGGCTCATCCTCATGCTTGATGTCAATATCCTCGGGACCTTTGTAGAAATATCGTTCGCTATCCTTTTCCCTTATCTTTAAGATTTCCGTAAATTTCTTATACTTCTTATATTCAATGAGCTTTAGAACCAGCTCTTCCCGAGGATCTAGCTCCTCCTCCTTGTTCTGTTTCGGACTTGGGAGCAAAAGCCTTGATTTAATGTGAAGAAGTGTTGCTGCCATTACCAGAAATTCACTGGCTATTTCCAGATCAAGCTCCTGCATTGCAAAGAGGTAATCCATATATTGGTCCGTTATTTCGTGTATAGGTATATCATAGATATCTATCTGATTCTTTTCTATAAGATGAAACAATAGATCAAACGGTCCTTCAAAGTTTTGTATTTTTATAGTACATGCTTTTGACAACACACTTTCCAAAAAAAATTCACCACCCTTTATAGGCCTGTCGGAAAAAGGCTAAATAAAATCTATTCTCATAGCTTTTCTTACGTCTTCCATAGTTTGCTGAGCAATTTTTCTGGCTTTTTCATTACCGTTTGCAATAATCTCTTTGACCATACCGGGATTTTCCAGTATTTTCTGTCTTCTTTCATATATAGGTCCAAGATGCTCTACCATTTTGTTTGCAAGGTTCTTCTTGCATTGCACGCAACCTATCTTGCCGCCTCTGCACTGTTCTTCAACTTCAGGTACTTCAGCCTCATTGAATACCTTATGAAAGGAAAATACCGTACACACCTCGGGATGGCCGGGGTCATCCTTCTTAATTCTTGCAGGATCGGTTATCATTGTGCTTACTTTTTTCCTCACTTCATCGGGACTATCAGACAGAGCTATGGTATTGCCATAGCTTTTGCTCATCTTTCTGCCATCGGTTCCGGGCAATACCTTTGCCTTTGTCAAAATGGCCTGAGGCTCGGGAAATACTTCATCGAACAAATAATTAAATCTCCTTGCGATCTCCCTGGTCAACTCAAGATGTGGAAGCTGATCTTCTCCTACCGGCACAAAACCGGCCTTATAAATCAATATATCAGCAGCCTGAAGGCACGGATATCCTAAAAATCCGTAGGTAGTAATATTCTTATCCTTCAATTGATTGAGCTGGTCCTTGTATGTCGGGCAACGAAGCAACCATGAAAGAGGCGTAGTCATGGAAAACAGCAAATGCAGTTCTGCATGCTCTTTTATGCTTGACTGCAAAAATATTACGCATTTCTCAGGGTCCAGCCCCGCACTAATCCAATCTATAACAAGGTCATTTATATTATTCTTAATTTCTGAGGTATCTTCATATCCTGTTGTAAGGGCATGCCAATCGGCTACAAAAAAATAACAATCATAATCATCCTGAAGCTTTACCCAGTTTTCCAGGGCACCGAAATAATTGCCCAGATGCAAAGCTCCAGTAGGTCTCATGCCGCTTAATATAGTACCTTTTTTCACTAAAACTTCACTCTCCCGTATAATAAATCTTGTCATGCGATTCTTACAATAATAAATTATATCTTTTTTTTATATTAAAGTCTAATCATATTTTTTATACAATCAGCTTCATTATGGGTACAATTACAAAGAATATGGCACTTTGCACCACATCAATAACCGGCGTAATTATTTTGCCAAGCCATCCGGTATAGGACAATACTACCAATATAATAAAAGCTGCATTGCGATATTGCATAACCTTAAAATAATATTTTGATGGCAAAAAAGCAGTAAATACCTTAGAGCCATCTAGAGGAGGCAAAGGCAGAAAATTAAAAACAGCCAAAATTGTATTCATAAAAAAACCATAGGAGGCAAAATTATAGATAATCACTACTGGACTTAGTGGGTTGTCCTCCAGTGGAAAATACTTTAAAGTCACAAAAGTAAGGGGAATAGCAAAAAGTACTGCCAGAATCAAATTGGAAAGAGGTCCTGCCAGACTTACAAGGAGTGTACCGGTCTTTTTGTTTTTAAAATTAGACGGATTTATAGGGACAGGCTTTGCCCATCCTATAAAGCTGATTAATATCATTAAAGTACCAAACAAATCAAGATGCTTTAATGGATCAAGAGTAATTCTTCCTTTGTCTTTGGCGGTTGAATCCCCTAAACGATAGGCTATATACGCATGTGCCGATTCATGAACCGATATAGAAAAAGCGAAAACCATGAACCAATAAATTATCAACTCCGGATTATTTTGAAATTCTTGGAATAACATTTCCTTCTCCCTTATTATTACTAATTATTTTCTTTGCTAATTATTCTCTTAAGGAACTCCAGCTCATCTTTATAAGTTTGTAAGCTACCATTGAGTTTTGCTGCGAGCACCTCTTCAAGAAGTAGCTTATACTCGGGTCCGGGCTTCACGCCCAAATCCCTTAAATCCTTACCGGATATATATGTCTTGATATTTTTGAGGTTATTTATATACAGGATTATTCTGTTGATTACTTTTTTCTCACCGCTTATCATGCATAATACGAGGAGAATCTCTATCGATAATCCCTTTAACTCATTATAAACATCATAATAAGATATATCAACATTTCCGGACAAATTTGAAAGCACCCTGTCTCTTACTTCGATGAGCTTCAATATTTCTTCCTTGTATTCTTTTGTAAGTCTCATGTTCTCCGATGACTTAGCGGCATTTTCATGATCCATGTTTGAATGAAGAATTAATAAATACAAAAGAGTCCTGTCTGGAGACTCTGGGTGATTTAGCTTTTCACTAAAGTAAGCAAAATCTTCTTCGGCATTTCTTAAAACCTTTTTTAAGTCATTAGTAAGCATGATCTGGGGATAGACCTTTTTTAGTATGTGCAATTGCTCCATTCTTTCCAAAATGGCGGGAATATTGCTTTCCTTTAGCATTGAAAAGAGCTCGAAGTTTATCCTTTCATGACTTACCTTGCCAAGAATACCGGATTCTATTGCCTTTATCGCAAATTCTTCGGTTTTCTCCTCCATTCTAAAGTCATACCTTTGTTCGAATCTTATTGCCCTGAATACTCTTGTAGGGTCTTCCACAAAGCTCAGGTTATATAATATCCTTATAAGCCCCATCTGAAGATCCCTTCTGCCTCCATAAAAGTCTACTATATTGCCGAAGCCGGATTTATTAAGCTTTATTGCCATGCTGTTTATGGTAAAATCCCTTCGGAATAGATCATCCTTTATAGTCCCCCCTTCAATAACGGGAAGGGACGCAGGATATTCATAGTATTCCTTTCGGGCCGTTACCACATCAATCTTAAAGTCATCTTCCAAAACCACCACTGCAGTACCGAACCTATCGTGCTTTGTAAGGTGAGCACAATAATAGTCTGCAAGTTTTTCGGAAAATCGCAGGGCATCTCCTTCTACGACAATATCAATATCTAGATTTTCGACTCCAAGTATAATATCACGTACAAAACCCCCAACAACATATACGCTTAAACCCTCATCATCTGCAATTCTGCCGGCTTCAACGAGAAGATTCTTTACCTTTTGAGGAAGGGCATTTATCTTGTCCGAGAGATTATGATTTCTCAAGTTTAAACTTTGACTGTCAATATAGTTCTTTTTGTACCACCGAGGTGAGTTTTCACCAAAGAACGTGGCTATAATATCCGATCTGGTAACAATCCCTAAAAGCTTGTTTCCACATACCACCGGAAGTCTTCCGATGTTGTGCTCAACAAGCAGATCCTCAATGGTTTTGATCGAGGTTTCCGGAGATATTGTAATCACGTTTTTTGTCATATAAGCTCTGACAGGAGAGCTTCCAAAGCCGTGCAAACGTGCTTTTTCAATATCCCTACGGGATATAATTCCGCAAAGAATGCCATCCTTTACCACCGGAAGTCCGGAATGACCGTATCTTAGCATTACCTTGCTGGCTTCATCTATACTGGAATCAAAAGAAACTGTTTTAACCGGTGAGCTCATTATATCCTTAGCTCTCTCCATCGGTCGAATATTTTCCTTAAGAATTTTTATAAGAGAGCTTGAGATCTTGTCAAGGTCCGCTTCATCGGATTTGCCCGAACCTGCGCCCGGATGGCCTCCGCCGTTGAAGAAAGTCATTGCCTGACCTACATCAATTTCATCTTCAAGGCTTCTTCCGATTATGTATGTTTTATTGTCCATTCTGAGAATGGAGAAGAAAGCATCATAATCTCTTTCTTCCAGCAGCTTTCTAGTGAGAAAAGCCGCATTATCCACGTAGTCCTCAACCTCTACCGCGGAAAAAGCAACCTGAAAACCATTTATATCAATAACTCTGATGTTTTTGCTCATCTTTTCCAAGAGAACCTGCTGATTCAAACTCAAAGGATTTGTCATATAGTCCTCTATAACCTGCAAATTGACTCCCTTAGATAAAAGGAAAGCTAGAGTATATGCATCCTTTGAAGTAGTACCCGGCAATGTCAAACAGTTTGTATCGGCGTATATTCCCAGAGCCATAACTGTTGCTTCCAATGGAGAAATTTCAATATTGAGCTTTTCTATCTCTCCGGCAATCAGAGTTATACATGCTCCTACGTCTTCGATAGTCACTTTTTGTGCCTTAATCATGTTTTCGCTCAGAGGATGATGGTCATACACAATTATCTCAATATCAGGCCTGTCAAGTAATTTGACAAAAGATTTTTCAAGCCTTGATTTTGAATTTGTGTCTACAACAATTATTCTTTCAACCTGTTCTAGGTCTATGTCTTTTGCAGACAAAAAATGGAATGAGTCTCTGTATAAGTTTAGAAACTTTCTTACATCTTTTCCAATAATCCCGGGAAGAACCATGACAGCATCGGGATAAAGCTTACTTGCCGCCAACATGGATGCAAGACAATCAAAATCACTATTTACATGGCCTGTAATAATATCCATTTTCATCTCTCCACAAAATATCCTTTTCTTATGTATCTCGTCAGATATTGTACGATTTTATATGATTCATTATAACAGAATATATAGAAAAAGAGCACAAAATTTGAAATGTGCTCTCCATCTTCTTTATATTAATCTATTAACGTTTATTAAGCTTACAGATCTTCAGGCAGAATGTCGTTTCGTATTATATCGTTATAATCTTCCCTTTTAACAATAACTCTCGCCTTGCCGTCTTTCACAAGAACAACTGGAGGTCTTGGAATGCGGTTGTAGTTGCTGGACATGGAATAGTTGTATGCCCCAGTGGCCAAAATTGCCAGAATATCTCCCTCTTCTGCTTCGGGAAGCATAACATCTTTACCGAGTAAATCTCCGGATTCGCAGCACTTGCCTGCAATTGTCACCTTATCTGTTTTCATTGCGTCAGCTTTATTGGCAATAACGCCTTCATACTTTGACTGGTAGAGGGCATATCTTGGGTTGTCGGTCATTCCGCCATCGACGGCGATATATTTTCTTACACCCTTGATATCCTTAATAGTGCCGATTCTATACAGTGTTATCCCTGCCGATGCAACGATGGATCTGCCCGGCTCCATCACTATAAACGGAAGCTTTATTCCCTTATCTTCGCACACGCTTTTTACAACTTTTGAAACTGACTTTATATACTGATCATATTCTATGGGGTCATCCTCTTGGGTGTATTTTATACCAAAGCCTCCTCCAAGATTGAGCTCTTCAATCTCTACCCCCAGTTCTTCCTTTATCTTCGAGATAAAGGTCAGCATTACCTTTGCGGCTTCCTCAAAGGGACTGAGTTCGAAAATTTGAGATCCTATATGGCAATGCACTCCAACCACTTTGACGTTGCTAAGCTTTACAGCTTCACTTATTATTTCCATTGCCTCACCGTTTTCAATGGCAACACCAAATTTGGAGTCAATCTGTCCAGTCTGGACAAAGTCATGAGTATGAGCATCAATTCCAGGCTTTATTCTAAAGGAAATATTTACTGTCTTACCTTTTTTTGCAGCAATTTCGTTTATATGAAGAAGTTCCTGCCTGTTATCCACCACTATCCTTCTGATATTGCTGTCAATCGCCAATTCCAATTCGCTAATGGTTTTATTGTTTCCGTGAAAGTAAACCCTATCCATAGGAAATCCAGCTTTAATCGCAGTGTACAGTTCTCCGCCCGATACGACATCCAGTCCAAGGCCCTCCTGCTGAGCAATCTTGCACATTGCCATTGTACATAATGCCTTACTGGCATAAAGTACTAGACCTTTTCCGTCGTAGTAGCTGTCCAACGCATTTTTATATATACGGCAATTCTCCCTTAAAAGACTTTCATCCATTACATATAAAGGAGTTCCGAAGTTGTTTACAAGATCAACACAATCACATCCGCCGATTTCAAGGTGATTTTTACTGTTAACCCTTAACGCCTTTGAAACGAACATATTCTCCACCTTCCACACTTATATTAATCAATAATCCGATTTGAATTCAAATATATGCAAATATCTCTTTATAGAATGATATACATAATCGTAGCATTAAAATTTGCAAGAGTCAATATAAAATCCTGCAAATATTCTATGAATTGCTTATTTATAGCCCTTCGCTTATTAAAGCTTTGTACAAAACAATTGTAATAATTTTCTATTAGACATAATAAATTATAGTAATACGAATTTAATGGAGATGATATGTTATGGTCAAAAGACTTCGTATTATATCTTTGATTTCATTCATACTTGGAACAGCATTAATAATGTCTGCTTCTTATTTTGAGTTGTTTTTTCCCCCTAAAAACGCGTTTTATCTAGGGATATTCGGTGATATTATTCTTACAGGAATAAGAAGTGTGGGAGTATCACTTATTACATCCACTTTTATCAACGTGGTAAAATTCTGGGTGGAATCTACAGAAACACTGGTTAAGTATGATTTTGTAAACAGGTTGACAAAGGATGAAATGAAGGATTTAAAAGCGAAAATTGAGACGGAGCTGTATTTTAGAGATAATAATCACGATAAGGATAATTTCTATAATTTCTTTGAGAGAGAATTATCTTCACTTTTAAATGAATGCTATTATAAGAGCTACAGAACAAAAATTGAATGTCATATTTATGAAAACTATATATCCAAGACCATAAGAAAGAAGTTTGAGATTGTAAATCCGTCAAAACGTGAATGCAACATAAAAATACCCTTTGGTGCAGAAATGCAAAGGGTCGAACAAGTGGAAAACGACAGATTGTACCAGATTAAGAGATTCGTTGTTAATACCGATGACTTCACCAAAGACATCAATGAGAGAATTCGTATTTTGGACAATTGCCCTGAAAACAGCGATGCATACTGCATTAAAGTACATACCTTTTGGGACATAAAAGTAAAAAAGAAATGTACTATAGATATGGTTATTGAAACAATTGTGCCTTTAAATGATGTGTGCTTTTCCAATAAGATAACCCGGCCTTGTAAAGATTACAATGTTATTTTTATATTAAACGACCCTTCTTATCAAATATCATGGCATAGCTTCGGATTTATGGGAAATCATAAAGACAGAATTATTGAAGAACCAATGGATAATGGACTGGAAATAGGTTTTAAGGACTGGATTCTTCCCGGAGATGGTGTTGTAATTTCTATAACCCAATGTGAAAAAAAGAATGTTTAAAATCTGAAGATTTGTGTCAGAATAAAGTATAAAGTAACTTAAGACAAACACTCAAGTTTTTGAGAAGAATATACTGATAATGAAGGGAGTTGTTTCGCATGTCGGAAAGAACAGTGAATTTATTGATTGAGAGGACTGTAAACTAAATACCGATACATAAAGATCTCCGATAAGGAAGATTTTTATTTGTCCTCTTGGAATGAAATGAAAGACGCCAAAGAGAAGGTACTCGATGTCCCAAGCTTTTATTTGCATAAATTTGTGCCTCAACAGGTCGTACTCTTTAGACCTGCGAGGCACAAATAGAAAAGTTATTTTATTTACCTTTATCTAATAAAACACCAATTAATAATCCTTATCCTTTAATATAACGTCGTGAGCTCCACCTTCTATTATGCTTGTGGAAGACACGAGAGTTAACCTTGCAGTTTCCTGAAGCTCACTTATGGAAGCTGCACCGCAGCTTGACATTGTAGCTTTTATCTTATTTAGTGTAATTTCAAGGTTATCACTTAGTTTACCTGCATAGGGCACGTAGCTTTCCACGCCTTCTTCAAATTTCATGTTGGAGCTATCTCCTCCATGGTCATAGCGTTGCCAGTTTCTAGCTCTGTTTGAGCCTTCTCCCCAGTATTCTTTAACATAACCGTTTCCGCTCTTAACCTTCTTTGTTGGACTTTCATCGAATCTTGCAAAATATCTTCCCATCATTACGAAATCAGCACCCATTGCCAGTGCCAAAACAATGTGATAATCGTGAACAATACCGCCGTCAGAGCATAAAGGAATATAAACACCGGTTTTTTCAAAATATTCATCCCTTGCTTTTGCTACCTCAATAACAGCCGAAGCCTGTCCTCTTCCTATTCCCTTCTGTTCACGAGTTATACAGATAGAGCCGCCTCCGATTCCGATCTTTACAAAATCAGCTCCTGCTTCTACAAGGTACAAGAAACCTTCTTTGTCAACCACATTTCCTGCCCCTACTTTTATATCGTATTTTGATTTAATAAATTCTAAAGTGTTTTTCTGCCATACGGAGAATCCGTCAGATGAGTCAATACACAGCACGTCAGCTCCTGCCTCTACCAATGCCGGTACTCTTTCTTCATAATCCCTTGTATTTATTCCTGCTCCAACCATAAGCCTTTTGTTGTTATCAAGCAATTCATACGGATTTTGCTTATGATCGTCATAGTCCTTCCTGAAAACGAAGTAGTGAAGCTTTTGATCTGCATCAACGATAGGAAGACAATTGAGTTTATGAGCCCATATTATATCATTTGCTTCACTTAAACTGATACCCAAGTTACCTACAACAAGCTTTGAAAAAGGTGTCATAAAGTCCTTTACTTTTCTATCTAAAGGATCTCTGCTTATCCTATAGTCCCTTGTAGTAACTATTCCAAGAAGCTTGCCGGATGATGTGCCGTCGTCTGTTATTGCAATAGTGGAGTGTCCGGTTCTACTCTTTAAATCAATAACATCCTTTAACGTACTATCGATTGTAAGATTGGAATCACTCACAACAAATCCCGACTTATATTTTTTGACCTTTTTAACCATCTCAGCCTGATTTTCGATTGATTGAGACCCATATATAAAAGATAATCCGCCGCATCTGGCAAGAGCTATTGCCAGCGTATCGCTAGACACTGACTGCATAATGGCAGACACAATCGGAATATTCAGTTTTAGATTACAGTCATCACCTTTTTTGAACTTTGCCAAATTTGTGCTCAGGTCTATATTATTCGGAGTACATTTCTCCGTTGTAAGGTTTGGTATTAATAAGTATTCACTAAAAGTTCTTGATACATCATTATAGATGTAAGCCATGCTCTCTTTCCTCCTCATATAAATTTAAGATATTTTATATCATTTTTTGACGAATGTCAAAGATTTTTTACAGCTTATAGATTACAATTAGTCTTGTCCCATCAGATTATCAAGACTATGCATGTATTCTTTATAATTTACATTTTCCATGTAATTGACAAACAAAAGCTCGTTAATTCCTTTATTATGGATAAAATCAATAACATCCATTCCTATTGTATTAAAATCATAAAATCTTGGGTCAATAACGTATATTTCTTCATAATGAGGAAGCAGGAAAGGCACAAAACTGTTGCCATAGGAATCCTTTATAACCAGAAGCTTTTTGCCATTTTTATTGTCTGTGCTGATAACTGCCCATGTTGAGTCTCCACTGCTTAAAAACACCAAATATTTGTCCAGCTTTGTATCAGCGTATTTCATATCTATAATTTCTGCTTCGTCACATTCATTGTAATGGTGCATCTCGTATTTGTACTTCACAAACGGCTTATATGCATAGATGGTATCGGGGTTCTTCTCAATGCTTTTGTCCCGGGTTTTGGCATAGGTGCTGCCCAGAAAATTATCAATTTTTACTTCTTCGTAATTTTCCAAAGGTACAGGCTCTTCACCCTTTGTCTCCATAAAAGCCCTGTATGCGTAATATGCCCCTAGCGCCGTCCAGTGATGATCACTTCTGAAATAAATATACTCGTCCTTATGTTCATTTAATATATCATATGCATTTACTGCAGTTATTCCATTGGTAAATTTTGTGCTCAAATATCCTATTGCATTATTCTGGGAATCTGTTATCCCCTTATATTGTCTAAGCTGTACAAATTCACTGTTTGTAGGTGCAATCAGTGAATATATCGGCATTTTATTTCCAAGTCTGGCGTAATACTCATTCAAAACATCAGCATAGTAATTAAAGCTTTCTTTGTTGAACTTAAAGAGTTCTACAGCTTTTCCGTCAATAACAAGCCAATATCCTACACCATCACTTTCATTATACTGCTTCTGTGTGGGGATGGGCTGCGGGGACTCTTGCGGTTCTTCGATATTTATTCCCTCATTTGTGGATTCGGGATTTTTTTGATTGTTACTGCTTTCATCAGTATTTTGATTATCCGGTGCGGTATTATATTCTTTTGACTTGTCGGAAACAATAATCTTTACGTCTGAGCCACTAAAAAACATTGATTGTTGAATGTTACTACTTAATTGTAATATATTATCCCTAAAAATGAAAGTATCGTTATAATACTCATTGTAGTCAGTAAAAAAACTTCCGTCTGCCAATGCAGCCAATGTGAAATCAGGCTTTTTCTTCAATGCTCTATTTTCCAATTCTGATACCTCGGGCTTATTTATAACCGCAAAATTTGCTATTCCCAAAATAGAGATTATGAGCAAAAATGCAATGGTATCTATTTGCATCTTTTTCATGATTATACCTCCCACCAATACTGTAAACTTGTTAAATCCGTCCTAAAACTTAAAGTAAAGGAATGGATTATATGATTGACCGACCATTAGAACAATTGACAATATCAAAATTGCAATATTTACGGTGGATTTTATCAATTGGTCAACTGTATAAACCCCTATTTGTTTTTTGCTTAAGACTTCTTTTATACGATCAAAAAGCACTTTTGCAACCGGTGTACACGCAATCAATGAAATTACAATAAAAACCATGTAGTTCTTAAGGAAAATGGATATCTCAGGACTCCACCAGGATGAAGCGTTTATGCCAAACATGATGCCTATGAATTGAAAGGCCTCATTTATGTCCGTATGGTAAAAGAATACCCAGCCCATCAGTATTGCAACTATAAAATATACTCTCCATAAAAACTGGGGTATTTTTTCATTTTGAAAAGCAAGAACTTTTCGAGTATAAGCAGTACAAAGAAATACAATCCCCACACAATGAAGTTCCAGCTAGCACCATGCCAGAGTCCTGTAAGGAACCACACCACCAGTATATTTCTTATTTGATGCTTTCTGTTTCCTCCAAGAGGAATGTATACATAATCCCTAAAAAATGAGGATAATGATATATGCCATCTTCGCCAAAACTCAGTAGCGGATTTTGCAATATAGGGATAATTAAAGTTTTCCTTATAATTGAAGCCGTACATTTTGCCCAGCCCGATTGCCATATCTGAATAACCTGAAAAATCAAAGTATATTTGTATAGCAAACAATAGAATTCCAGCCCATGCACCTATTACCGGAAGGCTTGAATAATCCATGTCCAGGAAGGCTTTAGAGAATTCGCTTGCCTGGTTTGCAATGATGACTTTCTTGCCAAGGCCAATAATAAAGCGGCTTACACCACTGTTAAAGGATTCCATGGATAGTTTCCGTTTCTCAATATCCTGCTCAATATCTTTATACCTTACAATAGGGCCTGCTACCAGATGATGGAACAATGATACATACAATAAAAACTTGAAGGGAGACTTTTGTGCTGCCACCTCTCCCCGGTAGATATCCACTAAGTAAGATATTGTCTTGAAGGTATAAAAGGATATACCAATCGGAAGACCTATGTTTATGATTGGTATATTGACCCCTAGCAAATCATTCAGGTTCTCAGCAACAAATCCAAAGTACTTAAAAAATCCAAGAATAAGAAGGTTTACCGCAATGGATATGGCCATTATCCCTTTGCCCTTCAAACTGTCCCGATGCTTGTCCAGAAGTAGTCCGCCAAAATAGTTGAACAATGCGTTGAAAAGCAAAACAACAATCCATATCGGCTCTCCCCAAGCATAAAAAATAAGGGATGATACTATGAGTATCGTATTCCTATAGGTATTGTTGTTGACTAAGTAATACAGAAGAATATTAATCGGTAAATGTAGAGCGACAAATTGTTTTTCCCTGTTAGATTGCTAAAGCGTCAAATTAAAATTACTTTTACCTATAAATCAAGAAAATAATCTGCTGAAAAATACATCAAAATACCATCTGATCTATTGCCAAATCCCAAAAGTATATTATCATAATATAAAAAGAGAAAGAGTCAGTTTTGCTTGGCCACTTAACACTCTTTCTCCTGCTAATATGCTTAGAAAAGCACACCCACAAGATTATGATAAGATTATTTTCAATATTTTGCAAGCTA
>NZ_RLII01000002.1 GCF_004102745.1 Acetivibrio mesophilus | reverse complement strand
CTCGCTTACGCTCGCCCTTGACATCATCCAACAGAGTGCATAGATGTAAATATTATACAAAACCAAAGAAGGGAGAATCTAACTTAAAAAAGCTGCAAAAATTGTCTTGACAATGGGGAGCATTATAAATTATTTTGGCATATTTACAAAGAAGAAGAGCCGACTTTATTTAAAAGTTTTTTGGCAAATGAAATCAATGGTGAAGAGTATATGCTTCTTAGATATGCTTGTACACTGGAAAGAATGGGTATTATTAAAAGCAAAGAAATTGCATCAGACTTGCAGCAAGAATACATTACGCAAATTAATAATTTAGAAGATAAAGATATGGCTGCAACGGTACTTACCACTTTAAAAGGTAAAGGATTTAAACTTTTTGTGTTAACAAATGGCCCAAGTAGATCACAACGTCTGAAGTTAGAAGTATTAAAAATTAAGAATTTATTTGATGGTATTTATATCAGCGAAGAGATCAAATATGCAAAACCAGATGTAAAGGCAATAGAGTTTTTACTACAAACAGAAAAGCTCTTAAAAGAGGAAACGCTAATGGTGGGTGATTCAATTGAATATGATATTAGAACTGCAGAAAATATAGGACTTGCAACTATACTTATTGACAGAAAAAGACAATACTTAAATTATAGGAATATCAAGATAGAAAGATTGAATGAAATTTGTAAAGTTATTTGTAGTATAAATAAAGAAAATATTTGCATGGGGGATTAAGATGAAAAAAGCATTGGTGTTTGGGGGAAATGTTTTTGTTGGAAAGGCAATAGCAGAGAAGCTCTTGAAAATGGGATACACAGTATATGTGTTAAATCGTGGAAACCGAACTAACCCAGAGGGGACGATACATTTAAAAGCAGATAGAAATTGTTTGGAAGATGTCTTAAATTTATGTAAAGGGATTAATTTTGATGTTGTTGTGGATAGCTCTGCTTACACACCTAAACAAACAAAAATTGCCATACAAGCTATTAATCATAATATAAAACATTATATACATATTAGCAGTGCATCTGTATATATTGATGAAAATATTTATCCATATACTGAGAATAGTAAACGTGGCACATGTCCTATATGGGGAGATTATTCAACGAATAAATATTTATGCGAAGAGCTGTTATTTAAAGAGTGTAAAGAGAATGGATTTCCGGTTACAATTTTAAGGCCGTTTTATATATATGGACCAGAAAACAATCTGGATAGAGAAAGCTATGTAATAAAAAGATTACTTACAGGAAATCAAATTATCGTCCCTGGAAGAGGTCTTCCATTAATTCAATTCGGGTATATTGATGATTTATGTTATGTAATTGAACTTATTTGCAAGAATAATATTTGTTGCGGAAGGGCCTATAACATTTCCGGAAAAGAATACATATCGCTTAAAGGCTGGGTTGAGATTTGTGCGAAAGTATTAAATGTTGAACCAAAGATTGTTTTAGTAGATACAAGTAGCACTGGCTTTAAAGCAAGAGAGTGGTTCCCGTTTCGTGATGTGACTATGATAGGAAATTGTGAACGAATTAAACAAGATATTGGATTTGAACCACAATATACGTTTGAAGAAGGAATGAAAAAGATAATTGAATCTATTGATTTGAATCAGTTCACAGATGGATTTGAAATTAGTGATATAGAGAAAAGCATTTTAATCAAATTATCAAAATATTAATACAAGATAGGAGAATTCATATGGAATTGAAACACAATATTTATGATGTAATCTTTAAAAGATTGAAACAAAGTGGGGATGTTGAGTTTTTACATTACAAGAATAATGTTTATACTTTTAAAGAAATAGATATTCTTTCTGATAATTTAGCTTATTTATTAAAACTAAAGGGTATTGGGCCAAATATGCTAGTAGGAGTGTATCTTGAACGTTCGGCTGATATGTTGATAGCTTTGTTAGCAGTTCTTAAAGCTGGAGGAGCGTTTTTGCCACTAGAACCTAATTATCCTATTGAAAGAAACAGATTTATTATAAGCGATGCAAAATTGGACTGTATCATAGTCCATAATAAGTACAAAGATGATTTAGGAATCGATGAGAGCAAAATGATTTGCTTAGCAGCAGATTGGAAGGAAAAAAGCACTTCATGTGAGCCATTTGAAATGCTGGTTCAAGTTGATAATGATAATTTGGCATATGTAATGTATACATCTGGCTCTACAGGCAAGCCAAAAGGCGTAATGATACAGCAAAAAGCATTAGTTAATTTAATTATATCAATACAGAATAAAATATGTTTAACAGAAAAGGATGTATTTTTAGCTGTCACTACATTATGTTTTGATATTTCAATATTAGAATTGTTTTTACCGATATATGCAAAAGCAAAACTAGTCATTGCAGAACAAGAAATAGTTGCGGATGCTAAGCGGCTTATTCAAAAAATTGAGGACATGGATGTTACAATTATGCAAGCTACACCGTCGACATGGCGTATGCTTTTGGATTCAAGTTGGTCTGGTAGTAGAAATATGGCTATTCTATGTGGTGGTGAGGCTTTAAGTAAAAAACTTGCGATGTCATTGCTAAAAAAATGTCGGAATTTATGGAATATGTATGGACCTACTGAAACAACGATATGGTCTTTGATTGGAAAGGTTTCGGAAGATGACCAGAAAATTTCCATCGGATATCCAATCGATAATACAGTAGTATATATACTTGATGATAATATGAATGAAGTTGCATATGGAGAGATTGGTGAACTTTATATAGGAGGACTCGGGGTTGCTAAAGGTTATTTAAATCGTCCTGAAGTGACTCAGGAGCGTTTTATCCAAAATCCCATTGATGATAGGTGCGATATAATTTACAAGACGGGTGATTTAGTTAGAAGACTAGATAATAATTCATTAGAATACATACAGAGAGCTGATTTTCAGGTAAAAATCAGGGGATTCCGAATTGAATTAAATGAGATAGAAAGTATGGCGATTTCGATGGGCCTACCATCATCATCTGTACAGCATAGCTGTGTTCAAGTAGCTACGCTACTTGAACACGCCTTCGTGGCGCACAATCATCGGCATATCTTACGTATGCAATTCTACGGTATGTTTCATCCATTGGGTCATATGCAGGATATTTAAGCATATTTTTTCTAAGTAATTTGCTTTCTTCTATTGCCTTGCTTTTCTCCATTTCTGATAGATTATGCCATATGTTTTGCATACACCTTTTTTATAGTTGATATACCCGTTGATTTTATGGTAATGCGGATTATATTTTCTAGATTTTCCTTTATCAAATTCTGTTTTATATCTTTCAACAAATTTATCTAATTCATTAAGGTATACGTTCGCAAGAATTGGACTTATTATTGACCCTTGTGCACAGCCAGAGTATGTGTTGTAAAAAATGTTCTTATCGACATAACCAGCTTTTAGAAACTTCCATATTAACGATATTAGATACTCATCCTTAATTCTTTTTCGAAGTATTCTTATTAGGACATGATGGTCAATGTTATCAAAACATCCTTTAATGTCACCTTCTACAAACCATTTTACACCGGTAAATGTTTTTTGTACTTGTATCAGGGCAGTATGACAGCTCCTATGCGGTCTGAAACCATGAGAATATTTTGAAAAGATTGGTTCATGAATTTGTTCCAGCATCATTCTTACAATTTCTTGAACCAGTTTATCATCAGCCGAAGGTATCCCAAGAGGACGTGTTTTCCGTTTTTCTTGGGAATAAGTTCTCTCCGAACTGGCGTAGGTTTATAGCTATGGTTTTTGAGCCTGAGAATTATGTTGTTAATTCTATTATTGCTGATACCGCTTAGAGTTTTATCGTCTAAACCTTTAGTTATACTTCCACTGTTGCTATAAATATTCGAGTATGCCATAAGATAGGAGTTTGGGTTGTTCAAATTTCTATATAATCTTGAAAATTGATACGAAGTATCAAGCGCTTTCTCATTGAAGGCCTTTAATACAATTGATGGATTTCGCAATGTCTTAAACATCTTTCTATGAAAGTATTAAAAAAATAGCCTATTTTGCTTCGCCATGTATACAGCCTTCCTGTATTCGGACTACTACCAGAACTCCGTTGCCTTATCCTTGGACTTAGGCAATCCTCGCTAAGACTGATTTAAACATAGCATATGTATTGTCGGATAACACCTTCGTCATTTTCTGCTTATTGCAGATAGCCAACAGATGATACACATATACTGATATCCACTTTATCAGTATATATCTATTGCATAACGTTAATAACTGTCTTCCGTTATGGCTGACGCTATAGCACTTCTGACTATGGTTCAAGCAGTTTAGCTTTTATCCTTATATACAGTCTCATTTCGCCATTTAGTCGCTGTATGGCAGTTAACAGACTTATAGCTTTTCCTGCATGCTATTTTCATCCTTCAGTTTCCCTCAGAATTTAGCAGGATAATGATGGATTGTTTGTATCAAATCCAGTGTCTTGCTATTGACACATTTCAAATCAGCCCTCGTGCTTTGTTTCAGCACTTACGAGCGCACATGGATTGCATCGATGAACAGCACTGGATACACCTCCGAAAGAGGACGATTCTGCCATTCCTCAATCTGTGGCATAATTTTATCTGTAACATCTGAAATGAAGCCTTCGGAGGCCTCAAATCCATAAATATCCTCTAATGTATCAGAAATCTGTCTGGTCGTCATACCTTTTGCGTACATGGAAATGATTTTTTGATCGATATCTGATATGTCTTTTTGACGCTTTTTAACCACTTGTGGTTCGAAGGTAGACTTTCGATCTTGAGGAACCTGGATATCCATGCTCCCGTAGCTACTGTTAATACGCTTTGACTTGTAACCATTGCGATAATCATCGTTGTCAGAACGTTCTGATTTTGCATAGCCAAGATGATGATCCATCTCTGCTTCCATCATTTCTTTTATAGTGCCACCAAGCAAATCCTTAAGAGCATCCTGAATGTCTTCTGCAGTCTGAATATCATACTCCTGTAGGAGTTGTTGGATTATGTTTCGTTTCCCTTCTGTCATTTGTACTTTGTGTACAGGTTTCTTTTCTCTTGCCATAATAATAGGCCTCCTTATGATTTTATATTTTATCATAGAAGACCTAATTAATCTTTATTTACAGGAAAACTTTCACAGACTCCTTTATTCAGTGATAATTCATTCACTTATGATATATAGGTCGAATTAACCTCAACAACTTTCCATGCTTCATCGTCAAATTCCAATAATACTTCAAAACCTTGAACAGCCATAATAAGCGGATATGAGATATCAATATTCAATACTTCAGATTTATGTATAGCTTCATTATCGGATTTTCTGCTTATTTTGATTGACGTCCAATCATAACGAGATTCCAGAAAATCATCGTGACCGCTCTGGCTCAGATAATCTTTTGCCTCATTATGAGATTTAAAAATTTCGTTTTTATCCTTGAAAACCACTATTACGGTATTATCATCTGCATAGGCTTCCTGAAGCCATTCTTCATACTTCTCTGTTGATGCTTCCTCAAAAGCTGAAATATCTATTGAGACAAGACGTTTTTCTGCTGTATAGCCTTTGTAGTTAATAAATTCGGTCGTAACTGACTGAAGGAGTTCTACGGTATATACGGTATCTACCGTATAGTTAGATAAATCCTCCTGTTTGCTCACACTACATCCACAAAATAAAAATATTGTACTGCATAACACTATCAAATACTCCTTGTAAAGACACAAATTAATCAATTCCGTCACCTCTTTGTATATTTTTATAAGATACCTGTACTGAGTGGGTTTATTTGATATAGCCTCATGATTTTACAATCCATCAAAAAGGACTTGACAGATTATTACTGTTTTATTATATGTTCTTGATTTTCAAATTGCAAGAAATATTTTGATTATTTACTGATAAGGGCGCCAATTGTAATGTTATGAATAAAAATTAAGGCTGATAAAGAAAATTAATCCATTAAAAAAAGGAATCTGAGCACTAATGTCGTAATATTGCATTTAGTTTAATTTTTATGTCAAAATATATTCTACGCAGCAGAAAAATTAGACAAATATTATTACATACAGAAAGGATTTGATTTTATGCTGGGTGTTATTTTGGGGGCAATTAGTTTAATTCTGTCAGTGCTGCTAGCAGTAGCAATTCATAGCTTTACGTCTTTTGATATTATGTCGTTTTCTATTTTTTATGTTATTCCATTAGGTTCGATTATAATTGGTACAATTGCATGTTTGGGTTATTATTGGGGCTTGTTTATAACTAATAAAAAAATCAACTTTTCGTTACTCATAATTGGTTTGCTGATCCCAATTATAGCGTATATAGGTGTACAATACGGTTATTATACCACAGCATATTTAGATGAAAATATGTCTCTCAATTATAAAATGGAAGGGGAACATATCAGTAATTATGCAATTGGTGACTCGGATGAACCGTTAGATTTTATTTCGTTTACAAAGCTAATGGTTGACTCAAGAGTTATTTCCTTCTATAATCGCAAACGTGCCATTGGTGATGTGGAAGGAAATGCCATTCTAAACTGGACATTCTTTATTATTGACGGTTTGGGAGCTATATTCGGAAGTATTGTAGCACTTGGTCTTGTTAAAAGGAACACAAAATATTGCGATGATTGTAAACGATATATGAAGAACAAGTCAATACTAAAGTTCCTGGCAACAGATTTAGATAGGACAATTAGGTTTCAGGATATTGACAATCTGAGTCCTGATAAAATAAAAGAATTATTTTTACCTATGGAAGTTGGTAAAAATGAACATTATGAAATAATTGTTCACTGGTGTGAAATGTGTGATAAAGGTTATCTTGAAATGAAATACATGGAAAAGAACTCAAAAGGCGAAATGACAGAAAATGATAAGAAGAGTAAAGAATTTGAAATTTCAGCTGATACCATTAAAACTATTCGTGAGTTATCCCATGATGGCTTTATGGATAAGGTTCCGCTTTAAACATTGTTTCGTCCATATTTAAAAGTTGTATTTACCCTATATTAGTGTTTAGAGGTAATAAAATTTGAATTTTGTTAAGGTATGGCATTGGTTAATATATTTTCCAAAGCCATATTTTTTGAAGAATTTTCTATTGTCCCAGGCTTATATTTAAGCCTTCGGAATGTAAATAATAGAAAATCAAACATATTGACAAGAGGAGGTAAAAAGAGTTATACTTAAGTTAGTTAAGTAAGTAAACTAAGTAAATAGGGGGCATATTTATGTTACGATCAGTAATGGTATCTCCTGGAAAAATCGAGTTTCATGAGGTGGAAAAACCGGAGTTAAAGCCAGGCCAAGTGCTTATAAAGATTATGAGAATTGGCATCTGTGGTTCCGATATTCACGTAAATCATGGAAAACACCCTTTCACAAAGTATCCGGTTACTCAAGGACACGAAGTAAGTGGAAAAATCGTCGAAGTTGCAGAAGATGTAAAGCACCTAAAGGTTGGCCAGAAAGTAACTATAGAGCCACAGGTTGTATGTGGTAAATGTCATCCATGCCGCACAGGAAAGTATAACCTTTGTGAAGAGCTAAAAGTTATGGGGTTCCAGACCGTGGGTACAGGCAGTGAGTATTTTGCTGTTCACGCCAAAAATGTAACTCCTGTCCCTGACCATCTTTCCTATGATGAGGCTGCAATGATTGAGCCTTTGGCGGTTACCGTTCATGCAGTAAATAGAGCCGGTGATGTTAAGGATAAGGACATTGTGGTAATAGGTGCAGGTCCTATAGGAATCTTGCTTGTACAGACTCTTAAAGCAAAAGGGGCAAGCAAGGTGATGGTCACAGATATAAGCGATTATCGCTTGGAATTGGCGTTGAAATGTGGCGCTGATTTTGCAGTCAACACCAAAAATGAAGATTTTGGAGAAGCTATGCTCCGTTGTTTTGGACCTGATAAAGCAGATATTATATATGATTGCGCAGGTAATAATATAACAATAGATCAAGCCATACGCCATTCGCGCAAGGGGAGCATAATTGTTCTGGTTGCAGTATTTGAAGGAATGGCAACAGTTGACCTTGCAACACTTAATGATAAAGAACTGGATTTGAATACGTCAATGATGTACCGACATGAGGACTATCTAGAGGCTATTGAGCTTGTTGAAGCAGGTAAAGTAAGCTTAAACCCTTTGATGAGCCAGCATTTTGCTTTTAAGGATTGGGAAAAGGCCTATGAGTATATTGACAATAACCGCGAAACCACTATGAAGGTTCTAATTGATGTTAACAACGACGAGGATTAGAATTAATTTGATTAATAATTAGGTGAGGATTTATGTTTGATGTAATTGCGGTTGGAGAATTATTAATAGATTTTTTGCCTGCAGGTATAAATGAAAATGGATTATCGCTTTTTTCATCAAACCCTGGAGGTGCTCCGGCGAACGTTCTTGCGATGCTTGCAAAACTGGGGGCCAAAACTGCTTTTGTCGGCAAAGTCGGGAAAGACGGTTTTGGACAGTTTTTAAAAGCAACTCTTGATAATGCTGGAATTGATACATCCAACCTGTTAATGAGCCCAAGTGAAATGACGACTTTGGCATTTGTCCATCTGGATGAAAAGGGTGATAGATCCTTTAGTTTCTACCGAAAGCATTGTGCTGACGTCAGTTTGGATATCGGTGAACTTAATAAGAATCTACTCCATACATGCCGTTTTTTGCACTTTGGAGCCGTCTCATTAACTGATGAACCGAGTCGCACTGCGACTTTGGAAGCCGCAAGAATCGCAAAAGCGGCGGGTGCGATAATCTCATATGACCCGAATTACCGTCCTGCGTTGTGGAATGATGAAAAGGAAGCACGTGAATACATGTTAAAAGCAGTTGAATATGCTGATTTGGTGAAAGTTAGTGAAGAAGAGCTTTTTCTTTTGACAGAAGGCACGGAATTTTCCGGCGCGGCAGACAAACTGCTTGCCATTGGTCCGTCGGTCATCTTTGTTACTTCTGGGGAAAAAGGATCTTATGTTTTTACTAAAACTTGTTATGCCAACCATGGCGGGTACAACGTAAAAGCGGTTGATACTACCGGAGCGGGAGATTCGTTTGTGGGGGCTATGCTATGGCAACTTAAAGATATGTCTTTGGAAGAGATATCTCAAATATGTAAGCAACAATGGGAGAAACTACTGGCATTTTCAAATGCAGCAGGCGCTATTGTTACTACTAAAAAGGGAGCAATTCCTGCAATGCCTGATTTGGATACGATAAATGCTTTTGTGAAGCAGGGATTCAACGAGAAGTAAAAAAGTGAAGTATGCCACTTGCTTGTGAACATGAAGAACGGGGAGGGGTGAAAATGAGTAAATTTACAAAACTTGATTTAAACAGTGTAACAACCAACAATAGAATAAATGTATTTAATTGTATTCTTGAAGGTAATAAAATAAACAGAGCTGTTATTGCTAAAAAAGTTGGTCTGAGCATTCCTGCGGTTATGTCCATTACTGAGGATTTGATTGAAAAGGGTATCATCTATGCCGTGGGAAAGGGTGAGTCCAGCGGTGGGAAGCGTCCTGAGATGCTTGCGGTAGTACCAGATAGATTTTTCTTTATCGGAGTGGATGTGGGAAGAACATCTATCCGAGTAGTTGTGATGAACAACTGTAGGGATATTGTTTACAAAGTAAGCAAGGCTACAGAATCTGTTGAACCTGATGAATTAATAGCTCAGATAACCGAGATGACTATGAGCTGTATAAGTGAATCGAAACTGCCCCATGACAGAGTTGTCGGTATAGGTGTTGCAATGCCGGGCTTAATTGAGAGAGATACGGGCAGGGTGCTGTTTAGCCCGAACTTCGGTTGGAATAATATTTCTTTGCAGGATGAACTCAAAAGGCGCCTTCCTTTTAATGTGTTGGTAGAAAACGCAAACCGTGCCTTGGTCATAGGGGAGATAAAGAATATGCAGCCAAATCCTACTTCCTGTATTATCGGGGTCAACCTTGCATACGGTATCGGTTCGGCAATAGTATTACCAAATGGCTTGTATTATGGAGCAAGTGGGACAAGTGGCGAAATTGGCCATATTATTGTGGAAAACCATGGCTCATATTGCTCATGCGGCAATTATGGATGTATTGAATCCATTGCAAGCGGTGAAGCGATAGCGCGCCAGGCCCGTATTGCAATAGCGAATAAAATACAAACTACCATTGTTGAAAAATGTGAAGGTGATTTTAAGAAGCTTGAGGCCAAAATGGTTTTTGATGCTGCAAAAGAAGGAGATCATCTAGCTGAATCTATAGTCAAAAAAGCGGCTGATTATATAGGTAAGGGGTTGGCAATTGCCATAAACATGCTTGACCCCGAACAAATCATTCTGTGTGGCGGTTTGACGCTAAATGGTGACTTCTTTATTGACATGATCAAAAAAGCAGTATCTAAGTATCAGATGCGTTATGCCGGAGGAAATGTAAAAATTGTTGTGGGTAAGAGTGGACACTATGCTACTGCTATAGGTGGGGCGTGGATTGTAGTAAATAATATTGACTTTTTGTCAAATAATTGAGATATCTTGGGATGGAACTATTGTTGTGTCTAATCTGTTTTTTTATTCATAAATATCAAAATTGAAAAAATAGACATTGACTTTATGTAGAAAAAAAGGATATAATAAAATTGTAGTTAGTTAAGTTAACTAAGTAATTGTCTCATAAAAAATAATCATAATAATTTTTATTCTTAATGTACAAAAGTCAGACATCAATTCGAAAACTGTAATCTAGCAGATAATAATTAATACAGGACATTGATTGGCAAGCAACAACCATGGTAAAGTTGGTAAACCAAGGAGGGGCGTAGATGAATAATACTTTACTATTAGAAGTTAAGGAGCTCTCAAAAGTATTCCCTGGGACACGCGCACTAAATCGTGTTAGCCTTGAAGTAAGAAAAGGTGAGGTACATGGTCTGTGTGGAGAAAACGGCGCCGGGAAAAGCACTTTAATGAATATTGTGGGTGGAGTTATTCCTGCAACTGAAGGGATTATGAAATTCGATGGTAAGATTTTCGAACCCAGAAAGCCAAAGGACTCTCAAGATGCTGGAATAGGTTTTGTTCACCAAGAGCTTTGTCTGTGCCCACATCTTTCCGCGGCAGAAAACATCTTTATTGGAAGATTGCCAAGCAAGGGTGATAAAATCGATTTTAAAAAACTTTATGAGGATGCCGATGCGGTACTCAAAACTTTAGATGCTAATTTCAGCAGTAAAACTCTTGTTAGTAATTTAACTGTCAGTGAGCAACAGCTTGTTGAAATAGCAAAGTCTGTTTCACTTAATTGTAAACTCCTCATTTTGGATGAGCCTACTAGTTCCTTGACTGACAAGGAAACAGCAAAATTGTTTCAGGTGGTCAAAGACCTCAAGAATAAAGGCATATCTACACTGTTTATATCTCATCGTATGAAAGAAGTGTTCGAAATATGTGACCGAGTTACGGTTTTAAAGGATGGAGCGTATGTTGGTTGTATGAATGTCTGTGAGATTACTCATGAAGATGTAATAAAAGCAATGGTAGGCCGTGATCTTGGTGAGCTTTATCCGGATAAATCCTCAAAGATTGAGGAAGATAATTACATTATTAAAGTTGAAAATTTAAGCGGTAATGGATTTGATAATGTAAGCTTTACATTGAAAAAAGGAGAGATTCTCGGATTTGCAGGCTTGGTAGGCGCAGGTCGCAGTGAGGTAATGAGAGGACTTTGTGCAATAGATCCAATAAAAAGAGGGGATATCTATCTAAACGGTGAAAAGCAAAAGTTCAAGCGCTATAGGAATGCAGTAAAAAAGGGGATTTGCTATCTTACAGAAGACAGAAAGAATTCGGGGTTGTTCCTGCACATGAGCATAGCGAAAAATATCAGTAGTGCAAATCTTGAAGCTGTTTCAAAACGTGGATGGATCAAAAAGAACCGTGAGTACAGCTTGTCAGACAAATATGTAAAGGCATTGTCAATAAAGATTCCAGGATTATCATATCCTATTAGTAACTTGTCCGGCGGTAACCAACAAAAATGCCTGATAGGAAAATGGCTTTCAACAAATCCCAAAGTCATAATTATGGACGAGCCTACCAGGGGTATTGATGTAGGTGCAAAACGTGAAATCCATAATCTGTTGCGCTCATTAAGTGAGCAAGGTGTTGGTGTGATAATTGTCTCCAGTGAATTGCCTGAAATCATCGGTGTAGCTGATAGAATTGCAGTGATGCATGAAGGAAAACTGGCAGGATTCTTACAGGGAGAGCAAGTTTCTGAGGAGAGCATAATGAAATTGGCTTCCGGAGCAAATTTATCATAGGAGGAAATGCAATGAAAAGCAAAGTGAAGGGAATACTAAAAAAGATATTTTCTCAACGTGAAGTAACTGTGTTTTTAATAATTGTTTTGGTCGTAGCAATTACTTCAATTATTCAACCTAAATTCCTAAACTCAAACAACATGAGATCAATAGCATTAAGCGTTTCAGTTGACGGTTTGTTTGCAATTGGCCTGACGTTGGCATTGATTTTAGGTGGGATAGAACTGAGTGTCGGCAGTGTTGCTGCTATGACATGTGTTATAACCGGTTACTTGGCATTGCAGGGAGTTAATATTTGGGTCGCTTGTATTGCTAGTGTTGCAAGTGGTTTGGTTGTAGGTATTTTTAATGGCTTTATGATTTCAAAAATAGGTTTACCTCCGTTTATTGTGACATTGGGTATGGAGAATCTTGCACGGGGTATGGCTTATATTATAACAACAGGTTCACCCCTTTCTGTTTCGGGATATTTACCTCAATCATTCCGTTATTTTGCAACGGGTTCGATTTTTGGAGTACCTGTTCTCTTCATAATATTTATGCTAATTTCAGCAATTGCATTTATTTTTATGAAATATTCGAAGACATGCAGAAATATATACTATGTCGGTAGCAATGAAAATGCCGCAAGGCTCTCCGGTATAAATGTAGACAGGGTAAAAATCGGTGTATATGTAACAATTGCATTAATCTCCACATTGGCAGGTATACTGTCATTGGCACGTTTTAACGTTGCAACCCCTGAACTTAGTAAAGGTGCTGAAACAACGGCAATTTCTGCAGCGGTTATCGGTGGAACATCTATGACGGGCGGTTCTGGAGGTGTGTTAGGAACTGTTATGGGTATTTTCCTTCTAAAGATAGTTAATTCAGCACTGGTTATGATGAACGTTTCAGTTTATTGGCAGGAGTTTGTTCAAGGCGCAATACTTGTACTGGCTGTTACCATTGACTATCTAAGTCATCGTAAGAGCGGCAGGCCAAGCTTTATAATGAAATTTTTCGGATTGGACAAATTGGCGGCAAAAGCGGATGCCAAATCTGCTAAATAAATTTAATTCTTAAGGATTTTAGTGCGTTATGCACTGAAAGATATATAGTAATTAAAAATTAGGAGGAATTCTTATGAAAAAGCTCTTTGCATTAATCCTTGCAATCACACTAGTATTTTCGCTTACAGCATGCAATTCTAATACCGGCGCTGGAAACGAAAGAGCAGAAGGTTATGTAGGCAATTCTTCTGATGAGTACTACATGGTAACTTTCCTTTCAGGTATCGATTACTGGAAATACTGCTTTGAAGGGTTTGAAGATGCAGCTAACGCAATTGGTGTAACCGCAAAATATACCGGTCAGACAGATACTGATGTTGCAGGTCAAGTTGCAGTACTTGAACAGGTTATTGCTCAAAAACCAAAAGGTATAACAGTAACAGCAGTTAATTCAACTGCCTTGGCAGACACAATCGACTCAGCTATTAAGCAAGGTATTTCAGTTGTATGCTTTGACTCTGACTCTCCTACGTCAAATCGCTCCGCATATCTTGGAACCGGTAACTATGCAGCAGGTCAAAAGGCAGCTGAGTTCCTCGTGCCTCTAGTAAACAATAAAGGCAAAATTGCTGTGCTGTATACAGTCGGTGCAGAAAACAGTGAATCCCGTGTTGAGGGTTTTGAAGATTGGTGTAAGCAAAATGCACCTGCAGTTTCTCTAGTTAAAGTTAATGATGCGGGTGATACAACGGTCGCTACAGATAACTTAGCGGCGGCATTGCAGGCAAACGATGACATTGTTGGTGTGTTCTGTGTAGACGGTGTTGCAGGTACTGCAGGTCCGACAGCAGTGGCAGAAGCTAAGAAAGACTTGAGAGTTCTTGCATTTGACGTTGACGTTACAGTTCTTGATAAAGTCAAGAGCGGTGAAATCGATGGTACAGTTGCACAGGGAATGTACAATATGGGATACTGGAGCATGATGATGCTCTATACTGAGGCAAATGGTCTCTCCGACAAAGCGCTTCCGGGTAATCTTGACACAGGTGTTGTAATAGTAACAAAGGACAATGTTGATCAATACTATCCTAAGAAATAAAAGTAAAATAAAATCAACATGAAAGGAAAGTAACTATGAAAGCATTTAACTATTATGCACCCACTGAAATTATTTTTGGATGCGGCAAAGTTCAAGAAATTGGCTCAATAGCTGCTCGATACGGTAAAAAAGCTTTGTTGGTTACTGTACCGGAATTCTCTGCAGTAAAGGAGCTCTATGCAAAAGTAAAGAAATCTCTCATAGATAATGGTTTGGAGGTAGTACATTTTGATGGCGTTATTCCAAATCCCACCACTGATGTTGTAACTGAGGGCGCTAATATTGCAAAGTCTTCCGGTGTGGATGTGGTCATTGGGTTGGGAGGAGGTTCCTCAATGGATACTGCAAAAGCTATTGCGGTTGAAACAACCCACCCGGGAACTGCCTGGGATTATAACTGCCATACTTCAGGGCCCACATCTGCAACACTGCCCATTATTGCAATAGGTACAACAGCAGGAACCGGAAGCCAATGTACCCAATGTGCCGTTATCACAAAAACAAGTGAACAGGATAAATCGGCAATCTGGCACAGAAACATCTTTCCCAAAGTTGCGATAGTTGACCCCGAGGTGACAGCTACAATGCCAAAAAGTGTAACTGCACAAACCGGCTTTGATGCATTCTGTCATAATTTTGAAGCATATCTCTCGGTCAACACCAATCCTCTAGTTGAGGTAATGGCCGAAGACGCAATAAAGATAATTAAGGAGTATTTGCCGAAAGCCTTGGAGAACCCCAATGATATGGAAGCTCGTTCGAAGATGGCGTGGGCCGACACTTTGGGAGGCTTTACCAATTCCAACGCAGGGGTTACATTACCCCATGGACTGGGAATGCAAGTTGGCGGACATGCTCCTCATGTATCCCACGGTCAGGCATTGGCAATAATATATCCTCAATTCACAAGGTATACATGTGCATGGGCTATTGAGAAGTTTGCAAAAGTCGGAAGAATACTTAATCCTGCATTGAATGAACTTTCTGATCAGGAAGCAGCAAAAGCAGCCTGTGGCGCAATTGATGATTTTCTTAAAAAAATAGATTTGTGGATTGGGTTTAAAGATGTCAATGTTACAAAAGAGCAAATCCGTCAAATAGCAGACGATGGTCAGGTTTTAGGAGACTATCTCAACAACCCTCGTGTGGCAACAATTGATGAGATGTATGAAGTTCTGATGAATTGTTATGAGCGCAAAGAATGAGGTGGACGAGAATATGATTGAAACAGGGATCTTAAACAGGGATATTGTTGCAGAACTAGCTAAAATGGGACATACAGATCGTATTCTTATTGCAGATGCAGGGCTGGCAATACCCAATACGACAAAAGTTATTGACATTTCACTTGATGTGAACATACCTACAACCATCGATGTATTAAAAGTATTACTGAATCACTTCAGCGTTGAAAAGCTCATCCTAAGCCAAGCGACAATTGATGTAAGTCCATCAAGATATAAGGAGTATTTGAGTTTGTTTGATGAAAGCATGCCTTGTGAAATTGTTGAACACTCTACTTTGCGGGACACTCTTACAAAGGAAGTTAAGTTTGCAATTCGAACCGGCGATTTTACAGCAAATTCAAATATAATTCTTGTAAGTGCCGGAGGCCCCCGCTGGTACTGCGAAAATCAGGGTGAGTAATTCAAAGGAAGAGTGAATTTGATTCTCTAAAAGCACTTGGGAATATCCCAGGTGCTTTTGGCTGTGCGCCTCTTGGAATGAAATGAAAGAGGCAAAAGCGAAGGAACTCGATGTTTCGAGTTTTTATTTTTTTACATTATGCGGTTAACACTTAATGATTGAATTATTTTTTAGACGTGCAGCACACTATAAATCATGATAAGATATATGAGATATTTAAAATAAATAGCATCTTGGAGGACGTTCATGAAAAAGTTGTTGGTTTATTTAAAGGACTATATAAAAGAGAGTATCCTTGGCCCTCTATTCAAGCTTCTTGAAGCATCATTTGAATTGCTTGTGCCTATTGTTATCAAATCTATTGTTGACATTGGCATTGGCCAAGCTGACAAAGGATATATTGTTAAGATGTGTTTACTGTTGGTGCTTTTAGGCGTTGTCGGAATGGTATGTTCTGTAACAGCCCAGTATTTTGCCGCCAAAGCATCAGTGGGCTTTGTGACAAAGCTGCGCCGTGCACTATTTAAACATATTGGACAGTTATCTTATACAGAGATTGATACCCTTGGTACATCCAGTATGATTACCCGTATGACCAGCGATATGAATCAGGTGCAGACCGGAATGAACCTGACTCTGCGTCTGTTGCTGCGATCGCCTTTCATTGTGTTTGGTGCAATGATTATGGCGTTTACTGTAGACGCTAATGCAGCCCTCACTTTTGTAGTAGCGATTCCGGCACTTTCTGTAGTTGTTTTTACCATTATGCTGTTATCCATTCCCCTATATAAAAAGGTGCAGCATAGACTGGACAGAGTGTTGAATTCAACTAGAGAAAACCTGACGGGCGTTCGAGTAATCAGAGCTTTTCGCCTTGAAGAAAAAGAAATAACAGAATTTGATAGACGCAACGAAGAATTAACGGCAACACAGAAATTTGTAGGTAGGATTTCTGCGCTGATGAATCCTCTGACCTATGTTATTATTAATCTTGCCATCATATGGCTTATTCATATCGGTGCTATCAGAGTATCAGCGGGACTACTTACCCAGGGTGCTGTTCTTGCGCTCTACAATTATATGTCCCAGATTCTTGTTGAACTTATAAAATTCGCTAATTTAATCATTAGCATTACAAAGGCTGTTGCCAGCGGTAACCGAATTAGTGCAGTTCTAGATGTAAAATCCAGCCTTGAGGAAAAAGAAACAACACCTCAGAATAGTCAGGCTGAATATGCTGTTGAATTCCGTCATGTGGGATTGCAGTACAAAAATGCAGCAGGTGAAGCATTAACCAATATTAACTTTTCCGTCCGACCCGGTGAGGTGGTTGGTATCATCGGAGGTACAGGTTCCGGTAAGTCTTCGCTGGTGAACATGATTCCAAGATTTTACGATGCTACCTCGGGAGAGGTTATTGTGGATGGTACTAATGTTAAGGACTATCCTTTGATAACGCTTCGTGACAAAATCGGTATTGTACCCCAAAAGGCGGTACTATTTAAAGGCAGTATCAGGGAAAATATGCGCTGGGGCAATAAAGATGCAACCGACGAAGAGATTATGGACGCCATTAATATGGCTCAGGGCGGAGAAATTGTAGTCCAAAAGAAGGAAGGCCTAGATTTTATTATCGAACAGGGTGGAAAAAACCTCTCGGGAGGTCAGCGCCAGCGTTTTACCATAGCTCGCGCCCTTGTTAAGAAACCTGAAATTCTAATTCTTGATGACAGTGCTTCGGCCCTTGATTTTGCAACAGATGCAGCACTTCGCAAGGCTCTTCGTGAAATGCCGGGAAATCCGACCCTTTTCATTGTTTCACAGCGTACCTCATCGATTCAATTTGCCGATAAAATTGTCGTCCTCGATGACGGAGAAATTGTCGGAATCGGCAAGCATGATGAGTTGCTTGAAACCTGTGAGGTATATCGTGAAATTTATGACTCACAATTCAAGAAGGAGGGAAAATGATATGAAAAAAGAGAAAAGTCAGATAGATACTCTACGAAAGGTTCTCAAATACATTAAGGAATATCGTACCCTTCTAACGATTTCCATTGTGCTTGCTGCATCTACAGTGGCATTAACTCTTTATGTACCTATTCTCATCGGTAATGCCATTGATTGTATTATAGGACCGGATAATGTAAATTTTAAAGCAGTTGCTCAAATTCTTGTCAGAATTGCTTTTACCGTTGGTATAACTGCTATATTTGAATGGCTGATGTACACAATAAACAACAATATTACTTACCAAGTGGTGCGGGATATTCGTAAAAAAGCTTTTAGAAAAATTGAAATTTTACCCCTCTCATATATTGATGCCCATTCCCATGGTGAAATTGTAAGCCGTATAATTGCTGATGTTGACCAGTTTGCCGAGGGACTTTTGATTGGATTTACACAGCTTTTTACAGGTATTGTTACAATTATCGGTACGCTAATTTTCATGCTGACCATTAATGTAAAGATTACTTTTATTGTAGTTATTCTTACGCCGCTTTCTCTCTTTGTTGCAAATTTTATTGCAAAGCGTACTTATTCCATGTTTAAGCTGCAGTCCGAAACCCGTGGTGAGCAAACCTCGCTTATAGAAGAAATGATTGGCAATGCAAAAGTAGTTCAGGCGTTTTCCTATCAGGAAGAAGCACTGAAAAAGTTTGATGAGATTAATGAGAGGCTCGAAAAATGCTCGCTTAGAGCTGTTTTCTTTTCATCTTTAACAAACCCTTTAACCCGGTTTATCAACAGCCTTGTTTATGCCTCAGTTGCCCTTGCAGGGGCCATAGCGATTATTGGTGGGGATGTAGGCAGCACAATGACGGTAGGTGGACTTTCCATATTCTTAAGCTATGCCAACCAATATGCAAAACCTTTCAATGAAATTTCCGGTGTGATAACCGAGATGCAAAATGCTTTTGCTTGCGCAGCTCGCGTTTTTGAGTTGATTGAAGAACAACCTCAAATTCCGGATGCAGAGAATGCGATCGTACTTGAAAAGGCTAGTGGCAATATCCTTTTTGAAAATGTGGCTTTTTCCTATGTGTCAGAACGTCCTTTGATTCGGAATTTAAATCTTAAAGTAAAACCCGGACAGCGTGTGGCGATTGTCGGGCCCACTGGATCCGGAAAAACCACTGTGATCAATCTCTTGATGCGCTTTTATGACGTTAATTCCGGCAGTATAGAAGTAGAGGGGATAGATATTAGAAACATCACCCGAAATAGCTTAAGAGAAAACTATGGTATGGTATTGCAGGATACATGGATGAAATCCGGCACAATTCGTGAAAATATCACAATGGGCAAACCGGAGGCATCGGAAGAAGAAATCATTGCTGCGGCAAAGGCCGCTCATGCTCACAGCTTTATTAAAAGGTTGGAAAACGGTTATGACACTGTCATTAGCGAAGAAGGAGGAACTCTTTCGCAGGGACAGAAGCAATTGCTCAGCATTGCCCGTGTTATGCTTTGTTTGCCGCCCATGCTTATATTAGATGAGGCGACATCTTCAATTGATACCCGTACCGAAATAAAAATTCAGGAGGCCTTTGCAAGACTAATGCAGGGTCGTACAAGTTTTATTGTTGCACACCGCTTGTCCACGATACGAGAAGCAGATATTATTCTCGTTATGAAAGACGGTGATATTATCGAGCAGGGTACCCATGATGAGTTGCTTTCGCTAAAAGGCTTTTATGCCAATTTGTATAATAGTCAATTTGTGCAGTGATGTAAAAATATATGAATAATATCCTATAGATGATGCAATATGTAATATATTTATTATATAATGTTAGTGTAGTTGCAGTAGATAATTCAAGATTGGAGGGATTGGGATGCTTATAACCACAACAAATGGGGTGGAAGGTAGAAAGGTTGTTGAATATAAGGGGATAGTTTTTGGAGAGGTTATTTCCGGTGTGGACTTTATCAAAGATTTCGCTGCCGGTCTTTCAAATTTTTTCGGAGGCCGTTCTAAGTCTTATGAAGGCGAATTAATAGAGGCTAGAGAGGGAGCAATTCGGGAGATGTCCAATAGAGCAGCACAGATTGGTGCCAATGCAATAATAGGAGTAGATGTTGACTATGAAGTACTGGGGCAGGGCGGAAATATGCTTATGGTGACGGCTTCGGGTACTGCGGTGGTAATTGAGTAATGATGAGTTGAGTATAATCAAAAAGCCCTGTGAATACCTGCCTGATGGAGAATCATGCGGGTTTCACAGGGCTTAGTAATGCAATTGTTAGAATTTTTTACCACCGCCGCCGTGGGTTCTACCGCTGCTGCTGGTGTGTGTACTGCTCTTTTGGCTTCCGCCTGAACTTCTCTCAATTTTCGTTTTTACCGTGGACTCTCTTATATAATCATCTCTTCTTTCAGAGAGCACGAAAGAACCGTTTTCCTCATAGGTACTGGAGTTTATTGTAACCTTACCTTTGCTGGAGAAAGACAATACCAATGTAGATCCTACAGATATAATAAGGGCAACTATATATACCGGCAGGGACTTTATCGTACGAGATACCTTGTCAGCGTAGGTCATGTCCGATTCAACCCTGTATTGTCCGCGGGGAACACCAGCATTGGCATAGCTTTTGACATCGCTGATAAACGTCCTGCATGCATTATAATATTTAGCATTGGATAGAGGACCTATTATATTGTCTTCCATTGTAGAAATTCTGCTGTTCGTAAAAATATCAATGGCCTCACCGGATGTGGATATCCATACTTCTCTATCTTGCATGTTAATAAGCATCAGCAGGCCTGAGTAATCCCTGCCTATACCATACCCGTTGTAATCGAAAAAATCATCGGCAAAATCACGGGAAGACTTGCCATCGGTGTTATCGGTAATAACAATAACGACGTCAAGACCGTAGGTGTTTTTTATGCTGTCAATGTCAGCTTGAAGATTCGTAATTTCACTATCGGTAAGATAATTTAAATAGTCTATGACGTTGTTGGAGTTTTCGGCATAGACTCCGATTTGTGCAATACATAGGATAAAAATAGAAAACAATACAGCTAATAACGAAACGCTTGTCTTTTTATACAAGTAAAGCACCTCCAAACACACCTATTATCCATACAAGAATAAACACAACTACAGCAAAAAGTATTTGCTTTGGAAGGCAAAGGGGAGTATCCCCGGCAACCTTGCCTGTCTGTCCGTTCACCATGAATATATGGCTCTTATCCTTGTACTTATTTACTAGGAGGTAAACCGGCAGCATTGAATAACACTGTTCGATCTCGGATATGTTTACCTGTCTGCTGTTGGTGGTGTAGGAAGAATACCCGTTAACAGTTCCCCTTAACCTTTCCGACATATAATCTTTCACTCTATCTTTCAGTATAGCTGAAGCATCAGCTGCTTCAACATCATATTTTTCGGCCATAAAGCCGGACATATACTTCATGGAGAAGTCTTTTATATCGTTGTAATCAAAGGGCTCAATAAGATGCATGTATTTATCGTCCATCTTTTTGGATGCATCCACAGGAATTTTTTTATAACGGGCATTACCTCTTCTTACAACGCTGTAATACTTTGTTTGAGTGTATTTATAGTCACCACGCTGCCACGAGTGGACCTTGGTGGCTTCTCCGCTGATAAATCCGTCTGCTTTGCAGTCAAACAGCCAGAAGGGAGCATAAACTCCGGTTACTTTGTCAACTTCCTCTTTCAATTTAAAGTCTTTGGGAGCAAATATGCGTTTTTTTATCCACTTTTGATATGTTTCTTTTGCCTGTTCCTTTGTCAGTCTAAAAGGAATTACACTTTTGGGTTTGAATCGTCCGGAAAATCTTGATTTAATAACTGCAGGACTCTTGCAGTAAATGCAAAAGGTGGCGGAAGTGGTATTATCTGCGATCAATTCAGCTCCGCAACTGTTGCAAATATATGAATCCAATTCAGGCATATCCTCATTGAGAATTTCCTCTTCATCAAACTTGTCAAACTGGCTTTTTTCGTATTCATTGAAGCAATAATGGCATTTCCATTTCTGAGAAGGTGGGTCAAAATCCAATCCGGCACCGCAACTGGGGCACTTATACTCTTTTACTGAGGTCATTTACATCCTCCTTTTCAAATAGTAATGATACGAACATTATTTTGTTTCTTAATTCTTCAGATAGGACGACAAACTTATACATCAAAAATATAACAAGTTGTACTCTCAGTTAAATTATACAGTCAAAAAAAACGGGTGTCAAACAGTTGATTTAATTAGAAATAAGCCTATATAAATATGAATATTTTGATAATAAAAATTTAGAATAGCAAGAAATAAATAAATCTTTGCAAGCTTTTGCTATTAACAAAAGCGAACTTATATGTTATAATTTAATTATATAGGGTAAATAATTTTGAAAAAAAAGTATAGCATTTCCGCTTTTTAAATTGTTTTCTGTTATAAAGTGAGCCTGCCTACAGTTATATATGCTGTCTGTTACTGATATTTATTTGCATAATGGTATTGCTGAGTCGTCTAATATTTCTGTTAGTTGTAATATTTATCTTGTAATATTTGTTGAATAATTTGACGATGTTTTTAATGAAGTGTATTTACTACACCAAAAGGGGTAGGTGCAAATTATGAAGTTCGTATTTGATGTAAAAGAATTTTACAGCAAAATCAAAGACTTTAGTTTAAAAAAACTAAAAAGATTAAAAGAAATAAAGGTATTAAAATCTTATTTCTCTAAGAATTCCACCGAGAAAAAATCCGGTGAAAAGAAAGGCAATTTTATGCCTTTTTTAAGGTTGAAAGACGTAAGTATAGGAATTAAACTTAATGTAATTGTTACTATTGTTCTTACAGTATCCTTGTCGATAGTAATTTTTTACTCTTTTGGAATTGTAAGAAATATTCTAATAGAACAGGCAAAGGATGGGACATTGCAGGTTTCAAAGCAAGCCACCTCAAATATGCGGATGATTCTTGAAACTATGGAACAGGAAGCTATGGTTTTGAGCAGGGATGCGCAAATAACGGATATTATTTCGGAGTTGAACAATACGGAAGATAAGGCTTCACAAAGTAGATATTCCAGTCAGTTGAAAGTGGTATTGACAGATAATGTGGAAGAGAAAAGCAATCATTTCTACAGTATTATGGCGATTTCTAATAATTACATAACTACGTTTTCGGGGCAACAGACATTAAAAGCCACTGCAAATATAAAAGAAGCTGAAAGTGTTAAAGCCTTTATAGACAGCGGGGAAAAATCAAAGTGGTATGATCCTTATATACAGGATATAGGAATTCATCAGGATACTACGGGTTTATCCGGTAAGGTAATTGCTTTAGTAAAAAGTATTTATTCAAAGACAAGCCTAAAAAGTCAGGGACAGTTATTCTTCTATATCAACTATGAAAATTTAGGCAGGGTGCTTAATGATGTGGATTTATCTTATGATGGAGTTATGTATCTTGTGGGTAACAACAATAACATTGTAATGAATCCCATGAAAACAGAGCATATGGGTCTATCCATCAATGATATGGGACAAGAAGACAAAGAACAGAATTTATATATTGACGAAGAGATATTCAAGAGGGTTAAATCCGAGCCAAGCGGAGCATTTACAACCAAGCTGCATGGAAAGGATATGCTGATAACTTTTTCATCAATAGATGACATTAACAGCACAAACCTAGGCTGGACTATTGTGACCGTTACAGCTGTTGATAAGATTACCGAAAGTGTTAACAAAGTTTCGGCACAAGTAATAATTATCGGTTTGATTTGTCTGGCAGTGGGAATACTTTTATCTCAATATGTCAATAAGGATATTACAAAGAATATAAAGAGACTGGTAAAAATGATGGAAAAGGTGGGTAACGGTAATTTATCCATAGAGTTTAAGGTAGAAGAAAGACAAGATGAAATAGGTAAGCTCAGCAAAAGTTTTGCGAAGATGGTAGGCAACCTGAATGAATTGATTAAGAGCGTTAAACATGCCTCAGATATCACAGTTGATGCATCTTCAAGTGTATCCTCAAAGATTGAGGAAACATATGCTTCAATTGAGCAAACGAATGCTATTTTGGAAGTTGTAAAAGAAAAGAGTTTTCAGCAGGGCAAGGCTGTGAAAGAAGGGGAGAAGCAGATTGCTTTAACTAAAGATGAAGTTAATCAGGCAAAGGATACCATGAAAGATGTAGATGCTATAATTTCCAAGTCAAAGGATATTAGTGAGGATAATAGAATGTCAGTTAGTCTGCTGCATGAAATGTCTCAAAATATTAGAACCGCTATGAATGAGATAGGCGCGGAATCTAAAGAGCTTATTCAAACTTCGAGAGAAATAACAAAGTTTACTAGACAGATAAAGGAGATTTCAGAGCAAACAAAAATGATTGCCCTGAATTCAGCTATTGAATCGGCCAGATTAGGAGCTCAGGGAAAGACATTCCATTTGCTATCGGAAGAAACTAGAAACTTGGCCTCAAAAACTAAAGACCTATCGGGCAACATAGACCAGATAATTCATAATCTTATTGAAAAAATTAACAACACCAACAAAGTTGTGTTAAAGTTGGATAAGGTTGCTGAGAATACTGAGAGTTCAGTAATGAATGTAACGGAAAGCTTTGATAAAAATATTGAGTTTTTGAACGATATAACATCAAATGTGTCTCAGATTAAGCAGGTATTTGCGCATATAGATGACTTTGTCAATGAAATAGTATCTACGGTAGAATATATAAGTGCAAGCTCTGAGTCCAATATTCAGGATATATCTGATGTAAGTGCGGCAATGAATGAACAGATAAAATGTCAGGAGTCATTATTAGAGCAAACAACCAACTTGCTCAATCTGTCGCAAGACCTGAAGAAAAAAGCTGAAGAAATATCGTAATTTATACTACTATATTTTCAAAATTTGATTTTACACCAGATGGTTTAAGAACAGGGTTGATTGCCTCAGCAGCAAGCGGCAATTAACCCTGTTTGCGCTGTATTATCTATGTTGACTTGGTTATAATTGTATGTTAATATTTAATTCATGAGCTGATATTATTATGCTTTGCATGCAATTTGTATTGGACTGACGCAAGATTGCAATTCATTAATTTCTAGGATTTTGGGGGGAAAAGCATGTTGAAAACTCGTTTGGCAAAAGCATTGGGTAAGGGGCTTATCTTTGCAACTTTATTCACAGTGGTTTCAATGGGAGCAGTCTGTGGTTATGCAGACGGGGCTAACCAAAGCGACTCTAGAAAGATTGTTACTTCCGATTTTGTTGACTTAAAGTTTACTGTAAACAAAAAGAATTATACATCAAAGACCGCTAATAAGGAGCTTAAGGTTGCTCCTTTCATATCCAACGGTAGAACATTGGTTCCTTTCAGGGCAATTTTTGAAGAACTTGGGTACAGTGTTGATTGGGATGATGCAACAAAAACCGTTACTGCAACATATAAGGGAAATGTAATAAAACTTACAATAGGTTCTAATAAGGCTGTTGTAGACGGATATGAGGTTCCTCTTGATATTGCACCTACAATAGTAGATTCCAACACTGTTGTCCCGCTTCGATTTGTAGCTGAGAATTCCGGTTCTTTTGTTGACTGGAATCCGGAGGATAAAACCATATCTATAAGCAGAGTAGGAAAGTTTGATACCGGTACGGTTCTCTTCTATGACCAAAAGGGTAAGGTGCCGATGGTATATATTTATGATGGTCAGACGGTTAGTTCTATTTCCCTAAAAGGTAATGAAATCAAAAATGCTATTACCTATAACGGAGGACTTCTTATAACCCTGTTTGATAAGGAAAACGATACAAATAATCTTGTTACATACAGAAACGGCAAATTTGAAGTTCTGATAAACAACTTTGAGATAAAGGAAAAAGTAGAGTTCAATGGAAACCTTCTGTTGCATGGTTATGACAGAAGGCAGAAGAGGGACAGTGTCTACAGATTTGATGGCCGGAGTATTTATCTGATTGCAGATAATTTTGCAATGGGTCAGTATGTTGTTTTAAATGATAAATTAATAATCAACAAATATGATGATTTAAGAAGATACTCTTTGCTGGTTTTTGACAAATCTTCATGGAATCCGAGATTGTTGCAGGATAAGTTTATTATCAAGGAGACAATGATAGAGGACAATACTCTTTTCATTAGTGCAGTTAGCTCTGAGGGAGATACTAAGCCTTTCGCATGCTATAATGGTACTGAGTTCAGGATTTTACATGAAGACCTTGATATTGACCTTAGCAGGACAGTCCAGTTTAAAGATAAAGACGGTACAAATAACATAGTTACTGTAGCTGCTAAAAGCGGAAAAGACTATTTCTTGGTATTGAGAAACTCAACAAAGAATACAACGAAATATGATATTTATGACCTGTTTATGCCGGATTCGGTATTCAAAGATGCAGATGTCAAGGCAACGACTGTAAAAGTTGAGGATATTGTAGACTATAACGATAGGATGTTTATTGCCTTAAACCAGACCAAAAGTATTATTACAGCAAAGTCATTTAAGACTATAAGTGTTCCGTCTTACACAAAGAAGGAAAATCTGTTTACATATTCCAAAGACAAACCGAATGATCAACCACGATGCTTGGTTTTATCAGATGTTGAAACAATATATAAAGGTGTTACATTTAAGGGCTTTTTACTCGAGGATGACAACCTGCTGGTACATTTGCAAAACAAAGATGATAAGGACTATTTGCTCTATATATTTGACAAGGATAAAACATCTATGGCTCGTGATATAGTCAAAATAAAGAATATTAAGACAGTTGGACAAAAGACATTTATAGCTGTCGAGGATATTGACAGAATAACCGATAAGCAAAGACAGGCACTATTAATATATGATCAGAATGTCTCAACTTATAATATGAGAATTAGAAACCTGGTGCTTGGAATGGAAACCAAAGTGTGGGATGAATTGGGGGATAGTTTGGCTGTAAACGGTAACGAAGCAGATATAAAGAGAAGTAAGGTTTATCTTTATTCAAATGAGTTTAAAGAGCTTTTAGGAAACTTCCAAGTGGAGTACTGGGAGAAAATTGATAATTTTATATTTACCTCAGGGCTGGATACCGACAGTAAAGTAAATTCATTCCATTGCATAAATTCCAGAAATAGCGAGCAGCTCAAAGATTATTTTGATGTTGATAAGGTCATAAAAGCAAAAGGTGATTACTACTTTGTATATGGAGTTGAGAAGGCACCAAAGACGCCATTTTCAAATAAAAAGATTCTGTATATATATAATTTCAGGACTAAGGAATTTATCGATTTGGTAGTAGACTTCCAGTTGACTGATATGCTGTATATTAATTAAACATATTAATTTAAATTTTATGTGGGTAGCAAAAAGGAATATCCTTTTGGAGGGTATTCCTTTTTTGTGGTGATAAATCTAATAAATTAGTTTTCGGAGATTTTAAAGGGATTTTAAGCAATAATATCGAATTCCATATAAATGTCCAACTGAAAACTTGCTACCATATCGCATTAATTTCTAAGAGGTGGTTTTTTTGTTTGAGCCCAACTTATTATCTGACCTAAGAAAAAGAGAAAAAAAGTCTCGTGTTGATTCTATAAATCATATTGTTATAAAGATCAAAAATGGAGACACGGAATTAAAGGAAAAATTTATTAAAAAATATAGACCATACCTATTAAAGATTATATCCAGTACTCTTGGAAGATATGTTGACCCTGAGGTAAGTGAGGAGTATAGTGTGGGACTTATGGCATTTAATGAAGCTATAGATGGTTTTAATCCTGATATAAATGGGAACTTTACGAATTATTGCAATATGGTAGTAAATCATAGAATTATCGATTACATAAGAAAAAACAAGAAATACAGCAATGTTATACCTTTTTCCTATTTTGAGGAGAGAAACGACTTCGAAGAAAAATATCTGGTCTCTGATAGTCATTACCTTTATGAGAATATAGAAGTAAAAGAAGAGGTTCTGCAGTTTGAACAGCAGTTAAAGCAGTTTGGAATTACCCTTGAGGATCTTGTAGTGAATTCACCAAAACACAAGGATTCAAGGGAACTTTGCATCAATATTGCCAGAGTTTTGGCCGAGAATGATAAGTTGTTTGATAAACTTCTTCGCAAGAAGTGCATTCCACTATCTGAATTAATGGGGTTGGTTAGTGTCCATCGAAAAACTGTAGAGAGGAATAGAAAGTTCATAATAGCGGTGAGCTTGGTTTTAAGAAGCAGTCTTGATGAGATAAAGCAGTTTTTCAAGGAGCCTGAAGAAGGGAGGGGACAATAATGAATCTTGGAGTAGTAATAAAAATAAAAGAGAAAAAAACTATAATTGTTACAGAAACTGGAGAGTTTAAAGCGGTAAAAACAAGGGACGGCATGTTTTTGGGACAGAAGATTTTATTTGGCCAACAGGACGTAATTGAAAATAGCAAAAAAGGTATTGGTTTTATGTATTCTGCTGTTATAGCAGGTATAGCCGCCGTTTTTGTATTTATGTTTACATATTTTAGTATGTTTAATTTTGGAGATGCTTTTGCATATATCGATGTGGATGTAAATCCTAGTGTTGAATTTGCAGTAAACAGGGATGGCATTGTTTTAAGTGCTGAACCGCTTAACGAGGATGCAAAAAAGATATTGGAAGAGTTAACATATAAGGATGAATTGCTTGAAGATGTGATTTTAGATCTCATTGATAAGTCCAGAAAGTATGGTTTTATAGCAAAGGATGATAAAAAGAATATTGTATTAATCTCTACGGCACTAAATAGTGAAGGTGCAAAAGAGGGGAATAATTTTGAATACAAACTCATTCATAATTTGGTGTCAGATTTTAAGAGTTTGGATATGGACATTGATATGAGGTTTGTAGTGGCTTCAAAAGAGCAAAGAAGAAAGGCACAGGAAAATAAAGTTTCCATGGGTAAATACATGATTTATGAGATGGCAAGGCAGGATGGAGAAGAAGTCACAATTGAGTCTATTGTGTCAGAACCATTGGAAGAGTTGCTTTCAGGTCAAAACTTTGGTATGATTGAAGCGGAGAAAGTGCTACCTACTGAAACTGCTACGGCATCGATTGAATCGGTGGGCACACCGAAGCTTCCTACAATGACTCCAACGAATACGCCAGTTACCACAACAGCGACACCTACGAATACGCCGATTGCACCTACAGTGACTCCGACGAATACACCGATTGCAGCAACAGCGACTTCCACAAAGATACCGGTTGAAGCGACAGCAATCCCGACGAAGGTACCGGTTGCACCTACAGCGACACCTACGAAGATACCGGTTGCACCTACGGCCACTCCTACGAAGGTACCGGTTGTACCTACAGTGACTCCGACAAAGGCACCGAGCGGTGAACAGAGTGTCAAAGTAAGGTTTTACAACAATAATACCCTATCAGAAAGCGGTGTAATTTACGTTAGAATTAACGTGATAAATACCGGAAATACATCTGTGAATCTCGCGGACTTGAAATTAAGATATTACTATACTATAGACGGTGATAGTGAGCAGAGGTTTAATTGCGATTGGTCGTCTATTGGAGCTCACAATGTTATCGGAAGTTTTGTGAAGATGAAATCACCCCGAACAGGAGCAGACACCTTTGTTGAAATTGGATTTGTCAAAGAAGCGGGAGAGCTTCAAGCGGGAGAAAGCGTTGAACTGAATGCACGTTTTTCCAAAACCGACAATACACAATATGATAAAGGGGACGACTATTCGTTTAGTTCCCATCACTACGAATATGTAGACTGGGATAAGATTACAGCATATATTTCAGGGGAATTAAAATGGGGAACAGAACCATAACTAAATCCCCTAAAACTTAAACATGTCAACGAATTAACTATAAATATATTAAGTAAGTTTTTTTAGGAGGTAATGAAATTGAAAAGAATTAGAGCTTTGTTACTAATATTTGCGATCTTGACTGTAACTTTGCTGCCTTTTATATCCTTTAGGGGTCCAACTATTGCAGCCGATCCAAATAATGATGACTGGTTGCATGTCGAAGGCAACAAAATAGTAGACATGTATGGTAATCAGGTCTGGTTGACCGGTTGTAACTGGTTTGGATTCAATACCGGCACCAATGTATTTGATGGGGTATGGAGCTGCAATATGAGAGAGGCTATTCAGGGTATGGCAGACAGGGGAATAAACTTTTTGAGGATACCTATTTCAACGGAACTCTTATATCAGTGGTCACAGGGAGTATATCCTTCAGCCAATGTTAATGATTTTGTAAACCCGGAGCTAGACGGTATGAACAGCCTTGAGCTTTTTGATTTCGCCGTTCAGAGTTGTAAAGAATCCGGAATAAAGATTATGGTGGATATACACAGCCCATCAACGGATGCTATGGGGCATATATATCCTGTATGGTATGATGGCACATTTACAACAGAGATATGGATTTCAACTCTGGAATGGTTAACAGAAAGATATAAAAATGATGATACAATTCTTGCACTGGATCTCAAGAATGAACCCCATGGTACGCCAGGCACTACACCAATGGCAAAGTGGGACGGTTCTACCGATCTAAACAACTGGAAACATGCTGCACAGACATGTGCAGAGAGAATTCTTGCAATTAACCCAAATATTCTCATTGTAGTTGAAGGGGTTGAAGTTTATCCGAAGCCTGGTTATGATTATACTGCAGTGGATGAATGGGGAAAAGAGAGTAAATATTTTTACAACTGGTGGGGTGGAAATTTAAGAGGAGTAAGGGATTATCCAATTAATCTCGGTAAGTACCAGAAACAGCTTGTATACTCACCCCATGATTACGGTCCCCTTGTACATAAGCAACCTTGGTTTTATGAAGGATTTAACAAAGAAACCTTATATAATGACTGTTGGAGAGATAACTGGGCGTACATACACGAAGAAAACATTGCTCCTCTACTAATGGGTGAGTGGGGAGGATTCATGGATGGCGGAGACAACGAGAAATGGATGAAGGCTCTGCGAGAGTATATGATTGAAAATAAAATAGCACATACTTTCTGGTGCTACAATGCAAATTCCGGCGATACCGGCGGACTTGTATACCATGATTTCATAACTTGGGATGAAGAGAAGTATGCTTTACTGAAGCCGGCATTATGGCAGACATCCGAAGGAAAGTTTATAGGTCTTGATCATCAGATACCTCTTGGCTCGAATGGAATCACTGTAACTGAATATTATGGTGGCCATATTCCGGAAACATCACCAACGACTACTATTACGCCTTTGCCTACACCATCATCTTCTCCTGAAATAGAAAAGGGTGATGTGAATGCAGATGGTAAGGTTAATTCAACTGATATCACATGGATAAAGAGGTTTTTGCTTAAAATTATTGAAGACTTTCCCGCACCGACCGGCAGGCAGGCTGCAGATATGAATAATGATGGGAAGATTAATTCTACGGATATGTCAATTTTAAGAAGGAAAATACTTAAAATGATAGAATAAGACGAGCTGCTACTGTTTTTCGACCAGATATTTCCAATACCTTGCAGGCATATTACGTTTTTGCAGCTTTGGATTGATTCTATCCTTTATGCAAATGCTGTCGAAGTATTTTTTCCACAGATCTTCAAAGCAGTCATCAGTGTTGAGAGATTGATGCTGAAGCTCTTCAGGGAGGTCTGTTAGAACACATTCTACCATATTGTATACAGCAGCAAGGTTTCTTTTGGTGTCGTGTATTATCCAGAATTGATCGGACAGACGCCGAACAAAATGATCGGATATTAAAGCGGTAATATTGTAAACAGGGCTGTAGGGGGCATAATAAAGGCCCCCATTTAGCTTTCTGAACCTCAATAAACCCAGCATTAGATGACTTTCGGTCCGCACCTTTTTAGCAGCAGAATGAACCTTAAGAACTTCTTCAGAAGTAAGATAAAGGTCTACTGATTTACCCTTTTTGAAGCCGAATCTTAAATATTGGTATATGTAAGTATCGATTTCATCGAGTTCGGACAAATAGGCGTGGTAGACATTTCTTAAGGCGTCATATGAAATCTTTTTATGTATTGCTTCATAAACTTTTGAAGCTTTTTCACTATCAGTGACAATATCAATATCCTTATCTAAGATGCTTTGTTGTAAATTTTTGCAGCGAAGAATCTTGTCGGGAGGCTCAATGCCGTAATATGACTCGTATACGGAAGTCAAAAGTCCGTCAAAGGTTCCATCATAGTAATAGTTGACCATTATATATACCACCTGTATAATTATATTTCACCGGTTATGCTCATTAGCTTGTCCTGGAGCGTAGGTTTTTCCGGTATTAACGATAAAATCGATATTTGCTCCCATTCCTGCTTTTTCTCATCGGTTTCCCAGCCATTAATCAGGTTTTGCCTTATTAGAAGCTGTTCCATGTTATAGTTAAAGAAATACTTGCCTTTACATGTAATGAAGAACCTCGCCCGCTTTAAAACAACACCCAATTTTTTCAGGTCTTCAAAGCATAGGGACTTAACTTTTCTTGCCATAATGATTTTCTTTGCAGAGCGAACTCCAATGCCCGGAACCCGCAGCAGCATTTCATAATCTGCACGGTTTACTTCAACGGGAAAGAGGGAAATATTATTAACTGCCCAGTTCGCTTTAGGGTCAAGCTGAGGGTCAAAATCAGGATTACGTTCGTCAAGAAGCTCGTCGGCTGAAAAACCGTAGAATCTTAAAAGCCAATCAGCCTGGTAAAGCCTGTGTTCTCTAAGGAGTGGAGGTGTCTTCAGATCGGGCAGAAGCGGATTTTTGGATACAGGTACATATGCAGAATAATAAACCCTTTTGAGGTTATATTTTTTGTATAGGTTTTCAGAAAGCTTTAGAATGTTCATATCGTGGTCTTTGGTAGCTCCTACGATGAGTTGGGTGCTCTGACCTCCGGGAACAAACAAAGGTGCTTTTTTGAATACCTTTATTTCGTCCTTTTTTTCTGCTATTTTGGATGATATGAAATTCATCGGTTTTAATATAGCTTGTTTTTCTTTTTGTGGGGCCAAAAGCTTAAGTCCTTTCTCAGAGGGTAGCTCAATATTTACACTCATTCTGTCTACCAGTTTGCCGGTAGCTTCGATAAGGGCAAGATCAGCACCGGGAATGGCCTTGACATGTATGTACCCATTAAACTTGTATTCTTCCCGCAAAAGTCTTATTGATTCATACAGGAGCTCCATTGTATGGTTGGCGTTTTTTGTTACTGCAGAGCTGAGAAACAATCCTTCAATATAGTTTCGCCTATAAAAGTTTATGGTAAGATCAGCTACTTCTTGGGGTGTAAAAGCAGCTCTGGGGACATCATTGCTAGATCTGTTAACACAGTAGGCACAATCATATACACAGTAATTGGAAAAAAGTATTTTTAGAAGGGAAATACATCTTCCGTCATCAGCCCAGCTATGACAAATGCCGCAGGATGTTGCATTTCCAAGACCGCCCTTAGTGTTTTTCCTATTGCTACCACTGGAAGAACATGAAACATCGTACTTTGCAGCGGCAGATAATATTTCAAGCTTTTTCTGAAGCTCCATTAAAATGCACCTCCTGAAAGTTGCTAAATAAATTTTACCACAAGGCCAGAAGAAAATCAAACATTTGTTCGGATAATTATATGCAAATTGAGCTATATTTATTGAAAATAGGTTGAAAAAAGCATCAAATATTATATATAATATAATTATATAGTCTTTTTATTATGTCTAGCTTTATAAGCTAGATTTGATTAGTAGTATTAATGTTTCGCTTCTATATTCAAACATTACAGATCCATCATTGTTTCGTATGAGTTTTGAGCTTTACAATCTTAATCCGGAGGAATAAGATGATAATCAAGTGTTATAAAATAATTCTTTGTGTTTTTTTAATGCTATTGATATTTTGTCAGGCTACATATGCCTTAACAGATACAATTATATATGAAACTGAATTAAATTATCCTCCATTTAAGTTTTTGGAAGGTGATGAAATCCGTGGATTTGAAATTGAGTTAAATCAATATATACTTCCAAATAATGACTATCGCTTTGGTTATCAATTCAACACATGGGAAAAAGTTTATGAAAAACTTAAGAGAGGAGAGATAGACACCTGTGGTTTGCTCGTTGTAAATGAAGAGCGGAAAAAGGATATTTTATTCTCCGATACGGTTTTGAGTATGTATATATCTATCTATTCAAAAGAAAGAAGTCAGAATATTGACATAAAAGACCTTGGAAGATATCGGGTAGGAGTGGGAAAAGAGCAGTACAGTGAGCATATTTTGAGAAACAAGGTGGGTATTCGCAATTACACGTGCTTTATTAATGTGGAAGAGGCGGTAGATGCTTTAGATGATGGGGAGATAGATATAATTTTCGAGAATCAGGACGTTGTAAATCATTACTTAATAAAAAAAGGGTTAACGGGTAAAATTGTTCCCCTCAAGACAGATCTTTTTCCTGTTAAGGTGGCTTATGGAGTAAGCAAAAAAAATCCCCAGCTCGTTAAAGATATTAACGAGCGCTTAGATAGTGTAAAAAAGAGCGGTACATATGAAGAATTGTATAGAAAACACTTCTTTCGGCATTCAGACTTCTACAAAAGGAAACAAAGAATCAAAAATTTAACTGCAATGCTGGTAGTATTCATTCTTTTGGTACTTTTGCAAGTTTATATAAGAAACCTTAAGAAAAAGATATCAAGAGCATACCAAGAGCTTCGCAAGCAGCATGAATGGCTCAGGATAACCTTATCAAGCATTGGAGAGGCGGTAATTACAACTGATGAAAACGGGACTGTTACCTTCAGCAATTATGAAATTCAAAAACTATTGGGTCTGTCGGAAGACGAGATATCAGGCATGAAGCTGGATAAGCTGCTTTCGGGGTTGGTGGATGAGAATGGAAATGTGTTCAAAATTCCGATAAAAGACGTAGTAAATCTGGGAGTACTGATGAATCTTGGAACCAACATAAGTCTGATGACCAGGCATGGAAAAAAGCTTGTGTCAGGTGCTGCAGCACCAATCAGAAACAATTCCGGTGCGATTATCGGAACAGTTATTGCCCTTAAAGATATTACAGAAATTAAGAAGAAGGAAGAAATTTTATATAACATGGAGTATTACGATTCGCTGACCGGACTTCCCAACAGGAGTCTGTTTACGGATCGTCTGAAAATGGCTCTTGCCCAATCAAAACGCAATAATGAGATGTGTGCGTTGATTATATTGGACCTTGATAATTTTAAGGCTATCAACGATACCTTGGGACATTCGGTCGGAGACATGCTCCTCAAACAGGTTGCGGAGAAAATCAAGGGCTACTTAAGGGAAGTTGATACGGTTGCAAGAATTGGAGGGGACGAATTTATTATTATTCAGCCTCAGATAAAGGATATAAGCGATGCTACCAGAGCTGCTGACAGAATTCTGAGGAAATTCCAGCAACCGTGGATACTTGAAGGCAAGGAGTATTATATAACTGCAAGCATGGGCATTGGTATTTATCCCAATGACGGAGAGGATCAGCAAACTATTTTCAAGAATGCGGATACAGCATTATATAGAGCCAAAGAATTGGGAAGAAATAATTACCAGCTATATACCGAGTCAATGAACCAAAAGGTGTTTCAAAGGCTGGATATTGAAAACAGTTTAAGGAGAGCAGTTGAAAGAGAAGAATTTGTGCTGTTTTATCAGCCTCAGATTGATATCAGAAACGGTAAAATTGTAGGATTTGAAGCACTTTTAAGATGGTATCATCCGGATTATGGACTCGTACCTCCGATGGAATTCATACCTATTGCAGAAGAGTCCGGCATTATCGTGTCTATTGGAGAGTGGGTTCTTAAAACTGCGTGTATGCAGAACAAGAAATGGATTGACTCCGGACTAGAGCCTCATTTGATAGCGGTAAACTTGTCTGCAAGACAGTTTCAACAGAATAACGTTGTTGAGATGATAGATAGAATTCGTTGTGAGGCTGGACTGGGGCCTGAATTGTTGGAGTTGGAAATAACTGAGAGTACTGCTATGCAAGACTTGGATTTAACAATAGATGTAGTAAACCAGTTGAGGAAAAAGGGAATTCGGGTATCTCTTGATGATTTTGGAATTGGATATTCATCGCTAAACTATTTAAAGCAGCTTCCTATAGACACTCTAAAGATTGACAAGAGTTTTGTACGAGACATAACAGCCAATTCTAAAGAGGAGGCTATTGCAAAATCTGTTATCAGCCTTGCCCACAAACTTAATCTCACTGTTGTAGCCGAAGGGGTTGAGACAAAGGAACAGCTTTTATTCCTTAAAGAAGAGGGATGTGACAAGGTTCAAGGGTACCTCTTCAGCAAACCGTTGCCTGCAGAGGAAATTGAAAAAATGTTAAGAGAAAAAGAGCGTTTTATCATTGATTAGAAGAATACCAATTGATTTTACGGTATTGATATTATAGTCTCCCGATAGTATAATACTCTTTATAAAAGGGAGGTAGTAATTATGAGAGCAGTTATAACTGTTATTGGAAAGGACAAGATTGGTATTATTGCTGGTATCAGCAATATTCTTGCCAACTGTAGCGTAAATATTTTGGACATTTCTCAGACCACTATGCAGGATGTTTTTACCATGGTGATGCTTGTGGATATATCCAAACTCTCTGTTCAATTTGCGGAGTTATCTGAACAGCTTGAGAATAAAGGTGTTGAAATGGGTCTTTCTGTAAAGATCCAGCATGAAGATATCTTTAATTCCATGCATCGTATATAAGGGGGAAATACAGGTGTTAATGCCTTTTGAGATAATTGAAACAATAAAGATGATTCAAGAGGAAAATCTTGACATCAGGACAATTACTATGGGAATATCCCTGAGGGATTGTGCCAGTTCCAGTGCAAAGGAATCAAGGGAGAAGATTTATAATAAGATTACTAGACTTGCGGCAAATCTTGTTAAGGTTGGAGAGGATATTGAAAAGGAGTATGGTATTCCTATAGTAAACAAAAGAATTTCCGTGACACCTATTTCGCTTGTAGCGGAAAGCAGTGATGAGGAGAATTATGTAAAATTCGCCGAGACTTTAGACAGAGCAGCAGATGCGGTTGGAGTCAATTTTATAGGCGGATTTTCTGCGCTAATTCAAAAAGGGTATACTGTTGGAGATAGGAAGCTTATAGCTTCTATACCGGAAGCCCTGAGTAGTACAAAAAAGGTTTGCTCGTCTGTCAATCTTGCCAGTACCAAGGCAGGAATTAATATGGATGCAGTTAGGGAAATGGGACATATAATAAAAAAGGCAGCCCATCTTAGTGCCGACAATGGAGGCTTGGCTTGTGCTAAGTTGGTTGTTTTTGCAAATGTCCCGGAGGACAACCCGTTTATGGCAGGAGCTTTTCACGGAGTTGGCGAACCGGAATGTGTTATAAATGTAGGGGTGAGCGGTCCCGGAGTTGTTAAATCCGCCCTTGAAAAAGTAAGAGGGGCTGATTTTGAAACCGTTTCAGAGACTATTAAGAAAACTGCGTTCAAAATAACCAGAATGGGCCAGTTGGTTGCCCGGGAAGCTTCAAGGCGGTTGGGAGTATCCTTTGGTATTGTTGACCTGTCCCTTGCGCCTACACCAACCATAGGAGACAGTGTTGCTCATATCTTAGAGGAAATGGGCCTTGAAAAGTGCGGTACTCATGGAACTACGGCTGCTTTGGCATTGCTTAATGATGCTGTCAAAAAAGGCGGTACAATGGCTTCCTCTTCGGTTGGCGGGCTAAGTGGTGCCTTTATTCCTGTAAGTGAAGATGCCGGTATGATTGATGCAGTTATGAAGGGTGCACTTACCATCGAAAAGCTTGAAGCAATGACATGTGTGTGTTCTGTAGGGCTAGATATGATAGTAGTTCCCGGAGATACAAGTGCAGAGACTATTTCAGCTATTATAGCTGATGAGTCGGCTATAGGAGTAATCAATAACAAGACGACTGCGGTAAGGATAATTCCTGCACCGGGCAAAAAGGTTGGAGATGTTGTTGAATTCGGTGGTCTGTTGGGTTCAGGCCCGGTAATGAAGGTTAATAATTTCAGTAGTAAGGATTTTATAAATAGGGGAGGAAGAATACCTGCACCTCTCAACAGTCTTAGAAACTAAGATTTCTATAAAGGGCCAAGATGAGCGTAATATACATTTATTGAAGTAACATATAAGGTTTTCTATAATGAATGCATAAAAAAAGTCTGATTTTAACTCGCTTATCAGACTTTTTCTTTTGTTTTTAAATTTTACATCTCATAACACATACACTTTTTGAACCGATGTTCTGCCAGTATTCAATATAGTCATTGTTTTGCCTGAAATTGCTGAAAGAATAGTCGTTTTCCTTTACATATTCATAAATCTCATTTGTAAATAGAACATCCCATGCTTCTTCATTGACATTTGGAAGCTCTGTCAATGTAAATTCATTGGATATGTTTTTTAGCTCGTCAAACAGCAGAACCCTGTAGATACTGCTGCCTTCCTTGTACAATGCATAATGGGATTGAACCCTTATAATATCATCGGTTTTAATTTTCCGTTCTTCTAACAGCAGATCTTTTACCTTTTTATTTTGATAGAGAAATTTATAACATTCTAAATAATTCAAAATAACTTTTGGATTGCTATTCTGCTCGAAACTGCTAAGACTTATTTTAAGAAAATCAGCAATGTCATTCTTGAAGGTGACAATTATAGCTTCTGAGTCAGACAGGTACCAGATTTCATTCTTGTCCATGTGTATAATCTGTTCGGGCAGGCTGCGCTCATCATACTTCGGGTAAAGAAATGGGCACGCATTATGGAACTTGATAGTCTTAACGGAAAGATTATCTGAGTCTTTTATAGTTACAGTTTTAGGATGGCCGTCAGTATCTTTGTCAACAATGACAACCTTCCCAAAATCAGTGCAATACACATAGTTAAACTTGCTGGATACTACCAGATCCTTTTTGTCAAGATTTAATATACCTTCCAGATTTCTAAGTCTGGCTTTTTTCAGAGAGTAAAGCAAACCTGAGGCTTTCTCGGAATTCTGAGACATATTCTCAGGAAGATTATCTTTAAGGCTTTTTGACATATTTAAATTAACGTCACTAACTTTTTCATTCTGAACAGAAGATACCTTTGATGATATCATATCCATAAGACCTTTAATGCTATTCCCAACTTCTTTAATTCCTCCATCGTCCTTTCGTTTCTCCGGCGATGGCCTTGATGATGCCAAACGGTATTCTTCCGGTAATAAGTTGATGTCTTTCTTATTACCCATACAAATCACTCCTTTAAAAAATCATTGGGTTTTTTACACAGTGCCCGCAGATAAGATGATAACATCAAAAACAAATATAATATCAAGTAAAACATATATCTGTATGATAATAACAACACTGTCTTTTAAGCAAGTATATTGCCAGAGATATAATTAGTGCGGGGAAGAGGTGGTGTAATTAAAATATCGTCGGATTCAGCGTTGAAATTCTATAGAGCAATTTTTGCTTATTGATAATTATACCATATATTTAGCGTATAGTACATTATTTTTGAGTTAATTATTAAAAATAACTTAATTGATATGAAAACTAAGAATAATTTATATTGGGGCATAGTATGTCATACTGTTATGATGTAAATACATATTATGTCTACCGATATTTTATTGCAATTTTATTAAGGTTCCTTATAGTTGGGGCTTGGCTTTGACGCTGTTGCCACTTTGTTTTTCAAATCGAAATTGAAAAAAACACTTGACATTTACATCATATAACAATATATTTAAAGTATATACAATTGATATTTTTGATAGTTTTTAATAGAGTTTTTATAGTTTGATTTGTACGTACTAATACATCTATTTATCTTTAAAGTAGTTTTCCTATTTATTAACCAATACTCAATCTATCAAAAAAATACTCCGTATTTAGCATATACTTAATTTTTTATAAGCATTTTTTATTTACGTTGTTTAGAGTGGAGCTTAAAGCTTTTTCAAACTGATAAATAAAAACACTATAAAGGAGGTGTACTCTTGTTATAGGGCTATAGGACCCAATATTTATTGGTTTGATGCTGACTTAATAAGTTGTTGCATTTTTATAATATTCTACATTGTTAATTAATAAAGAATATTGTAATGAATGCAGAGAAAAGCTTCAATTTCTAATGCTTTATATTAATTAATGGGAGGTAAGGTTATGAATTTTAGAAAAACAATATGTGCAGCTATTGTTTTTACAATTGTGCTGTCCATGATGTTGCCATCAGTTGTTTTTGCCACAAAAGATAATGCTTCGCATTTGCCGCCTTATGGAAACGACCTTTTATATGAAAGAATATTTGATGAAGGTCTTTGCTTTCCGTGGCATACTTGTGAAGACAGCGGTGGAAAGTGTCAGTTCCAAGTTGTTGATGTTCCTGGACAGTCTGGAAACAGAGCTTTCCGCTTAACAGTCCTTGACCCGGGACAAAACAAGTGGAGTGTTCAGATGAGACACAGAGGTATAACCCTTGAACAGGGGCATACATACAAGATAAAATTCACAGTTTGGGCAGATAAAGCTTGTAGAGTGTACGTTAAAATAGGTCAAATGGGTGAGCCCTATGCCGAATACTGGAACAACAACTGGAATCCATTTTCCGTTCCAGCAGGAGGACAGAAACTTACAGTTGAAGAAACCTTTACAATGGACAAGCCTACTGATGATACATGTGAGTTTACATTCCATGTAGGTGGAGAATTGGCTGCAGGGGTACCATACAATATTTACCTTGATGATGTATCTCTTTATGATGCTTCTTATACAAAGCCTCCAGTAGCAATACTTCCTGAGCCTGATGTACGTGTTAATCAGGTAGGATATTTGCCAAGTGCAAAGAAGGTTGCGACTGTTGTAACCGATTCAACCAGCCCTCTTAAATGGCGTCTTCTTGACTCAACAGGTAAAGTTGTTAAGGAAGGTAATACAATACCAAAGGGACTTGACCTAGATTCACAGGATAAAGTGCACTGGCTTGATTTTTCTGACTTTACTACAGAAGGAACTGGTTATTATTTTGAGCTTCCGAATGTAAATACTGATACAAACTACAGCCATCCTTTTGATATTGGAAATGATATTTATTCTCAGATGAAGTTTGAGGCTTTGGCATTCTTCTATCACAAGAGAAGCGGTATTGCTATTGAGATGCCATATGCAGGAAAGCAAGAGTGGACTAGACCTGCAGGACATATTGGTATTGCACCAAACACAGGAGATACAAGTGTTCCTACATGGCCTCAGGACGATGAATATGCAGGAATACCACAAAAGAGTTATACAAAGAATGTAACCGGTGGTTGGTATGATGCCGGTGACCATGGTAAATATGTTGTAAATGGCGGTATTGCTGTTTGGACATTGATGAACATGTACGAAAGAGCAAAAATTAGAGGTATTGATAACTGGGGACCTTACAAAGATGGTGGAATGAACATACCTGAGAAGAGCAACGGTTATCCGGATATCCTTGATGAAGCAAGATGGCAAATTGAGTTCTTTAAGAAGATGCAGGTTACCGAAAGAGAAGATGCTTCTATAGCTGGAATGGTGCATCATAAGATTCATGACTTTAGATGGACAGCGTTGGGTATGTTGCCTCATGAAGATCCACAGGATCGTTACTTAAGACCAGTAAGCACGGCTGCAACTCTTAACTTTGCTGCAACTTTAGCACAGAGTGCTCGTCTCTGGCAAGAGTTTGATTCAACGTTTGCAGCTGACTGCTTGGCAAAAGCTGAAATAGCATGGCAAGCAGCATTAAAGAATCCTAAAATTTATGCTGAGTTCACCCCTGGAAGCGGTGGCCCTGGTGGTGGACCATACAATGACAACTATACTGGAGATGAATTCTATTGGGCTGCCTGCGAGCTTTACGCAACAACAGGTAAATCCGAATATAAGGAATATCTGATGAATTCACCTCACTACCTTGAAATGCCTTCACTAATGGGTGGTTCGAACGAAGATGCCGGATTGTGGGGATGCTTTACTTGGGGAACTACTCAGGGATTAGGTACTATTACCCTTGCATTGGTTGAGAATGGTTTGCCAGCTTCAGAAATTCAAAAAGCAAAATCTAATATTACAAAAGCTGCAGATACATGGCTTGCTAATATTGAAGATCAGGGTTATAGACTTCCTATCAAACAGGCTGAGAGTGAGCAAGGCGGTTATCCATGGGGTTCAAACTCATTTATTCTGAATCAGATGATAGTTATGGCGTATTCATATGACTTCACATCAAACGGAAAATACATTGATGGAATACAGGATAGTATGAGCTATCTGTTGGGAAGAAACGCAATGGATCAGTGCTATGTAACTGGATACGGTGAGCGTCCGCTTTTGAATCCTCATGACAGGTTCTGGACTCCTCAGACAAGTAAGAAATTCCCATCACCACCTCCAGGTATAATTTCCGGTGGTCCGAACTCTCGTTTCGAGGACCCGACAATAAATGCTGCTGTTAACAAGTCTGTACCACCACAGAAGTGCTTCTTTGACCATACTGACTCATGGTCAACCAATGAGATAACTGTTAACTGGAATGCTCCGTTTGCATGGGTTACAGCTTATCTTGATGAGGATAGAGATATTGATCCACCTCATAATGTTCTTTATGGTGACTGCAATGGAGATGGCAAAGTTACATCAACTGACCTTACAGTATTGAAGAGACATCTTCTGAAAATGAACGTAGATATTAATCTTGATAATGCTGATGTAAATAGAGACGGTAAAGTTACATCAACAGATGCAACAATATTAAAGAGATTCCTTACTAAGATTATAAAAGAATTACCATTATAATAAATAATTTCAGATGAATTTCAAAGGATCGGCTTTTGCCGGTCCTTTTTATATATGGTACTTCCGGCAAAGCTAGACCACACTTGCTCTATATAAAGAAAACCATGAATATTCTCTCAAAAAATACTTGACATTCTCAGTTAATATTTATATATTTAAAATATAGGCAGTAGATAGCATGCTTACATTAGGAATGCTACAAATCCAGATATTATCTCAGTTAGGAGATTGTGTTGTTTTGCTTTATGTCTAACACAATCTATTAGTATTCATCTGTACTATTATACCTATCAAATCTTTAAAGCAAGTGCCTTTTATGCTATTAAATACTCATTTATTTGTTATTTATATTATTAACTTGTTTAGATTGGGGCTTCATAGAGCTTTTCAAACTAATAAATAATTAGGCTATTAAGGAGGTGAACTCATAAGAAGGGTGATAAACCTATTTTAGCTGGTTTGAATTGCAAATGTAATGTGAATGCTTCATTTTCTAATTGCAGCTAATTATTAATGGGAGGGAAGAATATGAAATTTAGAAGGTCAATCTGCTTTGCTGTCTTATTAACAGTTTTATTGACATTTCTAGTGCCGACGACATCAGTATCAGTATATGCGGGTGAAGACAATTCTCCGAATCTACCACCTTATAAAAACGACCTATTATACGAGAGGACTTTTGATGAAGGACTTTGCTTTCCATGGCATACATGTGAGGATAGTGGAGGAAAATGTTCCTTTGATGTAGTTGATGTTCCGGGACAACCCGGTAACAAAGCATTTGCCCTTACTGTCCTTGACAAAGGTCAAAACAAGTGGAGTGTTCAGATGAGACACCGTGGTATTGCCCTTGAACAGGGTCATACATATAGGGTAAGGCTTAAGATTTGGTCAGAAGTGTCCTGTAAAGCTTATATTAAAATAGGACAGATGGCTTATCCTTATGAGGAATATTGGAACAACAAGTGGAGTCCATACTCACTAACAGCAGGAAAAGTGTTGGAGATTGACGAAACATTTATTATGGAAGACCCATCAGATGATGCATGCGAATTTACATTCCATTTGGGTGGTGAATTAGCAGGAACTCCTCCATATACAGTATACCTTGACGATGTATCCCTTTATGATGCAGAGTATTCAAAACCTGTAGTTGATGAACTCAAACAACCTGATGTACGTGTTAATCAGGTGGGATACCTGCCACAAGGCAAGAAGGTTGCTACAGTATTATGCGATTCAAAACAGCCGGTAGAATGGCAGCTTTTGAATGCAGCAGGTGTTGTAGTTATGGAAGGTGTTACAGAGCCAAAGGGTCTTGATAAAGACTCTCAGGATAATGTACATTGGATTGATTTCTCTGATTTTACCACCCAGGGAATTGGTTATAGGTTTGAACTTCCAACTGTAAATACAGTAACAAATTACAGCCATCCTTTTGATATTCGTGATGATATTTATACCCAGATGAAATATGATGCTCTATCCTTCTTCTATCACAAGAGAAGTGGTATTGCTATTGAGATGCCATATGCTGGAGGCGAACAGTGGACTAGACCTGCAGGACATATTGGTATTGATCCGAATACCGGAGATACAAGTGTTCCTACATGGCCACAGAGCGATGAGTATGCAGGATTACCTCAAAAGAGTTATTCGAAAGATGTAACTGGTGGTTGGTATGATGCCGGCGACCATGGAAAATATGTTGTAAACGGTGGTATAGCTGTTTGGACATTGATGAACATGTATGAAAGAGCAAAAATTAACGGACTTGATAACTGGGGACCGTATAAAGACGGCGGAATGAATATTCCTGAGCAAAATAACGGTTATCCTGATATTCTTGATGAAGCAAGATGGGAGATTGAGTTCTTTAAGAAGATGCAGGTTACCGAAAAAGAAGATCCTTCTATAGCCGGAATGGTGCATCATAAGATTCATGACTTTAGATGGACAGCGTTGGGTATGTTGCCTCATGAAGATTCTCAAGAACGTTATTTGAGGCCTGTAAGTACGGCAGCAACTCTTAACTTTGCTGCAACTTTAGCACAGAGTGCTCGTCTCTGGGAAGAATTTGATCCGGTGTTTGCAGCTGACTGTTTGGAAAAGGCTGAAATAGCATGGCAAGCAGCATTAAAGAATCCTGAGATCTATGCTGAGTACACCCCTGGAAGCGGTGGCCCGGGTGGTGGTCCATACAATGACGACTATACTGGAGATGAGTTCTATTGGGCAGCCTGCGAGCTTTATGCAACAACAGGTAAATCCGAATATAAAGAATATTTGATGAAGTCACCTCATTACCTCGAAATGCCTGCAATGATGAAAGGTACCAACGAAGATGATGGATTGTGGGGATGCTTCACTTGGGGAACTACTCAGGGATTAGGTACCATTACTCTTGCATTGGCTGAAAATGGTTTACCTGCTACAGAAATTCAAAAGGCAAAAAATAATATAATGAAAGCTGCGGATGCATGGCTTGCTAATATTGAAGACCAAGGTTACAGACTGCCAATCAAACAGGCTGAGGATGAGAGGGGCGGTTATCCTTGGGGTTCGAACTCATTTCTTTTGAATCAAATGATAGTTATGGCATATGCACGTGACTTCTCTAGTGACTCTAAATACTTTGATGGAATATTGGATAGCATGAGCTACCTGTTGGGAAGAAATGCAATGGATCAGTCTTATGTAACAGGATATGGTGAACGTCCACTTACAAATCCCCATGACAGATTCTGGACTCCACAAACAAGCAGCAAATGGCCGGCTCCACCTCCAGGTATAATTTCAGGAGGACCGAACTCCCGTTTTGAAGACCCGACAATAAATGCTGCTGTTAAGAAGGACACACCTCCGCAGAAGTGCTTTATTGACCATACAGACTCATGGTCAACCAATGAAATAACTGTTAACTGGAACGCTCCGTTCTCATGGATTACAGCTTATCTTGATGAGCAGAACACCGGCAGCGAAACTGAAAAGGTTACTATCGATTCACCTGTTGCAGGAGAAAGGTATGAAGCCGGTAAAGACGTTAATATAAGTGCAAGCGTTAAAGCTGATACCACTGTAAGTAAAGTAGAGTTTTATAATGGAGATACACTTATTTCCAGTGATGCAAGTGCTCCTTACACAGCAAAAATTACTGCAGCTGCAGCTGGTGCATATGACCTTAAAGCTGTTGCAGTTCTCTCCGATGGAAGGAGAATTGAGTCACCGATAACTTCTATACTGGTAAAGGTAATTGTAAAGCCTACAGTAAAACTTACTGCACCTAAATCAAATGTTGTTGCTTACGGGAATGAATTTTTGAAGATTACAGCAACAGGTAGTGATTCTGACGGTAAGATCTCAAGGATTGATTTCCTTGTTGATGGAAAAGTAATCGGTTCGGACAAGGAAGCACCTTTTGAATATGAGTGGAAGGCTGTAGAAGGTGACCACGAAATAAGTGTAATTGCATATGATGATGACAATGCAGCTTCGTCACCTGATTCTGTGAAGATATTTGTAAAGCAGGCAAGGGATGTAAAAGTACAGTATATGTGTGACGGTACACAGGCATCCAATCAGGAAATTAAGGGTAAATTCAATATTGTTAACACCGGCAATAGAGATTACTCATTAAAGGATTTGGTGTTAAGATACTACTTTACTAAAGAGGCTAATTCTCAGCTTCAGTTTAACTGCTACTATACACCTGTTGGATCCGGAAATCTTATTCCATCCTTTGGTGGTTCGGGTGATGAGCATTACCTGCAGTTGGAATTCAAGGATGTCAAGCTTCCTGCTGGCGGCCAGTCCGGAGAAATACAGTTTGTTATAAGATATGCAGACAACTCGGTACATGATCAGTCAAACGACTATTCCTTTGACCCGACTATAAAAGCTTTCCAAGATTATGATAAGGTTACCTTGTATAAGAATGGTGAGCTTGTTTGGGGAACACCACCCGGAGGAATAATAATTGAGCCGGAAATAATTTATGGTGACTGCAATGATGATGGTAAAGTTACCTCAACTGACCTTACAGTATTGAAGAGACATCTTCTGAAAATGAATGTAGAGATTAATCTTGAGAATGCTGATGTAAATACAGACGGTAAAGTTACCTCAACAGATGTAACAATATTAAAGAGATACCTTACTAAGATTATAAAAGAATTGCCAATATAATAAGATAATGTGAAATTATTTAGTCTGAAATTGTTTATCAAGGACCGGTTACAGCCGGTCCTTTTTATGATTAGGGAATTTATAGTAAGTTTATATTTTTAGTTTGTTTCCCGGAATAGAGTGAGTTATCTTTTAAATACGGGATTCATGCAATCGGGTTTTTTCACATAGTAAGGTTTTTCGGCAAGCTTATCCTGCACAATTCTAAGAACTTCACCGAAACGCTGGAAATGTACGACTTCTCTTTCTCTTAAAAACCTTAACGGGTCAATTACATCGGGGTCATCGGCTAGATTTATAAGATTTTCATAAGTGGCACGGGCTTTTTGCTCAGCAGCCAGGTCTTCGTGTAAATCGGCGATAGGATCACCCTTTGACTGTATATAAGCTGCAGTAAAGGGAGTTCCTGCAGCGCTCATGGGATAGATAGCGTGGTCATGGTCTGTGTAATAAGCACCAAGTCCTGCGCGTTCGAGTACATCTGCGGGGACGCCTCTTGTGAGCTGATGTACTATGGTGCCAACCATTTCAAGATGCGCTAATTCTTCGGTTCCTATGTCATTTAAAATTCCTTTTGCTTCATTTGTCGGCATGCTGAATCTCTGACTTAGATATCTCAGAGAAGCAGCAAGTTCTCCATCAGGTCCGCCGTATTGAGAAATAATATATTTTGCCATTTTGGGATTTGGTGTCTTAATTCTTACCGGATATTCCAGTTTCTTTTCATAAACCCACATTTTATTACCTCCTCGGGATAATCATCAAAATACAAAAAATAAATTTTATTACCAAGGCCATAAAGCCGATATTGCATATGCTCTAAGAACTACTCCCACGGCCAAGGGCTGTTTATCCACTGCCATGGACATTTAGTGGTGGAGTTTTGGGCAGTCAACGGACCATACAATCTCTCGTACTCGTTTCGGAGCATTCTAGCTCTTTGAGCACAGTTGTTAAAGAGAATTATGGTATTTTGGTCATAGGGGTGCGTATTTAGATACAGGTTCAAATCAATGAGCGTAAAATCGGCAGCCATTACTTCTTTTAGGAGTTTAGCTTGGTTTGGATTCATGTTTTCACCTCCTTAGGCATCTACAGTGTATTCTGGGTCCACTCCATAAGGTCTGTATAGTTCGGGAAATATTGTTCCGGCATCTAGACCCTTCATTGGCGGAAATATACAGCCAATGCATTGAAATGGAACGTAAGCATGTGCCAGAAGCATTGGCATGCAATGGATTTTTGCATTAGGCATCATGCTTTTTGCTTGATAGGGCTGCATCGTGCCCTGATTACATGAAGGCACTTGCATACCTGAGTTACAGTTCGGATATTGCATCATTTTTATTCCCTCCAAATTAGCAATTTTATGGTTGAACATTTCATTAACATAATATTCTAATAAGAAGTAAAAAGTTCTTTAATATTCCAACTGATAAAAAGGGTATAATATTTATTGATAAATTTTTAATATTCATTCTTTACAGTATCTAGTTAGTATGTTAGAATGTTTGAGGGAAATATAACTATGAGCTCAGTTTAGGGTAACTCCGACCCTTTACTTAGCCATAGGGATTTAAGAAAAGGAGGATACTTATAATGCAAAAGGAAATTAAACAAGAGGTAATCAACAATTATAAGCTTCATGAAACAGATACCGGTTCACCAGAGGTACAGGTTGCGATTCTTACACAAAGAATCAATCACCTTACCGAGCATTTAAAGGTTCACAAAAAAGACCATCATTCAAGAAGAGGACTTCTTAAAATGGTTGGACGCAGAAGAGGCTTATTAAATTATCTCATGAAAGTTGACATCGAAAGATATCGTGCAATTGTTGAAAAGTTAAATCTTAGAAAATAATAAAAAGAGCGGAGTAATCCGCTTTTTTGTATTATGATATAATTATTATTAATACAATGCATAATCTGGAATAATAAAATAAGCGTGAAGAATAAAAAATAAAACTGATTATAAACTGCAGACAGTAGAAGGTAGATTGTGCTGCAAAAGAAGAAAAGAAGCTTTTGCTGTAGAATCTACATCCTACAGTCTGTGGTTTAAGTAAGAGGAGGATTGTATAATGCAAAAAACTTTCAGCATGGAGATAGCTGGTAGAAAACTTACTGTTGAGACTGGAAAGCTTGCTCAACTGGCAAATGGTTCGGCATTGATTAGGTATGGTGATACCGTTGTACTGTCAACAGCTACCGCTTCGGCAGCACCCAGAGAAGGAATTGACTTTTTCCCTTTGAGTGTGGATTATGAAGAAAGGTTGTATGCTGTAGGAAAGATTCCCGGAGGTTTTATCAAGAGAGAAGGTAAACCGTCGGAAAAGGCAATACTTACATCCAGGGTTATAGACAGACCGTTAAGACCTTTATTTCCAAAGGATTTAAGGAATGATGTGGCGATTGTAAACACCGTATTGTCCGTTGATCAGGATAACTCTCCTGAGATTGCTGCTTTACTGGGATCTTCTATAGCTCTGTCAATTTCAGATATACCGTTTAAAGGCCCTGTTGGAGGAGTTATACTGGGTCTTATTGACGGTGAAGTAATTATAAACCCTAATGAAAAACAGAGAGAAGAAAGCCAGATGTATATTACTTTGGCAGGTACAAGGGATAAGATTGTTATGATAGAGGCAGGAGCAAATGAGGTTCCTGATGAAATGATTCTGGATGCTATCAAAAAAGGCCATGACGAGATAAAAAGAATTGTTGAGTTTATAGATGAAATTGTAAAGGAAATCGGTAAGCCTAAATTTGAATACGAATCTGCGGAAGTTCCGGAGGAAATATTTAGTGCTGTCAAAGAATTTGCCTATGACAGGATGAGAGAAGCCGTACTTGCTGTGGACAAGCAGGTAAGAGATGATAATATTACGGCACTTACTACGGAAGCAACAGAGCATTTTGCCGAGATATTCCCTGAGATGGAATCAGTCATCAAAGAGGCAATGTACAAGCTGGAAAAGAAAGTCGTAAGGGAATATATTTTGGAAGAAGGCAAAAGAGTTGATGGAAGGAGACTTGACGAAATAAGGCCTCTATCTGCTGAAGTAGGGTTACTTCCTAGAGTCCATGGCTCAGGTCTTTTCTCAAGAGGACAGACCCAGGTGCTTTCAAGCGTTACATTAGGTGCTATGGGAGATGTTCAGATACTGGATGGTATCGACCCTGAAGAAACAAAAAGATATATGCATCACTATAACTTCCCCGGATACAGTGTGGGTGAAGCCAAGACTTCAAGAGGTCCCGGAAGAAGAGAAATTGGGCACGGAGCCCTTGCAGAAAGAGCGTTGGAACCTGTGATTCCGAGAGAAGAAGAATTTCCATATACGATAAGGGTTGTATCCGAAGTGCTTATGTCAAACGGATCCACATCTCAAGGAAGTGTTTGCGGAAGTACTCTGGCGCTTATGGACGCAGGTGTACCTATCAAAAAACCGGTTGCGGGAATTTCTGCCGGTTTGGTTGTTGACGAGAATAATCCGGACAGGTTTGTGACCTTTATGGATATTCAGGGCATAGAGGATTTCTTTGGCGATATGGACTTTAAGGTGGCAGGAACAAAGGATGGGATAACTGCTATTCAGGTTGATATAAAGGTGGACGGACTTACCGAAGAAATTATAAAGCAGGCATTTGAGCTTACAAGGAATGGACGTCTGCATATTATTGACAATGTATTGTTGAAGGCTATACCAGAACCAAGGAAAGAAATGTCCAGGTATGCACCGAAGATTATTTCAACCTCAATAAATCCTGATAAAATCAGAGAGGTAATAGGTCCTGGCGGTAAAATGATAAACAAGATAATTGACGAAACTGGGGTAAAAATAGACATTAATGACGACGGAAAGGTTTATATATTCAGTTCCGATTCGGAAGCCGGTAAAAGGGCTCTGACCATGATAGAGGGAATTGCAAAGGATATTGAACCGGGACAGGTCTTTATGGGTAAGGTTATGAGGGTTACATCTTTTGGTGCTTTTGTAGAATTCCTCCCAGGAAAAGAAGGCCTCGTTCATATCAGCAAGCTGGATAAAAAGAGAGTCGAAAAGGTTGAGGATGTAGTAAATGTCGGTGATCAGATACTTGTCAAGGTTATGGAAATCGACAAGCAGGGACGTATAAATCTTTCAAGGAAGGATGCAATGGAAGGCGAAGGGGATAATAAGAATTCCTGATGCTTAACGCTACTGTTTTAGAGATATATTAATTTTAAAAAGTAAGGCGTGAATTTTGTAACATTTGCGCCTTACTTAATTTCATATATAAAACATGGAGGTTATATGTATAAACGTGTAAAGTTAGAAAACGGTATCAGGATTGTTTGTGAGAAAATTCCTTATCTTAGATCTGTTTCTATCGGTATCTGGGTTGGAACTGGTTCAAGGAATGAAACTCTAGCCAATAACGGGATATCTCACTTTATTGAACATATGCTTTTTAAGGGGACTTATAATAGGAGTGCTAGAGAAATTGCTGACAGCATTGATAGCATTGGAGGTCAACTTAACGCGTTTACAGGAAAGGAATGTACGTGCTATTATACAAAGACCCTTGATTCTCATGCTGATATTGCATTGGATGTTCTTTCGGATATGTTTTTTAATTCCAGATTTGAGCATAGGGATATAGATATTGAAAAGAAAGTGATTTTAGAAGAGATTGGGATGTATGAGGATTCGCCGGAGGAATTGGTGCATGATATCTTGTCGGAAACGGTATGGAAGGATAATTCCCTTGGATTTCCCATTTTAGGGACTTGTGACACCCTTTCTCACATTGATAAAGATAAAATCAGAGCCTACATGCAAGAGAGGTATTTGCCGGAGAATACAGTCATAGCTGTTGCCGGAAACTTTGAAGAGGATAGGATAATTGATAGTGTAAGGGAAAAATTCGGCGCTTGGAAGAGTAATGGCAAAGATAGTAAAGATATTGAAGCTGCAAAGTTTAAAGTAGATTCTAAAATCAAGGTTAAGGATACAGAGCAAATACACATATGTATGGGATTTCAGGGTATTGCCCATGGAAGTGATGAATTATATCCTCTACTGGCCGTAAATAATGTACTGGGCGGTGGAATGAGTTCAAGGATGTTTCAGAAAATTAGGGAGGAAATGGGATTGGTGTATTCTATATACTCATACCCATCATCCTATAGAAATGCAGGTCTGTTTACGATATATGCCGGAATGAATGCTGAGCATTTGGAAAAGGTTGTAGACCTTATAATAAAAGAAATTAAGATTCTTTTAAAAGAAGGCATTTCTAAGGATGAGCTTATCAAATCCAAAGAACAGCTCAAGGGTAACTATATACTTGGACTTGAGAGTACCAGCAGCAGGATGAACAGTATAGGAAAGTCAGAGGTCCTCATGGATACTATATATACTCCGGATGAAATATTAAATAAGATTGATGCAATAAATCAAGAAAGAGTCGAACAGATTATTAAGAATATTTTCTGTTTGAATAGAATCAGTTTTTCGATAGTGGGTAACATAAAAAAAGAAATAGATATTAGTAAAATGATCGATGCTTGAATATTAAAAAAGCCTCGAAGCCAAAAACTTAATTGGTTTCGAGGCTTTTTTAATGCGTTGATGCCCAAAGCTTAATTGTAATTAAACAAGCACTTATAAATTCAAATGTACATAAGATATACTAAGTCACCATAAATCGGTTCATAATGCAAAACTAAAGAGGTTTTATTTGAAATTCTTAATGTGACTTGTATTTCTACAAACAGGAGGAGGTAATATAGTGAAGAATAAGATATTTACAATTATTGGCGGTGATCTTAGGAGTGTTAAGTTAGCTGAGTTGATTGCATCAGAAGGAAATAAGGTTAACATATATGGGTTTAAGAATGCAAACTTCGAGATAGAAATTGAAGAGAGTGGAAGTCTTGAACGTGCTATTGAGGAAGCTGATGTAGTAGTAGGTCCGACCCCATGTTCGACAGATGGGGAAACACTCAATGCACCTTTTCATCCTCAAAGAGTTTTTATTAAAGACATATTTAAAATGATGAAGAAAAGCCAGCTGTTTATAGCAGGGAGAATCAGTGAAAAGATTGCTCAACTTGCAGATGTCTATAACGTATATTCAATAGATTTGCTCGAAAGAGAAGAAATGGCGGTTTTAAATGCCATTCCTACTGCTGAAGGAGCAATTCAAATTGCAATGGAGGAAATGCCTGTAACACTTCATGGAAGCAACGCATTGATTTTAGGATTCGGAAGGATTGGAAAAACTCTTGCAAAAATGCTCCAAGGTATTGGAAGCAATGTATATGTTGAGGCTAGGAAGTATTCAGATCTGGCGTGGATTGAAAGCTATGGTTACAAACCGATTTTCATAAGCGAACTGGAGGAATACATAGAGAGGTCAAATGTTATTTTTAATACTATTCCCAGCATTGTGATGGATGAAGACTTGCTTAGGAAAGTGAATAAGGATTGCATTTTAATAGATCTCGCTTCTAAGCCTGGTGGGATTAACTTTGAAAAGGCAAAGGAGATGGGCATAAAAACAATATGGGCGCTTTCACTTCCGGGAAAAGTAGCACCTGTGACAGCAGCCAGATTTATTAGAGATACTGTTAGTAATATTATTGATGAGTTGGGGGTATAAGAATATGTTGCTGGACGGGATTAAAATTGGATTTGGAATTACCGGTTCCTTTTGCACCCTAGACAAAGTAATACCTGAGGTCGAAAAGCTTGTGAGCAATGGAGCGAAGGTTTTTCCGATACTGTCGGATTCGGTGAGTAAATTTGATACAAGATTTGGAAGAGCAGAGGATTTTAGGTTGAAACTTGAAGGGATTACAGGGAACAAGATTATAAATAGTATTATTGAAGCGGAGCCAATAGGCCCAAAATCTCTTCTTGATATAATAGTTGTAGCGCCATGCACCGGTAATACCTTGGCCAAAATCGCAAACGGAATAACCGACACTACGGTAACTATGGCATGTAAGGCTCACCTTAGAAATCAAAAGCCGTTGGTTATTGCAATTTCTACAAATGACGGGTTGGGAGCAAATGCAAAAAACATTGGAATGCTTTTAAATATGAAAAATATCTATCTTGTGCCCTTTGGTCAGGATGGACCGGGTACTAAGCCGAACTCTTTAGTGGCAGACACTACTAAGATAATGCCTACAATCCTTGAGGCATTGAATCATAAACAGATTCAACCATTGCTCATAAAATATTAATTAATCCAAAACTCAAAACAGTGTTAACAAGTAGGAGCTGAAATATAAGCTTCTATTTTTTTTTGGCCTCTTGGAATGAAATGAAAGAGGCAAAAGCGAAGGGACTCGATGCCCGAGATTTTTTTGCTTTTGTATAAACTATATAAAAATTGCATCAAAATCGATGTGAAAATATATAAAAAGTGTATTGACTTTCATTATATAAAACGTTACAATTATATCGATAACAAAATATCGATATAAAGTTATAGATAAAAAATTATAGATATTAGTTATCACCGCTGTACCTGCATTAAAAAGGAGTGGATTGTCTTGGAAAGTACAATTAGTATAATTAATTAATAAAAGAAAGGAACCAAAATAATTATGAATCCAAAAGCTATCTCCAAACAGACTCTTTTAAGATTACCTTCATATTTGAGCTACTTAAAGTCTCTGCCGGAGCATGGTTGTGAGAATGTATCTGCTACAATGATTGCTTCAGCCCTGGGGCTGAATGATGTGCAAGTTAGAAAGGATCTGGCCTGCGTCAGCAAAAAGGGGCGTCCCAAGCTTGGATATGTTACTGAGGAGTTGATAAGTGATATAGAAAGTTTTCTTGGGTATGACGATTTGAATGATGCAATAATTATAGGTGCAGGAAGGCTTGGAGGAGCTCTTTTGTCCTATGAGGGCTTTAATGAATATGGATTGAATATTGTTGCGGCCTTTGATGTTGATGAAAGTAAAATTGGAACTGAGATTTGCGGCAAAAAGGTATTAGACATAAGCAAAATAAAGGAATTATGCAAGAGAATGAAGATTCGTATAGGCATCATAACCGTCCCCGGACATTCAGCTCAAAAAGTATGCGATATACTTGTAGACAGCGGAATATTTGCAATATGGAATTTTGCACCTGTTCACCTTAAAGTACCGGATAATATTTTAGTTCAGCAGGAAAATATGGCTGCATCGCTGGCTGTACTTTCCGCTCACTTAGCAGAATCAATAAAAAAGAATGAAATATGAAAAGGAGATGAAAAAAATGAGCAATAAATATGAAATCATAGACAATGTTGAAAAGCTAGAAAAAGCTATAAAACGCTTAAAAGAAGCTCAGAGCGTTTATGCAAACTATACGCAGGAACAGGTTGACAAAATATTCTTTGCAGCGGCTATGGCAGCTAATAAAATGAGAATTCCCCTTGCGAAAATGGCTGTAGAGGAAACCGGTATGGGAGTGGTTGAGGATAAGGTTATCAAAAACCACTATGCGGCTGAATATATTTATAACGCATATAAGAATACCAAAACCTGCGGTGTTATTGAAGAGGATACTGCTTTCGGTATTAAGAAAATTGCAGAACCGTTGGGAGTTATTGCAGCGGTTATACCTACTACGAATCCTACATCAACAGCTATTTTTAAGACTCTTATTGCATTAAAGACAAGAAATGCCATTATTATAAGCCCACATCCGAGAGCAAAGAATTCAACAATTGAAGCAGCCAAGATTGTTTTGGAAGCAGCAGTCGCGGCTGGCGCTCCCGAAGGCATTATTGACTGGATTGATGTACCGAGTCTGGAGCTCACCAACATGGTTATGAAAGAGGCAGATATAATTCTTGCAACGGGAGGTCCCGGAATGGTGAAAGCAGCTTACTCCTCAGGTAAGCCGGCTATCGGTGTTGGAGCGGGCAATACTCCTGCCATTATTGATGATTCAGCTGACATTCTTATGGCAGTGAACTCAATAATACATTCAAAAACCTTCGATAACGGTATGATTTGTGCTTCAGAACAGTCAGTTATCGTTTTAGATGGAGTATACAAAGAGGTAAAGAAGGAATTTGCCGAAAGAGGATGTTATTTCTTAAATAAGGAAGAAACTGAAAAGGTAAGAAAAACAATAATCATAAACGGTGCATTAAATGCCAAAATAGTAGGTCAGAAGGCCCATGCTATTGCAAAGCTTGCAGGATTTGAGGTGCCCGAGTCTACAAAAATTCTAATAGGTGAAGTTACCAGCGTGGATATTTCCGAAGAATTCGCCCATGAAAAATTGTCCCCTGTGCTGGCGATGTATAGAGCGAAGGATTTTGAGGATGCCCTTGACAAAGCAGAAAGGTTGATAGCTGACGGTGGCTTTGGACATACTTCATCACTGTATATTGATACGGTAACACAGAAGGAAAAACTTGATAAGTACTCGGAGAGGATGAAAACCTGCCGTATATTGGTTAATACTCCGTCATCCCATGGTGGTATCGGTGACCTGTACAACTTTAAGCTTGCTCCATCTCTTACCCTTGGCTGTGGTTCTTGGGGAGGAAATTCAGTTTCCGACAATGTAGGGGTTAAGCATTTACTAAACATTAAAACAGTTGCCGAGAGGAGAGAGAATATGCTCTGGTTCAGATCGCCGGAAAAGATTTATATTAAAAAAGGTTGTCTGCCTGTTGCATTGGATGAGCTTAAAAATGTGATGGGTAAAAAGAAAGTATTTATTGTAACGGATACCTTCTTGTATAATAACGGCTACACCAAGCCGATTACAGATAAGTTGGATGAAATGGGGATTATGCACAAGACCTTCTTTGATGTAGCTCCCGACCCATCCCTTGCATGTGCTAAGGCCGGTGCGGCAGAAATGACGGCCTTCCAGCCTGATGCCATAATTGCAGTCGGTGGCGGCTCCGCTATGGATGCAGCTAAAATTATGTGGGTAATGTATGAACATCCTGAAGTGGACTTTATGGATATGGCAATGAGATTTGTGGATATAAGAAAGAGGGTTTACACCTTCCCGAAGATGGGACAGAAGGCATACTTTATTGCAATTCCTACAACAGCAGGTACAGGTTCTGAGGTTACACCTTTTGCGGTAATTACCGATGAGAAGACAGGGGTTAAATATCCTTTGGCAGACTATGAATTGATGCCAAACATGGCAATTGTTGATGCCGATATGATGATGAATGCACCAAAGGGACTCACCAGCGCATCAGGTATAGACGCATTGACTCACGCTTTAGAGGCTTATGTTTCAATGCTTGCGACTGACTACACCGATAGTTTGGCACTACGTGCAATAAAGATGGTATTTGAATATCTCCCACGAGCCTATGACAACGGTGCGAAGGATCCGATAGCAAGAGAAAAAATGGCCAATGCTGCAACAATAGCCGGAATGGCTTTTGCCAATGCCTTCTTGGGTATATGTCACTCAATGGCACACAAGCTGGGTGCATTTTACCACCTGCCTCACGGTGTTGCCAATGCACTCATGATAAATGAAGTAATCCGATTTAATGCATCGGAGGTTCCAACGAAAATGGGTACCTTCTCGCAGTATGACCATCCGCACACTTTGGCAAGGTATGCTGAAATTGCCGATTATTTAAGCATCAAAGGCAAGAATAATGAAGAAAAAGTTGAGAACTTGATAAAGGCTATTGACGAACTCAAAGAAAAGGTTGGCATCAAGAAAACCATTAAAGATTATGACGTAGATGAGAAGGAATTCTTAGAAAGACTTGATGAAATGGTAGAACAGGCTTTTGACGACCAGTGCACAGGCGCAAATCCAAGATATCCGCTTATGAGTGAAATAAAACAATTATATCTAAATGCTTATTATGGAGGTGCGAAGTAATGAAGCTTGAAAAGGTTATAGCAGTAAGAACGGATAAGACTGTTTACAGAGACGGAGATATGGCAATAAAGGTTTTTTGCAGCAACTATTCGAAAGCAAATGTGTTGAATGAAGCTTTAAATCAGGCCAGGGTAGAGGAAACCGGACTTAACATTCCAAAGCTTCTCGAGGTTACAAAAATTGAAGACAAATGGGCAATTGTTACGGAATTTATTGAAGGAAACACCCTAGAACAGCTTATGAAGGAAAACCCTCATAAATATGATGAATACCTGAATTTATTTGTTGATATTCAGCTAGAGGTTTTAAGCAAAAAAGCTCCTTTATTAAACAAGCTAAAAGACAAAATGCACAGAAAAATTTCCGAGACCGGACTTGATGCTACAACACGTTATGAGCTTCATACAAGACTTGGAAGCATGCCCGAGCATAATAAGGTATGCCATGGAGATTTCAACCCAAGCAATATTATTATGACCAAAGATGGAACACCTTATATACTTGATTGGTCACATGCTACTCAGGGAAATGCCAGTGCCGATGCTGCAAGAACATATCTTTTGTTCTGGCTATCCGGCAATATTGATAAGGCGGATAAGTATTTGAATCTATTCTGCAAAAAGAGCGATACTGCAAAACAGTATGTTCAAAAGTGGATTTCAATTGTAGCGGCATCACAGCTTGTAAAAGGCAGAGAAGTTGAAAGGGAATTCTTAATGCACTGGATAGATGTTGTAGATTATGAATAGGAGGTATTTTTGATGAAGGTATCTATTTGTATAGGAAGCTCCTGCCATTTGAAAGGTGCAAGACAGATAGTGGAACAGCTGCAAAGCCTGGTTGCCGACTATGATCTAAACGAGAAGATTGAACTGGGTGGGGCATTTTGCATGAAAAACTGTGTTAATGGTGTCAGCGTGACAATTGATGATAAACTGTTTTCAGTTACACCTGAAAATGTGAAAAGCTTTTTTGAAACAGAAATTCTTAAAGGGATAAAAGATTAAAGAATAAAAAGTAAGCAGTGCCACTGGTGAAGAAGGAGAGCGAGTTTAATGACGGAATGTTTGCAGACAAAAAAATCTAATTGCAAGAACTGCTATAAATGCATAAGACATTGTCCGGTTAAGTCGTTGAAATTCACTGACGGTCAGGCTCATATAGTAAGAGATGAATGCGTTTTGTGCGGCGAATGCTATGTCGTTTGCCCGCAAAACGCAAAGCAAATACGATCGGATATTGAAAAGGCTAAACAGTTGGTTTTGGAAAATGATGTTTATGTGAGTATTGCTCCGTCCTTTGTTGCATGGTTTCATAATAAAAGCATATATGACATGGAACAGGCATTAATAAAGCTTGGTTTTAAAGGGGCGGATGAGACAGCAAAAGGTGCTTATATTGTCAAAAGACAATATGAGAAAATGATAGAAGACAAAAAAAGCAGAATTATAATATCTTCGTGTTGCCATACGGTAAATACCCTGATTCAAAGACATTATACCGGAGCAATTCCGTATCTGGCAGATGTGCTGTCACCGATGCTGGCCCATGCACAGATGTTGAAAAATGAGCATAAAGGTTCGAAAGTTGTGTTTATTGGACCGTGCATTTCAAAAAAAGACGAGGCTGAAAAGTATAAAGGCTACGTGGAACTTGTGCTTACCTTCGATGAACTGGATGAATGGTTGCAAGCAGAGAATATAACAATTGACAGCCAAAAGAGCGAGAGTAAAGAGGGAAGGACCAGGAGTTTTCCTATTTCCGGAGGCATTATCAGCAGTATGGATAAAACAGACGGATATCATTATATGATAGTGGACGGCATGGAAAACTGTATAAATGCACTGGATAATATAGACAGCGAAGAACTTAGCAATTGCTTTATTGAGATGTCGGCCTGTAGCGGCAGCTGCATAAACGGCCCGGCCGCAAGGAGAAAAAGCAACAATATTGTCGGGGGTATATTAGCTGTTAATCAAAATACTGGAGCAAAGGATTTTTCGATTCCGATACCTGAGTCTGAAGGACTAAAAAAGGAAATGCATTTTGAAGGCGTGCACAAGATAATGCCCGGCAGTACTGCTATTCAAGAGATTTTAAAGAAAATGGGCAAAGCTTCCATAGAGCAGGAGTTAAACTGCGGTAGCTGCGGTTATGATACATGCCGCGATAAAGCAATAGCGGTACTTAATGGAAAAGCAGATCTTACAATGTGTCTTCCATACTTGAAGGAAAAAGCAGAAAGCTTTTCCGATGCAATTATTAAGAATACACCCAACGGTGTTATAGTTTTGAATGAAGAACTTGAAATTCAGCAAATAAACAGTGCCGCAAAAGGAATCTTAAACTTAAGTCCATCTACAGATCTTCTAGGAAGTCCCGTTATCAGAATCCTTGACCCAATTGATTATATTTTGGCATTAAATGAAGGCAAAAACTGTTACTACAAGAGAAAGTATTTTGCTGAATATCAAAAATATGTTGATGAAACGATAATCTACGATAAAGAATATCACGTTATTATCATAATAATGAAGGATATTAGTCAGGAAGAGAAAATCAAAGCGCAGAAAAACAAGCAAAGCGAGGCAGCAATTGAAATAGCGGATAAGGTTGTTGAAAAACAAATGCGTGTAGTGCAGGAAATAGCACTGCTTTTAGGAGAAACAGCCGCCGAGACTAAAATTGCTTTGACCAAGCTGAAGGAGACTATGGAGGATGAATGATTTATGTGTGGATTTAGGATATAGAAGCCTTAACAAATTCGGTGAGCAATTATGTGGTGATATGATACAAGTTGTCAAAGATAATGACACTACGATTCTAGTTTTGGCTGATGGCTTGGGAAGTGGCGTAAAGGCCAATATTTTATCCACCCTTACCTCAAAAATTATTTCAACGATGATTGCGGAGCATATGAGCATTGAAGAATGTGTTGGTACAATTATGTCAACCCTGCCGGTTTGTAAGGTTAGAGGTATTGCTTATTCAACATTTACTATAATAAGGATTAGCAATAACACCTATGCCGAAATAATTCAGTATGACAATCCCTTAGTAGTACTTGTGCGCGATGGAAAAAAGTATGATTATCCAACTCAGACTAAAATAATATCGGGTAAAAAAATTGTTGAATCAAAAATACGACTGAATTGTGATGATGTGTTTGTTGCAATGAGTGATGGGGCAATTTATGCTGGAGTAGGTCAGACATTAAACTACGGCTGGCAAAGGGAGAATATTATTGAGTTTATTGAATCCCATTATGATAGAAGTCTTTCTGCCAATGCTATTACATCTCTTTTGCTTGATACGTGTAACAACTTGTATGCAAATATGCCCGGAGATGATACGACTATTGCAACAATTAAGATAAGAAAAAGAAAAGTAGTTAACCTGATGTTCGGTCCACCACAAAATCCTGATGATGTATACAATATGATGTCTTTGTTTTTTGCAAAGCAGGGAAGGCATATTGTATGTGGCGGTACCACATCAACGCTTGCTGCACAGTTTCTAGGCAAGAAGCTGGAGACATCCATTGATTATATCGACCCGAGAATTCCGCCCGTTGCTAAAATTGAGGGGGTCGATCTGGTAACGGAGGGTGTATTGACAATAAGTCTGGTTCTGGAATATGCAAAGGACTATATTGATAAAAATGCTCTTTATAACGAGTGGCATAATAAAAATGACGGTGCTTCAAGAATAGCAAGAATGCTTTTTGAAGAAGCAACGGATATCAATTTCTATGTTGGAAGGGCTATTAATCCTGCCCACCAGAATCCAAAACTACCCATCGGATTTAACATCAAAATGCAGTTGGTGGAGGAGCTTTCAAACACTCTAAAGCAAATGGGCAAAACAATAAATCTTAGCTATTTTTGAGGTGAATAAAATGAACGAAACGTTTGATTATAGCGTGGTTGACGGTATTCTGTCTGAACACGGTATTTCTGAAACTGCAATTATCGCGATACTTCAAAGCATTCAGGAAGAATATCACTATATACCCAAAGAGGTATTCCCATATCTTTCAAAAAAACTCAAAGTAAGTGAAGCGAGAATATTCAGTGTTGCAACATTTTATGAAAACTTTTCATTGGAACCAAAGGGGAAATTTATAATAAAAGTTTGTGATGGAACGGCATGCCATGTAAGAAAATCAATTCCGATTATAGAACGTCTCAGAAAAGAATTGGGTCTTTCCAATACCAAGCCGACAACGGATGATTTGATGTTTACTGTTGAAACAGTATCCTGTCTTGGAGCATGTGGTCTTGCTCCTGTAATAACGGTAAATGATAAAGTGTATGCCGAAATGACTCCCGACAAAGCCTCCGAGCTCATAAAAGAATTAAGGGAGGGAAATTGTGATGATTAATAATAGAGAAGAATTGCAAAAAGCCCGGGAGATGTACGCAAAATGCCTTATGGCAGAAAAGAAGAAGATTCTTGTTTGTGCCGGCACGGGTTGTGTATCCGGCGGCGCTCTTGAGATTTTTGACCGACTCTCGGAGTTGATTTCAAAAAGGGGATTGAATTGTCAAGTTGAATTGAAAAATGAACCCCACGACAATACTATCGGACTGAAGAAAAGCGGCTGCCATGGTTTTTGTGAAATGGGACCTCTTATTAGAATCGAACCGGAAGGTTATCTATATACCAAGATTAAGCTTGGAGATTGTGAAGAGATTGTGGAAAGGACGATAGTAGCGGGGGAGCATATAGAAAGACTGGCTTATAAGCAAAACGGAACTGTATACAAAAAACAGGATGAGATTCCCTTTTATAAGAGGCAGACCCGTCTTGTACTGGAACATTGTGGCCAAATTGATTCCACATCTATAAATGAATACCTTGCAACTGGCGGATATTATGCGTTGGAAAAAGCGCTGTTTGAAATGAGTAGCGATGAAATCATAAATGAAATCACAGAAGCCAATCTTCGCGGACGCGGAGGCGGAGGGTTCCCGGCAGGACGCAAATGGGCGCAGGTAAAAAGACAGAGCGCAAAGCAAAAGTATGTTGTGTGCAACGGAGATGAAGGTGACCCGGGGGCCTTTATGGACAGGAGTATTATGGAGGGTGATCCTCACAGAATGCTGGAAGGAATGATGATTGCAGGTCTTGCCTGTGGGGCCTCGGAGGGGTATATTTATGTGCGTGCCGAATACCCCATGGCGGTATCCAGGCTTAAAAAAGCTATTGAGCAGGCCAAAGAGTGTGGATTGCTTGGTGAAAATATATTGGGAAGTGATTTTAGCTTCAATATTCATATAAATCGCGGCGCTGGCGCTTTCGTTTGCGGTGAGGGCAGTGCGCTTACGGCATCGATTGAAGGAAAAAGAGGTATGCCTAGGGTAAAGCCGCCAAGAACTGTAGAACATGGATTGTTTGATATGCCGACGGTTTTAAACAATGTTGAAACCTATGCCAACGTTCCCCTTATTATCAAAAACGGAGCTGGTTGGTATAAATCTGTGGGAACGGAAAAAAGCCCCGGAACAAAAGCTTTTGCGCTGACGGGAAACATAGAAAATACCGGTCTTATTGAGGTTCCTATGGGGACAACCCTGCGGGAAGTGATATTTGACATTGGCGGAGGTATGAGGGGCGGTGCAGATTTTAAGGCCGTTCAAATCGGAGGTCCGTCAGGTGGATGCTTGTCCACAGAGAATTTGGATCTTCCGCTGGATTTTGACTCGCTGAAAAAAGCCGATGCAATGATTGGTTCCGGTGGACTGGTTGTAATGGACAATAACACTTGTATGGTTGAAGTTGCACGCTTTTTTATGAACTTTACCCAGAATGAATCCTGTGGAAAATGTGTACCCTGTCGTGAAGGTACAAAGAGGATGCTGGAGATTTTGGAGAGAATTGTTGAAGGAAACGGCCGAGACGGTGATATAGAACTTCTTCTGGAGCTGGCGGACACAATTTCGGCAACGGCACTTTGTGGATTAGGCAAGGCAGCGGCGTATCCTGTTGTAAGCACAATTAAAAACTTCCGGGAAGAATATGAAGCCCATATTTATGATAAGAAATGTCCGACGGGCAATTGCCAAAAGCTAAAAACCATTACAATTGATGCTGCTTTGTGCAAAGGCTGTTCAAAGTGTGCAAGAAGTTGTCCTGTAGGGGCAATAACAGGCAAGATTAAAGAACCTTTTGTTATAGACCAGAGCAAATGTATTAAGTGCGGGGCATGTATTGAAACTTGTGCATTCCACGCAATATTGGAGGGCTGAAGAAATGGATAATAGAGATTATATGATGATAGACGGTATTCCTGTTGAGATAAACGATGAAAAAAACCTTCTTGAGCTTATTCGAAAAGCAGGTATTAAGCTTCCGACCTTCTGCTATCATTCTGAATTGTCGATTTACGGTGCCTGCCGTATGTGCATGGTTGAAAATGAGTGGGGAGGATTGGATGCTGCGTGTTCCACCCCTCCGAAGGCTGGTATGAGTATAAAAACAAACACAGAAAGACTGCAAAAATACCGTAAAATGATTCTGGAGCTTTTGCTTGCCAATCATTGCCGTGATTGCACAACCTGCAATAACAACGGAAAATGCAAATTGCAGGATCTTGCAATGAGATATAATATAAGTCGTGTTCGATTCCCAAACACTGCTTCGGAGCCGGATGTAGATGATTCTTCCCTTTGCATAACAAGGGATCGGAGCAAATGCATACTTTGCGGGGACTGTGTTCGTGTATGCAGTGAGGTGCAGAATGTAGGGGCTATTGATTTTGCGTACAGAGGCTCAAAAATGACAATTAGCACGGTATTTGACAAACCCATTGCCGAATCCGATTGTGTTGGCTGCGGACAATGTGCGTTAGCGTGCCCCACCGGTGCAATTGTCGTAAAAGACGATACCCGTAAGCTATGGAAGGATATCTATGATAAAAACACCCGAGTTTCTGTGCAGATAGCACCGGCTGTCCGCGTTGCGCTTGGGAAGGAGCTTGGCTTGAACGATGGAGAAAATGCTATAGGCAAAATTGTGGCAGCGCTGCGACGAATGGGATTTGATGATATATTTGATACGTCAACCGGAGCAGATCTAACGGTTTTGGAAGAATCGGCGGAATTACTGAAACGCATTAAAGAAGGAAAAAATGATATGCCTCTCTTTACATCATGCTGCCCTGCATGGGTAAACTACTGCGAGAAATTCTATCCTGAGCTTTTGCCGCATGTTTCAACATGTCGTTCACCGATGGAGATGTTTGCCGCTGTCATAAAGGAAGAATATTCAACCTCCAGTAAACGGTTGGTACATGTTGCTGTTATGCCTTGTACAGCGAAAAAATTTGAGGCTGCCCGTGAGGAATTTAAAGTTAATGGTGTACCAAATGTTGATTATGTTATATCAACCCAAGAGCTTATTCAGATGATTAAGGAATCGGGAATAATATTCTCTGATTTGGAGCCCGAAGCAATCGATATGCCCTTTGGAACATATACCGGGGCTGGTGTAATCTTTGGTGTAACTGGTGGTGTTACAGAAGCGGTTTTAAGAAGAGTGGTTTCCGACAAATCTGCCACATCTTTTAGATCACTGGCCTACACCGGTGTGCGGGGGATGAAGGGAGTAAAGGAAGCTTCGGTTATGTATGGAGACAGAAAGCTTAGAATTGCGGTGGTCAGCGGACTTAAAAATGCCAGCGATTTGATTGAAAAGATCAAATCAGGAGAGCATTATGACTTGGTTGAGGTTATGGCATGTCCAGGAGGTTGTATAAATGGAGGAGGCCAACCCTTTGTCCAGAGCGAGGAAAAAGAAAAGAGGGGCAAGGGGCTATACAGTGCGGATAAGCTATGCAATATCAAGTCCTCAGAGGAAAATCCCCTTATGATGACGCTTTATAAGGGCGCCTTAAAGGGCAGGGTCCATGAACTTCTTCATGTTGATTATGCTGCAAAGAAGGAGGCAAAGTAGTATGCTGGAGATCAAAGTTTGTATTGGTAGCTCGTGCCATTTGAAGGGTTCTTATAATGTCATTAATGAATTTCAGCATCTTATTGAAGAAAATTCTTTGCATGATAAAATCGATATAAAAGCAACCTTTTGTATGAAGCAGTGTCAAAAGAGTGGAGTTGCTGTAGAGGTCAATAATGAAATTTTCGGTGTTTTGCCCGAGGCTGCAGAGGAATTTTTTAATAATGTGATTTTGCCAAAAGTGTAGTTAATAGATAATAAACTCTACTTTAAGAGAACTAAAAGGGCGGCTTTGTAGCTGCCCTTTAGCTTCAAAAATGATATGTTAATATCGTTCCAAAATGGTAATTTCGTCAGAACCTACATCAAAGTATTCAATTTTCCATTCGTTATTTTTCTTTTTCAGATATGCTGTGAATTCAGTTTTTCGAAGTAGTTTTGTTTTATCGGTTGTAATTGTTTGAAGTTCATAGTATTTGAATTCTACATTGTTTGAGTCCGTAACAGACAAACTAACCGGTTCAATTTCCGATTCGTATGTATAGGGAGAACCTTCAAAGTAGGGATACTTTAATGACTCGAGATCTGATTCATTCAATAAATCTGCAAAGTAGAAGCAATTGATATATGCATCAAAATCCCGGGCATTTCTGGCGTTATAGAAAGAGGTCACAACATCCTGAGGAATACTAAAGGGGTAGCTTTCGATATAATCGAGCATAAGTATTTTCCATTCAGAGTTCATTTTTACAAGAATTGCTGTGACTTTTTTTGTGGAGATGGCAAATCTATTGTTGTTACCTCTCAATTTTGCTATCTCTAGGTATGTAAATTCTGCGATCCTGTTTCCGTAAGTATGCTCTAAAGGTTCTATTGTGTATTGGATTCTCTCGTTGTAAAAGGTTTGTTTGAGACTTTCTATATCATTTTCAGATAACATGTCAGCGGCATAGAAACTACCGATATACTGATCAAAATCATTGTTGTTGCTGGCATCGTACATACTGTAAACAACACTTTCAGGCAAATCAGCATCCTGTGCAAAAACAGGAGTAACAGCCATTGAAGAACATAAGCAAATAATAAGAATTAGAAATGATGATAGTGCTTTTCTTATTTTCATAATTTTTTATCCCCTTTCAATACAGAATTTTATAGTATTTTTTATTAATTCTATACTATAATCCCACAAATTTCAATGACACATTTAAAGTCTTATTCCAAAACTTCTGTATATCAAAACAAATCAATTGTAAAGAGAAGCAAAATATAGTAATATAAATATAAAGGGAAAAGTATAATTTTAGTTAATAGTAATACGTATGCTTGCAGCAATTAATGTAAGACCATTCCTACAAAGCGCAGACCAATATTATAGATAAACGAGTAATTATTCATGAAGCAAATTATATCTATAAACAAGCCGTTTTTCTTTTCGTACTATATCTTTTCCTAAAAATATGTCCTAATTTGATGAAGCATTACGAAAATATTGTAGTGATGTTATTTGTAGTGATGTTATTTTGCTTATAAATATTTTGCTCATAAATATTACTAAGCAAATAGGGGGTGTATATTTAAATTTAAGTGTAACGCTAGAGGCTTAAATGCCTTGAATTTTTGTTGATATTTTCAGAAAGGATGGGAAAAGATGAGAGAGAAAAAAATTATATCAAAAAGAGCAAAAGCACTAGTAGTCAGTTTTATCATTCTTGCCTTGATAGTTATTCCTGTCGGCTCTATCAATATAAGTGCTGCCGATGTGGAATTTAACTATGCAAAGGCATTGCAGTATTCCATGTATTTTTATGATGCAAACATGTGCGGTACCGGTGTTGACGAAAATGGACAGTACAATTGGAGAAGCGACTGCCATGTTTATGATGCGGAACTTCCGCTTGATTCTGAAAACACCAATATGTCAGATGATTTTATCAGAAGAAACTTAAGCATACTTGATCCTGATGGGGATGGTAAAGTTGACGTTTCCGGCGGTTTTCATGATGCCGGTGACCATGTAAAGTTCGGTATGCCCGAAGCGTATTCTGCTTCTACAGTGGGATGGGGATATTATGAATTCAGAGAACAGTTTGAAGCAACAGGGCAAGCTGAGCACGCTGAAACAATTTTGCGTTATTTTAATGATTATTTCTTGAGGAGTACTTTTAGGGACGCGTCCGGTAATGTAGTTGCATTTTGCTATCAAGTGGGTGACGGCGATATTGACCATGCTTACTGGAATGCACCTGAAGTCGATGAAATGTTCCGTAGGGGATGGTTTGCTACTGAAGATCTGCCTTCAACGGATTGCGTGGCTGCAGCGGCAGCTTCCCTTGCAGTAAACTACATGAATTTCAAAGATACAGATCCTGAATATGCGGCAAAAAGTCTTGATTATGCAAAAGCGTTATTTGACTTTGCTGAAAAAAATGATAAAGAAGTCAACAAGGACGGCCCTAAGGGCTATTATACTTCATCAAAATGGGAAGATGACTACTGCTGGGCTGCTGCATGGCTCTATCTGGCAACTCAAGACGATCATTATCTTGATGAAATATTTAAGTATTATGATTACTATGCTCCTTCCTGCTGGACACACTGCTGGAATGATGTTTGGGCAGGTACAGCATGTATTATGGGTCAAATAGACGACTTGTACGATAAGGATAGCGATGAGTTTGAAAACAGGTTCAGAAAAGCTGCCAATAAGAGTCCTTATGAACCAATAGATTTCTGGAGCGAGGTTGCAAAGCTGGTCGATAATTGGATGACTGGCAAGGTGGGTGAAATAACTCCTGGAGGATATGCTTTCCTTAACAAATGGGGTTCTGCCAGATATAATACTGCTACCCAGCTTGTAGCTCTTGTTTATGACAAACATCACGGTGATACTCCATCAAAATATAGTGAGTGGGCAAGATCGCAAATGGAATATCTCATGGGGGATAATCCGATTAACCGTTGTTACATTGTAGGGTACAGTGATATTTCTGTAAAATTCCCGCACCATAGAGCAGCATCAGGTCTGTCAAAATGCGAAGATCTCGATCCTCATAAATATGTACTGTATGGTGCATTGGTTGGCGGACCGGGCGCGAGTGATGAGCATATAGATACCACAGCAGACTGGGTTTACAATGAAGTAACAATAGACTACAATGCTGCGTTTGTGGGAGCATGTGCCGGTCTTTACAGATACTTTGGGGATCCTTCAATGCAGGTTACACCTGATTTCCCGCCAAAGGTTGATATATCGGATCCTGATAACGGAGGTACTTCATATTGGGTAGACGCATTTGGCGTAGATATAGCACAGAGTGATGGACCAAAAGTAACTGAAGTTACTTTGTATGTACGTTCAGATGTAAGAAAAACATCAAAGAACATTTCCGTCAGATACTTTTTCGATGCTACCGGGATGACATCCCTTGATCGTGATAAAATTGAATTAAGACAACTGTATGACCAGACAGCAGCAGAGACGGATTATGCGGCTGTGCTTACAGGTCCTCATCATTATAAAGATAATATTTACTATATTGAGATAGCCTGGGATGGGTTTGTAATTGCTAATTCCAATAAAAAATACCAGTTTGCATTGGGTACATATGCATGGGGTAATTATTGGAACCCATTAGACGACTGGAGCTATCAGGAACTGCGTATTGAAGAGAGCAATTATACAGGTACACCTGCAAGGAATAACAATATATGTGTTTATGATGCCGGTGTTCTCGTGGGAGGTATTGAGCCAGACGGAACAACACCTCAAGTTTCACCTTCGCCGCAGCCTACACCTACACCTACAAAGGAACCGGAATTCATGTACGGAGATTTGAATGGAGACGGCAAAATTAACTCAACAGACCTGACTGTAATGAAGAGGTATCTCCTTAAGTCTCTTCAAGAATTAAAGGTACCCGAACAGGCGGCGGATTTGAATGGAGACGGTAAAATAAGTTCAACAGACTTAACAATTTTAAGAAGATATTTGGTTCGCATAATTACCGACTTTCCGGTAAATGCACGCTAAATTGTCAAAAAGAATACTATTCTTGCTTTGGATAAAAATGAAGGCTGCCTGTTTTGCGGGTGGTCTTCTTTTTATTATCTTACGTCCCTCAAACACAAATAGTCATTTTCTGCATATCTTATTAGTGGGTTACACAAACTATTTGAAAGAATCGATTGAATGGAGGGACTTTGCATGTCAAAAGGTAGAATAAGGCACATGTTTCCGGGAGGTAATACATCGCAGGGATTTTTCAGCTATTATGATTATATATTAAGCCAGGAGGAAGCTAATAGAATTATATGTATAAAAGGCGGCCCCGGTGTCGGAAAGTCAACGTTTATGAAGAAAATAGGGGATGAGATGCTGGATATGGGGTATGATGTGGAGTTTATGCACTGCTCAAGTGATAACAACAGCCTTGATGGCGTGGTTATACCATCGCTGAAAATAGCTCTTCTTGATGGAACAGCTCCCCATGTTGTGGACCCGAAAAATCCTGGGGCAGTAGATGAGATAATACATCTGGGTGACTTCTGGGATGAAGAGGGTTTAAGAAAGAATAAGGAAGATATACTAAAGGACAATAAAGAAGTGGGAAGAACCTTTAAAAGGGCATACAGATATATAAAAGCAGCCTATTCCATATATGAGGATAATATTGAAATAGTGAGCTGGTGTATAGATAATGCAAAGGTAACTAAACTTTCTGAAAAGCTAAAAAACGAGATTTTGGGCGATAAGGACATTGGGGACCGTCAGGGTAAGGATAGGAAGCTTTTTGCAAGTGCAATTACTCCTAATGGACTTGTAAACTATCTCGATACATTGATTAATACAAGCAAAGTATATGTTCTTAAGGGTATGCCGGGAACAGGCACCGAAAGAGTGGTTGAAAAGATTAAGGAAGCGGCTGTGGAAAGAGGCCATGATGTAGAGTCCTTCTACTGCGCATTAAATCCATATAGACTCGAGCACCTTATAATACCTGCTTTGAATGTTTCAATAATTACATCAAATGATTATCATAGCGCCGATGGGAAAAACTCTGTAGAGTATAACCTTGATGATTATTTGGATACTTCAGAATTGCAAAAATATAAGGAGACTCTGGAAAATAACAGATCAAATTTTGATATGTTACTGAACACAGCTGTTAAGACCATCGCTAAAGCAAAAGCATTTCATGATAATATGGAGAACTATTACATACCCAATATGGATTTCGATGCAGTGCAAAGATGCTATGAGGTGACTTTAAATAGGATTCTTGAATATGCAAATGAGCGTCATTGAGATATAGATGAAAGGGAGTCAGATATGAGATTTGGCTCCTTTTTTAAAGGCTTGAATATGAGTCGAAATCTGTGATAAAATATATTCGAAAAAAGTTGGTATAACATGCAGATTTATACTATACTTGTTTGTTTTAAAGCACGATTCCATACAATGGATTTATTTTTTATTAGTATAAGGGGGAATAGTATGAAAAGGAAAATTTTAGCCACTTTTATCGTGATGTCAATTGTATTTTCTCAGTTTTTATGTCTTGGCGAACTGTCTTTAGGAGGATATTCCAACGTTTATGCCTGGAGTCAGCCAGCTGTTGGAGATGTAAATGCAGATGGTGTTATCAACAGTACTGATTATACGCTTATGAAGAGATATGTTCTTCACATTATTAACGATTTTCCTGCTGACGATGATATGTGGGTTGGAGATGTAAATGGTGACAATGCTATCAACAGTACTGATTATAATTATGTGAAAAGGTATTTGCTTCGTATAATTGATGAGTTTCCAAAAAAATCTTATAACCCAACACCCACACCTACACATACATTCAGACCTACACCTACACCAACACAGGCTAGTTCTACACCTACCCCTACTCCTACAATGATGCCTACTCCCACAAAATCAAATACGGGCAATTCCCAAGATGGGTATTTTCCTGCGGGAACTTCAAAGTCAGAGCTGATTTCAAAGGCTTCTACACTGAAAGTCAGTGAAATCAAAGCCATAATAAAGCAGCAGGTAGATGAGCACTGGGATGTAATCAGAAATGTATGCGGATTTAAGAGCAAAGAATCAGCATATGCCTTTTTCTTTGGAATGGCTACCAGAGAGTCTACATTCAGGGCAGCAACTGAGACTGGAAGCAAAGCTTCACATGCCTTCGGACCTTTGCAGACGGCTGAGACTGCCTATGCAAATGCAGACCCTAACTATATGCCGGAGCTTAACGTCCCGGAGATGTTCCAATATGATTTTACCGACTACAATTTCTATGATGTCGGTATATCAACACACATGGGAATCAGGCACTTTTTGCACTTTGCAAGACTTGCTCAAGAAAAATACAGTGGCAAGGATATAGCACGTCATGCCTTGATGGGATTCAATACAGGTTGGATTGATGGGTCGGACGAAGCATGGATAGTAAGATATGCGGATGAAACCGCCGCTTTGGGGGCATGGTATTTGAAGAATAATCACATGTCCGATGATGAGTTTACATGGGATACCGATCCTAGGGTAGACCGTAGCAATCCATGGGGAATTTATTACTAATGCTGTAAAGTCTAAAAAATGAAGTTTTATAACCTGTTATGGGGATCCGGGAGCTTGTTTTTGCGCCTGAATCCCCTCATCTATATTATGCCTAATAAGGGCATGAATAAATAAGGATCATAGGATTTTGAAAAGTCTGAAGCATAATAATGTAGAAATGAAATTGCCATAAGAAAATTATTTTTTTTAGTTTATAATAATATATTTAAATGATATTATTAATATTATGCAATCTATATACCTAAAAAATGTATACATATTAATAAGTAAAGGCAGGTCATTATTTTGGGAATTTTCAATACATATGCACTGTTTGGAAGCAGAGAAAAGAAGGCTGAAAAGTTATTCAAACAGGGAGATGAGCTGTTTTTAAACAATAAGCATGCCGAATCTATAAACTACTACAAAAAGGCTATAAAAATATATGATAAATACTATAAGGCATATGTAAGCTTGGGTTATGCACTGATAATAGTAGAAAAATATGAAGAGGGCATAAAGTATTGTGACAAGGCTTTGGCTCTTAATCCGGAAAATGCCTCGCAAATATATTTTATAAAGGCGGAATGCCTAAAAAAATTGAACAAATATCATGAAGCTTTGGATAACTACATGAAGGCAGTCAAGATTGAAAAGAAAGTTTTTTATTTAATTCCCATGGCAAATCTTCTTTATGATATGGAAGACTATGATAAATCCCTGGAGATATTTGATATGCTTGAGGCAATCAATCTTGAGGATAAAAATGATATAGAGAATATTTTTCTTTACAAAGGTAAAATAATGGAGAAGAAGGGCTTTTATAAGGAAGCGATAGAGTACTTTGACAGAGCTATTGAGGTTAATCCTAAAAATGCAGAAATATTTGATAAGAAGGGTTCTTCATTATATTATCTGGGTAGGTCTACCGATAATATGAAGTTTGTAGAGGAGTCAATAATATATTATCGAAAAGCGCTGGAGGTAGATAAAGAATATTTCCATCCGCTAAACGGCATTGCAGTTTCTCTTGAGGTGCTGGGAAATACTAATGAGGCCCTGATTTATTATGATAAAGCTCTCAAAGCATACCCTAATTTCGTACTTGTGCATTTCAATAAGGCAAATTTGCTAATGAATTTAAACAGGGATGAAGAAGCCTTATATCATTATGACAGGGCTATACAAATAAATAAGTATTATATCGATGCCTATGTGGAAAAGGCAGAACTGCTGTGCAGTATGGGGAAGCATAGCGAAGCCCTCAGTTTACTGGACAATATTCTTGAGGATTTGAATACTGTCGGAATTAAAGATAGAGATGGAAAAATGTGCACATTATTAAGATGCAAAGGTGATGTGTTTTATAGCATGCGTAAATTTAATGAAGCTATAGAGCACTACGATAAAGCCCTTGATATCGATAAAAACAGACCAGATATTCTTCTGAAAAAGGGAGAAGCGTATAATCGTTTGGAAATGCCGCAGTTGGCAATTCTTATGTACGAGGAAACTCTTCGGGTGAGAAAGGACTATTATATAGCCTATTTCTACATGGGGGTTACATATAAGTATTCCGGTGAATACCAATCGGCACTCGAAGCCTTTGATTACTATATAGATGCTGTACCTAAAGTACCTGAAGCTTATGTGGAGAGAGCTGAAGTGCTGCAATTATTACAGCAGTATGATGAGGCAAAGGAGGATTGCGACAAAGCCCTTGTATTAAAGCCACAGTTTGGAGGTGCAAATTACAGGAAAGGCCTCATTTTGTGTGAACTTGGTAAATATGAGGAGGCGATAGAGGTTTTTGAAAGACTTTTGGACGACGAAGAATTTTCCGATATTGCCGGGTATTTTAAGGGAGTTGCACTAAAAAATCTTGAAAAGTATGAGGAAGCTTTAGAATATGTGGATAGATATATAATAGCACATCCTGATTATAGAGAACCCTATCTTGAAAAGGCTGATATTTTGATTGCTCTTGGAGAGTATGAAAAAGCCATTGAGTCTTGTAATACTCTCTTGGACAGGGATGCTAAAGATATTGGTGCTTTCATAAAAAAGAGTGCTGTCTTCTTCCGACAGGAAAAATTCGAGGAGGCTCTTAAATGCATTGAAGATGCTATGGCTATATCAGTCGACTATCCTGCTTTGAACTACTACAAAGGGGAAATATTGAGAAATATGGGGAAACCTGAGGAGTCTATTGGGTTTTTTGACAAATACATTGAGAAAGTTCCTGAGCAGCCTAATCCCTATGTAGGCCGGGCAAAGTCCTTATACTTGATGCAAGAGTATGAAGAGGCACTGGACTGTTGCGAAAAGGCAATAAGCCTTGATGATAATAATGTTGAGGGTTATTATTCAAAGGCGCAGGTATTAATGCAGATGGACAGGTATGAGGATGTTCTTGAGGTACTGGATAGGATAAAGGAAATCGATCAAGATTTTAAAATGGTTTATTATGATAGGGCTGAGGTCTATAAAAAAATGGGCGATTACGAGAAAGCACTGGAAAACATGGATATTTACCTTGAGGAGTTTCCGGATGATGGATATGGGCATGAAAAAAAGGCCAATATTCTGTTTGGTATGGGACGATTTGATGATGCTGTCCGTGAATGCGATAAGGCTATTGAAATTGAGCCCGGTCTTGCAGATGCTTACTACGGAAAGGGCTATATACTTTATTATACAGGTCAGTTTAAAGAGTCCTTAAGCTGTTTTGATAAGGTGATTGAGCTTGATCCAAAGAGTGCTTATGCTTATTACAGCAAGGGAAATTCGCTTAAATATTTAGGAGATCTGGAGGGCGCTCTGGAAAACTACAACGAGGCTATAAACCTGTGGCATGAATTTGCCGAATGCTATTCGGCTATTGCCCATCTCTATTTTATTGTCGGGAATTATGCAAACAGCATGATTTTCTATGATAGGGTGGAGAATCTAAGACCGGATTATATTTATTCGTATATAGGAAAATCTCAGGTATATATGGCGACGGGTGACATGGAAAACGCCATAAAGTACAGTGATAAAGCTTTGGAAGTATCTCCAAATAATGCAGATACCCATAATAATAAAGGGAAGATTCTTGGATACTTTGGAATGTTTGACGAGGCTGTGAGCTGTTTTCAGGCTGCAATAGAGCTGGACAATAACCAGGCAGAATATTTCTACAATTTAGGAAACGCCCAGCTCATGATAAATGAGTTTGAAAATGCAATAGAAAGCTATAATAAGGCCATATACATATATCCTAGGTACGAAGCCTCTTATGTAGGTATCGGTAAGGCACAAATGTGCCTTGAAAACATGGAAGAAGCGCTGGAGAATTTTAATAAGGCTATAGAATTAAATCCCGAATACGCTGAGGCATATTATTCAAAGTCTGAGGCTTTAAGAATATTGGACGAAAATGAAGAAGCGCAGGAATGCTATGAAAAAGCATTAGAGCTTGGTTATAATGCTTAGGTAAACTTAATATTTGATTTCCTCTCGCAAGGGATTTTGTTGTAGAAATGTTTATTTAAATTTACCAAAATATGTATTTGTAATATGACATTTTTATGTTAAACAAAAACGGTGATAAGGTGTAGCAGACTATTTTGAAGTTCCTATATACGTTACTACACCAGGAGGAAGATTGAAAAAATATGATCCTAATAAGTGTTTTTTTGGACAACAACTATTTGTAGTGAGATGCCAAAAGGCCTAAATTCACCCTAATAATAAATATTTATTTAAAAGGAAGGATGGTCATTATGAATAGTATAAAAAAATACAAATGGATTATTATGAGTACTTCTATTATTCTTATTGCTTTTTTATCAATAATTATGAATTTAGATAAAGGGCGAAGTGGAATGGTTTTAGCATATGGAAAGGTATCGCAGGATGCAATAGAAGTTTCTTTGATAAATCTAATTGCTACGCCAGAACAATATGATGGAAAATTAGTAAGGGTTATAGGAGTGGGAAATGTTAAATTTGAAAGCAATGGACTATATCTCTCAAGAGATGACTATAAAAAAGCAATAACCAAAAATGCTGTTTGGTTAGCATTAGATGAAGAATTGCTTGAAACAACATATGAAAAACTCAAAAAATCAAACGGAAAGTATGTGCTAGTTGAAGGTATTTTTAATAGTAAGAAAAAAGGACATTTTGATAAGTATTCAGGAACAATTGATACCATTACAAGATATGAGTTTTGGAAGTAGCCCAAATCTCTATATTGTTAGGAAAATATGTCAATAAGCATATCCCTGATAGAGCAATTCTGTCGGGGGTTCTTTTTGTCTTATAGGTAGACGTAAGATAAATTATGAAGCCCTATATAGGAATTGAAAATTAGTATTATTGTATTGACGGAATAGATAAAACAATTATATTACTAAAAATAAGTGTAAGCATTAAAAATAAATTCACATAGTGTATAGTTTGTAAAGGGTGTGGAGAGGTGACCCTGTAGCAAGCAAATAACATAACTTAGCGCATATATAATCTATGAAATGAAACCAATGAAATTACTAAATTAAGTCATAATACCATCGTAAGGTCACCCTATTATTCTTTTAATCATTGAGTCATGGGCCAAGGTTTCGAATTCATCCTTAGTAGGCGAAAGGGATACAAAATCCTTGTATTTTTGCTTTAGAGCGATGGAAATAAGATGATCCGCCAAAGCTGGGTTTTTAGGGAGCAGACTTCCATGGGAATAAGAGCAGTACACATTCTTGTAAATTGCCCCTTCAAAACCGTCTTCACCATTATTTCCATACCCTTTTATAATCTTGCCAAGGGGTTTTACTCCCTGGCCCAAATAGGTTCGTCCTGAATGATTTTCAAAGCCTACGATTTTTCCGTCATAGTTATCATTTTTAAGAAAATCGCATTCAAACACAAAGTTTCCGATCATCCTTTCCTTGCCGCCTATGGTCCATAGGTTCAGGGCATTTAGAAAATGAATCTCTTTACCGTCCCAGGTCTTATAATAACTGCCTAGCAGTTGGTAACCGCCGCAAATAGCCAAGAATACCTTGTCATTTTTTACGGCGTTTCTGATTTCCTCTCCTTTTTCGTTTAGGAGGTCGTCCTGGATCATTTCCTGTTCATAGTCCTGGCCGCCGCCCAAAAATATAATATCGTAGGCTTCAGCGTCAAACTTGTCACCGAGAGATATGTTTGAAACGTTTACGTTTATTCCGCGCCACTCACAGCGCATTTTCAAAGCAATTATATTTCCTCTGTCGCCGTATAAATTCAAAAGATCAGGGTATAGATGACAAATACTCAACTCATACATATTATTTCCAGAACTCCTTTAAACCGAATTTTTTCTTAAGAAGGCTTCTTACTTCAAGCATGGCTGTATAGGTTGGCAGTATATAAAGGCTCTGTCCTTCGGAAGTAGCCTCTAAAGCCCTATTCAACAGCCGCTCATAGTCCTTTTCAATCTGAATTTTATCGCTGTATATTCCTGCATATTTAAGCCTCACAGCCATATCCTCTGCGCGAATTCCTGAAGTATAGAAGTAAGATACCTTATTTTGCATTTGCTGAAGCTGCTCAAAATCAACATCCCAGAGCCAAGAAATATCGGTACCGTCTGCAAGACGGTCATTTATAACAAAGGCTATTTGGGTATTTTGCTTTTCCGTAAGAAGATAGCTCAAAACCTGATTAAAGCCTGTGGGGTTTTTAACGAGAATTACTTTTATGGTTTTACCATCGGTTTCAATGGTCTCCATTCGACCAAAACCGCATTCGAAGCTTTCCATGGCTTTGACAAGGCTGTCTGCTGAAAAACCTAATAGATGTCCCAATGAGGCTGCAGCCATCGCATTATATATATTATAAAGACCCGGAAGATTAATTCTCGCATTGTAAGATACCGGTTCACTACTTTCTTTTATAGGGCTCAACGAAAACACAATATCAGAATACGAAGTGTTCAGCTCGTTAATCTTCAAGCATGTTACCTTGGAGACAGGACGCATATATCCGCAGTCCGGGCAAGAAAATCCACCAAGGTGACCGTATACCTGATAGGAGTATTCATATTTGCTTTTGCAGTAAAGACAAATGCTCGCATCACTATTTACAACAGTGTTACTGTTGTCGTATGCTTCATCGGAAAAACCGTAGTATATGACTTCTCTGTCCATATTATGCCCCAAGGATGCGCACAAAGAATCGTCGGCATTTAAAACCAGTTTGGCGTTGGGAGACTTTTCAATGCCCGACCTGACATTGCTTAAAGTAGTATAAAGCTCACCGAAGCGGTCCAACTGATCCCTGAAAAAGTTTGTTACCACCAGAATATCCGGCTGAACATAGTCGGTTACCACATTAAATGCAGCTTCATCAACTTCTATCAATGCTGTAGAAGCCTTGCTCTTTCCAAAAATATTTACAGAGTCGATAAAGGTGGTAATAACACCGCTTACCAGGTTGGCTCCGGATTTGTTGGTGATGTACTCTATGTTGTTTTCCTCCAGTACTTTTCCGATAATACGTGTAGTGGTGGTTTTGCCGTTTGTCCCTGTAACCATTATAATCTTATAATCTTTTGAAATTACCTTGATTATGTCCGGATAAATTTTACGCGCAACCTTTCCGGGAAGGGTGGTGCCACCTCTTTTCAAAATTCTGAGCGCGAAAACAAGAAGTTTTGTAATTATTATGGTAAATGTAAGTCTTATATTCATTTGTATCCCTGCTTTTTTGATGTATTTTTGCTTAATTTCTTTAAAATTATAACACAAAGAGTTATAGTTATGAACAAATATTTTTATAAGGAAGTATTTCCCTAAATAATTAATTGATATACCCATTGAATGCTCCGCCATTAAAAAACATTTGATACATAATTTTTTAAATGATAAAATAGTGAATAAAGAGTATTTGATTTTTCATCTGAAAGCTGATTAATAATTTTTTTCTATGGTACAATAAGGTTAGCCACTCGGGTGGTTGCGAAATAGGTCCACGGCCCATTGATCTTCATATCAAGGCTCTAAAACGTATGGGGGTCAAAGTGCACGATGCGCATCACGGTTTTTTATACTGCGAAGTGGATAAAATCAAGGGTTGCGAGATTCAACTGGATTTTCCGAGCGTTGGAGCCACAGAGAATATAATGCTGGCAGCGGTATTTGCTGAGGGCGAGACTGTTATACGTCATGCGGCCAAGGAGCCTGAAATTGTAGACCTTCAGAATTTCCTTGTAAAAATGGGTGCAAATGTGTCGGGAGCAGGAACCAGTACCATAACAATAAAAGGTACGGACAGGAAGCTTAATAATGTTGAGCACAGTGTTATACCCGACAGGATAGTAGCAGGTACATATTTGGTGGCGGCAGGAATTACCGGCGGGGATTTGTACCTTAAGAGTGTTTCGGCAGAACATATTACGTCCATAGTGTCATACCTTCGGGAAACCGGCTGTAGGATCAACATAAAACGAAATAATATACATATTTCGGGTCCTAGCAAGCCAAGGGCTATAGACATAATCAGGACTCTGCCTTACCCGGGATTTCCCACTGATATGCAGTCACAGTTTGTTTCTCTACTTTCGGTTGCCAGGGGAACCAGCATTATAGTTGAGACCATATTTGAGAACCGATACAAACATGTTGAGGAGCTATTAAGAATGGGAGCCGATATAAAGCTGGAGGGAAGACTGGCTGTAATTAAGGGAGTTAAAAGGCTTACCGGGGCAACTGTTGCTGCAAGGGACTTAAGAGGAGGGGCTGCATTGGTTCTCGCAGCACTTGCCGCTGAAGGCACTACCATAATAAGTGGGACGAAACATATCGACAGGGGTTATGAGGATATTGAAGGAAAGCTTTCCATGGTTGGGGCTTTAATTAAAAGAGAAGAATAAAGAGGGGTAAGTCTATTGAAAATACAGGAGATAACAACCGGTGCAGAGTATCAACCGCAAAAAAAACACAAAAGAAAAAAAAAGAAGAGAATACTGTCATTTTTTAAGTTTGTATTCTTTTTTCTGCTTATTGCTGCGATTTTAGTGTGTTTGGGGCTGTCACCATTATTTTCTGTAAAGAGGATTGAAGTTTATGGCAATAAGCATTATAATAGCAGTGAAGTGATTGATGCTTCAGGTTTGATAATAGGTAATAACTGGTTTAAGTCCAACAGTGTGAATCTAAAGGGTATCGTTACCTTTAGGTCAATTGATGCGGAAAAACTGTTATTGCAAAGGTGCCCGTATTTAAAAAGTGCAGTAGTAAGAATAAACTTTATGGGTGTGGTTGGCATAGAAGTAACCGAAAGGGATCCGGTTGCTTTGGTGCCTTATATGGGGTCAAACCTTGTGATTGACAGTGAGAGTTTTGTGCTTACTTTGAGCAGCAATGCAGCTGACGAAAAGTTTCCTGTCATAAAAGGGCTGGAATGTGACAGCTATACTCTGGGACAGGCTTTATCGGTGCATGACCCGAAGTACTTGGAGGCTTTTGGAAAAGTTATGGAGGTTATTGCTACTGCTGATGCCAATGCAGGGGAAAGAGGCAAGGAATTTAGTATTAAGGATGCAATAAGCTATATTGATATATCTGATCTCGACAATATTAATCTCTATCTTGATTCTAGGATAGCGGTTAACCTTGGAAACTATAAAGAGATAAGCGAATATAGAATTAATTTCTTAAGAGAGATTTTTTACTTCCAACTAAAAGAGGAAGATAAGGGATTATTGGATTTTACATCGGGTGAATATCCAAGTTTTATACCAGATTAGAGAGGGAGGAGCAGAATGATTCCTTTATTGGGCTTAATTATTGGAATTCTGATTGGAGTATTTATTCCATATAGTATTCCTGAGCAATACTCAAGCTATGTAGCAGTAGCTATTCTTGCAGCTTTGGATTCCGTTTTCGGTGGTGTGGTATCTACCATGCAAAAGAAGTTTGACATGGGAATTTTTTTGTCGGGCTTTATTTGTAATGCTCTTTTGGCAGCTGCACTTACTTATATAGGAGACAAGCTAGGGATACAGATTTATTTTGCTGCGATATTTGCTTTTGGAAACAGGCTGTTTCTAAATTTTGCTGTTATTCGAAGATTCTTATTGAATAAGTACAGCAAAAAAGATAATATAAAAGATAATATGCTGGATAATAATGAAGCTTAAGATATTCTGATATTAATGGTATCATAATGATATAGGGTTAATAAATATCCGGTTTTGGGAAAATGAAATTTGTAAAGTGTCAAGGTTAATTAGAATAAAGAAATTGCTAAATATATATCGGCACCTGGTTGTATTCGTGCTTTGGCATACGGGAGGTTTACATAAGTGGACGATATAATAAGTTGTATTGATATAGGTACTACAAAGGTTTGCGCCTTTGTAGCAAGACTTGGTGATAACGGTAATTTTGAAGTGTTGGGCAAGGCGATGGAACCGTGCAGCGGCGTAAAAAAAGGCGTAATTGTTGATATAGATAGTGTTTCAAATGCTATACGGAGCTGCATTCAAAAAGTGAGAGCCTTGCTTAATGTTGATATTGAGAGTGTTTATGTGAATGTTATGGGCTCACATATTGACGTATTTTATAATAAGGCTTCGGTTGATGTTTTAAGGCATGACCATCAAATTACATCCGATGATGTCGAAAAAGTGCTGAAAAAGGTTGAAGATGTGAAGCTTCCTGAAAATGTTCAGATTATTGATGTTATTCCAAGACAGTACATTGTGGATGGTTGTGATGAAATACTTGATCCCGTCGGCATGGCAGGAGTGAAGCTTGAGCTTGAGGCAGATGTTGTGGTTGGAAAAATCACCACATTTAATAACATCATAAAGAGTGTCGAAAATGCCAATGTAGCAGTGAATGGTTTTATTGCAGAATCTTTGGCAGTGGGAGATTTGGCTTTGAATCCCGAAGAAAAAGAGATGGGTGCGATTCTTATTGATGTTGGCGGTGGAGTTACAAATATATCCGTATTCAAAAGCAAGTGTCTTGTCCTATATGATTCCATACCCGTTGGAGGAGAACACATAACAAACGATATATCCATAGGGCTCAAGGTCTCATTAAATGATGCTGAAAAGCTAAAGAGGGAATATGGTCTGGCTCTTACCTCGCTTATCAATAACGACCATGATATAACAATAAATGAACTTAGTGAGAACACCAAAAGGACAATAAAGGTTTCCGAAGTCGTTGAAATAATTGAGGCCAGAACTCAGGAAATATTTTCGCTATGCAGGGAAATGCTTGAGCAAGAGGGTATATTAAGCAGCTTTAACGGAGGAGTCGTACTGGCTGGAGGAGGCATCTCATATATTGACGGCTCAATTCAATCGGCAAAGGAAATCTTCGGGTTGCCAGTCAGAATAGTATCTTATAAGTCACTGGGGATAAAAAATGCCGAACATGTAACTGCAATGGCAACGATAAATTATGTTGCAAACAGGATTAAGTCTGAGGGGAAAAGTGGTGGTACTAAAAACAACAAACCCAGAAGACAGAAGCAAAAAAAGGAATATGGCTTTTTAAAGAAAATTGCCAATCTTTTCAACGGATTATTTTAACATATTAGTTCTATTTTTCGAATACACATTTTTAAAGATTTCGAATATAATTCTTTATAATTATATGTATATATTTTTTTGATTTTTACCGATGAATATATCAAGTTAAATACAAGATGTATATATCAAGTTATAAATAATGGATGCAATACTTAAAATACAATCTTGCGTAATCTCTAATATTAATATATTATTAAGTATTGAGGGAATAAATGTTACCCAAATTATGAACTTTGAATGATATCTATATAAATTGGCATAGAAACACAAGTAAAGTTTTTCTATTACGAATGAAAAAGAAGGGGGACTTAAGTTGCTGGAGTTTGATATTGATATGGAACAATTTGCCCAGATAAGAGTTATTGGTGTTGGTGGTGGAGGAAACAATGCTGTTAATAGAATGATAACTGCAGGACTGCGTGGAGTGGAATTTATTGCAATAAATACTGATAAACAGGCTTTATTTTTATCGAAAGCAAACACAAAGATACAAATTGGCGACAAATTGACAAAGGGACTTGGAGCGGGAGCTAATCCCGAAATTGGCGAAAAGGCTGCCAATGAGAGTAGGGATGAAATTGCTCAGGCAATTAAAGGTGCGGATATGGTTTTTGTAACTGCCGGTATGGGCGGAGGAACAGGAACCGGAGCTGCTCCTGTAGTTGCAGAGATTGCCAAGGAAATGGGCATTCTAACTGTCGGAGTAGTAACAAAGCCCTTTATGTTTGAAGGTAGGAAGAGGATGCAGCATGCTGAAAGAGGAGTAGAAACCCTTAAAAATACTGTTGATACTCTGGTTACAATACCGAATGACAGGTTGCTTCAGGTGGCTGAAAAGAAGACGTCCATTGTTGATGCCTTCAAGATAGCGGATGATGTATTAAGACAGGGTGTGCAGGGTATATCCGACCTTATAGCTGTACCTGGTCTGGTAAATCTAGACTTTGCAGATGTCAAAACAATTATGCTTGACACAGGTCTTGCCCATATGGGTATTGGAAGGGCATCCGGCGATAACAGAGCTGAAGAGGCAGCTAGGCAGGCAATTCAAAGTCCTCTTTTAGAGACATCTATTGAAGGGGCAAGAGGGGTTCTGCTTAATATTACCGGCGGAGCCGATCTTGGATTGTTTGAAGTTAATACTGCAGCTGAGTTGGTGCAGAAATCGGCGGACCCTGATGCAAATATTATTTTTGGAGCAGTTATCGATGAGAATTTAAAGGATGAGATTCTAATCACTGTAATTGCTACAGGGTTTGACAAGGTTCCTGTGATTAGGAAGCCTGAAAAGCCAGCTGTGGCAGAGAATACGCCTTCTACTGCAGCTCAAGCTGAAAAGACTTCGACAACTCAGGTAGGATCGGATGAGTTGGAGATACCGACTTTCTTAAGAAGGAATAGGTTTAAGTAAATACTTTTTAACTATAAAAGCTAGGGACATTGAGGCCCTTCGCTTTAGTCTCTTTTATTTCATTCTAAGGGGCTAAAAAAGCGCAGGAGTATATCGAAAAGGATATACTCCTGCGCTTTTTTGTCATAAGATTTTTTTATTCTATGCTTCAGTTTTACAAAATAAATATAAATTTATCTGTATAATCAATAATAAAAATACATGCTTTTGCATATATGTTATTTAGGATAGTGTTTTATGTAAGGTGTTATAAGAAAAAATTTCTCTATGCTTTTGCCAGATTTGGGGGTTGAGAGAATGAAAATATACATTGATGTATTGGTGATGGAAAACATAGTTATGAATTATCTTATACTATTGCTTACTGCTAAGTTCATAAGACACAAAACATCTCATCTTAGATTGTTTTTGGGAGCTCTGGTAGGAGCGATATATGTTGTTGTCCTGATTTTGATGCCTGATTTAAAGATGTATTATACCACTTTAGCTAAATTTGCTTTGTCCCTTTTAATTATTGCGATAGCTTTTTCTCCGGAAAAGCTAGGACTTTTTATTAAGACACTGGCAGTATTCTATGTTTCAACATTTATATTTGCAGGTGCCGCTTTTGCATTCCTCTATCTCAATCAAACGGGAGGATTCATTAGGAATGGAATAGTATACATATGGAGTTCAAAAGGAACTACTCTCTTTTTTACTGTAGCAACTGTCGGGATAATCATAAAGATCTTCTGGGACATAGTACAGCAAAGATTCTCGAAGGAAAAGCTTCTGATACCTTTGAAAATTGCTTTCGGAAAGGGGACCATCGATTTGCATGCTCTGGTTGATACCGGCAATTCCCTTTATGATCCGTTGACCAACTCACCTGTGGTAGTTGTAGAGTTTAATGCCATAAAGAATATACTGCCCATGGAGATTCAGAGTATTTTTGATGAGGCAAAGGAAAATGATTTAGACAGTGTGACTCAAATTGTATCCGACTCTAGGTGGTTGTCCAGGTTCAGACTCATACCCTTTACATCTCTGGGTAAAGAGAATGGAATGTTGATTGGATTCAGACCGGACTATATTGAGGTGGGGGAAAATACGGAGAAGAAGGGAGTAACGGATGTGATTATCGGTATTTATAACAGAGCGCTGTCTAAGAATAATAACTATAATGCACTTCTTAGCCCGGAGCTAGTTTAGATAACAACTTTTCAACTACCAATATAATTATTACGAAAGGGGAATATGATATGGTCTTTTTTAAGAAGCTGAGGCTTTCGCTGATGGTAAGGTATATTAATTTGCTGAGCAAACTGAAACTTTACAACAATTATCCTATTTACTACATTGGGGGGAGTGAGGCTCTTCCGCCGCCGCTGACCAATGATGAGGAAACCTATCTTTTAAGCAAGCTTGAGAAAAGCGATTTTGGAGTAAAATCAATTTTGATAGAAAGAAACTTGAGGCTTGTGGTTTATATTGCCAGAAAATTTGAGAATACTGGGGTAGGGGTGGAGGACCTTGTCTCCATTGGTACTATTGGGCTTATCAAAGCGATTAACACCTTTAACCCCAATAAGAACATAAAGCTTGCTACATATGCCTCAAGGTGTATTGAAAATGAAATACTTATGTACCTGAGGCGAAACAACAGGATGAAGACGGAGATTTCAATAGATGAGCCGCTAAACATAGATTGGGACGGAAATGAGCTGCTTCTTTCGGATATTCTTGGAACGGAGAATGACCTAATCCATAGAAGTATTGAGGATGAGATAGACAGAGAGCTTCTTGCAATGGCAATGAAAAAGCTGTCCTTAAGGGAAAAAAAGATAATGGAGCTAAGGTTTGGACTTACAAATGGTGGAGTTGAAAAGACCCAGAAGGAAGTGGCCGATATGCTTGGGATTTCCCAGTCATATATTTCTAGATTGGAAAAAAAGATTATCAGTAGATTAAGAAAAGAAATAAGCAGGATGGTGTAATTGTAAAAAAATACAAGATAAATTCAGCCTTAGAATTTGCAACAAGTACAGGTCTTGTCAAGGTGTTTTTGTGAAATTTTGTAGTCTTTTTAGCAGTATAAAAATGACCTTCGTGGCAATAATGATACTGACTTTAAATTATTGCCGGGAGGTTTTTTCTATGCTTATCAATAAAGTTGAAATATGTGGTGTGAATACATCTAAACTGCCAGTACTTAGCAATGAACAAAAAAAGGTTCTCTTCGAAAGAATGCATAATGGAGATACCTCGGCAAGAGAGGAATTTATAAAGGGAAATCTGAGGCTTGTATTAAGTGTTATACAAAGATTTAACAATAGAGGAGAATATGTTGATGACCTTTTTCAGGTTGGTTGTATAGGTCTTATTAAGGCAATTGACAATTTTGATGTTACTCAGAATGTTAAGTTTTCAACATATGCTGTCCCCATGATAATTGGAGAAATACGAAGGTATCTAAGGGACAACAACTCCATCCGTGTAAGCAGATCCTTAAGAGATATTGCCTATAAAGCGCTTCAAGCAAAAGAAAGGCTTACGAACAAGAATTCAAAAGAGCCTACCATAGAGGAGATTGCTAAAGAGCTGGGCATCGCAAAGGAAGATATTGTGTTTGCCTTAGATGCAATACAAGATCCCATTTCCCTGTTTGAATCTGTGTACCATGATGGCGGAGATGCAATTTATGTAATGGATCAGGTTAAGGACGAAAAAAATCATGATGAAAACTGGCTTGAAGGTATAGCTCTAAGTGAAGCTATGAGAAAGCTCAATGACCGGGAAAAGCTTATATTGAATCTGCGCTTTTTTGACGGTAGAACCCAGATGGAAGTCGCTGAAGAAATCGGGATATCCCAGGCACAGGTTTCAAGGCTTGAGAAAACTGCACTCATGCATATGAGAAAATATATTTAGTAGGTTTCTAAAAGAAAAAGGTAGTCAGTCTTATATGAAAAGTCAGAGTCTAAAAATAGTAGGTTTAGATCTATAATAAAGGAGTCAAGGAACAGTGCAACATATTCGCTGGCCTATGACTCCTTAATTAATAGGACAATATTAATAAGACAATAAAATCCTTATAACATATCATTTTCCATAAAATCATATATTAACGTAGAGGTTTAAGTAACAGTATGCGGTGGTGATATCATGAACAGGACGTCTGACTTTAGAGAAAAGGAAGTAATTAATATAAAGGACGGAAGGAGGCTTGGATTCGTAGGTGACGTGGAGATAAATCTCCAAAGCGGTAGAATTGAAGCGATTGTGATTCCCGGCGGTGGAAGACTGCTTGGGCTTATCGGAAGAGAGAACGAATGCGTAATACCCTGGGAAAAGATTAAAAAGATCGGAGAAGATATCATTTTGGTGGAAATGGATGATAGGTTTATAAGAAAACACTTTGAATAAATACTAAATCAATAATAGTATTTATTTAAAACTGTTTATAGTGTATTATATATAATAAGATTTAGTATTTGATGCAAATTAATGTACTATAAAAGCTGATTTCATAGGGTAATTGTAGAAGGAGGGATGTAATGAAGTGCCCATATTGCGGTTTTATAGAGGATAAGGTTATCGACTCAAGGCCAACAGATGAAGGTTCGGCAATACGAAGGAGAAGAGAATGCTCCAAGTGCGCAAAAAGGTTTACTACTTATGAGAAGGTCGAGAGTCTGCCTATTATGGTCATAAAAAAGGATAAGAGCAGGCAGACTTTTAACCGAGAGAAGCTTTTGAACGGAGTTTTAAGGGCATGTGAAAAAAGACCGGTATCTATTGGCCAGTTGGAGAAACTGGTTGAAGACATTGAAAGTCAGATTTGCAATTCTTTGCAGAGGGAAGTTACATCCAAGCATATCGGAGAAATGGTAATGGCAAAGCTGAAAAACCTAGATGAAGTCGCTTATGTGCGGTTTGCATCGGTGTACAGGCAATTTAAGGATATAAATACATTTATGGACGAGCTTCGCAAGCTTCTAAACGAGAAATAAGAATATTGGGACGCAGTAACAAATCTAATTCACAAATGAGGAAAGAGTGATTGCTATGAGTGAAGTGTTGGAAAGGAATCTGTCTCTCTTAAAGGAATACCAGCCTGATACATACAATAAACTTGACAGATATATTAAGGGAGAGTATGCTCCAAAGGACAATTCGGTGGAAAGAATACTTCTGGCACGTCAAGACGAGCTTGTGATAAACATTATGGCAAGGTGCTTTAAGAAGGATTATTTGCTCTGTGACCATGAAGACCCGATTAATGAGGCTTATGCCTGGATTGATAAATATATTGACCCCTCAAACAAGGCAGATATTGTCTTTGGAATGGGGATGGCATTTCATCTTGAAGTACTTCTTACAAGCTTTCCAAATAAAAAAGTTATTATAGTTGAACCTAATATGGATTTGTTTTATCAGATTCTCTCTATAAGGAATCTCGAACCCATTATTAAAAAGGCTGAAATCATTGTGGATGAAGACCTGGATGTCATACTGGACAGGATAAATTCCTTGTTCTGGGATACGGAAAAGGGTGGCATTCAAGTGCAGCCCTTTGAGGTATATGGAGAAATGTTTCCCCATATGTGGGACGAGCTTAGGGACAGTTTTATTAAGCTTGCGAACAATTTCACTGTGGATATTGCAACTAGAAGGGGTTTTGGAGGGCTGTGGGTACACAATAATATAAAGAATCTTAATAAGATTTATGAAGCATCCGATGCTGGAATCCTAATCGACAAATTTAAAGGTATTCCAGGTATATTGGTATCGGCAGGACCTTCCCTTGAGAAAAACATCCACCATCTAAAAGGTCTCGAGGATAAATGTGTTATCATGGCAGCAGGAACAGCGGTGCGGATTATGGAAAGCTTTGGTTTGTCGCCGCATTTTATGGTGGGAATAGATGCGGGGGATAAAGAAGGGGATATACATAAAAATGTAAAGAACAAGGATACCTATTTTATTTATTCAAATCAGGTATCTACATATTCTGTAAAGGGCTATACCGGCCCCAAATTTGTTATGAATTATCCCGTTGACATGTATACGGCAGGCTTCTTTGAGTATGCAAATATTAAGACAGACTTTTTCCTTAGTGGACCGTCGGTTGCCAATACTTGCTTTGATATTTTATTTAAGATGGGCTGCGATCCCATTATAATTATCGGACAAGACATGGCTTTTACTTTTGGAAGCATGTATGCGGGCCAAGCACCGGGGACAATCATAAACAATACCGAAGATATTCAAAAAAGAGGATATATCCTTACTAAGGATATTTATGGAAATGAGGTATATACTACCCGACCTTTTCTTGCAATTAGAAACTGGTTTGAAGGGTATTTTGAAAAGGTTGGGGAAAAGACTACGATAATAAATGCTACTGAAGGAGGACTGAATATTTCATATGCTCGAAATGAAACTCTTGAAGCTGCCTTAGAGAAATGTAAGTTATCTGATGCTGGTGTTAAAAATAATATCAAATTGTTGCATGAGGAAGGGAGATTCTCTGCTTCAATTGCTTCAAAAGTTCAGGACTACAGGGCAGATGTTCAGAGGGAGATAAGAAGGCTTGAACAGCTCTCTATAAGGCAAATTGAGACGGTAGACTACCTTAGGAGAGATGTTTATCATCCGTCAAAAAATCGCTCAAGGTTCGTTAAGGCTGTTAATTCAATAAATGAAATGTCGGACAGGGTTCTCGAATCTCCGATATACCATTCTCTTCTTAAGAACCTTGTGGAAATTGATTTTTATCTTATAAAAGCTGAGGTGGAAAGAACAGTAAAGACGTTAACAAAATACGAGGATATTAAAAGTGTTTATATAAACGCTATTCTAAGTCAGAATGAGAAGCTTAATTCAAGCCTTGAGAAGCTTAAGGAATTCTTTAATGAACAGTAATCATTATTATTTAATACAGTGACATGGTTTGTTCAATGTGGTATAATTATCTTAAAAAATACCATAAACGAGGTGCATATGATGAAAAAATGGTTATGTGTTTTGGTTGTAGTCGTTTTAGCAAGTACATGTTTTATGGCGTACGCAGCAGAGACAAATCAGTGGACAGCATTAAAGGCAACGTTTAAGGTTTTTGTAAAAGGAGAGGAGTTTCAATCCCAGGACCCGATAGTGGCTATCAATGGAAGAACATATTTGCCTCTAAAGGCAATAGGTGATGTGTTGGGGGTCGATGTAATCTGGAATGAGGAACTAAGACGGGTGGAAGTGGCAATGACAGGCAATGAAAGCGGTCGGGAGATGGATGTGGTAATTGGAGGAATTAAAGCCAAGCCCGGTGATACCGTGGAGATACCTGTGAGATTTGAAAACATACCTACCCAAGGGATACAGACTCTGAATTTCAGTCTACACTATGACAGTAAAGTTATGGAGGTTCTAAAGGTAGAACCGGGCAGTATAGTTACGGACCCTAAGAATAATTTCGATTATAACGTAGTTTATGAAGATTCTGAAATACTAATGATCTTTGATGATGACAAGCAAAAGGGAGAAGGCTTAATAAAGACTGACGGTGATTTTGCTAAACTAACTGTCAAAATAAAATCTGATGTTTTTAGTGGCAGTGGAGCGTCAAGGAAGTTCAGTTTAATTGCTTTTGGCGATATCAATTTCTGTGATTATGATTTGAATCCTATTTTTTGTGAATTAAAAGACGGTAAAGTGGAAATTGTAGAATGACATGCTATACATATGTAGATGTTAAAGATTAAGAGGGACTAAAATGGTCTCTCTTTTTTTGGCTTCTTGGAGTGAAATGAAAGAGGTAAAAGCGAAGGGACTCGATGTTTCTAGCTTTTATTTTTTTGTAACACATTAATTACAGTTAACATAAGATATAGAAAGAAGTTTTGTATCGAAAGGAGAGAATCTTATGTCAAAATTTGGAGGGTTTTCGGGAGGCAGCTTCTCAGGATTACTGTCAAATTATATAGGTGAGACTGTAACCATATTTACTAAAAGTGGCGGTCAGTCAGGAGCTGGTTTTACCGGGGTAGTTCTTTCCGTTAACGAGTGTTTTGTAAGACTGATAACAAGGATTGGTCCACCTCCGGGATGTGCTCTAGGTAACGCATGTAGTGGATTTGATGTTGGAAATGGGTATGAAAGAGGTATTGCACCTGAAGGCGGTGGATGCGGTATAAGCGGTGGTTATGCCGCAGGATATGGAAAAGGATACAGCCCAATACTTCCTGCCAATGAAAATGGTGCAGTAACGGCCGGCGGATGGAATGGTTATCCTGTATATACAGTCGGTTCGGTAACAGATATACCTATAGACAGCATAGTATCCTTCGTCCATAATGCGGTATGATAATATATTAAAAGTGGTCAATAAAATCCGGGAATCTCCCGGATTTTATTCCATTTGAAATTTTCTATAATTAGTTATCGTCGAGTTGGTCAATTTTGACGATAAATATTTAGTAGGAATAATACGCCTTTTTACTATAAAAAAGCAACAATGAATACTTGATTTTGATAACAAAGGAGGCAAGGTTATGAAAAATATCCTTGATAAGCTAAAGGGAAGCATTGCTAAGATCTTTGTGATGTATTTTATTGCTGTAGTCATAATTTTTGGTTTATCACTAAAACAGGGTAATTCGATTTACAATGAAAACAAGATGAAGGGGGAAAGGGTTGTACAGGAAACCCAGGAAGCAATCATTGACCAGATGGATATAATTAATGAGCTTTATTCCAGACAGGTCAAATCAAGTATGAATGTTTTAATTAGAACAGGTTTATCTATTGGAGTACCAAATACCAGAGATGAGATTAGCTTTTCAGGAAAGACTGTCCCGCAATTATTTCTGGGAGAACACTCCATTGTGGGAAATTATGAACTGGTAGATAAAATAGCCGGTGAAACCGGAGCAACTGCGACTGTTTTTGTTAAATCAAGGAGTGGGGAATTTGTTAGAGTAAGTACAAATGTAAAACAGGACGGCGATTCAAGGGCGATAGGTACTGTACTTGACCCAAATGGACAGGCTTTTGAATACATAGTTAACAGAAAACCCTTTTATGGAATGGTTGATATACTGGGCAAACCGTATTTTACAGGTTATGAGCCCATGTATAATGCTAATAATGAAATTATCGGAATATGGTATGTAGGGTTTCCGACAGAGCAGATACGTGTGCTGGCAAAAACTATAGAAGGTAAAAAGCAGTTTGAAAACGATTGTTATGTTATTATGGATATGAATGAAAGAATAGTGGCAAAGTCCAACGATATGAAAGATGAGGATATATTAAGCCTGCTAAAGGGAGGTAAAGATGCAAAAGAGTGGGATATAACGGTGAAAGACTATGAACCTTGGGGATATAAGATAATTTCACTTATAAAAACATCTGATATTGATAATATTGCAACAAGAGAGAAGTTAGAGGTCATCGTCAATATCGGTATAATATTTTTGATTTTTAGTTTATTCATTTTCTTCTTTCTTTTCACTACAAAAAAAATGAATAAAAAAATATTGACATTGGCTAATAACCTCTATGAATCCAGTTGCTTAATATTATCCACATCATCACAACTTGCGATGACAAGTCAACAATTGGCGGAAGGCAGTGCGGAGCAGGCAGCAGCAATTGAACAGACCTCTGCGACCATGCAGGAGACCTCAACAATGATAAAGCAAAATGCCGAAAACACGAAGAAGGCATCGGCCTTATCCGATAAAACTGCCCGGTCGTCGGATGAAGGATATCAGCATATGCTCGATATGAACAACTCAATGAATGAAATTAAGAAATCCAGCGATGAGATGGCAAAAATAATAAAAGTTATAGATGATATAGCCTTTCAGACCAATATTTTAGCGCTGAATGCGGCGGTCGAGGCTGCAAGGGCCGGGAGTGCTGGAGCCGGGTTTGCGGTTGTTGCCGAAGAAGTTAGAAACCTGGCGCAAAGAAGTGCTAAGGCTGCAAAGGACACGGCGGAAATAATTGAAAGAAATATTACTCTGTCCACCAAGGGAGTAGAAATTAGTACGTTAGTCAGTAATTCATTCAAAGAAATAAACGAAAACGCAGATAAAGTAAGCGGTCTTGTAGCAGAAATATCCGTCGCAAGCGAAGAACAAGCAAACGGGAGTGAACAATTTGCCCAATCCATAATTCAGATGGAGCAGGTAATACAGCAAAATGCTGCGGCAGCGCAGGAAAACTCTGCTTCGGCCCACGAATTGGAGACTCAGTCAGAAAAAATACTGCATATGGTTTCAGAACTTAATATTCTGGTAAAAGGTAAAAGAAGCAACATAGAAGGTAAAAATAAAAATATCAAGATTGATATGTGACCCAAAAAGTGTATATGATTTTAGGTCAGATGTTGTTATGTACAAAGGAAGTAATCTTATCTATGGGAATTATGGCAAATGCCCCTGTACTGCCCAAAGGAGCATTGAGATTAGGCTGTCCGATGCTGCTATAGGGCAAATCGGGATACATAATGCAGAAATTGCTCAAGGAACATGAGGGGGGAGGGGCAATGGAGGTAATAAGCTCAACGTACACTTCATTTGCAAATAAGAGTATACCTGTAAAACCTGCTCCTGAGATTCCTCCGGATTCAACAAATATAGTTACGGTTTGACCGATATAATTTGATATATGGGCTGAAAAACAGGCATTAATAGATAAAACCGGCTTGTTTATAACAGGGATTATTTCACAGTCAGGCTCCCGCCTGATTTTTTTTATTTCGGACTTTACTCTTCTTCTTAACCTTCTTCTAAAGAAAAACATTTAACATTCCTCCCATACATTTATGGCTTATTCCATGATAAAAGGACAATGTCTACTGAAGCACTATAATATATCATAGCTTAAAATCCTGAAAATGGTTACTATTGCAGAGAATAATATATCAAATAAGGAGTTAAGTGTTATAATGGGCTTACTGTCATTTATTATTAGATAAAGAGAACAGATTATCAATAAAAGATGTAGAATTTGCACTTATTATGGTATAATTATGTGGCGATATTCGGATAAATTGGTTTTGCTTTCAATTTATTTACCTACTGATAAGAAAGGTTGTGGGGGAAGATGCTTTCGAAAATAAAAAGTATGGGCCTAATGGGTATGGATGGATATGTAGTGATTGTCGAAACGGATATTAGCAATGGAATTCCCTCCTTTGATATGGTGGGGCTCGGAGATACCGCTGTAAAGGAATCCAAGGAGCGGGTACGGGCAGCTATAAAAAATGCAGGTTTGGAGTTTCCGATAAAGAGAATCACGGTAAATCTTGCACCTGCCGACAAGAGAAAGGAGGGATCTGCCTTTGATCTGCCAATAGCCTTAGGAATACTTACAGCTACGGAACAGATTAGGGACAACAATCTTGATAGGTATGCATTCTTAGGAGAGCTTTCTTTGGACGGAGGAATAAAACCTGTAAAGGGCATACTTCCCATGGTTTTATGTGCAAGAGACAACGGTGTGGATAACATAATTCTTCCTTTGGAAAATGCGGACGAGGCGGCGGTTGTAAAGGATATTAATGTTCTTCCGGCCAAAAATATAATAGATGTAGTGAACCATTTAAACGGAGCGTCGGAGATTGGGAGGCATGAAGTGGATGTTGAATCATTTTTTAACAGGAGTTTTGATTATGATGTGGATTTTGCCGATGTAAAGGGACAGGAGACTGTAAAGAGAGCTCTTGAAGTTGCGGCCAGTGGAGGGCACAACTGCCTGATGATTGGTTCACCCGGATGCGGTAAGACAATGATTGCTAAGAGACTTCCCACAATTCTTCCTTTTATGACATTTGAAGAAGCTCTGGAAGTAACAAAAATTCACAGTATTGCCGGTAACCTGCCTGCAAATACTTCTCTTATTACCCAGAGACCTTTCAGGGCTCCCCATCATTCAATATCCAATGTCAGCCTAATCGGAGGTGGGAAAATACCAAAGCCCGGTGAGATCAGTCTTGCCCATTATGGTGTACTGTTTTTGGATGAGCTACCGGAGTTTAATAAGGATGCTTTGGAGGTGTTAAGGCAGCCTCTTGAAGATGGTGTAGTGACCATTTCGAGAATTAATGCCACTTTGACCTATCCCGCAAGGACCACATTGATATGTGCGGCTAATCCGTGTAAATGCGGCAATTACCTTGAGGATGCAAAAGAATGTACCTGTACTCCAAAGCAGATTCAGCAATACTTAGGGAAAATTTCCGGGCCTCTTCTGGACCGGATAGACCTGCACATAGAAGTTGCATCGGTGAAATATAAGGATCTTGAAAGTCAGGAGGAGGGAGAAAAGTCAAGTGTTATAAGGGAAAGGGTAAATCGAACGAGAAAAATACAACAGGAAAGATATAAGGGGCTTGGCATTTTTTCAAACGCGGAGCTTTCACCCTCAATGATCAAGAAATTTTGCAAGCTGGATGACAATTGCAAAGGAATTTTGCGAAATGCTTTTGATAAGCTGGGATTAAGCGCAAGGGCACATAACAGAATTCTTAAAGTTGCCCGTACTATAGCAGACATGCAGGAAAGTGAGAATATAAAGGCGAATCATCTGTTAGAAGCAATTCAGTACAGGAGTCTTGATAGGAAAAAGTGGAGCGAACCGTGTTGAATTAAACATACAGTGAATCAATAAAAAATATTATATTAATACAGGAGGAATTTGAAATGAAATCTTATAGAAAGGAACTTACTTTTAATCTCCCTTCAAGAAGGGCATATGTAAACATCACACCTCAGGTGCAGGCATGTATTGATGAGAGTGGTATAAAAGAGGGGCTTGTTTTGGTTAATGCTATGAATATTACGGCAAGTGTCTTTGTAAATGACGATGAACCGGGGCTGCATCAAGACTTTGAAAAATGGCTTGAAACTTTGGCACCGGAAAAACCATACAGTCAATATAAGCACAATGGATACGAAGATAATGCCGATGCTCACTTGAAACGTCAGATAATGGGGCGTGAAGTGGTGGCGGCTATTACCAACGGCAAGCTGGATTTTGGAACATGGGAGCAGATATTTTACGGAGAGTATGACGGTAAGCGCCCAAAAAGAGTACTGGTAAAGATAATTGGTGAATAAGCAAGTATTAAATAAAAAGGGGATAAATCAATGCGGTTTATTGGAAATATTATTTGGATGTTATTTGGAGGGCTTTTTTTAGCCTTAGGATGGCTGATTGCAGGATTGATTGTATGCATAACTATTATCGGAATACCTTTTGGTGTGCAGTGTATTAAAATTGCAGGGCTTGTATTATGGCCTTTTGGCAAGGAAGTACAAGTTGGCAATTTTGGAGTCGGTGGATTGCTTTTTAATATTATATGGCTTATCTTTTTCGGATGGGAGCTTGCTCTATCGCATTTTATTACAGGGTTGCTGTTTTGCATAACAATTGTTGGGATACCCTTTGGCCTCCAGCATTTTAAGCTTGCAAAACTTGGGCTGATACCTTTTGGCGCAAGGATAAGTTAAAAAATTAATTAAGAAAATTTTTCTACCAACAGAAAGCTTTCTTTGAACTAAAGTGTTATAATTGAATAAAAACGTGGTAATTCTAATATACCAATTGTATAATTAGTGACAATGAATATTACCGATGGACAAGTTATCGATATAGGGATTAGTGTAATTATTATTGAAAAGTACTGCCTTTAAGGAGAGAGTTATGACAAAATTAATATCATGGAATGTTAATGGTCTAAGGGCCTGTATAAATAAGGGGTTTTTAGATTATTTCAAGAATGTGAATGCCGATATATTCTGCATACAGGAGAGCAAGCTTCAACAAGGGCAAATTGAGCTTGAGTTTGAGGGATATCATCAATACTGGAACTATGCTGAAAAGAAAGGGTATTCCGGAACTGCGGTATTTACCCGTTTAGAGCCCATTTCTGTTGAGTATGGGATTGGAATTGATGAGCATGACAAAGAGGGTAGAGTTATAACCTTGGAGTTTGACAGCTATTATTTGGTCAACGTATATACTCCCAATGCAAAGAGGGAGCTGGAAAGACTCGATTATAGAATGAAATGGGAGGATGACTTCAGGAATTATCTTATTGGGATAAAGGGTAAAAAGCCTGTAATTGTCTGTGGTGATATGAATGTAGCCCATAAGGAGATTGACCTAAAGAATCCTTCATCCAATAGAAGAAATGCTGGTTTTACCGATGAAGAACGCGAGAAATTTACAGAGCTTCTTGATGCAGGCTTTATTGATACCTTTAGATTTTTCTATCCCGATAAAAAGGATGCGTATACATGGTGGTCGTATATGTTTAATGCCCGTTCCAGAAATGCAGGATGGAGAATTGATTATTTTTGTGTGTCACAGGAGCTTAAGGAATGTCTTGTAAGTGCCTCCATACACAATGAAGTACTAGGGTCCGACCATTGTCCGGTGGAGCTGGAAATAAAATAATTTCTTTAGCTATGCTGCTTTGCTGAGATTAATTATAGGAAAAACTACCTTGAAGCAAACAACTGTTCATGTTATTCTTTTAGTTAAGCTAATATTTTCAGGTTAAGAGTGTTTTTGATGGTTACATCTGGAAAAGCTTGATTCAATGGACAATACATGGTAAATTATTTTGTGAAAACGTGTAAGGTAATTGTTGCTTACGTTTATTTACAAAGGAGAATATGATGGAAGGTAGTTTAAGAGATTGGGTATGGCTAAGTTCCATTCCGGGAGTAGGGGCAGTCAAGTCCAGAAAGCTTCTGGAGTATTTTGGGGATACGCATAATGTTTGGAATGCCAGAGAAGATGAACTAAGGCATCTTCCTTTTTTAAACAAGACGGATATTTTAAATCTTACTAGTGTAAAATTTAAGCAGAACGTAGATCGTCATCTTGAGAATATTTATAAGAATGACATTAAAATAATTACATTAGAAGATGAATTGTATCCTTTATACCTTAAAAATATATATGATCCTCCGGTGGTCCTTTATATGAAGGGGGCCATTCAAGCGGAGGAAAAATATCTGGCTGTAGTTGGTTCGAGAAGAGCAACATCCTATGGACTTGATATGGCGAAGAAAATTTCCTATGAGCTTGCAGGATACGGCATTACCGTTGTAAGCGGCATGGCAAGGGGGATTGACTCTTTTGCCCATAAGGGGGCTCTTGAAGCAAAAGGAAGAACTATAGCTGTCTTAGGGTGCGGTCTTGATATTGTATATCCATACGAAAATAAAAAGCTGATGGAAAGCATAGGTGAGAATGGTGCCTGCCTATCGGAATACCTTCCCGGTACTACGCCTGTGGCCGGTAATTTTCCCGCGCGCAACAGGATTATCAGTGGCATTTCCCTAGGAGTGATTGTAATAGAGGCTGGAGAGCGCAGTGGCTCGCTGATTACAGCGAATTTGGCCCTAGATCAGGGAAGAGAAGTTTTTGCCCTTCCGGGAAATGTTAATAGCATGAACAGCACCGGAACCAATAAATTAATTAAGGAAGGTGCAAAAATAGTAACAGGAATTGACGATATACTTGAAGAATTAAATATTTGCTTCACTGAAGAAAAAATAAAGGACTTTTTCACAAAGAACCTTAAAGATGACAGGTTGTTTATGGGTCTTGATGATGATGAAAAGAAGGTTGCGGAATGTTTAAAGCTGGAGTCAATGCATATTGACGTTATTGCAAGAAAGACCGGATTTAGTATACAGCTTGTAAACTCAATACTGATAATGCTCGAATTAAAAGGTGTTGTAGAGCAGTTGCCAGGAAAGATATTCAAATTGAAGTTCTAAATAATTAATTGTAATATGACAATATATAATATTATAATATATTATTAAAATAACAGATAAACAAAACTGGAGGAAAAAGATGGCTGATAAATTGGTAATTGTTGAGTCTCCTGCGAAGGCGAACACTATTGGAAAGTTCTTGGGAAAGGGCTATAAGATAGTTGCTTCTGTCGGACACGTGAGAGACCTTCCCAAAAGTCAGATGGGGGTCGATATAGAAAATGATTTTACTCCCAAGTACATTACAATAAGGGGAAAAGGCGATATAATTTCCAAACTTAAAAAAGAAGCAAAAAACGCAAATACTATTTATCTTGCAACCGACCCTGACCGCGAGGGGGAAGCTATTTCATGGCATTTGGCCAATTTGCTTAACATAGATAACAAGGAAAAATGTAGAGTAACTTTTAATGAGATAACTAAAAATGCTGTTAAAAACGCCATAAAGTCGCCCAGGCAAATCAATATGGACTTGGTTGATGCACAACAGGCGAGAAGGGTGTTGGACAGAATTGTGGGATACAAGATAAGTCCGCTACTTTGGAAAAAGGTTAAAAAAGGATTGAGCGCTGGAAGGGTGCAGTCGGTTACCACAAGGCTTATATGCGATAGAGAGGAAGAAATTGAAAAGTTTGTGCCTGAGGAATACTGGACCATAACTGCGAGGCTTCAAAAAGAAGGGGTAAAGTCACCCTTTGATGCAAAATTCTATGGTTTGGACAACAAAAAGGCCGAATTGAAGAGTGAAGAGGAAGTTAATAAAATTCTCGATGAAATTAAAAACACTGTGTTTAAGGTGCAGAAAGTAAAGAAGGGTGAAAAGAAGAAAAATCCGAATGCTCCGTTTACCACCAGTACAATGCAGCAGGAAGCTTCAAGAAAGCTGGGATTTTCGACAAAAAAGACCATGATTGTGGCACAGCAGTTGTATGAAGGAATTGAAGTTAAAGGTGTTGGGGCTGTGGGTCTTGTTACCTATATTCGTACCGATTCAACAAGGGTTTCCGATGAGGCACAAAACCAGACTTCGGAGTATATTAAGGAAAAGTTTGGCGAGAGTTTTCTTCCTAAAACTAAAAATATTTTTAAAAACAAATCTGCATCCCAAGATGCCCATGAGTGTATTAGGCCGACATCGGTTGAAATGGACCCTCAATCAATAAAGGAATCACTGTCCAAGGAACAGTACCGTTTATATAAGCTTATTTGGGATAGGTTTGTAGCCAGCCAGATGACCCCGGCAGTATATGACACCATAAATGCTGATATTGAAGCCGGCAAATATCTTTTCAAGGCAAGCGGCTCCACTATAAAGTTCCAGGGATTTACGATTCTTTATCAAGAGGGCAAGGATGAAGAGGCTGAAGAAGGAGAAATAATTATTCCCGAACTTATAGAAGGAGAAGAGCTGAAGCAGAAAAAGATTGATCCGAAACAGCATTTTACACAACCGCCTCCAAGATATACGGAAGCAAGTCTGGTTCGGACTCTTGAGGAGAAAGGGATAGGGAGACCGAGTACTTATGCTCCTACTATTACAACTATTTTATCCCGTGGTTATATAGTAAAGGAAGGAAAGACATTAATTCCTACCGAGCTAGGTAAAATAGTAACGGATATTATGAAAAACTATTTTCAAGATATTGTTGATGTTGAGTTTACTGCCCAGATGGAGCAAAAGCTTGATAAAGTTGAAGAGGGCGAAAAGAAATGGGTAGAGGTTATGAAAAATTTCTATTCGCAGTTTGTTGATGTGCTAAAGGATGCGGAAGATAAGATCGGCAATATTGAAATTCCAGATGAAGTAACCGACGAGATTTGCGAGAAGTGCGGAAGAAATATGGTAATCAAGATGGGCAGAAATGGTAGATTCCTAGCTTGTCCGGGATTCCCGGAGTGTAGAAATGCCAAGCCAATTTTAGTGGATGCCGGTGTTACCTGTCCAAAATGCGGTGGAAAGGTATATATTAAGAAGACCCGAAAGGGCAGGAAATATCTTGGATGCGAGAATAACAACAGTGAGCCGAAATGTGATTTTATGACTTGGGATATGCCGTCAAAGGAGAATTGTCCAAATTGCGGAAATTTCCTGCTTAAAAAATACTCGGGAAAAAAGGTACAGTTAAGATGCAGCAATGAGAATTGTGATTTTATGAAAACAGCAGAAAGACAGGAAGAAGAGGAGTAATATGGTTGACTATATAAATGTAATAGGCGCAGGACTTGCAGGATGTGAGGCAGCGTGGCAGATTGCCAAACGTGGAATAAAAGTTAAGCTATTTGAGATGAAGCCAAAAGCTTATTCTCCAGCACATCATATGGATACTTTTGCAGAGCTTGTTTGCAGCAATTCTCTGCGTTCAAACCAACTGGAAAATGCAGTGGGGCTTCTGAAAGAGGAAATGAGGCTTTTAGACTCAATAATTATGAAATGTGCTAATGTTGCCCAGGTACCTGCGGGAGGAGCGCTGGCTGTGGATAGAAGCAAATTCTCTCAAATGGTGACGGAGCTTATAAGACAAAACAATAATATAGAAGTAATTAACGAAGAGATACGAGAACTTCCGAAGGAAGGAATAACAATTGTTGCTACAGGTCCCCTTACTTCGGAAGGTCTGTCAAAATATCTGGCTGATTTTATTGGTGAGGACTATCTTCATTTCTTTGATGCGGCTGCCCCGATTGTTACTTTTGAGTCGATAGATATGAGTAAGGCATATAGGGCTGCACGCTACGGAAGGGGGACAGATGATTATATAAACTGTCCCATGAATAAGGAAGAATACGAATTTTTTTGGAATGAGCTGGTAAATGCTGAGCTTGCAGAAGTAAAGGACTTTGACCGGGAAGTGGTTTTTGAAGGGTGCATGCCGGTTGAGACTATGGCAAAAAGAGGAAAAGACACTTTGAGATTTGGTCCTTTAAAGCCTGTGGGGCTTGTTGACCCCAATACTGGAAAAGAACCCTATGCAGTTGTTCAATTAAGGCAGGACAATAGTGAAGGAACTATGTATAATATTGTAGGGTTTCAAACCAGGCTTAAGTGGCCGGAGCAGAAAAGGGTGTTTAGCTTAATACCGGGACTTGAGAGTTCGGAGTTTGTAAGGTACGGTGTAATGCACAGAAACACCTTCCTGAATTCGCCGTTGCTTTTGGATGCCGTATATTGCCTGAAAAAATCTCCCAATATCTATTTCGCTGGACAGATTACCGGTGTGGAAGGGTATGTGGAATCTTCCTCTTCCGGCATTGTGGCAGGAATTAATGCTGCAATGGACTTTTTGGGGAAAGAACGGGTTATATTTCCTAGAAGTACTGCAATCGGGGCTTTGAGCAGTTATATTTCCGATAGCAGCGTGAAGAACTTTCAGCCAATGAATGTGAATTTTGGATTAATGGAGAGTCTTCCTCTTAAAATACGTGATAAAAGAAAAAGAAATTATGAGACGGCAATGAGATCTCTGGAAAATTTAAAAGAATACATTGCTAAATGCTTCGAAATGTAAAAATATTTGGAAATATAAAAAATTTTATGATAATTTTATATTAAAATAGTTGTTTTTTTTTATAAGTTGTGATAATATCATTATAAGCAATGGGATTTTATGTATTAATCAGGTTTTATGCAGTTCTTTATTTGATTTTCTTTATATTATCTTTATAGGGTTCAAGAGTATCTTTTGTACAATTATATTTATGTTTCCATAAAAAATTAATAAAAGCAAACAGAAATGTTCGTGTATGGTTACGCGGTTAATAATACCACTATAACTATAAGAATCAATGCAGGAAAATGTATTGATATGTCGAAATATATTGAGTAGTGTTTTGTTCAAAAGAAGGCAAAGTTAAAATACATAGGAGGTGTATCCAATGCTAAGTAGGATTCTTACAGGAACAGATGTGCTTGAAAAATCGTTGGATGCAGCATTGTTACGCAATGAAGCTATTTCACAGAACATAGCAAATGTTGACACCCCGGGGTATAAAAGAAAAACAGTGGCTTTTGAAGAATACTTGGAGAATGCAAAAGGGAGCATTAAAGGTATAAGGGCGCGGCCGGAACATATACCGGTAGGAGCCAGAGAGGTAATGGATATAGACATTAAAGTTTCTGAGGATAAAAGCTCCTTTTCAATGAGACTGGATGAAAATAATGTCGATATTGAAAATGAAATGGCTCAAATGGCTAAAAATACTATTAGATATAATGTACTGGCACAAAAAATTGGCAGTGATTTCAGTAAAATCAAGTCTGTTATAAAAGAAGGGAGATAATAAATTATGGGATATTTCAGTTCTCTTGATATAAGCGCATCAGCCCTCACTGCCCAAAGGCTGAGAATGGATACAATCTCTCAGAATATTGCAAATGTAAATACCACAAGGACGGAGAATGGACAGCCTTATAGAAGAAAAACGGTGCTCTTTGAGGAAAAATCTTCGTCAACTCCATTTTCCGAATATCTAGCAAAAAGCAGCAAGGGTGACACAGCAGGTGGAGGAGTAAGAGTAACAGGAATAGTAGAAGATAGATCTCCTTTTAAAAGAGTTTATGATCCTGGACATCCGGATGCGGACCAAGAGGGATATGTTTCAATGCCAAATGTTGACGTAATTACAGAAATGGTGAATATGATTTCTGCAACAAGAGCATACGAAGCAAATGTAACATCTATTAACACTTCAAAGAGTATGGCAATGAAAGCACTCGAAATCGGAAGATAACCACATAATATGAAAGTCCAGACAGCGTAATGTTAGAAAAACCAAGCTTTAAGATGTTGAAATTCGATGAAGTTATTTAAGGAGGGTATTATGGCTGTTAATGGTCTAAATGGAATTGATGTAATATCTCCTGCAGTATCAACACTTAATTTTACAGGAGAAAAAAAGAGTGGAAATGTTGTTGAAGCTTTTAGTGATTATTTGAATAATGCCATAAATCAGGTAAATGAACTTGAAAAACAGTCAAAAACTATCGCCGAGGATTTTGCGGCGGGCAAAACCGACAATATTCATGAGGTTATGATTGCTGCCCAAAAAGCAGATATAGCTCTTCAATTTACAATGCAAATCAGGAATAAAATTTTAGATGCTTATAATGAAATAATGAGAATGCAGATTTAAACAGTGCATATTTTATGTATGCACTTCTATGTTAGTTGCTTAAATGTCACAAAAGATGATAACCGTTGATTAAGGTGGTGGATTCATGCCTGAGGTACTATCAAGAATGCAGCAACAGGTGACAGACTTTTGGAAAAACCTTGACAAGTCACAAAAAACTAGAATCTTTATTACTTCCGGTATTTTAGTTGTCGTACTTACAATAGGCATAGTGATGCTTACAAGGACCACGTATGTCCCTTTGATTACAGTTGAAGATGCTGAAAGCATTACGGCAATTGAAGAGGCCCTGAAGGAGAAAAATATAAAGTATAAGCATGGCGAGGGAAAGCGTATTCTTGTCGACTCAAAGGAAAAGAATGAAGCTGAATTTGCTCTTGCTTCTACAGGATTGACGGAGACAGGGATGACCTTTGAGGATGCGTGGAGTCTTCTTAAGGTGAGTTCTACAGAGAGCGATAAAAAGCAGCTCTGGCAGAATTTCAAGAAAAACAGCCTTATTGCGAAGTTGAAAATGTTTGACAATGTAAAGGATGCTGATGTTGAGCTTACAATACCGGATGATTCTATGTTTTTTGTAGAAAAAAAGAATGAGGCAAAAGCCTCTGTAAGGATAAACCCAAAGGGAGAAATAACTCCCGAACAGGTTGAAGGAATTGTAATGGTAGTAGCCTCATCTATAGAAGGATTGGATCCTAAAAATGTAACGGTTGTTGATAATAATTTCAATATATTAAATCAGGATCTGTCAGATGGCATGAATATACCCTCGAGCCAATACAAGCTTAAACTTCGCATAAAAGAAGAGCTTGAAAAGAATATAAGAAATTTGTATTCCGGTCGTTCGGATAGCTATGATTTTATAAGTGTGGCTGTAAATCCGGTTTTGGACCTGGATAAGGTTACAAAAAACAGAAAAGAGATTGAAAAGCCTACCGGATTGGACGAGGCAATAGTGAGCCAGGAAAAAAAGACAGAGGAACTGGTGAACGGCAACCAAAACGGAGCCCCAGGAATGGATACCAATCCGGGAACCGGGAATGTTGCAACTTACCCCATAGATTCAGGGGAGAACTCTTCTTATGAAAGTAAATCAGAAATAATAAACAGAATATTTACCGAGACTTTGACTGCGGAAGAAAAAGCCATAGGGACAATGAATTTTGAAGAATCATCAATGACGGTTGCCCTGTGGTATGGAAATAGAGTTGCTGATGACAGCAAATTGACTACTGAATTTATAGAACAGTTTAAAAAGGGTCTGAGCAATGCTACAGGAATACCGGTTGAAAGAATTACAGTCGACAAGCAAAAATTGGCGCCTAAGGAAGAAGAAGTTACACCTGTGGCCGACAGAATAAAAGAGCTGTTTGATAATTATGGTTTCTTTGCATTATTGACTATATTGATAATTGCACTCATGATTTCAGTAATGCCGAAAAAGAAGAAAGAGGAGCTGGAACCCGAACTTGCAACAGCTGGAGGTCCTAAGTTCATTATGCCTAATGAAGAGGAAGAATTACCTGAGATAAACTTTGAAGAACATTCCGAAATTAAGAAGCAGATTGAAAACTTTGTAAAGCAAAAGCCGGAGTCAGTGGCGCAGCTTCTTAGAAATTGGTTGTCCGACGACTGGGATTAATTATTATTAATAATTTTAGTATAAAAGAACAAAAGGTTTAGGGGGTATTATAGTGGCTCGAGGTGGATTGGCAAAAACAGATCTATCCAGAAAAGAAAGATTGTCCGGAAAAGAAAAAGCAGCAATGTTATTAATTGCTCTTGGGCCTGAGAGATCGGCTGAGATTTTTAAACATCTCAAAGATGATGAAATTGAGCAGTTGACCCTTGAAATTGCAAATATCAGAACCGTAAGTCCCGAAGAAAAGGAAAAGGTGCTGGAGGAATTCTACCAGATATGTCTTGCACAGAATTATATTGCTGAGGGCGGTATAAGCTATGCAAAGGAGATACTCGAGAAAGCTCTTGGCACTCAAAAAGCGCTTGATGTTTTAAATAAACTGACGGTGTCTCTTCAGGTTAGACCTTTTGACTTTGTAAGGAAAGCAGACCCGTCGCAGCTTATAAACTTTATTCAGAATGAGCATCCTCAGACAATAGCATTGATTCTGTCCTATTTGAAACCTCAACAGTCTTCAATTGTGTTGTCTGCACTTCCCCAGGACAAACAGGCTGATGTTGCAAGGAGAATAGCGACGATGGACAGGACATCCCCTGAGGTAATAAAAGAGGTGGAGCGTGTACTTGAGAAAAAGCTCTCATCCATTGTTACCGAAGACTTTACTGCTGCCGGTGGTGTACAGGCAATAGTTGATATTTTAAATAATGTTGACAGAGGAACCGAAAAATACATTATGGAAACTCTGGAGGTTGAAGATACCGACCTTGCAGAAGAAATCAAGAAAAGGATGTTTGTATTCGAGGATATACTTTCTCTGGACAATCGTTCTATTCAGAGATTCCTGCGTGAAGTTGACAACAATCAGCTGGCTATTGCTCTTAAAGGTACCAATGAGGAAGTTCAGAGCAAGATTTACGCTAATATGTCCAAACGTATGGTTGAAATGGTGAAGGAGGACATTGAATTCATGGGTCCTGTAAGAATTAAGGATGTTGAAGAGGCTCAGCAGAAGATTGTAAATATCATAAGAAAGCTCGAAGATGCTGGAGAGATAGTAATCTCCAGGGGTGCAGGAGATGATGTGCTTGTATAACAATAAAGTATTTAAGAGTAGTCAAATTAATATTGGGATTCCCGTTCAGATCAAAGTCCCTATTAATTATCAGAACATTAAAAGGGTTAAAGAGCCTGAAATTGACTTTGATTCCTGTGTAAATGAAAAGTCCGAGATATTAAGCAAGAAGCTTGAAAATGAAAAGGCTATGTTGGAAAAAGCCCGGCATGAGGCAGATGAAATAATTAAAGAAGCCGAGCTTGAGGCATCGAAAATATTGGAGGAAGCCCGGGAAAAGGGACTTCAGTTAATAGCAGAAATAGAGGAAGACAGCAGACAAAGGGGATTTGAAAAGGGATATGAAGAAGCAAAAAGCCAGTATGAGGACTTGGTTCAGGAAGCAGAGTTCATCAGAGAAAATGCATTGAAGGAGTATAAGGAAGCACTTCAAAGCATTGAGAAGGATGCAATGAATGTTATTCTGGACATTTCCAGGAAAGTAATCGGTGCAGAGATCAGTATGAACAAGGAAAAGCTTTTGGATATGATTTCACAGGCTTTCGAACGGTGCTCAAATAGGGAAGATATAACGCTGAAGGTGTCTTCGGCGGACTATGACTTTATAGTTGAAAACAAGGATAGGATTCTTTCGATGGTAGAAGGTATAGGACAGCTTGATATTGTAAAGGATCAAGCTTTAAAGTTCGGTGCGTTGATACTGGAAACACCCTTTGGAAGTGTAGATGCAGGAATGGATACAAAGCTGAAAAAAATCGAGGAAGCATTTTATAAGATATTGGCAAGTCGAAAATAATTTCACGTTTCAAACATAAAATAAACAGTCTGGGATGGAGATGCTTTATGGCAGCCATTGATTTCTCAAAATATCATAATGTTTTGGATAATAAAGAATTTATTGAGTATACCGGAAAAGTCTCTAAGGTTGTAGGATTGACAATTGAGTCCAACGGGCCCGAGGTTAATATAGGAGAAATCTGTAAGATAAATGCGTTGAGGGAAAATAAGGTCATGTCCGCAGAGGTAGTCGGGTTCAAGGACAATAAAGTGCTACTGATGCCCCTTGGGGACATGAATGGAATAGGCCCGGGAAGCAAAGTAGTGGCCACTAGAGATTATTTGTCCGTGGGAGTTGGTAATGGGCTTATAGGTAGGGTAATTGACGGAACAGGCAGGCCCATTGACGACAAGGGCGAGATTGTCACTGAGAATATATATCCTGTTGACAATAAACCGCCGCATCCCCTTGAAAGGAATAGAATCAAAGACCCTCTGCCCTTAGGAGTTAAGACTATAGACGGCCTTTTGACTGTGGGCAAAGGTCAGAGAATAGGTATTTTTGCAGGAAGTGGTGTGGGAAAGAGTACCTTAATCGGAATGATTGCGAGAAATACAAAGGCAGATATAAATGTAATTGCTCTCATTGGAGAAAGAGGAAGAGAAGTAAGAGAATTTATTGAAAAAGACCTGAAGGAGGAAGGGTTAAATAGGTCCGTTGTTGTGGTTGCAACTTCTGACCAGCCTGCACTCATAAGACTAAAAGGGGCACTGATGGCAACAGCTATAGCAGAGTATTTCAGAGATCAGGGAAAGGATGTACTTCTGTTGATGGATTCTCTTACAAGGTTTGCTATGGCTCAGAGGGAAATAGGATTATCTATTGGTGAACCGCCGGTTTCAAGAGGTTATACGCCTTCAGTGTTTTCAGTAATGCCAAAGCTTCTTGAAAGGTCTGGCAATTCTCACTCGGGGTCGATTACCGGACTTTATACAGTATTAGTTGATGGCGATGATTTGACTGAACCTGTAACGGATACTGCCAGAGGAATTCTTGATGGACATATTGTTTTGTCCAGGAATTTGGCAAACAGAAACCAGTACCCTGCCATTGATGTTCTGGCCAGTGTGAGTAGGGTCATGCCCGACATAGTAACCGATGAGCATAAGAAGGTTGCAAACAATATTAAAAAGACCATGGCAGTGTACAGAGATGCTGAGGATTTGATTAATGTCGGTGCTTATGCCAAGGGAAGCAACAAAAAAATTGACTATGCCATTGAGGTAATAGATAAGATCCAAGAATTTATTGAACAAGGTGTCCATGATCGGTACTCTTATGACGAGACTGTAAATATGATGAAGAGCGTATTGCTTTGATAGCATTGGTGAGCAGGGCGGGTGATTATTATGGGGAAGTTTGTTTTTAGAATGCAGACTCTGCTAAACCTGAAAATTCAATTGGAAAATGGTCTTAAGAATGAGCTGGGAAGAGCGGTGCAGGAGTTGGAGAGGCAAAAGGACATATTAAACGGGCTCATTAAAGAGAGAGATGAATATATCGATAGTATAAACAGCAAGTCCGAGGAAGGCATATCAGTAGGAAAGCTTCGAGAGTACAATATGTATATATCTTATTTGAACGAGAGAGCAAAGCTGCAAAAAGATAATATTAAGAAGGCACAACTAGTTGTCGATAATTATAGAGATAAGCTGATTAAGGCCATGCAGGAGAAAAAAGTGCTTGAAAAGCTTAAGGAGAAAAAGTATGAAGAATATATGAAGGAGCAGCTTAAGGAAGAGCAAAAGCTCAATGATGAAATTGTAAGCTTTAATTTAAGTCACTCGGCAGAGTAGTAAACTGTAGGAAATACATTAAATAATACTATTGGGAGAGAGACATGGCAAAAGAAATGAAGCAAGATAATACAAAAAACCCTGAAGTACAAGGAAGCGAAACTGAAAAAAAGGAAGCTAAAAAAGGTGGCTTTCTGTTTGGGCTGCTTGTGCTGTTGATAACACTGATTGTTATAGTTGGTGTTGTAGGTGGGGTTTTTTTCATTATAATCAGAAACAACGTAAATGGATTGGCGGAAAAATACAGGAACAACCTTAAAGATATTCCTGTTCTAAGTATGGCTTTACCTCCTCCGCCAGCAGACTATGATCCCCTTGATCCCAAGAATCTCAAGCAAGAGGAGATTATTGAAAAGTATAACCAGTTTCGAAAAGAAAACGGCGAGCTTGCAAAGAAACTTGAAGAGACTGAAAAAGCTTTGGAGCAGCTTAAAAGTTCCCAGACCGATATTGAAGCATTGAGGAAGGAAAATGAGCAGATAAAAGGGGAAATGGAAGCTCAAAGGGCACGATATGAAGAGGACTTGAGAAAGGCAGAGGAGCTTTTGGTACAAGAGGACAAAAGCGGATATAAGGAATTCTATGAAAAGATAAACAAGGATCTGGCACAGCGCCTTTATACAGAGATACTTAATAAAGAGATAGCGGATGAGAAGGCTAAGGAATTTGCTCAGATATATGAAAAAATGGACACCAAAGCTTCTGCTAAAATTTTTGAGGAGCTAGGCGATTCACAGTTGGACTTGGTTGTGGACACACTAAAAAACATGAAGAAAGATGTGGCCGCGGAAATCTTATCAGAAATGAATCAAACCTATGCAGCTAAGGTTACTGAGAAGCTTTCAAAGGTGTATGGAATTGAATTTGGAAATTAAGAATATTATTAATATTTACATGATTATTGAAAGGAGGTGAAAAATATGATAACCCAAAATCTAATTCCTGATTTTATTTCAAAGATGAATATGTCCAAAGAAGTGCAAAAGTCAGCAGACGTGAAAAAAACATCTTCATCTCAGTTTAAGGATACTCTTGACCTGGCGGTGGAAAAGTCGAATAAGAGCGATAGTAGCAATAATTCCAATGAATACAGAATGGATGTTAGAAGCAGATCTTATCAGCAGTTGCAAAATAAAAGCTTTCGGGATACATTGGAAACAAAGGAAAAAAGAGTAGATCGAAGCAAATCTTTTGATAAAGTATCGAATAATATGAAGTCCAGAACAGAAGATAAGGCAGAACGCTCTACTTCCCCGAAAGATAAATCCATCGAAGGTGAAAGCGAAGATGAGAAGAAGTTAAGGGGTAAAGCTAGGGAAAAATCTCTGTCAGAAGTTCTCGGAATAAGTACAGAAGAGCTCAGGATGCTTATGGAGCAATTAGGCATAAATCTTGAGGATTTTGACAGTGAGATTAGTGCCCAAGTAGCCGCCAATAAGATATCCGACTATTTTGGTTTAAATCCTGATGAAGAAATGACCCTGTCAAAAATATTATCTCTTGTTCAAAAGGAAGTTGAACAGGCTTTTACGGATGGTGAAGCTGCTTCCGATACTGCAAAATACAGCATGAAGGATGAGAACGGAGATGATGGAGCAAAACTTGCCAATGCTGAAGCTAAGCTGACGGCAGAAGATGCATCTGCGGTAAAAAGAGAATTGGAACTTAAAATAGCTGAAACTTTGAACGAAATAAAAAACAAGCTCAATGAAGACCCGGACAGTTTTTCAAGACAGATTGCTGCTAAGGTTGAGGAAGTATTGGAAGATGATGAAAATGCATCTGGGATAAAAACATTGGGCATAAATGATGAGAACATTGAAGAGGTTCTGATGAAGACTGATGTTGAAGACAGCAGTAGGATTGAGACGGTAAAGGCATCTTCGGATGAGAAAAGCAATGCCGACGGGGACGAACAAGACAGCAAAGAGGCATCTATAGCTTCAAAGGGCATGAATCGTGAGGTAATAACCAAAAACAGTGACAATGGACAGTTTGAGGCAGTATCAAACGCAAGTGTTCAGAAGACAACGGGTCAGGTGGAAGTGGAGAAAGTCCAAAATACGATTCCTGTAACCAAAAAGGAAATAGTTGAACAGGTGGTTGAAAAGGCAAAGGTGGTATTAAGCGGTGATAAGAGTGAAATGGTCATTGATTTAAAGCCGGAACACCTTGGCAAGCTGGAATTAAAGATTGTTACTGAAAGAGGAATGGTTATTGCCAAATTTGTTGCAGAGAATGAGCAGGTAAAAGCAGCTTTGGAGTCAAATATGAACATGCTCAAGGATTCTTTGGAAAAGCAGGGTTTTTCCGTACAAGGCTTTAGTGTCACAGTTGGGGACAACAAAGACAGAGGGAATGGCAGAGACAAAATGAATCAGGACACCACAAACCGAAGAGTATCAAACGATAAAATGCAGGTTTCATCTGTAGTTGGGGTTGAAGGGATGCAGAAGATTCATGAAAGCATTGATCCTTACAGCTATGGGGACAGCAGTATCAATTTAACGGCATAACAAGGAGGAATTATAATGGCAGTAGATGCTGTAAGTCATCAAAAAACCATTCAAGAAATCATAGATAGTACTGCAAACAAGACAAGTGAAAGAAATACCGGAGAATTGGGCAAGGATGAGTTTTTAAACCTTCTCATTACCCAACTTCAATATCAGGACCCTCTAAACCCGGTGGACGACAAGGAGTTTATCAGTCAGATGGCACAGTTCAGTGCCCTTGAACAAATGCAAAACCTCAACAGCAGTTTTTCGGCTACGAAGGCCTTTGGTATGATAGGAAAGTACATTACTGCCAATAAGACTGACAGCAGTACTTCAAAGACGGAGTTGGTGGAAGGCACGGTACGTAGTGTAAAAATGGAAGGCGGAAAAACTATCTTGGTTGTCGATGGCATGGATATTCCGGTGGAAAATGTGCTGAAAGTCTCGGAAGGATATGGCCAGTACAATAATTCTAACATATCCCAATACACCGGAATTATTGGCTATGAGGTAAAGGGAAGTGTCTATGATTCCAGTACAGGAGATATTATCGGAGTAAGTGGAATTGTAAAGGAAATTCAAAAAGGTGCTTATGAAAACTATGCTGTAATGGATGGCGTAGAAGTAACAATAGCTGCTATAGACACTCTATACAATTCGGCGGATCCGAACTTCAGGAAGGATTATCTGACGGAAAACATAGGTAATAGTGTCTCATTAATAATCACCGACGCATACGGTTATGGACTTCAGGTTCCTGTTAGCGGAGTTCTTAGAGATTTCAATATAGCTCCTGACGGTAAAGTAACCGGAGTTTTGGATGGAGTATATGTACCGGTGGAAAGTATACACAATATTAAGGGGCAATCTACAAAGGCAGATATAGTGGACAGCACGGAAAAAGACTCTCAAGTAGAAGAGTCGGAAAATGAGGAACCTGATAGCGTATAGGTTTGGAAACATTAGAAGGAGTTATGACATCATAGGCAGGTGAGGTGATAGTGTGATTGTAAATAATAATTTTTATACTAATATCGGTAAGATTAATGGAAGTCAAGGAACGACATCAAAAGCCAAGTCTGACAATAAAGTTCAGGGAAGTTTTGAGGAGGTTCTTAAAAGTAAAGTCGATGAAAGTTGTGGTTTGAAATTCTCAAAACATGCTGAGATGAGGCTTCAGATAAGAAATATTAATCTTACGGATGCTCAGAAGGAAAAAATATCAAAAGCAGTACAGAAGGCAGGAGAAAAAGGAGTAAAAGATTCCTTGGTACTGGTAGATGACATTGCCTTTGTTGTAAACGTACGGAACAGAACAGTTATAACTGCTGTAAACAGTAATGAGCTTAAGGAAAACGTATTCACAAACATTGATGGAGCTGTATTTGCATAATGCTTTCAATCAAAGGGAAAAAACATACGATATAGCATATGATGTCCAACTGTAGCCGGACCCCTTCCGGGAGGCTACCTATTCCGGACTGACAGAAGGAATAGACACGATTCAGCAATAGTTGATAATTATACTTGTCCGTAAAAGAAGGAGGTCTTTTAATATGATGAGATCTATGTTTTCTGGTGTTTCTGGACTTCAGGCTCACCAGACAAAGATGGACGTTATAGGAAACAATGTGGCAAATGTTAATACTGTAGGTTTTAAATCAGGCAGAGTGACGTTTCAGGAAGTTTTCAGCCAGACTTTAAAGGGTGCAGGTGCTCCGGATACAACTACCGGAAGAGGAGGTACAAACCCTATGCAGGTAGGATTGGGTATAGGGGTTGCTACTATTGACACCATTACTACTCGAGGAAGTGTTCAAAGAACCGATAATCCTACCGACCTTTCAATCGAGGGAGATGGCTTCTTTATTGTAAAAGGTGGAAATGCTGATACCTACAGGTTTACAAGGGCAGGAAACTTTGGAATAGACAAGCTGGGAAACCTTGTAACAGGAAGTGGAATGAATGTATATGGATGGCAGGCCTATACAAAGGAGCCGGACGGAACCTACAAATTTGACACTGAAAGTCAAATTGAGCCAATAAACCTTTATTCGGATGATACCAATAAGAGTAAAAGGATGATAGCAGCCAAAGCAACTACTTATGCAATGTTTGAGGGAAATCTGGATGCATCATATTCAATTTATACCAGTGGGGCTTCCGGTGCAGCATCAGGTGCATCTTCAGTTACGAAAGTGAATAACAATAAATTTACCATGCCTTTAACAGTATATGACACCTTGGGAAATAGCTATAAAATAAACGTTAGTTTTTGGAAAACTGCTGTTACAGGAGGGGCTACCGAGTGGACATGGCAGGTTGATTCGGGTAATGGAATAATGGCTTCAGGAGCTACCGGATCTATATTGTTTGACACCGAGGGACAGGTAATCCAGAGTTCGTCGATTACACCGAACATAACAATTATACCGGCTAGTAGTGTTGGAACACAGAATATCAATGTGAAGCTTGATTTCTCCAGACTTACAATGTATGCAGCAGATAGTTCTGCAAAGCCTACCAATGTAGATGGATACCCATCGGGTTCTCTTGTTACTTTCAGTATCGGTTCTGACGGAATGATAACTGGTGTCTACAGCAATGGTCAGCAGCAACCGCTAGGACTTATAGCTCTAGCAAGCTTTGAAAACCCTGCCGGTCTTCAAAAGGTTGGAGAGAATATGTATCTTCCGACTACCAACTCAGGAGAGTTCAAAAAAGGTTCCAAGGCAGGTAGTCAAGGAGTAGGAACATTGAACCCCGGTACGCTGGAAATGTCCAATGTAGACCTGTCAAAGGAGTTTACGGATATGATCATAACTCAGAGGGGATTCCAAGCAAACAGTAGAATAATAACAACTTCGGATGAAATGCTTCAGGAGCTTGTTAACCTTAAGAGGTAGTGAATAGGAAATAAAAGGAGTGTATGGTGGCTTACCCGGCATGCACTCCTGTATGTAATTAGTTTACGTAATGTTTGAGCGTTATGAAGAGAAATGGTCAATGTTGTATTTTGTCGTAAGAGAAGTACAAAAAGTGTAATTTTTTCATAAAAAATATTAATTTTCTATTGAGTTTTTGAGGTAAAAATATTATGATTAAATTAACGAAGTTAAATGGCAAGACATTTGTTTTAAACAGTGAATTAATTGAATTCATTGAGGAAACTCCAGATACAATTATTTCAACAACCAGCGGGAAGAAAATAGTTGTTGTCGAAACAATTGATCAAGTAGTCGAAAAAGTGCTGCAATATAAAAGGAAAATCTATCCGTTTAAAGAATTACTTATTAATCAAGACCATTAATGTTCTAACGCTCTTTCATGAATTATTTATAAATAGCAATGCCTGATTTTAGATCTATTCCAAAGATAAGGGGGCATAGAATTTGGAGCGTAAAAGTAGCTTTTTTGTTCTCATTGGTATAGTTGCATTTCTATCGTTGGCCCTTGCATTGTTGGCAGGATACATCTTCTTCGTACAGGGAGGTCAGGGTGAAGGGCATAATTCAGCAAGTAAAGTAGTTGTTACACCCAAGGATAAAGATTTGATGAAGATTAAGCTGTTTGATGAAAAGACACCATTCAATCTTAAAAATACGGATTCTAAGAAGATATCTGTAATAGTTGTTAATGTTGAAGTGTCGTATTATGCTAAGGTTAAAAAAATATCTGATACTACAGCAAAAATAGAGTCAAACAAAGGCAAACTTCAGGAAATTGTAGGTACATATTTCCAATCTTTGACTCTTGAAGAAGTTATGAGCTCCGATGCAAAGGAGAAAGCTAGAGAAAACCTCACAAAGATGATGAATGAGCAATTATTGGCAAATGAGAAGACAGATTCCGATCTTATTTATACCATCGTCTTTGATCAATGGTTCTACCAGTAGGAGGGATATAACTTGGGAGATATTCTGTCACAAAATGAAATAGACGATCTACTAAAAGCCCTTAATACAGGTGAATTAGACGTCCAGCAAATTAGCACAAAAATCGAGGAGAGGAAGGTAAAAACCCACGATTTTAGGAGACCAAGCAAGTTTGCCAAGGATCACATTAAGACTTTAAATGTTATCCATGACAACTATGCAAGGCTTATCACAAACTTCCTTTCCGGGTATTTGAGGACTCTTGCTCAGGTAGAGGTTATTTCAGTTGAGCCAATAGCCTATTATGAATTCAACAATTCAATATCAAACCCTGCAGTACTTGCGGTTGTTGATTTTGCTCCGCTGACAGGATCAATTATCCTTGAAATGGCACCACCTGTTGCTTATTCACTGATTGACAGGATACTCGGCGGAAAAGGTCTGCCAATGGAAAGAATGAGGGAATTTACGGAAGTTGAGATTGCCATTATCGAAAGAATTATCGTACAGCTTCTAAACCTCATGCGAGAGCCGTGGGAAAACGTAATCGAATTGAAACCAAGGCTTGAGAAAATTGAGACCAACGCCCAGTTTGCACAGATAGTCTCGGCCAACGAGACAGTTGCCTTGATTACTTTAGGAGCGAAAATTGGTGATGTTGAAGGAATGATAAATCTCTGTATTCCTCATATTGTAGTAGAACCGATAGTGTCAAAGCTAAATACAAGGTTTTGGTTCTCCAGTGTTGAAAAAGAGGCAACACAAGAAGCAAAAGACGCTATTGAGAAAAAAATTGAATTTACAAAAGTACCTGTTAGAGCAATACTTGGAAAAACAACGATTCAAGTGGCTGAATTTCTTGAATTACAACCGGGAGATGTAATACCTCTGGACTCAAATGTCAACGGAAATCTGGAGGTTTTGGTGGGAGACTTATTGAAATTCCGTGGTTCTCCTGGGGTTAAGAAAAACAAAAACGCAATCAAAATAACTGAAGTATTAAGAAGGGAGGATGAGTAGCATGGAGGATATGTTGTCTCAGGCAGAGATTGATGCTTTGCTAAACGGTGGCTCATCAGATGGCGATGAAGAAAGCAATAAAGGTGAAGATCTTACATCACAAGAAGTTGATGCATTGGGTGAAATAGGCAACATAAGCATGGGAACTTCTGCTACTACTCTTAATTCACTTTTAGGTCAAAGGGTAGTGATAACAACGCCTCAGGTAACAATATGTACATGGGATGAATTGGCAAGCGAGTACCATAATTCTTATGTGGCTGTGAAAGTAGAATATACCGAGGGACTCGACGGTATGAACCTTCTTCTTCTTAAGGATGATGATGCGAAGGTGATTACCGACTTAATGATGGGCGGAGACGGTAGCAATAAAGAAGGCGAATTAACGGATTTGCATTTAAGCGCAATCAGTGAAGCTATGAATCAAATGATTGGTTCTGCTGCGACGTCTATGTCTTCAATGTTTGAAAAAAGGATAGATATTTCACCTCCAAAAGCATTTGCAATGACTCTAAATGAGGCTGTTCCTGAAACTGAATTTCCGAGGGACGGTAAGATAGTAAAGGTTGCATTTAAAATGGAAATTGGGGAATTAATTGACAGTCAGATCATGCAGCTTCTTCCTATTGATTTTGCCAGAACACTGGTTAGTAATATCATGAACTGTAAAAGTAGTGACGATCAAGTAATTGAAGAGGTTGCGGCGTCTGCAGCTCATGCACCTGTTTCCCAGCAGCAAAGACCACAGGAACAGTATTATCAAGCCCCGCAGCAACAGTATCAGCAAGCACCCCAGCAGTATCAGCAGCAGTACCCGCCGTATGATCAGTCGCCTCGGCACAATGATGCCGGGCATCGCAATCCAATAAATGTACAGCCTGCACAGTTTGAGGCCTTTGATGATGGTTCGAGAATCTCCATTGATAAGAAGAATATCGGACTTATTATGGATGTACCGCTCCAGGTCACAGTTGAGCTTGGGCGAACGAATAAACTTATTAAGGATATATTGGAATTCAGTCCGGGTTCAATAATTGAGCTTGACAAGCTTGCCGGTGAACCTGTGGATATTTTGGTAAACGGAAAAGTAATAGCTATAGGGGAAGTAGTGGTTATAGATGAGAGCTTTGGTGTCAGGATCACAGACATACTTCACCCATCAAAAAGGCTTTAGGTTGTTGTAATAGGCTGGCAGTTTCTTAGATAAGTAAGTTAAATTATGTTTTCAATTTTTATCAGTTTGGCAATGGAATAGACTATAATTTAAGGAGAGGGTAAACAATGGGAAAAAGGATTCTTATAGTCGACGATGCTGCGTTTATGAGAATGATGATTAAGGATATTCTCACAAAAAACGGGTATGAGGTTGCTGGAGAGGCGGAAAACGGGGCACGGGCAATTGACAAGTATAAGGAACTGAATCCTGATTTGGTAATTATGGATATTACTATGCCTGAAGTAGACGGTATAGCAGCTGTTAGGGAAATCAAAAAAATCAATTCAGATTCAAAAATTATTATGTGTTCTGCTATGGGGCAGCAGGCCATGGTTATTGAGTCAATTCAGGCTGGTGCAAGGGATTTTATTGTAAAACCTTTCCAAGCTGAAAGGGTAGTTGAGGCAGTAAAAAAAGTTCTGGGATAGTTTTCGTGAATTAACAAAATATAGAGACGACAACCTTAGGAGAGGGAGTATAAAATGCAGACTTTTATTAGTGCTGTTATGTTTTTTATTGTTTTTGGTTCCGTCCTCTTTTTGGCATATGTTACTACAAAATTTATTGGAACCAGAACAAACAGGATTATAAAAGGGAAGTATGTAAAAATAATTGAAACGGTCAATCTGGGGTTTGACAGTAAGCTGCATCTTGTAAAGGCAGGAGATGAGTTTGTATTAATATCGACTTCGGGAAAAAATGTCCAAGTTTTGACTAAGGTAGAATTGGACGCATATTCTGCCGATGAAACAGAAACTGGCGATAATAGTTTCAAATTCAAAGAAGTCTTTGGTAAGTATATACAGGGCTTTGCAAAGAACCGGGAAGAAATACCTTTCTCTGAAGCAGAAAGTGGGGATAAAGAGCAAAGTGGCAATTCTCCAGTGTTTAATGCAAATCTGGATCGACTCAGGAGAATCACAGCAAGTATCGCAAGTCACAAGGCAGAAGATGGAGAGGGAAATACCAATGAAAACTAGGCTAAGATATCTTGGGATTGTTTTATTAATAATAACGGTATTTATGTTAATAACATCAAGTGCTTATGCAGAGCCTGAATCAATAGCTTTGCCCAAACTGGGCTTTACGGTGGAATCTTCGGACAACCCCCAAGATGTTTCAACTACCATTCAGATAATTATGCTATTGACAGTGCTGACATTGGCTCCATCAATACTAATTATGATGACAAGCTTTGTCAGAATAATTATTGTGCTTTCCTTTTTCAGAAATGCGATTGGAACGCAGCAAATGCCGCCGAATCAAGTATTGATTGGGCTAGCTTTGTTTTTAACCCTGTTTATTATGAGTCCTGTATTGACGGAGATAAATGATACTGCTTTTAAACCTTATTCAAATCAGGAAATTACTCAGGAAGTTGCGATGGAGAGGTCATCTGATACTATTAAAAGGTTTATGTTAAAACAGACATCTAAGGATGATCTTGGGCTTTTTGTATCGCTATCCGGTATGGAAACACCCATAAAAGAAGAAGAGATTCCCAAACTTCCGTTAACTATAATTATTCCGGCTTTTTTAATAAGTGAGCTCACAGTAGCATTTAAAATTGGATTTTTAATATATTTACCTTTTTTGGTAATTGATATGGTGGTTTCAAGTACCCTTATGTCCATGGGTATGATGATGCTTCCTCCCGTAATGATATCCCTTCCTTTCAAGATTTTGTTGTTTATAATGGTAGGAGGGTGGAATCTTATGACACAGATGATTGTAAATAGTTTTGTCACGTAAAAGTTTTTCATATATGTATTGTTTTATTCACTGTTTTCCGTAAACAAATAAAGTGACGGCAGGGGGGAAAATATATATGGAACAGGGAATGGTAATGGAATTGGCGCAGAAGGCGATTACGACGGTTTTGTATGTATCTGCACCAATGCTCGGACTCAGCTTGCTTGTAGGTCTTGCGATAAGTATTTTTCAGGCAACGACCCAGATCCAGGAGCAGACCCTTACATTTATACCTAAAATACTGGCTGTTCTTGGAGCAATAGTTATTTTTGGCTCATGGATGCTGAGAGTACTGATTGAATTCACACAGACGATTTACCTGAACATAAATCAATACATTAGATAAACTTAAGTTGATAAACTGGAGGACAATAAATTGTTTGTTCTAGAAGGAGTTTTGCAAGTTGATATAGAAGTATTTATGTTAATATTCATTAGAATGACTGGTCTGTTTGTAATAGCTCCCATTTTTGGGACAAGGAGCATACCGGCGTATTTGAAAATTGGATTTTCTTTCATGCTGGCGTTAATACTTGTAAACACCATTAAGGTTCAGGAGCTTTATTTTAGCAATATTTATGAGTATTTTATTCTTGTTTTAAAAGAGTTCGTGGTAGGAATTACTTTAGGTTATGTATCGTATCTGGTTTTTACAGCTATTTATGTTGCGGGACAGTTTATCGACATGCAAATTGGCTTTGGTGTAGTAAATGTGATTGACCCGATAAGCAGTACACAGGTATCTATTACGTCAACTTTTTATTTTGTGCTGTGCATGCTTGTTTTTCTGATTTGCAGAGGTCACCATATATTAATAAGAGCACTCTTTGCCAGTTACAACTATATACCGATTGGGGCCGGTGTATTTGGACAGGAAATAGTAAATGACATAATAAGAGTATTTGGAAACATATTTCTGATTGCTTTCAAAATCAGTGCACCCATTACTGCAGCAATAATGATAAGTGAGGTGGCACTGGGGATTATTTCAAAGACAGTACCGCAGCTTAATGTATTTATGGTAGGTATGCCGCTTAAGATTATTTTGGGATTGGCTGTGATGGTTATTACAATACCAATGTTTGTATACCTCGTAGAAAACCTTATAACAGGAATAGACAGTGAAATGCATATTTTTCTTAAGGATATGGCACCGAAATGAAGCTAAAATATTTTTTCAGGAAAATTCTATTAAAGTTAGGGAAAATAAGGAATGAATTTTTTGTTCTTTCATATAGAGACTGCAAAAGCCATCAAAAGAGTACTGGAAGAATAAAAGCCAACCTGCAGCTTTTTGCCGACAATGGTGATAAGACTGAAAAGGCTACTCCAAGAAAGAGGTCAAAGGCAAGAGAAGAAGGTCAGGTACTTCAGAGTAGGGAAATGAATTCGGCAATAGTTCTTTTGAGTGCCTTTGTGACATTAAGGATTTTTGGCCAACACATGTACGAGGAGATTTTAAAGTGCTTCAAAGTGGCTATTACTCTCTATCCTACCAAAGATGGCTTGTTTACAATTGATGGTTTGCTGGATGTGTACAGTGAGACATTGTTAACTTTTTTTAAAATAGCAGCTCCGGTGTTGCTGGTGGTACTAATTGCAGGTGTTGTGTCCAGTTATGCTCAGGTAGGATTTTTGTTTACTACGAAGACACTAGCGATGAAGCTCAACAGAATTAACCCCCTTCAAGGGTTCAAAAGGATTTTCTCACCAAAATCCTTAGTAGAACTGCTAAAGTCAATTATAAAGATTGCAATAGTCATTTATATAGGATATGCGTACATTAAGGGTGAAGCAAGAAATGTATTGAATATGATGGATGTGGATGTAATCAGCATAGCTTCATTCCTAGGTTCCACAATTACAAATGCGGCAATAAGAATGTGTATGGCCTTGCTTGTAATAGGAGTTGCCGACTATGGTTACCAGTGGTGGGAATACGAGAAAAGTCTTAGAATGTCAAAGCAGGAAATTAAAGAAGAGAATAAAGAAGTAGAGGGAAATCCGGAGATCAAATCAAAAATAAGGCAAAAGCAGAGGCAGATGTCAATGAGGAGAATGCTTCAGGATATCCCAAAAGCCGATGTGGTTATAACAAACCCGACGCATTATGCGGTAGCTGTTAAATATGACCCGGAGAAAGCGGATGCTCCTATTGTTGTTGCAAAGGGTCAGGATTATATAGCATTAAGAATAAAGGAAATAGCAAAAGAGAACAGAGTAGAAATTGTAGAAAACAAACCTCTTGCAAGAACTCTTTACAGTACTGTGGAAATTGGCGGCAAAATACCTCCAGAGCTATACCAGGCGGTGGCCGAGGTTCTTGCCTTTGTATACAGTTTGAAGGAAAAAATCAGAAAATAGCAGCTATTGGTAACTAATATTGCACATAAGGGGTGAAATGTTGTGAAGGCTAAAGTTGGAGATATTTCTGTAGCGATTATGTTTGTTGCTGTTGTACTAATAATTATTTTGCCTGTTCCCAGTGGATTTCTAGATGTACTTCTAGCACTGAATATATCGTTAGCTATTGTTATTCTCCTAAATGTGGTTTACTCAAAGGAACCGCTTCAACTATCGGTATTTCCATCCCTACTGCTTTTTACTACACTCTATCGTATGGCATTAAACATCAAATCGACAACATTGATACTTGGACAGGGAGAGGCAGGACAGGTTATTAGAGGTTTTGGAGACTTTGTTGCACAGGGAAATCTTGTGGTGGGTGCCGTAATCTTTTTAATCATCACTATTGTTCAGTTCCTTGTCATAACAAAGGGTACCGAGAGAGTTTCTGAAGTTGCGGCAAGATTCACCCTTGACGCAATGCCGGGTAAACAGATGGCAATAGATGCCGATTTAAATGCTGGACTTATAAGTGAGACGGAAGCCCGAGAGAGAAGAAAGAAAGTTCAGAGAGAATCGGATTTCTATGGTGCAATGGATGGTGCTACCAAGTTTGTAAAGGGAGATGCCATTGCAGGACTGATAATAACCGTAATTAATATTGTTGGCGGAATTATTATTGGCGTAATAATGAGAAATGAGGAAATAGGCGTTGCCCTGCAAACCTATGCAATACTTACCATAGGAGACGGACTGGTGAGCCAGGTACCTGCACTTTTGATATCGGTGGCAACAGGACTTATAGTTACGAAGTCCACTTCTGATGCTGGCTTAACTAACGATTTGAAAAATCAGATAATTTACAATCCTAAAGTGTTCTTTATTGCAGCTGGTTTTTGTGTATTGCTGTCAATACCTTTGGCAACACTGCCTTTTTTGGCACTGGCAGCTTTGTTTGTAGTATTAGGGTTGCGACTTATGAAGCAAAGTGTTGAGGTCGAAAAACAGGAAGAAATTCAGATTGAGCAAAATGAAGTTGAGGAGATTAGAAAGCCTGAAAATGTAGTGAATTTGCTTCAGGTTGATCCTATAGAATTGGAATTTGGTTATGGTATTATACCTCTGGCAGATGTGAACCAGGGAGGAGACCTTTTAGACAGGGTAGTTATGATTAGAAGGCAGCTTGCCTTAGAGCTGGGAATGATAGTACCAATAATAAGGCTTAGAGACAATATACAGCTAAATCCAAATGAATATATAATAAAAATTAAAGGAGTTGAGGTGGCCAACGGAGAATTAATGCTTGACCACTATCTTGCAATGAGTCCCGGATTTGTGGAGGAAGAGATAGAGGGAATTAAGACGACAGAACCGGCATTTGGCCTGCCTGCTGTGTGGATAACCGATGCCCAAAGGGATAGAGCTGAAATGCTAGGGTATACTGTAGTTGATCCACCATCCATTATAGCAACTCATCTGACTGAAATAATTAAGGCACATGCCCATGAGCTTACAGGAAGACAGGAGATTCAGACAATTATTGACAAAGTGAAAGAAAGCTATCCTGCTATAGTAGAAGAGCTTGTTCCTAAGGTAATGACAGTCGGAGAAATTCAGAAAGTAATTGCAAATCTTTTAAAGGAAGGTGTGTCGGTAAGAGATATTGTAACAATATTGGAGACACTGGCAGATTATGCACCAACCACTCATGACACCGATATGCTGACGGAATATGTAAGACAAGCTCTTGGAAGGGCAATTTCGAAAAAGTTTATCAAGGATAAAAAGTCTACGGTTATAACTCTGGATCCAAAGCTTGAACAGGTAATAATGGATTCTATTCATAAAACGGAGCAAGGTTCTTATATTACTTTGGAACCGGGTACAATAAATTCAATTATAAGCAATCTATCAAGGCAAGTTCAGAAATTGGTGCAACTGGGTCATCAACCCATAGTCCTTGCTTCACCAATCGTAAGGCTATATTTTAGAAGACTGTCGGAACAGTCTATACCAGGATTGATAGTGCTATCATACAATGAACTTGACCCAGGGGTCGAGATTCAGGCAATAGGGACGGTGAGCATATAAAATGAAAATCAGACGGTATATCGGAAAAGATACTCAGGAAGCTATATTAAAAGTGAAAATGGATCTGGGGAATGAAGCAGTGATATTAAATACCAGAAAGATAAGGCAAAAGGGCCTTCTGAAAATGTTTTCAAAGCCGCTGGTTGAGGTTCTGGCTTCTGTGGACGATAATTATGGAGCCGAAAATAAAAGGACGGCTTATGAGAATAGAGGAAGGAACGAGAAGGGGTATAATGCTAGAGGAAGCAATAATATGCCCATTAGTGAAAGTCAAAAGAGTAAATTAGACGAAAAAGAGGAAAAAATCCATCTGTTAGAGAATAGAATAATAGGTATGGAAGCAACAATTAATAAAATTTATGAGCAAATCCAACAGCCTTCTGATAAATTGGCAGCTGCCGCAGATAATGGGAATGCGCAGTCACAGTCAAAGGTTCTAGAGCTATTTTACAATAATCTTGTGAAAAACGAAGTGGATATGGATATAGTGAAACAGCTTATTAGTGTTGTACGGGGAAAGGTAAAGGAAAATGTAAGTGTAAACGAGACAGCCTCAATACTGTATAATCTGATTTCGGAAATGATAGGTAAGCCTTCAACCATAAAGCTGAGGGATGACGGCAAGCCGACGGTAATAATGCTTGTGGGGCCAACCGGGGTGGGAAAAACTACGACTTTGGCAAAGATTGCCGCAAATTATTCTTTAAATCAAAATAAAAATGTTGGATTGATTACTGCCGACACATATCGTATTGCAGCGGTAGAACAGCTTAAAACTTATGCAGAGATACTGGGAATGCCTCTTAAGGTTATATATTCGGTTAATGAAATTCATGAGGCTATAAACGAATATAGCGATAAAGATTTGATACTTATTGACACTGCGGGAAGGAGCTACAAAAACAAAGCTCAGTTTGATGAGTTGAAGACGTTGATAGATGCAACCCACGCTGATGAGATCTTTCTTGTGCTAAGCACGACAACAGGTATGAGAAACTGCAGAGAAATACTTTCCAACTACAGCTTTTTGGAAAATTACAAACTTATTTTTACAAAATTGGATGAGAGTTCATCTTTTGGACTTATACTTAATTCAAGACGCCTGACCAATAGGGATTTGTCGTTTGTTACAACCGGACAGAGTGTACCGGATGACATTGAGCTTGCAAATGTTGATATGATAACAAAAAACTTGTTAGGGAGCATTTCATAGATGATGGATCAAGCTGAAAGACTTAGACAAATTATAGATAATTTAAGAGTAGGAAATAATGTTGATCCGGATAATTCCTTAGGCGTCAGGGAAAAAGCCGCTAAAGTCATTACTGTGACAAGTGGAAAGGGCGGTGTGGGCAAGACAAATATCACAATAAATCTTGCCATAGCATTAAGTCAGCTTGGAAGACGGGTAACAATTCTAGATGCGGATTTTGGATTGGCAAACATAGACATCCTTTTAGGGATTGTGCCAAAATATACATTGGTGGATGTTCTTCATAATAAAAGAAATATTCTTGAGGCACTGACAGATGGCCCCCAAAATATTAAGTTTATGTCTGGTGGGTCGGGGGTTGAAGAGTTGATAAAACTCGATGGTATGCAGCTTGAGAAGTTTGTCGGCGATATATCTCTTTTAGACAAGATGTCAGATGTTATACTGATTGACACAGGAGCAGGACTTTCCGATAGTGTGATGAGTTTTGTGATGGCAGCTGACGAGGTATTTCTTGTAACTACTCCCGAGCCGACTTCCATTACTGATGCATATGCGCTGATAAAGATGATATCAAATAGGGATAATAGCAAAATAATAAAAGTTGTTGTCAACAGAGCAGAAAATGCGAATGAGGCAAAGGACATATTGAATAGGCTTTCAATGGTAACAGAAAAATTTCTGGCAATGAAGCTTTATCCGCTGGGATTTGTTCCCCAGGATGAATCGGTAATAAAGGCAGTTAAATTGCAGCAACCGTTTTCTTTGAGCTTCCCTAAGTGTGAAGCCACAAAGCAGATAAAAGAGATTTCAAGAAGACTTGTTGAAGGAAGTTTAGATATACCTAATCGACAAGAAAATGGGATAAAGAGCTTTGTGCGAAGACTTGTAAACCTTATGAATACTTAATATTAATAACCAATCTGTATTAGGAGTACTTATACGGAGGTAAAATATGAGGTTTAACGAATTAAATGTAGGGCTTAAACTAGAATTAAAACTCTATAGCGCAGATGATAACAATGACAATGCCGTCTTTGTGAGCGAATTTGAATGGGCTGAAAATGACAGGATAATATACATTGCAGCCCCAATAAAGAAGGGTACAATCTACCCCGTCAGCATTAATCAAAGACTTGAGTTGGTATTTATAAAAGGCGAAAACCTTTATCAATTTGAAGGAAAGGTTATAGGCAGAGAGGTAAGACATAATATAAGCCTTTTGAGAGTCGAAACCACGTCTGAGATTCAAAAGATTCAAAGACGGGAGTTCTTCAGATTTGATTGCTCAATTCCTGTAGGCTATAGGATAGCCGGAAAGACAAAAATCGATACTGCGCAAAGAGGGTTTACAAAATCATATACCAGAGATTTAAGCGGCGGCGGAGTGTGCATAAGGCTCAAGGAAAAAATTGAGACTGGAGAGTTATTAGATTGTGAGCTATCATTGAATGATTTTAATAAAGTAAGTTTTACAGGCAGGGTGGTTCGGCTGACAGAATATGAAAGCAAAAATGAAATTTATAAATATGAAATAGGAGTTCTTTTTGAGGCTATTGAGGATAGGGACAGAGAAAGAATTATAAGTTATATATTTCAGGAACAAAGAAGACTTATAAAAAAGGGTTGATATTGCATTATGATTTGGAATACCAAGCAAAAAATCACGGTTTTGGTGGTTGATGATTCCGCCTTCATGAGAAAAGTAATATCGGATATACTAAACAGCGATGAAGAAGTCGAGGTCATTGACACTGCAAAAAACGGTCTTGAAGCTATTGAAAAGGCTCATAAGCTAAAACCGGATGTTATTACTCTGGACTTGAAAATGCCGGTTATGGATGGTCTTGAGTGCTTACGAAAGCTAAATGAAAATATGCGCATTCCGGTCATCATGTTAAGCAGCATTACAAGGGAAGGAGCTGAGGCAACTATTCAGGCTTTAGCTGAAGGAGCCATGGACTTTATTGCAAAACCTGAAAATATATTCGATATGAAGGAAGAATGCATAAAGAATGAGATAATTGAAAAGGTAAAGGTTGCCAAAAGCTATAAATGCCTTAAAAACGAAAGAAAGAGTGTAGGAATTGTGATGAAAGCCGATGCAACCAAAAGCAAAATTCGAAATATAGTAGTTATTGGTACCTCTACCGGTGGTCCAAGGGCACTCCAGGATGTTGTGCCGTTATTTCCGGCAAATGTAGATGCTGCTTTTTTAGTAGTGCAGCATATGCCCGAGGGGTTTACAAAGTCTTTGGCCGATAGATTGGATGCCCTGAGTAGTGTAAAGGTTAAAGAGGCTGAAGATAATGATATTTTGGAGAACTCACATGTGTATATTGCTCCCGGAGACTACCATATGCTTCTTGAAAAAACAGGCAATGATTTATTTAAGATAAAGCTTTCCAAGGATCCTCCAATAGGTGGTCATAGACCTTCAGTTGACGTGATGATGGAATCGGTATCCAATACGGGATTTGGAAATATTGTCGGCGTGATAATGACGGGAATGGGCCGAGATGGAACAGAAGGTGTCAAAAAGTTAAAGAGTGTGAACAATGCACATATAATTGCACAGGATGAGAGCACATGCGTTGTATTTGGAATGCCAAGGGTCGCGATTACGACAGGAGCAGTGGATGTAGTTGTACCGCTGAAAGAAATAGCGAATGAGATTATGAAAATAGTGGGGGTGCATGAATAATGGACATGAGTCAATACCTCGAGATTTTTATTGACGAAACGAAAGAGCACTTGCAAGGTTTGAACCAATCGTTGCTTCAATTAGAACAGAATCCGGAAGATACATCGGTCTTGAATGAGATATTCAGGGTTGCTCATACGCTAAAAGGCATGTCCGGTACAATGGGATTTACTAAAATGGCAAAGCTTACCCATGATATGGAGAATGTTTTGCAGGCATTAAGAAACAATCAAATAAAAGTAACTTCAAAACTTGTGGATTTGTTGTTTCAGTGTCTAGATGCTCTCGAAAACTATACTGATAATATTGTAAACAGTGGAAACGAGGGCAGCAACGAGTATAATGATATTATTAAGGAGCTAAATGATACCATTCAAAGCAAATCCTCTAGCCAGGCACAGCAAAAATCAGCTTCATCAGGGAGAAAACCTGAGGATTCTGCAGAAACTCCACAAGAGCAAAATCAACGTCCAACTGCGAATATTAAGCTTAATCAGTACGAACAGAATGTTGCCAACAAGGCAATAGAGATGAATATGAATGTCTTTATGATTACGGTTGTGCTAAACAAGGGCTGTGTTTTGAAATCGGCCAGGGCATTCATCATATTCCAGACGCTGGAAAGACATGGCGAAATCATCAAGTCAGAGCCAAAAGTTGAGGATATTGAAGACGAAAAATTTGATTTTGAGTTTACTGTAGTGTGCGTATCAAAAGAAGGCGCAGATGTGTTTAAAAGGGACATTAGCGGAATTGCTGAGATTGATGATGTAATAGTAGTTCCGGTGCAAACAGTAGAAATAAGTAACACTGCTATTCAAAATGATGACAATCCTATCGAGGCAGATACTCAGTCAAAAGAGGATGACGTGCATACTCAAGAAGACAAAAGCGAGTCAAATACTGCATCTCAGGCCCATAAGACCAAAACCGGCAAGACAGTCAGGGTAGATATTGACAGACTGGATGTATTGATGAATCTCGTAAGTGAGTTGATAATCATTAAAACCAGACTTGCTGGCTTTAATGGTATTGAGGGTAGTCAAACCTATAACGAAACAATTGAGTATTTAGAGCGTATAACAACAAGTCTTAATGACGCAGTTATGAAGGTTAGAATGGTGCCAGTTGAAATGGTATTCAACCGTTTCCCGAGAATGATAAGGGATGTTGCCAGAGAAATTGGTAAAGAGATTCAGCTCAATATGTCGGGAGTAGAGACTGAACTTGACAGAACGGTTATTGACGAGATAGGAGATCCCCTTATCCACTTGCTTAGGAATTCGGCAGACCACGGGATCGAATCAAAAGAGAAAAGGCTCGAGATGGGCAAGCCTGCCGTCGGACATATAGATTTGAGGGCTTATCAGGATGGAGACAATGTTGTGATTGAAGTTGCGGATGACGGACAGGGAATTAATTTAGAGAAGGTAAAGAATAAGGCTATTGAAAGAGGTCTTATAAAGAAGGAAATGGCCCATACCCTGTCACCGAAGGATATTATTGACTTCCTGTTTAAGCCGTCCTTTAGCACTTCGGATAGTGTTACAAATTTATCCGGAAGAGGAGTAGGGCTTGATGTGGTGAAAACTAAGATAGAACAGCTCGGAGGTATTGTTGAGGTTGAGACAGAGGCAGGAAAAGGAAGCAGGTTTATAATAAGACTTCCTCTTACTCTTGCAATAATACAGGCACTTTTGGTTATGGTCGGAAATGAAAAATATGCAATACCCCTAAGCAGTACTAAGGAGATAATCAAGATAACTCCAGATCAGATAAAGATGGTTCAAAAGCAGGAGGTATTTTTACTCAGAAATACAGTTGTACCTATTGTAAGACTTGACCAAATATTGGAAGTCCCTGAGATTGAAAGGACAAAGAAAGACATGACAGTAGTCATTGTAAAAAAAGGAGAAAAGCTTTCCGGTTTTTTGGTAGACTCACTGATAGGGCAACAGGAAATTGTTATAAAATCGCTGGGTAAGCTCCTTTCGGGTATTAAATGGATTGCTGGTGCTACCATTCTTGGAGACGGAAATGTCGCATTGATACTGGATGTTAATTTACTAGCTGTATAGGAGGGAGTTGAAGGAGATGGAAGAAAGAGCTAACGCAGAAAGCAAACAATATGTTGTCTTCAAGCTGGGGAAGGAAGACTATGGACTTGACATTCAAAAGGTGACAACCATTGAAAGAATGATGCCGGCTGCAAGGGTGCCGAAAACTCCTGATTTTATAAAGGGTGTAATAAATTTAAGAGGAGAAATAATTCCTGTAATGGATTTGAGGAGAAAATTCGGATTGCCTCCAGTTGAGGAAACCGATGAGACTAGGATCATAATCTTGAAATTCGATGATATCACCTTTGGAATAATTGTGGATGAGGTTGATGAAGTATTGGATTTAACAGAAGAGTCCATAGAGAATGTATCGAGTTTTACCAATGACCTGTCAATGGATTATATATATGGTGTAGGCAAGGTAGATGACAGGATTGTTACCCTTTTGAATCTTGAGAAGCTTTCGGATATAGGTGAAGAAGAGACAGAAGGAGAATAGAGGAATGGGTGTATATTTTGATGAACTTGACAATTTGCAAATTGATGTTTTGAGGGAAATTGGAAATATTGGATCGGGTAACGCTGCTACTGCACTGGCGAAGATGCTGAATAAAAAAGTTAATATGGATGTACCTCAGGTAAAAGTGCTTCAATTTCAAGAGGTGAGCGATATTCTCGGAGGGGCGGAAATTCCGGTGGTTGGATTGCTGCTCAGTGTTACCGGTGACATAAGCGGTAGCATAATGTTTATTATAGAAAATGAAGCTGCCGGTATTCTAGTTAATATCTTGATGGGAAGACCTTTAGATGAAGCCATTACATTTGATGAGATAGAAGTTTCTGCATTAAAGGAAATTGGCAATATTCTTGCAGGATCATATCTGTCGGCACTATCCACTCTGACCAATCTTAACATATTGCCGTCAGTACCTGAACTTGCAATTGATATGGCAGGAGCTATAATAAGTGTTCCGGCAATTGAATTCGGAAAACTTGGAGATTCAGTTTTGTTTATTGAAACAGAATTCTCTGAGGGCAGTACAAAAGTTGTAGGTAATTTTTTCCTCGTTCCTGATATTGATTCTTATGAAGTATTATTAAAAGCTTTAGGAGTCGCTGATTAATGGGAGATATTATAAAAGTCGGAATGGCTGATTTGAAAGCGTCATATCATCCAGCGATATTAACTACTCTGGGACTTGGGTCATGTGTGGGTATAGCGCTTTTTGACAGGTCCACAAAAATAGTTGGACTGGCTCATGCCATGCTTCCTGACAGTTCACAGATAAAAAATAGAACTAATGCCGCAAAATTTGTAGATACCGCTGTCGAAAACCTCATAGATGAAATGCTGAAACTTGGTGCAATAAGGAATAAAATTGTAGCAAAGTTGGCAGGAGGAGCACAAATGTTTACTTTTACACAAGGAACGGAATTAATGCGTATAGGCTACAGAAATGTGACTGCGGCAAAAGCCAAACTAGAGAGCCTCAACATTCCTATAATCTCTGAGGATACTGGAGGCAATTACGGTCGTACTATAGAACTTGACTCGAGCAATGGTATGCTCTTGGTTAAAACCATAGGATATGGAATTAAACAAATATAAGAGAGGATTGGCAAATGGATTATATCAGCAAAATACCGTTTATAATGGGTGCATCTGCAGCGATTGTAATAGGAATAATAAGTTATAGCAACGGATATGAGTTAAAAACGGTTTGTGTCAGAATGACGGCCGGTATGGTTCTCTTTTTTGCTGCCGGTGTATTTTTGAGAAGACTTATAAACAATATATATGAAGAAGTAAAGGAAAAGAATGAACAGAATGTTCAAAATAGCACCGAACCTCCAAACATAGACAAAAAGGAACATGATAAAAATCATGGGATTGATTATAGAGTAGGAGATGATCCACCCGATGGAAGATATAATGAGGAAATTAAAAGTGACAAGCTCTATGATGAAGAGTTTGTGCCGCTTGAAGTAAGCCGTGTTACTATAAAAGATAATGAACAATGACTTTTGTAATTATATTATATATAAAATAAATGGGTAATGGGGGATTAATATGTCATCCACAATCAATAAACAACTGGAATTATGGAGACAGTACACTGATACGAAGAACCCTGCAATTAAGGAAAAACTCATCATTGAGTATTCGAATATTGTCAAATATATTGCAGGGAGACTGAGTATATACTTTGGATCCAATGTTGAATATGATGATCTAATCGGATATGGAATATTCGGCCTGATTGATGCAATTGAGAAGTTTGATATCAACAAAGGTGTCAAATTTGAAACTTATGCATCACTAAGGATCAGAGGCTCTATTATTGACAGCATAAGGGAATTGGATTGGGTGCCAAGATCCCTAAGGCAGAAGAATAAAGAGCTGGAAAAGGTTTATGCCGAGGTAGAGAATGAGCTTGGACGTTCTGCTTCAGATAAAGAAGTGGCGGACAAGCTTGGAATAAGTGTTAATGAATTGAACAAGCTCCTAAGTGAAGTAAATCTATCTTCAATGATATCTCTTGAGGAGTTTTTGGAGCAAAACTATGAGATAGGAGTTACAACCTCTCCGGAAAGTAGGGAAGAAAAACCCGAAGGTTATCTGGAAATGACAGAGCTTAGAGAAATACTTGTTGATGCCATAAGTAAGCTTCCGGAAAAAGAAAAGACGGTTGTTTCCTTATATTATTTTGAAGATTTGACATTGAAAGAAATTAGTGCGATAATGAAAGTATCAGAGTCACGTATTTCTCAGTTGCATACCAAAGCAATTCTACGCCTTAGAGGTAAGCTTGCACGTCATAGGAGCATTTTGAGCGAGTAATCATAAGTCATTAAACCAATAAAAGTAAAAAAGGGGGGACCGATATGTCAGACATTGGAAAAGGTTCGTCATATGGTAATGCGAATAACGGCTTCTTTGAAATCCAGTATAAAGAAAATGGCGTATTTCTTACAGTGCATCCTCCCATGGGAAAAGGTAAAGCGGTTGAGGTGAGCGATGTAATAGACAGGCTTGCTAAAAAAAAGGTCAGCTATGATAAAGAAATGGTTGAGTTGGCTGTTGAAAGGGCAACAAATACTCCTGTGAAGATTGCTGAACCTCAGGAGGAGCTTAAAATTGATGCCTCAATAAATGTTAATATTTCAGCGGACAAGATGAAGGCAACAATGGTAATTAAACCTCCTGATGGCGGGAAGATGCTGAGCAAAGATGAGATTATGGGGATTTTGAAAAGCAACGGAGTGAATTACGGAATAATCGAATCAACCCTTGATACTGTTTCGAAGTATCCTGTTTATAATGAGATAATAGTAATTGCCGAGGGTACACCTCCCATAAATGGGCAGAATGGAAAAGTAGATTTCCATTTTGACCTAACCAAAGAGCGAAAGCCTATTGTTCTTGAGGATGGAAGAGTAGACTTTAGAGAATTAAACCTTATTGAAAGTGTGACAAAGGGACAGGTTTTGTGCTCACTGACTCCTCCACTCCCGGGGACGCCGGGGAGAACAGTGGAGAATACTGAGGTGCCGGCACTAGATGGAAAACCTGGTGTACTTCCCAAAGGAAAAAATGTTGAGATAACTGAAGATGGGCAAAATCTGATTGCGGGGATGGATGGACAGGTTAATTATATAGAGGGCAAGGTAAGTGTTTTTGCCAATTATGAAGTTCCTGCAGATGTTGACAATTCTACCGGAAATATTAGTTTTATAGGCAATGTTATCATAAGAGGAAATGTTTTGTCCGGTTTTACTGTTGAAGCCGGAGGCAATGTTGAAGTTTTGGGCGTGGTTGAGGCGGCTGTTATAAGGGCCGATGGTGACATTATTCTAAGAAGAGGAATGCAGGGGCTTGGCAAAGGTATACTAAAAAGTGGCGGAGATATTATTGCAAGATATATAGAAAACAGCATTATTGACGCTAAAGGTGATATTAAGGCAGAAGCAATAATGCACAGCAATGTGAAATGTGGAAACAAGCTTGAACTTTCCGGCAAGAAGGGACTTTTGATTGGCGGAAAATGCAAAGTGGGAAGAGAAATATCTGCAAAGGTTATTGGCTCATATCTTGCTACCCACACCGATGTTGAAGTAGGTACCGACCCTCAGCTCAAAGAGCGCTACAAAGAGATTCGAGATGAAATTCAGAAGTTAGAAGAGGACCTGGTTAAAACAGAACAGGCTATAGCAATACTGAAGAAGCTTGAGGCTGCAGGTAAAATGTCACCGGAGAAGCAGGAATTAATGGTCAAAAGCGTGAGAACGAAGATTTACCATTCAAACAGACTTAATGAATTAAAAGAGGAATTGGTGGTAACAGAGCAGAGGCTTCAAAAAGAAGCTAACGGAAAGATCAAGGTATTTGATCATATATATCCGGGAACAAAGGTTACTATAGGAACCAGCATGTTGTATATCAAGGAGGATCTTCAATATTGTACATTATATAGGGACGGAGCCGATATAAAAATAGGACCTATTGATAAATAATTAAATAACAAATTAATTAAATAATGGAAGTGATGCCGGATGTCTATTAAGCCAATTGATTTTCAGGTGATGATTCCAAAGACAGCCGAGATATCTAAAATTCAAAATGATCAGCAGCAGAAAAACGTTGTTGTTAATGAGCAGCAAACTACTATAACGCGGCAAAAATCGGAGGAAAATGTTAATCTTGTTCACTCAAGGGAAAACGCTCAAAAAGCAAGAATTGACAGTGAACAGGAAAAAAAGAAGGATGAAAACAGGCAGAAGAAGAAGCAAAACAGAGGGAAGTATGGAACTAAAGGAGAAAAAGAATTGGAAGAGCAAACAAGTGTAATAGATATAAGACTGTAATTTTAGTTCCAAACAAAGGATAAAGGAGTGATGAAATGGCGGGTTTTTATGTAAGTATGATGTTTATAGGGATTTTGTTGGTACTTGCATCTCTGATTTTGATTGTTTTCGATAAAAAGAAATCAATTGAAGCAGACAAAAGAATCGATGAGAAAAAGGAAGAACTATCGAAGATTATCGCAGATGCAGACCTTATGGTTGAAGAGCTGAACAAATTTTCCGATTATGTCATCTCTCAAGTGGAGCAAAAGAACAAAGAAACACTGGCTTTGATTAAAGATGCCGAAGAGAGATTGGAAAAATTATCAAAAGAGAGCACCAATGTATTAATAGAATCCCGAGATGAATCCAAAGCATCTGCCGATAAAGACAGGTTTGTTTTGAACACTGGGGATTCCTTTGTGGAGGGAAGATCCGATCTTATCATTGACAGTATAAAGTTTGAAGACCAGCCTGCAAGTGCTGCAAAACCTTATCAAATTAAATTGCAGGGCATAACCGATGAGAAAGTAATACCAATAAACAGCAAACATAAAGAGGTTTTGGCTTTAGCTCAGAAAGGTCTTAATGAAACTGAAATTGCAAAAAAGCTTAGCATTGGCAAGGGTGAGATACAACTTATCCTTGGCGTAAATAAGTAGAAGCTTTTTATTCTTATTTGTGGGGGATTATATGAGTAAATTTTACATTAAAAATATATTGCTGGGTATAGGAATAGGCATAGTGCTGACAACATTAACAGGTATTATTTATTCCGCCGGAATGGAGCCTCAAATGAGCAAAGAGGAAATAATGGCAATGGCTAGACAGTACGGTATGGTTTCAAGCAGCGAAATGATTAAGGAAGATGAGCAAAAGGAACCTGAGCTGGCTGGTACTGAAGAAATTCAGGCAGAGCCAACATTAGATCCGGGGAATGCTGAAGAAATGCAGGCTGAACCAACAAAAGATCCTGCGAATGTTGAAGAAATAAAGGCTGAGCCAACAGAAGATCCAGGAGCCATTGAAAAAATGCAGGTTAAAATAGCTGTAGCCCCAGGGGATAATCCCAATGACATTGCCAGAAAGCTCTTGGAAAAAGGATTGATAGACAGTCCCGATTCATTTGTGAATGAAATCAAAGCTATGAATCTTCAGAGATCTATGCAGGTTGGAGAATACACTATTGAAGAAGGAACTGATATCACCACTATAATAAGAGTGATTTGCAAAAGAAAAATTAAATAAAGGTATAATTATTCAAAGTTAATTATTAGGATAAGTAAAAAAGAGAGCTTTTTAAACTTAAGCTCTTTTTTTATTTGCAGCTAAATTCAAAGGGTAAAAGTGTTCTTTTTCGGCAATAATTAAGAGTGGGAAATATTTGTAACACCTTTGGCCGGTGTGTTATTATGAATCAAAATTAAGAGATGAAAAAAGAGGTGAAGAGACTTGAAGTACAAAATAATTATACTCGCGGTTTTAGTGCAGCTCTCCCTATTTTCGGGGTGTGCATCTTCCGGCATTGCTTTAGGACCAAAGATGGAAGTGAATTCATACAGTGAAAAGGTTATAGAGGCCGAAAAACCTCTGGTTTTAGACATTTCCTGTGACTCAAGCAATATTGAGGTGTACACCTGGGAAAAGAATGAAGTAAAGTTCGAAATGACCAAAAGAGTAAGGGGAGTTGAGGAAGAAGAGATTTTAACTCAAAAACTAAATAATTTTAGCGTGGATATAGATAAAATCGAAAATAATATTATCTTCAAGTCCGAGTACAAGGGAAAAGATAAAAATCCTATAGATAAAAGTGTTGATTTAAAAATGTATATTCCTAAAGCTACAGAAACCCTAAACTTACAACTGGATATAGGCAACATAAAATTTTACGATGATATTAGGGGAGTCTTAAATGCCGATATAAACATGGCTAACATGGAGATTAACAGGTTTGTGGGGGTAGTAAATATCAAAGGGGATGTGGGAAACGTAAAAATATCTAGCGGCAAAATATTGGGCCAGTCCAGTATTGTAAAGAACATAGGGAGTATAAGCGTAAAGACAGAACTTGAAGAAGGAGGAAATTATACTTTTAAAACCGGAACAGGAAATATTGATCTAATGATCCCAAAAGAATCAAAAGTTTCTTTTGAAAGCGTGGGCGAATTGGAAGTAAATGAATTCAATGATTTTAGTTATCCCACAAAGGCAAAGGTGGAAACTACAATGGGCAAGATTGGGATTACCGGATATTAGATAAAATTTTATATGTCTACAATATTTGTGATATACTTTTGTTATAGCACTTCAGATGTAATAATAGCAGGGGGATAATTATGAGATCTTTTGTAGCAGTTGATTTTAATATGGAATTGAAAAAGGAAATACTCAAGCTTCAGTCGCAGCTTAAGGGTATGGCTTTTGCCGGAAGATGGAAATATATTGACAATTTTCATCTTACTCTTAAATTTCTGGGCGAAATAGAGAAATCCAGGGTAGAGAATATTAAGAAAGGACTTGAAGAGGTATGCAGTGGTATTCAAAGGTTTTGCCTTAATATCGATGGTCTGGATTTTTTTCCGGGGAATAACTGCCTAAGGGTGTTGTGGCTTAGGCTTGGGGGCGATCTTCAGCAACTTCATAAGCTCCAATCGGAAATAGACATAATGTTGGAGAGTTTGGGGTTTGAAAGGGAGAAGAGACGTTATATACCGCATGTAACTATAGCACAGGATGTTAAATTTAATACGGATTTTGAAAATATAAAGGGCCTTGTTGAAAGCGATCGGTTTGCCAAAATAGAAGTTCGCAGCGTTAATCTTTTCAAAAGCGAACAGATTAGTAATAAAAGGGTCTACACTCCAATAACGGAGCATAACCTTATCTAGTTGATCACAATATATTTTGCAATAAACATTTTATATTGGTTTCGGATATTGCAATATATACCGAATACTGTCTTAATGTTTTAGAAAATAAAAGGGGAATAAATATGAGGAAAAAATATATAATATTGGCCGTAATTGCTTTGCTTGTAGGAGTATTAGCTCTTAGTGCATGCAATCATAGCTCTGAAAAAGATGACAGCATTGCTGTAATAAATGAGAAAGATAATGAAAAAGGCACCAACGAAAATGAAGTAAAGGATATTTTGAAGGACACAGTAAGCGATACTGTCTATAACACCCTTCAACCCACAGCAACTCCTGTAGCGGAAATTAAAATTGTTGCAGTAGGAGATATTCTTTTGGGTCGAGGCGTGGGTATGAGGCTGAAAAGCGGCAATAAGGACTATATATATCCTTTTCTTGAGGTAAAGGACATCTTAAAAAAAGGTGATGTAGTGTTTTGCAATCTGGAGGAGTCTATTACTGACAGTACTCATTCTCTTACAGGAATAAAAGATGGCGGTAAGTATGTGTTAAAAAACGATGTTGAAGCAATAGAGGGGCTTAAATTTGCCGGGTTTAATCTAATGAACCTTGCGAATAACCACATACTTGATTATTATGAGCGAGGGCTGTTTGACACGATGGAGATTTTAGATAAAAACGGCATCAAGTATGCGGGAGCAGGAAAGAATATTGAGGAAGCCAAGAAGCCTGCCATAATGGAAGTAAAGGGTATGAAGGTAGGAATGCTGGCTTATACTGATATGGCAGAGGTTGTATACAAGGGTAATCCGAACTACAAGTTTGCAGCCGGACAGGACAAGCCGGGAGTGGCACCAAGACCTTTAAAGTTTGATGACTCAATTAAGAAGGATATTGAGCAAGTACGGGACGAGGTAGATATTTTAATTGTTTCGCTTCACTGGGGAGTAGAAGAAAGCTTTGAAGTTTTGCCTGAACAGAGGGAGTTTGCCTACAGTCTTTTAGACAACGGAGTAGATGTTATATTAGGTCACCATCCTCATCAGTTTCAAGGTATAGAAATCTACAACGGCAAACCCATTATCTACAGCATGGGCAATTTTATTTTTGACCAGAACGACCCTGAGAACCAGGAGTCCTTTATTATTACAATGGATTACAAGGGTAACAAACTAGTTGGATTAGAGGCGATACCTGTGAGGACAATTGGGAAAATTCAAGTGGTTCCCCAGAAGGGCAACGAAGCAAAGCCTATTTTGGAAAGGGAAAAAAACTTATGCAATAAGCTTGATACCAGTTGTTTTATCAAGGATGATAAGTTGTATTTTGAATTGGGGAATGATGGTAATTTAAGATAAGAGAGTCAAAAGAGAGTACGTTTTTTCATTTGCATTAAAAAAATAGCAATTTTCTACAACATTATAGCATTGTATATATCAATATTTATGGTATTATTGGATAGTAGAATAAATTATATATAAAGGCTGAATAAAGTGAGGTGTTTAAAAAAGTATTGACGAATCTTTTGTATTAGGAGATACTGGTTATTTTATTTAAAAATTTCCAAGTGATTGCTATTATATTTTACTTATTGTACAATATATTGAAGAAAAAAATACGTTCGTAAGGTACTCATAAAGAACTATTAAATGTATTTAATAAATATGTAAAGACATTCTGAAGTATTTTTTTATTTTGGATATTGTTCTAATTTATTGGGTAAATATATAGTGACATTTTACTTTTGAAAGGTGTTGAGAAGGATGGATGCATGGCGCGAATTCAATAAAGGTGACTGGTGCCAAGAAATTGATGTACGTAACTTTATAAACAGCAACTATACTCCCTACGAAGGCGATGATAGCTTTCTTGCGGGGCCTACGGAGAAAACGAAAAAGCTCTGGGATAAAGTTTCTATGCTTCTAAAGAAAGAACGGGAGAATGGCGGGGTATTGGATGTTGATACCCATACTATTTCAACAATCACATCGCATAAGCCAGGATATATAGACAGGGACCTTGAAGTTATTGTGGGGCTTCAGACGGATGAACCATTAAAAAGGTCGATAATGCCTTTTGGCGGTATGCGTATGGTAGTTAAGGGGGCCGAAGCTTATGGCCATGAAGTTGACCCTGATGTTATTGAAATATTCACAAAATATAGGAAAACCCACAACCAGGGTGTTTATGATGTATACACTCCTGAAATGAGAAAAGCAAAAAAGGCTGGAATTATTACAGGACTTCCTGATGCCTACGGCAGAGGAAGAATAATCGGTGATTACAGAAGAGTGGCACTGTATGGTGTTGACAGACTGATTGCCGAGAAAGAGTATGAATTGACAAATCTTGAGCTGGATTATATTGATTATGAGACAGTTCGAAACAGAGAAGAGATAAGCGAGCAGATTAGGGCCTTAGAACAGCTTAAGGAAATGGCTTTAAGCTATGGCTTTGATATATCAGGTCCTGCAAAGGATGCCAAAGAAGCGGTTCAATGGTTGTATTTTGGATACCTTTCAGCAGTCAAGGAGCAAAACGGTGCTGCAATGAGTATTGGAAGGATATCCACTTTCCTTGACATATACATCGAAAGGGATCTGAAAGAGGGCAAAATTACAGAGGAACTGGCACAAGAACTGGTTGACCATCTGGTTATAAAGCTAAGACTGGTGAGGTTTTTGAGAACTCCTGAGTACGAAAAGCTTTTCAGCGGAGATCCTACATGGGTGACTGAAAGTATCGGAGGTATGTCGCTGGATGGAAGAACGTTGGTTACAAAATCTTCCTTTAGGTTTTTGCATACCCTTTTCAACTTGGGACATGCACCGGAGCCAAATCTTACAGTACTTTGGTCTGTTAACCTTCCCGAAGGTTTTAAAAAGTACTGTGCAAAGGTATCAATCCATTCAAGCTCCATACAGTATGAAAGTGATGACATAATGAGGCAACACTGGGGAGATGATTATGGAATAGCCTGCTGTGTTTCTGCCATGAGAATTGGAAAGCAGATGCAGTTCTTTGGCGCAAGATGCAATCTTGCAAAGGCGCTTCTTTACGCTATTAACGGCGGAAAGGATGAAATGACGGGGGAACAGGTTGCTCCAATGTTTGCAGCAGTTGAAACCGAATGCCTTGATTACGAAGATGTAATGAAGAGATTTGATATGGTGCTTGACTGGGTGGCAAGGCTCTATATGAATACCCTCAATATTATTCATTACATGCATGACAAATATGCATATGAGTCCTTACAGATGGCGCTGCATGACAAGGATGTGTTCAGAACAATGGCATGCGGAATGGCCGGAATGTCTGTGGTGGCAGACTCCCTAAGCGCAATAAAATATGCAAAGGTAAAGCCGATACGTAACGAAAACAATCTTGTTGTGGATTACGAGGTTGAGGGTGATTATCCGAAATTTGGTAATAACGATGAGCGTGTTGATGAAATAGCTACAAAGATTGTAAAAATGTTCATGGATAAGCTTAAAAGACAAAGAACATACAGAAACTCCACACCAACCCTTTCTATACTTACCATAACTTCAAATGTGGTATATGGAAAGAAGACAGGAAATACGCCTGATGGCAGAAAGACAGGTGAACCTTTAGCACCGGGAGCAAATCCAATGCATGGAAGAGATATAAAAGGTGCACTGGCTGTTTTGAGCAGTGTGGCGAAGCTTCCTTATGAATATGCTCAAGACGGTATATCATATACTTTCTCCATAATTCCAAAAGCTTTGGGAAGGGATGAGGATACCAGAATAAATAACCTTAAGGCGTTGCTTGATGGATATTTCGGGCAGGGAGGTCACCACATAAATGTAAATGTGTTTGAAAAAGAGACACTGCTAGATGCTATGGAACATCCGGAAAAGTATCCACAGCTTACCATAAGGGTGTCCGGATATGCGGTAAACTTTATAAAGCTTACCAGGGAGCAGCAGCTGGATGTTATTAACAGAACAATTCATGAAAAAGTGTAATGGAAAGGACAGGGCAATGACATTAAAGGGGAGGATACACTCATTTGAATCCTTTGGAACACTGGATGGACCGGGGATAAGGTTTGTGGTTTTCATGCAAGGCTGCCCATTACGTTGCATATATTGCCATAACAGAGATACCTGGGATGCTAATGCGGGGAGTGAATATACTCCCCAGGAAATAATTGATGAAATGAAAAAATACATAAACTATATTAAATTCTCTGGGGGTGGAATCACAATTACCGGTGGTGAGCCTATTCTTCAGGCTGAATTCGTCACAGAGGTATTCAAGCTTGCAAAAGGAATGGGTGTGCATACGACACTGGATACCAATGGATTTGCCGATATAGAGAAGATTGAGGAGCTAATAAAGTACACCGATCTTGTATTGCTGGATATTAAGCATGCTCAGGAGGATAAGCACAAGATAATTACCGGTGTATCCAACGAAAAAACCAAGCGTTTTGCGCTGTATTTATCAGAACAAGGAGTACCTATTTGGATTAGATACGTCCTTGTGCCTGGGTATACCGATGATGAGGACGATCTTAAGATGGCAGCAGCTTTTATAAAGCAGCTTAGGACGGTAGAAAAAATCGAAGTTCTTCCTTATCACAGCATGGGAGCGTATAAATGGGAAAAACTCGGTCAAAAGTATGAGCTTGAAGGATTGAAGGAACCGAATGCAAAAGATGTGGAAAGGGCAAAACAAATCCTTTCCGGCAAGTGATAAAAGCAAAGAGCTATTTATCTATATCAATTTGTTTTGCTAAGTTTCGGCTTGGGCTTGGAGAGCCTTTTAATATTTCTTTTATGTTTGTTCTTTATATGAACGGTGTTAAAGACCTCCAGGTCTAATCTGTCAAATATTGAGGTGAAAATCTTTGCCGTGTACTCAGCGTCGTTTAGTGCACGGTGAAGGTTTTCTCCTATTTCTACTCCAATCAAAGTAAGAGCATTTTCAAGACTATATCTTTGCCCTGGCGGCAGTTCGTGAATAGATGAAAACTGCTTCTGAATGTCAATATTTCTTTTTAGCCAGTCAGTTCTTATCCTGTTGTATTTACAGTTTAACATCAGGTTGTGAACATCGTCATGTCCCCAACTTATCAGAATGTAGTCATCACCAATCCATCCGATGAATTGTTTTATGATATTCCTAAAATTGTCAGCATTATTAATGTCTTCTTGGGTGATTTTGGTTTTTTGCTTTACCACAGGAAAGAGTTTTTTAAAGTACTTTGGTTTAATAAAGGAGCTAAAGACACCTATTTCCTGCAGGTTATCATTAAGCTTTATTGCCCCTACCTCAATAATCTCATTGGGAATACTGCTTTTAAAGGGCTTGCTGTTAAGTTCTAGGTCATATACTATGTAATTCATACTCTTTTCTCTACTTTCTTATTAATTTTTAATTGAATCTTACAATAGGCATATATAATATGCTCAAAACTATACAGGCTCATTTATATTTTATTATGTTATAAAGAATGGGCTTTTATAATATCAAAAATAATGGTATTTCAATCTGTGAAAATTTTACTTCAGGCAACTTTTATATTATTACAACATCGTATTGTCTATACATAACTTTATCATATTATCACGCAAAAAGGGAGATTATATATTTATATTATTTAAAATAAATAGCTTTGGAGTGATATTAGTGAAAATAAAATATACTGCAATAATTCTCGCAATTCTTTTACTTACAGGCTGTAGCTCTAATATAAATAATAATGAGAATAATCTTGAATTTACGAGGCTTCAGCAGAATAACATTACCGAAGCAGGTTCGCCTGATGAAATCAGAATACTAAGTGCCAATACAACAGTAGGATATGAGGAATATGCAAGCATCAGTATAATTGGGAAACCGGGGGAAACGTACAGCATAACATCAAAATATAGATGGGGAGGAGAGGATGTTACAGCCTTTGAAAACAGGAAAGCAAATAGGGATGGAGTTGCAACATGGGTATGGAAGGTAAGATCAAACACAGCCCCGGGAACTTATCCGATTATAATAACTGGCGGAAATCAGCGGATTGAAACATCTTATACAGTTGAACCTTGAGCTTTGGCAAAAATAAAAAACTATTACACAATAAGAGTTGTTGTAATAGTTTTTTATTTTTAATACATTATGAAAATATAAATCAAATTTTACTATTTAGCTTTAAAGCCCTTAAACTCAGTCAGGATTGGAATTATCCTTGTCCATTTTATTGCCAAAATGGAATAAAAGCTTCGTCACGATATAAAACAATATTAAAACAGTGAATACTCCTGCAAGTCCCAATAAAGCTACATTAATACCCTTAGAGAATACTTCCCAATCTATACTCATTAATAATCAACTCCTTCTACATAAATGTTGGCACCAGTGCAAGAATCATACCACCGGCAACTATTGAACCTAATTGTCCGGCAACATTTGCACTTATGGATTGCGCTATAATGAAGTTTGAAGGATCCTCCTTGGTAGCCATCTGTTGTATTACCCTAGCTGACATAGGGAAGGCAGAAATTCCTGCAGCACCTATCATTGGGTTTATCTTATTCTTTAAGAATAAATTTAATATCTTAGCAAAAATTACTCCACCAGCAGTGTCAAATATGAAAGCAACAAGTCCTAAACCAATAATCAATAATGTACGTGGTTTAAGGAATTCCTCTGCTACCATGGTTGAACCGATTGTAATTCCCAAAAGTATGGTTACCAGATTGGCAAGCTCGTTTTGAGCGGATTTGGACAGTCTCTCCAGCACACCGCATTCTCTAATAAGATTTCCGAACATTAAGAATCCTACAAGAGCTACGCTGGATGGTGCAATAAGTCCGGCTAATATTGTAACTACTATAGGAAATAAAAGTTTAACAGATTTTGGTACTTTAACTTCAGTGTATTCCATGCGGATAAGTCTTTCATTTTTAGTGGTAAGAAGCTTTACGACCGGTGGTTGAATTATTGGAACCAGAGCCATATAGGAGTAAGCAGCAACAGTAATTGGTGCAATAAGACCTGCAGCCAGTTTCTGTGCAACAACTATGGAGGTTGGACCGTCAGCAGCACCGATAATACCGATTGTAGCAGCCTCAGGTAAATCAAAGCCTAATAAAATTGCAACCAGCATAGTAGCAAAAATACCAAATTGTGCGGCGGCACCGAAAAATAGCATGAAAGGATTTTTAAGCAACGGGCCGAAATCAATCATAGCACCTACGGCGATAAAGATTAATACCGGAAAAAGCTCTGTCTTTATTCCTGCGTTGTATAAGATAGATAAAACACCATCGGATCCTAAAGCATTGGAAAAGGGTATGTTTGCTAGAATTGCACCGAATCCGATAGGAAGTAAAAGAGTGGGTTCATATTCTTTTGCTATTGCAAGGTAAATAAGTATACCTGCAATAATAAACATAAAAATAGTTCCCCCGTTAATACCAAGAATACCTTTAAGAAGCTCTTCCACATTTAGTCCTCCTTATTATATTATTTGTTCCCATTACAGTATATTTATTTTATGTCCTTATTTCAAGTGTAATTATTATAAATTTCAAAAGCAAAGAAAAAGGTATTAAGGTCAACATAACTCAGTTTTATCAAAAATATGAAATTAATTTATACAAATTTGGTTCATATATAAGGAATGGTGGTAAAACTCATTGTATTTGTATTTAAAACTATTATTAATTAATTTTTTATTTATTATTTTGGTATTAATGGGGGGATAAGATTTGGATGGAAACCCAGCAAGATTAATATTAAGAATAGGCTCTAAAAAGCCATGTAAGTTGAAATTAAGAAAGTCAAAAAGAAGATTGTCTGTAGAAATAGCAGAAAAAAAGGATAAACTTTCAAGAGGGAAATTCAATTGCCTTTATAACATTATTAACAGTATCGATCTTCCAATAGTCAGTGTATCTTATCCGAGTTTTAACATAATAGATATTAACAATAAAGCACAGAGAGAAAAAAAGCTTTTGAAAAGATGCTTTCTCCTTGTTGATGAAATGAGAAAAGGTAATAATACATTAAATGTATTTTCAAAGACATATTCTTGCCGAAATCAGCAATGCATAGCTAAAATGCTTTGCACAAAGGCATCGGTATATCTTCCGAATATCGAGGTTGAGGACAATGGTAAGAAAATGTATTATAAATTAATGTGCCAGCCGATTTTGAATCCACATAATAAAATAATAGGTTTTATGATTAATTCAATTGACATAACCAAAGAGGTGGAAAAGAAAAAAATTGTAGAAAATCTAGCCAGGTTCAAGGATGAATTCTTGTATAGCATAACCCATGAATTTAAGACTCCTTTGGTGGTTATAAGTTCCGCTTTGCAGGCTATGGAAGTTCTTTGCAAAAATGAACTTACCGATAGAATTAAGATATACTTAAATAGAATTAAGCAAAATACCTTTCGGCAAATGAGACTTGTAAATAATTTGCTGGATATAGCAAAGATTGAGGCGGGCTATATCAAAATATTAAAGAAGAATCTGGACATTGTGGCTATGACTCGTCTGATAACCGAATCTGTATCCATGTTTGCAGAGTTAAAAGGGGTAAAGCTATTGTTTTATTCCAATATTAATAAGAAGATAATTGCTATTGACGAAGAGAAATATGAACGGATTATGCTTAATTTGCTCTCAAATGCAATTAAATTTACTCCTAAGGGTAAGACAGTGTATGTAGAAGTGTCAACTCAGGGAGGATATGTGGAGATAAAGGTCAAAGACAGCGGAATAGGGATACCCAAGGATAAAGTCAAGACCATTTTTGAAAGGTTCGTGCAGGTGGATAGCTCATTATCAAGAAATACTGAGGGTACAGGTATAGGGTTGGCCCTAGTTCATATGTTTGTTAGCTCTTTGGGTGGACAAATTACTGTAAAAAGTGAAGAAAACATTGGCAGCACCTTTACGGTCGCATTGCCGGATGTTGTAACTGAATACGGATGTGAAAATGACCGCCTTGTAGATTTATGTGATAATCGTTTGATACAGGCTATAAAAATAGAGTTTTCTGATATATATTTTGATGAAAATGATTCGGAAAGAAAGAAAAACCTTGAAACATAATGTTTCAAGGTTTTTCAACGTTGGTGCGCCATCGGGGACTCGAACCCAGGGCCCACTGATTAAGAGTCAGTTGCTCTACCAACTGAGCTAATGGCGCGTATTTTGTCCGCCGAACAATTATATATTATAAGAGCTAAATATCATGTTGTCAACACTAAATTTAAAATTTTTTTAGAAATTTTTTTATTCATGATAAGTGATAAATTGCCAAAAAAAAATTTAAAAAATTAATTGACATTGTTATAGGTGTTATTGTATAATACATCTTGCGTGATTGATAAATGACTTGCCGAAGTGGTGAAATTGGCAGACGCACTGGACTCAAAATCCAGCGGTAGCGATACCATGCCGGTTCGAGTCCGGCCTTCGGCACCAGGAAAATGAAGGGTTACAGTGATTAGCTGTAACCCTTCATTTTCATTGTAGACTTTATCCTGTTTATTATGAAGCGAGTATCTTTATTCTTACTCTAAGTAAATCATATGCAAAAGACCAAAAATGGCTTTTTGAAATGTTCGTAATCTGAGATGTTTTCCTTAAAATTGGATTATAAAATAATTGAAAATATGGTGTAGGTATGATATAATGGCCAGAAAACATAAAAGAGGTGTAAGATTGGAAACATCAAAACGGGAAATAACGCGAACTGTTAGCAAAGAATATATAAAAAAAATAACATTGATGCAAATTCAAGAATTTATCTTCCACAGCACATGCGGAAAATCTTTGTAAACTCTCCTGAATTTATCGAGCCATTACGCCTGAGTTTTGAAAGTACAATTGCTTATAAAAAAATAGAAAAAAATGAAATTCAGACAAGACTTATAACTCAGGAGGAGTTTGACGGACTTGAACCATCTCAAAAAGAGGCTTCTAAAAATCTGAGCTATGTAGGTTTAGCAATTTGCTTAATGGCTTGTATTATTGTATTTGCGGCAATTTTTAGTCTTAATCCCGGTGAAATTACTAAAGAAACAGTGGTGTGCCTAGGCTTAATTTTGCTTGGGTTCATTCTTGGTGGGTTTGGGGTTATTTTAAATGCAAAAGATGCAGTAATGAAGCCCGATTCGCAGATAGCTGAAGGAACTGCAATACTTTTGGATAAGGTATATCAAAGGGGAAAATCGGGTACTCATACTTTTGTAATGGTTGCATTTAATGATCAACAGGCATATGTACGCAGTATTAAATGCAACTTGTATGATTATAATATGATGAGTGTCGGGTCTAAGGTTTATGTTAAGGTTAAAGGTTCATCAGCAACTGCGTATGTTGCAAAATAAAAGGCTAACTTCTTAGGACGCCTTTTATATAGGCCCTTGGAGTGAAGGAAAAAGGTAAAGTTGCAAGTAAAGCTTTGAAAGAAGAAATATTAGCTTAATGATTTATGAATAATGAAAATACGATTGAGTATTTGCGAAAGGCAATAATTATTTTTAGTATATCCCCTTAGATTTATTACTGTGGCATTGCAAAGGAAAAAATGCTATAATTATTCACTGAAAACACTGAGGTTAGTCAAAATCAAGAAGGGGGATACTATGTATAATCAAAGTAATGCTAGGAGTGTCAATCAAGTTGCCACTTCTAAACACCCGACAAAAAGAAGAAAAATAGGCTGTTTAGGCTGCTTTGGATATTGTTTGCTAACGATTTTAGTTGTAGTGGTTGGCTTTTTTGCATTTAATACAATAAGAAATAAGATTGAAGAAAAAGAACAACAGAAGTTGGAAGCTAGATTTGATTATGAGCAGAAACTTTCTGCGGAGGATAAACTTACTCAGGCCTTTAATAAAGGTGAAATTTCGGCAGATACATATATTTTGCAGATGGCATACAGTTTATATGATGTTGAAAAGCTTGATCCGTTATATAAATCAGATAATGATATTGATTTTGCACCGAATCTTTTTGACTTGATTATAAGGCATATAGATGAACTCAGCGATGCTACGTTAGAATATGTTGCCAAGAATACTATGATGACGGATATAAGGATTCATCCCGATGCCAGTCAGGATACAGTGGCATATGATAAGAAATGGAAGCCATTTTCCGAATATGTATTTGCCAATGAGTATGACATTACTATCCTTGACAAAGCGGTTTTATCTCCTAGCGGTAAGTTTTTGATATGGTATACCGAAACAGGAAAAGCAGCAGTAAAAGATGAAACTGTTCAGGAACTGGCTAAAACTGTGGATGACATTGCTGAGGATATAAGCGATTTTCTAGATATTGACTGGGATTATGATTTTAATAAATTCAACTCCGGTAGCTATAAAGATATGAAGACAGTATTGGACGAATGTGGCATTGATGAAAATGCAATAGAAAAGGCACTTCCTATTTTTATTTATGAACCACCCAATAATGATGGTGCAGCGGCATGGTATTGTAGAGATATGAAACCTTTTGAAGAATTCATGGCTTGGTTAGGTAAGTATATTGTCTCTGAAGATGAAGTCAAAGAGGTGAGCTCGGTGTATTCTCTACCTTATATTGTTATCAAGACTTCTTCTATCTCGAATATGGAGAGTTTGAATGTGATTTTTGCCCATGAGCTAACGCATCATTTTCAAAGAATATACTACAATGACCTGAGTTATAATGCTCCCGGTTTTACAAGTGAGACGGTTGCTAATTTCGTAGCTGCAAGTATTATTAAGAATAAAGGAACAAACACTTTAGTAAATAGCCATGCCAATGCGTATATAGGTGCTGTTGAACATCATTATGTTAATATGATATTTGGAGAAACTAGTGGATATGCTGAGTTTGTTTGGGCAAAATCATATGCGGATATTGTGGATAATGGAAAGCAATATCTGAAAGAATCATTGCTGCAAAAAGAACCTTTTAAATTTCTTCGCGAGAAAGCTGGAGATTCATACCAAATGGTGCTTGAAGATCTTGCAGTACGTAATATTACTAAGGACTATCAGGAAAAGGCGTTTATTTCAACAGATTATCCAAAACCTATAGCTTCACTTGGCCGCTATGTGGATTCTCAAGAAAACTCCATTTACCCCAACTGTTTTCACTATTACTATCTTGATACTAAATCCTATTATGCGTCAAAATCTTTAATTCAAATGAAAAATGATGGGGAAACTAAGATCTTTATTAAGATACTTGGTAGAAAAAAAGAAAACTATAGGCTTGTTAATACACTATATTGTGATATAGGCAAAGAATTAATAATTGCAGATTTCTCAAAAGATGATTTCAAAAAATATGATGAAATAATTTTGGCTCTTGGAAATTGCGATACAATAAATAGTCCTAAATATCAATTGATATCTTTATCTCCAGCTGTAGTAGATCTTTATGAGACAATTACAGGACTTGAAGAGCTCAATCCATGGGAAGTGAATGGGGACTGTATTACTATTAATGTTAAAGATTTTGTTGAGGGAGCAACTACACTGACGGATTATTTGAATCGAGCAATCCCATATATTAGTGCTGAGGTTGAGTCAGAGGACACGGCAATTATTGTAGAGTATTTAGGTGCGATTAAGGATGAGATTAATAGAATTGGAGATGGCTTTAAACAATTTGGAGAAATGTTTGACTATAAAACTGTTCGTATTTATACTATGCCGGTAAAAAACACCGTGCTATCCGATGATGAAATTCATAAGATGGCATTGGATATGATGCCTAATCCAAAACTTAAAATTATTGACAAGGTTGAGGACGGCATGCACTTGTCAATGGGAGGAGGTATTCAGCCTTTTTCAAAAACTCAGCTTATTTTCTATACAGTGATTACAAAGCCTGGAGAAGAAAAGGTCATGTACCGTATTGAATTCGAAAAATAAATATTAATGAAGACTAATTAAAGCGTAGCCTTACTCGTGAAATTATTTATGAGTGAGGCTACTTTTTATTTTAAAGGGCAAATTGGCTATTTCAAGAGTGATGGCATCCATTGTGATGTTGGAGTGTGAAGGAAGTCGGATGGAATTGCTATTATAAGGAAGTGAAATTAAAAAGCAACATATTCTTATGTATATTTCCTTAGATTTAATACTGTGGTATTGTAAAGAAAAAAATGCTATAATTATTCACTGAAAATACTGAGGTTAGTAAAAATCAAGAAGGGGGATACTATGTATAATCAAAGCAATGTTAGAAAAGTCAATCAAGTTATTACTTCTAAACGCCCGACTAAAAGAAGAAAAATAGGCTGTTTAGGCTGCTTTGGATATTGTTTGCTAACGATTTTAGTTGTAGTGGTTGGTTTTTTTGTATTTAACACAATAAGAAATAAGATTGAAGAAAAAGAACAACAGAAGTTGGAAGCTAGATTTGATTATGAGCAGAAACTTTCTGCAGAGGATAAACTTACTCAGGCATTTAATAAAGGTGAAATTTCGGCAGATACATATATTTTGCAGATGGCATACAGTTTATATGATGTTGAAAAGCTTGATCCGTTATATAAATCAGATAATGATGTTGATTTTGCACCGGATCTTTTTGACTTGATTATAAGGCATATAGATGAACTCAGTGATGCTACGTTGGAATATCTTGCCAAGAATATTATGATGACGGATATAAGGATTCATCCCGATGCCAGTCAAAATAGAGTAGCTTATGAAAAGAAATGGCAACCCTTTTCTGAATATGTATTTGCCAATGAGTATGACATCACAATCCTTGACAGAGCGGTTTTATCTCCTAGCGGTAAGTTTTTGATATGGTATACCGAAACAGGAGAGGGGTCAATAAGTCGTGAAATTGCTCAGAAACTAGCTAATACTGTGGAAAATATTGCAGATGATATTAGTGAATTTTTAGATGTTGAATGGGATTATGATTATCAAGAACTCAATTCCGATAGCTATGAAGATATGAAAAAGGTTTTAAATGAATGTGGCATTGATGAAAATGCAATAAAAGAGGCACTTCCTGTTTATGTTTATGATCCTCCAAGAGTGAATGGTGCAGTGGCCTGGTATGTTAGAAATTTTGACCCTATTGAGAAATTCGGGAATTGGTTACAAAAGGTAATTTTTGAAGAGGATGAACTCGATGAAAAGGCCACAGTTTATTCTGCACCTTATATTGTTATCAAGACTTCGGTTATATCCGATATGGAAAGCCTTAATGCGCTTTTTGCACATGAATTGACACACCATTTTCAGAGGATATATTACAATAATCTAGAACATAATCCTCCTAAATTTACAAGCGAAACAGTCGCTAATTTTGTGTCTGCAAGCATTAATGAAAATAAAGGAACAAATACTATACTAAATAGACATGCAAATGACAGTATGGATATTCTTGATTATCATTTTGATAAAATGGTATCTGGAAATGCCTGTGGATATGGTGAGTTTGTTTGGGCAAAATCATATGTAGATATCATCCCAAATGGAAAGCAATATCTATGGGAATCGTTACTGGAAGAAGAAAATCCTTTTAAATTCCTTCGCGAAAAAGCTGGAGATTCATATCAACTGGTACTTGAGGATTTTGCGGTGCGCAATATTACCAAGGATTATCAGGAAAAGGGGTTTATTTCAACAAAATTTCCAAATCCGAAAGCAACGCTTAGCCGCTATATGGATACTGAAGAACATATTATTCACCCTAACTGTTTGCATTATTACTATCTTGATATAAAATCTTTTTACAAGTCAACATCTACAATTCATATAAAAAATACTGAAGAAGCTAAAATCTTTATTAAGGTACTTGGCAGAAAAAAGCAAAATTATAGTCTTCTGGATACACTTTATTGTGATATGGGCAAAGAATTGATGATTGCAGATTTCTCAAAAGATGATTATAAAAAATATGATGAATTGATTTTTGCTCTTGGAAATTGCGATACAGTAGCAAATTCTAAATATCAAATCAAATCTCTATCGCCTGCATCGATAGCACTATATGAAGTGCTGACAGGACTTAAAGATGTTGATCCATGGGAAGTGAATGGAGACTGTATTACTATTAATGTTAAAGATTTTATGAAGGGAGCAACTACACTTACGGATTTTTTGGTTCGCATAATTCCATATGTAAGTGCAGAAATGAATTCTGAAGATTCACCGATCGTTGTAGAGTTTTTTGAATATCTTAGAGATGAGATTGACAGGATTGGAGAGGCTTTTAAACAATTTGGAGATATGTTTGACTATAAAACTGTTCGTATTTATACTATGCCGGTAAATGACTCGGTGTTATCCGATGATGAAATTCATAAGATGGCATTGGATATGATGCCTAATCCTAAACTTAAAATTATTGACAAGGTTGAGGACGGCATGCACTTGTCAATGGGAGGAGGTATTCAGCCTTTCTCAAAAACTCAGCTTATTTTCTATACAGTGATTACAAAGCCTGGAGAAGAAAAGGTCATGTACCGTATTGAATTCGAAAAATAAATATTAATGAAGATTATTTATAACGCAGCCTTACTCGTGAATTTATTTATGAGTGAGGCTACTTTTTATTTTTATGAAGAAAGTGATTTTTTTGATGTAATGGGCGTTATATTTGAAGTAGGCGATGATACAAATGATTTGCTTGTTCCTTATATACAAAAGATTGATTCGGAAATCTCAAAAGAGAAAATTAACGAGGTTTATATTAAGGCAAGCCTTGGAAAAATTAGTTCGCGGCAATTTTGGTGTGAATTGGGTTTTGTAAACGGATATGAATAAATAGAAAGAGAACATCTTGATACCTGTTTGACCTTAGATAGTAGCTTTATAAGTGTTGCTGATGAATTACTGGTGTATTAGATAGGCTTAATATACTTTCATATTAATAAATTACTTTTTGACTTATAGTGGCAAATAGTATAGAATTAAATTATAAGATTATATTTATCTTTTTTATAAGGGAGATAATAAACTTTTTTCCATATATACGTAAGTGATACATTATCTATATTCCAATCTATTCTGCAATTTCTCCTAATCTAATCAATTAACTATGATCTAAAAGATTTATTTTTATATAAATTTTGGGATTAAGGGGTGTGTAAATTATGAATAATCCAATTACTGCTGTTTGGGAAATCACCATGGGATGTAATATGCGCTGCAAGCATTGCGGTTCCAGTTGTGAAGGAGCCCTGGAAGGGGAACTGTCCACGGAAGAAACTATGAAGCTTTGTGATGAGTTGGGCGAGTTGGGCTTTAAGTGGATTACTTTGTCCGGTGGTGAGCCTACAACAAGGAAAGATTGGGATCTCATAGCCAAAAGGCTTAATCAAAATGGAATAATCCCCAATATGATAACCAACGGATGGTTGATGAATGAAGAAATTGCCGATAGAGCGGTAGAAGCAGGAATCAACACAATTGCCATTAGTATTGACGGTCTTGAAGATACTCATGATTTTATTCGAAGAGAAGGCTCTTTTCAAAGGATAATGAATGCTTTCGATATTCTAAAGACAAAAAAGATATTTTATTCCGCGATTACAACAATAAACAACAGAAATATAAAGGAGCTTCCGAAGCTTAGAGATATTCTAATTGAAAAAGGAGTCAGGGGCTGGCAGCTTCAGCTTGGGCTTCCTATGGGCAATATGGCTAAAAACAATGATCTCGTAGCTCAGCCTTATCATATAGACGAAGTGATAGACTTTTCTTATCAGACTGTAAAAGAAGGTCATAACATAGATATTCAGTTGGCTGATTGTATTGGATATTTTAACTTAAAAGAAATAGAGGTAAGGAAAAACAGCCATGGAGGAGGCAGAGAAGATTATAGCTGGACTGGATGCGGCGCAGGCAAATACAGTCTGGGCATTCTCCATAACGGCGATATTTTAGGCTGTACATCCGTCAGAGACAGAAGCTTTATTGAGGGAAATATCAGAGTGACACCTATTAAAGAAATATGGACAAATCCTGAAAGTTTCAGTTGGAATAGGAAAATGACCAAGGATAAGCTGTCCGGTTTGTGCAAAAAGTGCTTTTTCGGAGATCGATGTCTCGGAGGCTGTTCCAATACAAGGCTCACAATGGAAGGAAGTGTGTATTCCGAGAATAGATACTGTTCGTATAATGTTGCCATAAGTACTGCAAAAGAACAACTTGACAGAATTGAGGATATAGAAGTAATAATATCAAAAGCGAGGAAATTTGCAGATAACGGTAATCTGCAACTGGCCGAAATACTTCTTTCCAAAGCAATTGAAAAGGGATGCGCTGATATTAAGCTGTTTGAATTTTACGGATATATAAGCTTTATGTTGGGAAATTACCTTGATGCAAAAAAGGCCAATGAATATGCTTTGGAAATTGATCCCGACAGTGCTTATGCAAACAAAGGATTGGGATTATCTTTAGGTAGGTTGGGAGAAGTAGATAAAGGAGTAGAGTATTTGAGGAAGGCAATTGACTTATCGGATGAAAACTTCACAGATCCTTATTATGATCTTGCGGTTTTGCTTTTTGAGAATGGAAGAAGAGAAGAGGCTCTAAGAGTTCTTGAAGAAGGAAGGAAAAAATATAAAAGCTTTGAAGATGTAAGCAAAGACCTGTATGAAATTCTGATAAGTGCCTCTTAGGGGTGTGACAATGCTGAATCGTTTGTTCAAGGAAAAATATATATGTGTAAGACAATATGATTTGACAGACTGTGGAGCAGCCTGCTTATCGAGTGTTGCCCAATATTACGGACTAAAAGTATCCCTTGCAAAGATACGTGAGATGACAGGCACCGATACCCAGGGTACAAATGCCTATGGCTTAATTCATGCTGCAAATCAATTGGGGTTTTCGGCAAAAGGCTTTAAAGCATCGAAAGAGGATTTAATGGAGGACTTTAAGCTTCCGGCCATAGCCAATGTAATAGTTGACAACAGGCTCACTCATTTTGTAGTGATTTACTCAATTAAAGATAGTGTAATTACCGTTGCCGACCCTGACAAGGGAATTGTTAAGTATACTATAGATGACTTTTGTTCAATATGGACTGGAGGACTTATTCTGCTTGAGCCCGGTGAAACCTTTCAAAAAGGAGATCATACCCAGAATATGATTATAAAGTTTGCCGGACTTCTCAAGCCATTAAAAGGGACTGTGCTGGGTATATTTTTTGCTTCACTTTTATATACCGCTTTAGGTCTTGCAGGTTCCTTTTATATCAAATTTTTATTTGACGATCTTATAAAATTTGAAAAACTTAATGATCTTCATGTGATTTCGATAGGGTTTGCCACCATACTTGTGATTCAAGTTTTTCTTAATTATTACAGAAGTATCCTTATTACCAGGCTTGGCATAAGTATTGACAAATCAATAATGATGGAGTATTACTCCCATGTGCTGAAGCTTCCCATGAATTTCTTCAATTCCAGAAAGGTTGGGGAGATTATCTCAAGGTTTATGGATGCTTCAAAAATACGTCAGGCAATTTCCGGTGCAACCCTTACCATAATGATTGATACCATCATGGCAATTGCCGGAGGGATTCTTTTATACATGCAAAACTCCTTCTTGTTTTTTATATCTTTTATTGTCATATTGCTGTATGGAATAATTGTGAGCATATTTAACAAGCCGATTCAAAGTGCCAATAGGCTGATAATGGAGGAGAATGCAAAATTAACTTCAGCGCTGGTAGAGTCTATAAAGGGGATTGAGACTATAAAATCATTTAACGCGGAAGACCAAACAGAAAAAAGTACTTGCAATAAAATTGAAGCTGTAATGAAAAGTTCCTTCAAAGAGGGGATGTTGCATATAAATCTTTCTTCACTGACGGGGATTGTTGCAGGGCTCGGAGGTATTGTTATACTTTGGGCAGGTGCATACAATGTCATCATGGGGAATATGAGTGGGGGACAGTTGCTTGCATTTAACGCACTTTTGGCCTACTTTCTTTCACCGGTGAGAAACTTAATTGATCTGCAGCCGCTGATACAAACGGCGGTAGTAGCTTCCAACAGGCTTGGAGAGATACTGGAACTTACAACCGAAAAGGATTTAAAGCATGACAATAATAATTCTATTGCATCATTAAAAGGAGATATTGAGTTTAAAAATGTGGATTTCCGCTACGGAGCAAAAAAACCTGTGCTAAGAAACATTAATTTAACCATTCCCCGGGGAAAAAGGATAGCTTTAGTGGGAGAAAGCGGCTCCGGAAAAACCACTTTGGTAAAGCTTTTAATGAATTTCTACAATCCTGAAAATGGTGATATTTTGATAAATGGACACAGCTTAAGGGATATAAACTTGGAGTTAATTCGAAAGAAAATAGCCTTTGTCTCCCAGGATGTTTTTATTTTCAGTGGAACTGTAAAAGAGAACCTTTGCCTAGGTGGCGAAAATATCGATATGGATGAAATAGTAAAGGCAGCTAAAATAGCAAATGCCCATGATTTTATAGAGGAATTGCCACTAAAATACCAAACTTTTTTGAATGAAAGCGGGGCAAATCTTTCTGAAGGTCAAAAACAAAGGATTGCAATAGCAAGAGCATTGCTTAAAAAACCGGATATTCTGATACTTGACGAAGCAACAAGCAATTTGGACAGTATTACCGAGAATCATATCAAAAACGAAATATATGGCTTTGCTGATGATGTAACGGTAATTATTATAGCCCATAGATTGAGTACCGTAGTAAACTGTGACAATATATATCTGCTAAAAGATGGGGAAATAGTTGAGAGCGGTTCCCATGCAGAGCTTATAGCCTTAAAAGGTTATTATTTTGAAATGTGGAGGCAGACAGAAAACACTTCTGCGTCATAAACCCGAGCTATCTCTTCTCAAAAAGACTGTTGCAAAGACATAAGATAAGCATACTTTTTGAGAAGAATAGTATAAAAATCAATTTCAAGGGGGTGAAATTATGTCAGAATCAAAGAAATTGAACATTGGAAGAGAATTGACGGATGATGAACTTATGGAAATGACAGGGGGATCAACTTTTAGTATCAAGTGTCAAAAAAATTACTCATTTACACCTTCATTACCTGTTGTTAAGTATGGAGTTGTAATTGACGATCCCGAGATTGTTGTAAAGTACGGTGTAAGCCCGATAGTCGTAGTTAAGTACGGTGTCGAGCCAATAATTCCATTGTACGGAATAATGCCGACTGATAAAGTGAAATAAAGCTGACTGAATAATTTTGTTTTAGTTTGGGGGCATGGTCAAAGGGCTGTGCCTTTTCCTATTTTTTGACGCTCTTGACGGCCTTTTATATGATATTGATGAGATGTTAGACGATTTTGGATTATTAGTTTATTGTATTTGAAAAAATAATATGATATGATAAGATTGGAAAAACAGTTTACAAACAAGTATTACTTATATTAATACTTTTTAATATAGACTTGTTAAAATCTAATATTTCATGGGGGTGACGGGTTTAAGTCTACATACATAATTAAATTGTTTCGGCATTACGTTTATCAATGTGTTTGCTCAAATGAAAATACTATTGATTTTTTTCTATCATTTTGTAGTACTTTGGTCTAATCATAACATCAACACTTTAAAGAAAAAATGCTGCTTGTATATCTTAATTCTAAATTTATCAGTTTAATTGGGAGGAAAAAGGTAATGAAAAAATTTGTTGTTTTATCAATTGCATTAATAATGATAGCAACATTATTAATGGTACCCGGTGTTCAAACATCTGCAGAGACATCCTACACTGCTCTTGCCGAACCGGATGACGATTGGTTGCATGTAGAAGGCACAGATATCGTTGACAAGTACGGCAATAAAGTCTGGATAACCGGAGCTAACTGGTTTGGATTTAATTGTAGGGAGAGAATGCTTTTGGATTCATACCATAGCGATATTATAGCAGATATTGAAATGGTTGCGGATAAAGGTATAAATGTAGTTAGAATGCCGATTGCGACAGATTTGCTCTATGCATGGAGTCGGGGCGAATATCCGCCTTCAACCGATACAAGCTTTAACAATCCGGCTTTGGCGGGATTAAACAGCTATGAGCTATTTAATTTTATGTTGGAAAATTTCAAGAGAGTTGGAATCAAGGTTATACTTGATGTACATAGTGCCCAGACAGATAATCAGGGACATACATATCCCCTCTGGTACAACGGTACTATAACAGAGGAAATATTCAAAAAAGCTTGGGTATGGGTAGCTGAGCATTACAAAAACGATGACACAATAATCGGATTTGACCTAAAAAATGAGCCTCATACCAATACCGGTAATGTAAAAATAAAAGCTGAAAGTGCTATATGGGATGACTCCAATCATCCGAACAACTGGAAAAGAGTAGCTCAGGAGACTGCTCTGGCAATATTGGAAGTACATCCAAATGTTTTAATATTTGTTGAAGGTATAGAGATGTACCCTAAAGATGGCATTTGGGATGATGAAACCTTCGATACAAGCCCATGGACAGGAAATAATGACTACTATGGCAACTGGTGGGGTGGTAATTTAAGAGGCGTAAAGGATTATCCGATTAATCTGGGAAAATATCAGTCTCAACTTGTTTATTCACCTCATGATTATGGCCCGTTGGTTTATGAGCAGGAATGGTTTAAAGGTGACTTTATCACTGCGAATGATGAAGAAGCAAAAAGAATACTGTATGAGGAATGTTGGAGAGACAATTGGGCATTTATCATGGAAGATGGAATATCACCATTGCTCATTGGCGAATGGGGAGGTCTGACCGAAGGCGGAGATAAACTTCTTGATCTCAACTTGAAGTACTTGAGGTCTATGAGGGATTATATATTGGAAAACAAATTCAAATTGCATCATACTTTCTGGTGCATAAATATTGACTCAGCAGACACTGGCGGACTGTTTACTCGTGATGAAGGAACACCATTCCCAGGAGGAAGAGACCTTAAATGGAATGACAACAAGTACGACAATTATTTATATCCCGTTCTGTGGAAAACTGACGACGGAAAGTTTATAGGTCTGGATCACAAGATTCCTCTTGGCAAAAACGGTATATCAATAAGTGAGCTTTCAGACAATCCTACATCCAAACCTACAACAAAACCTACTCCAATACCTACTCCGACAGCGGTATCTCCTACGCCGTCAAAAGGGGCTGTTATGTATGGAGATATAAATAGGGATGGAAAAGTTACTTCCACTGATATAACAGTATTAAGGAGATATTTGATGGGTACCATTACAGATATTGATAGGGAAGCAGCAGATGTAAACTTAAGTGGAACAGTAACCTCAACAGATTTAACAATTCTGAAGAGATATGTAATTCGTATAATAACTGAACTTCCATTAAAATAAATAAGGGAAATAGTTAAAAAAACAAGAAAAAAGTCAAGGACTTTGGCTGTAGGCTAAGGTCCTTGACTTTTGAGGGTAAAAAGATGACAAGGATATTGATTGTTGAAGATGATAAGAATATTGTAACCAATTTAACTGAATACTTGTGCGACGAAGGCTTTGAGATTGAATCTGCCAGTGGACAGAATGAGGCAATTGAAAAGATGGATGAGGGCAAATATGATCTGATTCTTTTGGACATATCCCTAAAGGATGGCAATGGCTTCGCAGTATGTGCAGCAGCACGAGAGAAGGATGATATTCCGGTTATATTTTTATCGGCTTCGGATGATGAGTACAGCATTGTTACCGGCCTTGATATTGGTGCTGATGACTATATTGTAAAACCCTTCCGCCCGAGAGAGCTTTTATCTCGTATTCGCAAAGCCTTAAGACGAAAGTGTAAAACAGGGGCTGTAATAGAGCTTGATAATATTCGAGTTGATACAGTTCGTGGTACTGTCACCAAAAACGGTGCAGAGGTCTTTCTTTCTGCCCTTGAATATCGCTTGCTTCTTGTATTCTTAAATAATAAGGGCGCTGTCTTGTCCAGGAGTAGATTGTTGGAAGAAATCTGGAATATTGCCGGTGAATTTGTAAATGATAATACCCTGACGGTATATATAAAGCGCTTGAGGGATAAGATTGAAGATGATCCGCAAAATCCAACCTTTATTAAGACCGTTCGTGGACTTGGATATAAAGTTGGTGATTAGAATGAGCTTTCTTAGAAATCCTGAGATAAAAAGAGGCCTTTTGGTTTTTATTGTTTTATCGGTGCTGTCAACAGGCATAGGATTCTTGTGCGAAAAAAGTCTTGGCTTTTTCGCCCTTTGCCTTTGTATTATGTTTACTTTGGCTCATTTTGCTTTAACATATCGAAGATACCTGAAAATTGCGGAGTTTACCTGTGGAATTGACAGTATTCTCCATGGGGCTGAATCTATAAACTTTGGCAAGTATTCGGAGGGTGAGCTTGCAATTTTAGAGAGCGAGATATCGAAGCTGACAGTGAGGCTTCGAGAGCAAGCGGAAGCTCTGAAAAAGGATAAGACTCAACTTGCCGATTCCATTGCCGATATTTCGCATCAAATCAGAACACCGCTTACCTCAATCAATATATTGGTTTCGTTATTATTAAAACCGAAGCTTTCTGACGAACGCAGATTAGAAATTGCCAAGGAGCTTGAAATAATGCTTTTGAGGATAGACTGGCTTATCACGGCACTTCTTAAAATGTCGAAGATTGATGCTGGGGTGGTCAGCCTTCAACGCAAAACCGTATCGGTAGCGGAGCTTATAAAGCGCTCCATAGAGCCAATTGCTGTACCTATGGAGATTAGAGGACAACAGATTGATATATTGATGGAGGGCAGTGAAACCTTTATCGGGGATTTTTCATGGTCGGTTGAAGCTATAGGAAATATCCTGAAAAACTGTATGGAACATACTCCAAATGGTGGCAGGATAGTGGTAGAGGCATGCGAAAATGCTGTTTATACCGAGATTGTGATTATGGATAACGGACCTGGTATAGATAAGGAGGATTTGCCACACCTTTTTGAAAGATTTTATAAAGGCAAAAATTCCAGTGACCAGAGCATAGGGATAGGACTTGCCTTGGCACGAATGATAATAATAAATCAAAACGGTACAATTAAAGTCCAAAACAACCGGGACAAAGGTGCAAGGTTTACGGTGAGGTTTTATAAGGGAGTGGTGTGACGCATTTTATTTATACTTTTAAGTGACGTTTTTGTTATTTTAGAGTCACCTTCCTGTCACATTGACAGAATATAATTAGAGCATAAACTAAACTCTTAGGAGATGAAAGAATTATGGAAATATTGAGGGTTGAAAACTTGACAAAAACGTACGGCACCGGAGAAAATATGGTCAGAGCATTGGACGGTGTTTCATTTTCAGTGAAAAAAGGAGAATTTATTGCAATTATCGGACCATCTGGATCTGGTAAATCCACGCTTTTGCATATTCTGGGCGGAGTGGATAAGCCCACGAGCGGAAAAGTTTTTATGGATGGTAATGATGTGTATGCTCAAAATGATGAGCAGCTCGCAATTTTTCGCCGCCGGCAGGTAGGGCTTATATATCAGTTTTATAACCTTATTCCTGTATTAAATGTGACAGAAAACATTACACTTCCTGTACTTATGGACGGAAGAAAGGTGAACGACGAGCGGTTGGAAGAACTGCTTAAGACCTTGAATCTAAAGGGAAGAGAAAATCATTTGCCCAATCAGTTGTCTGGAGGGCAACAGCAACGTGTATCAATAGGAAGGGCATTAATGAACGCTCCTGCGGTTGTACTTGCGGACGAACCTACGGGAAACCTGGATTCGAAAAACAGTCAAGAAATTGTGGAGCTTTTGAAGCTCTCCAATAAAAAATTCAATCAAACCCTAATTGTTATTACCCATGACGAAAATATTGCATTGCAGGCAAACCGAATCATTGACATTCAGGATGGAAAAATTATCCGTGATGAGGTGATTCGACAATGAACATTTTTAATAAGGTAACGCTTAAAACCCTTAGCAAGAACAAAGCAAGAACCCTTGTGACCATCATTGGTATTATTTTATCAGCATCAATGATTACCGCAGTTACCAGCAGTGTATCAAGTCTGCAGGACTTTTTGGTGGATTTGACTGTTTCGCAGGACGGGGACTGGCATGGAGCAGTATATGATGTGAATAAAGCACAGATTGATGTTTTGAAGGAAGATACAGAGGTTAAATCCTTCATATGGCTACAAAAAATTGGCTATGCATTGCTGGAAGGCTGTCAGAACGAATATAAGCCTTATTTGTTTGTAGGTGCTATGGGCAGTGGATTTAAGGACTCAATGCCTGTTTATTTGACAGGTGGAAGATTGCCGGAGAGTATATCAGAAATAATCCTGCCGAAACATGTGGAGACCAATGGTGGGGTGAAATTTAAAATTGGAGATACATTGTCCCTTTCTATAGGTGACAGGATTTCCGATGGCTTTATGCTGAACCAGAACAATCCCTATTTGCACGAATCTAGCGGTGAGACTGAAGAATTGAAAGTCAGGGAGCAACGTACTTTCACTGTGGTAGGGTTTTATGAGCGCCCGGGATTTGAATCCTATAGTGCACCCGGATATACTGTTTTGACGATTGAAGATGATTCGCATGTTGATGACTATGAATATGATGTCTATATTAAATTGAAGAAGATGAAAAGTATTTACAGCTTTTTGGATAGAAAATTCTCAGGATATGAGCAAAGTGTCAACAAGGAACTTTTGAGGATTAGTGGGGCTTCTGATGATACAACCTACAATCAAGTATTATATAGTCTTGCCGGAGTATTAATTGCCCTTATAATGTTTGGATCTATCCTGCTCATATACAATGCTTTTTCCATTTCTGTCAGTGAACGCACGAAGCAGTTTGGGCTTTTGTCATCTATTGGTGCAACCAGGCGGCAAATGTTGAGAAGTGTACTGTTTGAAGCATTTTTCTTAAGCCTTATAGGTATACCCTTTGGATTATTGTCAGGAATTTTAGGTATAGGTATAACGCTAAAATTAACAGAAAATCTTTTTACGTCCTTTTTAAACGTGGGTCATGGTGTTGTTGTTGATCTTGATGTATCATTAGCGGCTGTTATTGTTGCCGTATTGGTGGGCTTTGTTACTGTGCTGATTTCGGCATATATTCCTGCAAAACGTGCGCTAAAGATATCGGCCATTGATGCCATCCGACAAACAAACGATATAAAAATTAAAGCTGGAAAGGTCAAAACCTCAAAGCTTACCTATAAGCTGTTTGGATTTGAAGGCATGATTGCAAGTAAGAATTTCAACCGCAATAGGAAAAAGTATCGTGCCACAGTGGTATCGCTTTTTATGAGTATTGTGTTGTTTATATCGGCAAGCAGCTTTTGTGCATATCTTACCGCAGGTTCTGATTCGGTTATGGATGATCCTGGCTATGATATAGTATATACCTTTACACCGGATATGAAAGAGAAATACTCTATTGATAAGTTGTTTGAGGAACTGTCGGAAGTAAATGGTGTTATCGATAGCAGCTATGGATATTCAAATTATGGAGTTAATGAATATGCACAGATATCAACTGAATCATTAAACAGGGATTATGTGAATTATTACAACAGCAGATTTGGGGGAAACTATATAGACATGGACTCAGGAAACTATGTTATCTACACCCTATCGTCCTTTGTAGATGATGCTACGTATGAAGAGTACCTCAAGCAGAATTCTTTTAACAGTGAAATGAATAGAAATTCCGATGAGCTGCAAGCCGTTGTAGTGGATTTTCTAATAATTTTTGATGGAGATGAGCAAAAATATTATACTTTTAATGTATTTGATGACGAAGCTGAGAATATTGTCATAAAAAGGTTACAAGAAAGAGATGACGTGGATGGGGAAAAGCTTAATATTATTGCTGTAACGGACAAAACACCCATGGGTGTAGGCGGCAATTCATCGAATATGTTGACTATTATATATCCCTTCAGTGCAATTTCTTCAGTGTTGGGGGAGGAAAACAGTAATGTTGAGGTTGACATGTATTTTAAGGCAAAGGACCATAGAGCGGTTTTTGACAGAATATACAGTGTTTTGGAAGATAAAAAACTACCGACATCAAGCTTGTTCGATTATGCCGAAACAGAAGAGTCAAAACGGGCATTAATTACTGTCGTCAATGTCTTTTCCTATGGCTTTATCATTTTAATATCCCTAATTGCTTTAGCCAATGTGTTTAACACCATTTCGACTAATATTTCCTTACGTCGCCGTGAGTTCGCAATGCTGAAGTCCATTGGCATGACACAAAAGGGATTTAACAAGATGATGAATTATGAGTGTCTGTTATATGGAATAAAAGGGCTCATGTACGGTATTCCTGTATCCATCGGTGTGACTTACCTTATTTACCGAAGTGTTATCGAGGGATGGGAAACAAAGTTCTTTATTCCGTGGTACAGTGTCGTCATTACTGTCGGAAGTGTATTTGTTGTGGTATTTTCAACAATGCTATATTCCATGAGCAAAATAAAAAAGGATAATCCCATTGATGCCCTGAGAAACGAGAATTTATAAAGTATGAAGTTATTTTTTCTATTACAATAGTATGATTTGATACTTAAAGCATATAGCTATATAATTAAAATAATATATAAAGTCCAGTCTGAAAAGGCTGGTTTTTTTATGTTTTGAAACGATGAATATAGCATATATTATAGCTATTGTGATATAATCCTTATGAATCTTATTGACAAGCTAATATTATTTTTATTATCAATTTGAATTGGGGGAAGCCATATGATAAAGCAGGTACCGTTAGAGGAACTTAGAATGCGTATGGAACAGTTCCGTACGATAATGAACCAATATAATCCTGAATGGGAAATGGCAGTGATATTCAGTAAAATCAATATATATTATTTCACAGGAACTATGCCGGAGGGTATGTTGTTAATCCCCCGGGAGGATGATGCGGTATTGTGGGTTCGCAGAAGCTTTGAAAGAGCAAAGGACGAATCGCTGTTTCCTTCGATTAGACCTATGAACAGCTATAGAGATGCAGTGGGCAGTTACAAAGATATACCTGATACGATTTATCTTGAGACAGAGTTTGTTCCCTTTGCTATGTATCAGAGGTTTCAAAAGTATTTTCCTTTTAAAAATGTTAAGCCTCTGGATATGGTGGTTGCTAAATTACGATCGGTCAAAAGTGCTTATGAACTGGAAATAATGGAGCAGGCTGGAGAAGTCCATAAGAGGGTGCTTGAGGAACGGGTACCGGAAATTCTTCAGGAAGGAATGAGTGAGGCAGAGCTTGCAACCAAGCTGTATTCTATAATGGTAGAAGAAGGACACCAGGGAATATCTCGTTTTTCAATGTTTGATACCGAAATGGTCATAGGACATATCTGTTTTGGAGAGAGTTCTATTTATCCAACATCCTTCAACGGTCCGGGAGGATGCTATGGATTGAGCCCTGCAGTGCCTCTTCTAGGCAGCCGTGAGCGCAGACTCAAAAAAGGTGATCTTGTGTTTATTGACGTAGCTTGCGGAGTCGATGGCTATCACACCGATAAAACCATGACATACATGTTTGGCTCTCCACTTCCTGATGGGGCTGTCGAAGAGCACAAGAGGTGTGTTGATATTCAGAATAAAATTGCATTAATGCTAAAACCCGGTGAAATACCGGCTAGTATTTATAAGGATATAATGGACAGCCTTGACACGAGGTTTTTGGAAAACTTCATGGGCTTTGGAAACCGCAGGGTTAAATTTTTAGGCCATGGCATTGGATTACAGGTGGATGAGATGCCTGTTATTGCCGAGGGCTTTAATGAGCCTCTTAGGGAGGGAATGGTACTGGCTTTAGAGCCGAAGAAAGGTATTGAAAACGTAGGCATGGTGGGAATTGAAAATACTTTTATTGTTACTGAACAGGGAGGAAAGTGTATAACGGGAGACAACCCGGGATTGATACCTTTGTATTAGCCGGACAGGAAAAATGAATGAGAGGGAGGATTATGGAAGGCGTTCAAAATATATCGGATGGCAGAAACAGTGTTTCATACATTCTTACCCGAAGCAGAAGGAAGACTGTGGGTATAAGGGTGAATGAAAATGGAGAGGTGAGGGTGTCAGCTCCCTTGAATATCTCAGACAAACAGTTAAGAGATATAATGTTGAAGAAGATATCCTGGATTGTAAAAAAGCAGGAGGAGCTTAGAAGATTATATAACGAACCCTGTACTAAAAATGGATATGCTGACGGGGAGACTTTTTCGTATCTTGGAAAGGAATATATTTTGAGAATCATGAAAGGTTCGCTGCCTGAAGGGATTACTTTAGAAGGAAGTAATATTGTTATTGCGATAGATGAGAATAGGGCCTCTATAGAGGGGGACCAATACATAAGAAGTGTTTTGAGGAGATTTTATATTACTCAATTCAGTGATATCATAAAGGACAGGATAGATTTCTTTTCACCTCAAATAGGTGTATGTCCCCAGAAAGTGACCGTTAGGGAGCAAAAAACCCGATGGGGAAGCTGCAGTAGCAAAGGAAATATTAGCCTTAATTGGAAGCTGGTTATGGCTCCAATGGAGGTTATCGATTATGTAATTGTACATGAGCTCTGCCATATGAAGGAAATGAATCATTCGAAGAATTACTGGAATCTGGTAAAAACCATTCTTCCTGACTTTGACGTGAGACGAAAGTGGCTGAAAGTCAATGGGCACCGTTTGGTAATATAGTATATATGGACTAATGGAGTAAATCGTGCTAATATTTGCATATATGTTTTGAAATTCGAGCATTTAGATGATAAAATAAATGTATAAGAACAAGCGATATGTATTATTCAATATGGTACCAATCAATATGTTAATCGAAGTAATACCACTTAGCAATTTATCTTTCCGTTATCTTTACAGCACAATTACAAAATAAATAGGTATTAATAATATTTAAATAAAAATAAGGGGGAGATTTGAAGTGAAAAAAATTATAGCTTTTTTGCTGACAGCCGCGATGGTGGTAGTGTTGGCAATCCCGCAGGGTATGGTTAGCTTTGCGGCGGATTTCAACTATGGTGAGGCACTCCAAAAGGCAATTATGTTTTATGAGTTTCAGCGTTCAGGAAAACTGCCTGAAAACACAAGAAACAACTGGCGTGGAGATTCTGGTCTAAATGACGGCGCAGATAACGGTTTGGACCTCACAGGAGGCTGGTATGATGCCGGTGACCATGTGAAGTTTAACCTTCCAATGGCCTACGCTGTTACAATGCTGGCTTGGAGTGTTTATGAGTCCCGAGATGCATATGAAAAAAGCGGTCAACTTCCTTACATATTGGACAACATTAAATGGGTGACAGACTACTTTATTAAATGCCATCCAAGTCCCAATGTGTATTATTATCAAGTGGGAGACGGAGCAATAGACCATTCTTGGTGGGGACCTGCTGAAGTAATGCAGATGGAAAGACCGTCCTTTAAAGTAGATATGTCAAATCCGGGTTCAACTGTTGTTGCTGAGACGGCGGCTGCTATGGCTGCATCCTCAATTGCTTTCAAGCCTACTGATCCGGAATATGCAGCTACACTTCTAAAGCATGCCAAAGAGCTCTTTACTTTTGCCGATACTACAAGAAGCGATAAAGGATATAAAATGGCAGAGGGATACTACTCATCCCACAGCGGTTTCTATGACGAGCTTACTTGGGCAAGTGCATGGCTGTATCTGGCAACAGGAGATGAGGCGTATCTTGATAAAGCAGAATCCTATGAACCCCATTGGGAAAGGGAAAGAGGTACAACTATAATAAGTTATTCTTGGGCACATTGCTGGGATAACAAATTGTACGGTTCTTTACTTTTATTGGCAAAAATTACAGAGAATTCTTACTATAAGCAATGTATTGAAAACCACCTTGACTATTGGACCGTTGGATTTAACGGAGGTAAAATTCAATATTCACCTAAGGGCCTTGCATATCTTGATAGGTGGGGATCATTGAGATATGCAACAACGCAGGCGTTTCTTGCTAGCGTTTATGCAGACTGGTCCGGTTGCGACCCGGCAAAGGCGGCTATATACAAGGAATTTGCAAAAAATCAAGTTGATTATGCATTGGGAAGCACAGGAAGAAGCTTTGTGGTTGGCTTTGGAAAAAATCCGCCTAGAAATCCTCATCACAGGACAGCCCATAGCTCATGGAGTGCTTTAATGACAGAACCGGAAGAATGTAGACATATTCTTGTAGGTGCATTGGTTGGCGGACCGAGCAGTGGAGATGAATATGTGGACAGACTGGATGATTTCCAGTGCAATGAAGTAGCCAATGACTATAACGCAGGCTTTGTAGGAGCTCTTGCTAAAATGTATGATAAGTACGGCGGAAATCCAATTCCTGATTTGGTTGCTTATGAAACACCTGGGGAAGAATTTTATGTTGAAGCTTCAGTAAACGCAGCAGGAAGTGGTTTCGTAAATATCAAGACTACAATAATCAACAAGTCCGGATGGCCTGCAAGAGGATCGGATAAGTTGTCAGCCAAGTATTTTGTTGACATTTCCGAAACGATTGAGAAAGGCATTACTTTAGATCAAATTACCGTGGAGTCAACTACTAACGGTGGTGCTGCTGTTTCACAGCTTCTTCCATGGGATGCTGAGAATAATATTTACTATGTGAACATTGACTTTACCGGTATTAACATATTCCCTGGAGGAATAAATGATTATAAAAGGGATGTATACTTCACTATTTCAGCTCCATATGGAGAGGGTAATTGGGATAATACCAATGACTTCTCGTTCCAGGGAATTAAGCAGGGCTTTTCAAGTGATAAAACCGAATATATACCATTGTATGACGGTGACGTGAGAGTATGGGGTAAAGTACCGAACGGAGGCTCAGAGCCTGAACCGACACCAACAAGCACCATCAAACCTACACCGACACCTACAGTGACATCTTCACCTACGGTAAAGATCGGGGATTTGAATTATGACGGTAAAGTGACATCTACGGATTTGTCAATTTTAAAGAGATATCTTCTGAAGATTTTGAAATTCTCAAATGATGAGGAGGAAAGCAAATTCTTGACAGCAGCAGATGTAACTGGGGACGGAAAAGTAACCTCCACGGACTTTACTACGATGAAGAGGTATCTGCTAAAACTTATTGATAAATTTCCAGCAGAAAAATAACAGGATTGATATTAGGTAAAGCTATAAAGCTGTTGCGAAAGATGATTTTGCAGCAGCTTTTTTATTGCCAAATCACCTTTATTATTGTTAAAATAGAATTAATGTACAAGGTAATGTATGGAATATGGGCGTTGACTTTTAAAGATGTGTCAAACTGTATAAATAGGGACAATGCGGGGGATTTATGCTAAAAAGAAGCTTTGCCATTGGAGCACTGACTGATATCGGAAACGTTAAGAAAACCAATCAGGACAACATCCTTGTTAAAGTAGGAGACGGAAGAAACGGTGAGTTTGGACTTTTTTTGGTAGCCGATGGAATGGGAGGACTTACTGCGGGGGAAGTGGCAAGCGGGATTATTGTAAATGAATTCAGCTTGTGGTGGGATCAAAGGCTTTCTGATATTTTCCAACAAGAAGAAGATTCGGCTTTGAGTGTTATAAGTGATGAGTTTGATAGGCTCATACGGGAAATAAACCAAAAGATTATTTATTTTGGATTTTCAATCAATGCCCGTGTGGGCTCGACCCTGACTATGCTCTTTATTTACAGAGACAAATACCTTATTAAGCATATAGGTGACAGTAGGATATATAGACTTAACAGCTCTATCACAAAGCTTACGGAAGATCACTCATGGGTTGCACAGCAGGTGAGAGAAGGTAAAATGAATCAAGAGGAAGCAAAGAACCATCCTAAAAGAAATATACTTACCCGGTGCGTTGGGGTTATGGAGGATTTAGAGATATTTGATGCATGTGGTGAGATTTCATCCGATGATGGATTTTTAGTTTGCAGTGATGGATTTCATAACTATCTTGATGAAGATGAAATATATAATTCCTTGTCTTCATGTGAAAAAGCAGATGCAGAAGTTCAAAAGGCTTTAGGAGGTCTTCTTGAAAAAGTGAAGCTTAGAGGGGCTGCGGACAATGTATCCGCCGTTGCAGTATACCAGCATTTACATAAAGACCGCAGCGACAGGATATTGAGTATAAAGGGGATAATTAACAAAATAGCAAATAGCTTTAACGGGTGGTGAGTACAATATTAATAAGATGGGTTGAAATAGCAATTCTTATATTAGTTGCTCTTGTGAGCGATATTCGTCACTATAAGATAAGAAATCGACTTACTTTTCCTTTTATGCTTATTGGGCTTGTAACCAGCCTGGTGTTGGAAGGAATACCGGGACTTTTTGAATCATTCATAGGTATTGTTGCGCCCTTCTTATTGTTGTTTATATTATATGCATTAAGGATGCTGGGAGCTGGAGACGTTAAGCTTTTTAGTGCAATAGGAGCTGTTTTGGGCTATAAAGCTGTGCTATTTATAATGGCTTATTCGTTTCTTGCAGGAGGGGTAATTGCTGTAATGATTGTTATTATTAATCGAAATGCCAAAGAACGGTTTTTACATATGTTTTACTACTTAAGAAATGTATTTCTCACATTCAGTATACAACCGTATACGAATTTTGAAGAAAAGGATAGCAAAGTGGTGTTTAGGATGGCATATGCAATAGCATGCGGTGTAATAATATTCTTTATTGAAGTAATGGTTCGTATGAAGTAGAATAGATAGTAAGCATATTATTAAAATATAGGGATGAATGTTTTATGAAAAAAACGACAGATGATATATTGGCTAAAATCGGATGTAAAAATACAAAATCAAGAAAAGCAGTTATTGAAGTTCTTGAAAGTGCTGAGAATTCCCTTTCTGCAGAGGATATATTTTTGTGTATAAAAGAACAGGGATCGTCTGTCAATCTGTCTACCGTTTACAGGACCCTTGACCTTATGGAAAGCAAATCCCTTGTAAACAAGATCATCATGGGAGACGGCAAAGCAAGGTATGAGCTTACTGTGGATGGTCATCGGCATCATTTGGTCTGTACAAATTGTCATAAGTCAGTGCCGATAGATTTTTGCCCTTTAGAGAAGATGGAAAAGGATATCGGTAAAACAAATGACTTTGACATAACCGGTCACAAGCTTGAGATCTATGGAATCTGTCCCGAGTGCAAAAAAGAATAGAATAAATAGAATTGCTTGACTCTTTTGCGGCGTCCGATATATAATCATATTAAATGCAAATGATTCGCATTTGAAATGAATTGCTTAAAATATAGCTGATATGGATATAATTAGCTATGAATAATTAACTATGGGAGGACGCTTTTTTTTATGAAGAGAAGTATAAAGAGAGTTGCTTTATTAATCGGATGTCTGACATTTTTACTTACAGGCTGCTTAAGCAATTCAAAAGTCGGAGTTCAGGGGGACGAAGACAAAATCACTGTTTATGCCAGTTTCTATACCATGTATGATTTTGCAAAGAAAATCGGAGGAGATAGGATTAATCTTACCAATGTTATGCCCGAAGGAACGGAACCGCATCACTGGGAACCGTCGCCTAGGGATATGCTTCAGATTGAGAAGGCGGATGTCTTTGTATATAATGGAGCAGGTATGGAGCCTTGGGTAGAAAAGGTGCTTGGTTCAATAAACAATAAGAGTCTTGTGGTGGTTGAAACATCAAGAAATATAGAGCTTCTTCAAGGCAGCCATTCTCATGATGAGGACCATGAAGAAGAAAATCCTGAGGATGAACACCATAGCCATGATGATCTTGAATACGATCCTCATGTATGGCTAAGTCCTAAAAATGCAAAAAAGCAAATGGAAGCAATAAAGGATGCCTTTATAAAGGCGGATCCGGCAAACAGCGAATACTATGAAATGAATTTCAATGATAATGCAGAGAAACTGGACATTCTTGATAGAGAGTATAGAGAAGAATTGTCAAAGTGTACAAAAAAGGATATCGTGGTGGGACATCAGGCTTTTGGGTATTTATGTGAGGAATATGGACTTAAGCAGAATGCCATCGAGGGGCTGAACGCAGACTCTGAGCCTACACCGGCCAGAATGGCTGAAATAGTTAAGTTTATAAAGGAAAAGGATGTCAAGGTGATATTCTCAGAGAAGCTGTTAAGTCAAAAGGTACCAAAGGCTATTGCCAGCGAGACCGGAGCTAAGGTCGAATTCTTGAATCCCCTTGGGGGACTTGCCAAAGAGGATATTGATGCAGGGAAAGAGTATTTCTCTATAATGAGGGAAAACCTTGAGGCTTTAAAGAAAGCTCTTGAATAAATGCCTAATTAGGGGTTGGTTTATTAATGGAAAAGGTTATCGAAGTAAAAAACTTAAGCTTTGGATATGGGGAAAGGCTCATATTGGAGAATATGAGTTTTTCGGTAGAAAAAGGTGATTTTGTTGGAGTTATTGGTCCGAATGGCTCGGGAAAAAGCACCCTTGTTAAGCTACTATTAAAACAGATTAGGCCGATAAAAGGTGAAATAAATCTGTTGGGTCAGAATATAGAAAGGTTTAATCAGTGGAACAAGATAGGGTACGTTGCCCAAAAGGCGAGCTCCTTTAATACTAGCTTTCCGGCAACGGTAGAAGAGGTGGTAAGTGCAAATTTGTTTTCAAAGATTGGACTTTTCAAAAGGATAAAAAAACAGCACAAGGAGCTTGTGTATAAAGCGCTTGAGACTGTTGGAATGGAGGACTATAAAGATCAGCTGATTGGCAATTTGTCAGGAGGTCAGCAGCAAAGAGTGTTTATAGCAAGGGTTCTTGTGTCCGAGCCGGAGTTTATTTTTTTGGATGAGCCTACTGTAGGAATAGATTCAGAGTCGGAAGGGGCCTTATACTGTCTTTTAGGCAGGCTGAACCAGCAGAGGGGATTAACAATAATCATGGTCAGTCATGATATTGGGGCTGTCACTGTTCATGCAAATAAAATTGCGTGCATGGGCAATAAAGGCTTGGTAATGAATGAAAACACCACAGAGTTTGCGAAAAACAGTCTTAGAGAGATATATGGATATGATGTAAATCTTCATGCTCATAAGCATTGTTGCACAAACTGTTGGAAGAAAGGAGCTATATAAATGGCTGGCATTTTTGGAGAAGACTTTATTTTGAATCTGGGATTCATGCAAAGGGCATATTTTATTGGGATGCTTATAGCCATAATGGCACCTGCTATTGGAGTGATAGTAGTCTTAAGAAGACAGTCCATGATAGGAGATTCCCTTGCCCATACATCTCTTGCCGGTGTTGCCTTTGGTCTGATTGCCGGCATCAATCCTATAGTTGGGGCAACTTTGTTTTCAATAACTGCGGCGCTAGGAATAGAGAAGATCAGAAGAGCTTTTCCCAGATATGCTGAAGTTTCAATTGCAGTTATTATGTCTACAGGAATCGGACTTGCAGGTATATTGTCCGGTTATGTAAAAAGCGGCTTTTCCTTATCTTCATATTTGTTTGGAAGCATTATTGCAATATCTGATTTTGAGCTTTGCATGATAGCTGTTTTGAGTGCTGTGGTAATAATAACTTTTGCAGTTCTGTTTAAGGAGTTGTTTTTTATAACCTTTGATGAGGAGGCGGCGAAGCTTGCCGGAGTACCGGTTAAAATAATTAACTTTATTTTTGCTGTTCTTACGGCTGTAACTATTGCCGTGTCTTCAAGAATAGTGGGCACTTTGGTTATATCCTCACTATTGGTTCTTCCGCCTGCTTCAGCCATGCAGATAGCAAAAAGCTTTAAGCAGACAATAGTTTATTCATTATTGTACGGGGTTTTTTCCATAGTAACAGGACTTACTCTTTCGTTTTATCTGGACATGGTTCCGGGAGGTACAATAGTACTGATAAGTGTAATTTGCCTTGTATTAACCCTTGTTTATAAAAACCTGATTAAAGGATTGATTCTTAAAAAGACATTAAACCAAGGTAAATTAAGTATTTAATGGAGTAATTGATTTTTTGTTAGCACTCATTCTAAATGAGTGCTAAATTTGTCTTGACAAGCTTTTAGCTATAACTGTAATATATTTATTGGGATGAAAATAATCAGACAAATTATTATTATCAGGGAGGGACTGTAATGAATCGTGAAAGTGGATCAATATCTATCAATACAGAGAATATTTTTCCTATCATAAAGAAATGGCTATATTCTGAAAAGGATATTTTTATCCGTGAATTGGTCTCAAACGGCAGTGATGCCATAAGCAAGTTGAAAAAGCTGGCATCAATAGGAGAAGCGCAGATCGATGGCGATGAAAAATATTATATAAAGGTTATTGTTGACAAAGAGCAAAAGACTCTTAAGATAATTGACAACGGTATCGGTATGACTGACGAAGAAGTAAAAAAATACATCAATCAGATTGCTTTTTCCGGGGTTAAGGATTTTGTGGAAAAGTATAAGGATAAGACCGATGACGGTCAAATTATCGGACATTTCGGTCTGGGATTCTATTCCGCTTTTATGGTTTCAAACAAGGTTCAGATTGACACTTTGTCCTATCAGAAGGATGCACAGGCTGTAAGGTGGACAAGTACAAGCGGTATTGAGTATGAGATGGAGGCCTCTGACAGAACCGAAAGGGGTACTACGATAACTCTTCATATTGCTGAAGACAGCGAAGAATTCCTTGAGCCATACAGGGTAAGAGAGACACTTGTAAAATATTTCTCATTCCTTCCCTTTGAGTTATTCTTCGAGGATGCAAATGCTGTAAAGGATGATGAAACGAAAGACGAAGATGATAATAAGGAAGATGGAGAAAATACAGAGAAAAAGGCTCAAGAGCCAACGCCTATAAATGATACAAATCCACTCTGGTTGAAGAATCCAAAGGATTGCACCGAGGAGGAATACAAGGATTTTTACAGGAAGGTGTTCTTTGATTTTAATGATCCTTTGTTCTGGATTCACCTTAATATGGATTATCCCTTTAACTTAAAAGGAATTCTTTATTTCCCGAAGCTCAGAAACGAGATGGACAATTTTGAAGGGCAGATTAAGCTTTTCTACAATCAGGTTTTTGTTGCAGACAATATCAAGGAGGTTATTCCTGAATTTTTGATGCTTCTGAAAGGTACGATAGACTGTCCGGACCTTCCTCTTAATGTGTCAAGAAGCTTTTTGCAAAATGACGGTTATGTGAATAAGATTTCTGCTCATATTACAAAGAAGGTTGCAGACAAGCTTATTTCAATATTTGAGAACGAGAGAGAGAACTACAACAAATACTGGGATGATATAAACCCCTTTGTCAAATTCGGATGCATAAAGGAAAGAAAGTTCTATGATAGGGTAAAGGATATAGTTATCTTTAAGACAACGGGCGGAGAGTATGTAACACTCAAGGATTATCTCGAACGCAATAAGGAAAAACATGAGAACAAAGTATTTTATGTAACTGATGAAAAACAGCAGGCACAGTATATTAAGATGTTTAAGGATAATGATATGGAAGCTGTTATGATGACAGCGGTTATAGATAATCACTTTATGCAGTTCCTGGAGATGAATGAAAGCGGTGTTAAGTTCCAGCGTATAGACTCAGATTTGAGTGAAAGTATGAAAGATAAGGAAAGTAGTGCTGATGAAAGCTCACAAAAGGAGATTTCCGAAACCCTTGAAAAGCTATTTAAGGAAAGTCTCAATAATGATAAGCTCACAATAAAGGTTGAGGCTTTAAAAGCCACATCATTGCCTGGAATGATTCTACTAAGTGAGCAATCTAGAAGGATACAGGAAATGAGCAGAATGTATGGAGGATTTAATTTTGGAGGAATGTATGGGGAAGAAGAAAGCCTTGTTTTAAACAGCAACAACGGCTTAATCAAATCTCTTCTGAGCCTTAAGGACAGAGAAGACAAGAAAGAGGATGTAAAGCTCATATGTGAACATATTTATGACCTTGCAAAAATGAGCCATGAGCAGCTCGAACCGGATGCTATGACAAGATTTATTGAAAGAAGCAATTCATTGCTTACCAGACTTGCTTCAGGAGAATAAAAAATATCATAAAAAATGTCCTTCGGAGTTTTAAGTATTCCGAAGGACATTTTTGCATTGCTAATATAAATATTATTCCGAACGATCCTTATCCCTAATTTCCACTCTTCTGATTTTACCGCTTATGGTTTTGGGAAGCTCATTAACAAATTCAATTATCCTAGGGTACTTGTAAGGGGCAGTTACCTTCTTAACATGATCCTGAAGCTCCTTAACAAGATCATCACAGGGAGAATAGTTTTTAGAAAGGACAACGGTAGCTTTAACCACCTGACCCCTGATAGGATCCGGTACAGCTGTAATTGCACATTCTAAAACTGCGGGGTGCTCTAAAAGAGCACTTTCTACTTCGAAAGGCCCAATTCTATATCCTGAGCTCTTTATAACGTCATCCGCCCTGCCTACAAACCAGTAATAACCGTCTTCATCACGCCAAGCCATGTCGCCGGTGTAGTAAATATCGTCATGCCAAACTTTTTTAGTGAGTTCCGGGTCTCTGTGGTATCCGTCAAACATTCCTATAGGTTTTAGTTTGTCCGTCCTTATAACTATCTGACCCTCTTCACCCACATCGCAGGAGTTCCCGTTTTCATCAAGGAGATCTATGGCATAACCTGCAGAAGGTTTGCCCATAGAACCCGGCTTTGGTTCCATCCAAGGGAATGTACCCAAGGTGACGGTAAGCTCCGTCTGACCATATCCTTCCATGAGTTTGACGCCGGTTGCCTTATAAAATTGATTGTATACTTCGGGATTCAGTGGCTCTCCAGCAACAGTACAATATTTCAACTTGCTGAAATCATATTTGCTCAGGTCTTCTTTTATAAAGAATCTGTAAATAGTAGGAGGCGCACAGAAGGTAGTAACACCATGCTTGCATATTACCTCAAGAAGCTCCTTTGGAACAAATTTATCATAGTCGTACACAAAAACAGCACTTCCGGCAAGCCATTGACCATAAATCTTACCCCACACGGCTTTTGCCCAACCGGTATCTGCAACGGTAAGATGCAATCCGCCGTCAATTACATTTTGCCAGTATTTAGCAGTAACAATATGACCTAAAGGATAGGTGAAATCATGGCTTACCATTTTTGGCATGCCAGTAGTTCCAGAAGTGAAGTAGAGAAGCATGGTGCTGTCATTGGTTGACGCATCTTCACCTGTTGGTCTTTCAAAATTAGGAGATTCGCTTTCTATTTCTTTGTTGAAGTTATACCAGCCTTCTTTGTCTTTGCAAATGAGAGCTTTTGCGATAAGAGAAGGTGATTTTTCCAATGACGCTTCAACATGTTTTATTACTTCATCTTCAGCCACACACACAATCATTTTAATATCAGCTGCATTGTTTCTGTAAATTATGTCCTTTGAAGTGAGAAGATGAGTGGCAGGTATACATACGGCACCAATCTTATGGAGTGCAAGAATTGCAAACCAGAACTCATAGCGCCTTTTTAAAATCAGCATTACAGGGTCTCCCTTTTTTATTCCTGCTCTCTTAAAGAAATTTGCAGTCCTGTCGCTGTACTCTTTTAGTTGGCCAAAAGTAAATGTTGCCTCGTTTCCGTTTTCATCACACCAGACTATTGCCACTCTATCCGGAGTTTTAGATGCAATTTCATCAACAACATCATACGCAAAGTTGAAGTTTTCAGGAACATTTAATTTAAAATTTTCAACAAAATCCTCATACGAGTCAAAATTCACTTTGGACAGGTATTTCTCTAACATTACATAAAACCTCCATTATAAAATTATGGCTAGGAATTTAGCAGGTTTGCCGTCCATAGCCTTCATTCCGTGTTTTGCCCCCGAGTCAAAGAACAGGGAATCACCTTCGTTAAGTATAATTTCATGACCGTTGATAATTACTTTTAAGACTCCTTCTATAACATAGTTGAATTCTTGACCTGGATGAGAATTGTAGTTTATATCGTGATTAGAGTCGGGTTCAACGGTGACAAGGAATGGTTCTATTTTTTTATCTACAAAATTGTATGCAAGACTTTGATACTTGTAGTCTTTTCTTCTTTCGACACTCACGCCCTTGTCTTTTCTGACAACAGAGTATGTATGGAGCTTTGGAGCTTCGCCGGTAAGAATTTCGGAAAGCTCAACACCGAATTTGCTGGCAATCTCGAATAATAGACTAACCGGTATATCTACGTTTCCGCTTTCATATTCCGAGTAGGTTTCGCTGTCAATGCCTAATTCCCTTGACAATGTCTCAACGGAGATACCGGATATTTCTCTTAGCTCTTTAATTCTTTTACTAATTTGCTTAATTTGTTCAGACATGGAACCATCCTTTCTATATTTAATTAAACCATTCTAAATGGATAATAATACTTCTATTATCGTAACATAGAAGAAGTAAGTATGTAAAGGGAAAGCGGACAAGTACAGCAAAGTTTTTTAAAAAAAGTTTATGCTTCCCACAAGACTATTTAGCTATATGCGCAGCAATTTGATAAACTCGGAAGAAGCTCTCGAAAGGGGCACATTTTTCATGGTGATGACACCTAGTTTTCTAAGGGTAATATTCTCTTTTAACTTTACTTCAAAAAGAGTTCCTTTATTAAGTTCATCAATAACACTTTCCTTTAGAACCAAAGCGATGCCCAGCCCAATTTTTGCAAACTCTACAAGAAGGTCAATGCTTTCTAGTTCTATCTCCGGTAAAATGCTAATCCCTTTTGAAGAAAGATAAGAGTCGATATTTCGCCTTGTTGAGGTGCCGCGGTCAAGCATAAGCAGGGGATAGGAGGCAAGGGATTTTATGTCTGTTACTTGGTTCTTTAGCTCACTGAACCTATCGGAGGCTACGAATATATCTTCTACCGTCAAAAATTCTTCTTGGTGGATTTTATTATCTTGTACGGGAAGAGTCACTATACCGAAATCAATCAGCCCCTTTTTCAGTATGTCCTGAATTTGTGACGAGGTTCTGTTTATGACCTGTATTTTAACGCTGGGATAATTCTTGATAAACTTTTCTATATAGGAAATGAGATAATATTTGCAGATAGTGTCGCTTACTCCGATTCTTATTTCGCCTCTTTCTAAGTTCTGGGTCTGATATATTTTATGCTCGGCTGTTTTTATAAAATTATAGGCCTGCTCAATATGCTTAAACAGTATTTCGCCTTCCACAGTAAGCTTTATTTCCCGGGTTTTTCGAAGAAAGAGTTGAGAGCCTAGTTTTTCTTCAAGACTTTTTATGGATTGGCTTACTGCCGACTGGGAAACATGAAGTATGTCAGCCGCAGCAGAGAAGCTTTGTGCTTTTGCAGTATGATAAAAAATCTTATACAATTCAAAGTTTATATCCATAATTACCTCTAATACAACTTATTAATATTATTAATTTTACTTATTCATTTTATCATATTATAATGTATTTGTATCTATCAAAATGTTCAAAAAATCTATTTGAAAGAGGTACTGGTATGGTTAAGATTGTAAGGAGAGTTTTTGTTGAAAAGAAAAAGGGTTTTGATTTGGAAGCCCAAAGATTGCATAGGGATTTGAAGGAAAACCTTAGAATCAGCGGACTTTTGGGGGTTAGGATAATAAATAGGTATGATGTTGAGGGAATATCCGATGAGGAATATGAATGCGCAAAAAAGACTATATTTTCCGAGCCGCCGGTTGAGGAGGTTTTTGACGAAACCATAAGCATAGATGACAAGGACAAAATGGTTGCTATTGAGTATTTGCCCGGGCAGTATGACCAGAGGGCCGATTCTGCCTCTCAATGTATTCAGATATTGACCCACGGAGAAAGACCTCAGGTTAAGGTGGCAAAGCTTGTAGTGCTTCAAGGAGATGTGTCGTCGGAAGAATATGAAAAGGTAAAGAATTATCTTATAAACCCTGTAGAATCGCAGGAAGCATCCCTAATAAAGCCGTCAACTCTAGATGTTGAAGTGAGTGTCCCTGAAGATGTAAAGATTTTAAAGGGATTTATTGATATGACCTGGGAGGAACTCAAAGCTTTCGCAGATGATATGGGCTTTGCAATGTCTTTGGAGGATCTGGAATTCTGCCAGAAATACTTTAGGGATGAAGAAAAGAGGGATCCTACCATTACCGAAATAAGAGTTATTGACACCTATTGGTCCGATCACTGCCGTCACACCACATTTCTCACCAATATACAGAGTGTGGATATTGAAGAAGGTAGATTTACTGCTCCTGTGAAGGATGCATACGAAAGCTATCTTGAATCGAGAAAGTATGTATATGGTGACAAAGAAAAGGATATTTGCCTTATGGACATCGCAGTGATTGCCATGAAGGAGTTAAAGAAAAAAGGAATGCTAAAAGACCTTGATGAGTCTGATGAGATAAATGCATGCAGTATAGTAGTTGATGTCGATATAAACGGAAAAAATGAAGAGTGGCTTGTGATGTTCAAGAACGAAACCCACAACCATCCGACAGAAATAGAGCCTTTTGGTGGAGCTGCCACTTGTCTTGGAGGTGCCATAAGAGACCCGTTGTCCGGAAGATCCTATGTATATCAGGCCATGCGTGTAACAGGCAGCGGTGACCCCCGTACCAGTATAGAGGACACCATACCGGGAAAGCTTCCCCAAAGGAAGATAACAACAGAGGCAGCTCAGGGCTACAGTTCCTATGGAAACCAGATAGGTCTTACCACAGGACAAGTTGCTGAAGTCTATGATGAAGACTTTGTGACAAAGAGAATGGAAATCGGTGCAGTAATAGGTGCGGCACCTAAAAAGAATGTAAAAAGAGAAAAGCCCCAAGCAGGAGATGTAATCATACTTTTAGGAGGAAGGACAGGCCGTGACGGCTGTGGAGGAGCTACCGGTTCTTCAAAGGAGCATACGGAAGAGTCTTTGCTCACTTGCGGAGCCGAAGTTCAAAAGGGTAATCCTATAACCGAAAGAAAAATTCAAAGGTTGTTTAGAAAGCCGGAGGTCAGCACTATGATTAAGAAGTGCAATGACTTTGGAGCCGGAGGAGTATCTGTTGCTATAGGAGAGTTGGCAGAAGGACTTATAATAAACCTTGACGCGGTGCCTAAAAAGTATGAGGGTCTTGATGGTACTGAGCTTGCTATTTCAGAGTCTCAGGAGAGAATGGCAGTGGTGGTGTCAAAGGACAATGTGGATGCCTTTATTAAAGCTTCGGGAGAAGAAAACCTTGAGGCTACACCTGTCGCAGAAGTAACGGAAGATCGAAGACTTATAATGTACTGGAGAGACAAGGCCATTGTAAATATCAAAAGAGATTTCCTTGATACAAACGGAGTTAAGCAAAATTCCAATGTTCAAATTACCGCTCCAGAAGAAAAGGAATACTATTTTGACAGACTTCCTAAGGAGGCTGAGGATTACTCAAAGAATCTTTGTGATGCATGGATTAATAACTTGCAGAGGTTGAATGTATGCAGTCAAAAGGGTCTGGTGGAAAGATTCGACAGCACTATTGGTGCCGGAACAGTGTTGATGCCTTTTGGAGGAAAGTATCAATTGACTCCTTCGGAAGGAATGGCGGCAAAGATCCCGGTGCAGGACGGTGAAACAAACACCGGTACGATTATGACCTTTGGATACAATCCTTCTATCGCAAAGTGGAGTCCGTTCCATGGGGCGATGTTTGCTGTGATAGAATCCGTTGCCCGAATAGTTGCTATGGGCGGCGATCACAAAAAAATAAGATTAACCCTGCAAGAGTATTTTGAGAAACTGGGTAACGATCCTAAAAAGTGGGGTAAGCCCTTTAGTGCATTACTGGGCGCATATTATACTCAGATGAAGATAGGTATTCCTGCTATCGGAGGAAAGGACAGTATGTCCGGAACCTTTAAGGATATGAACGTACCTCCAACCTTAGTTTCTTTTGCTGTTACAACAATGGACGTGAATTTTACAGTGTCTTCTGAGTTTAAAAGAGCTGGAAGCAAAGTAGTTCTGGTTCCTCTGAAAATAGATGAAAAGGGAGTTCCGGACTTTGCTCAATTGGATAAAAATTATACGGCAATACATGAAATAATTAAGAAGAATAAGGTGCTTGCAGCTCATACTGTTAGAAGTGGCGGAATTGCAGAAGCGATAAGCAAAATGAGCTTTGGAAACATGATAGGATTTGAGTTTGAGACTTCTATAGCTACAAGAAAGCTTTTTGAGCCTCTTTACGGATCCATTATACTTGAATTGAATGAGAACGGTAATGTGGATGAATTGCTTAAAGGCGTAGAATATGAAGTTTTGGGTACTACTCAGGAGAAAAAGTCAATTGATTTCAATGATCTTAGCCTTGACATAGAAGAACTTTGCAGAAAATGGCAGGGGCCTTTGGAAAAGGTCTTCCCAACAGCTGCAGAGCCAATAAACGGAGCCCCAAAACAGTATAAATTTGAAAAGAGAAACAGTATTAAGCCGTCTGTTTCAGTGGCAAAGCCAAGAATATTCATGCCGGTATTCCCGGGAACCAACTGTGAATATGATACTGCTAAAGCTTTTGAAAGGGCTGGCGGATTGGTGGATATGCTTGTTATAAAGAACCTCACTTCCAAGGAAATAGATGAGTCTATTAGGGAGATGGCAAAGAAAATTGACAATTCCCAGATAGTGATGATTCCTGGAGGATTTAGCGGCGGTGATGAACCCGACGGTTCAGGAAAATTTATTGCTACAGCATTTAGAAACCCGAGGGTAAAAGAAGCAGTTATGAATCTTCTTAAGCAGAGGGATGGACTTATGCTGGGTATATGCAATGGTTTTCAGGCCCTTATAAAGCTTGGACTTGTGCCGTATGGTGAAATTAGAGACCTTAATGAAGACAGTCCTACTCTGACCTTTAACACAATAGGCCGCCACGTTTCATGTATGGTAAATACAAAAATAACATCAACCCTGTCACCGTGGTTTAACAATGTAAATGTCGGCGATGTTCATACCATAGCTGTATCCCATGGAGAAGGAAGATTTGTGGCAAATAAAGAAGTGCTTGAAATGATGGAAAAGAATGGTCAGATAGCAACCCAATATGTTGATCCTGACAATAATGCGACTTATGACATAAGGTTTAATCCTAATGGTTCTTTTGAGGCTATTGAAGGTATAACAAGTCCTGACGGAAGGGTTTTGGGTAAAATGGGACACTCCGAGAGAATAGGAAGCAATGTTGCAAAAAATGTACCTGGAGATAAGGATCAAAAGATATTTGAAGCAGGTGTAAACTACTTTAAATAAAGTCTCCCCTTAAAAAAGTAGCAAAAATTTTTATATAGTATTTACAAAATATATGTTATAATCAAAAGGAATAGAGAAAGACAAGGTGTTTTTAGACTTTAACAAGGGGTGATGTAATGAACAAACTGAATAAGAGGCATTGGGAAGCATATTCCAAAAAAATGTTTACAATTTTGACACAATTGGGACAAACATAAATGTTATAATGGCTTTTATGGAGGAAAAAGATTTATATTGTTAAAAAAATTAAAAAAGGATGAATTAATATGAAAAAGTCAAAGAGTATCATACTGGTTGTCAGTATAGTAGTATTGCTGATTGCAGGTTTGTCAGCGGCAACTTATTTTTTACTAAAATCAAGGTTTGGAGAACAAGGAAAAATCGGTGGTTCCGGAGGCAGTACGCAGTTAACTGAAGAACAAGCAAATAAAGTTATTGCTGAAGTAAATGGTGAAAAGATTTTATATAAAGAATTCTATAGTATATACAGCCAACAAGCAGCATATTACGGTATTACTGATGAGAACTCACAGGATGCCGAGACGAAAGAAATATTAAAGACTATAAAGAGCGATATATTAACTCAGCTGATCCAACAGAAAATTGCTACACAAAAGGCAAAAGAAGCAGGATATGTGGTAACTGATGAAAAAAAAGATGAAGCTGCAAAGAAATTTGATGAAATGATTGAAGGCATTGCAGAGCAGATGAAGCTAATGGAAGGAACCGAAGGAGGCGGCAAGGATTATATGAAAGAAGCTCAGGACTATATTAACGAGCAGCTTGAGGCTATGGGCTTAACTAAGGATGAATACCTAAAGGAATATGCGGAATATTCACTTGTAACAGAATATATGGAAGATCTCACAAAGGATATTGTTGTAAACGACGACGATATCAAAGCCTATTATGATGAACAGTTAAAGTTCCAAAAGGATAATCCGGAAGAAGCTTCCTATGCAAATATTCAATTGATTGAGCCTTCAAATTCAAAGGTAAAACATGTGTTGATATCTTTACCTGAAGAAGAACAACAGGAATATCAAAAATTAGCAAGTGAAGGAAAGCAAGAAGAGGCGGACGCATACCTTAATGAAAAGCTTGAGGTAATAAAGCCAAAGGCAGAGGAAGTATTAAATAAAGCTAAAAGCGGTGAAGATTTCGATGCCCTTGTAAAAGAATATGGCGAAGATCCTGGAATGGAGAGCGAAGAATACAAGGACGGATATACCGTTACAAAAAATAGCGGGTTTATAGCTCCGTTTGAAGAGGCTTCTTTGGCCCTTGGACAAGGTGAAATATCAGATCTTGTTGCGGGTCCTTACGGATATCATATAATAAAAGTGTACGAGAAGAATGCCGAGAAGGCGTATACACTGGAAGAGAAGAAGTCTGAGATAAAAGAAATTTTACAAAGTGAAAAGAAGACAACTTTCATGAACGAAAAGATGGGAGAATGGGAAAAAGCTTCTAATATAGTAAGGCATGAAGATTTGCTGTAATCTTAAAATAAAGAATCCTGGCGGTTTTGGCTGCCAGGATTTTTTAGTTGGCATTTTGGAATGAAATCATTATATAATAGATATATGGTTTTCGCGCATCCAGAAATCAACCTGGATAAGGTAGGCAAGCATTTGAGGCTCAGCCATCAACTGACCAAACCAGGGATTTGAGTTGTCTGAGACTCCTTCGGCCATAGATTTTACCGTTTGCACATTAATTAGCTGATGAAGAGGTGAACTGCTATCGTTTAATATCTCCAACAACCATTTACTGACCGCTTTTTTATATGAAGGATTATGAGTTTTTGGATATGGGCTTTTCTTTCTATGGATTATATAATCCGGAACTATGCCTTTTAGAGCCTGTCTTAATAGCCCCTTTTCTCTTCCGTTGTACATTTTTAAGTCCCATGGAATATTCCATACATACTGTACCAATCTATGATCACAAAACGGAACCCTTACTTCAAGGCCTGTTGCCATACTCATACGGTCTTTTCTATCAAGCAGGGTAGACATAAACCAATTAATGTTAAGGTAGAATATTTCTCTTCTTCTGGCTTCAATCCTATCTTCTCCCTTAAGCTGCGGAACCTCGTTTAGAGTTTCTCTATAGCGTCTTTCGATATATTCTTCCGGCTTTATCAGATTTAAAAGCTCATGAGACAGTACTTTTGTCCTTTCATGTACTGAAATAGCCCATGGAAACGTGTCGGCAAAGAGCATTTTTTCATTATGAAACCAAGGGTATCCACCGAATATCTCATCCGCACATTCCCCGGATAGTGCCACTACCGAGCTTTTCTTTACTTCGCGGCAGAAAAGAAACAGGGATGAGTCTATATCCGACATTCCCGGCAAATCTCGGGCTTTGGTGGCATCAATAAGGGCATCAACCAGTTGGGGGGTATCGAATTTTATATAATGGTGACATGTATTGAAGCTTTCACTCATTTGCTTTATCCAAGGCTCATCTGAGTTTGGCTGAAACATGTTGGGTTTAAAATAGATATCATTGTCTACATAATCAATAGAGAAAGTGTTAAGCTGTCCCTTGCCCTGACTGGCAAAAGCCCTTGCTGCAATAGCCGTAATAGTACTTGAATCAAGTCCTCCTGACAGAAAGGTGCATACAGGAACATCTGCCACTAGTTGTCTGGTAACGGCATCCAATACCAGATCTCTAACTTTGGCAATGGTGACATTTTCTCCGTCGGTATGAGGGTAACTCTCCAAAGACCAGTATTTTCTGATGTGTATTCCATCGATATCAAAGAGCATGGAGTGAGACGGTTTAAGTTCATAGACGTCCTTAAATACACCGTGTCCCGGTGTTCGGGCGGGACCTAATGCGAAGATTTCAGCTAGACCCTCAGCATCCAATTCCGGTTTGACAAGGGGATTTGCCAGAAGAGCCTTTAACTCAGATCCAAATATCAAAGAGTCACCTCTTTGGGCGTAAAACAGCGGCTTTACACCAAATCTGTCCCTGCCTAAAAATAGACTTCGTTTTCCTTCATCCCAAATCCCGAAGGCATATATTCCATTTAGATGTTCAACGCATTTTATGCCCCATTCAATATAAGAAACAAGTAAAACCTCAGTATCCGAGCTGCTGAAGAATTTATGGCCTCTTGATTCAAGTTCGCTTCGTAAATCGGAAGTATTATAAAGTTCTCCGTTGTATGTAATAACATACCTGTTTTCTCCTTGTTGGCGAACCATAGGTTGAGCTCCGCCTTCAGGATCTACCACTATCAAACGCTTGTGAGCAATAAGCGCATTGGGGGAAATCCAGCTTCCGGATGCATCCGGACCACGGGGGCTCAATCTGTTAATGATTAAATTCAAAATGTCCTTTTGCTCGGTTAAGTCTGTTTTAAGATTTATCCAACCTGCTATACCGCACATATTAATATCAACTCCCAATATTAGATAAAAACATAAAGGTGCCCTAATAACATTTGGCACCTTTGCCGGACTTATATTTTGATAAGTCCTATACCAGTAATATATGCGCTGGAAACCTATATTGTTACTTTTACGGCCTTTTGAATTTATTAATTATTTTTTATAATTCATTACTTTATTTAGAACCCAAAGTTATATGTCATATATTTTTGATAGTCAAAATATGTATAATGCAGGATTATAAATATTGGATGTATGAAAAATGAAGTTTTATGTTGTGAAGGTAAATAGTATACTAAAGTATAGCTTGTTGGCAAGCATTATATTGGTCGTTGCAGCATTTGCTTATTTTTCCCGCGAAGAGGTTGCGGCTGTATTTCAGCAAAAAAGAGAAATTCCCATATACTCAGTGGATTATCCTGAAAAAAAGATTGCCCTGACTTTTGACTGCGCTTGGGGAAGTGAGGATATACCGGATATTCTTAATACCTTGAGGGAGCAAGATGTTAAGGCAACTTTTTTTATTATAGGGGTATGGGCAGAGAAGAACCCTGATGCGGTAAAAATGATTTCGGATGAGGGACACGATATAGCAAATCATTCTTATTCCCACTATAAAATGGCAAGTCTTAATAATTCAGCAATAAAAAGTGAAATATTAAAGTGTGACAGCGCATTGAAAAAGATCACAGGAAAAGATGTGGATCTGTTCAGACCGCCCTATGGTGATTACAACAATGATGTTGTCAGAATTGCCAGGGAACTGAATCATTATACAATTCAATGGGACGTCGATTCTTTGGACTGGAAGCCGGGAATTACTGCTGACGAGATAAAAAATCGTGTACTTAAAAATGTAGGCAACGGCTCAATTATATTGTTTCATAATGATACCAAACATACTGCCAAAATACTTCCGGAAATAATAACCTCGCTGAAAGAAAAGGGATATGGTTTTATTCCTGTTTCCAAAATGATTATGAGGGAAAACTTCGAAATTGATTATAGAGGCAGGCAAATAAAAAAACAGTAGCATAAGTTTTTGCTAAAATCTGCAGTGTGATTTTTATCCTTTTACATAAAATTAAGAAAAAAGTACATTATAAAATTACAGCTATCAAAAGAAATGGGGTTTGAACCGGGTGCTGATAACAGGAATAGTTGGACAAAACAACAAGGAGAAAACTGCAAACATCATTAATTCCATATTACACAATTCCAGAAAGAGAATTAGTATAGTTGACTCAAAGAATCTGTCCGGCTTGGATGGCAAACGGATAAAAGGTTATTTGTCCGAGCTCGAGCGAAACAATACCGATATTCTTATTCTAAAGCTTGATTTATGTGAGATTTCTAAGGAAATTTATGACTATTTAAGATTTGATATTATTGTTTTTACCGATAAAGCCGATGAAATTAATGGAGAAATGGAACAAAATTATTTGGAATTAATGAAAAGAGCTTTTTCCTTATTAAACGAAAAAGGTATAGCAATAGTAAATGCCGATGATAATGATCTTAGTAAGTTTTTTAAGGATATTAAGCACTATATTGTAACTTACGGTTTTAATCTCAAGGCCAGTATGACCACATCAAGCATAGGCGATTTGGTGGCTAAGGACAATATGATGTGCTGCCTACAAAGAAGAATATATACAAAGAACGGAACGGTAATTGAGCCTCAGGAGTTTAAGGTTAGGACGGACCTTGAGAGCGTTGACCCTAATAATGTTTTGGCTGCGGCAACCTTTGTTTTGGTAAATGGTTTTGATATTAATCAGATGAAAAATTAAGACAAGTCATAGAAAAATACTTTCAGGGATTTTCAAGTTGGTCGATATATAATATAATAAAGATTACGAATAGTTTATTGGATATAAAAGGTAAGTATATTTGTTTTTTATGTTTCAATGAGGAACGTAAAGAGTGGATGCATCCACGCCGGATTCCTTTCTTTAGGAACATTTATTATTGAGATTTATTTCAGTATTTTTATATAAAATTATTAGCTTCTTTCAGGAAACACATACAAATTTAACTAATGTATGAATAAAGTAATTCTAAAAAGCATCGTTAGTGAATAACATTACATTAGATAAATTATTGGATATACGTAAGAAGCCTAAGAGAGGAGTGTGGGGGTCGGATGGTCGGAAACATCATTGAGAACAACATGGTGACCATTTCCGGTAAGATAGTATCAGAAGCAGAATTCAGTCATGAGGTTTATGGTGAGGGTTTTTATTCCTTTACATTGGAAGTTCCAAGGCTGAGTGACAGCTACGACAGGATTTCTGTCACAGTGTCGGAAAGGCTGATTTCTAAGCAAAGCTTAGAAATAGGTAAATTCATCGAGGTGGAGGGACAGTTCCGTTCCTACAACAATTATAACAATACTGAGGGAAGTAAGCTTGTGCTGACGGTATTTGCCAGAGAAATCAGTTTCTTGGAGGACGATAAGAAGATCAAGAATCCGAATCAGATTTTCCTGAATGGTTTTATATGTAAAAAGCCAATATACAGAACAACTCCTTTTGGGAGGGAAATTACAGATATATTGCTGGCTGTCAACAGACCATACAACAAATCGGACTACATACCATGTATTTGCTGGGGCAGGAATGCCAGATATTCATCTGGGCTTGAGGTTGGTCAAAACATAAAGATATGGGGAAGGATTCAGAGCCGTGAATATCAGAAAAAGCTAGATACAGGAGAGGTCATAACAAAGGTGGCGTTTGAGGTCTCTGTTTCTAAAATGGAGGTATGTTTGGAAGAAGGTAAGGAAGAGGAAATGGAAGAGGAAATGGAAGAGGAAATGGAACAGGAAGAGAAGGAAAATTGATTAGTTTATTTTTTTGTGGTATTTGTTCAATGCAATTTATAAGTAATGTAGCCACGTAAAAAAGGTGATCTGAAGTTTTACAGGTCACCTTTTCTGATATCAGTTTTTTACTTGAGGACCTATCGAAAAAGAAAGGGTTTTATTCTCCGGTTTCTTACGAAAAATCTCCATTGTCTCATGAGATACGGAATCAGATAATAGTCTACTCCAAAGGCCCTTCCGGCACCGGCAAGCATACAGATTGCAGCGGGGATATACCACCAAGAGGTTTCATATAATCCTGTTGACAGCAAGAAGTTTATATTTAGTGCTAATGAACCTAGACCTGCTATAAACGTAAATGTTCCTGAAATAAATGCAAGGCCTAAACCTATTTCGGTAAGCACTATAAGCCATTGGAATAATAAGGCATTAGGAATTACAAGGTTTTCTGCTATAAAGGCATACCATGACGGGGTGTGGGAGGAAATAATTCTAAACATCTGCTCACCGGTTTCGGTTATTGAAGCACTGGATTGGCCATCAACAGCCATGCCTGCAAGCATCGGGGTGCTCAACCATCCTTCTTTTAGCTTGTTTAGTCCCTCCATAAGCCATGAGTATCCTAAAAAGAGGCGCAGGGGAACAAGCCAGAAGATGGGGCCGGTAACCGAGTAATGCTTTTCAAGTAAAAACTTATCCTGTTTCTTTTTAAAGAATTCGTGCTTGATGTATTTGAGTACAAGTTCAAAGCCCCCAATTCCAAAGAGATAGTGCATGTTTACAAGATATTTCATTAATATTGCAAAAGGCCTTTGAAGCTGTAACCCCATAATATCTGCAACAGCGAAGAAGCTTCCGACAGAAACCATGACGCCATGAAGCTTGGGCTTAATTTCTTCCCTTTCCTTGCCTCTAATATCATTGAGGATATTTAAGGCAGCGCCATTTCCAGTCTGTAGTGCCACCTCAACCAGTGCAGGAAGCATATGTCCGTCGGACTCAAAGCAAGAAGCATCTCCAACTGCATATACATTTTTGTATTGAGTTCCGGCATATTTATCAACTTTTACCTTGCACGCTTTTCCTTTCTCCACATCAACTCTATCAGAAAGGCAGCACGCTTTTATACCGGCGGACCAGATAAGGGTTCTTGTAGGTATTATTCTCCCGTCCTTCAGTTCGACGCTATCTTCGTTCAGCTTGCTTATGGCACTGTTTAAAAGTACGTCAACCTTCAAGGTGTTTGTGAGATATTTCATGACCCTATTAATATTTTTATCCTTTAGATTATTTAGTATCTTTGGCAGGGCTTCAATCAGCTTTAAGTCAACTTCATCTCGTTCTATCTTGTATTCTCTGCATAAGGATTTGACCCATTGAGCGATTTCACCTATAGTCTCAACACCAGTAAATCCGCCGCCGCCTACAACAAAGGTAAGAAGGGACTTCCTTGTCTTTGGGTCGGTGGTACGGGAAGCTTTTTCAAAGCAATCTTTTATATGATCTCTTATTGCAACAGCATCCTTAAAGGACCACAAAGGAAAGCAGTTTTCCTCCATACCCGGAATACCGTAGAAGTTTGGTTCACTTCCTACGGCAAAAATAAGGTAATCATATTGGTACTCGTTGTTGTCGGATATAAGTTTGTTATTCTCTAAATCAATGTTTTTGATTTCATCCTTAATAATATTCACATCAGTATACATGAATATATCTTTCAATGGTACTATGACAGCATCCTCATCTATTCTGTTTCCGGCAACCTCGTGAAGTTCCGTCAGAAGAGTATGGTAAGAGTTTTTGTCGATGATACTTATTTCGATATCATCTTCTTTTCGTTTCTTTTTTTGGAGCGTCAAAGCAGCTTCAATTCCTGCATATCCGGCTCCCAATATCAAAATTTTTTGAGACATCCGAATCCTCCTTGTATAAAAAATAGTCTAAGTACTGTCTTTGCATCTTGAACATTATTATGTTCTGTTATTAATATTTTGACAAAATTACTATCGGTTTAATAAGATAGAAATAAACATAATGGCTTATATACTATGCAATACATATATTATATACCACGGATTTTTATATATAACACAAATTATCCTTGTATTAGAAATTAATATTTAGCGTTGCACTTTTACAGTGAATTATAATTGACATATCAATTTTCGGTATAATATAATTTTATCTTGAATAAAAGTTTTATATATCCTTTAGAATAAATAATTATATTGGTTGAATAATAATAATGTCTTGGCATTATATGGGCATTGTTTACTTAATTGGTGATTATATGACAAAAAAGTTTGCAGTAATTATTTTAAGTATAGTTTTATGCATAGGTGTTTTGTTTACATCCTGTAGCTACTATTCTTCGAATTCTTATGAAACTCAGGAATTCTTAATGGGAACTGTTGTTTTACAGAGGATTTATCATAAAAATGCTGAAATGATTGCAAAAGAGGTAAATGGTAGAATAGCTGAGATTGAATCGGTTATGACAATAAACAAGCCCGGTGGAGAAGTGAACCTTCTAAATGATGCGGCGGGTGAAGAATATGTAAATCTTGGTAAGGACACCTTGTATGTACTTGAGAAGGCCAGACAGTATAGTGAAATCAGCAATGGTGCCTTTGATCTTACCATAGGTCCTTTGGTGGAGTCTTGGGGCGTGTTTTCAAATAATCCGAAGGTACCTTCCGAAAGTGAAATTGATGAGCTTTTAAAACTGGTGAACTATAAGGATATAAATATTGACCTTGAAAACTCAACGGCTATGCTGGCGAAAAAAGGACAGATTGTGGATCTTGGCGGAATTGCAAAGGGCTTTGCCGCAGATGAAGTGATTGAGATATACAAAAAACACGGGGTAGAGTCTGCAATGATAAGCCTTGGTGGAAATATATTAACGCTGGGAGGCAAACCTGACGGAAGTCCTTGGACTATTGGCATAAGAAACCCTAGAGGCAAGGATGGTTCGTATATTGGTATTATTAGCGTGAAAGACAAGGCAGTGGTCAGCTCCGGCGATTATGAGAGGTTTTTTGAGAAGGACGGTGTAAGATATCACCATATTTTAGATCCAAAGACCGGCTATCCAGCTGATACGGGACTTATTGGCACTACTATAGTTTCAGATATTTCAATAGATGCCGATGCCCTATCGACAGCAACTTTTGTGCTGGGTCTTGAGGAAGGTATGAAGCTCATCGAAAGCCTTGAAGGTATAGAAGCAGTATTTGTTACTGAGGATAAGAAAATATATGTAACGGATGGATTAAAGGAAACTTTCATATTTCGAGATGAAAGCAAGGAATTTGAATATGTTGAAAAAAGGTGATTTGATTATTCTCGGGTTTGCCATAATATTAATAGCTGCGTCTTTTATTGGGGTTTCTATTTACAAAAGTTCGGGGGAAAATGCCCGGAAAATAGCAGTAATTATTAAGGATAACCAGGAGATAAAAAGGATTGATATTGACGCTGTAAGTGAGCCTATGGAAATTACGGTTTTAGGTGAATACAATGATATAGTACTCGTCGAAAAAGGACGAATAAGGTTTAAGGAAGCCGATTGTCCGGACAAGGTATGCGTAAATACCGGTTGGCTCACAGAAAAGGGCGATATGGCGGTATGTCTTCCCAACAAAACTATGATAAAGATTGAAGGTCAATCGGATGATGTGGATATAGTTACGTATTAAGTGCCGCTAAAGCAATGCAAGCTTTATTATGACATAAGATTATGAGGGATAAAGTGAATAAAGTAAAAAAGACTATTTTGCTTGGAGTGTTTGTTTCTCAGGCTTTGATTTTATCAATAATTGAATCTTGGATACCCATTCCTGCTCCTGTACCGGGAGTAAAGCTTGGACTTGCCAATATAATAACTATTATAACTATTATGTTTTTTGGATTTAGGGAAGCTATCTCGGTGGTATTTGTAAGGTGTGTCCTTTCTTCCATATTTGGAGGAGGAGGATGGATGCTTTTTCTGTTCAGTATATCGGGAGGAGTGCTTAGCACTGTTGTCATGTCGGTTCTCTATAAATCAGGGCGCAATAAATTCAGTATAACAGGAATTAGTATAGCAGGAGCAATTGCTCATAATATCGGTCAGATACTGGTCGCAGCTTTTTTTATGAAGGATTTGGCGGTTGCGGTAGTTTTGCCGGTGCTTCTGGTATCGGGCTCTATAATGGGGTTTTTTGTAGGACTTGTCAGCGGTTTTTTAGAAGGTGCATTGAGAAGAACAAGGATATTTGATTAGTATTATCTTTTAAGAAGGGGATATGGAAAATGCCATGGTCACATTATCCTGAAATTGAAGAGGAACTTATCCTGCTGGAGGAATTTATACAAAAAAATATAAGATCCAGAAACCAGCTTATTAATGAGGCTGTGAATGATATTGTTCAATCGGGAGGAAAGAGGCTAAGACCTGCCTTTGTTATCCTTGCATCCCAATTCGGAAAATATAACAGGAAAAAGGTCATTCCTGCTGCAGCAGCAATTGAAATCCTTCATACGGCTACGCTGGTGCATGATGACGTTATTGATCGAACAAAGTTGAGAAGAGGACAAGTTACAGTATCTGAGAAGTTTGGCATGGATATGGCTGTATATGTGGGAGACTATTTATATACAAAGGCTGTTTTGCTGCTAGCTGGTAATGTTCCGGAAAAGAAGCTTGGTATTATTGCAAAGGGAGTAAAAGCAATATGTGAAGGAGAGGTTGACCAGTATCAGCACAAATACTCCATTGACACATCAGTATTTACCTATTTAAAGAGAATAAGCAGAAAGACAGCAGTGCTTTTTGGCGCGGCATGTGCGTTGGGAGCTGATATCGCCAACTGTTCTCAAAAAGTTGCCAAAAGTCTTATCAAGTTTGGCTTTTACTATGGAATGGCTTTTCAAATAAAGGACGATATCAACAATTACACCAAAACGCAGTATGAAGAGGAGAAGCCTGTTGGCAACGATATATTGGAAGGAATAATAACCCTGCCTGTAATATTAGGACTTAGGTCAAAGCCCGATTTAAAGGAAGACCTTCAGAGCTTTTTGAATAAAAGAGGCAATGCTACCGAGGAAGAAGCAGCCCATGTAATAGAGTTGATTAAAGAATCCGGTGGGATTGAGCAGTCAAGGACACTTCTTAATAAATACATTGAAAGAGCCACAAGAGAACTTCAGAACCTTCCAGATAATAAACACAGAAAAGCTTTTGAGAGAATAGTTGGTATTTTGTGATAATAATTGAAAATGGGCTTGAAAAGATTGGAGATTTATATTATCGTATAATTATAGAGTAAAATAATATAGGAAGGATAGATGCTGATGATTAAAGTGATTTGCGGCAAAAAAGGTGTCGGAAAGACAAGGGCTCTTGTCGATTCTGCCAACAGTCTGGTTTCTACAGCTTTGGGCGACGCGGTTTTTATTGATGGAAGCAGTCAGTTAATGTATGACTTGAATCACAAAATCAGATTTATCAACGTGTCTGAGTTTCCGGTCGACATCAGCAGTTCCTGTACTTTCCTTGGTTTTATCTGCGGTATTATTTCGGGTAATTTCGACATAAAGTGGGTATATATTGATGACCTGATACGAATTATCAGGAAATTGCCCGATGAAATGAAAGACCTGTTCGATGGTATGAATGAGCTCTCATCAAAGTTTAACGTTGATTTCTATGTTTCCATTGAAGGCAATCCCGATTCCATGCCTGAGTTTATAAAAGAGTGTTATTAGAGGCTGGAAAAGGGATTTTGTTTTTGCGCAGATAATATAAACCGAGGATGTATAAATAATATTGAGCCAGGGAGATTTAAAAATATCCCCGGCTTTTTTATTATGTGTTATAATACTGTTGGTGTACAACAAAAAACTTTTTAAAGGGTGCTGGAATGAACAATATTGCATCAGTTGCTATTAGCAACTCTACAAGGAAATTCGATAAGGATTATCACTATATTATTCCTGATAAATATATGGACACTATAGTACCGGGTATGAGGGTGATTGTGCCCTTCGGAAAGTCAAACAGGCTTGTGGAGGGATATGTCCTGGATGTGTTAAAAAGCCCGGAGGTTTCTTTGTTAAAGGAAATAAGCAGTGTTATAGACGAAAAGCCGGTTTTGAAGGCAAATATGATAAAACTGGCGTATTGGATGAAAAAACGGTATATATGCACCTATTCTGATACAATAAAATGCATGCTTCCACCGGGAATAGGAGTAAGTAGCACAAAAATTATTAAACTGAAGAAGTGTGAGGGCGTTTTTAAGGGAAGCATTAAAAAGATAATTGATGTCATGGGTGAGCATGGCGGTGAAATGGAATATGAAGAATTAAAAAAGCAGGTAAATGAGAGAACCTTTGCAAAGTATATTAACAGTCTTGTGGAACAAGGATGTATCGAGGTACATGAAGAGTTTAGCTCTAAAGTGAGGGAAAAGCGCATTCGAGTGGTATACCTTGTAAAGCCTTGGGAAGAAGTAATTGATGATATTGATAGCAACAAAATCAAAAATATCAAGCATATAAGAATACTTGAATTGCTTATTGAAAATGAGTGCATCCCGGTGGGGGACATTGTACGCTTTGTCGGTGTGTCGGCAAGAGTTTTGGAGACGCTCAAGAAAAATGGGTATTTGGAGTTTGGAGATATTGAAGTTACAAGGGATCCTGCGGCGAATATGACCTATGAAAGAACTCTTCCTATGAAGCCCACACAGCAGCAGCAGATTGTAATAGACAGAGTGAAAAGCATGCTGGGTTCGGGAGGATTTAAGGAAGTCTTGCTGCATGGCATCACAGGAAGCGGAAAAACTGAAGTTTACCTTCAATTGATAGGACACTGCATTAAGATGGGGAAGCAGGCTATTATCCTGGTTCCGGAAATATCATTAACTCCTCAGATGGTGGACAGGTTTAAAGGGAGATTTGGACAGGATGTGGCGGTAATACACAGCCGTCTGTCCTTGGGGGAGAGATACGACCAGTGGAGGCTTGTAAGGGATGGCAAGACCAAGGTTGTGGTCGGTGCAAGATCGGCTGTATTTGCGCCCTTTGACAATCTTGGACTGGTGATTATAGACGAGGAACATGAGAACTCCTACAAATCGGAAATTGTGCCCAAATACCACGCTGCCGATATTGCAAGGCAGCGATGTATCATTGAAAATGCGGTATTATTGCACGGTTCGGCCACTCCTTCGGTGGAGACCTATTACAGGGCCAAGACAGGGGAAATTGAGCTTTTGGAGATGACCAGAAGGGCCAACAACATGCTTCTTCCCGAAGTAAAGATTATTGATATGAGGGATGAACTAAGCGCAGGCAACAGATCTGTGTTTAGCCGATGTCTTAAAGATGAGATTAGAAAAAATATTGCTAACAAACAGCAGACCATTGTTTTCTTGAACAGAAGGGGATATGCGTCATTTATACTTTGCAGAAACTGCGGCTATGTTTTAAAATGTCCTTATTGCAATGTTTCGCTGACATACCATTCCCATGATGAACGAATTATCTGCCACTACTGCGGATTTACTGTAAAGAGCCCGGAGCACTGTCCGAAATGCAAAAGCAATCATATAAGGAACTTCGGTACGGGAACTCAGAGGATTGAAGAGGAGGTTAAAAAGCAGTTTGAGGGTTGCACGGTAATTAGGATGGATCTAGATACTACTACAGGCAAAAATTCTCACGAGGAAATATTAAGGAACTTCAGGGATAACAATATAAATGTAATGGTGGGAACTCAGATGATTGCCAAGGGGCATGATTTTCACAATGTTACACTGGTGGGAGTACTTGCGGCAGACAGCATTCTAAACGCAGGGGACTACAAAGCAGCGGAGAGGACATTCCAGCTTATTACACAGGTTGCCGGAAGAGCAGGAAGAGGAACGATTCCCGGAAGGGTAATAATCCAGACCTACAACACGGATAACTACAGTATTGTTTGTGCCTGTGAACAGGACTATATTTCTTTTTACGACAATGAAATCCTCGTACGAAAGCAGCTTCAGTATCCTCCTTTTACGCATCTTGCGTCGCTGATACTAAGCGGTGTAAATGACAAACAGGTATTAGGTAGGGCAGTTTTTGTCAAGAATGAGCTCTGCAAATACTTTGAAAATGATTGTTCAGATACACAGATTCTAGGTCCTTCGAGAGCACCATTGTCTAAAATAAAAAATAAATATAGGTGGAGAATAGTAATAAAATGCAAAGAACTAGATAAACTTATAGATGTATTGACAAAAGTCTCAGACAGTTTTTATTCAAACAGTGGCAAAAATTCTGTTGCCTTAAGTGTGGATATAAATCCGGTTAATATGTTATAATACATTTATATTTTTGTAAACTAATAAATACATGGGGGAAGGAAAATGGCTGTAAGATTTATCAGAGAAGATGGAGATGAAGTTTTAAGAAAGGTATCAAAAAGAGTTGATGTTATCGACGAGAGAATAAAAGTACTGTTGGATGATATGGCGGAAACAATGTATGCTGCTAACGGCGTAGGTCTTGCAGCACCTCAGGTGGGTATTCTTAAAAGAGTGGTTGTTATTGACGTGGGAGATGGATTGATTGAACTTATAAACCCTGAAATAGTAAAGCAAGAAGGAGAACAGATAGATATTGAGGGTTGCCTTAGTATACCAGGAGTTGCAGGAGAGGTAAAAAGACCGGCAAGGGTCGTGGTAGAAGCCCAGAATCGGGAAGGTGAAAAAATAACCATAGATGGCAAAGAGCTTCTTGCTATTGCATTATGCCATGAAATTGACCACCTTGACGGCATTTTGTTCAAGGATAAGGTTATACGCTTTATTGATAGGGATGAAATGGAAAAGAATAAATAACAGATAAAATAGATATAGCATAAGGGATAATGAATAAAAAATGGATTTTAGTAAATGAGGTGACAGCTTTGAGAATAGTATTTATGGGAACTCCGGATTTTGCCGTTCCTAGCCTTGAAATGCTTGTAAGGGAAGGATATGAAGTGGCGGCAGTTGTCACTCAGCCTGACAAGCCTAAAGGCAGAGGAAAGAAGACATCTATGCCACCGGTAAAAGAGTATGCAATAAAAAACAACATTGAAGTTTTGCAACCAGATAAGGTAAAAACCCCTGAATTTGCAAGTGCAATCCGGGATATAAAGCCCGATTTGCTGGTTACGGCTGCTTATGGCAAAATTCTTCCTCAAGAAGTTCTAGACATCCCCCCTTATGGATGCATAAATGTTCATGGTTCGCTCCTTCCCAAATATAGGGGAGCAGCTCCGGTGAATTGGGCGATAATAAACGGAGAAAAAACTTCCGGGATTACGACAATGTATACCGATGCAGGCATGGATACGGGGGATATGCTGCTTAGGGCTGAAATAGAGATACACGATGATATGACGGCAGGAGAGCTATATAACAAGCTTGCCGAGCTGGGAGCACAGGTACTGAAGGAAACCCTTGAAAAGCTTGAGGCCGGTACCCTCACGAGGACTCCTCAGCCCCATGATCAGGCTACATACGCATCGATTATGGATAAATCCGTGGGATGCATTGACTGGTCAAAGTCAGCAAGGGATGTTCACAACCTTGTAAGGGGTACCAATCCGTGGCCCGGAGCGTTTACATATTACAACGGTCAAAAGATGAAGGTATGGATGACATCGGTTTCAAGTGAAGAGAGCCATAATTTTGGACCGGGTACTATTTGTAAAGTCAGCAAGGACGGTCTTGTTGTTGCCTGCGGTATTGGAATGATTATAATAAAAGAGGTTCAATTTGAATCTTCTAGGAGAATGTCGATAGAGGATTATATTTGCGGACATAGGATGGACGAAGGTGAAATAATTGGATAATAGCTATAGAAAATTTGCGTCCTTAATGGGTGCTGTACTTATATTGTTTGTGTCGGTATTGATTGCTTTTGGCTTATTGTACAGTTACTCTACAATAAATACATATAATTTTATATTATTAGTTTTAATACTGCTGACAATAATAATTACGTTTTTTTACTTCGTATCTTCTATGGCTATTATGTATGTTTATAGACGCAAAAGAGCAGGCAAACTGATTATATATTTTGCAAGGTTCGGGTTAAAAATGCTTTTTCCCTTGGTGACTGTTTTGACAGGACTGTTTAGGGCCAATAAGGATGCAATAAAGAAATTTTATGTTGATTTTAACAATTTGCTGGTAGACACCATGGACAAAAAATACAGTCCTAGTGAGATAATGATACTTCTTCCCCATTGTTTGCAGTATTCCGAGTGCGGGTATAAAATAACAAATGACATAAATAACTGTAAAAGATGCGGAAGATGCTGCATCGGTTCTATCGCTGATATATCCGATGAAAAAAAGATTCCGGTCTATGTGGTTACTGGCGGGACTGCGGCAAGGAATATTGTATCAAAGCAAAGGCCCAAAATTATTGTTTCCGTGGCATGTGAGAGGGATTTGACCAGTGGTATTGCTGACGTTGGCAGTATACCTGTTATCGGATTAATAAATGACAGACCCCATGGACCGTGCTATAATACAAATATAGATGTGGATGTTCTAAAGAAAAAACTTGAAAATATAATTAAGGAATAAAAAGGAGGTTTTGCTATGTATGGTATTGATCAATATTATATAATTTTTGTTTTACCTGCACTTCTTCTTTCAATCTTTGCACAGTTCAAGGTAAAAAGTACATTTAATAAATATAGTCGTGTCCGTAACACAAGAGGTATGACGGGGGCAGATATAGCAAGGTTGATTCTTGAGAGAAACGGTCTTAGTGATGTCAGGATTGAAGGAATTGCGGGAGAACTCACAGACCATTATGATCCGAGAACAAAGGTGGTAAGACTTTCGCAGTCGGTTTACGGCAGCAGTTCTGTGGCGGCAATCGGGGTGGCGGCGCATGAAACCGGTCATGCCATTCAGCACAGCGAGCAATATGGTCCGTTGGTTTTAAGAAGCACTTTGGTTCCGGTGGCAAATATTGGTTCATCCTTGGGCTTTCCTCTGGCGATAGCGGGATTGTTTTTAGGCTGGCCTTTACTTGTGAATTTAGGAATAATATTTTTCTCTCTTGCGGTAGCATTCTACCTAATTACTCTTCCCGTTGAGTTTAATGCAAGCCGCAGAGCTATACGAACAATTGAAGACACCGGCGTGCTAAATTATGATGAAATTGACCCGGCAAAGAAGGTTTTGTCAGCTGCGGCTATGACCTATGTTGCTGCTGCTGCTGTCGCAATTGGAAACCTTCTGCGTCTAATATTACTTACGAGAAGAAGAAATGATTAATATGAGAGCAAAAGTTGACAAACCTAGAGAGACTGCACTTAAAATATTGTACGATATCAATGAAAAGGGAGCATATTCGAATATTTCGCTGAATAAATATTTGAATAATCCGGAGCTTGAGAGTATTGACAGGGCTTTTATTACCGACATTGTATATGGTACATTAAAATGGAAATATACTATTGATTATTTGATTGAGAAGTTTTCTTCAATAAAAATTAAGAAGCTTTCTCCTTGGATACTCAATATTTTGAGGATGGGTATTTATCAGTTGAATTATACTGACAGAATACCTGTTTCTGCTGCATGCAATGAAAGTGTGAAGCTTGCAGTAAAGTATGGCCACACTGCTAGCAGCAAATATGTTAATGCTGTTCTTAGAAATATAGCAAGAAGCAAGGATAATCTGCCGTATCCCGATAGAAGCAAGGATACGGCATACTATCTTTCCATAAGATATTCCCATCCTGTATGGATGGTAAAGGATTGGCTTGACCGCTTTGGGGAGGAATTTACCGAAGGGCTTTTAAAATCTAATAATGATGTTGCCCCTTTTACTGTTAGAGTTAATGATTTAAAAATATCCAAACAAGAATTATTGGATATTTTAGAGAAAGATGGTTTTGAGGTTGAAAATGGTAAGTATTTGGATGAAGCACTGATAATAAGTAATCCGTCGGCAGTTCAAAAGATGGAGGCTTTTGCAAAGGGATATTTCCAAGTACAGGACGAAAGTTCTATACTTGTGGGGAAGGTGCTTGACCCAAAACCGGGAGAGACAATACTTGATGTATGTAGTGCACCTGGGGGAAAGTCCACCCATATAGCACAGATTATGAAAAACCGAGGGACTGTGATATCTAGAGATATTCATGAACATAAAATCAAGCTGATAGAGCAGGCGAAAGAAAGACTGGGACTTGAAATAATCAAAACAGAGGTGTATGATGCCGCTGTTACGGATAATAAATTAGAAGGAAAAATTGACAGAGTTTTGGTGGATGCACCGTGTACTGGTTTTGGCATAATAAGAAGGAAGCCTGATATAAAATGGACCAGGAATTTGGAGGATAAGGCTGAGATTGTGGCCCTTCAGGAAAAAATACTTTCTACGGCCTCAAAATATGTAAAAAACGGTGGGGTACTTGTGTACAGCACCTGTACTATAGAGCCGGAAGAAAATGAAAAAGCGGTGGAAAAGTTTATTGGGGAGAATAAGGATTTTTATTTGGAGGATATAGCAAACCTTCTCCCGGATACTTTAAGGAAAGAAAGTTGCGGCAGGGGATACATTCAACTGTATCCGAACATAGACGGTATTGATGGATTTTTTATTGCAAGAATGAGAAGAAGGAGCAAGTAGGATGGACGGAAAAATAGATCTCCTCAGCATGACAATAGAGGAGCTTGAGAATATGCTGACTCAAATGGGACACCAGAAGTTTCGGGCAAAGCAGATATTTCAGTGGACCAATAAAGGAATTAAAGATATTGATGGGATGTCAAATCTCTCAAAAGACCTAAGAGAGCAGTTAAAGGAAAGAGCATATATAAACAGGTTTGAAATCATAAAAAAGTTTGTTTCAAACATTGACGGTACAGCCAAATACCTATTTAGGTTAGGTGACGGCAATATAATTGAGAGCGTGCTGATGAAATATTCCCATGGTTATAGTGCATGTATTTCTTCTCAGGTAGGATGCAAAATGGGATGTAAATTTTGTGCTTCTACGGGTGCTGGATTCGTCAGAAATCTGACATCGGGGGAAATGCTCGACCAGATTCTGACCATACAGAATGACACAAAAGAGAGAATTGGAAATGTAGTAATAATGGGTATAGGAGAGCCCTTGGACAACTACGAAAACGTGGTGAAATTCTTGAGGCTTATAAATCACAAGGACGGTGTTAATTTGGGAGCAAGACATATTTCGGTTTCAACTTGTGGCCTTGTTCCCGAGGTTTTAAGGCTGGCAGAAGAGAAAATACCTGTTACCTTGTCCATTTCCCTTCATGCTCCCAATGACACAATCAGAGAAAAAATTATGCCTGTAAATAAAAGGTATTCTATTGACAAAATAATTGAAGCATGTAAGATATATACTGAGGCTACAAATAGAAGGATTACCTTTGAGTATGCAATGATTAACGGATTGAATGATTCAAAGGAGAATGCACTTGAGCTTGCGGGACGGATTCGTGGCATGTTGTGCCATGTCAATCTGATACCGATAAATACTGTATCGGATACCGGATTTAAGAGAAGTTCGAAGGATAAAATTGCGATATTTAAAGAAATCCTTGAAAGGTATGGTGTTGAAACAACTGTGAGGCGTGAGCTTGGAAGCGACATAAATGCGGCATGCGGACAGCTTCGAAGGAGTCTTATGGATGAGGGACAATTAGTGTTTTAGTGTTGTTTGGGCACTTAGAGCTATTGTAAATAAACACATTTAAGCTAAACAGGGGAGTGATAGAGTGAGATTTGCAGCAAAAAGCGATAGGGGAATAGTAAGGGAACTCAATGAGGATAACTACAGATTAATTACAGGGCATGCAAATGTTCCGGATGTTTTTGTCGTTGCCGATGGAATGGGCGGACACAGTTCGGGAGAGGTAGCTAGTGGCATGGCTGTTGAATTTGCTGAAAAATACATATTGGACCATCGTGAACTATTCTCCAATGAGGAGAGCATACTTTCTACTATAAAAGAACTTATGGAGAATGCGAACACTGTGATATTTACCAGAGCTGCAGAATCACAATCCAACTTTGGCATGGGCACCACATTTATTACAGCCGTTATACTGAAAGATAGATTGTATGTTGGCCATGTAGGGGACAGCAGAGTATATTTAATTAGAGACGGCAAAATTGAAAAAGTTACAACTGATCATTCATACATTGAGGAATTGATAAAAAACGGTTCATTAACAAGAGAAGAAGCGGAGAATCATCCCAAGAAGAATGTTATCACCAGAGCTTTAGGCTGTGAGGAAAAGATTCTCATCGATACACTTACCGTTGAAATAAAGGACAATGATATATTTGTTTTATGTACTGACGGATTGACAAATATGTTAAAAGAAGATGAAATATTGGATATAATTATAAAAAACGATGACCCTGAAGTGTCATGCAGTGAGCTTGTGCGATTGGCAAATGAAAAGGGTGGAGAAGACAATATTACAGTTATTGTAGTAAAAAACAGCCAAGGGAGAATAACAGAATAGGGAGTTAGGTGTAAATTGATAATGCTATGAAAAGCAGAGGTGCTGATATGGTTGGTCAAATTTTAGGGAATAGATATGAATTAATTGAGAAAATCGGTGGGGGCGGAATGGCCCTTGTATATAAAGCAAAATGCAGACTTCTGAACAGGTTTGTGGCAGTTAAGATTTTGAGGCAGGAATTCATAAACGATGAGGAATTTCTGAAGAGATTTAAGATAGAGGCTCAAGCTGCTGCAAGTCTCTCGCATCCAAACATTGTTTCCATATATGATGTCGGCCATGAGGATGACATCCATTATATTGTTATGGAGTATGTAAATGGACAGACATTGAAGGAATATATTGATGAAAACGGTGCTCTCTACTGGAAGGATGCAGTAAACATTGCTATTCAGATATCTCAGGCTATTGAACATGCACACAAAAATCACATTGTTCACAGGGATATAAAGCCGCATAACATTTTATTTACAAAGGATGGTATGTTAAAGGTTACGGATTTCGGCATAGCAAGAGCGGTTAGCTCATCCACCATAACCATGGCGGGAAACACAATTGGATCGGTGCACTATTTTTCACCGGAGCAGGCCCGGGGAGGGTTTACCGATGAGAAATCGGATCTGTACTCCTTGGGAATAGTGTTGTACGAACTTTTGACAGGCAAGCTTCCCTTTGACGGGGAGTCACCTGTAGCTGTTGCAATAAAACATATTCAGGATGAACCTAAGGAGCCTATAAGTATCAAAGAGGATATACCCTTAGGTGTTAACAGCATTGTTATGCGAGCTATTCAAAAGGACCAGACATTAAGATATCAATCGGCGTCCGAGTTTCTGCAGGACTTGTACAAAGTCCTAAAAGAGCCCGATACCCAGTTTGTGAAGGCTCGAACCACTGAGGACAGTCCTACGGTGAGAATTCCGTCAATCGGGAAAAAGGAACTTGCTCTTGAGAGGGATACATCTATAAAAGCAGGAGATGAAGTGGTGAAGAAGAAAACAGACAGAAAAACTACTATTTTGGCAGTGGTGACATCAATTTTGGTTATTTTGGTTTTAGGCGGCTTGGCAGTAAAGGGCTTGGGTCCTGTCGTCTATTCAATGTTTAGCAAACCGGAGGATTTTGTTGTTGAGGATTACAGGAATCAGAATTTCTACGAAGTTAAAGGCAAATTGTCCCAGTACGATGTTCGGGCAGTAGATATGAGAAAGAATCATGATGATATACCAAAAGATGTAATAATATCTCAGGATAAAGCTGTGGGCGAAAAAATAAAGCCTGGGGAATTTGCGCAGATTGAGTTTGAGGTAAGTGACGGTCCGTTGCTTGTAAAAATACCGGATCTTAGGAGAAATGAATATAGGCAGGCTCAAACAGAGCTTACGCAGTTGGGGCTTAAACCCAATATAATCGAAGAATATAATGAAATTGTTACCAAGGGTGTTGTAATCAGGACAGAACCGGACATAAACGAGCAGGTAAAGCCCGGTACAGTGGTGAACATTTATATAAGTCTGGGACCGGAGATAAAGTACAGCCTGGTTCCGAATTTGCTAGGAAAGAGCAAAAGTGAGGCTTTAAATCTCTTGGTGGGTGCGAAGCTTACCATGGGAAAGATATCTCCCGAAGATATGACCTATGCCAGGGACAAAATAATAAGGCAGGAACCTAAAGCTGGAACTGAAGTTGAAGAGGGAACTCCTGTGAACATATTCTTGGAGGATTATAATCCTGACCAGAAGCTTGTAACTCGCACCATTGAGCTTGATAACCCAGACAATTTCGGCGAGAATATAAAGCTTTTGGTAAATATAACAAGATCAGACACTAATAATGTTGAAACCTTATACAGTGAAGTACGGAAAAAAAGTGACTTCCCTCTAACGATTTCAATACCGGTGCCCAACGGTGGAAGCACTTTTGTTAGGGTTTATCTAGATAATAAGAGTTATACGGAATTTACAGAAGAATTTAATAAACGCAACAATACAGAGATAACAGAAGAAACCAATGAAAGCAGTAGTACTGAATCTAATGAAGAGGTTTAAGGAGGTATAAGTTTGCCATCAGGTGTGATAGTTAAAGGTATTGGAGGATTCTATTACGTAAAATCAGAGGATGGAGTTTATGAATGCAAGGCCAGAGGCGCATTCCGAAAAGATTCCAAAATTCCTTTACCTGGTGACGAGGTTGTTCTATCGGTGGTAGACGAAGAAAAAAAGAAGGGATATATTGAAGAAATCTGTCCTAGAAAAATGCAGTTGATAAGGCCGGCAGTGGCAAATATAAATCAGATAGCTCTGGTTGTTTCGGTTAAATCACCATTACCGGATTTTAGTCTTTTGGATAAGCTTTTGGTTACTGTAATGCAGAAAGAAATAAATGCGGTAATCTGTATAAACAAGATTGATTTGGATGAGGAATATAAGAATACTATAATCGACTGCTATAAAGACACCGGCTTTGGAATTGTATCCATTAGTTCGGTTTTGGATGTTGGATTTGAACAATTAGGAGAAATGCTGAAGGGAAAGACTACAGTTTTTGCAGGACAGTCAGGAGTTGGCAAGTCTACTATTTTAAACAGAGTTTTAGATTCGTATGTTATGAAAACGGGCAATGTCAGTGATAAAATTGAGAGGGGAAAGCATACAACGAGGCATGCAGAGCTTTTAGAACTAAAGTCAGGAGGGTTTGTAGTGGACACCCCGGGCTTTAGTTCTTTTGAACTCTCAGACATTGAGCCGGAACATCTTCAAAACTATTATCCGGAGTTTAGAGAGTACATCGGCAAGTGTAAATTTGTCGGCTGTAGCCATATCAGTGAGCCGGGATGCAGGGTTAAGAGTGCCTTGGAGGACGGAATGATAAATAGGGACAGATATGAGCGCTATATAACATTTTATAAGACATTGAAGGACAAGCAGCGCAGGAAGTATTCCTAGCAATCCGGATAAAAATATACTTGACCTATGTTAGAGAATAAAATGGTCTTGTTCAATATTGAAATCTATGTTTAGATAAAACTTATGTATATATATATAAATTTTTGAAAGGAAGTGCATGATGTTGATTAAAATTGCTCCATCCATACTTTCCGCCGACTTTTCAAAACTAGGTGAGGAAGTATTGCGTATTGAGAGGGCTGGAGCTGATTTGGTACATGTTGATGTTATGGATGGACATTTTGTACCTAATATAACAATCGGTCCTCCTGTGGTAAAGTCATTAAAAAAGGTATCAAAGCTACCTTTTGATGTTCATCTTATGATTGAGAATCCTGATATGTACATAGAAAGCTTTGCCGATGCTGGCGCGGATATTATTTCAGTTCATGCAGAGGCTTGTTGTCATCTCCATCGAACTATCCAGAAAATCAAGCTACTGGGGAAGAAAGCTGCTGTAGCGTTGAATCCTGCTACTTCTTTATGTGCTGTCGAATGGGTTCTGGATGATGTGGATATGGTTCTTCTTATGTCGGTTAATCCGGGCTTCGGAGGGCAGAAGTATATAAGTGGAGTTACCCGCAAAATAGAGGAATTAAAGAAGATTATAGATAACAGAGGACTTGATATTGATATAGAGGTGGACGGCGGAATAGATACTACAAATATCCATAGCGTCACAAAGGCAGGAGCAAATGTTATTGTATCAGGGTCCACCATATTTGCAGCGGAAGATACTGCCAAAATAATTCAAGAACTTAAGATAAACTCATATAGTGAATAGGCCGGTGAAAAACTGATGTATGCGCTTATTGTATGTAATGGAAGCATTATAGATTATTCATATCACAGGAAGTTCTTTGATGAGGCTGATTTTATTGTTTGCGCCGATGGAGGAGCTTTGCATTTACAGAAGCTTGGAATAAAACCGGATGTTCTGCTGGGGGATTTTGATTCTATAGAAGAGAGATACCTTGAATACTACAGGGAGCAGAAGGTTACTATATTGAAATATCCAACGGAAAAGAATATGACAGATACAGAGCTTGCGGTAGATACAGCTATTGAAAGAGGTTACAAAGATATTGTGATAATCGGAGGTACCGGTACAAGGCTGGATCACACTTTATCAAATATTTTTTTGCTCAGGCAAATGCTTGATAGAGGTGTTAGGGGAAGAATTGTAAATGAATATAATGAAATATTTCTAATTGACGATTGTACTGAGGTTAAAGCTGAAGAGGGGTATTATCTTACACTTCTTCCTCTTACTTCAAAGGTTGAAGGTATAACTACAAAGGGGCTTTATTACCCACTTAAGGGAGAAACTATTGAAATGGGCTCAACCAGAGGAGTCAGTAATTGTTTTGTGTCACAAGAAGCACAAATATCAATAACATCGGGGGTTTTGATGGTTATAAAAACTAGAGATTAAAAGTTTCGATATTTTGGACTATTAAAAGGAGAAGAGCTTGACACTCTTCGCCTTTTATAGTTAATGTATATTGAATTAACTCTTGTTTCTAGGCAGTTCAGGTATGATTTTCAAAAGGTAACGTTTGATATATGTAAGGTCTGTAGAAGTTACCTTTCCATCTCCATTTACATCTGAGGCAATAAGACTCAAATTAGGATCTTTAGTTGGAAATTCATCTATGAACTTAACAAGATATCTTTTTAGTAGTGTAGCATCGGTGGAGGTTATTTTTCCATCCAGGTTAATATCGCCGTAAAGGATATCCTGCGTCGGTGATGGCTTCACAGATGGCTGTGTAGAAGGTTTTACTGTAGGTGTTGCAGTAGGTGATGGTGTGGCTGGAACAGTACCATTTGGCTCCACACCAAATATGAGAACTCCATTTTCGTAAACGGGCATTTCTTTTACAATTTCACTGTCTTCCATGATTCCCTGATAAGAGAAGTCATTGGTATTATCCCAAGGAGCACCTGCAGGAGGTTGTATATTAAACTGTGCTTCTTTCTGATGGTCTATGGAGCTTCCGGGGAATATCTTAGTGCCGGAAAGATCAATTTCGCAGTAATATATATTGTTGGATGCATCGTAGAGTATTGGTTTTGATATTTTAGCAGTTGGTGCTGCGCTATAAACTATGGAAATGCGTATATCATTAGGATTATATCCGGCAGATACATATTCCGAAAGATCCATGAAATATCTGAAAGAAAGCTTGTCGCTTGATCTTGCCGGCCATGCTGACTTGTTGTAGAGGAATGCTTTTATGCTAGTGCCATTATCTGAATTTGCTGAAGCTCCAACATAAATTTCTTCTTTTACTTCTTCTATAGCCATGAAGTTTGGTATGGGTTCTCCGCCGTATTCGCCGTACATCTTAGCAAGCAATCCTACTATACCGGCATTATAATCACAGGCAACCTCATTTCTTATAAAATCTCCTATATCATCGTTGTAAGAATCATCGGGACCCGGTCCACCGACAAGAGCCCCATAAAGAACATGCCTGTGGTATTCCGGAACCTCATGACTGTTACACCATGAGCCGTGGGCAGTTCTGTGGTGTGGATGTTCCGGAGGATTTACTCCAAATCCGACTACATAACTTCTTCCGCTACTGCCTAAAGCATAGTCAGCTTGTTTTTTGGCAAAATCCATATAAATATTGGCTTTTTCCTTAGAACATCCTGACCAGTCGGAATAAACACATGCAAGGAAGGCAGTAGTTGTAGCATGCCTTAATACACCCCAGTCAGTAAGGAAAGCAAGACCTTTGGGGGTATATCTGATTCTATCACCGTTATATCCGATTGACCAATAGTCCAGATGTCTTTCAATTGTCTCTTTGTATAAAGATTTGCTTGTGATCTTTGCTAAAAGAATTGTTGCTCCATAGTGAACGTCATCCCAGCATTGACCCCATTTGTAGGCTATAAAACTTGTCTGACTCTCGAGCCCCCAGTTGCTTACATATTTTTCGGCTTTATCAAGGTATGTTTGATCCCCGTCAGCAAGGTAAATCCAAGCACCTGCCCAGGAAAGCTCGTCATACCAACCGCTGTTGGATGTGTAGAAGTTCAATGCTTCAATATAGCCTGCATCACTCATGGTGGATTCCGCAAAGTCAAAGAGGTCCTTTGCGTGCTTAAGACATTCAGCAGCATACGCCGGGTCAGTGTCTTTGAATACTACGGCAGTTGCTGCAAGTGCTGCAGCGGTGCCGGCGCTTACGGTAGAACCGGGATTTGACTTGTCTAACTTATAAGCCGGTCTATTGACCTGAAGATCAATACATTCGGCCGGCACCCACCAATTGTGGTCTGCTATACCATTGCCTACTTGATAGTAGTATACATTTTTTTCCGGGTGGCATCTAATGAAGTAATCCGATGTCCATTTAAGCTGATCCATCATATAACCCAATTGACCACTTTTTTGCAATTCATCCTTGTATTCGTATACTGTCCATGCAAGCATACTGGCTGTATAGGCCATAGGTAGGTTGAATTTTACATGGTCACCTGCGTCAAACCAGCCTCCTGTAAGGTCAAGCCCCACATCTTTTCCGTCGTCAAGACATGAATCACCGCGCCAGTTGTTTCGGATGTTATCGGGAAGCTTCCCAGCCATTTGGAACTCGTAAAACATAATTGCCTTCTGGAGCGCTTCTCCGTAGTTATAGTCTGCTGCATAAGCAGGCAACTGCGGTATAAGAACAGTTGAAAGGACAGCAGCTACTATAACTGTAATGATAATCTTTTTCACCATACATCTCCCCTTTTATAAATTGATTGTTCACATCTGTAGATTAGAAAAGCTCCGAAATAGCAATATTGAAATTCTTTTTATTTATCTAAATATATGTATAAGATATATGTGAACAAATAAATCCTGCTTTATGTCTTTATTATATCATAATTTGCTAATACAGAATATTTTTATCGCATTTTTTTAGTACAATTAAATAGAGGAAAGTAATTTTTTCTGTAAACGAAAAGTCTTCTTTGAACTGAAGGGTTATAACTCTCGAGAGGTATTAAGATAATTCCTGTTGTTTTGATATTATACAGGTAATATAATGTAATTATATTCATAAAAGCTTGTATATAGATTTAATAGAATGTTATTTTAGAATGGTAAGCAAAATATAGTAGTAGATTTAGCAAAGTTTTACTTAGTATATTCTAATAGGTTATGAAAAACTTTCATTAAAGAGGGAGGAGTAAATTTATGTTGTATGACTTATTGAAGTCCAGAAGAAGCATTAGAAAATTTCAAAACAAAGAAGTGGAGAAGGAGAAAATAGATATAATCTTGAAAAGTGCTTTGTTAGCACCTTCGTCCCGTTCAAGAAGGCCCTGGGAGTTTATTGCGGTTACTGACAAGGAGACGTTAAAAAAGCTTTCGGATATAAGAGAGCATAGTTCAGCGTTTTTAGCGGGTGCCCCATTGGGTATTGTGGTTGTCGCTAATCCACAGATTTGTGATGTATGGGTAGAAGATGCTTCAATAGCTTCAATTATAGCTCAGTTGTCTGCTCAGTCATTAGAGTTGGGTTCATGCTGGATACAAGTCAGAGAAAGATTCGGTTCTAATAATGTGAAGGCAGGGGACACTGTAAAAGAGATTCTACAAATACCCGGCGAATATGAAGTGGAATGTATAATAGCTGTGGGCTATCCCGACGAAGAAAAGAAGCCATATAATGTAGATGAATTGCCTTACGGTAAACTTCATTTCGGAAGCTTCTAAGGCAAAGAAAGCTAATGTTGATAAAAGACTTCCGGCTAATTGCTACCGGAAGTCTTTCTTATGTCTTTATTATATAAGATTAAAATCCTTGGCCAATGCTTCAAAAGCAGGCAGTGAATTTTTAATGGTATCCATACTTACGCAGTAGGAAAGTCTGAAGTGGCCCGGTAAGCCAAAGCCTGTACCTGGAACCAAAAGAAGGTTATATTTAACTGCATGTTTGATAAATTGAATATCGTCTTCAATAGGAGATTTTGGAAAAATATAAAAGGTTCCTTGGGGCTTAATGCATGAGAAACCCAATCGGGTTAAATTTTCATAGATAATATCCCGTCTTTGTTTATAGCTTTCAATATCAATGTCTACATCCAGTGAGTCGACAATTGCCTTCTGGAACAATGCCGGAGCGTTGACATAACCTAATGTACGATTGCAAAATACCAAGCTCTCCAATATGAGGTTTAGCTCGGGAACCTCGGGATTTACAGCAATATAACCGATTCTTTCTCCTGGAAGAGCGAGGGACTTGCTGAAAGAATTTACGATGAAGGATTTTTTAAACAGTTTGAAAAGGAACGGAAGCTTGGCATCGTCGTAAACCAGCTTGTAATAGGGCTCATCCGAAATTGCATATATAGTTGAGTTATATTCCTTTTCCTTTTTCTCCAGGATATCAGAAATACCCTTCAATGTTTCTTCGCTATATATGTAACCCGATGGGTTGTTCGGAGAATTAATAATTATTGCTTTGATCTTATTGGTGATGCTGCTTTCGAGTATTTTAAGGTCAGGTTTGAAGCTGTCCTTTTCCGGCGGCACTATAACTACTTTTCCGTCGTGGTTTCCAACATAGAATATATACTCCGCGAAGTAAGGAGCTAATATTATCACTTCTTCACCAGGGTTGAGGATTGTCTTTAATACGACGTTGAGAGCACCGGCAGCACCGCAGGTCATGATTATATGTTTAGATGTGATGGAAGACAGCCCTGAAGTCTTGTTTAAGTAGTCAGCAACTTTTTCTCTTACATCGTCATATCCTGCATTGTTCATATAACGGTGGATACCGGGTTTATCTTCATTAACAATAGTTTTTAATGCTTCTTTTACCGATGCGGGTGGTTCGTGATCGGGATTTCCCAAAGTGAAATCATATACATTATCTTTTCCGTGGATTTTACGAAGTTTTTCACCTTCTTCAAACATGGCCCTTATCCATGAGGCATTCTTTAGGTTATTTACTACACTTTCTGATATCATCTACTAACACTCCTTACTCATTTTTCCATTATTAATTTATTTATTATATTTTCATCCGGCGTAACAATAATAGTTTTATAATTATCGTAGATTACCATTCCTGGTTTTGCGCCGTTGGGTTTTTTTACATTTCTGACATGGGTGTAATCGACCTCCACGTGGGAGGAATTCTTTGCTTTGCTGTGATAAGCCGCCAGCTGCGCTGCCTGAAGCAGAGTACTGTCGGGTATATCTCCCTTATCCTTCTTTATTATGACATGAGAGCCCGGAATATTCTTCGTATGAAGCCAGATGTCATTAGAAGATGAAAACTTCAGGGTGAGCATGTCATTTTGTACATTGTTTTTTCCCACATAGATATAAAGACCGTCTGTAGACTTATAAATATGAGGAGTAAAGGCTTTTGAGTTTTTCTTTTCCGGCTTTTTCTTCTTTGCAGGTAAATAACCTTGGTCGGCAAGCTCCTGACGTATATCATCAATATCCTTTAGGGATTTGATGTTCTCTAAGCTGTGCAGCACACTTTCAAGGTATAAAAGCTCACCGCGGGCTTCTTCAAGCTGCTGTGTCGTATGAGTATAGGCAGTCTTTGCTTTTGCGTATTTCTTAAAATACCGCTGGGCGTTCTCCTGAGGAAGAAGGGTTTCATCAAGGGGTATGTCTACATACTCGCTGTTTTCGCTGTAATAATTCAAAAGGGAGACCTTGCCGGCGTTTTTAGGTATACAGTATATGTTCGCAGTGATAAGCTCTCCATAGAGCTTGTAATTCTCCCTTTCGGCAACTTCTCTCAATGTATCCATGTGTATGGAAATTTTTTTATTGCAGCGGTCAATACAGTTGTTCAAAAGCTTTACAAGATCCGCCTTTTTTTGTGTAAGCCTTTCGGAAGTATCCCTGGTAGTATAAAATAAATCCAACACTTTGCTGATAGACGGATAAAAATCAGACGTATTATACTGCTTTATCTCAAAAGAATGAAAATCAACGGGCTTTTGTCTATCATCACCATTCCATATTATGCATGGAGTAAATTCCGAATGCTCAATCTTAGAAATTATTTCATTCAAGGCCTGCTTCAGGTTTTGGACAATGTCCACCGAGAGGCTTGAAATTGGCATTCTCGAGTCAATACCTGCACGATAGCATATTTCATCGCACAAAAGAGGACTGAAGCCTTTGATATTGTTTAGAAGAAACTTTGAGATACGGGGATCTCCTTGTTCCTTTGCCTTCGAAAAGAGCAACTCAACATTAAGCGCAAGAGGACTGGTTTTGTCCTGACTGGGAGGAAGGGAATAGGGTCTTGCGGGCATGACTTCTCTTACGCGGCTGACATCACTGTCCACATGCTTTATTGAATCAATTATTTTATTATCGCTGTTTACAAGTATAATGTTGCTATGTTTACCCATTATTTCAACCACAAGCTTTTTTAAGGTCAGGTCACCCAATTCGTTAATGGTTTCAATATGTATTGTAATTACTCTTTCAAAATCGTGAAATTCTATTTCTGTTATTCTTCCTCCCGAAAGATGCTTTCTTAGAAGCATGCAGAAAACAGGAGGATTTGTGGGATTCTCCTTTGTAATATCGGTAAGATGAATCCTAGGATAGCTGGCATTAGCCGATAACAAAAGCTTGAGATTCTGTCCTTTTGATCTTAAGTTTATTATAATCTCATCCTGCTCGGGCTGATAGATTTTATCGACACGACCACCTGTAAGGGCATCTGATAGTTCGTTAACTGCATTTTTTACTACTATACCGTCAAAAGGCATATTGTACACCTCTTTTGTCAAACATTTTATATGAAATCCATTGTTATATATGTTGCAATATCGAAATTAATGTGAAAAGTTCATTGCAAAACATATAGCAAATCAGAGTTTCGGAAGCATAAACAGATAGCTTTATCCAATTATTATTCCATTGAATATCATACCACTTGAAAAGGTTTTTAACAACAAAAAATATGAATGGAGATATTTACAGATTATTTTCATTATATATAGGAAATTTTATTATGAATCTGCTGCCTTTCATTTCTTCGGACTCAACATCTATTGTTCCGTCAAATTCCTTCACAATTCCATATGTTATCGATAATCCGATGCCGGTGCCTTTTCCCACTTCTTTCGTAGTGAAAAAGGGCTCAAAGATTTTATTGATAATGGCTTTGGGTATACCGATTCCGTTATCTATGATTTCAATAATGACATTTGCGCTGTCAGAATGGGCTTTTATGGCTATTTTTTTATCTGGAGAATCAATCCATTCGGTGCCTTCATTTTCAGCCGTAAGAAGTTTGCTGTTCTTTTCAAGTTCGTTTATGGCATCTCTGGCATTTACAATAAGGTTCAAAAATACCTGTTCCAATTTGTTGTGGTCGGCAAGGACGTAGGGAAGGTTCTCTTGAATATCCATATCAACATTGATTTTGTGTTTTTTCAGCTGTTCACCGATAAGTTTGAATACGTCAAGAAGCGGCATTTTTATGTTTACCGGTGTCCTGGTCTGATCCGACTGTCTTGCAAAGGTGCGAAGGTGTCCTATTATCTTATCAATACGATGCACTTGCTCCACAATGGCATTGAGCTTTTCGAGAAGGAGTTCATCGCTTAATTTGTCCCTTTTCTTTGCCAAGATAAGTCCTTGGGCTATCAGGCTTATCCCTCCAAGAGGCTGATTGATTTCATGGGCTATACCGGTAGCCATTTCACCAAGGGTAGCAAGCTTTTCCGACTGCACTAGCTGGGCATCCTTTTCGCGCAGTTGACGCGTTCTGACCTTTACCATTTTTTCAAGATTATCAGCATATTCCTTTATTTCTTCAATCAGTCGTTTCCTTTGAATTCCCGCTGTTATTTCATTGGCAATAAGGCTTAAGACTTGAGTTTCATTGAGAAGAAAAGCTTTCTGGGGGTGGGAGACAACAATGTGAAGTATGCCGATAATCGAAACATCCGAGGTCAGCGGAATATGAATTATGAAATTTTCACTGCCATTGGCCACAGGCGCTTCCAAATAGTCATAGATGGCATGTTCGGAAAGGGAACTGTGGTTTATTGTAAGTTGTGTGTAGGTTTTAAAGCAGCCTTTTATGTTTTCCGCTACATCCTCATCATCGGTAAAATAGCTGCAGGTATGGATATTGCATCCTTTGCACAAGCCTGTCATTGAGTTTATATAAAAATTGTTGCTAAGATAGTCAAACAAGCAGATGAATACCGATGGTATGCCAAGAAAACGACTTATGGTATTGCATACTGCGGAGCACATCTGATCTATGTTGGATGATGTGTTTACCAGATGGGTGATTTCAATCAGTACGCTATTGAATTGCTCCTGAAGCTTATACCTTGTAATATCTCTGGTAAGAATCAATAAGCCCAGTGTTTCATTGTTGTTATTGACTCTAGGAGTTGATGTAATAGAAATAGGAGTAAAGGAGCCGTCCTTTCTTTTGGCATACATTGTTCGATCTATCAGGCTTGATTTTGTATTATTGTCCGGTACAAAGAGGAATTCACTATTGGGTAAACCCTTTCTATGAAGGTCGGAAGGGAACTGTTTTCCCAGCATTTCTTCCTTTGAGTAGCCATAAATCAATTCAGCACCCTTATTCCAAACAATTATCCTGTTGAGGGTGTCTGTTGCGATAATTGCATATTCGGTTGAACTTATAATGATGCTCTCCAATATATCTTCCGGAAGATTCCCATTGATATGACGGTTATACCTCATTTTGACCTCCACAATTTTAGATCTCTTTTGAGACTTCAATACCTAATATCGTCATGTCGTCAATACAGGTATTTTTAGAGAAGTCTTTTACAGCTTTCATTGTTTTATCAATAAGAGTTGAAAGGGATTCATTTTTGCAGCTTTCAAGAATTTTAAGCAAATTCTCCGAGCCGAAAATTTGGTTATTGTCGGCAATTTCGTCATCTGAGTTCGAAGAAGCTTCAATAATACCGTCTGTGAAAAGCAGTACTTTATCTCCAGGCTCTAACTGGTTTACAGTGCATGTATAGGTTGAATCCTCAAAGACTCCAAGAATAGGACCTGTTGATTCTAAAGGCACAAATCCGCTGTCCTTAACTATGTACTGTGTAATATGCCCGGCCGATACGGTATAAAGCTTTTTGCTGCTTTTATCAATAAAGCCTAAAAACAAGGAAGCAAAAACATTTTGTGCTGTGTTGGACAAAAGCTCTAGGTTTAGATCCAAAACTATTTCGGGAAATCTCCTTTTGTTGATTCCCTGGCGGTAGTTGTACTCTATGTTCTGAAGAAAACTTTTTATTATTATTGAGATAACAGCAGCAAGAATACCATGATTGGAAACATCAAAAACATAAAAGCATATATAGTCTCCTATATCGCATATGTCGTACATATCGCCGCCGACATCATCACAGCATTTATACTCAACGGCAAAATTAAAGCCGTCAATTTTCGGTAGATTTTTAGGAAGCATGTTGAGCAATATTTTTGCGGCAGAGTCGTGAAGACCCTGTAAATAGTTTCTATGCTCCAGCAATTCTTGGGTCATTTTTTCATTTTCCATAAGAAGTTTTTTTCTGTTTATGGCGTTGCTTATAGCTATTGATAGGTCCTGGGCTGTGACCGGTTTTCTAAGGTATTCAAACGCTCCTTCTTTCATTGCAAGAATGGCATTATCCAAATCACCATGTCCCGTAAGGATAATCACGGCCATTTGAGGCATAATCCTCTTAATTTCTCTGAGGATTTCCATGCCGGAGAGTTTGGGCATTTTCATATCGGTAATGACGACATCGATTGAGTTGAAGTTGTCCATGAAAAAGCTAAGCCCTTCTTTGCTACTGGAAGCTGTTATTACTTCATTGCCGTCAATTTCGAGAAGAAATTTAATGTTCTGGAGAATGGTAGTTTCATCGTCTATAACAAGAATTTTCGCCATTTTCTTAGCTCCTCTTCAATATTAATTATTATTATATCAAGTTTTATATGAATTTTCTATAATCATTAAGTTTATGCTATAATAAGAAGAGTGCTAAAGGCTGGCGACATCAAATATTAATTAATAGGTGATATTATGGTTATAGGCGTTTGCAGAGTGGTTTTAAACATCAATGAAGCATTTTCATTAAAAGAGAAGAGGCAGGTTGTAAAAAGTATTGTTGGAAGGATTAAATCAAGGTTCAATGCCTCAGTAGCAGAAGTAGGCTTCAATGATAAATGGAAAAATGCCGTAATAGGGATATCCTGTGTATCAAATGAGGCTGGACATGCGGATAGCATGATGGCAAATATTGTGAACTTTATCGAGAATGACGGCAGGGTTGTATTGGTAGACTACAGTACTGAAAATATATTTGTAGATTAATATTTAAAGATTAAAGTTTATTTATTTTTCCAAAAAAACTTATTGAATTACACTAGAAAATATATTAAAATATTTATTGGTATTAATGAATATTTGGGGCTATAGCGCAGCTGGGAGCGCGCTTGAATGGCATTCAAGAGGTCAGGGGTTCGATCCCCCTTAGCTCCACCAAAAGTAATCGGCAGAATGGGTTATTACCTGTTCTGCCGATTACTTTTACAGGATTTCTTATAACCATTTCATTACTAATAAATTTTCAAAAACAATGTAACACTTTTCTGCTTACATGAATATTATACTACCGTGAAGAAGAACAATTTAAGAAAGGATGAATCAATATGGAAGAAAATAGAGGTTTTGCCTTCGGCTGTGGGAATGACTTCATCTGGTGGATAATAATAATTTTGTTTATTCTCTGTCTGTGCCCAGGAATTTTCGGCGGCTTTGGTGGTGGATGCGGCTACAAGAACTAGTGTCCTGTAAATGAAATTATTGTAAAGCATTTAAGGCACGTACATAAGAATTGCACTGACAAACTGCATGTTTTGTTGACTGAATCTTAAGGGGAGGTAATTGCCTCCTCTTTTCATATATTCAAAATATTTGCGCCGACGATAATTTTATTCAAGAGTTTATTGATATTTATCTTTATTACTATTTGGTGTAAAATAACAATGTATATGTCAATGATAAAGAACTGCAATTTACTGATGCAAAGCCTTATATAAATGAATTTGGAAGAACAATGGTTCCAATTCGTGCAATTGCAGAGAGTTTTGGAGCAAAGGTTGACTGGGATGATATTCTAAAAATAGTCACAATTACTTATGATGATATAGAAGTTTATTTTAGCATTAGACACGATGAAAACACCCTAAACATTAATGATCTAAAAACAAAGCAACGCAAATCCGTTCCAATAGACTCTATACCTGTTATTAGAAACAATAGAACATTCGTACCTTATCGAGTTATTAGTGAAGCATTTGGCTATAAGGTATACTGGGATGCAAACGAATACAAGGTTACTATAGATACCAAAGACAAGCAACCTGTGTTCTTTATGAACCCTGCTTTAAGTGATACCTATTATGAATGTATCGCTAATATGAATACAGACTTTGAAAATCTTATACCACTCTTAAAATATCCAAATATTACGGTTAAGCTTACTGACAAAGAGAGAGAATATTATTTATCTATGGCAAGTTCACATGTCGAGGCTTTTATAGGAGATGTGGACTATACTAAAGAATGTGACCCATACATTCCTACTGCCCCTTTTGCGGGAATTATGAGAGCGGTACATAATGATGCTGTCGAGAACTCTATAATACGAGAAGTTAAGTTTATTTCAGATCCTTCTAAGGTTGAAGTCCTTCAAGATGCAACTATTTTTGCATTAACACCCACAGATGTAATAGTTACAGGTAGGCTGGAATTTATATATCATGAAGCATCCGATGAATATCTTGACAGGTTTGAAGGTAAGTTGAAAAAGGGAGTATGGTATAGTACAAAAATAGCTGTAAAATTTTTGATGGAAAGAGGTTCTATGGAGATTGAGAAAGTAATTTTGGACAATACATTTGAAGAAAAAACATGAGATAGAGAAAGAAAAGGCACAAAGATGTTATATACGAGCTATATTGCTGTATTTTGTTGCCGACAAAAGCGGAACTCACGGTTGTTTTTTGGAATTCATTTAAACTGTGTATTGAAATATCACCGAAGCGGATAATACGTGGGAATACGTTTAATCTGCCATAAAATATATAAGTCTGAAGGCATAAAGGAGAATGTAGCTCTTTGCCTTCAGACTTTAAATTATATACCTGCCAAAAATATCCGGTTAATCAAAATGCAAACTAGGGATTAACAATAACGCGTTTTTTCATGTTCTCATAGATGGATTTGTACATTTTGAAGGTTTTGGCGGAATTCTCGTCTTCACAATTAATATCTGGGTGATACTTTTGAATTATACCGTTCCAGCCAATTCTCAAAATTTCCTCTTGAATTTCATTGAATTTTGTGATCATCTCTTTGTTGCGTTGAGTTGATTCCATAAATACTCCTCCCATTAATAAAAACTTTATGTAAATATAATCATAATGAATATCTATATATTAAGAACGTATATTGGTATTATGTTTTCTATATATATGTTTTCTATATATTATAAGTAAATTATAGCATCTGAGGGTTTTTATATCAAGATTTTTATAGTGAAATAGGACCATAATAGACATGTATACAATTGAAAACCACGTGAGAATATGTACGTAAATAAAGCTTAAGACAACTGAACCTAAATGTCTATAGTTTTATTATCTTAAGCTTTATTCAGTAATTTTATCTTTTCTTTTTTGTTTTTGCTTTTAAGCCGTCAAGTTTTTTATCAACAGAACGCATAAGGAAAAAGAATGAAAGAGCCAAAATAGCAATCACAGCAAATAAATAAACCCATGTCTGCCACATATTTTACTATCACCTCCACCAATAATAATGAATTTTATCATAAAATGTGTACAAAATCAATTAAGAAAAAGGCAGAAGAATTGGTAATAGGAGATTATAGATAAAAAAATTACATCAATATCTAATAAATATATCATTGTTATGAAAAAATAAAAATGTATCTTATCGGTTATACGTAAAAAAATAATACTTACGGAGATGACATGAACACAACATTAATACTTGGTGCAGGCTTTTCAAAGAATTCTGGAGTGCCCATACAATCTGAAATGCCTGCTTTATTGACAAAGGATAGAGAAAATAACGATTTTGAACGCGGTATCTCCCTTGTGCTGGAAGGGTTTATGAGGGATGTATTTGGCTTTGAGAAGGATATATACCCGGAACTGGATGATTTGCTTACTTGTATGGATATATCTACAAATTCAGAGCATCATTTAGGGATAAAATATTCTCCGATTCACCTTCGCGCCTTAAAAAGGTTAATAATTTATAGAATTTTCACGATTTTAGAAGACAGCTTCACATATTCCTATGAGGTAGAGAAACTCATAAGGTTTTTTATTGGAGCTGGGCTTGAGCATACGGGTTTTTTGGTACTAAATTGGGATACGGTGTTGGAAAAATATATTTCTATGATTGACCAAGGGATAATGATTGATTACTGCAATGGCGGTAAGTATCTGACGGGAGACCGTGGTTTTAAAGATGAAAGGGGTGAGAGCAGAAGAACCAAAATTGTAAAGATACACGGATCTTGCAATTGGCTTTATTGCGACAATTGCAGGGTGTTGATAAACGATACAATGTCTAAGGTGTCTACAATAAGAAAAGTAGGGATTAAAAGATCTGATTTTGAGTTGTTCAATGAGATGAAGGGGGTGTCGGATAAGGAGCTTCTAGAGGAGTTACCATGCTTTATATGCGGGGATGCTGTTTCAGCTCATATTGCAACTCAAAATTACAGAAAATCCTTCAGGGCAAACTCCTATCCGAATATATGGGGTGAAGCTGAGGATATGCTGACAAACTCTGAAAAGTGGGTTTTTATCGGGTATTCACTTCCTCAGGCAGATTATGAATTCAAGCACCTTCTTAAAATCTGTGAGTTGAAGCTTCGGCATAGGAAGGACAGGAGACTTTCTATTGATGTGGTGCTTCTTAACAGCGAAACCGCAACCATGAAGTATCAAAGCTTTTTTGGCAATAAAATCAACAGAATCTTTAATGGTGGGATCCAAGAGTATATAAACTATCTCAAAGGTACTTAAATATTTTCCGGATAAATGTTATAATACCGTTTGTGTTACAATTTTGCCAATACACAAGTTATTATAAGGAGTGATGAAGATGAGTTTGAATTTAAACAATGCAAGATATGAGATTACGGCTGTAAAACCGGACCAATATCCGAAAAATGATATACCGGAGGTTACCTTTGTGGGTAGGTCCAATGTAGGTAAGTCATCACTCATAAATGCGATGTTGAACAGGAAGAATCTCGCAAGGGTTGCTGCAACACCGGGGAAAACCAGGTTGATAAATTTTTACAATATTGATGATCAACTTTATTTTGTCGATCTTCCGGGATATGGTTTTGCAAAGGTGTCAAAGTCTATGAAAGCCAGTTGGAAAGATGTAATTGAAACCTATCTGTCAGAAAGAAAACAGCTAAGGAAGATATTTTTGCTGGTGGATATCAGGCATTCGCCAACTTCTGATGATATTCTTATGCATGAGTGGCTAAAAAGCATGGAAAGGTCCTATGTGATTGTGGCTACAAAGCTTGACAAGGTGCCACGCTCCAAAATAAAGGAGAGAATTTCGGATATACGCAGTACTTTAAAGCTTGAAGAACACATAAAAATTATCCCTTTTTCTTCCGAAACAAAGCAGGGAAGAGATGAATTGTGGGAAGAAATTCTATAGAATTTTATAGAATTTTATAGAATCATGTATTTTCCAAAATGCATATTTTTAGCTTTACAACCTATTGTCATTGGTATATAATGAACAAAAAATAATATTTTTGCTAGGGGTGCCGTTAGGCTGAGAAAGAGATTTTTGTCTCTTAACCCTTTGAACCTGATGCGGTTAATACTGCCGGAGGGAAGCTTTTAATACTGTGTTTTGTCTATTGACGCTTATCCTTCGGGATAGGCGTTTTTTAGTTGTATTACATTTAAATTTTATTGGGGGTGATGGTATTGATTATAACTTTAAACGGCAAACAAACTGAGATAGGTGAAAAGACAGCACTTATGGACTTGATTCAGAGCAAAGGTCTTGAACCGGAAAGTATAGTAATTGAATACAACCGGAAGGTTCTTCGAAAGGAAGAATGGGATAGTGTCGTCCTAAAGGAGAACGACAAACTTGAAGTATTGAGATTTGTGGGGGGAGGATGAGATAAATGGACGACAAATTGACGATTGGAGGCAGGGAAATTAGCAGCAGACTTTTCATTGGTACCGGCAAATTTCCTGCAAATAGTATAATTCCTGATGTGATAAAGATGTCAGGAGCTCAGGTTGTCACTACAGCTCTCAGAAGGATTGACTTTGATTCTGATGAGGAAAATATGCTCAAATACATACCGAAGGATTGCATTCTTATGCCCAATACCTCCGGTGCAAGAAATGCCGAAGAGGCTGTGAGAATTGCAAGGATTGCCAGAGCTTCAGGATGCGGCAATTTTATTAAGATTGAGGTTATATCGGACAATAGGTATCTTCTTCCGGACAACATGGAAACTATAAGGGCAACTGAGATGCTTGTCCGAGAGGGGTTTACGGTGCTTCCTTATATCAATCCTGACCTTATGGATGCTAGAAGACTAAAAGATGCAGGTGCTGCTGCAGTAATGCCGTTGGGGGCTCCGATAGGGACCAATAAAGGACTTAGGACCAGGGAAATGGTGAAAATCCTGATTCATGAAATTGATATTCCTGTGATAGTGGATGCCGGGATAGGAAAACCATCTGAGGCCTGTGAAGCTATGGAGATTGGCGCAGCAGCCGTTTTGGTAAATACAGCTATTGCCACAGCAGGAGACCCTGTAGTAATGGCCGAAGCTTTTGCCAATGCGGTCATGGCTGGAAGAAAAGCCTTTCTTTCCGGCACAGGTCCGGTAAAGGAATACGCAGAAGCTTCATCGCCTCTTACAGGGTTCCTTGCATGATAGGATAATAAATTATTTGCATAGTAAATGGGGAATGAATCATGAGCTTTTATGAAAGGTATCTGGAGTACAAGAATTTTGATTTTGAAGGTTTTTTCAATAAGGTAACCGACCGAGATATTGTCAACATAATGAATAAAGACAGGCTTACAGAGCTTGATTTTCTAATGCTTCTTTCAGAAAAAGCAGCAAATTACCTGGAACCTCTGGCTCAAAAAGCAAAGAAGCTTACATTACAGAATTTTGGAAAGGTCATATTCCTGTACACACCGATGTATCTTGCAAATTATTGTGTAAATCAGTGCGTATATTGCGGTTTTAATATAACCAACAGTATAAAGAGAAGAAAACTCACTTTAGAAGAGGTTGAAAAAGAGGCCAAGGCAATTTCATCTACGGGTCTTAGACATATTCTCATCCTAACAGGAGAATCTCGAAAGGAAAGTTCTGTTCAATACATAAAAGAATGTGTCAAAATCCTTCGAAAGTATTTTAGATCCATATCAATAGAGGTCTATCCTCTTGAGGAAAATGAGTATGTTCAGCTTATAGATGCCGGCGTTGATGGTATTACCCTCTATCAGGAGGTATATAACGAAGAAAAATATAAGATGCTCCATTTAAAGGGTCCCAAAAGAAATTACTTACACAGGATTGATGCACCGGAAAGGGCGTGTAGAGCATCGATGCGAAGTGTAAATATCGGTGCCCTGTTTGGACTTCATGACTGGCGAACAGAAGCATTTTACGCAGGAATTCATGCGGATTATCTCCAAGACAAATATACGGATGTAGAAATAAGCTTATCCCTTCCGAGAATAAGGCCTCATTGTGGAAGTTTTATGCCTGACTGCAAGGTGGAGGACAGGGATCTGGTACAGATAATGATATCCTATAGGTTATTTATGCCAAGGGCGGGGATAACAATTTCCACAAGGGAGAGTGAGAGGCTGAGGAACAATCTTATAGGTCTGGGAGTTACCAAAATGTCTGCAGCGTCAAGTACCGAGGTTGGGGGACATAGCCTTGAGAATAAAAGCGAGGGACAGTTTGATATTAGCGACAAGCGAAATGTGGAAGAGATGAAGGAAATGATTTACAGCAAGGGTTATCAGCCGGTATTTAAAGATTGGCAAGCAATATAGAGAGTTTTGGAGGTATTTATGAATGAATTTGAAAAAGGGCTTATGTCCTATCTCGGCAAGGAAAGGCTTCAAAGACTTAGTAAAGTCAAGGTAGGGATTGCTGGGGCTGGAGGACTGGGATCTAATTGTGCTTTACATCTTGTAAGAAGCGGTTTTAAATATTTCAAAATAGTGGATTTTGACTTGGTGGAGTCATCCAATCTGAACAGGCAATTTTTCTTCATGGACCAATTGGGGTATCCCAAGGTTTTGGCTTTAAAGGAGAATCTATCAAGAATCAACCCTGATATCAGGATAGAGGCAATACAGCAAAGGGTTGATAAAAATAATGCCAGGATGCTGTTTGATGACTGTGATGCTGTGGTGGAGGCCTTCGACAAGGTGGAGTGCAAAATCATGATGGTGGAGAGTTTTTCTTCGTCGGGAAAGTTCTTTGTCTGTGCGTCAGGACTTGCTGGTTGGGGAAACAGTGATGAAATAAGAATTCGCCAGATGAATGATAAGTTTTACATAATCGGGGATTTTGTGAATGAGGTTACAGAAGGCGTACCTCCCATTTCTCCCAGAGTTAATATTGCCGCTGCAAAACAGGCAGATTTGATTTTGAGCTATTTTATTAATGATGATAGGGATTCTAACTTTAGAAGAGGTGATGGGGTTGGATAATCTTTATAGGGTGCTGGATGCCAATGTAAACAGAGCGTCGGAGGGGCTCAGGGTTTTGGAAGATCTGGCAAGGTTCTATTACAATGACAGACTTTTTTCAAAAAGGCTTAAGGAATTGAGGCATGATGTAAGAAAGAATGTCTCAAAGCTGATCCCAAACCTTATAAAAAGCAGGGATTCGGTGAATGATGTGGGCTTAAAAACATCATTGGAACTCGATATTGACATGAAAAATTCGCTTACTGAGCTTGCCCAAGCCAATTTCAAGCGGATTCAGGAGGCTTTAAGGACTATAGAGGAGAGCCTCAAGGTTCTTAAAGAAAATGAGCTTTCCAAATTATATGAAGGCTACAGGTTTGAGGTATATGGCCTTGAAAAGGAGTATTTTAAAGTCATGATTGACAAAAATGGATTGAGGAGCAAATTGAATGAAATAATTACCGGACTTTATTGCATTACGTCGGAAGAACATTCGAAGGGGCGCGGCAATATTGAGGTGGTTGAGAAGATGATAAAGGCCGGAGTAAAAGTAATTCAGTATAGAGAAAAGAAGAAGAGTCTTCTGGAAAAATACAATGAATGCCTAAAAATAAGGGAAATGACTTTAGCTTCGGGTGTTACATTTATTGTGAACGACAATATTGATATGGCAATGATGGTGAAGGCCGACGGAGTGCATATAGGACAGGATGATCTTCCTATAGAAAGGGTAAGAGAGCTTGTGGGTGAGGAAATGATTATAGGGATATCCACTCATTCTCCGGAGCAGGCAGAGGATGCGGCAAGGCGCGGAGCTGATTATATAGGTGTGGGTCCTCTTTATAGAACGTATACCAAAGACGATGTCTGTGAACCTGTGGGGCTTGAGTATCTTGACTATGTGATAAAAAACATAAGGATTCCCTATGTCGCCATAGGTGGTATAAAGGAGCACAACATGGGTGAGGTTTTGGCCCGGGGAGCAGGATGTATAGCTATGGTTACCGAGATTGTAGGTGCAGAGGATATTGAAGAGATAATTCGCAGAGTAAAATCAAAGATTTCGAGAGGAGTTTAATAAAAATGTATACAACTCAGATGGATGCTGCAAAAAAAGGAATAATAACCGATGAAATGAAAATAGTGGCACAAAAAGAGGATATAAAAGTTGAAGAATTGCTAAAGCTTGTTGCCCTAGGCAAGGTGATTATACCGGCAAACAAGAACCACAAAAATCTTGTCCCTGAGGGGATAGGAGAAGGTTTAAGGACAAAAATCAACGTTAATCTAGGAATATCAAAAGATTGCTGTAATTTTGAATCTGAATTCGAAAAGGCTAAAAAGGCAATTGAGCTTAAAGCAGAGGCAATAATGGATTTGAGTTCTTACGGCAAAACAAGGGAGTTTAGGCAGCAGCTTGTGGAAATGTCTCCTGCAATGATAGGTACTGTGCCGGTATATGATGCAGTTGGGTTTTATGATAAGGATCTTAGGGACATTACTGCTGAAGAGTTTTTTGAGGTTGTCGAAAAGCATGCCGAAGACGGTGTCGATTTTATGACAATACATGCCGGTATTAATCGGGAAACCGCCAGGAGATTTAAAGAAAACGGAAGACTTACCAATATCGTATCGCGAGGGGGATCTTTGATATTTGCATGGATGGAGCTTACAGGAAATGAAAACCCCTTCTACGAACAATATGACAGACTTCTTCAGATATTTGAAAAGTATGATGTGACTATAAGTCTTGGGGATGCATTAAGACCGGGAAGCATAAATGATTCCACCGATGCGGCGCAGATACAGGAGCTTATTGTTTTAGGGGAGCTTACAAAAAGAGCATGGGATAATAACGTACAGGTTATGATTGAGGGCCCGGGACATATGGCAATAAACGAAATTGCGGCAAATATGGTTTTGGAAAAAAGGCTTTGCCATGGTGCGCCTTTCTATGTTTTAGGACCGATTGTTACGGATATTGCTCCGGGATATGACCACATAACCAGTGCTATTGGTGGAGCTATTGCAGCTGCAAGCGGTGCGGATTTTCTATGTTATGTTACTCCTGCAGAGCATCTGAGACTGCCGGATATAGATGATATGAAGGAGGGAATTATAGCGGCCAGGATTGCGGCCCATGCAGCTGATATAGCAAAGGGTATTAAGGGTGCCAGAGATTGGGATTACCGGATGAGCGAGGCAAGGAAAAACCTTGACTGGAACAGGATGTTTGAACTTGCGATAGATAACGAAAAAGCAGAGAAGTATCGAAAAAGCTCAATACCTGAAGATGAAGATACCTGCACCATGTGTGGCAAGATGTGTGCCATAAGGAACACAAACAAGGCTCTTAAAGGTGAAAATATAAATATTCTTTGAAGCGAAAAATATAGAATTTTTTCCGAGGAATGAAAAATCAAGGGGGCAAGGGGGATAACCCCTTGTTTATTTCATATCATCGTTTTTCTTTTCTATTTATATTAATTTAAGGAGCTTGCTTAAAGTTTTAAACAAAAAACTGCAGCTAATTAACTACGCCGCAGGTATATATTAATGTATAGAGGAAAAAGTATGTTAAAAAAGTTTTTTAAGTACATTATTAGTATATTACATCTATGTACTTTAGTTAACTGGTAAACTGAACAATAATTAAGAAAAACAGGTCTTGTTTTTTGGTGAAAATATTACAAATCGAAAGATAAGATTTTATGTATTTTATATAAGATGTATTTCCAAATCGCAAAAAAAAGCACTTTTTAAGGATTTTTTAAAGGATTTTCAGTTGATTATGAAGAAATATATAATATGTGGAGATATGTATTTTTATTCTTAATGGATTGTTGAGGGGGCCTAATGTATCCTTTAAACATTGACGGTAGGGAAATATACCTTAGAGATCTAAAAATAGACGATTTGCCGCATTTGTTAAAATGGTACAATAATATTAATGATTTCTCTTTTGCTACAGGTATTTATGAGCCCATAACCCTTAGGGAAATGTTAAGCAGATATTTAATAAGTCGGGCTTCTTCAAAAGAGTTTTTTGCGGGAATATACATACGAGCATCAGGTGAAATGATCGGCGTCCTAAAAGGTCAGTTGAAAAGTGATGGAAATTCGTCGGCATGGATTAATTCCATATTAATAGACCCGGGATTTCAAAGAAAGGGATATGGCAGAAAAACGGTGAATCTGCTTATTGAGCATATGAAGAAATGCAGCAAGGCGGACAGTGTGTATCTTTCGGTAGCAGAAGAGAACATTAAAGGAATGCTTTTCTGGAAGCAACAGAGCTTTAGGACAGTAAAAAAGATAAAAAGAGATTATAGTTCTAAGAATAAATGTGAGAACATAGTAATTATGTGTAGAGAAATATAAACATCATAGATAGTAGAAGTTTCACCAACAATACTTTATTATTTCAAATTATCAGCATATTTTCTTGCTGATAGGTTCAGAGACTCATGGAAATTGTCGATAAATACTATATAGTCTCCCATGAGCTTGGTACATATGGACTATATAATGGACTATATAAACAACGTAAACGATTGCTTATAATTAAACTACAGGGGTGTTCTTTTAAGAATAATTTACAAATTTACGACCGATTATTTGACAAATGGAAATCAGAAATATATAATATCTGTATTCATGTGAACGTTATTAACAGAATTTTATTAGCAGAGTGTTAGTTTGACAATTTACTTAATTGTCTAAATATGTTAAAGGGGTAGGAATGAGAGAAACGGAGGATAAAGTATGTTAAAGTTTAATAAGGTTTTTGTGTACATAACAGCTTCAGCTCTATCAGTTTCTTTGTGGACATGCACTTCTTTTGCACAACAGAATAAGACAGGTGTGACTACTGCAACCATGCTTAATATGCGCGCAAATCCCAATACTTCCACAAAAGTCATAGATCAGATTCCTAATGGAAGTAAAGTTGATATAATAGAAACCTCAAACGGCTGGTATAAAGTTTCGTATAATGGCAAGACAGGATGGATTTACAGTTCTTACGTTAAAATAACAGAAACACCTAAGTCAGCCGTTGTTGATGAGACGTTAACGGCAACCTTAAATAAGGGTTCTTCTTCAACCGATAATTCAACTAATACTTCATCGAATAATTCTACTACCATCAATTCTACTGAAAATAATTCTTCATCCAATCAAGTAATTGATGAAACTATTCTTAAAGCAAGTCAAAGGGCTACAGCCGAAGAAAAAGCTGAAAACGCCGTTGTGAAAACAGGAATTGTAAAAGCTTCAGTCTTAAATGTGAGAGAAGGAGCGGATGTTTCCTATAGTGTTGTTGGTAAGCTTCAAAATGGTACAAAGGTGAATATAGTAAATGAAAAGGCCGGCTGGTATCAAATCAAGCTGGCAAACGGTTCTACAGGTTGGGTTTCCAGTACATATGTAATTGATAATACTGCCATTGCTTCAAGGAGTGGAATTGCCGAGGATTCTACAATGGCGGCTCCTAATAACAGCGATGTATCCAGTGTGCGGGGACAGGTTGTTGAATATTCCAAGAAGTTTTTAGGAGTAAAGTATGTATATGGAGGGAATTCTCCTTCTCAGGGATTTGATTGCTCCGGATATGTAAAATATGTGTTTAGCAACTTTGGTGTTAGTCTTGAAAGAGTTGCGGCAAGCCAGGCAAATCAGGGTACACGAATTTCAAAAGGTGATTTGTTGCCCGGAGATCTTGTCTTTTTCGATACTAATGGAGGACATAATTATATTAATCATGTAGGTATATACATAGGTGAAGGAATGTTTATTCATGCATCGTCGGGAAGTAGCAAAAGAGGCGTTGTTATAAGTGATCTTACGAGCGGATTTTATGCCAACAGCTACATGACAGCAAGAAGAGTTTTGAATTAGAGGTTTAACTAAAAAACTATATGTGAAATTTGAGGGAAAGCTCCTTCCTTGAAGGAGCTTTTAAGGTACACAATGAAAAGACCGCTAGTTTGCTTTAGTTTATCTCTTATTGCCGGAATTATTTGCACCAATTTAACGCATTCTTATTTATTTGCATTTTTGTCCTGTGCAATACTTGCTATGATTGCGTTTGTTCTATTGAAGGACAGGGATAACAGCAAATTTATTATTGTTGGAATTGCTTTGTTTTACATTATTGGAGCGGTATATTATTTATATAGCTATAACCGCAATCTTGCTAAATACGAAGAGTTTGTCGGAAAGAATGTTGTAATAAAGGGATATGTTGATTCGACACCGGAGATAAGGGATTCAACAATTAGATACATAATTAAGACTGAGGAAATCTGGCCAAAGGAGGATTTAGGCCAGAAAAAGAAGGTTCGGGGAAAAGTTCTGCTTTCCATGCAGAAAAGTAATGATATTCAGCTTTTTGAGTATGGAAGGGAAATTAAAGTATCGGGTAAGATAAACATTCCCAAAGGAAAGACCAATCCCAGAGGATTTGATTATAGAAAATATCTGAACCATTCGGGAGTATCTGCCACTATCTTTGTTGTGGATAGAAATATTCACCTACAGGATAGTGTTAAAGGTAATATATTTGTCAAAGCTGGCCTTAGCATAAGGGAAAGGATTGTTAATGTTATAAATCAAAGTTTGCCACCTCAGCAGGCTGGGTTGTTGAACGGTATGTTGATAGGCTACAGGGAAGGGCTTACCGATGAAGTAGAAGACGTTTTCAGTCGTTCCGGATTAACGCACCTAATGGCGGTTTCTGGAGCCAACGTCGCCTTTATAATGTTGCCTCTCATTTTTGCTTTTAAGAAGCTAAGGCTTAGACAAGACGTCTACAATATTATAATAATAGGCATCCTAGTTATGTTTACCTTCATAACAGGATTTGAACCCTCCGTATTGCGTGCGGTAATAATGGCAATAGTCATCCTTGTTGGTCAGATACTAAAAAGGGAGACAGAGATTTTTACCAGCATTGCTTTTGCAGCAATTTTGCTGCTTCTTTGCAATCCCGGAAGTCTATTTAATATTGGGTTTCAATTGTCATTTGCAGCAACAATTTCGCTGGTTCTGTTTTACCCCAATTTGAAAAACATGCTGAATTTCAGCTTTCTTCCGGAATTTATAACGGATGTATTGGGATCTACACTAGCAGCCCAAATAGGAGTATTGCCGGTAACGGTATTTTACTTCAATAAAATATCACTGGTCTCAATTTTATCAAACCTCATAGTTGCACCTGTAGTGGAATTTATTACAATTATGGGGTCTTTGATGGCTCTCCTGGGGCAGATACATATCATTTTTTCTGTATTGATAGGTTATTGCAACAATGCTCTTTTAAGCTTTGTACTTTTTGTGACAAAGACGACAGCAGAGCTGCCTTACTCAGTCATAACCGTATCAACACCGTCCATAGCCCTTGTAATAGTTTACTATATCGTGATACTGTTTTTATTCTGGTACAAGCCAAAATACAAGGTAAAGCTAAACTATAAGTATTGCACATTGGCAGGGGTTGTATCTATAATGTTAATAGTGCTTAATATCTTATGGCCCAAAGGAATGGAAGTAGTGTTTTTGGACGTTGGACAGGGAGATGGTGCTTTTATCAGAACCTTTAGCGGCAAGACGGTATTGATTGACGGGGGACCGGAAAGCGCTGGAGAAAACACTGTTGTGCCCTTCCTTTTAGACTATGGCACAACGAAGATTGACCTTGTGGTTGTGACTCATGGACATGACGACCATTATAAAGGACTTCTTTCTGTGCTTGAAAACTTCAAGGTAGGGAGTCTAATAATTCCCGATGTTGATATTGATGAGGGGTTGTTAGATACAGTTGAAATAGCCAATAAGAGAAAGATTTCCGTTGAAAAGTGCGAGAAGGGCGATGTCATCACACTTGACAACAGAACATATATTGAGGTTTTGCACCCAAAGGAAGGTTCTTATATCGATGAGTCCAACATAAACAACAATTCTTTGGTTTTAAAACTCAATTTTAAGGATGTAAGCATACTGTTTACGGGCGATATTGAAAAGGAAGCGGAGAGACTGCTTTATGAAGATAAGGCAAATCTCGAGGCGGATGTACTGAAGGTGGCTCACCACGGTTCATCCACATCTTCAACGGAGGCATTTTTAGATACGGTTAATCCCGATGTAGCGGTTATAAGCGTGGGTAAGAATAATTTTGGGCATCCTTCAAAAGAGGTTCTTGATCGTATGGATATAAGGAATATATATGTTTTGAGAACTGATATATCGGGAGCTATAATATTAAAGACTTATGGTGAAAAAATAAGGTTAAGAAAAAGTGTTGAGTGAATTATTAAATATAGTGAATTATTAAATATGATATAAGAAAAAATTTCGTTTGAAGAAAAGTTTTCTTTGAATTGAAGTGTTATAAAATTTAACAGTTTAAATAATAAATAAATCCCATTTTATTTGTTATAATTTATAGAGTATGGTTTTAAATAATTATTCTAGGACTTGGCGGGGTGAACACATGGATTATATAAATATATTAAAGGATTTAAGTACATATCCCGGGGTATCCGGGCGGGAAGACAAGCTTTCCGGGTACATTGCAAAGATGTTCGAAAAATACTGTGACAGTGTAGAAATAGATGAATTCTATAATGTTATCGGGATAAAAAAGGGCAAAGGCGGCTTAGGTAGAAGGATTATGGTTACAGCCCATATTGACGAAATAGGTTTGATAGTAAAAAGCATTGATGAAAAGGGATTTGTGACTGTGTCAAACATTGGGGGTGTCGACAGTAAGGTTCTTTTGGCCCAAGAGGTAATAATTCATGGCAAGAAGGAGATATACGGTATTATAGGAGCAAAGCCTCCGCATTTATTGACCGCTGAAGAGATAAAAAAGGCGGTTAAAATGGAAGATTTGGTCATAGATACCGGACTTTTGGCTGAAGAAGTCAGAGAGAATGTGTCAATAGGAGATATCATAACTTTTAAGGTGGACCCCTTTGTACTTCAAAATAACAGGCTTAGCTCGAAATCCCTAGACAATAGAGCAGGTGTTGCTGCTTTGCTGGACATAATGGAAAACTTGACTTTGTTAAATCATAATGATGATGTCTGGTTTGTGGCAACGGTTCAGGAAGAAGTGGGGCTTAGGGGTGCCAATATTGCTGCCTACAATATAAACCCCGATTTGGCAATAGTGATTGATGTCTGCCACGGGCAGATACCCGGTACGCCGAAGGAATCGGTATTTCCAGTGGGTAAGGGACCGGCTGTGGCTATTGGCCCGAATCTTCATCGAAAGTACTCAAGAAAGATGATTGAAGTTGCAAAGGAAGAGAATATACCGTACCAGATAGATGTAGAACCGGGGGATACCGGCACAGAAGCTTGGGCTGTACAGATTTCCAGAGAGGGAATCCCGACACTTTTGGTTTCAATTCCGCTAAAGTACATGCATACTGTAATAGAGACTTTAAGTATTGATGATATAAAAAATACCGGAAGACTGATTGCTAGGTTTATTTCAATGACAGGGAACGAAATGGAGGAAGTATTGTGCTGATAAAAGAGTTGACAGAGTTAAACGGTGTATCCGGAAATGAGGATGAAGTAAGAGAATTTATAAAGAAAGAGGCAGAGAAGTATGCCGATGAAATTACTGAGGACTCAATGGGAAACCTGATCTGTTATAAGAAGGGTACGTCATCAAAGTATCGAGTAATGCTGTCCGCTCACATGGATGAGGTTGGATTTATGGTAACGGGATATGAGGACAGTATGCTCAAATTTGCGAGCATTGGCGGAATTGATGAGAGAATACTTCCCGGAAAGAGAGTCCTGGTGGGCGAAAAACGAATCCCTGGTGTTATAGGCTCAAAACCTATTCATCTGCAGGAGAAGGCTGAAAGAGGCAATAATATTAAGCAAAAGAATATGTATATAGATATTGGTGCTGAAAAAAAGGAGGAAGCCGAAAAGCTGGCGCCCCTTGGGGAATACATAGCTTTTCATAGCCTGTATACTGAGTTTGGAGATGGCTGTATAAAGGCAAAGGCTCTGGATGACCGTATCGGTTGTGCTATACTCCTTGAAATATTAAAAGAGACATACCAGTTTGATTTGTATGTCTGCTTTACCGTTCAGGAGGAAATAGGCTTAAGAGGTGCAGGCGTTGCTGCTTTTAGAGTAAATCCTGATATTGCAATTGTTGTGGAGGGAACCACTTGCTCTGATGTGCCGGGAGCCCGCGAGCATGAGTATTCGACGGTAATGGGGCAGGGCGCGGCGCTTACCATAATGGACAGAACTTCCTATCCTAATAAAAAGCTGGTTGAATTCATGTGCAAAACAGCACAAAATAGAAACATACCGGTTCAGTACAAGCAAACTACGACAGGGGGAAATGATGCAGGCAAGATCCAATTGACCCGGGATGGAGTGGTTGTAGCGTCGGTATCTGTTCCTTGCAGGTATATACATTCCCCGGTATCGGTCATGAAGCGAGAAGATTATGAAAGCTGCCTTAAGCTTGTAAAAGCAGTTTTAGATGAGTTCGGTAGCGATGAGAATTTGATTGAAAGCTTTTGCGTGTAAGCATATTGACTAAAATATGTTAATCATAAAAAAACGGAGGAATAGAACATGTTCGATTTACTAAAAAAGCTGACAGGAATCGTTGGAGTATCCGGCAATGAAGAAGAAATTAGGGAAGCTATAAAAGAGGAAATTAAGGACTGTGTTGATGAAGTAAAAGTTGATGCTTTAGGAAATCTTATTGCTGTCAAAAAGGGCAAGGGGAAAAAAATCATGGTGGCAGCTCACATGGATGAGATCGGCATAATGGTTACATATATAGATGATAATGGCTTTTTGAGGTTTTCAGCCATCGGAGGAGTAAGCCGCTATGACTCCATAGGTCAAAGGGTAAAGTTTAAGAACGGAGTTGTTGGCGCTGTCTACTACGAGGAAAAGCTTGACGATATAAAGAATCTCCAGTTGTCTAAAATGTATATTGATATAGGGGCAAAAAGCAAAGAGGAAGCCAAGAATATGGTACAAGTAGGAGATGTCGCTTGCTTTGTCGGTGATACGGTGTTGCAGGGAGACACCGTAATATCGAAGGCGTTGGACAATAGAAGTGGCTGCTTTGTTGTTGTAAAGGCAATAAAGGAATTGAAAGAGACGGATAATGAAATATACTTTGTGTTTACAGTTCAGGAAGAGGTTGGTTTGAGAGGGGCAAGAACTGCCGCTTTCAGTATAAATCCCGATATAGCCATAGCGGTGGATGTTACAATGACAGGAGATACTCCCGAATCTCATCCTATGGAGGTTAAGTGCGGTGGTGGACCTGCAATTAAAATAAAGGACCGCTCTGTCCTTTGCCATCCGGAAGTAAGAAGACTTCTGGAAGAGTCTGCGAAGAGGATAAATATTCCTTATCAACTGGAAATACTTGAGGCTGGGGGAAGCGATCCGGGATCAATACATTTGACAGCAGGAGGAATACCATCGGGAGCAATATCCATACCGGTAAGGTACGTACACAGTCCTGTAGAGACCGCCAGTATGTCCGATATTAATAATGCTGTCAGGTTATTGGTTGAAGCTATTTGCTAATATTGATATTTGATAAAAATACCTCCTGCCTAGGTGCTGGAGGTATTTTTATGAGGAAAAGTTTTCATTAAAGGATATTAATCTAATTGGAACCTGTGATATAATACTGAAAGTGTAAATTCATCCATTGTTTTTTATGTAAACATTTACGCTTAAAAAATTTTTGAATGTATGAATTGATATTTTAGAAAATTAATAAAATTGATTTAAGGAGTTTTAATTTATGAGCAAGTATTGGAGTAATATCGTCAAAAAAATAAGTCCTTATGTTCCGGGAGAGCAACCCAAGGACAGGAAATACATAAAATTAAATACCAACGAGAATCCGTATCAGCCTTCCCAAAAAGCTCTAAAGGCTATTTCAAAGGTAGCAAATGAAAGCCTTAGATTATATCCGGATCCCACCTGCGACAGTTTACGAAATACTCTTGCTGAGTATCACGGGCTTAAAGCTTCGGAGGTGTTTGTAGGCAATGGATCGGATGAGATTTTGGCTTTTTCTTTTATGGCGTTTTTCAATCCTGGGGACACTATAATTTTCCCCGATATAACCTACAGCTTTTATGAGGTTTATTCCTCAATGTTTTGTGTAAATTATAGATTAATACCCTTAGATGAAGAATTCAACATCCCTGTGGAGGAGTTTTTTACTGAAAATGACGGAATAATATTGGCAAATCCTAATGCCCCAACAGGAAAAGCCCTTCCGATTGAAAGTATAAGAAGAATTCTTGAAAAGAATACAAATAAAGTTGTCATTATTGACGAAGCATATGTTGATTTTGGTGCTCAGACCTCCATCGAATTGATAAAGGAATTCGATAATCTGCTGGTGATAGGAACATTATCAAAATCCAGAGCTCTGGCAGGTCTTCGGGTGGGTTTTGCTTTAGGTAACGAACAGTTGATAGAAGGCTTAGATCGTGTAAAGAATTCAATAAACTCTTATACCTTAGACAGACTGGCGCTGGTCGGTGCCGAGGAAGCAATAAAGGATCATGAGTATTTTTGTGAAATCAGAGATAAAATAATCAATACAAGGGAATGGGTTTCAGACAAGTTATCTGCCTTAGGTTTTAAAGTGATTGAGTCAAAGGCCAACTTCATTTTTATTAGTCATCCAAAGATAAATGGCAAGTTGCTGTTTGAAAAGCTTAAAGAAAGCAACATACTGGTTCGACATTTTAATAGTCCGAGAATTGATAATTTTTTACGCGTTAGTATCGGTTGTGATGAAGAGATGGACTTCTTTTGCCAAAAAGTAAGGGAGATAATCGAATCACTGTGTTAACAGCTTGGTAAGGAAAGGAAATTTGAAAAACTTCAATTATTTTAGAGGTAAAAAATGTTCCAGTGTCGAATAGATTCTTAAAAAGAATTTGTGAGGTGTAAAATGAAGATAACCTTTTTAGGAGCTGCGAAAACAGTTACCGGCTCGTGTTTCTTTGTGGAGACAGCGTCTTCCAAATTCCTTGTAGATTGCGGAATGTTTCAGGGATACTCTAAGGACAATTCGTTAAATGAAGAGGAGTTTCCTTTTAATGTATCGGAGCTTGATTATATTTTTCTTACCCATGCTCATATAGACCACAGTGGAAGGATTCCAAGGATTTATATTAAGGGCTTTAAGGGTGAGGTAATTGCTACAAAGGCCACAGTGGAACTTTGTGCTATTATGCTGCCTGACAGCGGTCATATTCAAGAATATGAAAACGAATGGACGAACAGAAAAAGAATTCGTGCAGGGAAACCGCCTGTTGAGCCGTTGTATACATATCAGGATGCAGTAGATTCTCTGCAGCTTTTTAGGAAGGTATCTTACGGTGAAATACTCAAGATAAATGACGAAATAAGGGTAAGATTTAACGATGCTGGACATATCTTAGGGTCAGCCATCATTGAAATGTGGATTACAGAGAAGGGCGAAGAGACCAAAATAGTATTTTCTGGAGACTTGGGGAATAGGGATATTCCAATATTAAAGGATCCTTCTATAATTGAAAGTGCGGATTATCTTGTAATTGAGTCGACTTACGGAAACAGATTGCATAATCAGCGAGCGGACAAAGCAGAGTATTTCTTGGACTTAATAAATAATACAATTGAAAAAGGCGGAAATGTCGTAATACCTTCCTTTGCAGTGGGAAGAACCCAGGAACTCATATATGAGTTGAATAAAAAGAAGGAAGTATGCGATGAGAAATTAAAAAAACTTTTTGCTACGCCGGTTTATATTGATAGTCCGATGGCCATATCTGCAACAGAAGTATTTAGAAATAATCTGGACTGCTACGATGATGAAGCAAGGGAATATGTTGAAAACGGTGACAATCCTCTAGACTTCCCTGGACTTAAGTTTACTCGAACAGCTGATGAGTCTAAGGCATTGAATGAAAGAAAAGACAGCTCGATAATCATTTCTGCCAGCGGTATGTGTGAGGCAGGAAGGATCAGACATCATTTGAAGCACAACCTATGGAGGAAGGACAGCACAATAATTTTTGTAGGATATCAGGCAGAAGGGACTCTAGGAAGAAGGCTTTTGGACGGAGCAAAGAAAGTAAGGTTGTTTGGCGAAGAGATTTCGGTGGAAGCAAGGATTGAGATGATTGAGGGCTTTTCAGGCCATGCGGATAAGCAAGGGCTTTTAAGCTGGATCGAAAGGTTTAGCAAAAAGCCAAAAAAGATTTTTATAGTCCATGGCGAAGAAGATTCAATGACTGAGTTTTCAGAAGAAATTTACAGAAGATTTAATATAGAAACTATAATACCTTTTAAAGGCGAAAGCTTTATACTAAATGCATATAATGTGATTGAAACCGATGAAATAATTAGGCCGGACAATTCCTTTAAGAGACTTCAGGTGGTTGAAAAGCTTGAAAACATTAAGGAAGAGGTAGACGAATTGACATATATATTAAAATCAGACTTAAAGCAGGATAAAACTGACCTCGAGATTGATGAATTGCTGACAAGACTTAAGAATATTGAAAAGTCAATATTAGAGGCGCTAAAATAATATATGTGAAAATATTAATATGTTATGTTAAAAAATAAAGAAGTTGAAAATTCTTCTTTATTTTTTTTTGCCTTTAGTGTAGAATATAAATAAATCACTGGTAGCATGGTAGGTACTGAAATTTATTTATTGGAGGATGGTAGGATTATGTTTATGAAGTTCTTATTTCTTGCGATCTTTGTTGCCATTATGGTCGGTGTCGGAATCTACAGCAAAAAGAAAGTAAATAACGAACAGGACTTTTTATTGGGCGGAAGAGCGATGGGACCGTGGATCTCAGCTTTTGCCTATGGTACGACGTATTTTTCGGCAGTTATTTTTATAGGCTATGCAGGCAAAAATGGATGGAACTTTGGAATTTCCACAGTATGGATTGGAATCGGAAATGCAGTTTTAGGCTGTCTTCTCTCTTGGCTTATCCTAGCAAAGAGAACCCGTAAAATGACCCATGATTTAAACGTTTCTACAATGCCAGAATTCTTTGAAAAAAGATATGACAGCAAGGGTATGAAAATAGTGGCATCAATCATTATCTTTGTATTTCTTGTTCCTTATTCGGCATCGGTTTACCAGGGATTGAGCTATTTAATTGAAAAGACACTTGCAGAGCCGCTGGCTGCTACCATTGGGATTACGATTTCCTTTGAGGCAATTATGCTGGTAATGGCTGCATTGACGGGAATATACCTTTTGCTTGGAGGATATGTTGCCACTGCAATTAATGACCTGATACAGGGTATTATAATGATAATCGGAATTGTCCTAATGATAGCTTTTGTCGTAAATCACGAAAATGTCGGAGGACTTACTGAAGGAATATCAAGACTTTCGCAAATTCCGGAAGTTGGTGAAGGACTGGTTAAGCCTTTTGGTCCTCAGCCTTTAAACCTCCTTTCAATGATTATACTCACAAGTCTTGGCACATGGGGATTGCCACAAATGATTCATAAGTTTTACGCCGTCAAAGACGATGATGCCATAAAGAAAGGTACCGTTGTTGCGACAATTTTTGCAATATTGATATCCGGTGGAGCATATTTTATAGGTTCTTTCGGTAGGCTCTTTGTTTCACTGGACGAAATTGGCGGAGACCTTGACAGGGTTGTACCTACAATGCTCGAAAGTGCATTGCCGGATTATTTGATGGGGATTGTGATTATCTTGGTGCTGTCGGCTTCGATGTCAACCCTTTCTTCATTGGTACTTGTATCAAGCTCGGCAATTTCTATGGACCTTATAAAGGGAGTATTCTTCCCAAAAATGAAAAGTGAAAAGGTTATGTTTCTTATGAGAGTGCTTTGTGCATTGTTTGTTGCCTTCTCATTTATCGTTGCTGTAATACCAAGCTCTATTTTGACACTTATGTCATTATCCTGGGGAGCTGTTGCAGGGTCGTTCCTTGCTCCATTTCTGTATGGCTTATACTGGAAGGGTACAACCAAGGTCGGAGCATGGTCAGGTATGATAGTTGGATTTTTATGCGCAGTAGGCGGCTCAATGATTTTTGGTATGAAGAATACACCAAATGTGGGTGCCGCAGCCATGATCATATCTTTGATAGTGGTACCTGTGGTCAGCCTATTTACAGCAAAGCTTCCAAAAGCACATATCAACATGATATATGGCGATAAAGACGAAAAGCAAAAGTTGGCCTCCTAACTATATATAAAATTGAATTAGTATTGATAAAGCAGCCGGAGTATATTTTTTCGGCTGTTTTGACTTTTGATATAGTCTCATAAATTATAAGTCAGCCTATTGGCCTATTAGCAATTAATAATTGACAATAATTCATGGATAAAAGATAATATTAATGGGTTTAATATGCTTGGATTATGTGATAAGATAGAAATAAAATTATTCTATATTTATAAATAGATGGGGGATTGTTGATGAAAAAACTAATGCTCGGAAACGAGGCAGTAGCCAGAGGAGCTTATGAGGCAGGGGTAAAAGTTGCAACAGCTTACCCTGGTACGCCGAGTACCGAAATAACAGAAAATATAGCAAAATATGACGAAGTGTATTCTGAGTGGTCACCAAATGAAAAGGTTGCTCTTGAAGTAGCCATAGGCTCATCAATTGCCGGAGGAAGAGCAATTTGCTCAATGAAGCATGTTGGGCTTAATGTAGCAGCAGATCCGTTGTTTACCGTATCCTATACCGGCGTTAATGCAGGACTTGTTATCATGGTTGCAGATGATCCGGGAATGCATAGTTCACAGAATGAGCAGGACAGCCGTATGTATGCAAAAGCTTCGAAAATACCTATGGTTGAGCCTTCCGACAGTGAAGAATGTAAAGAATATGTGAAGGAAGCCTTTGAAATAAGCGAGAAATTCGATACCCCTGTTCTTTTCAGGCTTTCAACAAGGATATCGCATTCACAGAGCATTGTTGAAATCGGAGATAGGGAAGATATAGCGCTTAGGGAATATAAAAAGGATCCCGACAAGTATGTTATGATGCCTGCAATGGCACGCAAAAGACATGTGGCTGTAGAAAATAGAATGGCAGCTTTAGCCGAGTTCTCAAATACCACCCCTTTAAATAGGATTGAATGGGGAAACACGGACGTTGGTGTAATAACCAGTGGAATTGCTTATCAGTATGCAAGAGAAGCCTTCGGTGATGTTTCATATCTTAAGCTTGGAATGATTTATCCTCTTCCGGACAAATTAATTAAAGAATTTTCTGAGAAAGTAAAAGTATTATATGTTATTGAAGAATTGGAGCCGTTTTTTGAGGATCATATAAAGAAGTTAGGAATTAAGGTAATAGGCAAGGATGTATTGCCTGTTATGGGCGAATATAGTGCCAACCTTATCAGGGAAAAGGTGTTTGGAAACCAAAGTACCGGAAAGAAAATCGAGGGAATCGGGACGCCGGTAAGACCTCCTGTAATGTGCCCAGGCTGTCCGCATAGAGGAATGTTTTATGTACTCAATAAGCTAAAGCTTACGGTTAGCGGAGATATAGGGTGTTATACATTAGGAGCGCTGCCGCCTACCCAGGCAATGGATACCTGTGTTTGCATGGGTGCAAGCATTGGTGCAGCTCATGGTATGGAAAAATCAAGGGGCAAGGAGTTTGGCAGTAAAACTGTCGCTATACTGGGAGATTCCACATTTGTACATTCAGGAATAACCGGGCTGGTTAACGTAGTTTATAATAAAGGAAATTCAACAGTAATAATACTTGACAACTCCATTACCGGTATGACAGGTCATCAGCATAATCCTACAACCGGCTTTACAATAAAGGGTGAGCCCACAAGACAGGTGGATCTTGAAAAACTTTGCCACGCTGTTGGGGTTGACAGAGTTAAGGTCGTAGATCCTTTCAACTTAAAAGAGTTTGAAAAGACTGTAAGAGAAGAGATTGCGGCTGATGAGCCTTCAGTTGTGATTTCCCAGAGGCCATGTGCACTTTTAAAAAATGTGAAGTTCGAAGGTCCTCATAAAATAATCAACGAGAAATGTAAAAAATGCAAGATGTGTATGAAAATAGGATGTCCTGCTATCGTTGACTTTGGAGATCATATAGAAATAAACGATGCTTTATGTGTGGGATGCGGATTATGTTCAAAAGTATGCAACTTTGATGCAATTGAAAAGGCTGGTGAATAAAAATGGATAAATGTAATATAATGATAGTTGGAGTAGGTGGGCAGGGTACATTGCTTGCCAGCAGGGTCATAGGTAATGTCGCACTAAAACAGAATTATGACGTTAAAGTCTCTGAAGTACATGGAATGTCACAGAGAGGTGGAAGTGTCGTAACTTATGTAAAGATAGGTGACAAGGTATACTCTCCGATAATTGAAAAGGGGGAGGCGGATATAATTATTGCCTTTGAAATGCTTGAGGCTTTAAGGTGGGCTGAATATCTAAAAGAGGACGGCAAGCTTTTGGTTAATGAGCAAAAAATTAATCCTATGCCCGTTATAATAGGAAAAGAAAAATATCCTGAAAACATAATGGAAAAGCTCAGGGAAAACTATAAAAATGTTATTTCCCTAGATGCCCTTAAAATAGCCAAAGAATGTAAAAACATAAAAGCAGTTAATACAGTTTTGATTGGGCTTTTGGCAAAATCAATGAATATTGATAAAGAATTATGGATTGAGTCGCTTAAGGAAATTGTTCCTCAAAAAGCGCTTGACGTGAATCTAAAGGCTTTTGAAGAAGGCTATAGCAGGGGTTAATATAAGTATTCGCAAGAATCAAATAGATAAAACCGATAGGCAGGGGCCTATGGTGTTACTATAAAATTATTATGTGTATTGGGGGTAGTTATATGCAGTACTGGAATCCTTCGTGTGAATGTATGTCAAGAGAAGAGATGATGAAGCTTCAGACAGAAAGGCTTATTGATACTGTAAAAAGGATATACCATAATGTTCCGGTATATAGAGAAAAAATGCAAGAGAAGGGTATCGAACCCGGAGATATTAAAACCTTGGATGACCTAAAGAAGCTTCCTTTCACTTACAAAAATGATTTAAGAGATACTTATCCCTATGGATTTTTTGCTTCTCCGTTAAGTGAAATTGTAAGAATACATGCTTCTTCCGGTACAACAGGAAAACAAACAGTAGTTGGTTACACAAGGAAAGACATTGATACTTGGGCAGAGGTTACAGCAAGAACCCTGGTTTCTGCCGGTGCCGACAAGAACTCTCTTATCCAAGTTGCCTATGGATATGGGCTTTTTACGGGAGGTTTGGGAATACACTATGGTGCTGAAAGAGTTGGAGCATCGGTTATACCTATCTCCGGAGGTAATACAAAAAGACAGATCCAAATAATGAAGGATTTTGGTACTACTATTTTGGCATGTACTCCTTCGTATGCTTTATATATGGCGGAAGAAATGGAAGAATTGGGCGTCAAGAAAGAAGACTTGAAGCTCAAAGCAGGTGTTTTTGGGGCTGAACAATGGTCTGAAAATATGAGGAAAGAGATAGAAGAGAGACTTGGGATAATTGCCATAGATATTTATGGATTAAGTGAAATAATCGGACCTGGAGTTTCCACCGAGTGTCATTGCAGATGTGGACTTCATATACAAGAGGATCACTTTATTCCCGAGATTATTGACCCGGTAACTGAAGAAGTGCTCCCACCGGGCTCAAAAGGCGAGCTGGTATTCTCAACGGTTACAAAAGAAGGAATTCCTTTGATTAGGTACAGAACAAGGGATATTTCTACTCTAAACTATGAAAAGTGTGAATGCGGAAGAACTACTGTCAGAATGAGCAAAGTATCGGGAAGAACCGACGATATGCTCACAATTAGAGGGGTAAATGTATTCCCGTCACAGATAGAAACTGTTCTTCTTGAATTTGGAGATACGGCTCCCCATTATCTATTAATAGTGGATAGAATAGATAATTTGGATGTACTGGAAATATGGGTGGAAATGAACCAGCAGTTGTTCTCCGATCAGGTTAAGAGAATTGAAGATATTGAAAGGAAAATAAGAAAAGCTATTGAGGAAATTCTTGGAGTCAGTGCAACAGTAAAGCTTGTTGAACCAAAGACTATTGAAAGAAGTGAAGGAAAAGCTAAGCGAGTTATTGACAAGCGTAAGTTCTAAACTCATTATTAGGATTATTGGAATTATTCCAAAATAAAAATGGAGGGATAAGACATGCTTGTAAAACAGATTTCCGTATTTTTAGAGAACAAATCCGGCAGGCTTGCTGAGGTTACAAAAATTCTTGCAGATAGCAATATAGACATCAGCGCTCTGTCAATAGCCGATACCACTGATTTTGGAATTTTAAGGCTCATTGTGAATGATCCGGAGACAGCGGAAAAGGCTTTGAAGGATAACGGTTTTACAGTTAGCTGTTGCAGTGTTATTGCTATTTCAGTTCCCGACAAGCCGGGAGGACTTGCTAAAGCATTAAGCGTTTTGGAATCAGAAGCTATAGGGATAGAATACATGTATGCTTTTGTTGGAAAAGCAGAAAATGAGGCATTGGTTATATTAAGGCTTGATAATCCGGAAAAAGCTGTAGATATGCTTGAAGGCGCCGGCGTGAAGGTATTGACTTCCGATACAGTTTGCAAGCTTTAGTCTAAACTTGCCGCAAGCCTTAGAGGATGGTGTTATGGATACAAAAAAAGAGCCCTTGGCCTATAGAATGAGGCCTAGAACCTTAGAAGAGTTTTTTGGACAGGAAGAAATAGTTGGTGAAGGAAAGCTTTTAAACAGGATGATAAAGGCAGATAGGATTTCCTCAATTATTCTCTACGGTCCTCCCGGTACGGGCAAAACTTCTCTAGCAAGGATTATTGCCAACACTACCAAGGCCAATTTTGAAAAACTTAATGCTGTCACTGCCGGTGTTGCGGATATAAAGAGGATTGTGTCGGATACACAGAACCTGATACTGAATCCTAAAGGAAAAACAGTATTGTTTATTGATGAGATTCACAGGTTCAATAAATCCCAACAGGATGCACTTCTTCCGTATGTGGAGGATGGTACGATTATTCTTGTGGGAGCAACTACTGAGAATCCTTATTTTGAAGTTAATAAGGCATTGATTTCGAGGTCTTCAGTATTTATGCTAAAGCCCCTTGGCAGTGATGCAATAAAGAAGGTAATCGGAAATGCCCTTGAAGACAGGGAGCGGGGGCTTGGCAATGTGGATATTGAAATAGATAATGGTGCGATCAACTACTTGGCGGATATTTGCGATGGTGATGCCAGAATAGCTTTAAACGCTCTTGAACTTGCTGTTTTAACATCTTCTATTGGAAATGACGGTAAATTACATATTGATATGGAACTGATTGAGGAATGTGTCCAAAAGAAGGCTGCAAGGTATGACAAATCCGGTGAGGAGCATTATGATAATATCAGTGCCTTTATTAAGTCTATGCGGGGAAGTGATCCGGATGCTGCGGTTTTTTATCTTGCACGAGCATTGTATGCCGGTGAGGATCCAATGTTTTTGGCACGCAGAATAATGATATGTGCATCTGAGGATGTTGGGATGGCAAATCCAGCTGCTTTGCAATTGGCAGTTTCAGCGGCACAGGCTGTACACATGGTGGGTATGCCTGAGGCAAGAATTATTCTGTCTCAAGCAGCAGTTATGGTAGCTACCAGCCCAAAATCAAACTCATGTTATGCAGCAATCAACCATGCTTTAGAAGATGTAAAAAACAAACGAACAGGTGAAATCCCGATGCACCTAAGAAATGCCGTGACACCGGGAATGAAAGATTTAGGATACGGAAGGGGCTATAAATACGCCCATGACTATCCTGGCAATATTGTTGACCAGGATTACCTTCCGCAAGAGATTAAGGGGACTGTCTATTATAATCCTAGCGCAAATGGCTATGAACTAAAAATTAAGGATTGGCTTCAAAAAAGAAGAAGCAAAAAGTAAGAAATAAATGATTTAAAGCAAATAATAATCTATATATTAATCTTTGTGACAATTTTGAGATTGGGGGCATCCTGAACAGCCACAGCTGCAGGATCCCTTTTTCTTGTCTTTATATATTTTTATAACTGCCAGAACACCCAAGCATATCAAAATAGCACTTATTATAATAGTTGCAAGATTCTCAATTATAACTCTAATCATAATTTGGCACCTCCTAGTACCGCTTTTCCGACTTTTTTGGCCGAGCTATTTTTTCTGTCTTTATTGTTCGGTCGGCGCAGAAGCAGATAAATAAATCCTATAATAACTACAATTGCAATGGCAGTGAATACGTTAAACCCATTGCCTTTAAACAACATACCAAGCTGGTATATGCAAAGAGAAACTGCATACGCTAAAACTGTTTGATAGCCTAGTGCTATAAAAGTCCACTTTGGACTTTTCATTTCTCTTCTGATAGCTCCAATAGCAGCAAAGCATGGTGCACAGAGTAGATTGAAAACAAGTAATGAATATGCTGAAAGCATTGTGAATGAAGCTTGCAGAGTACTCCATATTTCTACACCGTCTTCAGCAACCTCCTGAAATCCGTAAAGAACACCAAAGGTTCCAACGACATTTTCCTTAGCTACAAGGCCTGTGAGCGTTGCAACAGCTGCTTCCCAAGTACCCCAGCCAAGAGGAGCGAAGATGGGGGCAATAATACTTCCTAAGGATGCAAGTATTGAATCCGGCGCATCCACCATTTGCATCTGCCAGTTAAAGTTGGACAGGAACCATACAAGTCCGCTGGCTAGGAATATAATTGTTCCTGCTTTTTTAACGAAGGATTTGGATTTATCCCAAATCTGAAAAGCTACATTCTTAATTCCCGGGATATGGTAAGCGGGAAGCTCCATAACAAAAGGTGCAGGGCTACTGGATAAAGCTTTGGTTTTCTTTAAGATTATTCCCGAGCAAATAATTGCGACAATACCGATAAAATAGGCAGAAGGTGCTACCCAAAGGGATCCAGGGAAAAATGCTCCTGCTATCAGTGAAATAATCGGTAGCTTCGCTGAGCAGGGAATAAACGTTGTCGTCATGATGGTCATTTTACGGTCTTCTTCGCTTTCAATGGTCCTCGAAGCCATAATACCCGGCACACCGCAGCCTGTTCCAATAATAATCGGTATAAAGGATTTGCCGGAAAGACCGAATTTTCTGAAGATTCTGTCCATGATGAAGGCGATTCTAGCCATGTACCCGCAGTCCTCAAGGATTGAAAGGCATAAGAACAGTACCATCATTTGGGGCAAAAAGCCAAGTACAGCACCTACACCGCCAATTATACCGTCAAGAATCAAAGATGACAGCCAATCGGCACAGTTAACCGATTCTAGAAAGCCTTCTACTGCAGGAGGAATAATCTCCCCAAACAATACATCATTTACCCAATCGGTTGCCCATCCTCCTACAGTAGTGACTGATATAAAATAGACAAGGAATATAATCGCAGCAAAAATAGGAAATGCCAGCAATCGATTTGTAAGTACCCTGTCAATCTTATCCGATACTGTTAGGCGGGAGGTATTCTTGCGCACGTAACAGTCCTTGATGACATCAGCAATGTAGTTATATCTTTCGTTGGTGATAATGCTTTCGCTGTCATCATCTAGCTGTTTTTCACATTCGGCAATAATGCTATCAATTTTAGATCTAATTTTCTCATCTAAAGCTAACTGTTCCCATACCTTTTGATCCCGCTCAAAAAGTTTGATACTGTACCAGCGCAGAAGATTTGGGCTAATAGTGTTTTCAATGTAAGAAGCAATCTTTGATAACGAGTCTTCAACCAATTCTGAAAACTTATGCTGAGCAATTGTCTTTGTTTTTTGCTTCGCAAGAGCGATTGCTTTTGATACAGCCTCATTTGAGCCAGTGCCTTTTAAGGCGGAGGTTTCAATTATTTCACATCCGAGCTTTTCAGAAAGCTTTTTAATATCAATGCTATCACCTTTCTTGCGCACAATATCAATCATATTGAGGGCGATAACCACAGGTATACCCATTTCGGTAAGCTGTGTGGTAAGGTACAGATTCCTTTCAATATTAGTTCCGTCAACAATGTTTATTATTGCATTAGGTTCTTCGTTTATCAAATAGTTTCTCGAAACAATTTCCTCCGGTGTATAAGGGGAGAGAGAGTAAATACCTGGCAGGTCAGTTAGAATAACATCCTTGTGACCTTTAAGTCTCCCTTCCTTTTTTTCTACGGTAACGCCGGGCCAATTGCCGACATACTGATTGCTTCCCGTTAAATCATTAAACATAGTAGTCTTGCCGGAGTTTGGATTGCCAGCAAGAGCAATTTTTATGGGCATAAAATTTCCTCCTTAGCATCTAGTTAGCTTAGCCTAACTGTTGGGCATAAATACTAACATAATAGAATCAGCTTGATTTCTGTATCTCAATCATTTCTGCAGCAGATTTTCTGAGACTTAGCTCGTAACCTCTTACATTTATTTGAATCGGATCACCGAGGGGGGCTACTTTGCGGATATAAATCTCGCAGCCTCTGGTGATACCCATATCCATTATGCGTCTTTTTAGGGCACCTTCACCATGCAACTTAACAACCTTAACGGTTTGACCGCACTTAGCATCTCTTAAACTAAACATATACCTTCTCCTTTCTTGGGGTATACAAACCACATATTCACCAGGTTAGAAGTGACTAACTTGCGACCAAAAAAATATAGTTAGTCAAGACTATCTATCTTCAAGTTTAGCAACGCAGTTTTTATTTGTCAATAACTATGTGAAATATTTTTCAATAATTTTCTTGATAGAATCAGGGTCTTTCAAAAACAGGTTGATTTGTAATTCACAGATATGGCATATATAGGAGAAATTCTATTGTTAAGAGCTTGAATTTGTGATAACATATAAAATGTAGTTTTCTCATGTCAGGTGGTGATATTACAGTGAAAATCCAAGAGTCAGCTGAAAATTACCTTGAGACTATTCTTGTACTAAGGCAAAGGATAGGAAATGTTAGGTCCATTGATATAGTAAATGAGATGAATTTCTCCAAGCCAAGCATTAGCTATGCTATGAAGCAGCTTAGAGAAAATGGATACATCTTAATGGATGAATCGGGATATATAACATTGACCGATAAAGGAATGGAAATTGCGGAGCGCATTTATGAGCGCCACAAAGTACTGACGGACTACCTTATCTCCCTAGGGGTAGATGAAGATGTTGCAAGGGAGGATGCCTGCCGTATCGAACATGTAATTAGTCCGAAGAGCTTTGAAATGATTAAAAAGGCATATAAAGAAAGTCAAAATAGATAAACAAAGTAAAGCCTCAAATTCATTAGTAGATTTGAGGCTTTTGAATTTTTTGTGACCAATTTATTTACTTGTATTTTTCTATATTTTCATTGTATGGCGGGTAAATAATTCCTTTGTCAGTAATAATCGCTGAGATGTATTTGTTTGGTGTTACGTCAAAAGCAGGGTTTTTTACATTTACACCTTCAGGAGCTATTCTGACGCCCTTTATATGGGTTATCTCATCAGGGCTTCGTTCTTCTATAGGAATTTGCTTTCCTGTCTCTATGGAAAAATCAATGGTTGTCGTAGGAGCAGCAACATAAAAAGGTATATTGTTTTCCTTTGCAAGAACAGCAACGGAATAAGTACCGATTTTGTTTGCCGTATCTCCGTTTAAAGCTATTCTGTCAGCTCCAACTATTACACAATCAATTAATCCCTCTTTCATAAAATGTCCTGCCATATTGTCGCATATAAGTGTTACGGGTATATTATCCTGCATCAGCTCCCATGCAGTAAGCCTTGAGCCCTGAAGGTAAGGCCTTGTTTCGTCGGCAAAAACTCGGATGTTTTTGCCGGATTCATGAGCCGCGCGAATAACGCCTAAAGCAGTACCGTAGTCACAGGTTGCCAAAGCACCTGCATTGCAATGGGTAAGAATTGTCCAATTTTCCTTTATCAACTCATTGCCAAATCGGCCTATGCTTCTGTTTGATTCAATATCTTCTTTTTCCATTAGGTGTGCTTCTTCTTCAATAAGGTTTTTGATTTCCTCAATGGACTTGTCCCGGTTTGAGACAGCTTTATTATACACTCTGTCAACAGCCCAAAACAGGTTTACAGCTGTAGGACGCGTGCTTTTAATTATATCGCAGACCTTTACAAGATCGGTGAAAAATTCATCTTTTGAATCAGTATTTATAGCCTTTGAAGCTATTGCTACACCGTAGGCGGCAGTTACACCTATAGCAGGAGCACCCCTTACAATCATGTCTTTTATCGCATCTGCTACTTTGGCATAGCTTTTCAGTTCTACAATCTTTTGCTCCCCCGGAAGTAAAGTCTGATCTATTAATTTTAATACTCCATTACAATACTCTAACGGCTTCATTGAGTTCTCCTTTTAAAAATATATTAAAACATTATAGGTCTATTCCAGTTAAATCAACGTTGCAACATGTGAATTTGTCATTTTCAAGGTCAATTCTTCCGATTACTTCAAAAAGCATATTCTTAACCTTTTCATTGTTTTCTGCGAACACTTTGAGTACAGCATCTTCAGTAACCGGTGCAATGTCATCACGGCCTTCAAGACCTGCATCATAATCAGTAATAAGTGATATATTCGCGTAGCATATGCCCAGTTCTCTAGCTAGATAGGCTTCCGGGTACTGAGTCATATTAATTACATCCCAGCCCATTTTGTTAAACCATCTGCTCTCAGCCACGGTGGAAAATCTCGGACCTTGTATAACAACTACAGTACCTTTTTCGTGGGTTGTTATTCCCAGATCCTTGCCAACCTCGATGGCAATCTTTCTAAGCTCGGGACAATAAGGATGCGCAGAGCTAATATGCTTAGTTACAGGACCATCATAAAAGGTATCCTTACGTCCTGTTGTCCTGTCGACAAACTGGTCGCAGATAACAAAATCTCCCGGCTTAATGTTGGGCTGAAGGCTACCTGAAGATGTAGGAGCCAGAATTTTTTTTACCCCAAGCTTTTTCATGGCGTAGAGATTTGCTCTATAAGGTATCATATGGGGTGGAAATTGGTGGTTTTTGCCATGACGGGGCAAAAAAGCAATTTTCTTGTCTCCATAGGTTGCAATTGCAATTTTGTCACTGGGTTTCCCATAAGGGGTTTCCATTTCTATTTCTTCAACATTTTCAAGAAATGAATAAAAACCTGAGCCTCCAAAAACACCGATATCAGCTTTATAATTCATCGTAAACCTCCCTGAAAAGAATTTTTTAATATACTTTATTATATTTATAAAAGTATAAATTTTCAATTAAATTGTGTAAAGCCGTGCTTCCATCATAAACCTTCAATAAAAAACGATTTTTTAAGCCAATCTAAATATATTATCAATAGTTTTATTAAAAATATTATTTTAGTATATCTTAAAAAATCATTGAACATCGAATTATTATTTAGGGAGGTAAATGGAGTGGATGACAACAGAAAAGAATTTTTCAGACAGTTGCTTATAAAAGAGGGAAAGGGCATAGAGAAAACTATAAACCTTATGAAGGAACATGATATAGCTGAGCAGGATATGGAAGCTCCCGACGAGCTATCAAACTATGATAACCACCCTGCAGAATTGGGAACAGATCTTTTCCATGCAGAGCTCAATAATGCGCTGAAGGTCCATGAAGAACATTTGCTAAAAGATATTCATGATGCTTTAATAAGGATAGATAAAGGGAACTACGGAAAATGTGAATTGTGTGCCAAGGAAATTGATGAAGAGAGGCTTGAGGTATTACCTTATACAAGACTTTGCATAGATTGTGAAACCAGTAAAGAGATAACAATAGAAAACTTGGATAGACAAAGGCCGGTTGAGGAATTGATATGGGATGCACCTTTTGGCAGAAAGTATCTTAATCGGCGAGAAGATGATGAAAATGAGGGTATGGATCAGTTTAACGACCTTTTGAAATACGGTTCATCGGATACGCCCCAGGATATGGGGGGATATCACGACTTTGAGGAATATTTTACGAATGAGATTGACAAACAAGGCGTAGTTGATAGAATGGACAACATTTCCAATGAGGAATATAAGAGACAATTGCCTTAAGTGTTGTTCTTTACACTTACAGCCTTCATTTATCCGATGCACATATTTATATACATTGCTATTATGATCTCATATTTGATGAATGAAGGCTTTTGTATTATGTTTTTTATCATTCAACTATTTTGCCCCCTCAAAAAAAATATAAATACGAATTATTCTTCGCAGTGTATGGATTATTTTTTGAAATTATGATAATATTTACTTGAATTTTGAAAATCATATTAATCAATTGCTTTGCAGGTAAAAACTTGCGCACTATGTTGACATTAACTTAATCCTCAATTAAAAATGTGTTTTTGGCAGGTTACTTGAAAGCAACTGGTTATTATTGAGATTTATAGACAAGGTGTATAAACTATCTTAAAAGCTACCTGATAATATTCGAATTATGCTTTGCAGCATTGAATATCCTTGACATAAGCTCGATGATTTTATGGGCTTGTGACAGATAACGTTTTTTTATGAAGCTCATTTTTATTAAAGTTGACTCCATTCAATGAATTTGCTCTATTTTCATTTCAATATTTCCAGTTTGCATGAAGAGTATTTCCCAAAAACATTACTTTGTAATTGTTGGTGTTTTTGCATGTCAACATCTGCGTAAATTTTAATATAAAAAAAATTTAAGGAGTGTGAAATATGGCAAAGAGAAGTTTATCACTACTTTTGGTACTTGCTATGATGTTTACAATGATTGCTCCGCAATTTGCTGCAAGTGCCGAGAATGTTGCGCCTGAAGGCTACAGGAAGCTCCAAGATGTACAGATATTCAAGGATGCTCCTGTGGTTGGCTGGTCAGGAAGCGGTATGGGCGAGCTTGAAACTGTCAATGATACCCTTCCCCTTGATACAACTGTTAAATACAATGGTTTGCCGACTTTAAGGTTGAGCGTTCAAACCCCGCTTCAATCCGCATGGTGGATTTCCCTTCTGACTGTAAGAGGATGGAACACCCACGATCTTTCACAGTATGTTGAAAACGGTTATCTTGAATTTGACATTAAGGGTAAAGAAGGTGGAGAAGAGTTTATTATAGGTTTTAGGGATAAGGTTTACGAACGTTCCCTAGGACTTGAGATTGATGTCTCTACAGTAATCTCAAATTATGTAGAAATAACCACAGAATGGCAGCATGTTAAGATTCCTTTGAGGGATTTTATGCTTATTAATAATGGATTTGATCCTTCATCAGTTACCTGTCTAGTGTTCTCCAAAAGACATGGTGACCCATTTACAGTATGGTTTAGTGACATAAAGGTTACATCGGAAGATAATGAAAAGGCAGCGCCTGCAATCAAGGTTAACCAGCTGGGCTTTATTCCTGAATCGGAAAAATACGCTTTGGTTACTGGTTTTGAAGGTGAACTTGCTGCAGCAGCAGGTGACAAATTTACTGTAATAAATGCTGCAGACAATTCTACTGCATATACTGGAAAATTAACTCTTGTAACAGAGTATGAGCCTATTGATTCCGGTGAAAAAATACTAAAAGCAGACTTTAGCAGTCTGACTGAACCGGGCAAATACTACATCAGTATAGAAGGTGTTGATAACTCACCAAAGTTTGAAATCGGTGAAGATATTTACAAATCTCTGATTACCGATTCTGCAAGGTATTTCTATTATCAACGTCAGGGTATAGAGCTCGAAGAACCCTATGCGCTCGGATATCCTCGTAAGGACATTACGCCTCAAGATGCACAGGCAGTATTTGCATCCGGCAAAAAGGATCCGATAGACATTACAAAAGGATGGTATGATGCAGGAGACTTCGGTAAGTATGTAAACGCTGGAGCAACTGCTGTTTCTGACTTATTCTGGGCATATGAAACATTCCCTTCTCAGTTTGTTGACGGTCAGTTCAACATTCCAGAGAGCGGAAACGGAGTACCGGACATTCTTGACGAAGCTCGTTGGGAGCTTGAATGGATGTTGAAAATGCAGGACAAGGAAAGTGGAGGATTCTATCCTAGAGTTCAGTCGGATAATGACGAAAACATAACATCAAGAATAATTAGAGATCAAAATGGCTGTACTACTGATGATACTGCGTGTGCTGCTGGAGTACTTGCTCATGCTTACTTGATTTACAGAGATATTGACGCTGACTTTGCCCAAGAGTGTTTGGAAGCAGCAATAGATGCATGGACTTTCCTTGAAAACAATCCGAAAAACATTGTTTCACCTGCGGGTCCGTACAATGTACATGATGACGGCGGTGATAGGCTCTGGGCGGCAGCTTCTCTTTACAGAGCTACCGGTGAAGAAGTATATCATACATATTTTAAAGAAAACTATGAGTCTTTTGCTCAAAAGTTTGAAGATCAGTATTCATACGCTCATACATGGGGTGATATGTGGCTTACAGCGTTCCTTTCATACTTGAAATCGGAAAACAGGGATGCAGAAGTTGAAAATTGGATTGATACAGAATTTGGAATCTGGCTTGACAATACACTTTCAAGATACGAGAACAATCCTTGGAAAAATGCAATTGTTCCCGGAAATTACTTCTGGGGAATTAATATGCAGATTATGAATACTCCTATGGACGCGATTATAGGTTCGCAGCTTCTTGATAAATACAGTGACAGAGTATCAAAATTAGGTTTTGGATCACTTAACTGGTTGCTTGGTACCAATCCGCTCCGTTTCAGCTTTGTATCGGGATATGGAGAGGATTCCGTTAAAGGGGTATTTAGCAACATTTACAATTTGGACGGTAAACAAGGAATTCCAAAAGGCTACATGCCAGGGGGACCAAATACTTATGAAGGTGCCGGCCTGTCAAGGTTTGCAGCTAAATGCTACACAAGAAGCAGCGGTGACTGGGTAGCTAATGAACATACAGTATACTGGAATTCAGCATTGGTATTTATGTCTGCTTTTGCAAATCAAGGTGTGGATGTAAACCCGGAACCTACACCGGTAATAACTCCAGAACCTACACCAGAAGCAACTCCGTCTGCGACACCGACTATTGATATTCCAACTCCTACGGAATCTGCTAAGGTAGTTAATGTCAAGATAGATACTTCAGCTGAAAGAAAGGCCATCAGCCCATATATCTATGGTAGCAATCAGGATCTTGATGCAACAGTAACTGCAAAAAGATTTGGCGGAAACAGAACAACAGGATATAACTGGGAAAACAACTTCTCAAATGCCGGAAGCGACTGGTTGCATTTCAGCGATACGTACCTTTTACAAGATGGAGGGGTACCTAAGGAAGAATGGGATACACCTGCTTCTGTAGTTACTACATTCCATGATAAGGCACTTAATAAGAATATTCCTTACTCAATTGTGACTCTTCAGGCTGCAGGTTATGTTTCTGCAGACGGAGACGGTGCCGTTGCAGAGGCTGATACTGCACCATCTGCAAGATGGAAGGAAGTTAAGTTTGAAAAGGGTGCACCTTTCTCGCTTACACCGGATACAGATGATGATTATGTTTACATGGACGAGTTTGTAAACTTCCTCGTAAACAAGTACGGAAATGCATCCACAAAAACTGGAATAAAGGGATATTCAATTGATAATGAACCGGCATTGTGGAGTCATACTCATTCAAGGATCCATCCAAATAATGTAACTTGTGAAGAGCTTATTGAGAAATCTGTAGAACTTTCTAAGGCAGTTAAAAATGTAGATCCGTATGCAGAAATATTTGGACCTGCTTTATATGGTTTTGCTGCATATGAATCCTTGCAGTCAGCTTCTGACTGGGAGACTGAAGGAGAAGGATACAGGTGGTTCTTAGACTATTACCTTGATAAAATGAAAGAGGCTTCCGAAGATGAAGGCAAGAGACTTCTGGATGTACTCGACGTACACTGGTATCCGGAAGCAACAGGAGGCGGTGCAAGAATATGCTTTGGAGAGGACATAAGAAATATTGAGACCAACAAAGCAAGGCTGCAGGCACCTAGAACATTATGGGATCCAACATATATTGAAAATAGCTGGATTGGACAATGGAAGCAAAATTTCCTTCCGTTATTGCCGAATATTTTCGACTCCATTGAACAGTATTATCCAGGAACAAAGCTTGCAATAACCGAATATGATTACGGTGGAGGACAACACATTACCGGAGGTATTGCCGAAGCCGATGTTCTCGGTATATTCGGTAAATATGGCATATATCTTGCTACATTTTGGGGAGACGCAAGCAATAATTATACTGAAGCCGGTATAAACCTTTATACCAACTACGATGGTAAAGGCGGCAAGTTTGGAGATACTTCTGTTAAATGTGAAACATCCGACATAGAAGTAAGTTCTGCTTATGCATCTATTGTTGGTGAAGATGAAGGCAAACTCCATGTTATTCTCTTAAATAAGAGCTATGACAAGCCAACAACATTCAATTTCTCTATTGACAGCAGCAAGGAGTATACAGTAGGAAATGTATGGGCATTTGACAGAGGAAGTGCTGATATAACACCAAGGACTCCTATAGTAGATATAAATGATAATACTTTCACATATACAGTGCCAGCTTTGACAGCATGTCATATAGTTCTTGAAGCTGCTGGACCTGTACTGCATGGAGATTTGGATAATGACGGAAAAGTAAATTCGAAAGATCTTATGTTACTCAAGAGATATATAATGGGAATAACAGAAGATGTAAATGTAGCAGCGGCTGATGTTTACCTGGATGGAGTTGTAAACTCAACTGACTACACTGTTTTGTGGAGATATTTGTTGAGGATAATAAGAGTTATTCCTTATGTTCCCCAAAACGAGGCACCTCAAGCTACATTTAACTTCTCTCCGAAGGAACCGACTACCGACGAATCTGTATTGTTTGATGCATCAAATATAATAGATGTTGATGGCAGGATTGCCTACTATGTATGGGATTTTGGTGATGGACTGGAAGGAACCTCAACGACTGCAACCATTACTCATAAGTATAAAAATCCAGGTACATATAAAGTAAAACTAATTGCTACAGATAATAAGGGGGCTTCAAGCTTATTTACAAGTGTAGTAACAGTAATCTCTGCTACTGGAGATAATTCCAAATTCAACTTTGAAGACGGTACATTTGGAGGTTTTTCAACATCAGGAACAAGCACAACAGCTATTATAGAAAACACCACCGAAAAGATCTTTAAGGGAGAAAAAGCTCTTAAATGGATTGTAACGAGCGAAGATGAAGGATTTGCTGAGTTGAAATTAGACGGAGATGCTATCGTAGCTCCCGGCACTACTGTAACATACAGAATATGGATACCTTCAGGTGCACCTATTGCTGCTATACAACCATATATTATGCCCCATACAGCTGATTGGTCCGAAGCGCTCTGGAATTCAACATGGAAGGGATACACCATGGTTAAAACAGATGAATGGAATGAAATCACACTGACGCTTCCGGAAGATATAAACCCGGATTGGCCTCAGCAGATGGGTATACAGATACAGACTTCAGGTGAAGGCGAATTTACAATCTATGTAGATGCTATAGATTGGTAAGAGCTTAATTAGATAAATTAAAATAGAATGGATTTTGAATTGAATTGATATTAAAGGAGAAGCCGCAAAGGTTTCTCCTTTTTGCCTTGTTGTTTTTAGGGTTTTCTAAAAAGGAGAAAAAGGGGGATTTGACCCACTTAAAAAGATATATGGACTCGAAATCTTTTATTTAGAGGAAAGTAAAATCCTCTGTAAGTTTGAAAAGCTTATAAAGATTATACTATGACAAGGAAGTATAATTATGATATAATAATATTAAATAAACATTTACATAAAGTAGTATGCGAAGCACCAACAAATTTCGACGTTATTTATTTTTTATATACCAATTCTAATTTACAATAAGCTATTATTATCGTTGAAGCAAATTCTGCAGTGAAAATATCCCGAACTAAAGCTATATATGCTTTGATATATTGTGTAGGTGTTTTTCCTAGTGGAGGTGGTTTTTGAAACTGAAATAATAAATATATTTAATATATTATTTTATTTTAAAGGAGGAATTTTAGTGAAAAAAACATTATGCTTTGCACTGACTTTGGTTATGCTGACGGCATTTATCCTTCCACAAGGGATTGTATCCGCAGCAGGAACCTATAATTATGCAGAAGCACTTCAGAAAGCTATTTACTTTTATGAGTGCCAGCAGGCGGGACCACTTCCTGAGTGGAACCGTGTTGAGTGGCGCGGTGATGCAACAATGAATGACGAAGTCCTCGGTGGATGGTATGATGCAGGTGACCACGTTAAGTTTAATCTACCAATGGCATACTCTGCAGCAATGCTTGGCTGGGCTCTTTATGAGTACGGTGATGGCATTGAAGCATCAGGACAGAGGGAGTACCTCGAAAGAAACCTTGCCTTTGCACTTGATTATCTTGTGGCTTGTGATAGGGGAGACAGCGTTGTTTATCAGATTGGTGCAGGTAATCCTGACCATAAATGGTGGGGTTCTGCAGAAGTTATTGAAAAAGAAATGGAAAGACCTTATTATGTAGGAAAGGGATCCTGTGTGGTAGGTCAGATGGCTGCAGCTTTGGCTGTAGGTTCTATTGTACTGGATAATCCTACATACCTTAAGCATGCCAAGAGTCTATTTAATCTTGCAGATACCACAAGAAGCGATAGTACTTATACTGAAGCAGATGGTTTTTACAGTTCTCACAGCGGATTTTGGGATGAACTGTTATGGTCCGCTACATGGCTTTATCTGGCGACAGGTGATGAATTCTATCTTGAAAAAGCGGAATCCTATATTCCAAAATTAAATCGTCAAAATCAGACTACAGATATCGAATACCAATGGGCACATTGCTGGGATGATTGTCACTATGGAGCTATGATTTTGCTTGCAAGGGCTACCGGCAAAGAGGAGTATCATAGATTTGCTCAGATGCATCTGGATTGGTGGACACCTCAAGGACATAACGGCAAGAGTGTTTCATATACTGCCGGAGGGCTTGCACACCTTGACACTTGGGGACCATTGAGATATGCTACAACTGCTGCTTTCCTGGCTTTGGTGTATTCAGATTCAATAACTGATACGGCTCTTAAGCAAAAATATTATAATTTTGCAAAAAGCCAGATTGACTATGCCTTGGGCTCAAATCCTGACAAGAGAAGCTATGTGATAGGATTTGGAAATAATCCGCCGCAGCGTCCTCACCACAGAACCGCCCATGGAACATGGTTGGATAAGAGAGATATTCCTGATAAGCACAGACATGTCCTTTACGGTGCTTTGGTTGGAGGTCCGGGAAAAGATGACAGCTACAAAGACGATATAGAAGATTATGTAAAGAACGAGGTTGCAACTGACTATAATGCAGGTTTTGTGGGTGTGCTCTGCAGGATGACTGCGGAATATGGCGGAACTCCTCTGGCAAACTTCCCTACACCGGAAGAAAGAGAAGATGAGTTTTTTGTAGAGGCATCTATAAACCAGAACGGAGAACATTATACCGAAATAAAAGCATTGCTCAATAACCGCTCATCTTGGCCGGCAAGACTTATCAAAGATCTTTCATATAACTATTATGTAGATTTAACTGAGGTTTTTGAAGCGGGTTATACTGTTGATGATATTAAAGTAACAATAGGTTATTGTGAGAGTGGTATGGATGTCGAAATTTCACCACTTACCAAGCTGGAAGGGAATATATACTATATTAATATATCCTATGTTGATGGAACTAATATCTGCCCGATAGGACAGGAGCAGTATTCCGCAGAGCTTCAGTTCCGTATTGCAGCACCTCCGGGTACTAAATTCTGGGATCCATCAAACGACTTCTCATTCCAGGGACTTACCAAAGAGGTGACAAAGACTATATATATGCCTGTTTATGACGGAACAACAAGAATTTTTGGAGAGGTTCCCGGTGGTGTTGACCCAAATCCAACACCTACACAGACTGTGCCGACTCCAACTCCTGATAATAAAAATAAAGTAGGGGACATAAACGGTGATGGTAAGATTAATTCAACAGACCTTACAATCCTAAAAAGACATGTGCTCAAGGTTACTATATTGACCGATAGCAATAAATTGTTGGCTGCTGATTTAAACGGAGATGGCAATGTAAATTCCACCGATGTTACATTAATGAATAGATATCTACTTGGAATAATAAATACTTTTCCGGTAAAATAAACTATCATTTGAAGTATACTTTTAATAAGGGCTGTCCTGAAAAACAGGATGGCTCTTTTATTTATCCTCTTGGAATGAAATGAAAGGGGCTTTTATTTTATTATTAATGCTAAGAATTGAAATAGAATAATTATCATGGTATACTTTTCATTATATTTGGTGATTTTTTTACGAATTTAACGATTTCATTTTTAAGTTTACCGAAGTTATGTGAATAACATGAAATACAATATGAAGGGTGATTGTAATGAAGTTATACCTTATTGCTGGTTCAAAAAGCGAGATGCTTAAGAAATCCTTGGAGGAGAACCGGGATATCGAGGTGATACATATTGAAAATACTTTCGAGGATGCTCTTAATTACTTAATAAGGAACAGCTTGGATTTTGACAGCATATTATTGATGGATGCCGGTATTGTCGAAAGTAATGAAAATTTTATAGACACTTTAAACAGTCTAAAAGAATTAATGAACAGCTCATATCCGGAGATTACATTAAAGTTTATTACAAAGGATCCAGCTTATCTTAATGAATTTAATAACGTGGTATCGGGTGACAGTAGGTTTGAAGTATTTTTTGTTGACAATGTGCGCATTCCAATATCATATATTCAGGAAGTTTGCTTAAAGAACCAGAATAAAAAACCCCAAAAAGTTCACCATGCAGAAACCCAATCACCGGCAGATACTTCCAAAGCTTCTGAAGGCAAACTGACTCAAACATTATCGGAAAGGTCAAAATCCATATTCGGTAGAAAATTGCCTTTCTTCTCAAAATCAAATACAAAAGAGGATAATATTGAGAGCGATGCGACAAATAGTTCAATAATCAGTACTTCTGCGCAGCCTAAGCAAAAAATTTCTCTGGTGTCCAAAGATTTCAGAAAGGTAGTTATAGTCACCGGATGCAGAGGGGCTGGGGCTACAAGTACAGCAGCTAATCTGGCTATAGAGTCGAGTGCACAGGGTCTTTCTACAATAGTAGTAGATATGGATATCGAGTATAGGGGCATAAATTTATATTTCTCCAAATTCGGAGATGAAGTTGAGTATAATCCGGATCTGTCCTATTCATTGATTAGATGTATTATAAAGCCGGATTCCTATGATATTAACTCTTGTAGAATTAATGACAATTTATTTGTTACCACTTTAGCCTATTCAATATCCTCTAAGGATAAATTGCTGGAAATAATTGATATTAAAAGACTATCGGCGTTTATCAACTTTTTAAGACTTAAATTCAATGTAGTTTTAATAGATATGCCTATAAGTACATTAGGCAAGTATTCTCAGTTGCTAACTCAGATAGATAGTATAGCTTTGTGTTTAAACAACAATCTGTATTCGATAATCAGTACCGTAAGGACTGTAGAAGAGCTTTTTATGAAGGAGGACCTGGTTTTGTTCAACGTGAAGTCCAGACCGGTGTTGACCAAATACAATGAAGCAAACAGACATAACGGTAAAACCTTTTCTCCGGAGTTAACCTCAAAAATTATATGTGAACTGGGAGGATACGGTGATGATTTGAATCCGGCTGGAATTGTTCCGTATTCAAGAGAATTTGATCTTCAAATTGACTCGGGGCAAAAAATTGCTTCGATAAATAAAGTTTATAAAAATCATTATTTCACAATACTCAAAAATTTGTTATAAAGCTACAGCGAGTTGAATGAACATAAAAGTTTTTTATTTGTATTGAAAAAGATTTGCATAGTTAGTATAATCAATATTATGGGGCATAAAGATTGTTATTTTATGTCATTATTTTAAGAAAAAAAGCTAATTTGCTTAAGATGATTTAAGTGGTATTTTTAATTGGGGGTGCAATTATGGATATTAACAGTATTAAGAGTATAAAACCCGGCAATCAACTGCCAAAAAAGTTGCTGGCAATATTCTTTAGTATAGCAGTTATTATTGGAGCGTTTATTTTTCTAAATAATTTAAACAATTCTGCGAAGGATACCGTTGATATTGTTGTCATTAAGTCTTCAGGCGGTTTACCTGCCAAGACACAAATAACTAAAGATAATATCATGAAGTATTCCATTATCAAAAAAGAATTCAAAGAAGATATGATTACCTATGACAAAGTGGATACTGTTCTCGATAAGTACAGCCTGTATTATATAAGAAATGGAGACCCCATTTATTATGATCAGATTACAGATGAAAAACCGCTTCAAAATGAATGGCTGTATGAGCTGGAAAAGGATTATGAAGTTCTTACGGTAAGGTATGATTATCTTGAATGCGGTGGAGATATACTGCGTCCGGGAGATTTGGTAAGGGTAAGGGTTACATATACTGAAGAAAATCCGATGCAACAGCCTGCAAACGGTATGGTGTATGGCGGTTCGCAAAAGACTAAGAAAACTGAAATATTATTTGATAGTATTCGTGTAAAGGACCTTATTAACTCCTCGGGACATTCTATATATGAAGTCATAAAAGAGGTTCTGAAGCTGAATGATAAGCAAAGACAGGAGACAATGAAAAGCCGTGAGTTTTTGCAGAGTGTTAAAGCTGAATCATTGCTTCTTGCAGCTACAAAGGAACAGGTAAATAAGTATGCGAAATTAAATGGTCAACAGGATGCCGTATTTACTTTTACCATACTAAGCAGGGATGGAAATGATGAGGTACTAGACCAGCTTCCTGTAATTGAAAAGGAGGTAGAGTCATGGATAACAGAGAGCGGAACGAGGGACTAGAGCTCAAATCCTTTCTTGGGAAGTTGTCTCCAAGGGATAAGATATACAACGAGCTGGAGACAAATAAAATTATTGACAATGTTATAGGCTTTATTCCTGCTTCGGATTGCTCGGATTCTTCCATTCTGCTTGTTAATCTTGCTGTGGCAATAGCTCAAAAGGGGTTTAATACATGTATTTTAGATGCAAATGTTTTCTATCCGAGAGTATACAAGCTGCTCGATTGTGAAGCAAATGCAGCAGGAAAAGGACTTATAAGGATTTGCAGAAGTGACAAGGTTGATATAAAAGATGTGATAAATGAGACCAGATATAAGAACTTATATCTGTTGTCTCCAAGTCCATCCGATCCAATGGAGGACTACTTTGACTTTCAAATGGACGATGTCGATAGGGTGATAAATTCTCTTAAAGAGGCTTTTGATTTTGTACTTATAGATATTCCCAATATTCCACCGTTGGAGTTTTGTGTTTCCTCCATAAAGAATTGCAATGTAGGATTCTTTATATGGGGTGAACGGATTGATTGCCCTCAGAACACCAATAGGCTTTTAGAGTTTATCGGATCTTTGGGAATTGGTGTATCAAAGCTTATGAATGTAATTATGAATAATTTATATGGCATTAAGTATGACAAAACAATAATAGAAGATATGAAATTGAAGCTTATTGCTGAATTTCCGTTCGTATCAGGTGCCATTGATCTCTCCCTTGAGGGAAGAGTATATATTACTGATAGCTTGATAATTAATAAGAAATACAAGGAATCAATGAATTTATTAGTTAATTTATTGACTAAACAGTAAAGGTTTTTGGAGGGCTTAAAATGTTATCAAGAAGTACTGTAAGTGAGCTTCAAAAGAAAGCAAAATATATACATAGGGCCAATAGTTCAGGCAGTAAACTGACATCCATGACCTTTGAGGAGTGTCTAAAGCAGTGTCAACAGTATATAAGCAATGTGGCGACAAATTTCTACAGAAGGATTGAAGATCCAAGTAAAAAAAGAGAAATAACAGAAAGATACATAATTGACTATGTTGAAACTCAAAAGCCTGAAGTTGAAGGTTTTGAAGATCTTTCTACGTTAAGGAATGCTCTTATAGATGAAATTACACAATATGGTCCTATAACAGATGCAATGGAGGATCCTCTGATAGACGAAATTAGAGCCAATGGACCGCAGCAGATATTTGTGGAAAAAAGAGGTAAGACCGAAATTTGGGACAAGTGCTTTACCGACAGAGAGCATATGGAAAGAATAATTGCCAAGCTTATCGGCGTATCTAAAGTGAGGCTGACCCCAAGGACTCCAATGGTAAATGCTCGTACCATAGAAGGCTACAGGGTTAATGCTACCCATGCGGATATTTCTCCCTATGGCAATCCTGCATTTCTGGTAAGAAAGTTTAAGAAGTACACACTGACTCCGCTGGAGATGATACAGGAGAAGTCATTTTCAGTGAATATGTTCAGGCTTCTTTCGCTAATGCCTAGGGCCAATCTTTCTTGGATGACAGCGGGACCTACCGGAAGCGGAAAGACCACACTGAATGAAGTTTTGATAAAGCAGATTGATCCTCTGTGCCGTATTATAACAATAGAAAATCCTGCGGAGTATAGGCTCCTAAGGCATAAAAATGACGACCCTAATGAAAGGGTTATAAATGACGTACTTCAGTATGAGTGCGTTCCTGACGATGACGACAGCAGTCCTGCGACAATGGAAAACCTATTGATAAATGCCATGAGACAATCTCCACACTGGATAGGCCCAGGAGAGCTTCGTTCTCCTGGTGAGTTTGAGACTGCTCTGCGTGCTGCCCAGACAGGACACTATTTCTTCACAACTCTGCATGCAGAAGGTGATAAGGAGGCTATTTACAGGTTCCTCACAGCATACCTTATAAAATCCAAAGAACCTGCGGAATTGGCGCTGAGAAATATATGTACTGCTGTAAAATTTGTCATATTTCAAGAAAAACTGGCTGACGGAACCCGTAAAGTTACATCGATTTCAGAGGTTAAAGGATCCGAAGGCTTAAAGCCTATTATTAATCAAATATATAAATTTGTTCCTGAAGATGTTGATGAGGACCCTGTTACTGGTCAGGTTAGAGCAATAGTAGGTAGGCACAAAAGAGTGGGCTGTATTTCGGAAGAACTCACTGACAGAATGATGAAAGCAGGAATTAAGCGGAGCAAATTTGAATTCCTCACGTCTCCAGTTAATGACGATGAAGAGGAGGTTTACGATATAGATGCTGTTAAACGCAATATTTAGCATAGTTATTGGACTATTGCTGTTATACATATTGAATACAGTGCTAAACCTCAGGCTTCTTAGTGATTTGAAGAATTTTTTTAGTTATGTAATTGATGCCATTGCCGATCATAACACTAAGAAATATCTTGGGAGAATAAAAAGAAATAAAATAGTTAAGTCCAATGAGAATATAATATCAAAATACAACAGGATAGTTGAGAATATAATTTTCGACTATAACCTGCCTCTAACCTTAGAAGGATTTAACTCATTCATCAGCATACTTTTTGCGGCTTTAGTTTTGGTGATTGTGTTCTTTTTAAAGGATGTTACACTATCCGCATTGGTTGCTATCTCCCTGCTGGTTGGTGTTATTACATACTTTACTATGAGGTCGAGAAACATAAAATCGGCTAAAATTGAGAGCATTATGGATGCCGAGGATTTGATTTGTCCATTGGCAAGGGACGGAGTCCTTGTAGCAATAAAAAAGGTCCTGGAGTCCGATGAGTATCTCAGCGCTGATATAAGGCCGTTTTTTATTCAATTCGTAGAAAACTGTGAAAGCTACGGCTATTCTTTCAGAAGAGCAATGGAAATACTAAATCGTCAGCTTGGTCCGAAATTTGACAACTTTGCAAAAAAAGCAGTTATTTTTGAGTATAATGAACGTAAAGGTATGGCCGATATTTTCCTTGATATAGTTGAAGAAAATGCAGCCTTAAGGGAGATAAACGCTAGAAAGAATAGAATATTCAAAAAGATGAATATGAATTTTATAATGAAAACTGCATTGATAGTGATATTTGTTGCCTATTCGATGACAATTTCAGAATTGAGAATCTTTATGTTAGAGAGTACACCGGGACGCTTTATCCTTACTCTGACCATAGTTGCTATCTGTTTGAGCTTTGCCAGATGTCAGGCTTTGCAGTCCGATATTGGAAGTTTGGGAGGGGAAAGCAAATGGTAATACTTTCTAAACTTTGTGCTTTAGCAGCGGTAATTTATCTTGTGTTTACTTTAATATACCCTCTTTTTAAGCCTATGACCCGCAAAAGAAAAGAACACTCCAGGGATTTCATAAAGAGAAAGAGGGATCAGAAGAAAGCCGAAAAGTATTTGTACTTTAAAGATATAGTGCTAAGAAGATTTTCGAATAAACTGCTTCTTAGTGACATAAAAAGAAATGAGTACAGTTTTTTGATAAAAAGGCTGGACTTAAGAATAACACCGGAGGAAATAAGGCTAAAGCAGGTATTGTATGTGTTAGGCGCTATAGGTATATCCATGATTGCCATGAATATTAATACTCTGATAGGCTACGCATGTTTAATATTTATTGTATTAGGATGGATTTATCCGGTTGATGAACTGGAGAAGATGATAGAAAAGAAGAATAATAACATACTGGCAGATTTTCCTTCATTCTATAACATGCTTTACTACCAGTATTCAAGATCTATAAACATATATCTAGCGGATGTGGTGAAAGACTATCTTCCTAATGCCAATGAGGATATGGCCGCTGAGCTTGAAGTTTTTCTTGACAATATTGAGTATGGAGAAGAATATGCATTAAAGCAACTAAAAAAACGAGTTCCATTAAGACATATTATTAAGTTTTGTGATATAATGGAGACAAGGCTTAGGGGATATGACAATATCTCTCAGATGACATATTTAAAAAATGAGCTTTATGACTTAAGAGTTATGTCCCTTGAAGATGAACTGAACAAAAGAGAACAGAAAAACTCAAGAATGCAGCTTATATTGATTGTTGTATTGGCACTTTATATTGCAATTTACTATTACTTTATGTTCGTTGATGCCATCAAAATGTTTAGCTAGTAATTAATTACTAAGTATATATTAAGAATAAATTAAAACTGAGGGGGTTAATTAAATGAAGAAAGCAATAAAAAAGGAGTTAATGAAAAAATCAATCAAAAGGTTTTTGAAAGATGAGAGGGGAGAATTTGGAGTAAAGCAGATTGCTATTACTGTAGCGGTGATAGTAGTTGTGGGCCTTATTCTTACTATATTGCAGGGTGGATTGCTCGAGGGTATAGTAAACCAAGTATGGGACTTCCTATGGGAGCAAATTCAGAATCTGATGGGTTAATACATTGTATTTAAGGAGGTATACCCGGCGATATCAATAGAACCGGGTGATTTTCTATGGCTGGTTTTGCAAAAAGTATAGTAATAGTGCTTCTGGTTTGTGCTGTATTTTTGATAACTACTAACTTCATTTTTTTCTTTCCCTGGTACATGACCTTAGCTTATGAGACATACAACTTATCAACCTTATCAGCACAGCACAACTATATTGATGAAGATGAAGCATGGATGATAATTGAAAATCTGAACAAAAAGCCTTTTTTTAAGGAGAATCCCATTAGCTTAGGTGATATAGAAGGACAGTTTGAACCTGAGGTTTTACAAAGGGGAGATCAGTTCAGTGTTACTATAAATGCAAAGTATCCCATCCGTATGGATATGAGCTTTTTTAAGATAGAGCGTGACTGGCCTGTCTCCTTTACTGTAGAGACAACATGCCTGTATTTTAATAAGGATCTGGACCCGAAATGACGGCAAAAAGGTGATATTATGAAGAATTTAGCGATAATGATTCTGGTTATAGTCTTTGCGTCAATTTTATTCCAGCCTTTTTTTGAAATGGTTGAGATTTTTTCGGAGAAGGCACAGATAGATTCTGCTGTAGAGTCGGCAGCAAAATCTGCTCGATTGACCGGTTTTAAATTGACGGATATCAGGGATCTGGAAAAGAAGTTTAATTTTGATATGTATAGCGAGGACGAGAACTTCATCAGCGTTTTTTGTGAAGTTTTTTCTGCTACCCTTAAGTTGGATTATCTATATGTGAGTGATAATAAAGCATACTTTAGATCAAATAATGTAAGGTACAACGATTTTGTGGTTGAATTCCAATATGATGCCGATTATCCTGATGAATGCCACATTATTGTTACAACGGAGTACAAATTTAAAAGGAATTACCTAAAAGAATTTGTAGGAGATAATTCCTTTGAATTAGTAAGAGAAAGAACACTATTTGCTCGTATGGAAAATTAATATTTTTTATGGTGAGGGAATAGAGGAAGGGCTTACAGGTAGAACCAGCCCTCATCATTATCCTCATCATTGTTTTCCTGCCTATCTATACTTATTTTTGTTCTGTTACTTCCACCGAGAGACATACTATAAAGTTTGCTACCATTGGATTTGCTGCAATAATATATGTGCTCGTTGGCTAAATTTATAAATTCGGAATTTTCATTATTAAGCTTTGATTTATCGCTTCCCTCGATTCTGATTCGGTAAATGCTGCCGCCATCGCTCTTGTTACAGTAGTATACCCAGCCATTTAATACATTTATATTGTAGGAAATATCATCATTCAGCTTGTTTTTGGATCGACCGTCAATACTCACCCTATAAAGCTTAAATCCGTCACTTTTATTACAGTAGAAGATATATTCGCCGGAAATATTAATATAGCTGGCTTCGTCGTTGACAATCCTTGTTCTGCCTTTACCCATTGTGTTTATCTTGTATATTTTGCCTCCATCACTTTTGTTGCTGTAGTAAAGCCAGTCATCCTTAATAGACAGGCCGTGGGTGAAGTCATTGTTCAACTTAGTTTTGTCTGTACCATCAGTTTTTATTTTGTAGAGCTTGTATCCATCACTTTCATTTATATAGTAAATCCAATCTCCACTAACTGTTATGTCCCAGGAACGATCATCGTTGAGTTGGGTCTTACCATTTCCTTCTAGGTCGATCCTAAATATATTGTCATTATTATTGGGATCAGTGTAATAAAGCCAGTTTCCACAAACATTAAGAAACCAAGATTCATCAACGTTTACCCTTTGAAGGTCACTACCGTCAAACTTTACTTTATAAATATTATAGTCAGAACCGGCATTGGAAAAGTAAAGCCAGGAGCCCTGAGTACACACCAATCCTCCGTTTAATATATTTCCTGATTGATTTCCGATATGGTTATAAACCATTTCTCTTTTTAGTAAACTTCCAAATATGCTAACTGTCCTATCCAAAGGCTTTTTTGGTACATCATCCGGCGGACTTGAGATATTTAAAAGCACGGTATCCATGCAATCATCGTCCATATTCTTATCGTCTTTGTTTTCACTATTGACCTGTGGCGTAATGTCGACTTGCTGGGAAGGAAAGTCAGCTTTGGGCTCAGTGTCCTTTGCAGCATTGTCAATTGCAGACGGTGTAATAACCAAATATGAACGTTCTTCATTGCTCATCTCGGATAAAATGCTAAAAAGCACCTTTTTAGCCTCAACGGCTGAAGAATACCTTTCATCAGGATCGTAGGCGCACATTTTCAATATAAACTGTGAGAGCTTTTCACCAGCCTGCAAGGGAGGTGTAACCGCTTCTCCGGAAAGCCTTTTGTCCAAGGCTGCTTCACTGTCTTTATACTTTAGCTCCTGAGGATAGGGAGGCATAAAAGGAAATCTTCCATGATTTAAAAGCTTATATATCACAATACCCAAGGAATACAGGTCGGACCTTAAATCATAAGGTTTTCCTCTATATACTTCCGGTGCCATATATAGAGGTGTACCTCGTATAGATGAGGCCAGCGAGGCTCGAGTTAATTCCTTTGCAATACCAAAATCACCGAGCTTAAATTTACCGTCGGATGTAACAAATATATTCTCGTCTTTTATATCTCTATGGATTATATTCTTTTGCTCACAAATTTCCAAAGCAGAACAGATATCCAGAGCAATATTTACCACGCCTGCTCGGGTAAGACCGTTTTGGGATATGTATTTGTTAAGCGTAGTAAGATACTCCATTCGTATCAGTATATCCCAACCAAAACGTTCACTGCTTTTTTGCACCAAATGGTCTTCATAGCTTACTATATTCGTATTGCCTCGCAAGGTATACATCATATGTATTTCGTTAACGATATTTTTAACAGCACTTTCAAAGTACTGCTCTAGGGAATAATTATCATTGCCAATGGTTGCAACGGCTTCGCGGTGCTGTTCTTGGGTGGGAATACTTATGAGCTTTAGGGCAGACTGGTATTTAAAACCCCATTCCTCTTTAAAGATTTTATATACCTTTCCATAGCTTCCTTCACCAATAAAGGATTCTACACACCACGCCCCCCATAGAGGCTCATATTTTTTTATATAATCATTGGAAGAAACATGCATTTTTCGGACCTCCAAGGTTAATTATATCTTATAATTATTCTATAATTATAGCATCAAATACGGTATATAGCCAATGAAATATGTATTATAGATTGATTTAGATTAGGATATCTTCTATTTTGACTACAATACAAGTTATATTATCAAACCCACCTTTTTTTAGCGCTTCATCTATAAGTTTTGGCGCGATTTTCGAAGGTAAATTTTCAGAACTAATAATATTCTTTATGAGTTCATCTTTAACCATACTTGTAAGGCCGTCAGTGCAAAGAAGGAATACATCGCCCTTTTCAACGGAAAAGCTATCCGAAACATCTGCTTCGACAGTTCCTTCTTCCGGAGATATGCCAAGATATCTAGAAAGCATATTCCTACGCGGGCTGTTTGATGCTTCTTCCGGGCTTAAAATACCTAGTCTTATGAGCCTTTCGGCCTCTGTATGGTCTTTGGTGAGTTGGATTATTTCATTGTCTCTAAAATGGTAGACGCGGCTGTCACCTAAGTTCAATGCCTGTGCCCGGCCGTCGTATAGCAAAAGAGCAGCAAAGGTTGTTCCTATCCTCGCACCATATTCAAGACTTAAATTATATATTAATTTATTGGTGTTATTAATATAGGAGTTAATCCTATTAATACATTCCTCAATATTGCCATCATTATTGCTCCTAATTAGGTTATGTGCCTTCTTTAGCTCATTCATAGCAGTAAAAGAAGCTTTATTACCATGGGTTTCTCCACCCATGCCATCACTTACTGCAAACAGGAAAAAGGAGTCAGCTTCATTAATATCAAGAGGAATAGATTTTTCATTCATAGACGAGGAAATAAAGATACCGTTAAGATAAAAATTATCCTCATTAACACTGCGTACAGAGCCGGTATCACTGGCAACTGAAGCCCGCAAAATAATATTTTTTTCACTATACATGGCTTATCCTTTCATAATAAATTATATAAAAGATAACAGTATATTCTATTTAAATAGAAGTTATAGAATTGTTAAGATAGAGCCATCCCATACACCAGCATCTTCAAGGGTCTCATCATCCCGCAGAACTCGTCCTAATGGCTCAGCATATAAATGAAACTTTGAAGTGACACTGGTCAAATCATCGTCAAGGCGAAGAGCGTAAGCTATCAATGATGATAGATGCTTTGCCGGTATATCAGTGGGGAGCTCTAAATCACGGGTATCTTTTTTGTTCTTGGATTTAACTGTTACAATTACATTGTTCATACTTTTTCAACCTCACTTTAAAAGAGGCTATGCAGATTTTACATAGCCTCTTTACGAATTTGGCCTCTTGGTAAAATGAAAGAGGCAAAAACGATGGAACTTGGTGTTCCAAGTTTTTATTTTTATGTAAGTAGAAAATTTTACTTACCGCTACGAAGTTTACTAGCTACATCTTTATCAGCCTGATCAAGAGCTTGTGCAACTGATTCTAGTGATTTTTGAAGGTCAGCGAGACATTGATTTAGCTTTGTCTCAAGTTCTTTTCTTAATGCCTGAAACTGTTCAACATAAGCCTGAGCAGCATTACCTTCCCAGATGCTTTGAAGGTTGGTTATTTCGGTCTGGATATTATTTAGAAAATTCGTAGTTTCAGTAGTTTTTTGACCTATTCTCCTAGCAGCGCTTTTAACCTCTTCTGGTGTAATACGAATAATACCTGCCATTTTTATTCCCCCTTTTTAAATTAATATTGGTATTAATTTCGACTATATGAAGTCTGTACCAAACAACATTATTATCTCAGAAAAATAAGCAAAAATCAATAGAGAATTCTAATTTAGTAGTCAGCTTTAATTATTCGACAGGCCTATTATCTTTATTGCTATAGCTCTTTTTAATCTGTGTTATCCATGCCTTTAGGATATTGTTTTCCAGCATAGCCGTCTTAACTCTGCAAAAACGTCCTCGATTAACAAGATAGCCATCACCGGGGTTTATTGCCTTTTCGGTTGTTCCATAGGGGAGCCTGATGGAAAACAGTTGTTGGTCGGAGATACTTCCCAGTAATATACCTGTTTGCATGTCTTTAAAAGCCTTCGCTAAATTATCCCAACTAGAGCCCACATCTTGGGTGTAACCTGCCATGACCGTACTTATACCAAGATTTCGTTCCTTTTTTACCAGTATTTCAAGTAGGTCTTTGGTAGTAGAGTCGGCATACTGCATAAAATCATTAAAGTCGTCAATCAAAATAAGGCTGAGTTGTCGGTTCAAAATGAAATCCTTATCATTAATCAATCCTCCCGCACGAATCCTCTCTTTATTAAGGTCAGATTTTCTATCATCAATCTCTTTTTTAAGGGATTCTGCAAAGTCGGCTATATTCTCCCCATCGTTGGTATAGGTTTTGGTGTGGGGAAGCTGGCTTAATGCATAGAGCCCGAGAGAGCTTGAGTCAAAGATGTGTATTGCCAGCTTTTCCGGAGAGAATTTAAGAGCAAGGGTAATAGTAAGCGCTTGAAGGAATGTTGTCTTACCGCTTTGAATATCTCCAGATACCAACAAATGGGGCGTATCCAGCAAGTCAATAAAGCTTAACTCCATTTCATTTTCTTCAATTCCAAGAGGTACACACACAGGTTTACGAGCAAGGGTCTTTTTGACTTCATCTCTCGTAATAAGATCCTTGTAGTATACGATTTCAGGCATAACAGGAATAGGCTTGGCTTTGGAGCCTGTCCAGCTTTTTGATATTTCACTTATAGTTGACTTAAGTTTTATTGTTCGTTCAATTTCCGATTCGCCTTCCGTTGGCAAGGCTGTCTGGAATTCAAGGGGAGGATTACCCTTTACCAGACCGCGTCCGTTTACAGGGCTAGGTTCCAAACCAAAGGTTCTTCCTACAATAAGTGAATAGTCACCTTTATCGGACATCTGAAGTGCAATAGCCAGCTTGAAATTGGAACTCAATTTGTAGCGAATCGCTGATGTGCTACTGCATGTCACTACTATATGTATGCCTAAATTACCTCCTTCTCTGGAAATCTGAATAAGATAATCTTCATATTCGGGATACATCTCGGAGAAGGCAGAGAAATTATCTATGATAACTACAATTGCCGGAAGTGTTTCCTCACTGGCATCTCTATAGGCTGTCAAGCTGCTGACGCCTTTTTCGGAGAAGAGATCTTTTCGTGTATCCATTTCTTTTAATATGTATTTGAAGAGCTTATTTAGCTTCTCTTCCTCGTCAACCATTACTGTTCCTCCAACGTGGGGAAGCCCTGAGAATATACCTAGAGTTCTAACACCAAAATCCAGTATATACATATTTACATCGGAAGGAGAGTAGTTTAATGCCAGGGACATAATTAAAGTCTGCAAAAGCGTGGTTTTGCCATATCCCGGTGAGCCATATACGATTAAGTGTCCCTCTTTTCCAAGATCAACTGTCAATGGAGCCTGAAGCTGTTTTTCCGGATCATCTAATAGTCCAATGACTGGATTTAACCATGTATCTGCCTTTGTCCACTTTTCACCATCCCAGCACCCGTTTACATCAGTAAGGAGGGTTTCAAGATAGATGTGCTCAGGAAGAGGCGGAAGCCATGGTCCTTTAAGACGAACTATATTATCATGCTGAGCCACACTTGCTATATGAGCGACAGTAGCTTCAAGCTGAGTAAATTCAGCTTTGCTGATTCGTGATGTGGATCTTGTATAAAGTTGGTGACGTTTACCATCTATGGCTACTTCTGAAATATCATTCTGTGTATTGATTTCTTCGCTGGCGTCAGGAGTATAGCCTGCTCCACTCCATGCAGACTGGAAAAGCTCGAATATTTCATCGTTTCCAACTTGTATGAAGGCTCTTCCAGGCAGTTTGATATCTGCAGCATCGGGACGTTTGATAACATCCTGGCTGTCCTGAGGCCCTTGAACCTTAAGACAAATACGGAAGCGAGCGTTACTCCATATCTGATCATCAACTACACCCGCCGGCTTCTGCGTTGCAAGAATAAGGTGCACACCAAGGCTTCGCCCAACCCTCGCAGTACTTACCAACTCTCTCATAAAATCCGGCTGTTCACTTTTTAACTCTGCGAATTCGTCCGCAATTATGACAAGATGAGGAAGGGGTTCTTTGGCTTTCTGGCTGTGGTAAAGTTTTTGATAGCTGTCTATATGGTTTACTCCATGTTCGGCAAAAATTGTCTGTCTTCTCTTAAGCTCACTCTTAATTGATACAAGGGCACGGGTTGTCTGATTTCCTCCAAGGTTGGTAATTGTTCCAACCAGATGAGGCATATCGAGAAATGCGTTTGCCATACCTCCTCCTTTATAATCTATCAGAACAAAAACCACATCATGGGGATGAAAGTTTATTGCCACAGAAATTATAAAGGACTGGAGAAGCTCACTTTTACCGGAACCCGTAGTACCTGCAACCAATCCATGGGGACCCTGTCCGCGCTCATGGAGGTCAAGGGAAATCATTTCATTGCCGGTACGGATTCCAAGGGGAGCAGCCAATGAACGGAAAGCTTTGTTTTCTTTCCATCTTCCCAATATATTCAATTCCTCGACGGTTCTGACTGAATACAGTTGAAGAAGCGTTATTGCAGAAGGCAGATTGGTCGAAGTCAGCAATTCCTTTATGCGTATAGGAGCCATGCTTCTGGAAAAATGCTCTGCATCCTTTATAGATGCTATATCCGGCAAAAAGGGGATAGGGGATGACCCCTGGCTTCTTTGCACCATATGACCGGATTTGGGAGCCAGCTCAATAATAACCTGACAATCTTTTGGAAGATACTCAATCCTGTCAAAAAGATAAATAGTTGATACCCCGAGGATTTGGTTGTTGTGAGCCAAATAATTCATAATTGCCTCATTCTCAATCAAACGGATGTCGGCTAGAATAAATACATAATGAGGTAAATTCACAGGAGTAAGGGGTGTATCGATTTTATCTTTGTTGGTGCGTTGTTCACGCTCTTTTATAATATCATAGAATGCACCAAATAACTGATGGGCTGTTTCTTTATCGTTTGCCAAAAAACGGATTTGACGATTTTCATTCCATACATGGGGTAGCCAGCGAATCCACTCCCATTCATCTGCCTCCTCTTTTGGATAAACCAGTATGATTTTTACCTCTTCATAGGAATGAAAGGTTGCCAGTTGCATAATTAAAGCTCTGACGTTTTTTAGAACTTCACTTCTAGATCCTATTATTCCTGCTGTGCCTAAATGAAACAAAGGAACACAAACAGGTATATCCGAAACCTGACTGAATTCATCATGCAGCTTTTGAGGTTCTGACATTAAAGGGTCATTCTCAATGCTCAGTGTCTGGTTTTGAACCTGAATTTTCATTGCAAGAGGCATGGTGCCTATACCTATACGTGCCGATAGGAAATCATTGAACTGAGGGGTTCTTTCCCAAAGTTTTCTGTCTATGCTTTCAACACGACGTATGCATTCGTTGAGATCAGGATTCATAATCAGCATACCTTTTTTTTGCTGTTCCCGGGCTATTTCAAGTTCTTTACGTATTGAGTGAAGGATTTCTCCATACTTTTTGTTTCTCAAATCAGTGTCAGTTTTGAATTTTTTATTTTGAGATATATATTGAGATATTGATACAAATACAGATACAAACGTCATGGAGACTGAAAGTAACATATAGGATGATTTTCCAACTATTGCTGTAATAATTGTTATTAAAGACATCATTACCGGAGGCAATAAAATAGGTAACAACGACATAGTAGGCTTGTTTGCTGCCGCCGGAGGATTTGGTATTGCCTTCTCACCTCCCGGCATTTCAGGAATAAGCCTTGGGGAGCGTTGAATATAGGGGTAGGGAGGTTTTGTGGATTTTAAGGCTGCTTTCAAGCCGTTGACAAAGACTCCATCTCCTATGTGGTATACTGAAATAATAGGTCCCTCAAATACTATTTTATATCCGCAGATATGGATTATGTCACCTTGACTTAATGTACTGTCATAAACCTTTTTCCCGTTTAAAAAGGTGCCGTTGAGGCTCTCCAGATCTGCAATGTGATATCTTCCGTCAATAGATTTATATATTTTAGCATGCTCACTTGAAATCAGTTTGTCAGAATAAACTATATTGCAGGATTCACTTTTTCCTATGGTGATCTCGGAAACTCCCCGTATTTCAAAGTTTTCCAGAACGTTATCATAGGGATCTTCCGGTTTTACCATTATGGCAGACCTACTCATGGTTTCGGGAGAATTTCCAATTATATATGTGTCAAAGGGAACAAGCTTCTTCTTGCTTATAGTGCTTCCATTGCAAAAAATACCTGATTTACTGTGATTGTAAATATACCACTGGTTATCCTCTTTTTTTAGCGAGCAATGGTTTTCATCAATGCAGGAGGAATCAATCACTATATCGTTTGAATTAGAGCGCCCGATAGATATTATATTTTTATTGAAAGAATCAATTTCAACAATTCTAAAAAAATTATCAAAGTATATATGTAAAACATGTTTATTTCCCATAAAGATTACCTCACAAAGAAAATACTTTCAATACCTTAAGAGTTTTCGTCAGTTATATCTTTTATATCTTTTATATCTTTAAGTATTTCATCTATACTTGCTTCATCGGATTCAATGACATCGGCCTCGTTAGCTTCCGGTTTGGTGTCCAAGCTTTGGGAAAAATTAATAAAATCTTTAAGTTCAAGCAGTTCGTCAATACTGCTGTCGGATTCAACGTCCTCATTGGAAGCCGTAGCAGGGGCATTTGACATATCCAATGGATTTTCATCTTTGACTTCGGATTCTCGAATTTCGTCGAACAAATTAATAATATTGCTGTCGTTGGGCACTTCAACTTCGTCCGGGACTGAAGTCTTTGGGTTGTGGGATATATTTATTTCTTTAATATCATCAAAGAGACCCAATAACTCTTCACCTGAAAGCTCTTCTTCTTTTTCGGCATCGGTTTGTGAATTGGTTTTGATTTCAGATTCAGATGGAGTATATCCGTCCTGTGAGGCCTGATCGATTAAGAAATCGGGAAGCTCCGAGTCTACCGCCAGTATTGGAGCACCATAAGATACTGCATTATCCAAGACTTCCGGTTGCTTTAATTCTATTGTAAAGCTGTCCTCTAGCGCAAAGGTACCGTTTATAAATATTTGCAATTTCCAGTCGCCTTCCGGAGTATCATCATTTATATCGATTTGAAACAACGCTTCGTTTCCATTAACTTCATCTTTGACTCTGTCTTCTAAAACACTTTCCTGAACCTCATAGATTTCATTATTGGGAGTATACCATATTGCATTTACAGCACACAAACCAATTATGTCGGAAAAAACGATTTTTAAGGTAAGGCTACTGTGTTTGTCCTTATAGTATTTTTTTCCACTATTTTCACAAGATAAAAGGTCCTTGTCAACACATAAAAAGCTGTAGCTTTCGATATTGAGAGAAGCCGGTTTGATATTGATTATCCTTTTATTGTTTTCGCCAATAATAATAGAAGATGCTGTGCCACCCTTATCATCATGTGTATAGATTAGGGCATTTGGATCGTTAAAATATATGCTATCATTTATTAAAAATTTATATCTGTAATTGCCGGGAGAAAGTTCAATTTCTGTCATCCAGGTACCGTCATCATGCCTTTTAAAAGAATTTCTGCTGCTATCCCAGTTATTGAAATCTCCGATAACAGATATACTTTTGATAGCAAAACTGTTGGTACAATAGAAAAATGGAAATTTCATAAAATCATTAACCCCTTTATAAGTGAAATATAACTAATACTATAGTCACTATAAAATCTTACCATAAATTTTCCCATTGCACCAGCTTTTTTATAGCGGGTTGCCATATATTTATACCTTGAATATCCTATAGTTTATCCCTTCAGTGAAAAGATTGTAAATTGCTTGGTTCTTATATAAAATTATTATATAAGGGATACTTGATTGGGGGAAAATATATGCCAAAAATAGTATTATGCGTTACCATGATTATTATGCTACTGATGAGTTTTGTCTTAAAATCAAATGCTTATAACGCAGAAATAAACGGTGAGGTTATTGTGTGGAACCCAGGAATTAGAGGCGGAATTCCAACAAGGCCTGTTGTAGCCAATGTTATGGACTTTGGAGCAAAGGGCGATGGTTTAACCGACGACAGCAATGCTTTCATAAAGGCTATTGAATCTGTAAAAGATGGAGGTGCTGTTCTGATTCCGTCGGGAGAATATCTTTTAAAATCAAAAATTACATTGAATAAACCGATTGTTTTAAGAGGAGAAGGCCCTGGCAGAACAAACCTTTTGATAGATCACTCATCCGATGCTTTTGAGGCTATAACCTACAAAAGGGGAAACTGGGTGAATCTCACCGGAGGCTATACCCGTGGATCGAGGGAATTGGTGGTATCCGATCCGACAGGGTTTGTCGCCGGCAAATATGTTGAAATACAACAGGATAATGATCCTGCCGTGATGTATACTTTGCCGACATGGAATCAAGGGTGGGCAGACGGCGCCGTAGGGCAAATAGCAAAGGTGGTTTCGGTTTCGGGCAATACTGTGACTATTGATGAACCTCTTAGAATTACATATAAGTCGAAATTGAATCCTGTAATTAGGACGCAGGGCTTTGCAGAATATATTGGGTTTGAAGATTTTTCTGTGAAACGTATTGATACCAGCGATACCTCAATGTTTTATTTTAAGAATGCAGCAAACTGCTGGATTAGCAATGTTCACAGCATTAAACCTTCAAAAGCCCATGTCAGTGTTACAACAGGATACAGGATTGAAGTACGGGACAGCTTTTTTGACGATGCAACAAATTGGGGTGGAGGCGGACACGGATATGGTGTGGAACTGGGCTTTCATTCATCGGACTGCCTGATTGAAAATAACATATTCAAGCATCTGAGACACTCGATGATGGTGCACCTTGGTGCAAATGGAAATGTTTTTGGGTACAATTATTCAATAGAACCATATCAGAACGAAGGAGGCAACTGGACACCAGCCGATATTTCAGTTCATGGACACTATGCCTATTCCAATTTGTTTGAAGGAAATATAGTGCAAGAAATAACTGTTTCCGATTACTGGGGACCCTCCGGACCGTACAACACGTATTTTAGGAACAGGGTAGAGTCAGAGAATATTTGTGTGGAGGACTCATCAAACTATCAGAATTTTATTGGCAATGAAATTGTAAGCGGCAATATTCTTTGGGATACCGATGACCGATATCCGCATAAAATTGACCCTTCAACGCTGTTTTTACATGGCAATCTCATATCTGGTTCAATTCAGTGGAATCAACAAACTCAAGATCATGCAATACCAGATTCTTATTATCTTGACAAAGAGCCGGTTTTCTTTGGAGCTATGGAGTGGCCATCAACCGGATGGGACAGAATAAGCGGCACCAACCCTGCAAGGGAAAGGTATTATGGCAATACAATACCCACTGTCTCGCCGACCCCGGATAACCCCATAAGGTATGGTGACATAAATGGTGATAATAAGGTCAACTCGACGGATTTGACATTGTTAAAGAGGTACCTGATGAAAACTATCAGTGATTTCCCGCATCCGGATGGCAGGATAAGCGCCGAAGTAAGCGGAGACGGAAAATTAAATTCCACCGATCTTACATTGATGAAAAGATATGTCCTAAAAATAATTGATAAGTTTCCTGTCGAGGAGATTTGACGAAAAAAGTACATAAAAATTAATTTATCTTTCGAATATACTATTTTGAACTAAGCACTCCTGGTAATTTTAAACCTGGACGTAGAAAGTTTATATATTCTACTCATTTTATTACCTTTTTCACAGGGAATATGTCTGAACCTAATAGATTCAGACATATTCCTTATTTATTCTCATCGAGTGTAATGAAAGGGGCTAAAGCAAAAGGACTCCATGTTCCAAGCTTTTATTTGAATAATTATATTTGCTTATGTCAATAATTATTACTGATTAATCCAATATTGACCTTAGTATTATAAAATGTGGAGGTAATAAAATGGGTGAAAGAGAAATTTTCAATCAGATTAATGACGTGCTAAAAGAAAACGGCTACGAAACGAGGATTAACGGACTTATGGACCTGACGCATTTTTTGAATGATGAAAAGGATTCGGATAATTCCGTATATGACAGAGTCAGGGAATTGTACGATCAATTTATAATGGGAATTGGTATGTGGTGATTTTTATAATACCAACAACAAAAAATAAAAGCTCGGGACATCGAGTCCTTTCGCTTTTGCCTCTTTCATTTCACTCCAAGAGGCTAATACAAAAACGGCTTCATAATTAAAGAAGCCGTTTTCGTGTGTTACTTGATACAACCTATTGTATTATTGCTATATTTATAGTGCAAACTGGGATTTTACCTGTGAAATATCACTTTGATCGGCCAGTTGAGCTGCCTGATAATATCCCTTTTGTTCTGCCAATTTGTAAAGGTCATACTGAAAAGTTTCGCAGTTGTTTCTTATTTGCTGTATTGTCTGCCTTAACTGTTGGTTGGATGATTGTGTAATAACATTTGCATAACCAGTAAGACTGCTATTGATCTGTGATAAGATGTCATTTACCATTTCTTTATCTTGCATTGTTTTTTTACCTCCTTTAGCTTAAGAATGACATTAATTGTTGCTTAGTGTTTCTTGCATCCTGGGCAGATTTTTGAAACATTTGTTTCACCTGCGGATCTGTCGCCTGCTGAGCATAAGTTTCCAGTTTTTTAGCTGAAGTCTCATGAGAATAGATAAGGTGTCTTAAATTCTGAAGCTCTAACTGGTTTATTTGAGTCATATACAACACTCCTCTCATTTGTATTTCACTATTAGTTTCTTTTAAATCAAATAAAATATTCAAAAAAAATCAAAGAATTAAGATTAGCTTATGCAAAGCTTTTTCGCAACATAAATGCACCACTGTTAATTTCTATAGTATTTATTACATACTATAAGAAATTTTATAAAGGGCACATTAAATATTGAAATTTATTTTAAAAGCAGTTGTAGTGTAAGGAGATGAATGGCAATGGAGAATAGTAAAATATCAACCTTTAAAGTTGCAGCAACATATATTGGAACTGTAGTAGGGGCAGGATTTGCCTCCGGACAGGAAATGCTTCAGTTTTTCGCAGTTTTCGGAGCAAAGGGTCTTTGGGGATTACTTATCGTTACAGCTTTATTTATGGTATTTGGCTATATTATCATGGAAATCGGAAGAGGCCTTAAAACAGAATCTCACCTTCAAATAATTAAGCATTCCGGCGGGAGGTTTTTAAGTCCGATAATAGACTATCTAATCACTTTTTTCCTGTTTGGCGCGCTTACTGCAATGATTGCAGGGTCAGGAGCTTTGGTAAAACAGCAGTTTGGAATAAATCCTCTTTGGGGTAATTTGATTATGGCCACCTTTACAGCACTAACTGTGCTTACAGGAATCAAGGGAGTAATAAACTCTATTAGTGCGGTGGTTCCCTTTTTGGTTACTTCAGCTGTAGGCATCAGCTTTGCATCAATTCTCTTTATACAGCCAAAGTCAAGGACCTATGAGCTTGTTGCTGCAACAGCGCCGGCATCAACGAGCGGACTAATCAGTAACTGGCTCTGGGCTGCCATTCTCTATGTTTCATACAATATGGTGCTGGCAATTTCCGTATTGGGACCTCTGGGAGTACAGGCAAAAAATAAAAGTGCATTGAGAAATGGGGCAATACTTGGAGGAATTGGGCTTGGGGGATCGGCGATAGCAATTTATTTTGCCATGGAAAGAAATCTTGAAACTGTAAAGGATATGGAGATACCTATGATTTATCTTGCCGGCAGCCTGTCCTATGTATTGCAAATACTATATGCATTAGTTCTTATAGGAGAAATATATACTACAGCTGTTGGGAGTCTCTATGGATTTTCAGCCAGGATTACCGACATAAATTCAAATAAAGCAAAATTTTATATAATTGGAGCAACTATTTTGGCCTTGGCCGCAAGTCAGTTGGGATTTTCAAATATGGTAAAATACCTTTATCCTGTTGTGGGGTATGGAGGTGTTGTACTCCTTGTATGCCTTGTTATCACAAGATTTAAGCCTGTAAAGAATGCATAAATAAAGTCAACTTATTTACGGTTGATTTTTTTTTCTCATAATATATAATAATTATACTATTAAAATTGCGCGGTGGATATTATGGAAAAATACAGAGGACTTAAATTCTTTGAGCACATTCCGGCAACACCGGATAAGGGAATGATTCTTACAAGATTGGGCTACAAGAAGACTACAACGGTTATGGATGATGATTATAGAAAGAATCTTATGGAGAATATAAGTAAAGGCTTGATGCTGTGCAACACAAAAGGAGTTTTCGGAACATTTGACATAATAAACAGAGATGAAGAATCCGTTGAGCTCGAGAATGGTGTGACTCTAAAGAGCAGAAGCCTGTCAAAACTTCTTTCAAACAGTATGGATGTCGTTTTAATGGCATCAACGGTGGGAAAGGATATTGTGGACAGGATAGTAGATGAGATAAAAAATAAAGATGCCGCTTTTGGAGTAATATTGGATGCTGTAGCTTCTGAAACGGCAGACGCTGCGCTTGACTGGATGGTTGATTTTATCAATAAAATGATAAGAAGAGAAGGTAAAAAACTTACCGGAATGCGATACAGCCCCGGTTATGGAGACCTTCCTTTATCGAATCAAAAATTGATTTTTGATGTGTTAAATTTAGAAAGGCTTGGTATTAATATTACCGAAAGATTCATGCTAGTGCCCGAAAAGTCGGTCATTGCTATAGCAGGTGTGGAAGGGGTTGGCTATAATGAATAAGAAGGATTTTTTGGATTTTTTGAAACAGAATATACTGGTTCTTGACGGTGCTACAGGTACCGAGCTTCAAAAAAGGGGAATGCCCAACGGTGTATGTCCGGAGAGTTGGGCAATTGAGAATCCGGATGTGATTGTAGATATACAAAAAGATTACATAAATGCAGGGGCAAATGCTGTTTATACATGCACCTTTGGAGGCAATAGAATAAAACTTTCCGAATTTGGATTGGGCGATAAGGTGGTTGAAATAAACAGAAAACTGGCACAGCTTTCGAGGAAGGCTGTCGGGGAAAACGGTTTTGTTGGTGGCGATCTTGCACCCACCGGACAGTTTGTAAGACCTTTTGGGGACATGCCCTTTGAAGAAGCAGTGGATATTTATAAGGAACAGGTAAAGGGCCTTTTAGAAGGCGGTGTAGACTTTTTTGTAATAGAAACCATGATGGATATACAGGAAGCAAGGGCGGCCTTGCTGGCCGTAAAGGAAAGCTGTGATCTTCCTGTGTGCGTCAGCATGACCTTTGACGAAAACGGCAGGACACTTACAGGAACTGATCCTGTATCAGCCCTCATTATTCTTCAAAATCTTGGGGCAGATGTTGTCGGATGTAATTGCTCTACAGGACCGGAAGATATGATAAAAATTATCCGTTCTATGAAACCCTATGCAAAAGTTCCACTGCTTGCGAAGCCAAACGCAGGACTTCCCAGGCTAATTGACGGGAAAACCCAGTTTGACATGGAATCGGAAGAGTTCGGAAGCTACATAAGAGAATTTATAGAAGCGGGAGTAAATCTTTTGGGCGGCTGCTGCGGTACATCCCCGCTATACATTGCGCAGATTCGAAAAAATATAAATGGACTAATCCCTATACCCCCAGAACCAAAAGAGATTTGTGCCGTTGCTTCTGCTAGAAAAACGGTTTTTGTAGATGCTAATGAACCTGTCGTGGTGGTGGGAGAAAGAATTAACCCATCCGGAAAAAAGAAGCTGCAAGAGGAATTGAGACAGGGCATGACATCATTGGTAAGGCAATTTGCTATCGAGCAGGTTGAAAAAGGCGCAAACATATTGGATGTTAATGTGGGTATGCCCGGAATAGATGAGAAAGAGACAATGGTAAAGGTGATTGAGCTTTTGTCCTCCATGTCGGACGCACCACTCTGTCTGGATTCATCTTCTCCGGAGGTTCTTGAGGCTGCTCTTAGGATTTATCCCGGTCGAGCCCTCATAAACTCTATCTCGGCAGAAAAAGTCAAACTCGAGAAGCTTCTTCCTATTGCGGCCAAATACGGAGCAGCGTTTATTCTCCTGCCTTTGAATGATGCAGGAGTACCGAAAAGCGGCAAGGAGAGGTGTCATATAGTTGAAGAAGTCTTCAATGAAGCTTTGAAATTTGGCTATACAAAAAAAGATATCATAGTTGATGGGCTTGTTATGACTGTATCGGCTGATCAAGAAGCTGCCCTTGAGACATTAAATGTCATAGAATGGTGCACCAATAATTTTGGTTGCGGAACAATAGTGGGACTTTCAAATGTATCCTTCGGAATGCCTGAAAGAGCTTGGATTAACTCGGCTTTTCTTGCCATGGCAATTGGATACGGGCTGACAATGGCAATATTAAATCCGTCCAGTGATACGCTTATGAGCATAAAAATGGCTTCAGATGTATTGAAGGCAAAGGATAAAAACAGCAAGAAATATATTGAGTATTTTGCTGCACTAGTGAGTGATAAGCCTGTAATTCCTGAAAAAAAGGACACAGCAAGTCCCGTAGAAAAAATTTATGAATCAGTAGTAAAGGGTGACAGAGAGAATGTTCGGAAGTTCATTGATATTGCATTAAAGGATGGAATAGAGCCTTCGGTAATTGTTGATAAACATCTTATTCCTGCCATAACTCATGTAGGCGACCTCTATGACAAAAAGGAATATTTTTTGCCTCAGCTGATACAAAGTGCAGAGACAATGAAAGAAGCCTTTGGAATTTTAGAGCCTCTTCTTGAGAAAGAATCAGAAGGTGAAAAAAATAGCAAGGTAGGAGTGGTACTGGCTACTGTAAAGGGAGATATACACGATATCGGAAAGAATATAGTTGGGTTGATGCTCAAAAACTATGGCTTTGAAGTGTATGATCTTGGAAAGGATGTAAGTGCCGAAGAAATAGTAAAAAAGGTAAAGGAAACAAAAGCACCGATAATCGGCCTTTCTGCGCTGATGACAACAACAATGCTTGAAATGAAGGAAGTTGTAAACCTTGTGAGAAAAGAGGGACTTAGCGCTAAGGTAATGATTGGTGGCGCTGTAGTAAATGCTGATTATGCAAAAGAAATAGGTGCAGACGGATATTCCGAGGATGCTTATGCTGCTGTGAAGCTTGCATCTAAGCTCTCAGAAACTTAACTGCCCAAGTATCGGCAGATATTCCAATTGATACATAATAAGTAATGATTCTGAAATGAAAAATTCTATTGACACAACATATAGTACATGGTATAATTAACCACAACAACATATTGAAAATGGTATAGGTGCCTGAGATAGTACGTGTTTCAGGTTAAAAGGGAAGCAGGTGAGAATCCTGCACGGTCCCGCCGCTGTAATGAGTAGATGTTTCAATATATGCCACTGAATGATAGTTTGGGAAGGCTTGAAATGTCGATGATTCTGAGTCAGAAAACCTGCCTATATTTTTATGAGCGTGGCATTGCTCTACGGATGATAGGGAGGTGTCGATATTTTTCTGTTTCTAAAACGGCCTCATAATCTATGCTTGAGAGGTTGTTTCAATAATCATTTCTTTATAATATCGAATTTATTTTGTCAAGACGATTACTTTTTTGGGAGTATTGGTTTGTCAAATATACAGAATATTTTTGTTTTTATGAAAAAAATCGGATAGGAGATGTCTTAATGATTGCAAAAATTTCGAAAAGGGATGGAAGACTTGAGAAGTACCAGCCTGAGAAAATAACCTGGGCTATTTTTAACGCTGCAACCGCATGCGGAGGAAATGATTTCAGCCGTGCTGAAGAGCTTTGCCGTCAAGTAAATGAAATACTCAACAGAGAGTTTCAAAATAGGATACCCGGCGTGGAGGATATCCAAGACATTGTAGAAAAGGTCTTGATTGAAAACGGTCATGCCAAAACCGCAAAGGCATACATATTATACCGTGAGAAGAGAAAAAGTGCCCGAGACTTAAATGCCTTGGTGGGAGCCACTATTAATATGTTTTCCGACTACTTAGGGGATAAGGATTGGCATATTCAGGAGAATGCCAACACTCAAAAGAGTGTAAACGGCCTTAACAATTATGTTAGAGAGACATTTACAAAGAAATATTGGCTCCATGAGATTTATCCTGCTGAAGTAAGAGAGGCTCACGAGAGTGGAGAATGCCATATACACGACCTTGGATTCTTTGGTCCCTACTGTGCGGGATGGGATTTGCGCCAACTCCTTTTAGACGGATTCGGTGGTGTTGACGGCAAGGTGGAAAGCAATCCTGCAAAACACTTAAGGTCATTCTTGGGGCAAGTTGTAAATTCTACTTTTACAACCCAGGGAGAGACTGCAGGAGCACAAGCATGGTCCAGCTTTGATACATATTGTGCGCCGTTCATACGTTATGACAACATGACCTATCAACAAGTAAAACAGTGCATTCAGGAGTTTGTTTTTAACATAAATGTACCCACAAGAGTAGGATTTCAGTGTCCTTTCTCAAATCTTACATTCGATATAAAGGTTCCAAGCACTCTAAAAGATGAACCGGTCATTATTGGCGGAAAATATATGGATGCAACCTATAAAGAATTCCAAAAAGAGATGGATATATTTAATATGGCCTTTTGTGATGTAATGCTAGAGGGTGATGCCAAGGGGCGAGTGTTTACCTTCCCGATACCTACCATCAATATCACAAAGGATTTTGACTGGGATAACCCCGTGGTAGACAAATTTATGCAAATAACCTGCAAATACGGCATACCTTATTTTGCAAACTATGTAAACTCGGATCTATCACCAGAGGATGCTGTCTCTATGTGCTGCAGGCTAAGAATTGATACTTCTGAGCTAAGAAAAAGAGGAGGTGGGCTTTTTGGAAGCAATCCCCTCACTGGATCCATTGGAGTCTTTACAATCAATCTGCCAAGAATCGGCTATCTTTCAAAGTCTGAAAGCGAATTTAAAGCAAGGCTCTGGAGAGTCGCGAATATAGGCAAAACTTCTCTCGAAATCAAGAGAAAGATAATTGAGCAGCAATCGGAAAAAGGGCTCTACCCTTATTCTACCCATTACCTTAGAAATGTTAAGCAAAGGACGGGACAGTACTGGTTCAATCATTTCAATACTATTGGAATCGTTGGAATGAATGAAGCACTCAAAAACTTTATGGGGAAGGATTTAACCACTGAGGAAGGTCAGAAGTTCGCTATTGATATAATGAATTATTTGAGAGATGTTTTGTTGGAATTCCAGAACGAAACCGGACACTTCTACAACCTGGAGGCTACTCCCGCAGAAGGAACCTCCTACAGGCTTGCTAAAATTGACAAAGAAAGATATCCAGAGATAATTACAGCAGGACATGATACTCCATATTATACAAACTCAACCCAGCTTCCGGTGGAATACACGGATGATATTTTTGAGAATTTAGATCTTCAAGACGAACTCCAATCCCTCTATACAGGAGGTACGGTTCAACACCTTTATCTGGGCGAAAGCATAGAGGATATCAATGTGTGCAAAAACCTTATAAGAAAGGTGTTCACTAATTATAAAATGCCATATATCTCAATTACTCCGACCTTTAGCATTTGCAAGGACCATGGATACATAAAGGGAGAGCATTTCACCTGTCCTGAGTGTGGCAGCAATACAGAGGTGTGGTCAAGGGTAACAGGGTATTTGAGGCCGGTAGCAAATTATAACATCGGTAAAAAGGAAGAGTATTTTACCAGGAAGAAATTTAGACTGGCGGAGAAAGTGTCATGAAAATTGCAGGAATACATAAGAACTCCTTTGTAGATTTCCCGGGAAAACTGGCAATTATTGCTTTTACACCGGGCTGTAATATGAATTGCTTTTATTGCCACAATAGAACTTTGATTTCCGGCAGTAGCGAGGAGTTTATCGATACTGATGATTTTTTTCAATTGCTTACTAAAAGAAAAGGATTTATAGATGGTGTAGTTATAAGCGGAGGGGAACCCACACTCCAGAAAGACTTAGAAGGTTTTATGGAAAAGGTCAAATCCTTGGGATATGCAGTAAAATTGGATACCAACGGGACAAATCCCTATGCGATTGAAAACCTAATCGATAAAGGACTGGTTGATTATATTGCAATGGATGTGAAAGCTCCATTTACTAAATACAATGAGGTTTGCTGCACAAATGTAGACATTGAGAGCATTAAGAAAAGCATTGAGGTTTTGAAAAACAGCGCAGTAGACTATGAGTTTCGTACTACTGTTGCTCCCGGACTTGAAATGGATGATATCTTCGAAATAGCAAAAGGTATTGCAGGAGCAAGGTTGTATGTACTGCAAAAATATCGTGACGTGAACGGGAAGGCGACAAAAGATTCCCATAGTCCGCAATTCCTATTGGATGCAGCAGTAAAGATAAAGGGAATTGTTAGACAGGTGGAAACAAGAGGAGCAGCATTCTGTGCGTAATATTATCATAAAAGCGATGGATACAATTTCCATCGCTTTTATAACACCTCTTACAACTCTTTATATCTCTTTATATCAAATTTTGAATTCTTTCCCTTACTTTTTCTTCTCCCATAATCTGTTGAATCTCCCAGACGTCCGGCGAAGTGCTACGGCCTACTATGGCAATTCTTATAACAGTACTTACATCACCTACATGACCTTTATACATATCTGGATTCTTTTTAAAATCCTTTGGCTTTGCCGCATATCCGTTCTCTGTCGCAATTACTTTGATTTTATCAAACCACTGGGTTTGATCATCGTTATGATTGTAGGTTTCAAGGTATGCCCTAAGTATCTTTTTTGCTTCCTCTTCATCTATGTTTTCGGGATATTTATCAACGATTGCAAAATAGTCATCAAAGAAATAGTTGATGAACTCAAATATCTGTTCGCAATAAATCAAATCCTTACGCGGTTTATCGAAATTTTTACCCACCGACAGAAGCTTTATTACCGAGTCCTTATATTCTACTAAGATATTAACTATTTCTTTTTTATATTCCTTGGCCCATTTGAGCAGAAAATCATAAATATCTTCTGACGAAATTCTAACCAGAACATTTTTACTTATATCATTAAGCTTATCTAAGTCAAACAAAGCACCGGAATTACTCATTTTGTCAAGAGTAAACTGAAAATCATTTATATTGCCGTCAGGGTTTTGAATTCTCCATTCTTCAAAGTTGGAATTTAAAATTGTCATAAGATATTCCCTTACTGCTGCGGGATGATATCCTAATTTCATGTAATACTCCAATCCCAGCTCCGGATCTTTTCTTTTTGAGAGCTTTCTTTTTACGCCATTGTCTATCTTCATTAAATGCGCAGTATGGCAGTATACCGGCAAATCCCAGCCCAATGTTTTAAACAATTCATAATGAATAGGCAGGGTTGAAAGCCATTCTTCGCCTCTTACCACATGGGTTACTCTCATCAAATGATCATCAACCACATGGGCAAAATGGTATGTAGGTATACCGTTAGCCTTCAAAATGACTATATCCTGAAAGTTAACCGGTGAGGAAAGACGACCTCTTATAGCGTCATCAATTTCGAAGGTTTCTTCAGGATTTCCCATAGACTTAAAACGAATAACGAAGCTATCGTTGTTTTCTAGATGTTTTTGAACCTCTTCCAAGGATAAATCCCTGTCCACAGCCCATTTGCCGTAATATCCCGTATTAACATTTTCGGCTAATTGCTGCTCTCTTAATTTCTCCAGATCTTCTTCAGAACAGAAGCAAGGATAGGCTCTGCCCATTTCAATCAGGTGTTTTGCCACAGTCTGATAAATCTCAGCTCGATTACTCTGGAAATACGGTCCATAGTTACCTGTTTCTCCATCGATACCGGCTCCTTCATCAAACCTAAGATCAAAAAACTCCAGAGAGGATATAATGGTTTCTACTGCTCCCTCAACCTTGCGCTTTTCGTCGGTATCCTCTATGCGAAGAATAAATACTCCGTTGCTCTGATGAGCTAAACGTTCATCGACAAAGGCTCCGTAAAGGTTTCCAAGGTGAATAAAGCCTGTTGGACTTGGCGCCAATCGGGTAACTTTCGCCCCATCACTTAAGTTTCTGTCAGGAAATACTGTATCCTCATAATAGGAAATTGACTTTGATATGTTGGGAAAAAGCATATCAGCTAACTTCTTATAATCCATATTTCACCTCATTATTATTAATAGTCAAAATTAAAGACGGCTTTTGTTATTTTTAACAAAGAACCGTCATGTTATTACTTTGGTGACCCATAGGGGAATCGAACCCCTGTTTCCACCTTGAGAGGGTGGCGTCTTAGCCGCTTGACCAATGGGCCAAATTACAATGAATATATTATACACTCTTCAAATTGCTTTTTCAATATTAAATTAAAAAAAAATTGAGCAGTAGACTGAGGCATATATAATCTGATAAAATATGGGGCGTAGGGCAAAGATAGTTATTTTTATGTTTCAAGCATATTTTTAAACACAAGCAAATTACCTAGATTTAATAAGGAGCATGATATATGAGTAGATTACTTACAACTATAAAGAGTTTTTCACCTTGGAAAAAGCGCGTGTTTTATTCAATGCTGATATTATGCTGTATTCTGCTATTGTTTGCAACACCATTTTTAATCTATGCAGGAAGGGTGTACTTCATAAAGAATTTCGGAGTAGAACTTACTCCGTCAAAAGACTATCCTGTCGCTATAACGGGATATTATAGGCAAAATGATCCTCAGTGGAAGGACGATACTATCGGAAATTCCGTTAGAAAGATGGGAAATACCGGTTGCCTGATTTCCTGCGTTGCAACAGCTATATCCGATCTGAATGTGCCAATAACACCAAAGGAATTAAATGCTACACTGACTCAAAACAGCGGTTTTCAAGGTGCGGATTTAATTTGGTATAAAATAAACGAATCCATACCCGAAGTGGACTATAGATATAGTCGTATTTTTAGTAGCAAAACCATAGAGAAGGATCTTGAAAGGGGACTATTACCCATTGTAAATGTTCACTACTTTAAAACGGGTATAACTCATTGGGTACTGATTGTCGGGGCAAAAGACGGGGAGTTTATTATCTGTGACCCAATGGATGACGGAACTAAGACAAGATTGCTTTCAGAACATGGAAAGGTTTATGCTTATAGGGTTATCGAAAGAACACAATGAGGTGATTTTATTGAATAAGGAAAAAAATATATTTATAATCACAGGACCATGCGGGGTGGGTAAATCTACAATTTCTCATAATCTGGCACAAACCTTGGATAAAAGCTCTCACATAAATGCGGATTTAATCTATGAAATGGTGGTTGGTGGATATGTGTTTCCATGGCAGGACGATGGGAATTTAACTGAATTGCTGTGGTCGAATGTCTCCGCCTTGGCTTTTAATTACATTGGGAATAACTTTGATGTAGTTATAGACTACATCGTATTTCCAGAGCAATTGAAGTACCTTGAAAAATTGAGATGTGAATATAATATAGTGCTAAAATATGTAGTTCTGATGGCAAATGAAGATACTATAAGGATAAGAGATGGCAAAAGAGCTCCGGAAGAGATTATGGGAGACAGGGCTATAGAAGTTTTGAATGAGTTTAAGGACAAGGAAATTGATAGTAAATATATTCTTGATACATCTGACAAGAGCATTGAAGATATTGTTTTAGAAATTAAAAGGGCAAAGCGCTTTATAGTGGAGTAAACCAATATCTGTTTTGGGGGGAAATGTAATATGAATAGTATAAAAGTTAATGTAAAATACAGATTAAAAGACTTTAGGGATCTTTATCTAGCTACAAGATATAAAGGTATAATGGGAAAAATTGGTTTAATAATATCTTTTTTTCTTATTTTGATAATTAGTCTACTAGTGCTAATTACAATGATTTATATACTCATTGAACACGAAGACACCGAAACGATATTATTTTTGATTTTTTCAATTATTTTTGCTTTGGGTTTCTTTGTACTATTTAGGTTAGCTCCTTTTTTGCTAGACTACTCAATTCGTAAAGATAAATTTGCTAATGACCGTTCATTGCAAATTCTTAATTGTATCGAAGTAACAGAAGAAAAGATTACTCTCTCCACTTCTGAAGGTACTAATACTTTTTCCTGGAATGACATATACAAGGTTCAGGAACTGAGGCCGTGTTTCTTGATATATTTTTCACCTTTCAAATTGCTTATGATTCCAAAAAGGTGTTTTGCTTCACAGGAACATTTGGTTGATTTTAGGGGAATCTTGTATAGCAGCAGTTTAAATAAACGAAAACTTAAACTTAAAAACTATAAATTAAAAAGTTCATCTCCTGATTATGGAGAAATAGAATTGATAACTCAGCCTGTGACCGAGTATTTTGAAGTCGATAACGAAGAAAACCCTGAGATAGTGATTGATGTTACAATAGAAAAAAAGGATCTTTTAATAACGAATTTTATAGTATTATATAAAAATCCCATAATAATTATTATTACATTATTGGGGTTACTGTTTTTTATATCTGGAATCTTGAATCTTGATTCGGGAATTAATTTAGCTACTATACTTCTTGGAGCTTTTTTTGCATTTCTTTTACCTATAATGTTACTAATAAATGTAAACAGGATGTATAATAATGATGCTACGTTAAAAAAGCCATTCAAATACAGTTTTTACACAAATCATTATACAATTGATTATTCTGCAGGGACAAATCGTGTTGAATGCGCGAATCTAGAGAAAATCGTTGAGATAAAATCTTCTTTTCTTCTGTATATAAGCCCCAAATTATTTCACATGATACCCAAAAGGGTTTTTGCGGGAAAAGAAGATGAGTTGGAAAAATTCAGACAGCTTATACATAAATACCGAAGTTATAAATCTCGACCCAAAATTTAATACATAGAACTGGAATAATAGCTTGAAAGTAATCTGCTTAAGGAATAAAATATGAATAATTAATTGTCAAGGAGGAATACGAAATGCCCCACGTCATTGTCAAATTATGGCCCGGAAGGACAGAAGATCAAAAGATAGAGCTTGCAAACAGGATAGCAAGGGATGTTGTTGAAACGTTAAATGCCTCTGAAACCAGTGTTTCTGTAAGTATCGAAGAGGTTCCAAGAGAAAAGTGGAATGCTGAAGTGTATAAGCCTGATATAATGGAAAAAGGAGAAACACTTTATATAAAGCCGGGATACAAACCGGAAGACTAATAATAGGACCCCTTGAAATTAAAGAGGCAAAAACGGGGATGAATTTCTGTTTACATTCCTTTAGAATTTGGTATAATTATAATATAGTTAATTTTTTAACGAGGGTAAATACTATGGAGAACGAAAAGAGAAAGGAAAATCGGATAGCTGTTATAGGTATTGTAGTAAATAACCGTGAAGAGAGTTCGAAAAGAGTCAACGATATATTAACCGATTATGGCGAAATAATCGTTGGGAGGATGGGTGTACCGTATAAGGAAAAGGGCATTTCTGTAATATCCATAATTGTTGATGGTTCAAATGACAAAATAGGTGCCCTCACCGGCAAGCTCGGCAACATAAATGGGGTTAAGGCAAAGGTTGCTTTAACAAATTAAAGGTGTTGAAATCAAACTGTAAAAATTAATATTAGTCTCTAAGATGTAGGAATAATTAAGATTCTGACGTCGAGGAATATATTGATAACTTATACCTGACGAGATGGATTACTATTTTTGGTAACTATGAAGGATCTAATCGAAGGGGGAATAGATATGTGTGTTTTGTCTATAAACTCTTCCTGACTTTGTATGTCACGAAGAGTTTTATTATTCCGTTATTTTATTTTGGGAAATGAGTAAGAGTAAATTTATACAATGGGTATTTGTGTAGGGCATGTTATTGAAAGCGAGGGATATTCAATGATTGAAAAGGTTAATTTTATAAAGGAAGATCAGATTTTTTCACTTCTTGAAAAGGGTAAAATTACCGACAAGAATGAGATAAGAGAAATACTGGCAAAGGCTAGAGATTGTAGGGGTATAAATCTAGAAGAGGTTGCAAAGCTACTCTACTTAGAAGACGAAGAGCTATTAAACGAGCTCTATGATGCAGCAAAATATATAAAAGACAGAATATACGGAAAAAGAGTGGTTTTATTTGCACCCCTATATACAAGCAATGAGTGCACAAACAACTGTCTTTATTGCGGTTTTAGACATGACAACAAGGAGCTTCACAGGAGGACTCTTAGCCTTGAGGAAATAGTGAATGAGGCAAAGGCACTCGAGAGACAGGGACACAAAAGACTGCTTCTTATTTGTGGAGAAGATCCAAGAAAGACAAACGTAAAGCATTTTACCGACGCAATGGATGCGATATATAAAGCTACGGATATCAGAAGAATCAATATTGAGGCTGCTCCAATGACGGTAGAAGACTATAAGGAGCTTAAAAAGGCCGGTATAGGAACTTATGTAATATTCCAGGAGACATATCATAGAGAAACCTATAAAATAATGCATCCTGTAGGTATGAAAGCCAATTATGACTGGCGTATAACAGCTATAGACAGGGCTTTTGAAGCTGGCATTGATGATGTCGGTGTAGGAGCGCTCTTAGGTCTTTATAATTACAGGTTTGAAGTTTTAGGGCTTTTGATGCACTGTATGCACTTTGAAGAGAAATTTGGTGTTGGACCTCACACTATATCGGTACCGAGGCTTCGTCCGGCACTAGGTGGTGCTTTGAAAGAGGTTCCATACAACGTTTCCGATAAGGATTTCAAGAAAATCGTGGCTATATTCCGAATTGCCGTTCCATACACAGGAATTATATTATCTACAAGGGAAAGGGCGGAATTCAGAGATGAACTTTTAAGTGTTGGAATATCCCAAATAAGCGCAGGGTCAAAAACCAATCCCGGAGGATATGAGGAAGATGACGACCATGCAGATCAGTTTGAAATTAGCGACAACAGAAGTTTGCCAAAGATGATGGAGACAATATGTCAAAAGGGTTATATTCCTAGCTTTTGCACTGCCTGCTACAGAAGATGCCGTACAGGAGAGAACTTCATGGAATATGCAAAGGCTGGAGATATACATGAATTCTGTCAGCCAAATGCTATTCTCACCTTCAAGGAAAATCTGATGGATTATGCCGATGAGTCCTTAAGAAAAATGGGTGAGGAAATAATACTTAAGGCTCTTGAAGAAATAGATGATGATAAAATGAGAACACTTACTATAGCTAAGCTTGATGAAATTGAGAAAGGAAAAAGGGATCTTTATTTTTAATAAACTACAATAAAAGTGATATTATAAGTGAAAAACTGAATATATTGTATATATAAAAAAGAATCTTAAGTGGCTTATAATAGAGTTTATAACATTATTTAATATAAACATCTGATAAGTCACTTTTGAATTATTTATACTAACTCATAAGGATGGAGTAATATGATTTATCTTGACAATGCAGCAACTTCATATCCGAAGCCGGAGAGAGTTTATGATGAAATGCTTTTATGTATGAAGGAATTTTGTGCAAATCCCGGAAGGGCAGGACATGAGCTGGCAATAAAGTCGGGCAGAGCTGTTCATGAGACGCGGGAGATTGTGTCAAGGTTTTTTAATATTGGAAATCCCATGAGAGTAGTATTTACCAAAAATGCAACAGAGGCTCTGAATATTGCAATTAACGGGGTCTTAAAAACAGGCGATCATGTAATTACTACAAGCATGGAGCACAACTCTGTTCTAAGGCCGCTAAAAACGTTGGAGAAAGAAAACATTATTGAGCTTACTATTGTGAGGGGAAATTATTTCGGCGAAATTGATATAATGGATATAGAAAGAAGTATCAAAAAGAATACAAAAATGATTATATGTTCCCTTTCTTCCAACGTAAATGGTATAATAATGCCTATAATAGATATCGGGAAAATTGCCGAGGATAAAGGTATTTTATTCCTTGTTGACGCATCCCAAGGGGCTGGTTCTATGAAACTTGATGTTCAGGAAATAAAGGCAGACATGTTTGCATTTCCGGGGCATAAGGGCTTGCTTGGTCCGCAGGGAATAGGAGCTCTTTATGTAAGCGAAAAGGTAAAAATAACTCCAATAATGCGGGGAGGTACAGGAAGCCGTTCTGAAAGCTTTTACCAACCAGAGATATTCCCTGACATGCTTGAAAGCGGAACCTTAAATACTCCCGGCATAGTTGGTCTAGGATTTGGAATTAAATTTATTGAGAGCTTTGGAATTGATAATATTAGAATTTACAAACACATGCTTGTAAAAAGGTTATACGAAGGTATAGAGAATTTAAGCGGAATAAAGCTTTACAGCCTTAATGACATAAATAAAAACTCCGGTATCATTTCATTTAATTTTATTGGTATAGATTCTACAAAAGTTAGTTTTATGCTTGATAGTATGTGCGGCATTGCTTCGAGGTCAGGTCTTCACTGTGCACCTTTGGCCCATGAGACCATTGGGACAAAAGCATCTGGAACAGTCAGACTGAGTGTAGGATGCTTCAATACTATTAAAGAAATAGATGTTACAATTGAAGCATTAAAGCGAATCTCACAGATGTTATAAAAAGTTTACTTCTATTAGCATATTTTAAACAAAAGGGAAATATAGAAAAATAAAATGAATTAATTTTAATATGCTGGAAATCTTAAAACTATTATGCTATAATTATTTATCATACAAGTTATTATTATTATATGCTGGAGTTGTATTATGTAAATTAATGAGTTTTTATGACTGGTATTACACCCCATTTTATACACAATACAACGTCTTATGTTATTTAAATCATTAAGTGTGCACTTTATAAGGGGGATAGATTCGTAAATGCTACTAGATTTATTAATGAAAAAAACTTCGATGGTCTGTATAGATGTTGGGTATCGGAATATAAAAGTTGTTGAAGTTTCCGTGAAAAAGAACAATAGTATTTTTATCGAGAACTATGGTATTGTTCCGACCCCGCCCGATTGCATTAAAAATGGTGCAATATATGACGTTGACAGAGTATTAAGTGTGGTCAAGAGTGTTATTAGAGAGCAGAATATGAAAGCTAAAAATGCCAAGATTATAATGTCGGGAACAAATATAATCACAAGGATTTATTTGATTAATAAAGTGCACGGTGAAAGTGAAGATTTCACTGTAAAGAACAGTATGCCTCAGTTTCTTCCGATAGATATAGACAGCTATAGAGTTGACTACAAAATTCTTCAGACAATAAAGGAAAAGGAAACAGAGAAGTATAAGGTTTTTGTGACCGCAGTACCTAAAAATATTCTTCAAAGTTATGTCGATGTGTTGCAAGGTCTGGATTTAAAACCCCTAGCTGTTGATATACCAGCGAACAGTACTGCAAAATTTTTCAATAGAGAAATCCTTACAAGGGATATGGATGAATATTACTCCAAGAGAAGGTATAAGAAAGTAGAAAGCGATACCTTCGCTGTGTTGGACTTTGGTTCGGAGACGACAATTGTTAATTTTCTAAAAGATAGGGTGCTTGAATTCAACAAGGTTATTCTCTCCGGAAGTTCAAATATTGACGAACATATTGCAAGAGAAATGAACATAAGTCTTCAAGAAGCTGAAAGGCTTAAGAAAACGTATGGGATGACTGTTCCCAACAATCTTTCTAAGAGGGAGCATGTTATTACTTATGGAAAGGTTAGCGGATTTATTGAAAGACTAACCCGCCAGATAGCAAAATGTTTTGAGTTTTATCTGGAAAGATGCTATGGTACACCAATATCAAAGATTTTTATCATTGGCGGAGGTTCACAACTGAGCGGATTGAATCAATATCTGTTTTCAACCTTCAATGTGCCGGTTTATCCTGTCGGACTATTGAACCTCAAGGGAGTTGAGCTTAAGAAAAACCTTGATAAGGAAAAACTCAACTACCTGATAAACTCAGTAGGGATATCTCTTTAATTAAAAGTTTGGGATTAGGTTTTTATTTCTTCAGCATAATTTTAACTAACTCAGAATTAAAATTGATTAATAAACTCCAGTGATTATTTACTGGGGTTTTTATTTTTGTCCTATGTCAAATTAAACAAATTAATATTTAAACTAAAATAAATTAATTTTTATTAGACAAAAATTAATTTATATCGTATAATAAATTAAGAATATTAATTGAGGTGATTTAATATGCAAAATAGTACAGCTAGATCAATAGTAACAATAATTGTTGCCATCTTACTGTTTGTTATAGCCCTTAAATTAGTTTCATGGGCTGTTTACAAGGTTTTGCCTATAGCCATAGTTATAATTGCTGCATACATAGTATACAGGGTCGTAACAGGAAGGAAAAAATAATTGAGAAGAACAATGCCCGGTCTTGGTTAGTTTTCCAGCACCGGGCATATACCCAAGGTTGCTAAAGCTTATTAAACGGCTCGGGAATTCTTAAAGAATGAGCTTAACACAATCCCAGAGAACATCGCATAGTTCCTTTGATTCAAAGTCACTTCCATAACCGGAAAGATTGAAGTCCTTGCTTCCCATTTCTGTAGCAAATTCACCATTGTCCGCAAGAACATAAAAATCGTAACTCTTGGATCTATTCTTATTTAAAATTTCAATCATTTGAGCAATACTTAGAAGTGGAAGGCATTCTTCTTTGGAAAAGGTAGTGGGGCGGATAAACGAATAATCAAAGTTTTCATCCTCATTTGAATCCTCGTCAATTTCATATTCGCTGTCATAGTTCTCATCGGAATCGGCTCCTTCGGGATTAAAATCACCGTCAGCTGAATCTTCTTGGTTGGAAATATCATTGTTATTCATATTGCTTAAGAACATTAGATCATAGAGAATAAAATGAGTATTATAGACCTTGACATCTCCCAGAACAAATTCAATTTGCTCATACTCCTCCGTTTCCGCATTGGTGCATATATTGGCAACGGCAATGTCATACTTTTCAGGATACCACATTTCATTCAGATGCATTTTTTGAGCATCGGTAAGCTGCGCAATATCTTCTTTAGTAATATACCTTTTCATTTTAACATCAATCCCTCCGTTCGCCCAAAGCTTACTGTCTTTGAGCTTATATTTAATTTTTATTATCGACCTTTATTTGAAAAAATACGCAGTATTATAATATCATATTTTACTTTTAAGTCAATTTATATATTGGGCTTTGTTTGGCTGTCTAAATAAGAATATTTATGTACAAGTATAAATAAAAATAATATAGGGAGTAAAGCTCAGACAAATCAAAATGAACTACTTTGAATATCGAAGATATTTAAGAAAATGAGAGTATATTAAGGGAGGTGTGTAATTATATGAAATGTCCTATATGCAAAAACATATTCCTTGAAAAAACAGGCTTGATTGATGAGCTATATGCATATTCTTGCAAATCTTGTGGCGGAAACTGGATGAGGTATGAGGATTATTGGAGGTGGCATATAAACAACTCAAGTCAAATAAGAAAACCCTTTAATATAAAAAGCCATTTGCCGGTGGAGGACACCACCCAGGCAAAAATATGCCCGGACTGCGGCAGAATACTCATAAAATACAGGGTTGACAATAGGCTGGACTTTTATGTAGAGCATTGTGGTAACTGTAACGGAATGTGGTTTGATAAAAACGAGTGGGAAAATATAAAGCTTAACAATTTGCATGGACAAATACACAACTTTTTTACAAAGCCTTGGCAAAAGAGAATTCGTGAAGAAGCAGCAAGGGAAAACCTTCAAGATAAATACATAAAAAAGTTTGGACGCTGGGATTATGAAAGGCTCAAAGAAATGAGGGAATGGATATACAAAAAGGAGAAAAAGAACGAAATGCTCTCCTACCTTCTTGATGAAGACCCGTATAAAATATAAAGGTCCGAGCCCAGTAAAAGCACTGCTCCACACAATTTTTTAATTATATCATCAATCTCCATAAGCATGGTTGCTTCTAAGTTGCACTTCAATAAGTATTAATATATAATTCTTTTGATTCAAATAGTATTTATCCATGGCTCAACCTATATACATATGGGGCAGTTTCTATATATTATCTATGGCAATTTGTGGTTATAGCTGCAATCGAATGTATGGATTGCTTTAAGTAAAACTACTAATGTAAATTATAAGTATAGAAACTGCTTACTAAGGGGAGAAAACTTATGTCGAAGAAAAAAGTAGCAATATCATTTATACTGGCAGCGATAATGTTGTTTTGTGTTATACAACCTTTCGGAATTGTCAGTGCCCAGTATTACCGTGAGGGTGTCGGGAGCTATACCAGTGTTTTGCCTTTGGGATCCAAGGGGCCTCAGACAGAAATCTATAAGACTTCGAATTTACAAGGAGCAATTCCTACCAACAGTTGGGAGAGCTCAATTCTATGGCAACAGTACTCACTTCCGATATTTGCTCACCCTTTGACATTTAGATTTAAGGGTGAAGGTATTGAAATAGGCAAGCCAGCATTAGGCGGATCGGGAATAGCTTATATCGGTGCCCATAAAAATGATTTTACCGTTGGGCACTCATCGGTTCGAAACTTTCCTGATGCAAGGGCAGACAAAATATCCGATTTTGCCACCGATGTAGTTATGGCATCAGGCTCAAGTAGCATTAAGTCAACATTGATGAAGGGAAGTCCGTACTCCTATTTTGCTTTCACCGGCGGAAACCCTAGGCTTGATTTCTCCAGTACTCCGACAGTATTTTATGGAGATTCTACCACCCAATATCTTGGTATTACAATAAACGGTGAAAATTATGGTCTCTTTGCTCCGTCCGGTTCTACATGGCACGGGATTGGAACCGGCACAATAACCTGCATTCTTCCGACAGGAAAAAACTATTTTTCCATTGCGGTTTTACCCGACAATAAAGTTTCCACCCTTACATACTATAAAGACTATGCCTATGCCTTCGTGACAGATACGAAGGTAGACTGGAGCTACAATGAGATTGAAAGCACTCTTACTACTACTTTTACAGCAGAACTTTCTTTAAAGGAAGGAGCAAACAAAGGCACAATTTTTGCCCTTTATCCTCATCAATGGCGCAACAACCCGCTTATTTCACCTCTTCCATATAATTATTCAACACTGAGAGGCACAATGAAAACTGTACAAGGTACAAGTTTTAAAACTGTGTATCGCTACCACGGGATTTTGCCAAACCTTCCCGATAAAGGAACCTATGACAGAGCAGCATTGAATGCATATATCAATGAACTGGCTCTACAGGCAACCTCTCCTCTTGCCAATGATACCTATTGGTATGGAAAGCATCTTGGCAAGCTTTCATGCGCTCTTCCCATTGCAGAGCAGCTTGGAAATACTTCTGCCTCCGACCGTTTTTTAAGCTTCATGAAATCATCTCTTGAAGATTGGTTCACTGCAGAGGAAGGAGAAACAACAAAACTATTTTACTACGACAGTAATTGGGGAACTCTGATAGGCTATCCTTCAAGCTACGGAAGTGACGAACAACTAAATGACCACCATTTCCATTACGGTTATTTTCTTCACGCTGCAGCCCAAATAGCATTAAGAGACCGGGAATGGGCATCTCAAGATAATTGGGGTGCAATGACGGAGTTGTTAATCAAGGAAATTGCAAACTGGGACAGAAACGACACTAGATTTCCGTTTCTAAGAAACTTTGACCCCTATGAAGGGCATTCTTGGGCAGCAGGCCATGCAGGCTTTGCAGACGGCAACAATCAGGAGTCATCATCGGAGGCAATCAATGCATGGCAGGCAATAATTCTATGGGGAGAAGCAACGGGAAATAAAACGATAAGGGATCTGGGAATTTATCTTTATACCACTGAGATTGAAGCTATCAACAATTACTGGTTCGATCTGTATAAGGATATATTTGCGCCTTCCTACGGGCATAACTACGCTTCTATGGTATGGGGAGGCAAATACTGTCATGAAATTTGGTGGGATGGTACAAATTCGGAAAAGCACGGTATAAACTTTCTTCCAATTACGGCTGCCTCATTGTATCTTGGAAAAGACCCCAGCTATGTAAAGGAAAACTATGACGAGATGCTAAAAGAGTGCGGAACATCGGAACCTCCCAACTGGAAAGATATACAGTACATGTATTATGCTCTTTATAATCCCGCGGCAGCTAAAAGCATGTGGAACGAAAGCATTGTGCCCGAAGATGGGGAAAGCCGGGCTCATACCTATCACTGGATTTGCAATCTTGATGGCTTAGGGCTTCCTGATTTTAGCATTACTGCAGACACACCATTATACTCGGTATTTAATAAAGACAGCACCAGAACCTATGTTGCTTATAATGCTTCATCGGTTACAAAAAAGGTTACATTTTCCGATGGAAAAGCAATAACAATTCCACCACACTCCATGTCAGTTTCAGTCGGCAAGGGTAATGAGGTTTTGGTCGGCGATTTAAATGGTGACGGTAAAATAAATTCCACAGACGTGACCCTTATGAAAAGGTATCTTCTGAAAATAATTGTAGATCTGCCGGTAGAAGATGATATTGCAGCTGCGGATCTTAATGGGGATGGCAAAGTTAATTCTACTGATATGACGATTATTAAAAGAGTTGTATTGAAAATTTTTCCTGCTTCCAGTTGAACTCCCAGGCATAATATGAGAAAATATATATTATATACTAAACTTGATCTCCTTGTGCAATTCGGTTAATTTATATAGATTTTCAATACTAGCGCACAGCATCGGAATGCTGTTATTTAGAGTAATATCATTTTAGGGGGAGGGATAGGAATTGAAGACAAAACCCGTCAGATTTAGGTTGCTTTTAACACTGGTTTTTATGACATTTCTAATCGGAACTATCGGAAATTTCTCTGTATTAGGAGCGGATGAAGCCATTACCAACGGAACACAGTTTAAAGACACGTCAGGAAATGTGATACACGCCCATGGAGGAGGCTTCTTGAAGCATGGCGATTATTACTACTGGTACGGTGAATACCGGGATAGTTCCAACTACTTTCTAGGTGTGCGCTGTTATAGGTCGAAAGACCTTGTAAACTGGGAATACAGAGGAGAGGTCCTCGTTCCGAACTCTGCCCCAGAGCTAAATCGATGCAATATTGAGAGACCAAAAGTTATGTATAACGCATCAACTGACGAGTTTGTCATGTGGATGCACTGGGAAAACGGTATAAACTATGGTCAGGCAAGGGCGGCTGTGGCATACTGTAAAACTCCTGACGGCAATTTCACATATCTTCGAAGCTTTCGCCCCATGGAAAATACAGGAGTTACAGACCACGGCCTGCCGGGGTATATGTCAAGAGACTGTAATGTATTTGTAGATACTGACGGCAAGGGGTATTTTATATCCTCAGCCAATGAAAATATGGACCTGCATCTTTACGAATTAACCCCCGATTACAAAAATATCGCATCCCTAAAAGCAAAGCTATTTGTGGGACAGCAAAGAGAGGCTCCCTGCCTTATAAAAAGAAACGGATACTACTACCTGATTACCTCCGGTTGTACGGGATGGAATCCCAATCAGACTAAATATGCCTATTCCAAAGATTTGGCCAGTGGTTGGTCTTCACTCAATAATCTCGGAAATTCAACTACATACAGATCGCAGCCGACATTTATTGTTCCTGTTCAGGGCAGTTTGGAGACCACCTATCTGTATACTGGGGACCGTTGGGCTGGCGCATGGGGAGGAAAGGTAAATGACTCCCAATATGTATGGCTTCCAATAAACTTTATATCCGACACAAAGCTTGAGCTTCCTTATTATGAATCTATAAAGATTGATGCTTCTTTAGGGAAAGTCTACGAGTACATACCGGATTCTACGCGCTACAAACTGGTAAACAAAAACAGCGGAAAACTCTTGGATGTCCTAAATGGTTCCACCGAAAACGCAGCTCAAATAGTTCAATGGAGCGACAATGACTCCCTAAGTCAGCAGTGGTATCTTGTCGACGTGGGCGGCGGCTACAAAAAGATAGTAAACGCTAAAAGCGGAAGAGTTTTGGATGTAAAAGACGAGTCCAAGGAAAATGGTGGAGTCTTAATACAGTATACCAGCAACGGCGGATACAATCAGCATTGGAAATTCATAGACATAGGGGACGGATATTATAAGATTTCCAGTCGAAGCAACGAAAAGCTGGTAGATGTGCAAAAATGGTCAACGGCCGACGGCGGAATAATTCAACAGTGGTCCGATGCTGAAGGTTCAAATCAACATTGGAAATTAGTACCTGTATCCAATCCCGAACCTTCACCCAAATTAATTAAAGGAGATATCAACGGAGACACCAAAGTAAATTCAACGGATTTAACACTGTTAAAAAGATATTTGCTTAAGATTATTGACCAATTTCCTCATGAAAACGGAAAATGGGCTGCCGATTTAAATGGCGATTCTAAAATAAATTCTATAGACATGACAATGTTAAAAAGGCATTTGCTTATGGGACAATAAATTATTCAACTGACATCGAAAGGATATTACAATGGAAAGACTTATTTACCAAGCACTAGAAAAACATACCAAAAAGGTGATTGAAACTTATGACATTCTTCTGAAAGCTGAAAAGCAATTTGGAGTAGATGGCTTTGAGCTTAAGGGAGGATACCGGTCTTTTGCAGCTTTTATTAATGTTTTCTGCGACAAGGGAATTCTTTCTCCGGTAAAAGCATCAGGGATCAATGGCCGCAATCCTCCTCTATACAACAAATACAGAATACTAATAGATAATGAAAACAAACTCAGCGACGAGCTTATTTTAGAGCTGCAATCACTTAACCCAAAGCTTGATAAGAGTTATTATTTTAGAAACCCTGAGGCATACAAGGAGGACAGGGAATATATACTGATGCTGTCTCAATATCTTCTTGACAGCGCTTCAAGCAGATCATTAGAATATAGATGCACTATGAATGAAAGGTCTTTTGAAATTTTCAATAATGAAAAATTCCTTGAATCCCACGGAAGGACTTTGTTAAAACGATTGGGCCTCTCCTTTGAGGACCTGAATTGCTACAAGACTTTAGAGGCTTTCTTTTATATATTGTTCGAACCAAAGGATAGTCTTAACATATTAATTATAGAAAACAAGGACACTTTTTATTCTGTTGTAAAGTATCTGGAAAGAAAGCCTGATCGGGAACTGTATGGGATTAATGTAGATATGCTCATTTACGGTGAGGGCAAAAAGATAATAAATAGCTACAGCTTTTTAAATGAAGTGGCAGTGGGTACAAAGATAGAGAAAGTATATTATTTTGGCGACATTGATTTTGAAGGTATAGGCATATACAACTCTTTGGCATCAAAATACGACAGGGATTTGATAGTACCGCATGTTAGACTGTATCAGATGCTTGTGAAGGCAGCAAGAAAGCCTCCTAAGCTTAGGACGAACCAGTCGGAGGTACCCCTTGACCTGTTTCTCATGCACTTTGATGAAGAGAGCAGAAGGGAAATATCCATCATACTTTTTAATGGCAAGTATATTCCACAGGAGGCGGTGAAATTTGCACCAGTCAAAAGCCTATGAAGGCACAGCTTTAGATTGCCTGAAGGATTTTAGGCAGAGAATGAATAATTTAGCACCTTTTATACACCTGTCGCGAAAGCTCATAGGTTTTCAGAAATATAGTGAGGTTGACATGATTTCTGTAGGGTTTTCTGTTTTGCTGTTTATACTGGAAAACATGTTAATCGGGCGTGAAGAATGCAGTATTGAGGACATTGCAGATTTTTTACAGACCATTTTAAGAAGGTCCTATGATATTAATATGACTCAGGAAGAGTCGAGGGAAATGGCGTTTTATATAAGGGACTCAATAGCCGGAAGCGGCGGTGAGGTATTTGAATTTAGCTTTCGAAATCTAGAAACCAACAGAGATGAAAGTATTTCACTTAAGCTCATTGATACTTCATATTACGAGATTAAGAAATCAGCAAGGTACAAACTTACAGACCGAGGGATGGAGCTCCTCTTTAAGACAAGGGAAATATATTCGGAATTTAGGATAAACATAACTCAGATGTACTTAAAGCAACAGATTGAAAAAGGAGTATTTTCAGGAGCTCTGCAAACTGTAAACGAGCTGAATCTCCAAGTAAGGCAGCTTCGCGAAAAGCTTGAAAGCCTGCTTTTAAATATACGCCAAAACGTACTGGGGATTGATTTTGAAGATTTAAAACAGCTTTTTTCTAGGATAAAGGAGCAGTTTGAGGTTGAAAGACGGGAATTTCATAATATAAAGAGGATACTTAAAGAGCAGAGAGAAAACCTTGAAAAAATTAATTATTTTGACCTTGAAGAAAATGAGCTAAAGAGCCTTGAGCAAATAAAAATACTGACAGAAAAACTCAATATAACAACCTCCGAGCATGACAGACTTTTTAACGAAAAGCTTGACATTGTGGGCGAATACTTAAAAACTATAGAAATAAGGCTTCGCCAGGGAGTAAGTGAATTTATAGATTTTGAAAAAAGTATCTTTGATATGCTGATTTCAAAGAATTTAAATCCGCAGCCCTTAAAAAGCATACTGTCTCCGCTTTTTACAAACAATGCATCCCTTAAGGTTTTTAATCCATTCAAAGCCTTAGATCCGCAGCGGATAAAGACTGAAGCCCAGGAAGATGAACGGGAGAACATAGATATTGAAGTTGCGATGGAAATAAAGGAAAAGGAACTGAGGGAAGAAAGGGAAAGACGGGACCAGAAGGTCATGGCTTACCTTGAGGCTATACTTTTTGAAGCTTTTTATGCAGGTGAATCATATCTTAGCTGTGCAACTGAAAGGCTTGATGCAGACTTGTATGATATGGCGTCCTTCGATTTTGATTTTTATAGTCTGGTTATAATCCTTCATCAAAACAAGCTAATTGATTTTAAAGACTTAGAAGATATTTTAAGCAGGATGGTTAGGGATACTTCCGCCTACAACATAAATATTTATTACCTTTTTGATAGGATATTTACTAAAAAACCCGAGCTTAGAGCTTTAAAAACCCTGATTTTAATATCCACAGATAAAAAGATGAGTTTTCAAAACGGAAATGAGATAACAGATTTTATTATTAAGGGGGAAAAATGATGGAAAATCTGTCACCGGATTCGGTAAGAAAGGCATTTTCTTTGTTTATGAACTTGATCGAAAAGTCTAAAATATCAAAAAAGGATGATCCTGAACTGTTTATGTCCTACGAAGACTCTGAGATATCATATATTATGAGGATATTTGAAGAAGAATCCGGGATAATGGTGCTTCATTCTTCAGATACCCTCTATTATACACCCAGAACGGATAACAAATTCTTGGGCTTTACCAACGAAGAGTTGAGGGATAAAATGGGCTTTGCAAACAACACAGAGCTCTATTTGGCTTATGTAATAATTCTATCTATTGTTATCAAATTTTTCAACGGCGAAAATTACAACAACAAGGTTCGCACCATGCTGAAGGTTGAAGAGCTTGAAGCATATATAACATCAAAACTTGATGCTGTTGATGCCTTGGAGAACAATGAGGAAGTCGATGAAACACTGAATTTTAATTTCAGGGGTGTATCAAAGCTATGGCTTGACATGCCTGCGTATGATGAAAAAATAAAGAGCTTTAGTCAATCTAAAGGCACAAGAATAAGTTTCATATATAGAACAATTAAATTCCTTCAGGAACAAGGGCTTGTAAATTTGGATAATGACAGTGAGATTTATACCACGGACAAGCTAGATACCCTTGTAATAAGCTATTACCCCGAAAGCACCAGGAAGAGAGAAGTCCTCTCTTTTATTGAAAGGATATGATTTTATGCCAAAGATAAACAGATTTAGAATTGTTAATTTCAGATATGATGACGATAAAAAATATATTGCAAACGAGATTTTCGAGTTCGATGGAAAAAATGCTCTCCTGAATCTTGAAAACGGTGGAGGCAAGAGTGTCATACTTCAATTGGCTCTTCAGGTTGTGCTGCCCAATACAAGTATGGGGAGCAGAAACTTTAGCGATTATTTTAAGCCAGGAGCTTCTCCCACCCATATTATGGTCGAATGGAAGCTTGACGGTATCATGGGCGAATATCTTCTTACAGGTATTTGTGTATCTAAAAATGCTGATGGACTAAGGTTTTTTACTTATACTCACAAATACACCTTACCCCATGATCTGGATATAAATGGCCTTGAGGCAATAAACGGAGAAAAACAAGTTATTGGATTTTCAGAATACCAGAGCTATTTGAAGAAACTGTCATCAGAAATGCGGCTTAATATTAATGTATACTCCCGTGACCGCCAAAGAGAGTACAGGGACAAGCTTTACACCTTTAATCTTTTCAAGGAGGAATATGAAGCTATAAAGGTCATAAATCAATCCGAGGGCGGAATTGACAAATTTTTTGAAAATGCCAGAAAGTCAAGGAATGTCATTGAGAAGCTTATTATCCCAAATATTCCTCAGCAAGAAGGGGATGTTTCCGGGATACTGGCCGAGACCTTCAAAAAGCATCTTGAAAACTTAAAGAATATACCTACTTATCAGCATAATATAAAGATGTATGAGGCTTTTTGCGAGAAGGCATCAAAGCTCCTTTCAGAGCTATATAACTATGGTGTAACTGTCGATGAGATAAACAGCATCAGCCGGGATATACTGACCCTTTCCAACCTTATCACCATTGCATCGGACAGGCTTTATACCGAAAGTGGAAATCTAAAACACAACGATAATGAATTTGCCGCAAGAATTGAAGAGCTTTCATATAAAAGGGAAAGTCTTGACTATAAGAATGTACTTATAGAACTTGAATCTATAGGAGTAAAGCACGAAGAAGTATCAAAAGAAATTATGTCGCTGGAGGATAAAATTAAAAAGTGCAAAGAAAAAATCAATTTCATGGAATCTGCTGTTATATATGAGGAAGTTATTAAGGCAAGAAATGAGATTTTATTATATAAAGCGCAGCTTGATACGCTTTCAAAAGAGAAGAATGATATTGATAGAGAGTACCAAAATTACATATATTATGCAAAAGTTCTGCTTGAGGAAGAGATAAAGAAAATAGAAAAAAACCTAGATGATTTAAAGAACGAACGGGATGCGTTGTCAAAGGAGAAGGTAGAGCTTGAGATAAAAGTTAAGGAAAAGAATATTGAAAGAGACAGTGTAAGAGACCTTATTTCCTCTATTCGTACAAGGCTTAAAGATAAAAAAGAAAGACTAGACCAAATCACCTCATATTTTGCAAAAGATCTCACACTTTTGGCTGCTCCTTCGGAAGGCCTATTAAATTTAACCAAAGACAAAGATGAGCTTATAAATAAAATAGAAAGTCTTGAGAAAGAAATCAAAGAAATAAGCAACTTGATGGAAGATTTATCAATTAAGGAGAACAGGATAAAAGAAAGCACTGCGGCTTTGCGTCAGAAAAAAGACAATCTGGATGAAAAAATTGGCGCATTTGAAAAGGATTATTCAAAAATAAACAAGGAAATATCCATGTATGAGATTTCTGAGGATGTCTACAGCAAAGAAGCTTATGAGGCCCTTAATGCTCTTAAAATAAAAATGGATAACTCTCTAAGTGATGTTTTAGGACGGTACCACGAGCTTCTTAAGAGAAAGTATCTATTTGATGGCAGCGAATACTACATTCCGGATATGGAGCTGAAAAAGGTTTGTGAGTACTTGAAAGACCAGGGTATAAGGTGCATACCGGGATCATTATGGCTAAGGAACCAACGTGAGGATTTGAGAGAGGCTCTTTTGCACCAAAATCCCCTTTTGTGCCATTCCATAATAATAGATAAACAGGAGCTTGAAACAAGGGACGGTTCTCTGTTTGATGGAATGCCGGAACTGGTTGAAAGCTACCCTGTTACTTTTATAGTGGACTCAGAAGAGGGAATAATGGCTCCAAAGGACAGTCCGGAATTATCAAAGGGAATTGACCGATTAGGCTCCATGGAGATGTATGTGGTTTATTCCAAAAATAATGCTCTTGCTTTAGATTCCGAGCTTTTTAAAGCTTATCTTAAGGGAATGGATCAGAATATTTCCGGCTTAAAGGCTGAGTATGAAGGAATGAAAAAAGATGTTGAAAAGATAACTGGGCTTATGGAAAGATGTCGTGAATTTGTAAAGTCCTATCCCGAAGGCTGGCTGAAGGAGACTAAATCTCATTCTGATGCTATTTTAGAAAATATTAAGAAAAATGATGATACCCTTAATGATATCAAAGAAAAAAGGGAGCTTTTTGATAAAAAGAGCAGAGAAAATCGTGTTGTTATTGAGCAAACGAATGAACTTATAAAGGAAAAGGAGAAGGACATTGAAAATCTTACGCTGTATATGGAGCTAAAAGATGAAGTGGCAAAGCTTAATAAAGATCTTCGAGCGAAAGAGCAGATGCTCACTCAAATTGATGATGAAATAAGGATTTTCAAGGAAAAAATTGATTCGATATTAAAAAATATTGAGAATGTTAAAAACAGCTTAAATGCAAACTCAAGACTGTATGAGGATAAAAGAAGAATTTATAGTGAAATAGCAGCTAAATTAAGCATTCAAAAGCCTGAAATGCAAATAACCGGAACTTTAGAAGAAATCCTTTCAACAGCTCGGGGACTTGAAGTAAAGATTGCTGACAGAGACGGCGAACATATAAGGAAGTTTATTGAAAAAAGCAGAAAAACCGAAGAAAATGGCTTAAGCAAGATTCGTTCAAAGGGATTTGATGAGTCCGACTTTGAAGGAATGACTACATTCTTTACAGAGGAAGAAATTGAAGAAGAAAGGAAAATACATACTTCGCTAAAGTCAGAGGTTAATGAACTTGAGGGCATAGAACGGAAATATTTTGGAAACATTGAAAAACTAAAAGGCAAGGAAGAAATACAGAGAAAGGAGATACAGAAAAAATACAATCTGCAGCCTTTTGAGTTTGAATCGATAGAAGGCATTGATAAAATTTCCTTTAATGAACAAATAGATGCATACAGAAAGAAAAAACAGAAGAATGCAAAAAAGCTGGAGGAAGTCGAAATAAGAAGAGGCAAGTTGGTGGAATACCAGGAAAGGCTGGAAGAGTATATTAATTATAATAATATAAGCATCGAAGCCTCTTCGAGGGAAAATATGGATAGCCTTGTGTATAAAGGAGAATCCATTTCTCTCTGGGATATTTTAAAGTACCCCGTTGAAGAGATTTCCATTATTGCAAATGAAATAAAGAATTACTATCGCGAAGCTACTAACAATCTAAAAACGATGCAGTCAGATATTAGAGAAAGCTATAATGAATTGTATGGTGAGGCTACTTGGACCGAAAACATGACAATCAAGCTGATTCTGGATAAAATCATGAAAAGTGATATGTATAACTATAAATATGTGAAGGGCCTATTTGAGGATATACTCGATAGCGTTGAAAACATGAAAAAAGCAGCGGAATTTCAATTGAATGAATCCTTAAAGGATAAGGAAGAAATTGTAGAACGCTGTTATAGTAAGGCAGAAGCGATATACGAGGAATTGAAATCCGTTGATACTTTTTCAAAAATAAAAATAAATGACACCACAAAAAAGACCATAGTAATAGAAATGCCCTCCCTGCACCCAGAAGAAGGAAAAGCCCTGATGGCTCGTTATATTGAGGAATCCATCAGTGAAATTGAGAAGATGAAGGCAGAAGGTAAATATGATGTAGCGAGAATTGACAGCGAAATAGCAAAAATAATGTCGCCTGTAAGGCTTTTAGATGCTGTTACAAGCCTCAACGAATACTCAATTAAGGTCTTTAAACCCGAATCAACTGTTGGAGCTTCCCGCTATATCCCATGGGAGGTAGTTATAAGCTGGTCTGGAGGAGAGAAGTTGGCAGGATTTTTTGCCATGTTTATCTCGATTATTTCATATTTAAGGTATAAAAAAACCGGATGGCAGGGTTCAAGCAAGGTTATATGGATAGACAACCCTTTTGGGCAGGCAAATGCAAGCTATTTACTGTCGTATATTTTCGAGCTTGCGAAAGCGACAAATACCCAGTTGATATGCCTTACAGGGCATATGCAGGTGGACATATACATGCAGTTTGATGTGGTGTATAGCCTACTGCACAGGATGCTTACAGGAATGAACATGAGTGTAATACAGTCTAACCTTATTAAATCCAATGCAGGACTTGAATCGGCTGCTTACAAAGTGAAACATGAGCAAATGACACTGTTCTAAATGCAAAAAATAATCCTCGGGTCTAATCCTGAGGATTTTTTACATATTAACGATCTAATTTAATAATGACTTCATCTCCAAAGAGGATTGGGTCTATCTCTAGCTTAAGGTCTTTTGCGTCTTGCGGTATTTCAAAAGCCACTTCGCCCCTAAGACTGCTACCCGGAGCTATTTCACCGTCAACGGATCCTTTTAAATCAGGAACAATTGCCACATCATAACTATTGGACTCATCGTCCATTAATGTAAACATTAACATTGAGCTAAAATTAAAGTTTTCGCCACCTTTATTTTCGATAGTAATATCAATTGCATACCATATATTACCTTTTTCGGGGGAAAGATATCTATTTTCAGGAACTTCTCTTGTGCCATTTACAGTATATGTTACATCATTTATCTGAGCAATATCACCTATATTAAATATTTTTGCAGTATCTTCAGCCGAAACTTCAGGAGTCTTCGGGGCATTTGTTTTTGTTGGCGCATTGGTGCTATTGATTGGGGGAGCTGTGCTTTCTCCTGGCTTTTGAGGAACGAAATCATTACATCCAACGAGCAGCATGACACCGGCAAAAATCAGTAAAGCTATGAACCTTCTCAAATTACCACTCCTTGTTTAATTAAACATCATAACCACCCGTTTTATGAATGTCATAATTCATTTTCTTTCAACCTCCATATTTTTTTAGTTGTATCATGTACATATTTTTGTTAATTACACGATAATATATACCTTTGCTGTGTTTATGTTATGAATACACAAAGGCACATATTCAATTGGGCGACAAGATTTTGGAGTAGAAAGAGAAAATAATAGGGTAAAATAGGGGTAAAAAACATAAAAATAAGCAACTTACCAAAATACACGTAAGTTGCTTATTTTTATGGTCGGAGTGACTGGATTTGAACCAGCGACCTCTTGCACCCCAAGCAAGCACTCATACCAAACTGAGCTACACCCCGATAACGATTTATAATTATAGCACACTTCTTTTCAGATGTAAATATCCAAATTAAAAAAATTTTATGTATAAAAATATTAAAATATGATGATAATTAAAATAAAAATAACCAGATTTTTTAAGGAGGACAAATATATGCTTAGCGATGATGTACCGTCATCAACTGAGCCTCAAAAGTGCAATAAAACTAACAGGGTAAGCAAGGTATACGGAATAATAATATATTTTCTGTTTGTTGTTATAATCAGTCTGATAGTAAATAACATTATAATATACAACTGGTATAATAATACAAAAAAGCAGTTTAAGGACACATTTTTGAGGGTACAAACCATATCTGAAGAAAACGTCAGTTTAGAGACCCTTAATGAATCCTTGAGAAATGACTATGCCTTGTTAAAGGAAGATTACGGCAGGATTTTAAGTCAGCATGAGAGTATAAAAAAAGAGTTTGAAGAGCTTAAAACAAAAAGTGCGGATATGGAGAGAATAAACAAGGAATTGGTGGAAGATAATATAGAGCTTCAAAACACATTAAAATTGGCAGCATCAGTGGGCATAAAGCCTCAGAACTATACGGAATTTAAAGGAATAAGCTCAAGAGGCTCTATTGATAAAGGACAATACATCGGAAAGTTTTTAGGAACAGCATATACGCCATCTAAAGAGGAATGCGGAAATGATATTGGCATAACCAACTCCGGCAAACCGATTGTTCCTGGAATAACCGTTGCCATCGATAAAAATTACTGGCCCTTTGGAACTGTATTTTATATAAAGGGATTGGGTTATGCAATAGCTATGGATACGGGCAGTGCAATTAAAGGTAAATATAGATTCGACTTTGCAGTATTCGACAAAGACTTTGCAAATCAGCTAGGAACTAATTATTGGGATGTCTACCTGGTTAAGCTGGGTGATGGAAATGTTGAAGATATCTCTCTATAAAAAGTTCTAAAAAGAAGAAGTGAAATAGCACACTTCTTTTTTTTTATTAATTTTTTATTAAATTAAAGGAATTTAAGGCTTTATAATAGAATAGGAGTAATTTGACGGGACCATAGATCTATAGTATTTATTTTAGATAAGGGGGTAATAAAATGGAAGTAATAAACATGAAGGCAGATTATAAGAGACCTAAGAAACCTCCATTTAAATTAATCATTGGAGTAATTGTCGCAATAGTTCTTGTAATTGTTTTTTTTAACTCCTGGTATACTGTAACCGATCAGCAGCAGGCTGTAGTGCTTACCTTTGGTAAGGTCACAAATGTAGAGGGCGCAGGAATTCATTTTAAATTTCCATATCCAATACAATCGGTTATAAAAGTGCCGGTACAAATGACTCAAAAGCTTGAGCTGGGCTATAGAGATCAGGGAAATGGCAAATATTCAACTGTGGATGAAGAATCAAAAATGATTACAGGAGATTTTAATATTGTAAAAATTGATTTCTTCATCGAATGGAAGGTTTCTGACCCAAAAAAGTATCTTTTTAGTTCAATGGATCCCAAAGGTATCCTTAGAAACTCGAGTTTGAGTGCTGCCCGTTCCGTTGTAGGATCGACGTCAATTGACGATGTTCTTACCAGCGGCAAAATTGCAATTGAAAATGAAATTAAGGAAAAGCTGATATCTAGCCTTGACACATACGATATAGGAATACAGGTAATGGATGTAAAAATACAGGATTCAGAACCACCCACAGAAGAAGTAAAGCAGGCATTCAAAAATGTGGAGAATGCGAAACAGAGCAAAGAGACAGCAATGAATGAGGCAAATAAGTACAAAAATTCAGAGCTCCCAAAGGCTCAAGCAGAAGCTGACCGAATATTGCGTAATGCAGAATCGGCAAAACAGACAAAGATAAATGAGGCTAAGGGAGAGGTGGCCAAGTTTCTGAAAATGTATGATGAGTATAAGAATTTTAAAGATATTACAAAGACAAGGCTTTATCTTGAGACTATGGAAGAGATACTCCCAGGTATTACGGTTTATATCGAAGACGATTCTTCCGGCGTTCAAAAGATTGTTCCACTAAAACCATTTAACTCGGAGGGAGGCGAATAGAATGATAAAAAAGATAATAGCAGCTTGTGTCTTAGGATTTGCACTAATTATACTGTTATCAAGTATGTTTATTGTCACAGAAGGAGAATACGTCTGCATAAAAAGGTTTGAAAAAATTATTGATACAAAAGACTCTGCCGGGTTATATTTCAAGGCACCATTTATTGACAGCAAATTGACCCTTCCTAATAAAAAAATAGTTTATAACCTTGAAGCATCAAATGTATTGACAAAGGACAAAAAGGATATGGTAATCGACAACTATATTATCTGGCATATATCCGACCCTGTAGAATTTGTCAAGTCCATTGGCTTTATATCAGAAGCAGAAAGACGAATTGATGCTGCGGTTTACAATACAGTAAAGAATACAATGGGTACCCTTGAGCAAAACAGCATAATCAATGAAAAACTGTCCGGAAGAGGGGAATTCGATAAAATCGTGACTGAAGAAGTAGCCAGACAACTTAGCGGTTATGGCATTACGGTATATGATGTAAAAATAAAAAAGCTGGATTTACCTATTGAAAACGAAGAGACTGTATATCAAAGAATGATATCCGAAAGAGAAAAAATAGCAGAGCAGTACAGGGCGGAAGGTCAATATGAAGCAAACAAGATAAAAAATGAAGTGGATAAACAGGTAGATATTATTATTTCAGAAGCTAAAGCTAGTGCCCAAGAGCTAATCGGTGAAGGAGAAGCCGAATATATCAAGATTCTTTCCGATGCATATTCAGGTGAGAAAAAAGAGTTCTATGAGTATATAATAACGCTTGAAGCAATGAAAGAGTCTCTCAAGGGAGAAAAGACACTGATACTGCCTATAGATTCTCCTATTACAAAGTATTTTAAAGATATTGACAATTAGACCTCTTAAGGATATAGATGCAGAAAAAAATAGATAAAAGATTAGAAGAGGATTGATGCTTTAATTTATAATAAGCACCAATCCTTTTTTTTGTATATTTAGAATCCTTGCGAACCATAATATGATTAGATATAGTATCCAAAGCTAATAGATATTTGAATTATAACTTAGATTTCCTTAAGGAGTGTAATATATGGCGAATTTCAAGAAACTAATCAAAGATATTTTTGCTTTTAAAGAACCTAAACCCCAGGAAGAATTCATATTGAAGGAAAAGGAATCCGAAAAAATCGATGACGTATCGAACAAAAATGAAAAGTCTCCTGTTAAAGAAAAAAAGGGTTTCATAAGAAGCCTTTTTACACGCTCTTCCAATGACGAAAAAGATAGCGGTAGTTCGGACAAAAAAAATAATAAGCTTGAAAAAATGGTATATGTGAGCAAAGACATTACTGAGAATATTGATTATCTCAAAAAAAGGTTTTCTATTCCTACCAATGGAGATATAGTTCTAAGAGAGTTCGATATTTTAGTGAAGGATAAAACAATTTCCGCATGTCTTATTTTTTATGACGGAATGGTTAACGGTATGCTCATAAATCTTAATATACTCCAGCCGCTTATGCTTCTTTCCAATCTGGACATAAAGGATAAGGGTACTGAAAATAAAAATATTTCAGAGTATATTCATAAAAATTTGGTCACTCATAATCAGGTAAAAGTATCCCGCGAGTTTGATGAGATTATTGATGAAATTAATTTTGGAGGCTGCGGAGTTTTTGTCGATGGAATAGATATTGCCTATGCCTGTGATGTAAAGGGCTGGCAACACAGATCGGTAGACAGGCCTAACAACGAGATTGTTATAAGAGGTCCCCAGGAAAGCTTCAATGAGGTACTTCGAGTAAACACTGCCCTTATCAGAAAAATCCTTAAGGACGAAGATTTGGTGGCAGAAAGTGTTTCAATAGGAGAAAGAAGTAAAACCCCTTGTTCAATGCTGTATATAAAGGACATTGCAAATGACTCTTTGGTAAATGAGGTGAGAAGACGCCTTGAGAATATTAAAACAGATTACATATTCGATACTGGAGAGCTAGAGCAGTATATAGAGGACAATACAATAATGCCTACTCCTCAAATAATAGCTACAGAAAGACCTGACAGAGTGGCGTCCATGCTTACAGAGGGAAAAGTGGCTGTGATTATGTCCGGAAGTCCTTTTGCGCTTGTAATGCCTACTACCAATAATGATTTCCTTCAATCGGCAGAAGATGCCTATGTAAGATTCCCCTATGCAAACTTGTTAAGGGTAATGAGGGTAATAGCCATATTTATGTCGCTGCTTTTACCGGGGCTATATGTGGCGATAACCAATTTCCATCATGAAATGATCCCGACGGACCTTCTTTTTGCCATAGAAGCTTCCCGGGAAAGAGTACCTTTCCCATCGGTTGTAGAAATAATCATAATGGAATTTGCCTTTGAGCTTATCCGTGAAGCAGGTCTAAGGGTCCCTAGCCCGATAGGCCCCACCCTTGGAATAATCGGTGCTTTGATATTGGGACAGGCAGCAGTGGCAGCAAATATTGTAAGCCCTATTCTCATAATTGTAGTTGCTGTTACCGGTATTGGCTCCTTTGCTATACCAAATTTCTCGCTGGGCTTCTCCTTCCGAATTCTAAGGTTCGTTTATGTTTTTCTTGCAGCTATAGCCGGTTTTCTAGGTATTACCTTTGGATTGTTTGTACAGAGCATTTATCTGTGCAATGCAAAATCCTTTGGAGTTCCTTTTATGGCTCCCTTTGGACCAAAAACCAATAGTGGTTATGAAGACCAGTTCTTTAGGGCACCTATCTGGAAACAGGAAAATAGGCCAGACTTTTTAAATACCAAGGATACAAAAAAACAACCTAAAATATCACGCCAATGGGCAAAAAGTGATAAGAAAAGAGGCAAGTAATAAACATCGAGACATTGAGATAGGAGGACTTTCGTGGAGGATAAAGTAATTTTCGGAAAAAGAGAGGTAATATCACTTCTATTATTATTCATATGCAATCAGCTAATTTTAGGATTTCCGAGTATTATGTCGAATAGTGCCGGAACTGCAGGATGGATCATGACAATTTATGTTTCCATAATTGCGTTATGCCTTTTTCTAATAATATCAAAACTTTACTCTGCGTTTGAGGGAAAGGATTTATTGGATATCGGTGAATTTGTTGGCGGTAACATTGGTAGAATCATAGTTGGATTGATAGTTGTGATTGATATTGCTTTCATTATTTCAATTAAATTAAGAGAGTATGCTGAGCATATAAAGATAATAAGTTTTACGCAATCTCCCATTGATTTTTTAGTACTGTTCTTCGCTTTAGGCATGATTATTAGTGTCTACTTTGGGATAGAACCCTTGGCAAGAAGCGCAGCAATTTTTATTCCATTTATTGCAATAGGAATAATAATAATTGTTGCAGGCTCTATTCAGAATTTTGAGCTTTCAAACATAATGCCAATCCTTGGTACAGGATCTTATGACATATTTGTTGGAGGTCTGCCAAGAGTATCAATATATTCAGGCCTCATTTCTATTTTATTTATACCTCCTTTTATGGGAGATATCAAAAACATAAAAAGAATTGGCATATTAGTAATTACGATATCCGGGACGGTCTTGACCTTAGGAATTCTTGCTTATTTACTTGTATTTCCATATCCTACTTCTTCAAATACCGCTCTTCCTTTTTTTGAATTGTCAAGGGTTTTGGAATATGGGAGGTTCTTTCAACGGATTGAGTCGATCTTTTTGCTTATATGGTCACTGACAGGTCTAATATATCTTAGTTGTGGATTGTTTATTATAGTATATGTATTTTCAAAGGCCTTTAAGCTTAAGTACTATAGACCGCTTATACTGCCTGTTGCCATAATACTATCTACTCTAAGCCTAATACCTAAAAGCTTAATAGAAATAATGTACATTGATAACAGAATAATTAGGTATTATTCTTGGATAGTTACCTTTGGTATGACACTCGTTCTTTTAACAATTGCAAGGCTTATGAAAAGAAAAAGGGGAGGTATTACTAAAAATGGGAAGTAAAGCAAAGAAGCCTTTTATAGTAATTGTTGCTTTTGTTATGTGCCTTTCCATGACAGGATGTTTTGACAAAAGAGAGGTTGACGATCTGGTTAATCCTATAGCTATTGGCTTTGACAAAGGAGAAGGTAATTCTATTCGAATGACTCTTCAGATTGCAATTCCGACAAAAGTAGCGGGCGGAGGAGATGGAGGTGGAGGAGGTGGCGGTGGAGAATCGGTATCCTTTACAACCGTTGAAGCTCCATCAATTTATTCCGGTTTGAATATGATAAACACCTATGTCAGCAAGCAGTTGAACATGTCACAGATAAAGGTTGTTGTTTTTTCTGAGGAGCTGGCAAGGGAAGGCATTGAGAAATATATAAATGCTCTTATACGAGGAAGAGAATTCAGACCAAATTCTTACATGTTAGTAGCTAGAGGCACTGGAAATGTTGCAGAGAGATATTTAAGAGCCGTAGAGCCGGAGCTTGAATCAAATCCTGCGAAGTACTATGAGATGGTACTGAGTGCATATAGATATACAGGATTTTCAGCAAACACATCCATCATAAATTTTTACAAAAATATGGTTAGTGAATCTACTCAACCTTTGGCGGTTCTAGCTGATATAAGCCAATTTGAAAATTCAGATGACATAAATACAGACAATTCCACATATAGGGAAAAAGGAAGAGATTATCCGTTAGAAGGCGATTTCAAAGCCGGAGATATGCCCAAAGTAGGCACAATAAAGTCGGAAATAATGGGGCTTGCTGTTTTTAACGGCTCAAAAATGGTGGGTGAGTTTGATGGGGAAGAAACGCAATTACAGCTAATGCTGGAGGGAAATTTCGGCTACTCGTTTGTAACAATACCTGACCCTCTCTCAGCAGATAATGTTGTTCCCCTTAATATAAGACAAAACAGAAATCCCAAGAGAAAGGTTGAAATAATAGATGGAAAACCCAATATAAAAGTAAAGGTTTTCCTCGAAGCAGATATCCTTTCAATACAAAGCGGAATTAATTATGAAAGTATTGATAAGGTAACCATACTCGAGACTTCAGCTGAAAAATTTTTTGAGAAGGGTCTTATGAGAATGCTGAAAAAGACAGCCCAAGAGCTTCGTAGTGATACTGCGGGATTTGGAAAAGAAATGAAAGGTAAATTTTTTACTTGGGATGAGTGGACAGATTTCAAGTGGATAGAAAAGTATCCTGATTCTAAATTTGAAGTGGAAGTTGATTTTAAAATAAGAAGACCAGGGCTTATGCTAAGAACGAATCCGGCAACCGGTACTGAGGAAGGTGAGCAATAAATCATGATTTTCTTTTTGCGGTTTATTTTGGCGATAATTCTATTATGGGTATTTATAAAGACAATAGGCTACGGAAAGTGGACATGGGATAAAAAAAACAGGCTTGGTGCTATTATGATTTTCGTTATTGCACTGGCCGCTGTTATCCTCCCGATATTTGTGTTCTATATAAGGTATTAAAGGTGGTTTTTAATTATGAATAATAACATTACTTTTGGAAGCCATGAAGCTATATGCCTCCTAATTACTATGATTTCTACAAAAGCCATACTGAATTTTCCGAGTACTATGGCAAAAATAGGCGGCCCAGCTGCATGGTTCGTGGCAATATATGTATCAGTTCTTGCCATCATAGCTTTCTATATAATTAGCAAGCTGTATTCTAAATTTGAAGGAAAAGATATTATTGATATAGGTGAGATTTTGGGCGGAAAAACTTTAAAAATCCTGTTGGGCATTCTCATAATAATTTTTTTGACCGCTTTACTGTCATTCTACCTTAGGAATTTCAGCGAGGAAATGAAAACAATGGGGTTTGCAATGTCCCCAATAGGGTTCATTATGTTATTTTTTGTGTTAGGCATGGTTATAAGCGCCTATCATGGAATTGAACCTCTAATAAGGTTTCAGTCGATACTCGTTCCTATTACTGTAATCAGCTTTACATTATTTGTTATTGCTTTGATACCATCTATGAGTATTGACAGTATCATGCCTATATTGGGTACAGGACCTTACAACATTTTTGTAAAAGGGGCTCTTCGAATATCGGATTTTGCTGAAATAATCTTTCTATTCCTACTACCGCCCTTTATAAAAAAACGCGATGTTTTTAACAAAGTGGGGTTTACTGGCCTGACAATCTGTTCAATGGTATTGGTGAGCCTTACCTTTTCGTTTGTAAGCGTATATCCCTATCCGGTTTCCACGGATGATCTGCTGCCGGCATATGAGCTTGCGCGCATCATAAAATTTGGACGGTTCTTCGAAAGGGCAGAAAGTATTCTGGTCATAACCTGGGCAACTATAGGTTTTATGTATTTGAGCACAGTATTTTATTTTTTACTGCACGTATTCGGAAAGACCTTCGACCTTTACTATTACAAGCCACTCATATTGCCATTTGCACTGGTGGTTATGAGTATAAGCCTTATACCGCCTAGGTTAATGAACTCCATTTTATTGGAAGCTGAGACTTTCAGGAATCTTGCATGGCTGATAGCGTTTGTTTTGCCTGTTTTGCTTTTAATTATTGCAAGGGCTGCTGTCAGTAGAAAGAAAAGAAAAACTTCCCCTTAAATTAAGTTTATATTACATTTTCTTACTCAATATAAAAAATATATTACAGTGATGTTACAACTATTGACAAAAAGTGTTATTAATTATATTCTTAGTTTAACAAGAATGCATGTGAGGCTATTATGTAGCTTACCCTTTAATGGTTTCAGTATTTAGCTTCAAAGTGTATATAAAATCATAGGTTACCCCCTTTAAACTCTGCTAGGTGCATATTTAAGTGCACCTTATTTATTTGCATTATTGAGGTAATCTATTTTGATAATGAAGGATTTGAAAATGAAAGAGGCCAAAATGAAAAAGCCTGTTTCACATATGAAACAGGCGGTGGCAGGGGCAGCAGGAATCGAACCCGCAACCAACGGTTTTGGAGACCGCTACTCTACCAATTGAGCTATACCCCTTCGACGCTTTTATAGTATACAACAGCTTTATTTTTATGTCAATGGGTTTTTAGAAATTTTTTTGTGTAATTTTTACTCTTGTTTGTGGTAAGATAGAAAAGGATAAACTTACCTCAGCTATTGTTAAAGGAGGAGAACAATGAATAATGTAATTGGTTTTATAGGTGCAGGTAATATGGGAAGTGCTATGATAACCAGTATAGCAAAATCCGATATTCTTCCGGCAGAAAACATTTTAGTTTTCGATGTTGATAAAAATAAGCTGTCCATATTAAGAGAAAATACAGGAATAACCATCTTAGATAGTGCGCTTGAGACTGCTCAAAAAGCAGATATAATTATTCTTGCAGTAAAGCCAAATATGGTTAAGACTATTCTTAATGATATAAAGCCGGCTATTGACAACAAAAAAATACTGGTCTCTGTTGCAGTGGGAATTCCGATTAAATTCTACAAGGGAATAATCGGAGAGGATAAAAAGTTTATAAGGACAATGCCCAATACCCCTGCATTGGTAGGTGAAGGAATGACCCTGATGTGTTGTGATAAAAATGTTGACGAAAAAGAAGCAGAACAGGTAAAAAGGATATTCGAATGCTTCGGAAAAGTAGAGTTCTTAGAAGAAAAGCTAATGAGTGAAGTAACTGCAGTTACCGGCAGCAGTCCCGCATATGTCTTTATGTTTATTGAAGCAATGGCAGATGCTGCAGTTCTTTCGGGGATACCAAGAAATTTGGCGTACAAGCTCTCATCGCAGGCTGTTCTGGGATCTGCAAAAATGGTCCTTGAGACAGGCAAGCACCCGGGAGAGTTAAAAGACCAAGTATGCTCACCTGCCGGAACTACCATTGAAGCTGTAAGCTCTCTTGAAAAAAACCGATTCAGATATGCGATAATCGAAGCAATGAATGAATGTACCAAAAAGGCTTTAGATATTGGCAAGCTGTACGACTAAGCTTGCAAAATAATGCAAAATACATAAGGAGCTTCTATGAAAAAAGTAAGTATTTACACTGACGGTGCGTGCTCCGGCAACCCGGGAGACGGAGGATGGGGTGCAATACTGATATACGGTAAGCATGAAAAGGAACTATCCGGCTTTGAGAAAGACACTACAAACAACAGGATGGAGCTTAAGGCTGCCATTTATGCTCTTCAGATGTTAAAGGAACCGTGTGAAGTAGACCTTTACAGTGATAGTGCCTATCTTGTAAACGGTTTTTTGATGAACTGGGTTAAGAATTGGAAGAACAACGGCTGGAAGACTTCCGGCAAAGAGGATGTAAAAAATGTTGAGCTGTGGAAGGAGCTTGATAGACTAAGCGGTATTCATAAAATTAGATGGATTAAAGTAAAGGGACACAGTGACAATGAATACAATAACAGGTGTGACAAGCTTGCTACAGATGAAATTAGGAAAAATCGGCAATAAATCATGATTTTAGGAGGATGACAATTAATGAACTATGAAGAAAAGACTGTGTCAAAAAAGCATATTTACAGCGGCAATATAATCAGTGTAGAGAGCGTTAATGTTTTGCTACCCAACGGAAAGGAAGCCTCCCGCGATGTGGTTTTGCATCCGGGAGCATCGGTTATTATTCCCATAAGCGATAACAATGAGCTTTATATGGTAAGACAATATAGAAAGCCTGTTGAAAAAGAACTGCTTGAATTGCCTGCCGGAAAGCTAGATAAGGGTGAAGACCCTGAGGTTTGTGCAAGAAGGGAATTAAAAGAGGAAACAGGACTTGAAGCTGCGAAACTAAAGCATATTTCGAGCATCTACACTACACCGGGTTTTACCAATGAAGTATTGCATATATATGCTGCTGTTGGACTTCATGAGGGAGAAGCCTGTGCCGATGAGGATGAGTTTATTTCCACTAAAAAGGTTCCGGTAAATAACTTGGTGGAAATGATCCTAAACCAAGAGATAACCGACGCCAAATCCATAATAGGTATACTTTTGGCAGAGAAAATAATAAAGGGAGAAATAAAGATATAAAAGAAGGATATAAATTGCTGTATTAGATCATAAGCAAATAAACAAGCGTTGTTCTTAAGTAAAGTTTACAATACATTTTGATGTATTGTAATTTTTTTTTATTTTACAGCATAGAATCTTTAATGTATGAGGCAATTGCCTGATGGTTTTGAATAAAGCTGTAATGAAATAAACACTAAGAGGGGATAAAATGATAAAGAAAATACATGAGGTTCTTACTTCGCATATAAAAAACAACATAAATACTTATTTTTTTCTTCTACTGATGTATATAGGAGGAATATCCGCAGGAGCTTTTACTGTTAATGGATTAAGCTCACTTCAAAGAAATGAGCTGATAAATTACTTTCAAGGATTCTTAGAACTTTTCGAGCATCAATGGGTTGACAGCAACGAAATACTAAGAATCTCCATTATGGATAACGCAAGATTGGTGATCGCCCTATGGGTTCTGGGAGTAACTATCATCGGTATCCCTTTTATATATCTTCTAATTGGTATAAGGGGCTTTATCACCGGATTTACATCGGGATTTATTATCTACATTATGGGGTTTAAAGGCGCGGTATTTACATTGCTGACAATTCTCCCAAAGGAAGTAATTATAGTCCCATGTATTATTGCGCTTGGCGTAAACGGCATCAAATTCTCACTTAACATTGTCAAAAACAAATCAACTAAACAAATGTCAAAGGATAGCCTAAAAACAAACTTTTTTGCTTATTGCTTTGTTACTTTGTTTTTCTCGTGCTTTATGCTAGCAGGAATACTCGTAGAGGCCTACATTTCACCGGTTTTTATGAGGATGATGATTTCTTGAGAGCTAAGACAAAAACAAAGCAATAGACTAAATCTTCTACATAGAATAGTATTCAATGGTGACAATTAATTATGATAATGGTTATATAATTGCATAAATACTGTTATATTGTAAGTTATGCACAAAAAAAAAATAAGAAAATTATTCAATGTACCGAATTATTCTACATAACATGGGAAAATATTGCATTGTAACTAGAAATTTTTATATAATGTAAAGGATAAGTAAATATGTAGTTGACCGAAATGTTCAATATAGGTACTGTCTGATGTGATGTATAGGGTGATTTAATGAATTGTAAATTTGTTAAAGTATTATATTAAAATAAATTTTGTAAATAAGAAGGAGTAGAATGCAATGGAAGATTTAGTGTTGGATTTTCTGGATTTTTTGAAAAATGATAAACGATTGTCTCTTAATACCTTGCAATCATATAAAAGAGACATAGAGCAGTACATTACATATTTAAAAGATATGAAGATCCAAATTATCGCAAATACAAATAAGACTACTGTTATAGCGTATCTTTTGCACTTGCAAAAAAAAGGCAGGGCAACTTCTACTATATCACGTAATCTTGCATCGATAAGATCCTTTTATCAATATTTGACTAAAAAAGGCATAATATCTCAGGATCCCACTGAAAATCTGGAGTCACCGAAGGTAGAAAAGAAACTTCCGCAGATTCTCTCTACAAAAGAAGTGGAGCTTCTTTTGGATCAGCCAAAATGCGATGATCTAAAAGGATACAGAGACAAGGCAATGCTTGAGCTTCTCTACGCAACAGGAATAAGAGTATCGGAGCTTATTTCCCTTGATTTGAGCGATGTAAACCTTGAAATGCAATTCATTAGATGCAATAAAGGTTCGAGAGAAAGAATTATACCCATCGGTTCTCTCTCCGTAAGTGCTCTGAGTGAATATTTGTCGAAATCAAGAAATCTCTTGATACAAAGAGCTGATGAAACAGCTTTGTTTGTTAATGTAAACGGAAAAAGGCTCACCAGACAGGGATTCTGGAAGATAATAAAGCAGTATAAGAATCAGGCAAAGATCAGCAAAGATATCACGCCTCATACTTTACGGCACTCCTTTGCCGCACATCTTTTGGAGAATGGTGCAGACCTAAGGTCAATCCAGGAAATGCTCGGACATTCTGATATATCTTCCACACAGGTCTATGCCCAACTTGCGAAAAACCGAATAAAGGAAATTTATAAAAAAACTCATCCAAGAGCATGATTAAACAGATTTAAGCAAATAAAGAATGATTTATTAAACTTAATATTTGTAATATAATAAGAAGGTAGGATAAATAATATCCTGCCTTTCTTATTTTAGCCTCTTGGAGTGAATGAAAGAGGCAAAAGCGAAGGGACTCGATGTCCCGAGCTTTTATTCTTACCGCAAAGGAGAATTGATCTATGAAAAGAGCTATAATAATTGTTTTGGATAGCGTAGGTATGGGAGAGCTCCCCGATGCAGGAAAATACGGGGATATAGGCAGCAACACTTTGGGAAACATCGCCAAAAATGTACCGGGTTTCTGTCTTCCAAATCTTGAATCGCTGGGGCTGGGGAATATTGACGGTATAATAGGCTACAAGCCTTCAAAGAATCCTGTCGGCTGCTATGGAAGAATGGCAGAAAAATCTGCCGGTAAGGACACTACAACGGGGCACTGGGAGATTGCCGGCCTAATATTGGATAAACCTTTCCCTGTATATCCAAAGGGATTCCCCGAGGATGTAATGAAAAAATTTGAAGAAAGTATAGGAACAAAGACTCTGGGAAATGTTGCGGCATCAGGAACAGAGATAATCAAGTTGTTAGGAGATGAGCACGTAAAGACAGGCTATCCAATCGTATACACATCGGCTGACAGTGTGTTTCAAATAGCAGCCCACGAGGATGTAATACCGATAGAAGCGCTCTATGAGATGTGCCAAACAGCAAGAAAAATTCTTGCCGGAGAACATGCTGTAGGACGAGTAATAGCAAGACCCTTCGTCGGTGAATCCGGAAGCTATAAAAGAACTGACAGGAGAAAAGACTTCTCCCTTGACCCTATAGGAAAGACTCTTTTGGACTATGCTGTTGAAAGCGGATACAGAGTTAAAGCAGTTGGCAAAATTGAAGATATATTTAATAAAAACGGCATTACCGATTCGGTCCATATTCACAATAACATGGATGGTGTAGACAGAACCCTTGAGTATATGAGGGATGATTTTGAAGGTATTCTTTTTACGAATCTTGTGGACTTTGATATGCTTTATGGACATCGCAATAATATCGAAGGTTATGCCAACGCCTTAAAGGAGTTTGACCAAAGAGTACCCGAAATATTAGGGCAATTATCGGAGGATGATCTTCTTATTATAACAGCTGACCATGGCTGTGATCCATTTACGGACAGTACCGATCATTCCAGGGAGTATGTACCTTTGCTTGTATACGGAAAGAAATTTAAAAGCAATGTAAACTTAGGTACCAGAAGTACTTTTTCTGATGTATCAAAGACCATAGCCCACTATCTTGGGATTAACAACAGCTTAATGGGAGAAAGCTTTCTTAATAGCATCCTGTAGAGCATTATGATTATTTTTGGAGGTCAAAATTATGAGAATGGTTGATCTTATAAATAAAAAAAAGCATGCAGAGGCTTTGTCTGCCGCTGAAATTGATTATATTATTCAAGGTTATACAAAGGGGGACATACCAGACTATCAAATGTCGGCATTTTTGATGGCTGTATATTTTAAAGGAATGAATAAGGAGGAAATTGCAAATCTCACTTTATCCATTGTTAATTCAGGTGAAACAGTTGACCTGTCTATGATTGAAGGTATCAAGGTTGATAAGCATTCTTCTGGCGGAGTGGGAGATAAGATGAGCCTTGTAATAATTCCACTCTGTGCCTGCGTGGGAATACCGGTTGCAAAAATGTCCGGCCGGGGACTGGGCCACACTGGTGGAACAATTGATAAATTAGAGTCTATAGAAGGTTTTAAAACCGAAATTTCAAAAGAGGACTTTATAAACAATGTAAACAGATATAAAATGGCTATAGTAGGCCAATCGCCAAATCTTACTCCTGCGGACAAAAAAATATATGCCTTAAGGGATGTTACCGGTACGGTAGACAGCATACCTCTTATAGCAAGCTCAATAATGAGTAAGAAAATCGCGTCCGGTTGCGATTGTATTGTGCTAGATGTCAAGGTAGGCTCCGGAGCCTTTATGAAGTCCGTGGACGAAGCTGTAATTCTGGCAAAGACCATGGTAGAAATAGGTGAGTCTCTAGGGAGAAAAACTGTTGCTGTTGTGACGGATATGAGTCAGCCCTTAGGGCATGAAGTAGGAAATGCCAACGAGGTAAAGGAAGCAATAGAGATATTGAAAGGATACGGCGCCGAGGATGAGACTACCGTAGCATTGACAATTGCGTCCCGTATGGCAGTTCTAGGTGGTGCATTTTCGGATTATGAATCAGCCTATACTCAAATGCGCAAATTGATTGAATCCGGAGAGGCCGTAGAAAAGCTAAAGGAGTTAATTAGAATACAGGGAGGCAATCCCGAGGTGGTAGACAATCCGAATTTGCTGCCTCAGGCAAGAAAGCATATAGAAATTAAGTCTTTAACAGCAGGTTATGTAAATTCCATTGATGCAGAAGACATAGGTGTTTCGGCAATGCTTCTTGGCGCAGGAAGAAAGACTAGGGATGACAGTATAGATTTTTCTGCAGGTATCACAATGATAAAGAAAGTTGGCGATTGGGTTGATGAAGGAGATACTCTGTGTATACTTCATACCAATATTTCCGACTGCAGGGATGCAGAAGAGCTTTCCCAAAATGCTTTTGTCATAAAAGATAATAAACCCGAACCTATTAAATATGTTCACTGTATTATTGATTAAATTAAAGAAACGTACAAACTTTTTTAAATTAAGTATATATAGGCTGTTTCCAGCATAAAAATCTATTAATGATAAATGCTTGGAGGGGTCTTTAAGTGTTGAAAAAGGGTTTAATTTGTGTTATAGCAGCAGTTTTTTTGTTAAACATAATGACAATATCTGTTCTTTCAGCCCCGGCTAATGACGAGCCGGTATACGATGTCGAAACTGTTGCCGATATAATGACGAATACTAATGTATTTGAATTGCAAGCAAAAAGCTTTGTTCTGATGGATGCCACAACTGGGCAGATCCTTTTGGAAAACAGGAGCAATGAGAAGCTCCCCATAGCAAGTGTAACCAAGGTCATGTCTATGCTATTGGTAATGGAAGCAATTGATTCCGGAAAAATTAACATGGATGACATAGTGACAGCATCAGAGTATGCTGCAGGAATGGGAGGTTCTCAGGCCTATATAGAACCGGGCGAACAGTATTCCGTAAAGGATGCTCTAAAAGCAGTTGCCACCCACTCATCCAATGATGTAACCGTTTCGTTGGCCGAACTGGTAGCTGGAAGTGAGCAGGGATTTGTAGTGCTCATGAACGAAAGGGCAAAGGAACTCGGCATGGAGAATACAAATTTCCTTGATTGTACCGGACTTACGGACGAAGGCCATTACAGCACTGCACATGATGTTGCAATTATGTCAAGGGAGCTTATTGTAAATCATCCGAGAATTCTTGAGTTCACTTCCATCTGGATGGATTCCTTCAGAAACGGAGAATTTGAACTGGTTAATACCAATAAGCTTGTTCATTTCTACGAAGGGTGTGATGGTCTAAAAACAGGCTTTACCCGTGCAGCAGGTCACTGTCTTTCGGCAACCGCCACAAGAAATAACATGAGACTCGTTTCGGTAGTATTGGGTGAACCGGATTCAAACACCAGATTTGCAGAAACCAGAAAGCTTTTAGACTTCGGATTTGCCAATTACGAATCTACGCAGGTGAACAAAAAAGGGGAAGAAGTTAACGAAATAGAGGTTAAGAAAGCATTGATTCCTAAGACAAAGGCTCTTTACAGTGATGATGTAAAGCTTCTTCTTGCCAGAGGTGAGAAAGCCAAGGTTATTCGGGAGGTACGGTTAAAAGGGTCTCTTACGGCACCAGTGTCCAAAGGTGAGAAAATAGGCGAAGTAGTATATAAAATCGATGAAAGGGAAATCGCAAAGGTGGATCTTGTTTCTGACAGGGAGATAGAAAAAGCTACCTTTGGAAAGTTGTTTGTAACTATGCTCTCAAGCTGGTTTAGTGTCGGAAGAACGTGAGTGAATTATATATGAAATAATTCATAAGTTGTAGAGTGATGGGATTATTACAACCTCCTTCTTGGCATATTAATTCTTGCCAAAAAGGAGGTTGATTGGTCATTCAAACACAAGATTTATTACATGCTCAATTATCTCGATTTGATCTTTCTCTAAATAACTCTTCAATAATTGGCAACCTGTCAAATTCGTTTCCTTCTTTATCTATTATCAAGCCAGATTTGCCGGTTGTCATTTGCTGTGTTGAGCCGTCGGTCACTTTCACAGTAAAGGTTTCTTCATACTTATTAACAGGGTTATTATATGAATCTGTATTAAATAGCTTTATAGTGATTGTGTAAACATTATTAATATCATTGCTTGAAGGTATCCATTTTATATTTCCACCGTTTTTAGTAATATTAGAACCATTAGGCAACCCAGTGGGAAGAGCTATCGGGATCGTATGCATAAATGTTTAATTCTGTATTGGCTGCCACGTTAATTCTTGGATAATATTTTGAAGCAGAAAGGTTCGTTTGAATATACGGTGGTTTGTCATCCGGCTGTGACACGTAATATTTTGCTGTCGGATCTCCGAGCACAGCACATCTTTGCATGTCTAGCTGGTACCAATACGGGTTTGTAACTTGACTTTCTCTTATCAGAAGATCTCGAACTGCCGAACCGATAGACTCATTTCCTGCAATCTGATCCCAATACTTATAGTCAGGAATGAGTCCCCATATATCATAGCTTCCTGTTACATTAATTACATAATCGCTGTCAAAAGATATGCTTCCCCCAGGTTGTCCATTGGATTATCGTTACTGTCTATGTTTTTGCATGATGAACAGTTAAAAAGGTTTATGTAGTTTACCTTAGGGTTGATACTTCTTACTACATTGTAATCAAAAGAAGTATCTGTATAGCATTGGTCATTTGAATATTCATCTATATAATGCTTTATATTACTTGAATGAAAACACTCATAAATAAACTTATAACCTCTTTGTAGTTCTGAAACAAGCGTTTCACTTGATGAGAGACTGTTATCATAAACTGTATACATTTCTGTGCCAAGATTAGACATTGTATTGTTCTCTTTAAACATGCTCCAATCATCATCCTTCAAAACAAGAGATCTGGAATTTTGTTCTGGTGTTAAATTCCCTTGATTTATCCGGAAGTCATGTAGTTTATTGAGGTAGTCTATAACTTTAATGGCCTCGGCGTATAAACTTCCATTTGTTGACCCTGCTGCAGAGATTCTACCGTAAAACATTTCGGGAGCATATTTATAAAGGTTGCCCACTGTAGCTTCACTGTATCTTCCGTAACTATCCTGTTGACCCCAGTCGTCCATATCCGCATAAAAGAGGTCAGAAGGATATACACTTCCGGCACCATCACCATTCGCTACCACATATGGAGTAGGTATATACGGACTAGATCCAATTAATACAAAACCAACATAGCCTTTATCATAATGGTCTTTTATCACTGTCTTAAGTTTTGAGGGAGTCTCACAGATATAGTCGGCAGTGGCATCTGGAACAGTATTAACAGTAATTAATTTTGTATTATAATTCTCTATATTTATGGTATCATCTACATAAGCGTCAATAGCTGTTTTTACTGAAGAAATATTATAAAGCCCACTAGCTACAACCACAAGGAACCCGTTGTTTACCTGAGATATGGGCATGCCTCCGAATTTAAAAGCATCTATATCCACATTATAGCCCGATGAACTTGGATTTTTGTTTCCTATCACATCAATAAGTACTTCATGCTCACCATAGGGAAGACCTGTTATTTTGAATAGTTCTTGTTGATACAACTGTGTAGGGGAATATAAGTCAACTATTGGTTGAGTTATGTTATCAACATGAATACGTGCGATTCCCATATTATTGCCCTTTGTTCCTATCCAGGTAAATTCCGTTCCGGTGAAGGTGAAGTAAACGAAGTCAGCTAGCCTAGATGAAACTTTCGTTGACCCGTTATAATAGTTTTGGTTGCTAACTTCACTCCAATTTCCAGCATAATATATACTGGTGTCATTTCCGTCTACAATTCCTGATGATGCTGCATACACGTCAGTAATTCCAAAGGGTGGAACATGAAATCCTGCAAGTTGAAAAACAAGGCATAAAACTAAAGAAACAGATGTTAATAGCTTGAATTTTTTCATTTGAATACCTCTGCATTTTTTGTGTTAGTGTAAAGTAAATTACACTAGTTATATATTGAATATGCTATTTATCAAGGGTTTCAAAGTTTTTTGATATAAAAAAACAATGACCCCCTTTTTTCTGGTATAATTGAGTTCACCATAGACAAAAAACACAGAAAGGTTGGTCATCGTTTGAACTCAATTATATCATTTTTAGTAGCATATAATCAATTTTTACTTTCTCAAAACCAGCAATTGCGGGTTTTCATTGCGAAAAACATACCGTTAAAGTTTCCTAAGTACGATATTACAAGCCCTAAGTACAACAAACTTACTGTTGACAAACTACCCGTCATCAAGAAGGTTGAGCCTCTGAACTACATACTTTTGATGGAGGAATACCAGGCCAAACATGGCAAGAGCCTCAAGCCTGTTAAGTCACGTGGGAAGAACCCTGTTCCTTCTGATTGCATCTGTCCCTACTGTGGAGCTCCTCATAACTACCTTTACGATAATACCGGCGGTCGCGGCCAACTGTTGTGTAAAGTCTGTAACAACAGGTTTGCCAAAGGAAAGACTGATTTCAAGTCAATTACTCTCATATGTCCCTATTGTGGTCATGCCCTGACCAAAAAGAAGGATCGTAAGCATTTTAACATACATAAGTGTGTCAATAAGAGCTGCTCATTCTACCTCGATGCCCTCAACAGGTTATCACCAGAAGAAAAGGCTGAATATCAGCAGGATAAACACAAATTCAAACTCCACTACATTTATAGAGAATTTACCATTGACTTCTTCAAAGCGGATTTGTCTAGCTTGCCCAAAGGCTCTACCAATCTGACTTTCAGGAATTTCTCCTCTCACATTATGGGGCTTTGCCTGACTTACAACGTTAACCTTGGTCTCTCTACCCGGGCTACCGCCAGAGCTCTTCAGGAAATTCACGGGGTAAAGATTTCTCACGTCACCGTAGCAAATTATGCCAAGACAGCCGCAGCTTTTGTGAAGCCTTTCGTTGATAACTACGATTATAAGCCCACCAACTATCTGGCCGCTGATGAAACCTACACCAAAGTTAAAGGTGTTCGTCACTATGTCTGGTTTATCATGGATGCTCTTAAGAAGTCCATACTCGGATACCAGATATCCAATACCCGTGATGTAGGTCCATGCATCCTTGCAATGCGTATGGCCTTTGCCAAGTTTAAAGAGTTCCCAGGCATGGCTCTTAAGTTTGCATCTGACGGCTATACTGCTTACAAGCTTGCTCAACAACAATTCATGTTGCAGAACATGGACTTCAATCTGTTCCAGGTTATCGGTCTTACCAATGATGATCCGGTTTCTACTGAATATCGTTGGCTCAAGCAGATAATTGAACGCCTCAACAGAACCTTCAAGTTCTCCTATCAGGTCACTAATGGCTATGGTAGCGGGGAAGGCTCAAATACTCATGTTGCACTCTTTGTGGCCTATTACAATTTCCTTCGTCCCCATTCATACACCTACTGGCAGCCCCTGAATTCTATCCCGGAACTTGAATCCATTCCTAATATGCCGGGCAAGTGGCAGAAACTAATTGAGCTTTCTCAACAATTGATTTTATCCAAGCAAGTCTCGTAGCAGCGTTTATGCCGCGAAAGCCTCTTGATAATGAGTGCCCGGCATGTTAGGGTATCGTGCCGGCATCAACTACCTTCAGAGCCCTTCTGCCTTGTTCAGTGTGGGGGATGCCTCTGATGCCTGCAACATGCCGGCAGAGGCTCATTGTCAAGAGGACCGTGGAATAAATGCGGAATTTTGGTATATTCTTCACTTTTCAAGGTGCATTTTTTCTCGATAGTGCCAGGCCGCATTTTTCATATGCTACTTTACACTATCATTTTTGTAGATTTTCAAATCTCAAGTTAATAATTCATTTTTCTTTTGTAGCAGACTTTCTTCATTGCATTAGTTCTTCAGATATGCTAGCGTTTTTTAACTAAGAAATAAGCACCCCCTCTCTTTGTAATAGTAAATCAACAAAATTAATTTTTAAACTTATAGTCTTAAATTGTGAAAAAGCTTATAAATAGCCTACAGATACAAATTATATATTCAATAACTTCATTCGGTAAAATTTCATATAGATATGATATTTGCTAACATAAGGTATTTTATTATAACTTTTACTAGCAATGCAATCAATTAATCGTCTGTATTTAGTGACTATAAATTCCATATAACAAGAAATGCAATTGCTCCTTTTACTGAGAACATACGCAAAAAAATGTATAAGTTATTAGATTCTCCAAGGTAATTGTATCCACAGCAGAAAATAGGCTTATTGCTAATGTAGGGCATGACCCTGAAGGGATACTTATTACGTCGATCGCTAAACTAATGCTATCATGAATTTGCTGGAAATTTTAATTTATATTTCATGTGGAAACACTTGACAATAACGAATGTATTTGTTATTATTTAATTGAGTAATTTATCAAATTTATAAAAGGAGGCTAGAATATGGAGAAATATCCTAAGAGAATTCTAATTTCATTGATATTACTATGTTCCATAGTAATATGTTCTTCAGTATCTGTTTTTGCTGCGTCAAAAACATTGTTTAGTTCCTTACAAGTTCAAGAGAAAACAAATTGGTGCTGGGCTTCTGTCGCTCGCCAAAATGGTTATTGGTGGGCAAATTATAATGAACCCATAACGTCGTATCCAAGAACTCAAACTGATATTGTAATTCATGTAAAGGGAGGGATAGTAAACCAAGGTGCTAACGGCTCAGAGCAAGTAGATGCTAATAAATATGGAGCATATGACCATTCAAAAGCTAATTTAACTGCAGGCACTGGTTCGCTTAGCTATTCTACAATAAAAGCATATATAGAACAAGGAAAACCCCTTGCGGTGACTCAGGTTTATAATGATTTATCAAGTGCTCACAATATATTAGTGACAGGTTATAGCGATGGTACAGGATATCAAAATGTAGTTTATTGTGATCCATTCGATGGTAATAAATATACTATGTCTTATACTACTTTTTGCAACGGATGGATGCCTAATTATTTTTGGGGTTACTCAGTTTATTGGTGGAATTGGTCATAAAAAATAAGAAAGGGTGTTATTATGATGAAAAGTATATCTAGGTTATTACTAGTAGTATTTACAATCCTTTTCTCCTTGACAACTATTGTTTCTGCTGATTCTTATGTAAGTGAAAAGATAAAAGATTTAAAAGAGAGCGGTTCTATTTTAAAACATTCAGAAAAAGATGATCTTTTAGCTATATGTGATAATAGTATAGATGAAATTTCAGAAAGTTTAAAAAGTATGGATTTTAAAGACATAAAAAAGGATGACATTAAGATTGGTTTTAATGAAATGTATAAAGTATATTATGTAAGTAATGATGTAGTTAATCAATACAAATCAAATAAAGCTTTTTCTGGTTTAATTACAGATAAGTACGAGTGGGAAGTTCCGATATTTAACAAAAATGACGACTCTTTAATTTCAACGGGTACTATTTTAAAAAATCCATTGTTAAGTGAAATAGAACATAAAGATAAACTGAATGATGAAGCCATTGAATTAATAGAAAAGAATCAAGGTAAATGGCAACTGGCAGTAGTTGGAAACCGATGCCATATAAATGGAATCCAAACTTATTTAAACGACGACAGTTTGTTAAGTCTTCTCAAGGAAAATAATATAGAAAATGTAACTCAACTCAAAATGGTTATATTCCCAACTTATTTTACATATGTGGTATATATAAATGACGGAAGTGAAGAATACGGTGTTCCGTTTACGAAGAGAGAAGACCTTGTTGGTGTTAACAATGGAAAGCTTTACTCTATGAGTGACTTACTTAATATATTTGAGATAAGTTTTGCAGAAGATGAAACACAGGTTAATCCTGTTGATGTAAAAGCAGGAGGAGGCACTTTGAATAGTAATTTAACAAATAATAATAACAACACTATTATTATTTCAATAAGTAGTCTTTTTATTATTATATTTATTGCAGGTGTTGTATTTTTTAAAAAAGGCATCAATTAATGAATTGAAGTTTAATTATATTATGAAAAGTTGGTTTCTACATAGGGCATCTCCACCTCTAGGCGGTGCCTGTGTTATCACAATTAATAGAAGATTTCATCGGGTTTTCTAAATATGTGTATAGTAGACATAAGACTAAACAAATAAGAAATAGATGATAAGGTAATTGTATCCACGGCCTTGCATTACCAACAAAATAGGTGTAGAGTGTTAGTATAAGTTCAATCACTTTTACTACTTTTTGCAAACATTGGGGGAATTGCAAATGGTCTTTTCTAGTCTTTTCTTTTTGTGTGTCTTTTTACTGTAGTTCAGCACTTTAAAATCGGAGCAAAAATCAAATTAAAATTCTCTTAATACCAGTGAAAACAGCAAAATAAAATTCTATACGCATAATACTACCGGAAAAAAAGCAAATAAAAAGCAGGTCAA